>JAMHWF010000139.1:0-2372 GCA_035911095.1 Ideonella sp. | reverse complement strand
CTCTCCGCCCAGCTCGGGCAGGTCCTCAGCCGCGCGCGCGCGAGCGCGACGGTGGCCGAGGCCCGCAGGCTCGCCGAGGCCGCCAACGAGGCCGCGCAGGCGGCGTCGCGGGCCAAGTCCGAGTTCCTCGCCGCGATGAGCCACGAGATCCGCACGCCGATGAACGGCGTCATCGGCATGACCGGCCTCCTGCTCGACTCGCCGCTCAGCGCGGAGCAGCGCGAGTTCGCCGAGGTCATCCGCACCAGCGGCCAGACGCTGCTCGGCGTGCTCGGCGATATCCTCGACTTCTCGAAGATCGAGTCCGGCAAGCTCGAGCTCGAGATCCAGGAGTTCGGGCTGCGCGCCTGCGTCGAGGAGACCCTCGACCTGTTCGCCAACACGGCCGCCGAGCAGCACCTCGGCCTCGCCTATCAGATCGACGCCGACTGCCCGACCACCTGCGTGTCGGACCCGACGCGCCTGCGCCAGGTGCTCGCCAACCTGGTCAGCAACGCGGTCAAGTTCACGACGGCGGGCGACGTGCAGGTGCTGGTGCGCCGGCAAGCGGACGCGCTGTGTTTCATCGTCCGCGACAGCGGGATCGGCATCCCCGCGGAGGCCAGGGCTCGCCTGTTCCAGCCCTTCTCGCAGGTCGACGCCTCGACCACCCGGCGCTTCGGCGGCACCGGGCTCGGGCTGGCGATCAGCAAGCGCCTCGTCGAGCTGCTGGGCGGCACCATCGCGGTCGAGAGCGAGCCGGGCCGCGGCAGCGAGTTTCGCTTCACCATCGCCCAGGGTCGCGATCCCGCGGATGCACCGCGCGAGCCGGCGCCAGCGCCGTGGCTGCAGGGGAAGGTGGCCGCGATCGTCGAGCCGAGCCCGGCCGTGCGCGAGGGCCTACGCCAGCAGCTGCAACCCTGGGGCATGGCGGTGCGCAGCTTCGTCACCCTCGCGGAGGCGACGGCGTGGCAGCGCACCAATGCCTGCGACCTGCTGTTCCTCGACGCCAGGCTGCTCACCAGCGCGGCGGAGCTCGCGGCGCTCGAGCAGCACCCGCCGATCGTGCTCCTCGCGTCGTTGCACCGGCTCGCCGTCGCCAACTCGTTCACCGACGTCGCCGGGATCGTGAGCAAGCCGGTCAAGCGCTCGCAGCTCCATGAGGTCCTGCAAGGCCTCTTCGGCGCGGCGCGCCCCGCTCGCACCGGCCCCAGCAAGGCGGCCGCGATGGCCGAGAGCCTGCCCGCGCGGGTCTTGCTGGTCGAAGACAACCCGATCAACCAAAAGGTCGCCTTGCGGATCCTCGACCGCCTCGGCTACCGCGCGGATGTCGCCAACGACGGGTTGGAGGCCGTCCTGGTCGTCCAGAAGCTCTGTTACGACGTCGTGCTCATGGACGTGCAGATGCCCAAGCTCGACGGCCTGGCCGCGACACGCCAGATCCGCAGCACGCGCATGCCTGGCCCGCAGCCGTGGATCGTGGCGATGACGGCCGAGGCGCTCGCCGGCGACGAGGCCCGCTGCCGCGCCGCCGGCATGGACGACTATGTGTCGAAGCCGGTGCACATGGCGGCCCTGGCCGCCGCGATCCGCAGGGGCCTGCTCGCCCGCTCCTCACCGCCCGCGGTGCCCGAGGCGCCGCCGTCCATCCCTCGCCCGGTGTCGCCGCAGGCCGACGCGGAGCTGGCCGAGCTGCGCGCCAGCCTGCGGGTGCTGGCCCAGGATCTCGGCGAGGACTTCGTCGACGCGACGGTCCGCGAGTTCTTGCGCGTGCTCCCGCAGCGCCGCGCCGGCCTGATCGACGCGCTCCAGAGCCGCGACGCCGCGGCGCTGAAGCGGGGCGCGCACAGCTTGCAGGGTGAGGCGGGCAGCCTCGGCGTGCACTGGCTCGCGCGCGCCTGCGCGGCCCTGCAGAAGGCCGCCAGCGCGGGCACGGACGTCGACTCGGCCTGCGCCGCGGTCCAGGACGCCCTGACCCGCGCCGAGCAGGCGCTCGCGGTGATCTGCGAACAGCCGCGGCTGGAGGTGCGCCATTCGAGCTGACACGAAGGCTGCCTGGCGCACCCGCGCCTGGCGCTGGCTCGTGCGCCCGCCCGCGTTCCCCGACGAGCCGCGGACCCGCGCCGCGCGTCGGCTGCACACGCTCTTGCTCGGCTCCCTGTTGGTGTGCTCGGGCGCCGGCCTGATCCACATCACCGCGCTCGGGGCCGTCGGGACCAACGTCCTCATCTATCCGCCCGCCCTGGCCGCCAGCATCCTCTCGCTGGCCCTGCTGCGCCGCGGCCACGTCACCGGCACCGCGCTGCTGGTGCAGGCCTTCGTCTACCTCGCGATCGTCGCCGGCTCGCTGACCGACGGCGGCCTGCGCGGCACGACCATCGGCGGCCTGTTCC
>JAMHWF010000138.1:0-1533 GCA_035911095.1 Ideonella sp. | reverse complement strand
ATGACCCACCCCGTCCTCGCCGCGCTGCGGCTCTCCGGCAGCGAATCCGGCACCTACCTCGGCAACGGCGAATGGTCGAAGACCGGCGACGCCGGCGTGCTCGAGCCGGTCAACCCGACCACGGGCGAGGTGCTGGGCCGGGTCCAGGCCTCCTCGCAGGCCGACTACGACCTGATCGTCGAGCGCGCCCAGGCCGCGTTCAAGGTCTGGCGCGCCACCCCGGCGCCGCGGCGAGGCGAGGCGATCCGCCTGTGCGCCGACGCGCTGCGCGCACACAAGGACGCGCTCGGCTCGCTGGTCGCGCTGGAGATGGGCAAGTCCAAGCCCGAGGGCGACGGCGAGGTGCAGGAGATGATCGATATCGGCGAGTTCGCCGTCGGCCTCTCGCGCCAGCTCTACGGCCTGACCATGCACTCCGAGCGCCCTGGCCACCGCATGTACGAGCAGTGGCACCCGATCGGCCTGGTCGGGATCATCAGCGCATTCAACTTCCCGGTCGCGGTCTGGGCCTGGAACGCGTTCGTGGCCGCGGTGTGCGGCGACATCTCGATCTGGAAGCCCTCGCCCAAGACCCCGCTGTCGGCGATCGCCTCGATGAAGATCTGCAACGAGGCGCTGCGCAAGGGCGGCTTCCCCGACATCTTCTTCCTGTTCAACGACGCCGGCAGCGAGCTGGCGCAGCAGTTCGTCGACGACCGGCGCATCGCCCTGGTCAGCTTCACCGGTTCGACCAAGGTCGGCCGCAGCGTCGGCGAGCGCGTCGCGCGCCGCATGGGCCGCTCGCTGCTGGAACTGGGCGGCAACAACGCGATCATCGTCGAGGCGAGCGCCGACCTGAAGCTCGCGATCCCGGCGATCGTGTTCGGCGCGGTCGGCACCGCCGGCCAGCGCTGCACCACCACGCGCCGCCTGATCGTGCACGAGTCCATCTACGACGAGGTGCTGGGCAAGCTGGTCACGGCCTACAAGCAGGTGGAGAAGAAGATCGGCGACCCGACCGACCCGGCCAACCTGATGGGCCCGCTCAACAGCAAGGACGGCGTCGACGCCTACCTCGACGCCATCGCCAGGGCGAAGGCCGCCGGCGGCAAGGTCGAGACCGGCGGCGAGGCCATCGACCGCGCCGGCAACTTCGTGCTGCCGGCAATCGTCACCGGGCTGGGCAACGACGCCGAGATCGTGCAGCACGAGACCTTCGCGCCGATCCTGTACGTGATGAAGTACCGCGAGCTGGACGAGGCCATCGCCATGCAGAACGCGGTGCCGCAGGGCCTGTCCTCGTCGATCTTCACCACCAACCTCAAGGCGGCCGAGGCGTTCCTCGCGGCCTCCGGCTCCGACTGCGGCATCGCCAACGTCAACATCGGCACCTCCGGCGCCGAGATCGGCGGCGCCTTCGGCGGCGAGAAGGAGACCGGCGGCGGCCGCGAATCGGGCTCGGACGCGTGGAAGGCCTACATGCGCCGCCAGACCAACACCATCAACTACTCCGACGCCCTGCCGCTGGCCCAGGGCATCAAGTTCGACCTGTGA
>JAMHWF010000137.1:0-43765 GCA_035911095.1 Ideonella sp. | reverse complement strand
ATCAACAGCGAGCGCGCCACGCTCGGTGCCGCGCAGAGCCGCTTCGACGCGGTGATCTCGGGCCTGCAGGTCTCGGTCGAGAACCAGACCGCCGCCCGCAGCCGGATCATGGACGCCGACTTCGCGGCCGAAACCGCGAACATGAGCCGTGCGCAGATCCTGCAGCAGGCCGGCACGGCGATGGTCGCCCAGGCCAACCAGCTGCCGCAGCAGGTGCTGTCGCTGCTGCGCGGCTGAGCGCGGCGCGGCGCCGGCCCTCAAGCCGGCGCGCCAGCGTCCGATAACCCGAACGTCCGGTCGAGCCGCGTCCCGCGAGGGGCCCGGCACGCCCGGACGTTGCCACATCCGCGGAGCAGCACATGGCCACCATCAGTTCAGCCGGCATCGGCAGCGGTCTCGACGTCGACAGCATCGTCAGCGCGCTGGTTTCGGTCGAGCGCACCCCGATCACGCAGCTCGCCACCCAGTCGCAGACGCTGCAGACCAAGCTGTCGTCCTACGGCCAGATCAAGTCCTACATGTCCGCGCTGCGCGATGCGGCGGCGACGCTGGCGCGGCCGAACACCTGGTCGCAGACCACCGGCAGCTCGAGCAACGCCGCCGCGGTGACGGTCGCCACCGGCAGCAGCACCTTCCCCGGCAGCTACCAGGTGCAGGTGTCGAGCCTGGCGGCGTCGCAGTCGGTGGCGACGAGCAAGGTCTACACCGGCTCGACGGCGCTGGTCGGCGCCGGCACGCTGAGCTTCGAGAAGGGCAGCTGGAACGGCGGCAGCTTCAGCGCGGCCTCGTCCGGCAGCTTCGAGGTGACCCTGACGGCCACCGACACACTCGAGACGGCGCGCGACAAGATCAATGCCGGCGGCGGCGCGGTGGTCGCATCGATCCTCAGCGACAGCAGCGGCTCGCGCCTGGTGCTGCGCTCGCGCGAGACCGGCGCCGAGAACGGCTTCCGCGTCTCGGCCAACGATGCCGACGGCGGCCACACCGACAACGACGGCCTCTCGGCGCTCAGCTATTCCGGCCCCGCCGGCGCGACGGCCCAGCTGTCGCAGGGCGCGGCGGACGCGGTGGCCACGATCAACGGCCTGGCCGTGCGCTCGTCGAGCAACACGCTGAAGGAGGTCATGGACGGCATGACCCTGACGCTCGGCAGCGTCACGACCGCGCCGGTCGAGGTCAAGGTCGCGACCGACAAGGAGGGGATCAAGAAGTCGATCGACACCTTCGTCACCGCCTACAACCAACTCGCGAGCTACCTCACCGCGCAGACCAAGTACGACGACGCGACGAAGACCGCAGGCGCCCTGCAGGGCGACAGCTCGGCGGTGGCGATCCGCAACCAGATGCGCTCGATGCTGTCGATCGACAGCGCCGCCTCGTCGATGTTCGGCCGCCTCTCCGACGTCGGCTTCGACATCCAGGCCGACGGCACGATCAAGATGCAGTCCACCAAGCTCGACAACGCGCTGGCCAACCCGGACGAGCTGAAGAAGCTCTTCTCCCACGCCGACGCCACGGACGACAGCAAGGACGGCGTGATGACCCAGCTGCGCCGCCTGGCCGACAGCTTCCTGAGCTTCGACGGCGCGCTGGCGACCCGCAGCGAGGGCCTGCAGCGCCGCATCGACCTGAACGGCAAGCAGCAGGAGAAGATGGAAGAGCGCGTGACCCAGGTCGAGAAGCGCCTGCGCGCCCAGTACAGCGCGCTGGACACCCGCATGGCCCAGCTGAACAGCCTGTCGACCTACATGAACCAGCAGATCACGCTGCTCAACAAGAGCAGCTGACCCGCGCGCGAGGGGTCGCCAGGCCCCGCAGCGCCTCAAGTTCGAAGGTCGGGCGACGATAAACAAGGCACTCCCCGACACGCCTTCCGGACATGTACGCAGCCCTCGCATCGCCCTTCGGACGTCCCGCCGCAGCCGCCGGTTTCGCGGCCACCTACCGCCAGATCGGCGTCGAGACGGGGGTCACCGGCGCGACGCCGCACCAGCTCGTCGGCCTGCTGTTCGACGGCTTCGTCGACGCGGTCTCGCGGGCGCGCGGCGCCCTCGGCCAGCGCGACATGGAGGCCAAGGGCCGGGCCATCGACCACGCGATGCGCATCATCGAAGAGGGCCTGAAGGCGGGCCTGGACCTGCGCAGCGGCGGCAAGCTGGCGGCCGACCTGAACGAGCTCTACGCCTACCTCGTGCGGCGCCTGGCCAATGCGCACCTGCGCAACGACGACGCCGCGCTGGCCGAATGCCAGCGCCTGATCGAGCCGGTGCGCCAGGCGTGGACCGGCATCGGGGCGCAGATCGCCGCGCAACCCGCCGCGGCGCCGCGCTGAGCGCGCCCGCACCGCATCGAACCGCTTAACGGAGCCCGACATGAGCACCGAGCTGCTGACCTACTACGAGGCCATCGAACGCGCCAGCCAGGACATGCTGGACGCTGCCCGCGGCGGCAACTGGGACGAGGTCGTCAAGCTGGAAGGCGCCTGCGCCGTGCTGATCGCCCAGCTGAAGCACGCCGCCGGCCGCCGCCCGCTGGTCGCGGAAGAGGCGCAGCTGAAGTCGCGCATCATGCAGCGCATCCTGGTCAACGACGCCGAGATCCGGCAGCTCGCCGAGCCCTGGCTCGAGGAGCTCGACCAGATCCTCGCCGGCCGCCCGACGACCCTGCACTGACCGGCCCTGGCCGCCCGCCGCCGAGCCCGGAACGTCCCTTTCCGCCATGACCGCCATCACGCCGCCGCTACCGCAGGGAGGCCGCGCGGATGCGGCCGCCGACGCCGACGCCGACGAGTTCCGCGTCCGGGCACCGATCGAGGTGCGCGACCTGCTGCGCCGGCTGCAGGACGAACGGGTGCTGCTGCACCTGCATACCGCGGACGGCGCCCACCTGACGACGACCCTGCGCGGGGTGGACACCGCGCGCGAGGTGATCTCCTTCGACGCCGACACCGATGCCGGCGACACCGACCTCGCACGCCTGCTCGATGCGCAGGAGATCTCCGCCGTCGGTTTCCTCGACAGCATCAGGCTCCAGTTCGACCTGCAGGGCGCGGTGCTGGTGCGCGGCGCGGCCACCGCGCTGAACGCGATGCTGCCGCGCGTGCTCTACCGCTTCCAGCGGCGGGGCGCGTTCCGCGTCCGGCCGATCGAGCGCAGCGAGCCGACGGCCTTCCTGCCGCATCCGATGATCCCCGAGATGCAGCTCGCGCTGCGCGTGCTCGACGTGAGTGCGAGCGGCTGCGCGCTGTTCGTGCCCGACGACGTGCCGCCGCTCGACCTGGGCGTGCGCGTCAACCACGTGCGCGTCGAGCTCGACAGCTCAACCACCGTCACCTCGGGCCTGCTGCTGCGGCACGTGACGGCGATCAACCCGCAAAGCCGCGGCGCCCGCCTGGGCTGCGAGTGGATCGGCCTCAACGGGCCGGCGGCGCGCAGCCTGCAGCAGTTCATCGACCAGACGCAGAAGAAGCGGCGCCTGCTGCAGCCCCGCTGAGGCGGGCCGCCGGCGCTGCGTCAACGGGCTGTGCCTGTCGTCGGGCATCAGGCGGGCAGGCAGACAGGCAGGCCGCAGACGCGACAACGGCCGCGCGAGGCGGCCGTCAGGCGGGGAAGGACGACGGGTGGACGTTCAGGCGAGCAGCGACCCGCCGAGGCCGCCGCGCTCCATCGCACCAGGGCGGCCGTAGACGCCGCTGCGCTCGCGCGGCAGCAGGGCGTCGATCGCGCGGTCGAGGGAGGCGGTGGCGCGTGCCAGGGCCTCGCGCTGGGCGGCGACCTGGCCGCCGGCGCTTGCCAGGCGGCGGCGCAGCGCCGGCGGCACCTGGCCTTCGCGCGCAGCCGACGAGAAGCGGTCGATCGCCTCGGCCAGCGCGTGATGCAGGCCGGCGGCCTGCTGCTCGATCGCGACGCTGTCGCCGCTGCGCAGGGCAGCGCTCAGCGCCGCCAGGCCGGCCTCGATGGCCAGCACCGGGGGTTCGAGTTCACTGGCCGGCTGGGCCGGCCCTTCGTGGTGCTCGGTGGGCTTCACGGTGTGACTTACTTGGTGACCTTGCCGAGCAGTTCCTGCGCGTTGGCGATCAGCTTGTCGGCGATCACCTCGGGGTTGACCTTGAACGTGCCGTCCTCGATCGCCTTCGAGATGCGCTCGACCTTCTCCATGTCGATGTCGGCCGCGGCGCCGCTGCCGAGCAGCTCCGACGCGGTCGGCGACAGCGCGACCTGGGCGCTGGCGTCCGCCGGCTTGGCGCCGTCGGCCTTCTGGGGGGCCGCAGGCGTCCCCGTGGCGGCGGTGCGGCCGTTGCCGACGCCGTTGACCGACGCGAGGGCTTCAGGGTTTCCGATCTTCATAGGGGCTCCAGGCGGGGGGCGGTACCCGTCCCGTTCAACATGCTTCAGGTATCGGCGAGGGCCGCCGGCAACTTTAGCCCTTTGTAGAAGACCGCGTGGAAAGTCCCTGGGACAGGGGGTCGGCGGGCGCTCACTGGTGCGCTCACAGGCTCAGCGACAGCTCTCGCTCGGCCACCGGCAGCCCCGAGAGGATGCGGCCGCTCTCGGTGCGCACGCGGGCGGCGCGCCCCTCGATGCCGGGCGAGAGCGCCTCGCCGGTGGCGCGCACCGCGAAGCCGCCGCCCTGGGCGGTGATGCGCACGGTGTCGCCGGCGGCGAACCACTGTCGCGGCTGCAGCTGGGTGCTGCGCAGCGCCTGGCCGGTGGCCAGCGGGCGCGTCAGGCGGCGCCCGACCAGCATCTGCGGCTGCGTGTAGACGTTGCCACGCTCGGCGGCGAGGTCGACCTCGGCCCAGGCGAGCTGGCTGGCCTCGAGCGTCGTGCCGGCCGGCAGCGCGCCGCCGGCGACGAGCGCCCGCGCGTAGAAGCGCACCGTGACCGGCAGGAAGACGTTCCAGGCGACGCGGCCGCCCTCGCAGCGCAGGCCGATGTGGCTGCGGCCCCAGAGCCGGGTGCCCTTCGGCAGATAGGGGCGCACGAGTGGGCAGGGCGCTAGGCGCAGGCGCGGGTCGAGCCGGCCGACCTCGACGTCGACGCGCGTCAGGCCCGGCAGCGAGGCGTCCTTCGCGTTGCGCTGCACGAAGCGGCCGGCGCGCTCGGCCAGCGCCGAGACGTCGTGCCCGGCGTCGCCGAAGGCCAGCGGCGCCTCGTCGTCGCTGTCGTCCGCGTCGCCGGCCACGGCACCCGATGCGGCGGGGGGCGCAGCGGTCGAGGGGGCGGCCGAAGCGGCTGCCGCCGTCGATGCAGGCACCGCGGCGTGGCCGATGCGCGCGGCCCCGAGGCACACCAGCAGCACCAGGGCCGCGAGCAGCGCCAGGCGCAGCCGCGCGAGCCCGATGCGCACGCGTCCGCGGCGCGCGAGCGTATGAAGTCGTGATCCGTCCACACCGCCGACTCTAGGCAGCCGGGCGGCGGCGCAGGGCTCGAAATGCGCGACCTTCTGCCCGCTAATCCGGCTGATGCCGCGCCAGGGGGCTGTCGACAATCGGCCCCACTTCGACCACCAGGCCAAGCGAGGCCGCGATGCTGGACCGACTCACCGACGCGATGGACTTCAACGGGCAGGCCCTGGTGCTGCGCGCGGAGCGTCAGCGGCTGATCGCGAGCAACATCGCCAATGCCGACACCCCGGGCTACGTGGCCCGCGACATGGACTTCGCGCAGGCGCTGCGCCAGGCGACCGGCGGGGCAACGGGTGCCTCGGCACCGGCGCAGACGCAGCGCGGCCATATGACGCTGGGCGGCGGCGCCGCGGGCAGTGCCGGCGGCACGCTCGCGTACGCCACCGCCGCGCAGACCAACCTCGACCGCAACACGGTCGACATGGACCGCGAGCGTGCCAGCTTCGCCGACAACGCGGTGCGCTACGAGTCGACGCTGCGCTTCATCAACGGCAACGTGCGCACGATGCTCGATGCGCTGAAGCCGTACAACCAATGAGCACCGGCCATGAGCGGGCGCCGGCCGTGACGAAGGAGCCGAGATGAGCATGTTCCGCATCTTCGACGTCTCCGGCAGCGCGGTGAGCGCGCAGAGCCAGCGCCTGAACGTCGTTGCGAGCAACCTGGCCAACGCCGACAGCGTCGCCGGCCCCGACGGCCAGGCCTACAAGGCGCGCCAGGTCGTCTTCCAGACCCAGCTGATGAACGCCGCGGCGAACGGAGGCCTCGTCAACGGCATGCCCACGCTGCCCGGCCAGGAGACGGCGGCGGGCGTCGTCGTCAGCAACGTCACCGAGGACCAGACGCCCGGCCGCCGCGTGCACGACCCGAACCATCCGCAGGCCGACATCGACGGCTACGTGACCTACAGCAACGTCAACGCGGTCGAGGAGATGGTCAACATGATCTCCGCCTCGCGTTCGTACCAGAACAACATCGAAGTCATGAACACCGCCAAGACCCTGCTGCAGAAGACGCTGCAGATGGGCCAGGGCTGAACCGGTAGCCGACGATGAGCACCACATCCTCCGTCCCCTCGAGCGTCGACTACAACGCGCTGCTCGGCGGCAACGCGACCAACCCGACGACCAAGAACGACAACGAGGCGGCCGACCGCTTCCTCAAGCTGCTCGTCGCCCAGGTGCAGAACCAGGACCCGCTGGCGCCGATGGACAACGCCCAGGTGACGAGCCAGATGGCGCAGATCAACACCGTCACCGGCATCGAGAAGCTGAACACGTCGGTGCAGTCGCTGTCGTCGCAGTTCCTGCAGATGCAGACGCTGCAGGGCGCCTCGCTCGTCGGCCGCGACGTCGTCGTGCCCGGCGACGAGCTCAGCTTCGACGGCGGCACCGCGCAGGGCGTGTTCGAGCTTGCCGGGCCCGCCGACAACGTCACCGTCGAGGTGCTGAGCGCCAGCGGCCAGGTGCTGAAGTCGATCAGCCTGGGCGCGCAGTCGAGCGGCATGCACGGCTTCGAGTGGGAAGGCTCCGGCGCCACCGAGAGCTCGGGCCTGAGCTTCCGCGTCAAGGCCACCACCGGTGCCGTCGCCGTCACCGCCACCACCCTGATGGCCGACAAGGTCACCTCGGTCGCGACCCGCGACGGCGGCCTCACGCTCGAGCTCGCGCGCTCGGGCACCGTCGACTACGCCGACGTGCGCTCGATCAACTGAGCGGCGCGCGCGCCCGCAGCCCCCATCCCCATTCCCGTTCCCGTCCCCGAACTCCACCAGCAGGACCCACGATGAGCTTCCAGCAAGCCCTTTCCGGACTGAACGCCGCCTCGCGCAACCTCGAGGTGATCGGCAACAACGTCGCCAACGCCAACACCTTCGGCGCCAAGTCGTCGCGGGCCGAGTTCGCGGACATGTACGCGGCGGCGATGAACGGCGCCGGCGCCAACGCGATCGGCATCGGGGTCAACCTCGGCGCGGTGTCCCAGCAGTTCACGCAGGGCAACATCACGACCACCGACAACCCGATGGACCTGGCGATCAACGGCTCTGGCTTCTTCCAGGTGAGCGACGGCATGAACCCGGTGATGTACACCCGCAACGGCCAGTTCAAGGTCGACCGCAACGGCTACATCGTCAACAACCAGCAGATGAAGCTGGTCGGCTACCCGGCCGACGGCACCGGCGTGATCCAGCCGGGCCTGGCGGTGCCGCTGCAGCTGCCCACCGCCGGCATCAACCCGCAGCCGACGAGCGAGATCAAGGTCGAGTTCAACCTCGACTCGCGGGCCGACGTCACGCTGCCGGCGACCGCGCCGAACATCGTGCTGTCCGACCCCTCGACCTACAACAACGCCACCTCGATGTCGGTCTACGACGCCAAGGGCCAGGACGTGGCGCTGACCTACTACTTCCAGAAGACGAGCACCGACACCTGGAACGTCTACGCCACCGCCAACGGCGTGCCGCTCGCGACCACCGCCGGCGGCGACCCCGCGCCGGTGACGACGCTGCAGTTCCCGAGCAACGGCGGCACCCCGACCTCGCCGGCCGGCCCGATCACGATCGACATCCCGATCACCACCAGCCCGGCCGGCTCGGCGACGATGGCGATCCCCGGCGTGCAGCTCAACCTGACCGGCGCGACGCAGTACGGCGCGATCTTCAGCGTCACCGACCAGCAGCAGGACGGCTATGCGCCGGGCCAGCTCTCGGGCATCACGATCGAGAACAACGGCGTCATCACCGCCCGCTACTCGAACGGCCAGAGCAAGCCGGCCGGCCAGATCGAGATCGCCACCTTCCGCAACCCGCAGGGCCTGGCCCCGCTGGGCAACAACAACTGGGCGCGCACCTACCAGTCGGGCGACCCGACGGTCGGCACGCCCGGCGGCGGCAACCTCGGCGTGCTGCAGGCCGGCGCGCTGGAGGAAAGCAACATCGACCTGACCGGCGAGCTGGTCAACATGATCACCGCCCAGCGCGTCTACCAGGCCAACGCCCAGACGATCAAGACGCAGGACACGGTGATGCAGACCCTGGTCAACCTGCGCTGAGCGCGCGGGCAGGGGCGCGGCGGCAGGCTGATCGGACACACCGGGGAGGAAGGCGTCGATGGACCGCATGATCTATCTGTCGATGTCCGGCGCGAAGGCGACGATGCAGCGCCAGGACACGCTGGCGAACAACCTCGCCAACGTCTCGACGGTCGGCTTCCGCGCCGAGCTGCAGGCCTTCCGCTCGGTGCCGGTCAACGGCAGCGGCGCGAGCACCCGCGTCTACGCGCTCGAATCGACGCCGACGCACGACGACTCGGCCGGCCCGATCCAGGTCACCGGCCGCCCGCTGGACGTCGCGATGCAGGGCAACGCCTGGCTCGCGGTGCAGTCGCTCGACGGCACCGAGGCCTACACCCGCGCCGGCGCGCTCGAGGTGACGGCCGAGGGCCGCCTGGTGACCGCCGGCGGCCTGGCCGTGCTCGGCGACGGCGGCCCGATCGAGCTGCCGCCCGACACGCGGGTGGCGATCGGCAGCGACGGCACCGTGAGCGCGATGGGCGCCAACGGCGTCGGCACGCCGGTCGGACGCCTGAAGCTGGTGACGCCCGAGGCGCGCCTGGAGCGCGGCACCGACGGGCTCTTCCGCGCCGCCGACGGCGCCGAGCTGCCGGCCGACGCCACCGCGCGCGTGCAGGACGGCGCGCTCGAAGGCAGCAACGTGAGCGCGGTGCAGACCATGATCGGCATGATCTCGGCGGCGCGCCAGTTCGAGGTGCAGATGAAGCTGCTGCAGACCGCCGAGACGGACGAACGCGCAGCCGCGCAGCTGCTCAGCGCCACCTGAGCCCTTCCACCGGCATACCGCTAGACGCAAGGAACCCTCGCCATGATGCGATCGCTCTGGATCTCGAAGACCGGCATGGAAGCCCAGCAGCTGAAGCTGGACAACATCTCGCACAACCTCGCCAACGTGGCCACCAACGGCTACAAGCGAGAGAACGTCGTCTTCGAGGACCTGATCCACCAGAACCTGCGCCAGGCCGGCGCCAACAGCACCGACCAGACGACGCTGCCCACCGGGTTGCAGGTCGGCCTCGGCGTGCGCCCGGTCGCGACGACGCGCAGCTTCAGCCAGGGCAATCTGCAGCAGAGCACGAACACCTTCGATCTCGCGGTGCGCGGCAACGGCTTCTTCCAGATCTCGATGCCCGACGGCACCACCGGCTACACCCGCGACGGCGCGTTCCAGCTCGACTCGCAGGGCCAGCTGGTGACGAACAACGGCTACCCGGTCCAGCCGGGCATCACGATCCCGGCCGACGCGCAGAGCGTGACGATCGGCACCGACGGCACGGTCAGCGTGAAGCTGCCCGGCCAGGCGCTGGCGCAGTCGGTCGGCCAGATCCAGATCGCGAGCTTCATCAACCCGGCCGGCCTCGAACCCAAGGGGCAGAACCTCTTCGCCGAGACGGCCGCCTCCGGCGCGCCGAACGTCGGCGCCCCCGACAGCAACGGCCTCGGCGCGGTCGAGCAGGGCTTCGTCGAGACCTCGAACGTCAACGTCGTCGAGGAGCTGGTCTCGATGATCCAGACCCAGCGCGCCTACGAACTGAATTCGAAGGCCATCTCGACCTCGGACCAGATGCTGGCGCGGTTGGGGCAGCTCTGATAGCGGCCTCCGTGCAGCCTTGAAGACGCTCAAAGGGCTGCTGCTGAGGCTGAACTTCGCCGCCGCGGTCGCAGGGCTGATCGGTTGGCCGGTGGGCCTCATTCTCCTGTCGCTGCTTCTCGTCCTGCCGTCGCTGCCGCTCTCAACCGAAACCTGGCCCATCTGGGTGCTCGGCGCTGTCCTCGTCGGCCTGCCCGCATGGGTATGTCCGCGGACCGGAGGAAGGCGAGGCAAGGTCGGGCACGCACCCATCGCACTCGGCCATCTGCTGGCGATGCTCGAAACGTTGCGCGCTTCTGCCACGCTGCCGCAACGCTTGCTTGGAGGCGACTGGTCAGGCAGGGCGTGGTTGCTGCTGTTGATGCCGCTCCTGCTGTGGTTCGGGTTCAAGGTGCTGGAGAGGCAGTTCCTTCTCCAACGCCTGCCGCCGGAGCTCGGTGTCAACGTGGTGCTCTACGAAGCATCGGAAGCATGGGGCTTCGGGCCCGGCGGCAACGAGACCGGGGTTGTGCTGTACGCGCTTCCGAACGGCGTTGCTGACGCCATCTCCGAGGGAGATCTCGGCGTCCTGCGTCAGCAGGACCGGTGGAAGCAGACACCGATGCGGCGCGGCGACGACCGAGACCGGTACTGGTTCGAAGGAGAGGGCGAAGCCATCGACCGCGCGGTGTCCGAGCCCGGCAACTGGTACGCGCGAGCCCGGTCCGGGTACATCCTCATCATGCCGCGGGAGCGGCGCGTGGCCTTCGTCTACGCCGGCTGATCGGGCCGGCATGCCGGCCACGTGCCTCAGGCGACGCTCGACGAGCGCTTGCGCGGCTCCAGCCGCCAGGGTTGCCGCAGCCGGCGCAGCTCGGCCTCGGTCGGCGAGCGGCCGCCGAGCAGCAGGCGCAGCAGGCGCGGCGCGACGCTGGAGAGCAGGAGCACGGCCAGCAGGCTGGGGAAGAGGCAGATCAGCGGCGCCAGCACGAAGAAGCTCAGGTGCGCCAGGTCGCCGAACCGGCCGCCGAGCGCGTGGATCACCATCCAGCCGAGGCCGACGATGAACGGGTGGGCGCAGAAGACGAAGAAGATCATCGGCTCGAAGACCATGACCCGCTCGGCGAGCTGGCGGCGCCCGGCGGCCCAGGTCGCGAGCAGCCAGAACAGCACGACGCCGCAGAAGCGCTCGACCAGCAGCATGGCGGAGCGGGACCTGTCGCCGAACACGCTGGCCCAGCCGTCCGCCGCGTAGAACGGCGTGGTGACGCAGAGGGCGAGCAGCCCCAGCGCGAGCACGCCGAGAAGCCTCTCCCGCGCCAGCAGGGGCTGCACGCGGAAGGCGCCGATGCCGATCGCGAGCCCGGCAGCGAAGAAGACCGGGATGTGGCTGTTCGTGAACAGCATGCGGTCGAAATCCATCAACGCGTTGACCAGCAGCAGCGCCAGCGTGGGCCAGCAGGCCCTCCGCAGCAGCGCCACGAACAGCGGCAGCAGCGCGTAGCAGACGAACACATCGCGCAGAAAGTAGAGCGGGGTCAGGTGCGGAAAGCCGGCGATGCCCAGCAGCTCCTGCGGCAGCTGCCCGAGTGACGGGAACGCACGCCCGGAGGAGAGGGCGAAGTCCTTCGCCAGGGCGATCAGGTTCCACAGCAGCAGCGGCACGACCAGCGTGTCGACCTTGCGCCCCATCTGTCGCAGCCAGCCGCGCGACTCGGCGAGCCTGATCGCGAGGTAGCCCGAGATGACGCTGAGCAGCGGCACGCTGGTGCGGCCGATCGTCTCGCGGATCAGCCAGATCAGGCCATCGACCCCGGCCAGCGTGCCCGGCACGCCGTGGACGTAGGGCGGGGTGTGGACGTAGACGACGCCCAGGATGCACAGCACGCGCACGAGGCGGATGCGCTCGGAGACGGAGGGGGAGATGCGCGTGTGGTTCAAGCGAGGCGGCCCTGGCCCTGCGCGGCCGGCAGCCCGCGAGGAAGACCCCCGCGCCGCGGCGCCGGGGGCGAGTCCGCTGCCATTGTCCACGCAACGCGCCTGCGTGCCGCCGGCGCCGGCGGCACGCAGGCGTCGTCTCTCGGCGCTCAGGCCGGGCGCGCCGCCGCCATCAGCCCGGCCGGATCGGGGCCGTGTCCGAACGGCGGCCGCGAGCGAGGGCCGCCCTGCCCACGGGGGACAGCCCTGAGTTGACAGCCTCCTCCATCGGGAGGACAACGCATCCCCCGGGGTGATCGCAACGCCAAGGCATGTGCCAGGGCACAGGCACCCGGCAGAACTTGGCTTGCGCAGGGCGCCCGAGGTCGCTGCCTGCGCGCCAGTCTTCGGAGGAACGCGCATGCCGCTTGACGAGTCCGGGCCGCGCCGGATCGCCGGCACCTGCTGCCGAGGGCCTCCCGTGTCGCGCCGTCCGTGACGCGCTTGCACGCCGCGCCGCCGCCCTGCACTCGGCGCGACGGCTCGACGACGACAGCGACGCCCGCCGCCGGCCGGCCTCGCCACAAGAGGAGACAACCGATGAACGCCCTTCGCACGATGGCCATCGTGGCCACGGCGCTCGCGACCGCCGGCTGCGGTTCGATGCACCGCCACATGTCTGCCGGCAAGCAGATCCACAGCACCGACGCCATCTATCCGGCGATCGGCCCGTACTCGCAGATGGTGCAGGCAGGAAACCTGCTGTTCCTCTCCGGCGTGATCCCGCTCAACAAGGCGGGCAACGCGGTCGAGGGCACGACGATCGACGAGCAGACGCGTCTCGTCCTGTCGTACATCGAGGCCAAGCTGAAGTCGCGCGGCCTGGGCTTCGACGACGTCGTGATGTCCACGGTCTACATGAAGAACCTGAACGACTTCGCGGCGATGAACCGCATCTATGGCGAGTCGTTCAAGAACGCGCCGCCGGCGCGCGCCACCGTCGAGGTGGCGCGGCTGCCGCGCGACGTGCTCATCGAGATCGCGGTCGTCGCCGCGGTCAAGTGAACCCCGATCGACAAGGAGGTTCCCCATGTCCGAGATCCTTTCCCGAGACGAACGTCGTGCCCACGACGCGCTGGAAGCCGCCCACGAGCAGGTGCACGAGGGTCGGCGCGAGTTCTTCAAGCTCTCCGGCCTGTCGGCGGCCGCCGTCGGTGCCGCCGGCCTGGGCCTGCCCGGTGTCGCCGCGGCCCACGGTGGCGGCCGGGGCTACGCGCGCGCCTTCGTGCTCGACGACCCGCCGCTGTACATGAACATCGGCACCACCGGCTCGACGCCGCGCGTCGTGCTGCGGCACCTCGATCACAACAACACCGAGATCGCCCGCGACCCGACGGCCGGCTTCACCACGCAGACCTTGCGCAACACGATCGCCGCCGGCTTCGGCGCCGACCCGAACGAGATCGTGATGTCGTTCAACACGACCGACGGCATGAGCAAGATCATGGCCGGCCTCGACCTGCCGCCCGGCAGCGAGATCATCACGACGAACATGGAGCACCCGGGCGGCAACGGCCCGATGAACATCGCGCGCGACCGCGACGGGCTCGTCCTGCGGCGCATCAACCTCCCGACCAACGATGCGATGAGCGACGGCGCGGTGTTGTCGCGCTTCATGGGCGCACGCACTGCGGCGACCAAGGCGATCGTCTTCTCGTCGCCGCCCTATCTCACCGACACGCGGCTCAACGAGCGGCAGCTGTGCCTCTGGGCCGCCTCGGAAGGGCTGATCTCGATCGTCGACGGCGCGCACACCGTCGGCATGATCGATCTCGACTTCCACCGCATGGGCGTCGACTTCTACGCCGGCTCGGGCCACAAGTGGCAATGCGGCCCGGGGCAGACCGGCATCATGTACGTGCGCAACGGCAACTCGCCGAGCCCGTACACGCGCACGGTCAGCGTCTACAACGGGCTCAGCAACCAAACGCTCGACGGCGTGACGATCGAGCTGTCGGGCTATGCGAACACCCGGCCGCTGGCCGCCTTCTTCCCGACCGTGTCATCGGCCTACACCGGACTGCCCGGCTCGGTGCTGCCGGGGGGTGCGCGCGATCCTTCGCAGAACGTCGCCGCCGCGCTGATGTCGATCGGCAACCCGTCGTACCCGGCGCTGAAGGCGCTGCAGGAATGCTGCACGCTGTGGGACAAGTGGGGCCGCCGGCGCATCGAGGGCTACCTGATCGCGCTGGCGCAGTACCTGCGGGCGCGGTTGGTGGCGGGCTGGGGGCCGCGCTGCCTGGGCGCACCCTACAGCGCGAGCACCCCGCACTACGCGCGGGTCGGGCTCACCTCGTTCAATCCGTTCTCGCCCGGCTTCGACTTCAACGCCGACCTGACGGTGGCGCAGGCGGCCGCGCAGACGACCACCTCGGGCAACGCGGTCACCGCGATGCGCGAGGTGCAGAAGGTCGTGGTGCGCAATACCAACTGCCCGCACAGCCTGCGCAGCAACCCGTACCTCGCCGCCGATGCGACGACCGTCGGCGCGACGACCAGTTCGCACCCGCTGCGCATCTCGACGCACCTGTTCCATGACGCGCGCGACGTGGACCGGCTGCTGCGGGCACTGCGGGCGGTGGTGCCGACGCCCTGAGGCCTGCGGCTCCGAGCGCCCCGCTCTTGGCCGAGGGTGCGCGGCTGACCCGCGAGGATCCGCTGCGCGCCGACAGGCGTCAGCCCGCCTTCGCCGCCTCCACGGTCCCCACGCACACGCCGAAGCCGATGCGGCGTGCCCCGGCGCGCTCGCAGCGGCCGCGGAAGCTGACGGTGTCGCCGTCGGCCAGGAAGCTGCGCGTCTCGCCGTTGGGCAGCGTGAACGGCTCCTTGCCGCCGAGGCTCAGCTCGAGCATCGAGCCGGCCTGCTCGCGCAACGGACCCGAGAGCGTGCCCGAGCCGAGCAGGTCGCCCGGCTGCAGGTTGCAGCCGCCGATCGTGTGGTGGGCGACCAGCTGGCCCGGCGTCCAGTAGGCGGCCTCGCGCACGTTGCCCTGCGACAGGCGCACCGCGGGCTCGCCGGCCTCGCGCATCTTCGCCGTCTGCAGCCAGACCTCGAGCGTCACGTCGAGCCCGCCGCGCTCGCGCAGGGCCGGGCTGTCGAGGTAAGGCAGCGGCTGCGGGTCGCCCGCCGGCCGCGTGAAGGGCGCGCGGAACGGTGCCAGTGCCTCCATCGTGACGATCCAGGGGCCGAGCGTGCTGGCGAAGTTCTTCGACTGGAAGGGGCCGAGCGGCTGGTACTCCCAGGCCTGCACGTCGCGCGACGACCAGTCGTTGAACAGCGCGATGCCGAACAGGTGCGCCTCGGCCTCGTCGATGGGCACGGGCTCGCCCTGGACGTTGCCGGTGCCGACGAACAGGCCGAGCTCGAGCTCGTAGTCGAGCCGCTGCGTCGGCGCCAGGCGCGGCGCGTCTTCGCCCGCGCGCAGCTGGCCGAGCGGGCGGCGCAGGCGCTGGCCGCTGACGCCGATCGACGACGCGCGGCCGTGGTAGCCGATCGGCACCCACTTGTAGTTCGGCAGCAGCGGGTTGTCGGGGCGGAACAGCTTGCCGACCGTCGTCGCGTGGTGGATGCCGACGTAGAAGTCGGTGTAGTCGCCGATCCGGCAGGGCAGGCCCATCTCCGCCTCGGCCTGCGGCACGAGGCAGCGCGCCAGCGCCTCCTGCGCCGGCGAGCCTTCGGCCAGTGCGGCCGAGAGCGCCGCGCGCATGCCGCGCCACACGGCAGGCCCGAGCCCCATGAAGCGGTTCAGGTCGCCGGCGCCCAGAGCCTCGAGCGCGTCGACCAGGTCGGCCGGCCAGCGCGTCGCGCCGGCCGCCTGCTGCAGGTCGAGCACCTGGTCGCCGATCGCGACGCCCATCCGCCAGGCGCCGTCGGCCGCCCCGCGCGGGCGGAAGCGGCCGTAGGGCAGGTTCTGCACCGGGAAGTCGGTGTCGGCCGCGTTGGCCGAAGGCACCCAGCTCTTCAGCGCCGGGTCGTGGGTGGCGTCGAGTGTGCTGCTCATCTCGTTCTCCTTCAGGCGGCGTTCAGGAGGTGAAGCGGTCGGGCAGCCCGCTCCAGCAGGCGGCGTAGTCGCGGTCGAGGGCGCCGCTCGCGCGCAGCGCGAATTCGGTCGGCTGGAAGCGCCAGCGGCTCTCGAACATGAAGGCCAGCGTGTCGTCGAGCTTGTGCGGCGCCAGCGGGGCGTTCGAGGCCTTGTCGAAGGCCTCCTCGTCCGGGCCGTGCGGCACCATGCAGTTGTGCAGGCTCATGCCGCCGGGCTTGAAGCCCTCGGGCTTGGCGTCGTACTGGCCCTGCACCAGGCCCATGAACTCGCTCATCACGTTGCGGTGGTACCAGGGCGGGCGGAAGGTGTCCTCCGCCACCATCCAGCGCGGCGGGAAGATCACGAAGTCGACGTTCGCGGTGCCGGGCGTGTCGCTCGGCGAGGTGAGCACGGTGAAGATCGACGGGTCCGGGTGGTCGAAGCTGATCGAGCCGATCGTCATGAAGTGCGCGGTGTCGTACTTCAGCGGCGCCAGGTTGCCGTGCCAGGCGACGACGTTGAACGGCGTGCCCGACATGCGCGCGCGCCACAGCGCGCCGCCGTACTTCTTGACGATCTCGACGCCGCCGGCCGGCGCCTCTTCGTAGGCCGCCACCGGCGCCTGGAAGTCGCGCGCATTGGCCAGGCCGTTGCTGCCGATCGGGCCCAGCTCGGGCAGGCGGAAGGCGGCACCGTAGTTCTCGCAGACGTAGCCGCGCGAGGGGCCGTCGACCGCCACCCTGAAGGCCATGCCGCGCGGCAGCAGCGCGATCTCGCCGGGCGCCACCTCGAGCACGCCGCATTCGGTGGTGATCACCAGGCGGCCCTGCTGCGGCACCAGCAGCATCTCGCCGTCGGCGTTCACGAAGGCGCGGTCGGTCATCGAGCGGTTGGCCAGGTAGAGGTGCGCGGCCATGCCGCTCTGCGCCTCGGCGTCGCCGTTGACGACGACCGTGCGCAGGCCGTCGACGAAGTCGGTCGGCGCCTCGGGCACCGGCACCGGGTGCCAGCGCATCGGGTCGGGCGGGGCGGCCACGCCGTCCTGGCTGCCGGTCTTGAGGAAGGGCTGCGCATACGGCTCGTAGCCGCCGGACACCACCGAGGGCTGGCGCCGGTAGAGCCAGCTGCGCTGGTTGGCGTGGCGCGGCGCGGTGAAGGCGCTGCCCGAGACCAGCTCGGCATAGAGGCCGTGCGCAACCTTCTGCGGGCTGTTGCGCCCCACGGGCAGCGCACCCGGCACCGCCTCGGTGACGAACTGGTTGCCGAAGCCGTGCTGATAGCGCAGGGCGTCGCTCGACGCCTGGCGCGGTTCGCTGCGGGTGTCGCTGCGAGCCTCGGCTCGCGGGGCGGTCGTCGTGCTCATCGTGGTGGGTCCTCAGTCGAGCGAGATGCGGTTGTCGTTGATCACCTTGCCCCAGCGCGCGCGTTCGGTCTTGACGTAGGCGGCCATTTGCTCGGGCGTGCCGGGGAGGGCCTCGAGGCCCAGCGTCTGGAAGCGCGCCTTCACCGGGGTGGAGGCCAGCGCCGCCTGCAGCGCCTGACTCAGCTTGGCGACGAACTCGGGCGTGCTGCCTGCCGGCACCACCAGCCCCTGCCAGGCGTAGGCCTCGACGCCGGTCACGCCCTGCTCGGCGAAGGTCGGCACTTCGGGCATGGTCGCGATGCGCGCGGGGCTTGCCACCGCCAGCGCGCGCAGCTTGCCGGCCGCCACCTGCTGCTGGACGCTGGCGGTGTCGATCATGCCGAACGGCACCTGGCCGCCCATCAGGTCCTGCACCGCCGGCGCCGCGCCGCGGTAGGCCACGTGCTGCAGGCTGAGGCCGGTGCGCTCGCGCATCAGCTCGGTGGCGAGCTGGTGCGGGCTGCCGGCACCGGCCGAGGCATAGGGCACCGGGCCGTTCTGCGCCTTGGCCCAGGCGAGGAACTCCTTCAGGTTCTTCGCCGGGTGGTTCGCCGGCACGATCAGCAGCATCGGGAAGCGCGCCAGCATGCCGACCGGGGCGAAGTCCTTGTCGGGGTCGTAGGGCAGCTTGGCGAAGAGCGAGGGGTTGGCGGCCAGCGTGGCGAAATCGGCGGTGAGCATCACGTTGCCGACGTCGCGCGACTTGGCGACGTAGTCGGCGGCGATGTTGGTCGCCGCGCCCGGCTTGTTGTTGACGACGATCGTGCGGCCGAGCGTCTTCTGCATCTGCTCGGCGACCACGCGGGCCACCGCGTCGGAGCCGCCGCCGGCCGCATAGCCGACGACCCATTCGATCGGCTTGCTGTCGTCGGCGAGGGCGCCGGCCGGGGCCCATAGGCTGGCGGCCAGCAGCGAGGCCGCGGCGGCGGGGGCGAGGGCCAGCAGGCGGCGGCGGGGAAGGCGGGGGTTCATGTGGGGTTGTCTCCGGTGGGAATGCGTGTGCAGGCGGTGCCGGTCTTCGGGCCGGTCGTTCGGGTCGGTGCGGCGAGAGGCGGGCTCAGCCCTGCGGCCCGCTGTCGCGCGCGGCGCGCAGCGCCTGGCGCAGCACGTCGAGCGAGCCGATGTGGTTGGCCAGCAGCAGCACCAGGCGTGCGTTCAGCGCATGGCTCTGCTCGACGCTCAGGCCCTGGTGGGTCTCGATCAGCGCCTCGTAGAAGTCGTCGGGCGCGCTCAGGTGCGGCGTGGTGACGAGCGTGGTCATCGTGTTGTCTCCTTGC
Organism: Ideonella sp.; assembly: GCA_035911095.1. Lineage (GTDB taxonomy): Bacteria > Pseudomonadota > Gammaproteobacteria > Burkholderiales > Burkholderiaceae_C > JAMHWF01. The sequence continues at coordinate 25,038 of JAMHWF010000137.1, read as the reverse complement.
TGGCGGTCGTGTCCTGGTGCGGGTGGCGGCGCGGTTCAGGCGCGGCCGAGCGCGCGGGCGATCGCCCGCTGCACGCCCTCGACGTCGGGCTGGCGCCAGCGCGCGGCCACGTGCTGGTCGGGCCGCAGCAGCACCGCGCCGCCGGGACGCAGGTCGTAGCGCTGGGCGATCAGGCTGTCGACGTCGAACAGGTCGGCGCCGCTGCCGCTCGGGCCGACGACGCGCACCTCGAAGTCGACGCCCGGCTTCGGCAGGCCGCGCAGCGCCTCGACCAGGGCGGCGCTGGTCGGCCCGGCGGCGACGAGCAGCGTGAAGCCGCTGCCGAGCTGGCGCAGCAGCCAGCCGCGGCGGTGGTCGGGCCCCAGCACCGGCGCATCGACGGCCGGCGCGCCGGGCACCATGCGGCCGGTGAAGTCGCCGTCGACGTCGGGCGTGTTCAGCGACGAGCCGTGCAGCGTCGCTGGCACCGACAGGCGGCCGCTGTTGACGATCGTGCGGGCGAAGGCATGGGTGGTCGACAGCTGCAGCACCGCGTCGCGGAAGAGCCGGCTCACCTCGCTCTTGGGCGTGATGAAGTCGGTGGCGCGCGTCGAGTTGAGGATGTTCTCGTCGGCGGCGTACTCGCGCTCGGTCGCATAGGTGTCGAGCAACGCGTCGGCGGCATGGCCTTCGACCACCGCGGCGAGCTTCCAGGCCAGGTTCTCGGCGTCCTGCACGCCGGAGTTGGCGCCGCGGGCGCCGAAGGGCGAGACGCCGTGTGCCGAGTCGCCGGCGAACAACACGCGGCCGTAGCGGAACGCGTCCATGCGCAGGCAGGCGAAGGTGTAGACGCTCGCCCACTCGAGCTCGTAGGGCACCTCGCGGCCGAGGGCCTGCTTCATCATCGCGTCGACGCGCGGCCGGATGTTCTCGGGCTTCTTCTCCTCGTCGGGGTCGGCGTCCCAGCCGAGCTGGAAGTCGATGCGCCAGACGCCGTCGGGCTGCATGTGCAAGAGCACGCTGGACGGCGTGCTCTTTCCATCCTGCACGCTCTGGCCGCGGTGGAACGGCGGGTCGAACCAGAACCAGCGCTCGGCCGGGAAGTCGACCTTCATGCGCACGTCGGCGATCAGGAAACGGTCGCGGAACACGCGGCCCTTGCTCTCCTGGCCGAGCAGCGCGCGCAGCGGCGAGCGCGAGCCGTCACAGGCGGCCACGTGGTCGGCGACGATGCGGTGGCGGCCTTCAGGCGTCTCGACCTCCAGCCGCACGCCGTCCGCGTCCTGCTCGAGGCCGACGACGTTGTGCTGCCAGCGGATCTCGAGGTTGGGCAGCTCGGCCGCGCGCACCGCGAGGTAGGCCTCGGCGTAGTACTGCTGCAGGTTGATGAAGGCCGGGCGCTCGTGCCCGGCCTCGGGCAGCAGGTCGAAGGCGTAGAGCTGGCGCTCGCCGAAGAAGACCTTGCCGACGTTCCATTCGACGCCGCGCCCGCACATCGCGTCGCCGACGCCGAGCCGGTCCCAGATCTCGAGCGTTCGCTTGGCGAAGCAGATCGCCCGCGAGCCGGTCGAGAGCTTGTGGTCGTTGTCGAGCAGCAGCACGCGCCGGCCGCTGGGGGCGAAGCGCTGCGCGAGGTCGATCGCCAGGCTCAGGCCGACCGGCCCGGCGCCGACGACGACGACCGGGTGGCGCGCCGGGTCGTCGGCCGCGCGGTCGGCGTCGGGCGAGCGCCGGTACGGGTACTGGAAGGACTGGATCGCCTGCCCGTCCGACGCGTAGTCGAGGGCGGATGCCGGAGTGGCCATGTCGTCTCCTGTTCGGGGTCTTCTTCGCCGCGGCGCCGGGGGGGGCGCGGCGGCTGGGGCGTCCGGGCGCGTCAGCCTTCGAGGGCCTTCCACATCTCGATGTCGCGCTCGGCCGTCCAGATGCGCGGGTGCACGTGGCCGGTGGCCTCGTCGTAGGCGCGCGAGACGTCGAAGGGCATGCAGTGGTCGAAGATCACCCAGTGGCCGTACTTCGGGCGCAGCGCGTCGAGCGTCTCGCGGTAGATCTGCTTGAGCGTCTTGCCGGCGGCCACGCCGTTGTCGACCATCGTGTAGACGTCGTTGATGAAGCCGCGCGTCGAGGCGATCGCCCGGCGCGTGTCCTCGGCCGACTCGAGCGCCGCGCCGCGGCCCGGCACCAGCTTCTCGAAGCCGAAGGCGGCCAGGCGGTCGAGCGTGGCGGGCCAGTCGCGGTAGTAGCAGTCGCCCGCGTAGATCGTGCTCTGGTACTCGACCAGGTCGCCTGAGAAGCAGACCTTCTCGCCTTCGAGGTAGGCGATCGTGTCGCCCTTGGTGTGGCCGCGGCCGATCTGCGCGAGCTTGACCTCGAGCTTGCCGAGCCAGACGCTCATCTGGCCCTCGAAGGTCATCGTCGGCCAGGTAAGGCCGGCCGGCACCGACTCGACGGCGCGGAACAGGCGCGGGAAGCGGCCGATCTCGCTCGCCTTGTCCTGCTCGCCGCGCTCGACGATCAGGTCGTAGGTGTCGCGGCTGGCGATGATCTGCTCGGCGCCTTCCTTCACGAAGGCCGAGGCGCCGAGCACGCGCACCGCGTGGTAGTGCGACAGCACCACGTACTTGATCGGCTTGTCGGTCACCTCGCGCACGCGGCGGATCACGTCCTGCGCCATCACCGGCGTGGCCTGGGTGTCGATGACCATGCAGGCGTCGTCGCCGACGATCACGCCGGTGTTCGGGTCGCCCTCGGCGGTGTAGGCCCAGGCGTGCTCGGACAGGCGGGTGAAGCTGACCGTCTTCTCTTCGAGGTCGGCTTGCGAGGCGAACTTCCTATCGGTGGCCATGAGCGAGGGTCTCCTGATTTGCAGTTAACAAATGGATTTGCAGAGAGACGAAGTCTAGGCGATCGATTTGCGGTTTGCAAACGAATTCGCATCGGGCAAAGTACGGACATCCACAGCCACCCGCGAACCGCCGATGCGACAGCCGGAAGAAGACGCCGAGGAGAGGGAAGAGAAGGGCCAGCGCGCCGTGCAGTCGGTGGAGGTCGGCGGCCGCCTGTTGCTCGCGCTCGGGGAGAGCGCCGGGCCGATGTCACTGAAGGACCTGGCCGCCGCGGCCGGCCTGCCGCCGTCGCGGGCCCATCCCTATCTCGTGAGCTACGCCAAGCTGCGCCTCGTCGAGCAGGACCCGGGCAATGGTCGTTATGCGCTCGGCCCCGCGGCGCTGCAACTGGGTTTGACCTGCCTGCAGCAGCTCGACCCGGTGCGGGTGGCGAGCGACGTCGGCGAGCGCCTGGCCGCCGCGACCGGCCATGCGGTGGCGCTGGCCGTCTGGGGCAATTTCGGGCCGACGATCATCCGCATGCTCGAGGCGCGCCAGGCGCTGCATGTCGACATGCGCGCCGGCACGGTGATGTCGATCCTCGACACCGCGACCGGCAAGGCTTTCGCCGCGACGCTGGCGCCGGAGCGCGTCGCCGAGGCGCTCGCCCGCTCGGGCGGCAGCGCCGCCCACGCCGACGGCACCGTCCCCTCAGCGGCCGAGCTCTCGAAGCGGCTGGCGGAGATCGGCGACGAGGTCGGCCGCCACGGCGTCGCGCGCGCGGCGGGTTTCCCGCTGCCCGGTGTCAACGCCTTCAGCGCCGCGGCGCGCAACCACGAGGGCGCGCCGGTGATCGTGATCACCTCGCTCGGGCACCAGGACCGGTTCCCGGCCGACTGGGGCTCGCCGATGGCGACGGCCGTGCGGGCGGCGGCGGGGGAGATCTCGGCGCGGCTGGGGTGGCGCGCCGCTTGAGGCATGAAAAAAGCCGGGGCAGCCCCGGCTTCAATCAAGGCGATGCGGCCTTGTGCCGCGTCGCGCGACAGCGTTATTGGTAGTAGCCGACAGCGCAGACCTGGTCGCCGACCTTGGTCACGAGGCTGACCTTCTTCACCGGATCGGTGCCGCCCGGCTTCGGCCACAGGTAGCTGACCTCGCCGACCGCGCCTTCCTTGGCGGTGCTGTAGAGCTTGGCGCCGAGCGGCTCGCCGCTCTTGTCCTTCAGCTCCTTCATGCTCTTGCCGGCGAGCGTGGGGTGGGCGGTGAAGTTGCCGTCCGGCCCGCCGCAGAAGGGGTACAGGTCACGGTCCTTGAAGCCGCCTTCGCCCTTGGTGAACTGCTCCAGGGCCTTGGCCTTGTCCGCCTTCACGGCCGCGACGGCCTTGTCGAGCATCGCGCGGGCCTCGGCGGCGGTGCCGTCGGCGGCGAAGGCCGGCAGGCCGGCGGTGCCGAGCGCGGCCGCCAGCGTGGCGCATGCAAAGAGCTTCTTCATGAATGTCTCCGTTGTTGAGGTTGCGGTCGGCCAGTGGCCAGACCGGCGCGGAGACTATGGCGGCCACCCGGCGCCATCCTGACAAGTGAGCAGGTACTTGTAAGGGATTGAAAGGGCGTGCTCACCGCGCGTCGAAGCGCCAGCGCACCCTGAGCTGCCCGCCCGTCCCCGGCGCCCCGTGCCATGGCCCGGCACCCATCTCGACCACCTGCTCGCCCGCCTGCGAACGCCAGCCGCCCTTGAGCGCGACCTTCAGCGACGCCTGCGTCGGGCTGCCGTCAGCGGCCATGCGGTAGACCAGCTTCGCCGGCTGCGGGCCGCGCGGCGTCGGCGTCTCGTGGGTGCCTTCGGGCTCGTCGGTGGTCTGCGTCTCGGTGACGTCCAGCGGCGCGAGCGGAATCGGCAGCGTCAGCATCAGCGTGCCGCCCTGCAGGTCGACTTCGGCCATGCCGCTCGCCTTGCTGGTGGCGAGCTCGCCGCTGCCCTTGCGCGCCAGGTCGTGGGTGCAGCGCGCGCCGGGCAGGCGCATGCAGATCGGATCGCCGTGCCGCACGTGCCAGGTCTCGTCCACCGTGTAGCGGCCCTGCTGCGTGCGACCCGTCCAGAACTGGTAGCGGTTGGCGTCGGGCTGCATCACCGCCGCCGTGTCCTTGCCGGCGCGCTTCGCGTCCTCGAGTTGCGGCGTGCCGGCGAGGGCGGTGCCCATCGCCATCGCCTCGCGCTGCAGACAGGCCTCGTCGTCGCCGCACTTGGCCATGATGGCCTCGGCGCTGGCCATCATCGGCGCCATCTGGCCGGCCGCCTTCTGCGCCTGTGCCTGCTGGCGGCCGAGCTTCGCCGTCTGCGCGGCTTCCAGGGCGTGCATCGTCGGCATCGGCTGCGGTGGGGCGGCTTCCAGCTCGGCCACCAGCTCGACGCTGCGCAGCAGCTTCCATTCGTGGAGGTCGATCTTGTCCTGCTTGCGGCCCTGGGCCTCGAAGCGGTACTCGACCGTCAGCTTCGCGGTGGCGCCCTTGGGCGCGAAGTCCGGCGCGGCCTGGGCGGCCGTGGCGGCGAGGACGGCCGAGGCGATGCCGGCGGGCATCGCGGCGCGGGTGCGGCGCATGGTGGTTTCTCCCTGTCTGTGGTCGGTGCCGTACGGGGCCCGGCAGGCGGCCGAGCTGCCGCGGCTGGGTTATAGGGCCGATCTGACCGTGAGCGCCCCCGAGGTGGTCCGGATCGCGCATGCCCTCCGGGCCGCCGGCACGCCCCGCCGGGCGGCACATGAAGACGCCGCGGCGCGGTGGCCTGTCTCGACTCAGCGCCCGCGGGCTCCGGCCGCCAGCACCAGCCCCGCCGCCACCACCACCGCCATGCCCCAGCTCAGCGACGCCACCTCGGCGATCCCGCCCACCACCGGCGGCCCGGCGACGAAGCCGAGGTAGCCGAGCGCCGAGACATGCGCCAGGCCCCGCGCCGGCGCCACGCCCGGCACCCGGGCCGAGGCGAGGTAGAGCATCGGTACCACGTTCGCCAGCCCGATGCCGACGCCGGCGTAGCCGACGATCGCCACCCAGGGCTCGGCGGCCGCCAGCGCCAGCGCCATCGAGGCCGCCGCGCCGAGCGCGCTGGCGCGCATCAGCCGGCCGGCCGGCACCCGCTCACGCAACCAGTCGCCGCCGAAGCGCGCCGCGGCCATCGCCGCCGAGAAGCTGGCGTAGCCCAGCGCGGCGAGCGACTGCGGCGCGCCGAGCGCCTGCTTCAGGTACAGCACGCTCCAGTCGTACATCGAACCCTCGGCCAGCATGCCGACGACCGCGAGCCCGCCGAGCAGGTTCAGCGTGCGGCGGGCTGCGCCGGCAGGCAGGGCGGCGGCAGGCGCGACGCCGGCGGCCGCCGCTGCCTCAGCGCCCTGTGGCGCTCGCTCCCCTTCGGCGCCGCCGCCGCGATGCGCCGCCACCGGCAGCATGTGCCGCGCCGCGGCGAGCAAGGCCGCTGCCGTCGCCACGCAGACCGCCGCCAGCTGCAGCGCGGGCGCCACCTGCAGCTTCAGCAGCAGCGCCCCCACGGCCGCCCCCGACATGCCGCCGAGGCTGAACATGCCGTGGAAGCCGCTCATCACCTTGCGCCCGCTGCGCGCCTCGAGCTCGGCGCCCTCGGTGTTGATCGCCACGTCGAAGAGCGCCGAGGACGCGCCGAAGGCGAGCAGCAGCGCCAGCAGCAGCACGACCGACGCCGGCCACAGCACGCCGGCCAGCGTCGCGCACATGACCACGCCGCCCGCCACCGCCGCCGCCCGCGCGCCCCAGCGCTCGACCAGCCGCCCCGCGACGAGCAGGCACAACACCGCCCCGCCCGCCACCGACAGCAGCGCGACCGCCAGCCCGCCCTCGCTCAACCCGTAGTGCAGCTTCGCGCTCGGCACGTGCACGCCCCAGGCGCCCATGACGAAGCCGAGGCACAAGAACAGCACCCGCGTCGCCCAGCGCGCCAGGCGCAGCGCAGGGGAGAGGGGCGGGACGGCGGGCGATGAGGGGGCAGGGTCGATGCGCAAGCCCGCGATTGTCAGGCGCACACGGCCGAAGGCCCCGCGCATCCGTTCGCCCGCCGAGAAGCCTCGCAGCCCGCGTCCCAAGTCTCACGCCCGCTCAAGCGCCACCTCACCGCGGCCACCCCGGTGCCCGCAGCGCGCCCCGATGCCGCAAGCGCCCCGATCCAGCAGCCTCAAGTGCGGCAAGCGCCCGAGGCAGCCGCACGCCGGTACCGCCCCGCCGTCTCCGACACGCCCCAGCGCCAGTGCCGCCGACCTTTACAGCCCGAGCGCCGACAGCCCCGGGTGGTCGTCCGGCCGCCGCCCGAGCGGCCAGTGGTACTTGCGATCGGCCTCGGCGATCGGCACGTCGTTGATGCTCGCGATCCGGCGCTGCATGAAGCCCTGGCCGTCGAACTCCCAGTTCTCGTTGCCGTAGGAACGGAACCAGTGGCCCGAGTCGTCGCGCCATTCGTAGGCGAAGCGCACCGCGATCCGGTGGCCCTGCCAGGCCCAGAGCTCCTTGATCAGCCGGTAGTCGAGCTCGCGCGCCCACTTGCGCTGCAGGAACTGCTCGATCGCCTCGCGGCCGACCAGGAACTCCGCCCGGTTGCGCCAGGCGCTGTCCGGCGTGTAGGCCAGGGCGACGCGCTGCGGCTCGCGCGTGTTCCAGGCGTCTTCGGCCATGCGGACCTTCTTCGCCGCCGACTCCGCGTCGAACGGTGGAAAGGGCGGGCGCGGCGGTTCGGTGGACATGTCGGTCTCCTCTCGGGTGGCGCGCCCCAGGCGCGGGCCTGTCCCCGGTCTGCGCCGGGGTGGGCAGCATTGCAGGCGCACCGGACGGGGTCAACGGCGCCGCGCCGGAGGCCGTGGCTTCCCCGCCGCCGGGCTTCCCCGGCGCCGGTGGTGCGCCGACGCCTGAAGCGCCGCGCGGGGGCGAAATGCCGGCCGCCCACCCCGCTGATCCGGCGATCGCCCGGCGGCGCCCGGCGCGACGATCCCCCGGTGAACACCCGACCCGACCCCGCCGCCCGCGGCCGCCACTCCCTGCCCGCCGCTGCCCCGCACCGCGCCGCCACCGTGGCCCTCCTGCTGGCCGCGCTCGCCGGCTGCGAGACCCTCGCGCCCAAGGTCGACGTCGTCCCGGTCCCGCCGCAGCCGCTGACACCGCAGGCCGCCGCGCCGGTCGCGGCCCCGCCGCCGCCGGCCGCCAACGGCGCCATCTTCCAGCCGGCGCGCTACCGCCCGCTCTTCGAGGACCACCGCGCGCGCCTGGTCGGCGACACGCTCACGGTGCAGATCGTCGAGAAGGTCAGCGCCAGCCAGTCGTCGAGCAGCACCGTCGACAAGAACGGCGAGGTCACGGCCGGCATCACCGCGCTGCCGCTGATCAAGGCGAATTCCTTCGCGCTCGGGCGCGCCAGCGCCGCCGGCAGCTCGGGCAACACCTTCGCCGGCAAGGGCAGCACCGAAAGCAACAACGACTTCTCGGGCGTCATCACCGCCACCGTGGTCGACGTGCTGCCCAACGGCCATCTGATCATCGCCGGCGAGAAGCAGATCGGCGTGAACCAGAACGTCGACGTGCTGCGCTTCTCGGGCCAGGTCGACCCGCGCAGCATCCGCGCCGGCAACACCGTGCCTTCGGCCCAGATCGCCAACGTGCGCATCGATCACCGCGGCCGCGGCCAGGCGGCCGAGGCGCAGGGAATAGGCTGGCTGGCCCGCTTCTTTTTGAACGTTCTCCCGTTCTGAGGCTGCCGAGAATCGGCGGCAGGACTTCACGCCTGCCCATGAGACCCAGCCCCGACTCCCTGATGCGCGCCGTCATCGTCGCGGCCTACGCGATCGCCAGTGCCGCCCTGTGGTGGCCGCTCACCGGCCATGCCGCGCGGCTCAAGGACCTGGCCTCGGTGCAGGGCGTGCGCAGCAACCCGCTGGTCGGCTACGGCCTGGTCGTCGGCCTCGACGGCACCGGCGACCAGACCACCCAGACGCCGTTCACCACGCAGAGCCTGAACGCGCTCCTGCAGCAGATGGGCGTGACGATCCCGCCCGGTACCAACATGCAGGTGAAGAACGTCGCCGCCGTGATGGTGACGACCCAGCTGCCGCCCTTCGCCCAGCCCGGCCAGCCGCTCGACGTTTCCGTCTCGTCGCTCGGCAACGCCAAGAGCCTGCGCGGCGGCACGCTGATCGCGACGCCGCTGAAAGGCGCCGACGGCGAGATCTACGCGCTGGCGCAGGGCAACCTGATCGTCGGCGGCGCCGGCGCCTCGGCCGGCGGCTCGAAGGTGCAGATCAACCACCTGAGCGCCGGGCGCATCCCGGCCGGCGCCACGGTCGAACGCTCGGTGCCGACGCCGCTGGCAGACGGCGCGCACCTGCAGCTCGACCTCAACAGCGCCGACTACCACACCGCACGCGAGGTCGTGCGCGCGATCAACGGGAAGATGGGCGAGGGGACCGCCCAGGCGCTCGACGCCCGCGTGGTGCGCGTGCGCCTGCCGGCCGAGCCGCAGGCCCGGGTCGACTTCCTGGCCGACGTCGAGAACCTCGACATCGCGCTCGCCGCCCCCGCGGCGCGGGTGGTCGTCAACGCGCGCACCGGCTCGGTGGTGATGAACCAGTCGGTCACGCTCTCCGCCTGCGCGGTGGCCCACGGCAGCCTGGCGGTGACGATCAACTCGCAGCCGGTGGTGAGCCAGCCGGCGCCGTTCTCCGACGGCCAGACGGTGGTCGGCGAGAAGGCCGACATCCAGATCGCGCAGCAGGGCGGCTCGCTCGTCAGCATGCCGGCAGGCGCCCAGCTGGCCGACGTCGTCAAGGCGCTCAACACGCTCGGCGCGACGCCGCAGGACCTGCTCGCGATCCTGCAGGCGATGAAGGCGGCCGGCGCGCTGAACGCCGAGATCGAGGTGATCTGATGGGCCGCGCGCGATGACGGCCGCCAGCAGCCTCGGGGCCGGCGCCTCCCCCTCGCAGGGCCTGGCCGCCGACACGCGCTCGATCGACGCGCTGCGCAGCCAGGCGGGGCGAGACCCGAAGGGCGCCACGCGCGAGGTCGCGCGCCAGTTCGAAGCCCTGTTCATGCAGGAGCTGATGAAGAGCATGCGCCAGGCGACCGCCTCGCTCGGCGGCGGCATGCTCGACAACGCCGGCTCGCAGCTCGGCACCGAGATGCTCGACACCCAGTTCGCGACGCGCATGACCGGCCAGCCCGGCGGCCTGGCCGACGTGATCGCGCGCCAGCTCGAGCGGCAGCTCGGCAGCGCGGGCACGCCGGCGGGGCGCGCGGCGAGCGCAGCCGGCGAGACCGCCGAGTCGGCGCTCCGCTCCGTCCAGTCGGCGCGCCTGCCGACCACCCAGGCCGGCTTCGTCGCGCAGCACGAACGCGCGGCGCAGGCGGTGGCCGCCGATTCGGGCATCCCGGCCGGGTTCATGCTCGGCCAGGCCGCGCACGAGTCGGGCTGGGGTCGGCGCGAGATCCGCAACGCCGACGGCTCGAGCGCGCACAACCTGTTCGGCATCAAGGCCGACGCCAGCTGGAAGGGCGCGGTGGCCGAGGTCGTCACGACCGAGTACGTCGACGGCGTGGCGCGCAAGCAGACCGCCAAGTTCCGCGCCTACGACAGCTACGAGGACTCGTTCCGCGACTACGCGCGCCTGATCCGCCAGAGCCCGCGCTACCAGCAGGCCTACCAGCAGGCGCTGGCGGGCAGCCAGAACGCCCAGGGCTTCGCGCAGGGCCTGCAGCGCGCCGGCTACGCGACCGACCCCGAGTACGCGGCCAAGCTGACGCGCGTCATCAACACCACGCTGCAACTGCAGCGTGCCGGCGGCTGAACGCGCCGTGGACCTTGACTGAACGACCGCCATGGGCACCTCGCTGCTGAACCTCGGCGTGCGCGCGCTGTCGGCCAACGAAGCCGCGCTGCGCACGATCGGGCAGAACATCTCGAACGCCAGCACGCCGGGCTATTCGCGCCAACAGGTGGAGTTCGCGACCGCGGGCGGCCAGTTCACCGGCGCCGGCTTCTTCGGCCGCGGCGTGCAGGTGACGACGGTCACGCGCTCGCAGGACGCCTTCCTGACCCGCGAGGCGCTCGGCACGCGCTCGGTGGCCGCCAGCGACGAGGCGCGCCAGCAGCAGCTCGACATGCTCGAGGACGTCTTCCCGACCGGCGAGCGCGGCATCGGCTACGCCGCCGGCCAGTTGCTGAACGCCTTCGTCGACGTCGGCACCAACCCGGCCGACCTCTCGGCGCGCCAGGTGGCGCTGGCCCGGGTCGACGAGCTGGCCTCGCGCTTCCGCTCGGCCAACGAGCAGCTGACCAGCCTGCAGGCCGGGGTTGCGCAGGACTTGGGCAACGCGGTGACGACGGTCAACGGCCTGGCCAAGCAGGTGGCCGCGGTGAACGACCAGATCGCCAAGGCCAAGGGCACCGGCCACGAGCCGAACGACCTGCTCGACCAGCGCGACGCGCTGGTGCGCCAGATCGCCGATCTCGTCTCGGTGACGACCGTGGCCGCCGACGACGGCTCGATGAACGTCTTCACCGCCGGGGGCCAACGCCTGGTGCTCGGCACGCAGGTGAGCACCCTGGTGACGGTGCCCGACCAGTACGACCCCTCGCAGGTGCACATCGGTGTCATCGAGGGCAGCAGCACCCGGGTGCTGACCGACGGCAGCTTCACCGGCGGCTCGATCGCCGGGCTGCTGAAGTTCCAGGGCGACGACCTGGTCGACGCGCGCAACCTGCTCGGCCAGATGGCCACGGCGGTGGCCAGCCGCGTCAACGAGCAGCAGTCGCTCGGCCTCGACCTGCGCCAGCCGGCGGGCAGCGGGGCGCCGCTGTTCTCCTACGCCGCACCGCAGGCGCTGGCCTCGTCGGCCAATGCGCGCGATGCCTCGGGCAACTTCGTCGCCGCCGTGCCGACGCTGAGCGTCGACGACGCCAGCCTGCTGCAGGCGAGCGACTACGAGCTCGTCGCCGACCCGGCCGGCACGCCGGGCAGCTACCAGCTGACGCGCCTGTCGGACGGCATGGTGACGACGATCACCTCGGGCGACGTGGTCGACGGTCTGCGCATCGACATCGGAACGCCCGCCCCCGGTGCGGGCGACCGCTTCCTGCTGCGCCCCGTGGCGGCCGCGCTCGGCACGATCGCCAGCGCGCTGAGCGACCCGCGCGGCATCGCTGCCGCCTCGCCGGTGACCGCGACGCTCGGCGCCGCCAACGCCGGGACCGCGAGCGTCGCCTCGCTCGCCGTCACCGACGCCTCGCACGACAACAGCCTGCGCGCCGAGCTGAGCTTCACCTCGGGCACCGGCGCCTACGACTGGACCCTGCGCGACGCCTCGAACGCGGTCGTCGGCACCGGCAGCGGCACGTGGACGGCGGGGCAGCCGATCTCGCTCAACGGCTTCGAGCTTTCCCTCGCGGGCGTGCCGTCCGCGGGCGACACGATCGGCATCGAGCGCACCGCCTATCCGGCGGCCAACAACGGCAATGCGCTGGCGATGGTCGCGTTGCGCGACGAGGCCCTGGTCGGCCGGCGCGTGCTGGCCGGCGGCAGCGTGCTCGGCGGCGAAACGATCACCAACGCCTACGCCAGCGCGATCGCCGACATCGGCGTGCGCGTGCAGTCGACGACCGCCGCCGCGGGCATCAGCCGCAGCGTCGCCAACGCCACCGAGACCTCGCGCGCCGACGCCACCGGCGTCAACCTCGACGAGGAGGCGGCGCGCCTGATCCAGTACCAGCAGGCCTATTCGGCCGCGGCGCGCGTGCTGCAGGTCGCGCAGGCGATCTTCGACACGATGCTGCAGGCGACCGGCCGCTGACGGCTGAAGACTTCCGAACCGCGAGAACTCCCCGATGCGCATCAGCACCGCGAATGCCTACGACGCCTCCGTCGACTCGCTGACCGCCCGCTCGCGCGACCTGAGCGACGCGCAGGAGCGCATCTCGTCGCTCAAGCGCGTCAACAAGGGCAGCGACGATCCTTCGGCGGCGGCCCGCGCCGAGCGCGCGCTCGCGAACATCGAGCGCACCGCGGCCAGCCAGCGCGCGGTCGACGCGAGCCTGACCAAGATGACGCTCGCCGAGTCCGCGCTCGGTGACGCCGGCAGCCTGCTGCAAGGCGCGCGCGAGACGCTGCTGGCCGCCGGCAACGCGACCTACTCCGACGCCGAGCGGCGGGCGCTGGCCGACAAGCTGCGCGGCATCCGCGACCAACTGCTCGCGGTGGCGAACCGCGACGACGGCGCCGGCAACTACCTGTTCGGCGGCCAGGGTTCGGGCACGCCGCCCTTCGTCGACGCGGCAGGCGGGGTGCAGTACCGCGGCGCCGAGGGCCAGACCCGCGCCGCCGACGGCGAAGGCATGCCGCTGGCACTCGACGGTGCCGCGACCTGGCTGAAGGCGCCGAGCGGCAACGGCAGTTTCGTCACCAGTGCCTCGGGCGGCACCGGCGCCTGGATCGACAGCGGCCGGGTCGTCGACCCTTCCAGCCTCACCGGCGCTTCGTACAGCATCGCGTTCGCGAGCGATGCATCGGGCACCCGCTACTCGGTGCTGCGCGACGGCGTCGCCACCGCGCAGACCGACGTGCCGTTCGTCTCCGGCCAGGCGATCGAGATCGAAGGCATGAGCGTCACCGTCACCGGCGCGCCGGCGAACGGCGACAGCTTCGGCATCGCGCCCTCGACGCAGGCACAGAGCATCTTCGACGTGCTCGACCGCGCGGTCACCGCGCTCGAGACGCCGAACCGCAGCGACGCCCAGATCCGCCAGGCCAACACCTTCGCCGTGCGCGACATCGACAGCTCGATGGAGCGGCTGCAGAAGGTGCGCAGCGAGGCCGGCACGGCGATGAACCGGCTCGAGGACATGACGGGTCGGCTGCAGTCGCAGTCGCTGGCGCAGAAAACCGTGCGATCCCAGGCAGAAGATCTGGATATGGTGGAGGCGGTGAGTGACTTCCAGAACCGTCAGACGGGCTACGATGCCGCGCTGAAGGCGTACTCGATGGTGCAGCGCTTGTCGCTCTTCGACTACGTCCAGTTCTGACGACAAGCGTTGGGAGGGGGGCGCAATGAGCGAGCCTTCGATCCTCGGCCAGGTGGCCTTGGGCTATTCGCCGATGATCGACAGCGAACGCGCGGTGATGGCCACGCGGCTCACGCTGTTTCCGATGCGCCCGGACGCGCGCCTGGACGTCGCGCAGCTGCTGTCGGCGGTGGCCGAGGTGTGGCCCGCCGGCGGCGGCAAGGTGTCGCTCAACGTGCTCAGCGAGAGCCTGCTGCAGGACCTGCTGCGCAGCACGCCGAGCGCGAACCTGATGATCGAGATCCCGGCCTTCATGGCCGTCGATCGCGCGCATGCCGACGCGATCTGCACGCTGCACGCCAACGGCAGCACGCTGATGCTCAAGGGCCGGCCGCTGGCGGAGCTGCCGCGTGAGGTGCTGCCCGCCTTCAAGTATTCGATCATCGACCTCGGCGAGGACCGCCGCGTGCCGAACAGCGAGGCGCCCGAAGGCATCACCCGTCGCATTGGCCATGTGCAGTCGGGTGTGCGCACCGTCGCCGACCTGGAGGGCAGCTTCGCGCGCGGCGCCACCGCGGTGCTCGGCTGGCCGATCGACGACGTCTCGGCCAAGCATGCCGGCCAGGGCGCGCAGACCAGCCTCGAGGTGATCGTCGAGCTGCTCCGCCGCGTCGACGCCGAGGAGCCGATCGAGAAGCTCGAGCTGGCGCTGCGCCGCGACCCGGCGCTCGCCTACCGGCTGCTGCGCTACATCAACTCGCCGGCCTTCGGCCTGCGCGTCGAGATCACGTCGTTCGGCCACGCGATCATGATGCTCGGCTACAAGAAGCTGAAGCGCTGGCTCGCGCTGCTGCTGGCGACCGCCAAGCAGGACCTGAACCTGCGCCCGGTGATGTTCGCCGCCGTGCGCCGGGGGTTGCTGATGGAGGAGCTGGCGCGCGGTATCGGTGACGACGACATGCGCGGCGAGATCTTCATCTGCGGCGTCTTCTCGCTGCTCGACCGCATGATGGGCGAGCCCTTCGAGTCCCTGCTCGGCAACGTGCCGGTGCCGGAGCGCGTGGTGCAGGCCCTGGCGCATGAGACCGGGCCCTACATGCCGTACCTGCAGATGATCCGCGCCGTCGAGGCCGAATCGATCTACGACATCCGCGAGGCGGCCGACGCGCTGCTGATGGGCGCTGCGGAGATCAACCGCTCGATCCTGCGCGCGCTGGCGGGCGCCTCCCAGCTCGAGTAGCGACGCGCAGGCCGCGCCCGCCCGCTGGGCGGCCCCGGCCCCGACCCGTCGGCCGCCGGAGCGCCGGTCCCCGGTAGGGGTGCCGGCCGCGCTCACGCGGAACGGATCGACACTCCCGCCCTGCGCCCGACAGCCAACCGCCCGACCTGCCGATGAACCCGTCCCGCCTCCTCGAACCGCTCGCGCCGAGCCTGCGCGAGTTCGTGTTCGACCTGGCGGACGCGGTGCTGGTGCTCGACGGCTCGGCCCAGGTCCTGATGGCCAACCCGCCGGCGCGCCAGCTGATCGGCGCCGCGATGCCGCCGCTGCCGGCGCCGCTGGCACAGGCGATCGGCCGCCTGCCGGCCCAGCGGGTGCAGGCGCTGCAGCTCGATGCCAGCCCGGGAGACGCGCCCGACGGCCTGCCGCTGGTGCTCGGTGACGGGCGCGCGCTGCGGGCCCGCCTGCACCGGCTGGACGCGGCCCACTGGGCGCTGCGCCTGCGCGCGCCTTCCCGCCCGAGCGATGCCGCGCGGCTGATGCCCGGCCTCCAGGGCGATGCCGCGACCGAGCTCATCGGCATGTTCTGGGAGTCGCCGTTCCCGGCCAGCCTGCAGGACGAGCGCCACCGCCTGGTGGCGGTCAACGACGCCTTCGTGCAGTTCAGCGGCCGGCCGCGCGAGTCGCTGGTCGGCCTCGACCCGGTGCTGCTGATGCCGCAGGCCGACCGCGCCGAGGTCCTCGCGCGGCGCCAGGCTTCGGCCGACGACGAGGCCTCGCTCGGCGCGCCGCTCGAGCGCCGCCTGGTCGACGCCCAGGGCCACGAGCGCTGGTTCCGCGCCGCGGGGCGCTGGATCGGCGACGAGGAGCGGCGCCTGTACCTGTCGGTGCTGCAGGACTGCACCGCGGAGCACGCGGCGCGCGAGCAGGCCGACCGCTCCGAGCGCGACCTCGAGCACTGGTTCGAGATGAGCCCGCTCGGCATGGTGATGTTCGACGGCTCGGGCCTGCTGGTGCGCACCAATCCGGCGTTCGAGTCGCTCGTCGAGGCGCTGCCGGTGGCGCTGCCCGAGGCGGGCGTGGCGCTGCAGCAGCTGCTCGGCTGGGGCGCCACGGGCCCGGTGGCGGCCCTGGTGCCCGGCGCTGCGCCGCTGCACCGGGAAGCCTGGCTCGAGCGCGCCGGCGCGCCCGCTCGGCGCCTGCGCTCGACCCTGCGCGCCCACCGGACGCCGGGCGGCCACCTGCGCTACATGGCCGCGGTGCAGGACTTGAGCGCCGAGGAGGAGCGCGACCTCGCGCGGATGCAGATCGGTGCGCTGATGGAGACTGCCGGTGCCGGCCTGGCCACGCTGTCGGACAGCGGCTGGGCGGCGCCGCTCGAGGCCGCCTCGGCATCGAAGGCGGCGATGGCCGAGCTCGCGGCGCCGGGCGCGGCGCTGCACGCGATCGGCCGCGAGCAGGTGCTGCCCGAATCGCGCGACGAGTACGAACGCCTGCAGCAGGCGATGCGCCGCGGCCAGCGGGCGGAATGCCGCTACGCGATCCGCCACCCCGAGCTGGGGCTGCGCTGGCTGGTGACGCGGGTCGAGCCGGCCGAGCTGGCTTCGGGCAAGCGCACGACCTCGGTCGTCACCGTCGACGTGACCGACCGCGAGCAGGCGCGCTCGCAGGGGGAGCAGCTGCTGCTCGAGCTGGGCAGCGTGCTGGACAGCTCGCCCGCCGGCATCGTGCACCTGCGCGGCGGCGTGCTGGTGCGCTGCAACCGCCACTTCGAGCGCCTGCTCGGGCTGGCGCCCGGCGCCTCCGCCGGCCGCCACCTGGACGAGCTGCTCGCCGGCATGCCGGCGGTGTGGCGCCTGTTCGCCGAGCTGGCCGAGTCGATGGCGCCCGAGTCGGCCTACGAGGGCGAGCTCGAACTGCCCTGCGCCGATGGCTCGTCGCCCTGGGTCGCGCTGTCGGCGCGCTGCTTCGCCTCGCGGCCGGGCGTGCGCAACGTGATCGCGGTGCTCACCGACGTTACCCGGCTGAAGCTCCAGCAGGCCGAGCTCGAGCTGCTGGCGCGCGACCGCGAGCTGATGTTCAGCCTGTCGGAGGTCGGCATCGCCTTCGTGCGCGACGGCCGCGTTCAGCTGGCCAACGAGGCGATGCAGGTGCTGACCGGCTACGAGGCCGCCGCGCTGACCGGGCTGCCGGTCGAGGCGCTGTTCCCGGACCGCCAGACCTACCTGCGCCTGGCGGCGCTGGAGGAGACGGCGCTGCGAGAGCACGGCCGCTGGAGCAACGAACGCCTGCTGCGGCGCGCCGACGGCTCGCTGCTGTGGGTGCAGGTCAGCCGGCGGCTGGTGGTGCCCGGCGACCTCGAGGGCGGCACGATCGTCTCCTTCGTCAACGTCGACGACCGCCGCCGCGCCGAAGCCTCGCTCGCCCGGCAGGCCGACACGACGCGCGCGATGCTCGACTCGGTGCTGGTCGGCATCGTCACCGTCGGTGCCGGCGGCATCGAGTGGATGAACCGCTCGGCGCGGCGCATGTTCGGCGGCGAGCTGGAGCTCTTCGTCGGCCGGCCGATCGGTGTCGTCGCGGCCGCCCAGCCGGACCACCCGTTCCGCCGCGACGAGCTGCTCGAGCAGCTCGCCGAAGGGCAGGCCGAAACCTTCGAGTGCCGCGTCCAGGCGCGCGACGGGCGCGAGTTCTGGGTCGCCGGCAACGTCGTCGCGACGCACGAGCTGGGCACCGGCCCCCAGCTGACGTATGCGTTGCTCGACATCTCGCGGCGGCGCGAGGCCGAGGAGCGCACCGAACGGGCGCAGGCCTCGCTGCAGCGCATCATCGAGCTGGCCCCGCTGGCGATCAGCCTCGTCGACGCTGCCTCGCTGCGGCTGGAGCACCTGAACCCGGCCGCCGCCGCCTGGTTCGGCCGCCCGGCCGCGCAGCTCGTCGGCCAGCCGCCCGAGGCGGTGCACGCGCCGAAGGAGGCGGCGCGGGTGCGGGCCGACATGCTGGCCGCCGTCGCCGCGGGCGAGCTGACCACGCGCGAGTACCGCCGCGCGCTGCCCGACGGCACCGAGGAAGTCTGGGACGTGCGCTACCTGCCGCTGCCCGGGCCCGACGGCCGGCCCGAGCTGCTGATGCAGCTCGCCACCGACGTGACCGGGCAGCGGGCCGCGCAGGAGGCCCGGCTGCAGGCCGCGATCGCGCAGCGCGACCGGCTGGTGAAGGAGGTCCACCACCGGATCAAGAACAACCTGCAGGGGGTCGCGGGGCTGCTGCAGCAGGTCGCGCAGCGCCGCCCCCAGGTGGCCGAGGTGATCGTCGAGGCAGTGAGCCAGGTGCAGGCGATCGCCCAGGTCTACGGGTTGCAGGTCGGCGCGGTGGGGCCGCTGCGGGTGCGCAGCGTGGTCGAGGCGATCGCCACTTCGGTACAGCGCAGCCTGGGCGGGCGCATCGACGTGACGGTCGGCGGCGAGGCGGCGGCCGACTGGCACCGCTGGGCCCTGCCGGAGGCGGAGTCGATCCCGATCGCGCTGAGCCTCAACGAGCTGCTCGTCAACGGGCTGCGCCATGCCGCGCCTGCCGGCGGCGCGGGCAGCGTCACGCGCTGCGAGCTCGGCTTCGGCACCGGCGAGGTGCGCATCCGCGTCGTCAACGCGGGGCGGCTGCCGCCGGGCTTCGACGTGCGGCGCGCCCGCAGCAGCGTGGCAGGGCTGGGCTTGGTGCGCGCCCTGCTGCCGCGCCGCCACGCCCGCTTCACACTCGAGGAAGTGGACGGCGAAGTGGTCGCCACCGTGGTGCTGCTCGTGCCCGGCGTGACCTGGCTGGAGCCGCTGTGAAACCGCGCGGCGCGTTCGTTACCGGTTTGGCATTGTCGCCAGGACTGCGCTGTGCGACAGTTCGCCTCCGCATTCCTGGCGCCCGTCGGCCGGTGCACGAGGAAACCTGACGTTGAAGCCCGAAGGCCCCCAGAACCCCGCCACCCAGAAGGGCAGGATCCTGGTCGTCGACGACGACCGCCTGGTGCTGGCGACGCTGACCCACGGCCTGTCGGAAGCCGGCTATGAGGTGATCGACGCCGACAACGGCGACGACGCGATCCTGCTCGCGCGCAACCACCGGCCCGACCTGGCGCTGCTCGACATCCGGATGGAGGGCATGAGCGGCTTCGACGTCGCCGACTACCTGCGCCAGTCGTTGCGCATGCCGTTCATGTTCCTGTCCGCCTTCTCGGACGACGCGACGGTGGCGCAGGTCAACCGGCTCGGTGCGCTCGCCTACCTGGTCAAGCCGCTCGACATCCGGCAGATCGTGCCGGCGGTCGAGGCGGCCTTCGCCCAGATCGGCCGGCGGGCGGCCGCGCCGGAGGCGCCGGCGACGGGCGCCGAGCCGCTGCAGCTCGTCGCGGTCGCGGTCGGGGTGCTGATGCACCGCTATTCGCTGACGCGCGAGGCGGCCCTGGCGCGCCTGGCGCGCCAGGCGCAGGCCGAGCGGGTCGAGCCGGAAGTGCTGGCCGCGAGGCTGGTGCAGGCGGTCGAGCTGCTGGCGGGCCCGTCGGGCGGCGACGCCGGCTGACAGGCGGAAGCGCCGACCGCCGCGTCGGCGACCGTCTTGGCCGGCAGGCGCGGCGCGTCCCGCCGCGAGGCGGGGAAGCCTGGGTGCCTCAGGCCGGGTGGGCGAGGTCGCGCAGGACGGTCGGGCCCACGCGGGTCTCGATCGCCTCGGCGAGTGGCCGGTTCCAGCCGCACTGGAACAGCAGCTCAGCCGTGACGAACATCGGCGCGATCGCCAGGCCCAGCGGCTCCATCACGAGCGCCGGCCGGCGGCCTTCGTAGTAGTAGCCGATCGACTTGATCGCCCAGCCGACGAAGAAGAGGCCCAGGCCCCAGCTCAGCCAGGCCGCCGTGCTGCCGGCAGCGAGCGGCTGCCCGACCAGCAGCAGCACGCCGATGCCGGCGGCGGTCGCCGCGCCCAGCGTCAGGTGCTGCATCGGGTACCAGACGGCGGCGAGCAGGAAGAGCAGCCACGCCGGCGACAGCGACCAGCCCTGCAGCTCGAACCCGGGGCGCCCGGCCAGCACACCCAGGGCCAGCACGATCATCGGCACGCCGACGAGGTGGATCGCGATGTTGCGCCTGTCGCGGTGGAAGGCGGCGTAGCGGCTGAGCAGGTCGAGGGCGTGGCGCATCGCGGTCTCCTGTCGGTGGCTGGCGTCCGCTGCCCGGCACCGGCCTCAACGGCGTCCTGTCCCGAACTCGGCGCCGTCGCGATCAGGATAGCGCCGAGCGTCGCCAGCCGGCGCGCCGGTGGCCGAGAGACCGTGACGTGACGCCTAGAATTCGCGGCTTTGGCCCGGGGCCGGCATGAGCATCAAGAGCGACAGGTGGATTCGGCGCATGGCCGAAGAGCACGGGATGATCGAGCCGTTCGAGGCCTCGCAGGTGCGGCACGCGGCCAATGGCCATCGCATCGTCAGCTACGGCACAAGCAGTTACGGGTACGACATCCGCTGCGCGCCGGAGTTCAAGGTCTTCACCAACATCTACAGCACCGTCGTCGACCCGAAGAACTTCGACGAACGCAGCTTCGTCGACATCGAGGGCGAGGTCTGCATCATCCCGCCCAACAGCTTCGCGCTCGCCCGCACCGTCGAGTACTTCCGCATCCCGCGCAATGTGCTGACGATCTGCCTGGGCAAGAGCACCTACGCGCGCTGCGGGATCATCGTCAACGTCACGCCGTTCGAGCCCGAGTGGGAGGGCTACGTGACGCTCGAGTTCAGCAACACCACGCCGCTGCCGGCCAAGATCTACGCGGGCGAGGGCTGCGCCCAGGTGCTCTTCTTCGAGAGCGACGAGGTTTGCGAGACGAGCTACAAGGATCGCGGCGGCAAGTACCAGGGCCAGCGCGGCGTGACGCTGCCGAAGACCTGACCCACTGCCCCCGGCGCGCACGCGCTGCGCCGGCGGGCCCCTCCGAAGGGGCCGGCGTCCGGGCGGGCAGCGGCTGGCGCTACCATGCCTGCGGTCCGTGCGGACGAGGAGTGCGCGATGAAATGGGAAGACGGCCGGCGTAGCGAGAACGTCGAGGACCGACGCGGCAGCAGCGGCGGCCGCCCGGGCGGCATTCGCATCGGTGGTGGCGGCGTCGGCATCGGCACCATCGTCATCGCGTTGATCGCCGGCTGGATCTTCGGCATCAACCCGCTGACGCTGATCGGCATGTTCGGCGGCGGCGGCGCCCCGGTCGCGATCGAACAGCCCGCCGCCCCGGCGCCGGCCTCGAACAGGGCCGACCCGCAGTACGACTTCGTGCGCGTCGTGCTCGGCGACACCGAGGACGTCTGGACCGCCCTCTTCAAGACCTCGGGGCAGTCCTACCGCCCCCCGACGCTGGTCGTCTTTCGCGGCTACGTGCAGACGGCCTGCGGCACCGGTCAGTCGGCGATGGGCCCGTTCTACTGCCCGAGTGACCAGAAGGTCTACATCGACCTCGGCTTCTACGACACGCTGCGCCAGCGCCTCGGCGCGCCGGGCGATTTCGCACAGGCCTACGTGATCGCGCACGAGGTCGGCCACCATGTGCAGAACCTGCTCGGCATCAGCGATAAGGTCGACGCGATGCGCGGCCGCGTCTCCGAGACGGAGTTCAACCAGGTGAGCGTGCGCCTCGAACTGCAGGCCGACTGCTTTGCCGGCATCTGGGCGAACCACGCGCAGCGGGCGCGCCAGATCCTCGACCAGGGCGACATCGAGGAGGCGCTGAACGCCGCCGCGCAGATCGGCGACGACACGATCCAGCGCCGCCAGCAGGGGACGGTCGTGCCCGAGAGCTTCACGCACGGCAGCAGCCAGCAGCGGGTGTCGTGGTTCAAGCGCGGCTTCGAAACCGGCAACGTCCAGCAGTGCAACACCTTCGAGGGCCGGATCTGACGCCGGCCTCCGGCGGCTCCAGGGGCTGACCCCGATGCGCGGCACCCTGCGTTCCGCGGCGCTGGTCGAGGCCTGGTTCGACATGCTGCCGCCGGCCCAGGTGCCGCTGACGCGCGCGTTGCAGCGCGCGGTGCTCGATGCGGCGCCGCAACTTGGCCAGGCAGTGAAGTGGGGCAACCTCGTCTTCACGCTGGGCGGCGCGCACCTGCTGGCGATCATGACCCACAAGACGCACGCCAACCTGCAGGTCTTCCACGGCGCGCAGCTGGCGTCGCGCTTCCCGCAGCTCGAAGGCAGCGGCAAGGGCCTGCGGCACCTGAAGTGCCGCTACGGCGACGAGGTCGACGCCGACGTCGTGCGCGCGCTGGTCCTGGCGAGCGTGCAGGCCCAGCAGCAGCATCCGCTGTCGCGCGGCCGCACGCCCTGAACGGCGGCCAGGCCCCGTTCGGAAGCCGCGGGCGCGGCACGATCCGCCCTGCCGCGTCAAGTTCCCCCTGATGCCGTCGGGGAAATCACGGTCCGCCGACGGGAAGTTCTCCCTAGGAAAAACTCCCCCTGCTTTCCGATCATCGGCCCGCGCTTGCGGACGAACGAGCGCCGTCCCGTGACCGATCGAAAGGAGCCTTGATGAGAACCCCACCCGCGACCGTGCGCCAGTTTGCGACGGCCGCCGCCTTCGCCTGCGTGGCCGAAGGTGCCGTCGCCCAGAACGAGGAGACGCGAGGCAGCGTCACCTCGCTGCCCGCCGTCACCGTGACCGGCACGCTGCCGGACCGGCTCGAGGCGGTGCCCGGCTCGAGCGACATCGTGACCCGCAAGGAGCTGGACGAGCAGCAGCCGTATTCGGTGCGCGAGGCGCTGCAGGGCGTGCCGGGGCTGCACGTGGTGGGGGAGGACGCGTTCGGGCTCAACCTCAACATCGGCGTGCGCGGCCTCGACCCGCGGCGCACCAGCCGCACGCTGCTGCTCGAGGACGGCATGCCGATCCACCTCGCGCCCTACAGCGACCCGACGGCGCACTACCACACGCCGCTCGAGCGCACCGAGCGCATCGAGGTGATCAAGGGCTCGGGACAGATCGTGCACGGCCCGCAGACGGTGGGCGGCGTCATCAACTTCGTGACGCGGCCCGCGCCGCGCAGCTTCGCCGGCGAGGTCGACCTGGCGGTCGGCACGCGCGACTTCAGCCGCGTCGCGGCCGGCGTCGGCAGCGGCGGCGGCTGGGGCGGCTGGTGGATCAGCGCCTCGCAGCGGCAGGGCGACGGGGTGCGCGAGCACAGCCACCACCGCGTGCGCGACGTCGGCGGCAAGCTCGAGTTCGACCTCACGCCCGAGCATGCGCTGCGCTTCAAGCTCGGCTACTACGAGGAGCGCTCGACCTTCGGCGAAGGCGGCCTCGACCAGGCCCGCTTCGACGCCAACCCCTACGCCAACCCGTTCCGCGACGACGTCTTCGAGCTCGACCGCACCGCGCTGCAGCTGGTGCACACCTGGACGCCGAGCGCGAAGGCCAAGCTCGCGACGCAGATCTACTACCAGAAGACCGACCGCGCCTCGTACCGCCAGCTCGACGCGGTGGTCGAGCCCGAGATCGAGGACGGCGCGGCCGAGAAGGAACGCGAGGGCCTGCGCTACGACGGCGTGGGCGCCGACGGCGAGGGCGTGATCGCCGGCTGCCCGGAGGACATCGACTACTCGGTGGCGGGCGGCTGGGAGCGCTTCGCCGGCCTGTGCGGCAACCAGATGCGGCCGCGCAGCTACGAGTTCTACGGCATCGAGCCGCGCTTCGAGCTCGGCTACGAGTTCGCCGGCGTGCGCAGCGAGCTGGTCACCGGCCTGCGCCTGCACCAGGAGCGGATCAACCGCAAGCGCTTCAACGGCGCCACGCCGACCGCCCGCGAGGGCTCGCCGGGCAGCGGCCTGCGCGACGAGTTCGACATCGAGACCGACGCCGTCGCCGCCTACGTGCAGAACACCTTCTACGTCGGCGACTTCTCGCTCACGCCCGGCCTGCGCTACGAGCGCTACACGCAGGAGAACCGCGTGACGCACGAGGACTTCGCGCCGGTCAGCCCGACGGCCGAGACCTCGCAGCGCAACTCCAAGCTGCTGCCCGGCTTCGGCGTCACCTGGTTCGGCCTGCCGGGCACGACGGTGTTCGCCGGCATCCACCGCGGCATCGCGCCGCCGCGGCCGGACGCCAACCTGCCGCCCGGCGACGAGGACCTGCAGCGCGTCGACCCGGAGCTCAGCACCAACCTCGAGCTCGGCGTGCGCAGCAGCCCGCGGCCTGGCCTGCAGTGGGAGGCGACGCTGTTCCAGATCGACTTCAGGAACCAGATCCTGCCGGGCTACGCGGTCGGCCTCGGGCAGACCTTCGCCAACGCCGGCCGCACGCTGAACCGCGGCATCGAGCTCGCGGGCCGCGCCGACTTCGGCCGCCTGCAGCAGCGCCCGCACAACGTCTACCTCTCGGGCAGCTACACCAACCTGTTCACCGCCAGGTTCGACAGCGACCTGCTGTCGCCCGACTTCGGCGGCGAGGACGAGACCGAGGACTTCGTCAATGTGCGCGGCAACCGCCTGCCGTACGCGCCGCGCCACCTCGCCTCGCTGAACCTCGGCTTCGAGCACGCCTCGGGCTGGGACGCGCGGGTCGGGCTGACCCACGTCAGCGCGCAGTACAGCGACGCGGTGAACTCGGTCGCGCCGGCGGCGGACGGGCAGTCGGGGCGCATCCCCTCGTACACGACCTTCAACCTCGCGGCCAACCTGCCGTTGAAGGCGCAAGGCGTCTCGCTCTATGCCAGCGCGACCAACCTGACGAACCGGAAGTACCTGGTGAGCCGCGTCAACGGCGCCTTCGCGGGCATGCCGCGGCAGCTCTTCGTCGGCGCGCGGGTGCGGTTCTGAGCGAAGCGGACGGGAGGCGTCGGCAGGACGGGCCGTCTCGCTGACCGGGTGTTCGCGCGCGGGCAGGAGGTGGCCTTTGGCTGCGGTCTTCGCGTGAGCGTTTGTGGCGGGCCGAGGCGGTCG
>JAMHWF010000136.1:0-212389 GCA_035911095.1 Ideonella sp. | reverse complement strand
GACTCCTCGGTAGGCGGGCTGCGGCAAGCCGCGATTGTGCGACGCGTGCGCCAAGGCGGCGCGCAGGACGCGCGAAGGGCCTTGCGACAGGGCTGCGAAGGGGTGCGAGGAGGGGGCGGCGACGGCGCGAAGGGCCGTCGCCGCGGCCGGTCAGCTCAGCTTCTTCACCAGCACCGCCGAGCGGCGGTCCCAGTTGTATTTGCGCTTGCGCGCCTCGGGCAGCCAGTCGGCGTCGACGGGCGCGAATCCGCGCTTGATGAACCAGTGCATCGTCCGCGTGGTGAGCACGAAGATGCTCTGCAAACCCTGGGCGCGGGCGCGCTGCTCGACGCGCTTGAGCATGCGTTCGCCGTCGCCCTGGCCCTGCACGTGGTTGCTCACGGTGAGCGCGGCCATTTCGCCGGTGCGCGCTTCGGGATACGGATAGAGCGCGACGCAGCCGAATATCACGCCGTCGTGCTCGATCACCGTGTAGTGGCCGATATCCCGCTCGATCCCGGTGCGGTCGCGCTTCACCAGCGTGCCGTCGCGCTCGAAGGGCTCGATCAACTGCAGGATGCCGCCGATGTCGTCGGACGTCGCCTCGCGCAGGCTTTCGAGTTTCTCGTCGACGACCATCGTGCCGATGCCGTCGTGGGTATAGATCTCCTGCAATATCGCGCCGTCGACGGCGAAGGGCAGGATGTGCGAGCGCTCGACGCCACCCTCGCAGGCCTTGATGCAATGGCGCAGGTAGAACGCCGCATCGGTCGGCTGCGCCGGATTGGGCAGCGCCGCGAGCAAACGCTTGGCGTCGTTCAGCGCGAGTTCGGTGTCGATCGGGCTTTCGAGGTCGGCCGCGTTTTCGTGGATACCCGGCACCTCGGTCATGAACAGCAGCTTGTCGGACTGCAGCGCGACGGCGGTGCTGGTGGCGACGTCTTCCATCGCGAGGTTGAAGGCTTCGCCGGTCGGCGAGAAACCGAAGGGCGACAGCAGCACGATCGAGCCGGCGTCGATCGCGCGCTGGATCGCCACCGAGTCGACCCGCCGCACGAGGCCGCTCTGCTTGAAGTCGATGCCGTCGACGATGCCCACCGGCCGCGCCGTCAGGAAGTTGCCCGACACCACGCGCACCGCCGCGTTGGCCATCGGGGTGTTCGGCAGGCCCTGCGAAAAGGCCGCCTCGATCTCGAAGCGCAGCTGGCCCGCGGCCTCCTGCGCGCAGTCGAGCGCGACCAGGTCGGTGATGCGCAGCCCGTGGCTGAAGTGCTCGGGGTGGCCCTTGGCCCGCAGCTGCTCGCTCACCTGCGGGCGAAAGCCGTGGACCAGCACGATCTTGATGCCCATCGCATGCAGGATCGACAGGTCCTGCACGAAGGCGCTGAGCTTGCCCGCGGCGACCAGCTCGCCCGCCATGCCGACCACGAAGGTCTTGCCGCGGTAGGCGTGGACATAGGGTGCGACGGCCCGGAACCACGGCACGAAGGTATGCGGAAAGACGGCGCTCATGGCGCGAGTGTGCCCGAGCACGGGGCGTGACCGGACGGGTGCCGGCCGCATGGCGGTGCCGACCAGCCCGCAGGGCCGACGCTCTCGGCCATCGCATGCGCGCCGGGGGCCGGCGGGCCGCTTGGACGGCCCGGCCGCCAACGGGCGCCGCGGGCTGCGGCGTATCATCCGCGCCCCGTGCCGCAGCCCACCTCACGCGCCCGCCGGCCGGCCGAGCCCGGGCGGCCGCAGCCGGCGCACCCCGTCCCGCCGATCCGCTTCCCCGAGTCGCTGCCGGTCTCCGGCCGGCGCGAAGAGATCGCGCGCGCGATCGCCGAATACCCGGTCGTCGTCGTCTGCGGCGAGACCGGGTCGGGCAAGACCACGCAGTTGCCGAAGATCGCCTTGGCGCTCGGGCGTGGCCGCGGCGCCGGTGGCAGGGGCCTGATCGGCCACACCCAGCCGCGGCGCATCGCCGCGAGCTCGGTGGCGAAACGCATCGCCGAAGAGCTGGGCACGCCGCTCGGCGAGGTCGTCGGCTACAAGGTGCGCTTCCAGGACCGGCTCTCGCCCGGCGCCTCGGTGAAGCTGATGACCGACGGCATCCTGCTCGCCGAGACCCAGGGCGACCCGCTGCTCTCGGCCTACGACACGCTGATCGTCGACGAGGCGCACGAGCGCTCGCTGAACATCGACTTCCTGCTCGGCTACCTGAAGCAGTTGCTGCCGCGCCGGCCCGACCTCAAGCTCATCGTGACCTCGGCGACGATCGACGCCGAGCGCTTCGCGACCCACTTCGCCTCGGCGCGCGGGCCGGCGCCGGTGATCCAGGTGTCGGGGCGGCTCTTCCCGGTCGAGCTGCGCTGGCGGCCGGTCGAGCCGGCGGGGCGCAAGCCGGCGGCCGACAAGCCTTCGACCCCCGCGCAGGCGTCGGCGCAGACAGCAGCACAGACAGCCGCCCCGGCGTCGCCCCCCGCCGCGCCCGGCGCAGGCCGCGAGGCCCCGCGCCCCGGCCGTGCCGGCGACGCCCGCGGCCCCGACGGCCGCGACCTCGAAGACGCGATCGTCGAGGCCGTCGACGAGCTCTGGCGCGGAGGCCCCTCGGCCGGCGGCGACATCCTCGTCTTCCTGCCCGGCGAGCGCGAGATCCGCGATGCCGCCGAGCGGCTGCGCGGCCACCTCGCGCACGACCCGCGCCACCGCGATGCCGAGATCCTGCCGCTCTTCGCGCGCCTCTCGCAGGCCGAGCAGGAGCGCGTCTTCAACCCCGGCCACGGCCGGCGCATCGTCCTGGCGACCAACGTCGCCGAGACCTCGCTGACGGTGCCCGGCATCCGCTACGTGATCGACGGCGGCCAGGCGCGCGTCAAGCGCTACAGCTATCGCAACAAGGTCGAGCAGCTGCAGGTCGAGCCGGTCAGCCAGGCGGCCGCGCAGCAGCGCGCCGGGCGCTGCGGCCGGGTGGCCGACGGCGTCTGCATCCGCCTCTACGACGAGGCCGACTTCAACGGCCGTACGCGCTTCACCGACCCGGAGATCCTGCGCAGCTCGCTCGCCGGCGTGATCCTGCGCATGAAGTCGCTCGGCCTCGGCCGGGTCGAGGACTTCCCGTTCCTCGAGGCGCCGCCGCGGCGCGCGATCGCCGACGGCTACGAGCTGCTGTCCGAGCTGGGCGCGGTCGACGAGCGCAACGAGCTGACCGACATCGGCCGCGAGCTGGCGCGCCTGCCGCTCGACCCGCGCGTGGGCCGCATGATCCTCGAGGCGCGCAAGCGCGAGGCATTGGCCGAGGTGCTGATCATCGCCGCGGCACTCACCGGGCAGGACGTGCGCGACCGCCCGCTCGAAGCCCAGCAGGCGGCCGACGAGAAGCACAAGCGCTTCGACGATGAGAAATCCGAGTTCCTCGGCACCCTGAAGCTCTGGCGCTGGGTCGAAGAGGGGCGCGGCGTGCATGGCCACCCGGTGCATCAAGGCAAGGCCGGCCCTGCCGCCCAGGGCGGCCAGCCCGCGCCGTCAGGCATCGACACCCACAAGCTCAGCAACCGCCAGCAGGAGCAGCGGCTGCGCGAGCACTTCGTCAACCCGCGGCGGGTGCGCGAGTGGCGCGACATCCACTCGCAGTTGCACACCGTGGTGGCCGAGCAGGGCTGGCGGCTCAACGGCTCACCAGCCACCTACGAGCAGATCCACCTGTCGCTGCTGGCCGGGCTGCTCGGCAACGTCGGCCTGAAGTCCGAGGACGAGGACTGGTACCTCGGCGCACGCGGCATCCGCTACTGGCGCCATCCGGGCGTGCATCTGAGCAAGCGGCCGGGGCGCTGGATCGTCGCCGCCGAACTGGTCGAGACGACGCGGCTCTACGCGCGCGGCCTCGCGGCGATCGAGCCGCACTGGCTGCCCGGCATCGCCGGCCACCTGCTGAAGACGCAGCTGCTCGAGCCGCACTGGGAGAAGAAGGCCGCCGAGGTGATCGCGCTCGAACGCGCGACGCTCTACGGCCTGGTCGTCTACTCGAACCGGCGCGTCAGCTACGGCAACGTCGACGCCGCGGCGGCGCGCGAGATCTTCATCCGCGAGGCGCTGGTGGGCGGCGAGTGGGACGCGCGCTTTCCGTTCGTCGACCACAACCGGCGCCTGATCCGCCAGGTCGAGGAGCTGGAGCACAAGTCGCGCCGGCAGGACGTGCTGGTCGACGACGAGCTGATCCACGCCTTCTATGCGAGCCAGGTGCCGGCCGAGGTGGTGGGCGGCGCGACGTTCGAGCGCTGGTACCGCGCGGCGGCCAAGGCGCAGCCCAAGCTCCTGATGCTCAGCCGCGACGAGCTGATGCGCCACGAGGCGGCCGGCATCACGACCGCCGCCTTCCCGAAGCTGGTGCGCCTGGGCGGCGTCGACTGCGCGGCCGAGTACCTGCACGCCCCTGGTGACCCGCGCGACGGCCTGACAGTGACAGTGCCGGTCTACGCGCTGAACCAGGTGTCGGACGAGCGCTGCGAGTGGCTGGTGCCGGGCCTGCTGAAGGACAAGGTCGCGGCGCTGGCGAAGACGCTGCACCAGCGCCCGCGCTCGCGCCTGGTGCCGCTGCCCGAGTTCGCGGCCGAGTTCGCCGCGGACGTCGACGACCGCTCGGCCTTCGGCCAGGGCAGCCTCGTCGACGCGCTGCTGAAGGCGGTGCGCGAGCGCAGCCAGATCGCGGTGCAGCGGGCCGACTTCAAGCTCGAACAGCTGGCGCCGCATTTGTTCATGAACCTGCGCGTCGTCGACGAGCACGGCCGCCAGCTCGGCATGGGCCGGCATGTCGCGGCGCTGAAGGCCGAGCTCGGCGAGCAGGCGCGCTCGGCCTTCCAGGCGCTGGCGCAGCTGCGGCTGGCGGGGCTGGCTTCGGCGGCCGGGGCGGCTTCAGAGGATCGCGCGGACGCGGCGACTGCCCCTTCGCGCGGCGCGCCTGAAGGCGGGCGTGGCAAGGCGGGGGCGCGGGCAGGGTCAGGCGCGGGGCGGCCGGACGCTGCGGCAGCCACCGGCCCCGCACGGCGCGTCGAGTCGGCGGCGGGAACGCAGGGGCCGGGCGACACCGACGCCGCCGCTCGCCGCCACACCGACTGGGACTTCGGCGAACTGCCCGAGCTGCTCGAAGTGCGCCGCGGCGCGCAGACCCTGGTCGGCTTCCCGGCCCTGGTCGACCACGGCACGCATGTCGAGATCGAGGTGTTCGACGAGCCCGAGGCGGCCACCGCCAAGCACCGCGCCGGGCTGCGACGGCTGGTCGCGCTGCAGACCCGCGAGCCGCTGAAGTACCTGGAGAAGAACATCCCCGAGCTGCAGAAGATGGCCGCCGCCTACATGACGCTCGGCACCTTGGAAGAGCTGCGCACCCAGGTGATCGAGCTCGCGCTCGACCGCGCCTTCCTCGCCGACCCGCTGCCGACCGACGCCGCCGCCTTCCGCCGCCGCCTCGACGAAGGCCGCGGCCGCCTGAACCTGATCGCGCAGGAGATCGCCCGCCAGGCCGGCGCCGTGCTCGCCGAGCACGCGGCGACGCAGCGCAAGCTGCGCGACGCCCGCGCGCCGAAGGAGGTGGCCGACGACATCGCTGCCCAGCTCGCGCGCCTGGTGCCCAAGCGCTTCCTGCTCGCGACGCCCTGGGCCCAGCTGCAGCACCTGGTGCGCTACCTGAAGGGCATCGCGATGCGCCTCGACAAGCTGCGCGCAGACCCGCAGCGCGACGCCCAACGCCTGGCCGAGCTGCGCCCGCTCGAACAGCGCTGGCAGCGCGCCGTCGCCGAACGCAAGGGCGTCGCCGACGCGCGGCTGGACGAGTTCCGCTGGCTGCTGGAGGAACTGCGCGTCAGCCTCTTCGCGCAGGAGCTGCGCACGCCGCAGCCGGTGAGCGTCAAGCGGCTGGAGAAGGCCTGGGCGCAGCTGAGTGCATAGGGACGGCAGCCTCGTCGGGTCACGACGGCGGACAACTGGCCGTGCAGGCGCCAGGAGGCTAGCGGCCGAGCGCCTTCTCCAGCGCCGCCTTGTTCATCGTCGAGCGCCCGCGCAGCCCGCGCTGGCGTGCCTCGTTGTAGAGCTGGGCAAAGGTGCGCCCGCCGGCACCCTGGTGCGAGCGCAGGCCGCCGCGACGCCCGGAAGAGATGTCTTCGGTCGACGAGCGGCTGGCGGTGGCCGCCTCGCCCGCGCGGGCGCGCTCCTTGTTGACGGTGCGGGCGGCAATCTCTTCGGCGAGGTCTGCGGGGCGCCCGCTGTCGCGCAGGCCCTGCTTGATGTGCTCGTACTGGCGTTCGCGTTTCGCGTTCCAGGCGGTGCGGGGCATCGTGCTCTCCTGGCGGCCGGGGGTCGTGCCGTATCGGCGATGCGGGCCGTCGGGCATCGCCGGGCACCGGCTGTCGACCGGATCTCTGATGGTACGGAGCCGTCGTCGCATGCGGCGTCGTCGGCCGGTGCGACGCCTTGTCGGGCAGAGCCGACAAGCGCCCGTTCTCGCGCGCCTCAATCCTGTGCGGCGGCCGCCCGTCCGTACGCACCAAAAAAGCGCACACAATCCCCGCCTTGGTGAATTCAACGCAAAGGAGCACGGTGTGGCGGGTCTGGACGAAAAACTGCGCGGCGTCTACGAGGAAGTGCTGCGGCGCAATCCCGGCGAGAACGAGTTCCACCAGGCGGTGCATGAGGTGCTGGAAAGCCTCGGCCCGGTCGTGGCCAAGCATCCTGAATACACCGACGGCGCGGTGATCCGCCGGCTCTGCGAACCCGAGCGCCAGATCATCTTCCGCGTGTCCTGGGTCGACGACCAGGGCCGGGTGCAGATCAACCGCGGATTCCGGGTGCAGTTCAATTCGGCGCTCGGCCCGTACAAGGGCGGGCTGCGCTTCCATCCCAGCGTCTACCTGGGGATCGTCAAGTTCCTCGGCTTCGAGCAGATCTTCAAGAACGCGCTGACCGGCCTGCCCATGGGCGGCGGCAAGGGCGGCAGCGACTTCGATCCCAAGGGCAAGTCCGACGCCGAGGTCATGCGCTTCTGCCAGGCCTTCATGACCGAGCTGTACCGCAACCTCGGCGAGCACACCGACGTGCCGGCCGGCGACACCGGCGTCGGCGGACGCGAGATCGGCTACCTGTTCGGCCAGTACAAGCGCATCACCAACCGCTACGAGTCCGGCGTCATCACCGGCAAGGGCCTGACCTGGGGCGGCTCGCTGGTGCGCACCGAGGCCACCGGCTACGGCACCGTGTTCTTCGTCAAGGACATCCTGAGCGCACGCGGCGAGAGCTTCGAGGGCAAGCAGGTGGTGGTCTCGGGCTCGGGCAACGTCGCCACCTACGCGATCGAGAAGGTGCAGCACTACGGCGGCAAGGTGGTGGCCTGCTCCGACTCCAGCGGCTTCGTGGTCGACGAGGGCGGCATCGACCTGGCCCTGCTGAAGGAGGTCAAGGAAGTCCGCCGCGGCCGCGTCCGCGACTACGTCCAGGCGCGTGGCCGCAAGGCCACCTTCGTCGAGGGCCAGTCGCTGTGGCACACGCCCTGCGACATCGCGCTGCCCTGCGCGACGCAGAACGAGCTGAACGGCAGCGACGCCGCGGCGCTGGTGAAGAACGGCTGCCGCATCGTGGCCG
This sequence comes from Ideonella sp., assembly GCA_035911095.1. GTDB lineage: Bacteria > Pseudomonadota > Gammaproteobacteria > Burkholderiales > Burkholderiaceae_C > JAMHWF01. Next base: position 204,799 of record JAMHWF010000136.1, on the reverse strand, counting down.
AGGGCGCCAACATGCCCTGCACGCCGGAGGCGGTGCGCGCCTTCGCCGAAGGCGGCATCACCTTCGCGCCGGGCAAGGCGGCCAACGCCGGCGGGGTCTCGACCAGCGGCCTGGAGATGCAGCAGAACGCCTCGCGCGACGCCTGGAGCTTCGAGTACGCCGAGCAGCGCCTGTCCGAGATCATGAGCGGCATCCACGACCGTTGCCTGCAGACGGCCGAGGAGTACGGCTCGCCCGGCAACTACGTGGTCGGCGCGAACATCGCCGGCTTCAGCAAGGTCGCCAACGCGATGCTGGCGCTGGGCGTGATCTGACGGCTGCGGACCCGGCCCGTCGCCACGCGACGGGCCCGGCACGGACGCGACGGTGACAGGCGCTGGTGGAGGCCTCACTGGGCACGGGTCCGGGTGCCGCCGTCCGCCTCCGTGCGCTGCGGCCACAATCCGCGCCCGGAGGTGACAGCGCATGCGACGTGAAGCGAAGGACGGCCTGGTCGTCGGCCTGGTGGCCCTGCTGGCGGTGCTCTCGCTGGCGATGTGGCTGCGCGGCCCTGGCGCGGGGTGGCGCGACGAGCCGACCCATGCGGTGGTCGGGCTCGATGCGAAGGCGCCCTTCGCGGTCGTCGACTGCGGCTCTCGCATGTTCGACGACCGGCCCGCGCTGGCCGTGATGCTGAGCCAGCCGGTCGATGCGAAGCAGAAGCTGTCGGAGGCGCTGCGCGTCACCGATCTCGGCGCGGTGACGGCCGGCAAGGGGGCGGCTTCGGCGCCGAGCTCTGGCCACGGAGGCTCCCCAGGCGCGGCCCGCCCCGGCGCCACCAGCCCGGCCCCGCAGGGCGCCGGCAGCAGCGCCGAGCCCGGCACCGGCCTTGTCAGCGGCGACTGGACCGTCGGAGAGAACCCCCGCATCGTCTACTTCCCCTATGTGCAGCCGCAGCGCCGCCTGCGCATCGACGTCGGCACCGCGCTGCGCTCGGTCGACGGCGCCACGCTGCCTGCGGCGGCGAACTGCGAGCTCGCGAGCGAGGCGATGCCGGCGAGCTTCGGCTTCGCCAGCCGCGGCACCGTGCTGCCGGCCGGCCAGAACGGCGGGCTGCCGATCGTCACCGTCAACGTGCCCGAGGTCGACGTGCAGTTCCTGCGCGTCGAGACCACGGCGCTGCCGCGCTTCCTCGAGCGCGTCGCCGCCTCGCGCGCGCCGTCGCTGCGGCCCGGCGACGAAGACGCTGGCGCCGAGGAGGACAGCGAGGACGAGGGCGACTACGGTAGCCAGCGTCAGCTGTCGCTGCAGGGCGCCGTCAGCGGCTGGGCCCTCGACGAGCTGAAGGACGCCGCGCGCAGCGTTTACCTCGGCCGCTATCGCACCACCGACGCGACAGACCGGCGCCAGGTCAGCTTCCTCGACGTCGAGTCGACGCCCGAGCTTCAGTCGCCCGGCGTCTACGTGGCGGTGATGTCGCAGCCCGGGCGCTTCCGCTACGAGCAGCAGACGAGCTATTTCTATGTCACCGACATCGGCCTGCACGCGCGGCGCTATGCGGAGGGGCTCCAGGTCTTCGCGACCTCGCTCAAGAGCGGCGAGGCGCTCGCCGGAATCGAGGTCGAACTGCTCGACCGCGACGCGCGCTCGCTCGCCCACGCCCGCACCGACGCCGAGGGCCGCGCCGCCTTCGCCACGGTGCGCGAAGGGGCCACCGTGCTGCTGGCGCGCCGCGGCGCGGCCGAGATCAGCCTGATCGCGCTGCGCGAGCCCGCGCTCGACCTCTCGGAATTCGACGTCGGTGGCCTGCCTTCGGGCGCGGTCGAACTCTTCGCCTGGGCCGGGCGTGACCTGTACCGGCCGGGCGAACGCTTCGAGCTCTCGGTGCTCTCGCGCGACCCCGACGGCCGCACGGTCGACGCGTTGCCGCTGCAGGCGACGCTGAAGCGCCCCGACGGCCGCACGCTGCGTCAGGCGAGCTGGGCGGCCGACGCCGCGCGCCCCGGTTACTTCCAGCGCACGGTCGAGCTGCCCGCCGATGCGCCCACCGGGCGCTGGACGCTCGAGCTGCGGCGTGACCCGGCCGCGAAGCACGCCGATACGGTCTGGGCCTTCCAGGTCGAGGAGTTCCTGCCCGAGCGGCTGAAGCTCGCGCTGCGCCACGACGCGCCGGTGCTGGCGCCCGAGGAGCCCTTCGAGGTCGCGGTGCAAGGCGACTATCTCTACGGCTCGCCAGCCGCCGGCAACCGACTGGTCGCGAGCGTCGCCAGCGAGCGCCAGCGCTACGCGCTGCCGCAGGCCTGGCCCGGCTTCCTCTTCGGCGACTTCGCGGACGACGCGCGCAAGGGCCGCGAGGAGGTGCCCGAGACCGAGCTCGACGAGCGCGGCGCCGCCGTCGTCGAGCTGCCCGCGCGCCCCGGCCCGGCCGCGCGGCGCGACGAGCCGCTGAACTCGCCGATGCTGGTGCGCGGCAGCTTCAGCCTGCTCGAGAGCGGCGGCCGCCCGGTCGTGCGCTCGATCGATCGCGTGCTGTGGCCGGCGCCGCAACTCATCGCGGTGCGCCCGCTGTTCGACCGCGACGTCGCGGCCGAGGACGCGCCGGCCGCCTTCGAGCTGGTCCGTGTCGACGCCGAGGGCCGCCTCGCGCCGCTGCCGGCCGGCCAGACGGCGACGCTGCGCCTGGTGCGCGAAGAGCGCGAGTACCACTGGCGCTACGACGACCAGAAGGGCTGGCACGCCGGCTACGTCGAGCAGGACAGGGTGGTCGAGACGCGGCCGCTGGCCCTGGCCGGGCGCGAGCGCGTCACGCTGACGCTCGGCTACGGCCGCTACCGGCTCGAGGTGGACGACCCGCAGACCGGTCTCGCGCTGCGCTACCGCTTCTACGCCGGCTGGGGCGCGCAGGACGCCGAGTCGATCGGCAACCGGCCCGACCGCGTGCAGCTGCAGGTGTCGGGCCTGCCGATCGCCGAGGGCACGCCGCTGCGGGTCAAGATCCTGCCGCCGCACGACGGGCAGGCGCTGGTCACGGTCGAGGGCGACCGGCTGCTCTGGAGCCGGCGCGTCGCGATCGAGACCGCGGGCACCGAGATCGAGATCCCCTACGACCCGGCCTGGGCGCGACACGACCTGTACCTCGGCGTCACCGCGTTCCGGCCCGGCAGCGCGGGGCGGCTCGTCACGCCCTCACGCGCGGTCGGCCTGGTGCACCTGCCGCTGCAGCGCGCGGCGCGGCGGCTGGCGGTGGCGATCGAGGCGCCGGCGAAGGTGGAGCCGGAGCGCCGCACGACAGTCACGCTGCGGGTGCGCGCGCCGGCTGCCGGCGTGGCGCCGGGGCAGGGCGCAGCGTCCGCCGTCGCCGCCGGCGAGGTGCCGCGCAGCGCGCAGGTCACGCTGTCGGCGGTCGACGTCGGCATCCTCGAGATCACGCGCTATGCGCCGCCCGACCCGGCCGCCTTCTTCTTCGGCAAGCACCGCTACGGCGCCGAGCTCTCCGACCTCTACGGCCGCCTGATCGAGAAGATGGAAGGCGGCACCGCCCGCCTGCGCTACGGCGGCGATTCGGCGGCGCGCGACACGCGCAGCCTGCCGAAGAAGGTGAAGCTGGTCGACCTGTTCAGCGGCCTGGTCGCGCTCGACGCCAACGGCGAGGCGCGCATCCCGCTCGACCTGCCCGACTTCAACGGCCGCCTGCGCCTGATGGCGGTGGCCTTCGACGCCGAGCGCTACGGCAGCGCCCAGGCCGAGATGACGGTCGCGGCGCCCATCGTGGCCGAGCTGGCGATGCCACGCTTCATCGCGCCCGGCGACCGGGCGACCGTTGCGCTCGACGTGACGAACCTGAGCGGCGTGCCGCAGGATGTAGAGCTGCGGCTCGAAGGCGAGGCGCCGGTCGCCGTTGGCGGCGCGGTTCAGCGCCTCATCCTGGGCAACCAGCAACGGCAGACCCTGCGCTTTCCGGTGGAGGCCGTCGATGCCTATGGGCTCGGGCGCCTGAAGCTCGCGGTCGATGCCTGGCCGGCCGGCGGCAACGTCTCCACCAAGGCGCCGATCGCGATCCGCCGCGAGGCCTGGCTGCAGGTGCAGCCGCCGGTACCGTTGCGGCGCGAGCTGCGCCGCGTGCGCGTCGAGCCCGGCGCCCGCGTGGCGTTCGAGGTGCCGGCGCTGGCCGGCTGGTATCCGGCCTCGGCGACGGCAAGCCTGGCCCTCGGCGACCGCCCGCCGCTCAACCTGAAGCTGCTCGCGACCGGCCTCATCGAGTACCCGTACGGCTGCCTCGAGCAGACGACCAGTGCGGCCTACCCCTGGCTCGCCTTCGATGAGCCGACCGCACGCGCACTCGGCCTGACGTCGCGCAGCCCGCAGGAGCGCCGCGCGGCGATCGACACCGCGGTGAGTCGCATCGCCAGCCTGCAGCGCGCCAACGGCAGCGTCTCGCTCTGGGCCGGCGGCGCGATCGAGGGCTGGTTGGCGGCCTACGTCGGCGGCTTCCTGCTCGACGCGCGAGAGGCCGGCTTCGCGGTGCCCGACACGCTGGTGGCGCGCAGCCGCGAGTGGCTGCAGCAGCAGCTGCTGCAGGCGCCGAACCGCTTCCCGGAGTGGTCGCCGGCGCTGCGCGCCGCGCTCGTGGCGGGCGCTGCGGCATCGGCATCGGCATCGGCATCGGCATCGGCATCGGCAACCACGCCGGCGTCGGCGTCGGCACCGGCGCCCAGCACCGAGGCCGCGCCCCCGACGGGTGGTGCCGCATCGACCGCCCAGCCGCGCATCGACCATCGCGACCTCGACCTGCTGCGCGACGGCCACCAGCGCTTCGCCGAGCTGGCCCACATCGGCTACGTGCTGGCGCGCGAGCGGCAGGCGCCGCTGGCCTCGCTGCGCGTGCTGCACGACCGCTACCGCGACCGGGCGCGGTCGCCGCTGCCGCTCGTCCATCTGGCGATCGCGCTGCGCCTGATGGGCGACGCCCCGCGCGCCGCGGCGGCGCTGGAGGACGCGATGCGGCGGCCCTATGGCATCGGCGCCGCCTTCCCCGCCGACCGTCTGCCCGGAGGCTGGATCGGCGACGAGTGGCTCGGCGACTACGGCTCGGCGCCGCGCGACCTGGCGCTGGCCTACGGCCTGCTGCTGCGCCACGAGATCGACCACCCGCGCCGCGAGCAGCTGCTGTTCGAGGCGACCGACCGCCTCGCCGGGCGGCGCTACCTGTCGACGCAGGAGCGCTACGCGCTGTTCGAGGCGGGCCGGCGCGCCGGACTCGCCGCCGACGCGCCGGGTGCGGCGCCCTGGCAGGCGCGGCTCGAGGCGGCCGGGCGCGATGCGGCGCTCGACCGCTCGCAGCCGGTGCAGACGATCGCCGCCGAGGCCTGGCGCGAGGGGCGCGCGCCGGTGCTGGTCAACACCGGCACGCGGCCGCTCTTCGCAGAGCTCGACGTCGCTGGTTACCCGTTGCGTGCGCCGGCCCCGCGCCGCGACGAGATCGACCTCGAGCGCCGCTGGTTCGACGCCGGCGGCAAGCCCTGGCCCGCGGCGCGCGAGCCGAAGGTCGGCGAGAGCCTGATCGTCGAGCTGGCGGCCCGCGCCCGCTACCGGCTCGAGAACGCGCTCGTCGTCGACCGCATCCCGGCCGGCTTCGAGATCGAGAACCTCAACCTGTCGCAGGGCGAGAGCGCGAGCGCCCTGGTCGTCGAGGGCCGCAACGTCGCCGAGGCGATGGACGACCCGCGCATCGCGCACCGCGAATTCCGCGACGACCGCTACGTGGCGGCCGCGCGGCTCGACCGCGACTGGCTGCGCCTGTACTACCTGGTGCGCGTCGTCTCGCCGGGGCGCTTCGTCGTGCCGGCGCCCTTCGCCGAGGACATGTACCGGCCCGAGCTGTACGGCGTCGGCGTGGCGCCGGCGGCGGTGGTCAACATCGTCGATCCGCGAGCGATGCCGTGAACGAGGCGCGGCCCGGCGGCCCCGGGGCCGAGGCGGGGCCTTCCGCCGGGGCGGCGGGCGCAGGGCCTGGCCTCCTCAGGACGGCGCTGCTCGCGCTCACCGCGGGCTGCGTGCTGCTGCTCGCCCTCGACCGCCTGTTCCCGCCGCCGATCCCGGCCAGCGCGCCGGCCAGCGTCGTGCTCGCGGCCGACGGCACGCCGCTGCGCCAGTGGCCGGGTGCGGACGGCGTGTGGCGCCAGCCGGTGACGCCGGAGGAGGTCTCGCCGCTCTACCTGCAGGCGCTGCTTGGCTACGAAGACCGCTGGTTTGGGCAGCACCCGGGCGTCAATCCGGTGGCGCTGGTGCGCGCGGCCTGGCAGTGGGCGCGCACCGGGCGGGTGGTCTCGGGCGGCTCGACGCTGACGATGCAAGTCGCGCGGCTCATCGACCCGCCGCCGCCCGGCGCGCGGCGCAGCGCGGCGGCGAAGGCACGCCAGATCCTGCGTGCGCTGCAGCTCGAATGTCGGCTCGACAAGCGCGAGATCCTGACGCTCTACCTCAACCACGCGCCGATGGGCGGCATCGTCGAAGGCGTCGAGATGGCGAGCCGCGCCTACCTCGGCAAGCCGGCGCGCGACCTGAGCCCCGCCGAGGCGGCGCTGCTCGCCGCGCTGCCGCAGGCGCCCTCGCGGCTGCGGCCCGACCGCGCGCCCGAGGCGGCGCGCGCCGCGCGCGACAAACTGCTGGCGCGCCTGGCCGCCCAGGGCGACTGGCCTGCCGCACGGGCCGAGGACGCGCGGATGGAGCCGGTGATCGTGCAGCCGCTGCGCGCGGCGTGGATCGCGCCGCTGGCCGCCGAGCGGGTGCGGCGCGAGGCGCGCGAGGCGGCGACGCTGCCTGCGGATGGCCGCGTGCGGGAGGCGGGTGCGTCGCGCGCAGGCGCCCTCGCGGTGGCGTTCCCATCCGCTGCGGACGCCACGACCGCCAAGACCGCCGTTACGGCCGCGGTGCTGCAAACGACGCTCGACGCTGAGCTGCAGCAACGCATCGAGGGCCTGCTGCTCGACCGCGCCGGCACGCTGCCGCCGAAGGTCTCGATAGCGGCGCTGGTCATCGACAACGACACGCTCGAGGTGCTGGCCTACGCCGGCTCGGCCGACTTCGCCGATGCCGCGCGCGCGGCCCACGTCGACATGGTGCGCGGCGTGCGCTCGCCCGGCTCGGCGCTCAAGCCCTTTCTCTATGCGCTGGCGCTCGACGAGGGCCTGGTGCATTCCGAGAGCCTGCTGGTCGACGCGCCGCAGTCCTTCGGCGGCTATGCGCCGGGCAACTTCCAAGCCTCGTTCAGCGGGCCGGTGAGCGTCGCCGAGGCGCTGCAGCGATCGCTCAACGTGCCGGCGGTCGACCTGCTCGACCGCCTCGGGCCGGCCCGCTTCGCGCAGATGCTGCGCGCCGGCGGCCTGCGCCTGCGCTTCGAGCCGGGCGTGGCGCCGAACCTGAGCCTGATCCTCGGCGGCGGCGGCACGACGCTGGAGGAACTGGTGGGCGCCTACCGCGCGCTGGCGCGTGGCGGCATCGCCGGCCGACCGCGCCTGACGCCCGGCGCGCCGCGCCGCGAGGCGCGCCTGATGAGCGAGGGCGCCGCCTTCATCGTGCGCGACATCCTCGAAGGCGGCGGCCGCCCGGACCGGCCGTTCGTCGAAGGCGGCGGCGGCCCGGGCCTGGCCTGGAAGACCGGCACCAGCTTCGGCTTTCGCGATGCCTGGGCGGTCGGCGTCACCGAGCGCCACACGCTCGGCGTCTGGGTCGGGCGGCCGGACGGGACGCCGAACCCGGGCTTCTTCGGGGCCAACACGGCGGCGCCGCTGTTGCGCGACGTCGTGGCGGCGACGCAGGGCAGCAGGCGCGGCTGGGGCGAGGGCGCGGTGCGCCGGCTGGAGGCGGTGCGGCCGGTGTCGGTCCAGGCGGTCGCGACCTGCTGGCCCTCCGGTGCCCGGGCCGAGGCGACGCCGGCCGGGCAGTGCGCGCAGCGGCGCGTCGGCTGGGCGCTGGAAGGGACGGTGCCACCGACCTTGCCCGACCGAAGGAGCGTGTTCGTGGCGAACGCGGCTTGCGCCGCCGCTGCGCTGCGCTGGCCGGTGGCGCTCGAACCCTGGGTCCAGCCCGCGTCCTGCACGGGCGCCAAGGGCGATGGCGGCGCGGCGGATCCGGCTTCCGCAGGTTCAGCGCTTGCGGAAAGCTCCGGCCAGCGACTGCGCATCAACGGGATCGAGCCCGGCGCGGTGCTCCGGCCGGCGCCAGGGCAGCAGCATGTGGACGTGACGCTCTCGACCCTCGGTCGGAACGGGCTGGGCGGGGGGGTGTTCTGGCTCGTCGACGGACAGCCGCAGGGGCATAGCGAACTCGGCCGGACATGGCGCCTGCGGCTCACGACGCCGGGCGCTCACCGGATCACCGCTCTCGACTCGGAGGGTCGCTTCGATCACGTCGAAGTTCAGGTGGCGTGCGCAGTTGCTCCGATGTGCATGCAGCGATTCTCGAGGGAACCCCATACGGCTCCCTGATCAGGCTCGTCATCGACGACCAGCGGCGGCCGGCCCGACAAGTCACATCTGGAAATCAGGGTTGGACTCGCCGCGTGTCGGCGTCAGGCGATCGGCGCATCCGGATCAGCAGCGCCAAACCCATCGCGGCTGAGAACAGGGAAGCCGAGAAGATGCCGATCTTCGCGCCGTCCATCAAGCTGCCGGCGAGGGCCAGGTCGGCGATGAACAGCGCCATCGTGAAGCCGATGCCCGCCAGGAAGCTGCCGCCGACCATGGCCTCCCAACCCAGGTCCGCGGAGCGGGTGGCGATCCCCGAGCGCAGCGCCAGCCAACTGAACAGAAGAATCCCGGCCGGCTTGCCCACGGCGAGCCCGAAGAACACGGCGACGGCGACGGGCTGCGCGGCACTCGCCCACGACAAGACGAGGCCTGCATTCGCGAGGGCGAAGAGGGGCAGGATGAAGAAGCTGACCCAGGGGTGCAACGCCGTCTCGAGGCGCTCGACCGGAGACAGCGATTCGCGTGCGGCGATCTCGGCCACCTGCAGCGTCTCCCGGTCGCTGGTGCTGCCGCTGCCCTGGCTGCCCGCCGGATGGGCGATGACCTGGTCAAGGATGGCATAGAGCCGGCTGTCGCTCACCCAGCGTCTCGCGGGCGTCATCAGCCCGAGGATCACACCGGTGACGGTGGCATGCAGCCCGGACGCGTCGATCGCCAGCCAGGTGGCACCGCCCACGAAGCAGTAGATCGGGACGCTGCGAATCCCGACGACCGCCAGCAGGCGCAGGGTAGCAACGCACAACGCGGCCACGGCAAGCATCCGCCAATCCAGATGGCTGCTGTATCCGATCGCGACCACCAGGATGGCGCCGATATCGTCGACGATCGACAGGAACAGCATGAACACGCGAAGGCTATGCGGGACGCGCGTTCCGAGCAACGCCAGGCAGGCCACGACGAAGGCGGTGTCGGTCGCCATCGCGATGCCCCACCCAGACTGGCCGGGCTGCTCCCACTGCAACGCCAGGTAGAGGGTGGCGGGCGCGATCATGCCGCCCAAGGCGCCGGCGATGGACAAAGCCGCCATGCGCGGGTCGCGCATCTCGCCCAGGACTGTCTCTCGCTTGAGCTCCAGCGCGACGAGGAAGAAAAACAGCGTCATCAGGCCGTCGTTGATCCAGCCCTTCAGCGAGCGCCCGAACTCGAGTTCGCCGAGCCGGAGCTCGAGTCGGGTGTCCCAGATGACTCGGAAGAGATCTGCCCATGGCGAGTTGGACAGGATGAGGGCCGCGATGGTGAACAGCAGAAGGACAGCACCCCCGGCCGCCTCGATGTGCAGGAACCTGACGAACGACGGCGCCACCCGGTCGATGAGTCCGCGAGGCAGTTGGACGGGCGTTGTGGATTCGGGTCGAGGGTCGCTCATGGGAGATCGGTGCAGGACGCCACCGGCGTTGTCCCGTCCCAGACACGAAACACGTTTAGGTGTAGCCTGCGGCCAGACCTCCGGTGTGCTTGGTCCGACTGGCAACCCTCGGGACTTGGGGCCGTGACCATTGCGACGGTGCCGACCAGCGGCGACTGCACCGCCTCACCCGGAGTTCGATCATGTCGAAGCGCCTCTTGTATCACGAGGCCTGCCAGCCCTTGCGCTTGCAGGACTCCCGGGCGCCGTGCCGTCGATGAGGGCCCTTCTCGATCGCCTGGTCGCACGCCGGCCTCCTGCCTTCTGGGCCGACACGGCGCCGGTTCGCGAGGAACTGTTCGGGGTCGAGCGTCTGGAACAGCATGCGAGAAGCCTGGCGGCGGCCCAACCATTGGCTACGCGGCCTGCGGCCGTGCCCTCGCTGCACAAGCGGCTGGATGCCAACGCACGGGCGCTGCGTCGCGCCTATCGGGCGAGTGCCGCCGAAGTGGAGGCGGGGCGACGGGTCGTGCCGGCTGCCGAGTGGCTGCTCGACAATTACCCGCTGGTCGAGCGGCAGATCCGGGAGATCCGCGCCGATCTCCCGGCGAACTTCTATCGGCAACTGCCCAAGCTCGCGTCCGGTCCGTTCGTCGGTTACCCGAGGGTCTTCGGGCTGGCCTGGGCCTTCGTGGCCCACACCGACAGTCATCTCGACGTCACCGCCCTGCGCCGGTTCATGCTGTCGTATCAGCAGGTCGAGCCATTGACCATCGGCGAACTGTGGGCCGTGGCGATCACGTTGCGCATCGTGCTGGTGGAGAACCTGCGCCGGCTGGCTGACCAGATCACGGCGGGTCGGGTGGCGCGAGCCGACGCGGACCTGCTGGCCAACCGCCTCACGGCAAGCGGTTCGGCGCGCTCCGCGCTCGACGAAGACATCGCCCTGCGATCGCCGCTGCCGTTGTCCGAACTGTTCGCCGCGCAGTTGGCCAAGCGTCTGCGCGACCGCGACCCGCAGACGATGCCGGCGCTGGGGTGGCTGGAAGAGCGGCTGGCAGGGCAGGGTGCCACCGTCGATGACGTGGTGACGCATGCGCAGCAACGGCAGGGGGCTTCCAACGTCACGGCGCGCAACGTGATCACCAGCCTGCGGCTGATGTCGGACATCGACTGGCCGGAACTGTTCGAGAGCGTCAGCCTGGTCGATGCGCGGCTGCGCGCAGGCAGCGAGTTCGCAGCCATGGACTTCCCGACCCGTGACCGGTATCGGGGCGCGATCGAACAACTGGCCCGCCGCTCGCCCTGCTCCGAGCTGGACATCGCCGAGCGCGCCCTGGCTGCCGGGCGCGCCGCAGGAGCCGAGCGGGCCGATGCGCGTGAACGGGCAAGGGTCGAGGATCCGGGCTACCACCTGATCGCCGAAGGACGGGCGGCCCTCGAGCAATCGGTCGGCTTCCGGCCCCCGCTGCACCTGCGGATCAATCGCTGGCAGGCCGGCCAGGGCATTCATGCCTATGCGTACGCGATTCTGGTGGTGACGGCGGCCCTGCTCGGCCTGGCATGGGCGCTGGTGCCCGTCGGCGGGCCTGCCGGCGTGGTGGCGCTGTGGCTGCTGGCTTTGCTGCTGCCGGCGACAGAAGGGGCGTCGGCGCTCGTCAATCACCTGGTGGCCTGGCGCTTCGGCGCGGTGGCCCTGCCCGGGCTGGAGCTCGCGGGCGGGGTGCCGGGATCGCTGCGCACCCTGGTGGTCGTGCCGACCTTGCTGACCGGCAAGGCCGACCTGCTCGAACAGATCGAGCGGCTGGAAGTCCACCACCTGGCCGGCGGCGGCGGTGATCTCGTGCTGGCCTTGCTGACCGACGGGGCGGACGCCGCCAGCGAACACCTGCCCTCGGACGAGCCGCTGCTGGCCGTAGCCAGCGAAGGCATCGAGGCACTGAACCGGCGCCACGGGCCGGCGCCCGCCGGGCCGCGCTTCATGCTGCTGCACCGGCGCCGCGTCTTCAACGCGCCGGAGGGCGTGTGGATGGGCTGGGAGCGCAAGCGCGGCAAGCTGCACGAGCTCAACCGCCTGCTGCGCGGTGCGACCGACACCAGCTTCGTGGCGCTGGGCAGCGCCCCGCTGGTCGTGCCCGGCGGGGTGCGGTATGTGCTCACGCTCGACGCCGACACGCGGCTGCCGCGCGACGCGGCACTGCGGCTGGTCGGCAAGATGGCCCATCCGCTGAACCACCCCCGCTTCGACCCGGCGCTGCAGCGCGTCGTGGGCGGCCACGCGATCCTCCAGCCGCGCATCACGCCCTCGCTGCCCATGCACAGTGAAGGCTCGGTCTACCAGCGGATCTCTTCCGGTCCCGCCGGCATGGACCCGTATGCGATGGCGGTGTCGGATGTCTACCAGGACCTGTTCGACGAAGGCTCGTATACCGGCAAGGGCATCTATGACATCGATGCCTTCGAGGCGTCGCTGTGCGGCCGCGTGCCCGACAACAGCTTGCTGAGCCACGACCTGCTCGAAGGGGTGTTCGCGCGTGCCGGGCTGGCCACCGACGTCGAACTGGTCGAGCACGCTCCCGCGCGGTACGACGTGGCGACGGCACGCCAGCATCGCTGGACCCGGGGCGACTGGCAGTTGCTGCCCTGGATCTTCGGGCGTCCGGCGGGCATGCAGGCGCTGCCCGCCCTCGGCCGCTGGAAGATGCTCGACAACCTGCGGCGCTCGCTGCTGGCGCCAACCGCCTTGCTGGCCCTGGCCTGCGCCTGGCTGCTGCCCGCGGCCAGCGCCCCCGCGGCCGTGCTGCTGGTGCTCGCTTGCATCGCCCTGCCGGTGTGGCTGCCCGTGGCGCTCTCCGCCCGGCCGCCCCGCGCCGACGTCCGGCTGCGCAGCCACCTTGCTGCGTTGGCGTCCGACCTGCGGCTGGCCGGTCTGCAGACGGGGCTCACCCTGGCATTCCTGGCAGACCAGGCCTGGCGCATGGCAGACGCCATCGGGCGCACGCTGCTGCGGCTGCTGGTCACGCGGCGGCACCTGCTCGAATGGACGACCGCCGCGCAGTCCGGCAAGCGCGAGCGTCCCGGCCTTTCGGGCCTCTACCTGCAGATGGCCCCTGGCACCGCGGTCGGTCTGGCGCTGGCCGCCAGCGCATGGGCTTTCGCGCCGTCGGCCCTGTCGGTGCTCGTCGGGCCCTTTGCCCTGCTGTGGCTGGCCGCGCCGGCGCTGGCCTGGTGGGCCAGTCGGCCGCCCCGCGTGACGCGCCAGCAGGCGCTGGACGCCGGGGACGCCCGCGCGTTGCGCCTGACTGCCCGCCGCACCTGGCGCTACTTCGAAACCTTCGTGACGCCGGCCGACCACATGCTGCCGCCGGACAACTTCCAGGAAGACCCGAAGCCAGCGCTGGCACGGCGCACCTCGCCGACCAACATCGGGCTCTACCTGCTGTCCGCCGTGGCGGCGCGCGACTTCGGCTGGGCCGGCACGCTCGAGACGATCGAACGCCTGGAGGCCACGTTCGCCACCTTGCGCCAGCTGCGTCGCTTCAAGGGGCACTTCTTCAACTGGTACGGCACCGCGGACCTTCGCGTCCTCGATCCGCCCTATGTCTCGTCGGTGGACAGCGGCAACCTGGCGGGCCATCTGATTGCGCTGGCCAACGCCTGCGAGGAGTGGCAGGACGGCGCACCCGCAGCCGGTGCGCGCGCCGGCATGGCCGATGCGCTGCAACTGGCCCGGCAGGCTGCCGCCGACCCGCCCCAGGCACCGGCAGGGCAGGGCGCAGGTGTCGCCATGCTGCTCGACGACATGGCGGCGCTGCTTCAGGGGCCGCAGAGCGTCGAGGCCCTCGCGCCAGCGCTGGCTCGTCTGGCCGACAAGGCCGCCGATGCGGCCCGCAGCCTGTGGCCGGCGCGGCAGGACGAGCAGGCCGATCTGGCGTTCTGGATCGACGCCCTGGGTCGGGCCGCCGCTTCGCATGCGCGCGACCGGCCCCACCCGGAAGCGCCGCAGGCCCTTGCAGACCGTCTGCAGGCGCTCGCCGACACGGCGCGCGAGCTCGCGCTCGCCATGGACTTCGCCTTTCTCGTCGACCCGGACCGCCGGCTGCTGTCCATCGGCTATGCGCAGGCCGATCGCCGCCTGGACCCCAGTTGCTATGACCTGCTGGCGTCGGAGGCCAGGTTGGCCAGCCTGTTCGCCATCGCCAAGGGCGATGCGCCGACGCGGCATTGGTTCCGCCTCGGCCGCACGGCCACGCCGGTCGGCGACGGCTCGGCGCTGGTCTCGTGGTCCGGCTCCATGTTCGAGTACCTGATGCCCTCGCTGGTGATGCGCGCGCCGGCCGGCAGCCTGCTCGAGCAGACCAATCGCCTCGTGGTGCAGCGGCAGGCGGCCTACGGCGCCTCGCTGGGCATTCCCTGGGGCATGTCCGAGTCGGCCTACAACGCCCGCGACCTGGAGTTCACCTACCAGTACGCCAACTTCGGCGTGCCCGGCCTCGGCCTCAAGCGCGGTCTCGCGGACGACCGGGTGGTCGCGCCCTACGCCACCAGCCTGGCGGCGATGGTCGACCCGGGGGCGGCATGCGCCAACCTCGACCGGCTGGCCGCCCTGGGCGCGCTCGGCAGGCACGGCTTCCACGAGGCGCTCGACTTCACGCCGGCGCGCCTGCCCGAAGGCAAGACGGTGGCCATCGTGCGCAGCTACATGGCCCACCACCAGGGCATGAGCATCGTGGCGCTGGCCAACGTGCTGCTCGAAGGCTGCATGCGTGCGCGCTTTCATCGCGAGCCGATGATCCAGGCCAGCGAACTGCTGCTTCAGGAGCGCATGCCGCGCGATGTCACGGTCGAGCGCCCGCGCGCCGAGGAGGTCGAGGCTGCACGCGAACACGTCGAGGTGCAGGCGCCGACGCTGCGATACCTGACCGCCGCGATTCCCGGCCCGACACCCGTCACCCACCTGCTGTCCAACGGGCGCTACAGCGTGATGCTGACGGCGGCCGGCGCCGGCTACAGCCGCTGGCGCGGCCTGGCCGTGACCCGCTGGCGCGAGGACCCGACGCGCGATCACTGCGGGGCCTTCGTCTACCTGCGCGACGTGCGCAGCGGCCAGCTGTGGTCGGCCAGTGCCCAGCCGCTGGCGGACGCCGCGCCACACGGCGAGGTCCTGTTCGGCGAGGACAAGGCCAGCTTCGTGCATCGCGAGGGCAGCCTCTCCACGACGCTCGAGGTGCTCGTCTCCGGCGAAGACGACTGCGAGGTGCGCCGCCTCTCGCTGGCCAATGGCGGCTGGCGTGCGCGGGAGGTGGACGTCACCTCCTACGCCGAACTGGCGCTGGCCGCGCCGCCGGCCGACGAGGCGCATCCCGCCTTCTCCAAGCTCTTCATCCTGACGGAGCACCTGCCGGAGTTCGGTGCCCTGATCGCCAGCCGTCGTCCGCGCGCGCCCGACGAACCGCAGATCTGGGCCGCGCACTTCGCGGTCGTGGAAGGGAAGATCACGGCCGAGCCGCAGTACGAGTCCGACCGCGCCCGCTTCCTGGGTCGCGGCCGGGATGCCGCCTCGGCTGTCGCCATCCATGACGGCCGTCCGTTGTCGAACACGGCGGGCGCCGTGCTAGACCCCGTGTTCTCGCTGCGCCAGCGCGTGCTCATCGCGCCCGGAGAGTCGGCGCGCATCGCGTTCTGGACGGTCGTCGCGCCGAGCCGCGCCGGGCTGCTCGACCTGATCGACCAGCACCATGACCGCAGCGCCTTCGATCGCGCGGCCACGCTGGCCTGGACGCAAGCCCAGGTCCAGTTGCGCCACCTGGGCATGCGCGCGGACGAGGCCGCCGACTTTCAACGCCTGGCGGCCGCCCTCGTCTATGCCGACGGACGCATGCGCGCCCCGCCGGAGGCGATCCGGCAAGGCGCCGCCGCGCAGTCCGGGCTGTGGGCGTATGGGATCTCCGGCGACCTGCCGATCGTCCTGCTGCGCATCGACGACATCGAGGACATGGAACAGGTGCGCCAGCTGCTGCGGGCCCACGAGTACTGGCGGATGAAGCAGCTTGCCGTCGATCTGGTCATCCTCAATGAACGCGGCTCGTCGTATGTGCAGGACCTGCAGGCAGCGATCGAGACGGCGGTGCGCAGCAGCCAGGCGCGTCCTCGTCCGGACGCCGATCTTGCGCAAGGGGCGATCCACACGCCACGCGCGGACCTGCTCCAGCCCGGGGCCCGTGCCTTGCTGCGGTCGGCCGCGCGGCTCGAGCTGGTCGCCCGGGAGGGCTCCATCGCGGAGCGGCTTGCGCGCCTGCCGCCTGTGTCTGCGTCTGCGTCTGCGCCCGCGCCCGCGCCCGCGCCCGCGTCCGCGTCCGCGCGGGCCGGGGCCGGGGGCGGTGCGATGCTGCCCGCGGCAGCACCGCCCGCGCCGGACGATGCCGGGCCTGATTCGCCGCCGCCATCCGTTGAAGCGCTGGAGTTCTTCAACGGCCTCGGCGGCTTCGCGAGGGACGGCCGGGAGTACGTGGTGCGCCTGCCTGCCGGCAAGGCGACGCCGCAGCCCTGGATCAACGTGGTCGCCAATCCCGGCTTCGGCTTCCAGGTGTCGGCCGAAGGCAGCGCCAGCACCTGGAGCGAGAACAGCCGCGAGAACCAGATCACCCCCTGGTCTAACGACCCCGTGACCGATCCGTCCGGCGAGGCCTTCTACGTGAAGGACCTGCGGAGCGGGGAACTGTGGTCACCCACGGCCCAGCCCGTGCGTGGCAGCGGGCCCTGCGAGGCGCGCCATGGTTGGGGTTACAGCCGGTTCGCGCGCGAGGCGGGCGGCATCGCGCTCGAGCTGCTGCAGTACGTGCCGCTGCAGGACCCCGTGAAGATCTCGCGCCTGACCCTGCGCAACCGGTCGGGCCGGGTGCGTCGCCTGTCGGTGACGTTCTATGCGGAATGGGTGCTGGGCACCTCGCGTGGCGCCTCGGCACCCTTCATCGTGACGGCCGTCGACGCGCACAGCGGCGCGATGCTGGCGCGCAAGCCTTGGGGTGTCGACTTCGGCGGCAGGGTCGCCTTTGCCGACCTCGATGGCCGCCAGACGGCATGGACCGGGGACCGCACCGAGTTCCTCGGCCGTCATGGGCGTGCCGCCGCGCCGGCGGCCCTGCTCGGGCACGAACCGCTTTCCGGTGCGACGGGGGCCGGGCTGGATCCCTGTGCCGCGCTGCAGTGTGTCGTGGAACTGGCCGCGGGTGAGTCGGTCGAGGTGGTCGCCTTGCTCGGGCAGGCCGCGTCCGAGGACGCGGCGCAGGCCTTGATCGCGCGCTACCGCGCGTCGGATCTCGATGCCGTGCTGGCGGAGGTCGGCGCCCACTGGGAGCGGCTGCTCGGTGCCGTCCAGGTCAGGACGCCCGACCGCGCCATGGACATCATGCTCAACGGCTGGCTGCTGTACCAGACCATCGCCTGCCGGCTGTGGGCGCGGGCCGCCTTCTACCAGGCCAGCGGCGCCTATGGATTCCGCGACCAGTTGCAGGACGCGATGGCCCTGAGCTTCGCCCAGCCGGAGGAGACCCGGCGCCACCTGCTGCGCGCGGCGGGCCGGCAGTTCGTCGAGGGCGACGTGCAGCATTGGTGGCTGCCCCACTCGGGGCAGGGGGTGCGCACCCGCATCTCGGACGATCGTGTCTGGCTCGCTTTCGCCGCCGCGACCTATGTGGACAGCACGGGCGACGCCGGGGTGCTCGACGAAGAGGTCGGCTTCCTGGACGGCCCGGCGCTGCGCGCCGACGAGCACGACGCCTTCTTCCGGCCCGATGCCGCGGGAGCCGCCGCCTCGCTGTTCGAGCACTGCGCGCGCGGGCTCGACCAGTGCCTCGAACTCACGGGGCCGCAAGGCCTGCCGCTCATCGGCACCGGCGACTGGAACGACGGCATGAACCGGGTCGGCGCTGGCGGCCGGGGTGAAAGCGTGTGGCTGGGTTGGCTGCTGCTGCGCACGATCGCCCTGTTCGCGCCGTTGGCGCTGGGCAGGGACGAGGTCCGCGCGCGCCGCTGGCTCGCGCATGCCGAGTCGGTGCGCGCGGCCATCGAGCGGGACGCCTGGGACGGCGCGTGGTATCGGCGCGCGACCTACGACGACGGGACCTGGCTGGGCTCGCGACAGAGTGACGAATGCCGCATCGATGCCATCGCGCAGGCCTGGGCCGTGCTCTCGGGCGTGGCGGACCCCGCCCGCGCGGCCCTCGCCATGGCATCGCTGGCGCGGCACCTGATCCGGCCGGACGACGGTCTAGCCCTGCTCTTGGCGCCGCCCTTCGACAAGACGGTGCTGGACCCCGGCTACATCAAGGGCTACCCGCCCGGGCTGCGCGAGAACGGCGGGCAGTACAGCCATGCCGCCATGTGGGCGATCCTGGCCTTCGCCAAGCTGGGCGACGGCGATCGGGCGTCGGCGCTGTTCAATCTGGTCAACCCCGTCAACCACGCACGCACGCCGGAAGAGGCAGCACGCTACAGGGTCGAGCCCTATGTGACCGCTGCCGACGTCTATGCGGTGGCGCCCCACGTCGGGCGGGGCGGCTGGACCTGGTACACGGGCTCCGCCGGGTGGATGTACCGCGCGGGCATCGAGGGCATCCTCGGCCTCCGGCGCGAAGGGGAGTGGTTGTGCGTCCGCCCCTGCATGCCCTCGTCCTGGCCGGGCTTCGAGGCCAGGCTGGTGGTGCTGTCGACCGTCTGTTCGATCCTGCTGCAACGCTCCGCGAGTCGGGATCTGGACAGCTCGCAAGCAGTTCTGGACGGCGAAGCCACGCCCTGCGGTCCACAGGGTGTGCGCATCCGGCTGGATGGCCAGCCGCATCGCCTGGTGTGGACGCTCTGACCGGGCACAGCGCTGCTCGGCGCCCGGGCGCAACGATCGCGGATTTTGTCGGCGTGTGCCGGACCGTCAGGGTCATACCGAGCCGCACCCCTGGGGGCGTGCAACTTACAATCCCGATCAGTCGGGGTGTAGCGCAGCCTGGTAGCGCAACTGCTTTGGGAGCAGTGGGTCGGATGTTCGAATCATCTCACCCCGACCACGAGACCTAGAAGCCGCCTCACGGCCTTGGTCCCCGGCCGCACCTGGTGCGCGCCGATCGGGCCGCGTTGGTCTGCTGCGAGGCACCGCCTGCTTTGCCGCCCGCGGTCCCGCTGCCGCGCAGACCGAGATGCCGCACAGCATCACGCTGATCACGACCATCGCCGTGGGCCTGGGGCTTGCGCTGGTGTTCGGCTTTGTCGCGACGAAGCTGCGGCTGCCGGCGCTCGTCGGCTACCTGCTCGCGGGCATCGCCGTCAGCCCGGCGACGCCGGGTTTCGCCGCCGATGTCGAGATCGCCAGTCAGCTGGCCGAGATCGGCGTGATGCTGCTGATGTTCGGCGTCGGCCTGCACTTCTCGCTCGACGACCTGCTCGCGGTCCGGCGCATCGCAGTGCCGGGGGCGATCGTGCAGATGATCGTCGCCACCGCGATGGGCTTCGGCGTCGCGCGCTACTGGGGCTGGGGCGCGGGCGGGGCGTTGGTGTTCGGCGTCTCGCTGTCGGTCGCCAGCACCGTCGTGCTGCTGAAGGCGCTGGAGGTGCGCGGCGTGCTCGAGTCGCGCAACGGGCGCATCGCGGTGGGCTGGCTGGTCGTCGAGGACCTGGCCATGGTGCTGGTGCTGGTGCTGCTGCCGCCGGTGTCGGGACTGCTCGGCGGCCGCGTCGCCAACGGAGCGGACGCCGATTCGCTGTGGCTCACCGTGGGCGTCACGCTGCTGCAGGTCTCGACCTTCGTCGCCCTGATGCTGCTGGTGGGGCGGCGCGTCTTCCCCTGGGTGCTGTGGCAGGTGGCGGGCACCGGCTCGCGCGAGCTCTTCACGCTCTGCGTGGTCGCCGCGGCGCTGGGTATCGCCTATGGCTCGTCGAAGCTCTTCGGCGTCTCGTTCGCGCTGGGCGCCTTCTTCGCCGGCATGGTGCTGCGCGAGTCGGAGTTCAGCCATCGCGCCGCGCAGGAGTCGCTGCCGTTGCGCGACGCCTTCGCGGTGCTGTTCTTCGTCTCGGTCGGCATGCTGTTCGACCCGAGCATCCTTGCCGAGCAGCCGCTGCAGGTGCTGGCGGTGGTGGCGATCATCGTGGTCGGCAAGACCGTGGCTGCCGCGCTGCTGGTGCTGGTGCTGCGCTACCCGCTGAACACCGCGCTGACGGTGGCGGCCAGCCTGGCGCAGATCGGCGAGTTCTCGTTCATCCTCGCGGCGCTCGGCACCTCTCTCGACCTGCTGCCGAAGGCGGGGCAGAGCCTGATCGTCGCGGGCGCGCTGATCTCGATCGCCCTCAACCCGCTGATGTTCCACCTGATCGACCCGGCGCTGCGCTGGATCCTCGAGCGCTCGGAGCTGGCGCGCCGCCACGAGGCGCGCGACGACCCGCTGGCCGAGCTGCCGACGAGCACGCCCGAGCGCTTCCTCGCCGGGCAGGTGGTGCTGGTGGGCTACGGCCGCGTGGGGCGGCGCATCGCCCAGGCCCTGGCGGCACGCGGCGTGCCCTACGTGATCGCCGACGAGAACCGCGAGAAGGTCGAGGCGCTGCGGCACGCCGGCATCCCGGCCGTGTCGGGCAACGCGACCGACCCGGCGGTGCTGATCCAGGCGCACATCGCGCGCGCCCACATGCTCGTGATCGCGACGCCCGAGACGATCGAGGCGCGCCAGATGATCGAGACCGCGCGGACGCTGAACCCGACGATCGAGGTTGCCTTGCGCACGCACAGCGAGGAAGAGGCCGAGCGCCTCGAGGCCGAGCATGCGGGGCGCGTGTTCCTCGGCGTGAACGAACTGGCCCAGGCGATGGCAGCGCACGCCATCGAGCGCAGCCTGCGGAAGAAGGCGTCGGACTGACGGCCGGGGCGCGGGACGTGCCGGACTACACTGCGCGCCTTCCTGCCCGTAGCTCAACTGGATAGAGCAGCTGCCTTCTAAGCAGCAGGTCGGGGGTTCGAGTCCCTCCGGGCAGGCCAGCAACGGCCTAGCGGTCCTGATGGGGCCCGATCATGGCGGAGCGGAACGTCGCGGCACTGCGGAACACCGCCGCGCTGCGGGAGGTCGCCGCGCTGCGACTCGCCAGGGCGCTACGTGCTGTCGCATCGTCCTGGGCAAGGGCGACTTGGCCCAGGAGCACGTCGTCGAACCTTCCGATGAGCAGGTCGAGGCAGATGGCGTTGTCGGCCTTGTCGACTGGCCAGGCGAGGATGTCGCTCGCGAAGTCCCAGTCTTGCGCCTCCAGCCCGGCGTCGTCGATCGCCGGCGTGGCGGGCAGCGCCGTTCCGGGGCCGCTGACGACGAAGAGCATCGGCCATGGAAGCTTCTGGTACTGGCCTTCGTAAGAGAAGCTGAAGATCCTGGCAACTTGCGCGCCGCCGCTCAGGCCGGTCAGCGTTGCGCCAATGGACGACGCTGCAGCGCTCGGTGCGGCGCTCGAAACCGTGTTGACCGAGAGTCCGCTGAACACCTTCCCGAACAGAATGATTCGGGTCGGCGCTAAAAACGACGGGTCAAGTGTGGTGGTCGGCATGACATCTCCTCCTTATGCGGGGCAGCCGCATATCGAATCGATGCTATGTCCAAGTGCCAGGCGCCCGGACTGTCAAACGCCGGCACCTCAATCCGATTGATGAGTAGCCGCGTCAGAGCCGGCCGGTCAGTGCGGCTCGATCCCGCGCCACGACAAGCAGTCCATCAGGATTTCGCGGCCGGCTCCGCCGGTCAACGCGTTGTCGGCCCTGAGCATCGCCGCCGCGGCACGCCCGAAGCTGACATCGCGATCCAGGTCCTGCCACGCTCGCGCGAGGCAGTTGGCGGTGTAGTCACGCGCGTCGAGCAAGGCGGTCTTGAACTCGGCCTCGCGGCCGAGGTAGGCGAGGTCGAAGGCCCGCTGGATCTCCACCGCATCAGCGTCGGACACCTGCCGCGACGCGTCGTCGAGGTCCTGACCGATCAGGCTCTCGCGCACCAGAATCTCCTGGAATACCTCGACCAGTGTGTCGAAGACCGCCCCTGTCAGCGGCAGGCTCATGTCGTGCCGCTGCAGGTTCGTCAGCGCCTCGAGCGGCGTGTCGAGGCTCGGCACGTCGTCGACCTTCAGTGAATGGCTGGCGTTGCGGATCTGGTCGGTGTTCGACAACTCGCCGATCCGGTTGAGTTCGTTGGGCAGGTAGATGTTGCCGCGGGTATTCGTGAGCAGCCGGTCGACTACCGAGTCGAAATGCAGGGCCGCGATCATGGCGACGCAGTCGGCGGCTGATTCATGGAAGGCCACGTATGCGGCGCGCACCTGCCCCGTCGCCGGCATGCCCAGCAACGAATAAATCAGCGCATGCCCGATCTCGTGGGCGATCACGTCGAAGTTCAGGCAGAGGGGCGGCGCGCCCGGCAGGCCAGGCGAGTGCGTGCCGAACTCGACGAAGCCGTATCCGCACTGGGCGTTGTTCCAGCGCACGAGCGGCAGGATCTCGAGCCGGTCAAAGTGCGCCGCGAAGTGCCAGGGTACGGCGGTGCCCAGATACTCCTCCCACACGTCGAGGACGAAGCGCAAGGTGCCATAGCAATGCGCCGAGAAGAACTCGCGATGGCCAGGGGCGATGTGATCGAAATGCCCGGTCGGCCCGGGCGTGGCCGGCGCGTAAATGCTGCCGCGATAAGGCGGCAGTTCTTCGTCACCGTAGGGGGCCTTGTCGACCGGGTCGATCACGTACATGCGCCGGTCGGACGGTCCCGGGCCGATGCTGCCCGCAGGCGACGACACCCATACCGTCTCGGGCTCGTGCACGCCTGGCAGGACGGGCGTTTGCGGGTAGATGCGAAACCGAGTGCCGCGCTTCGCCAGCGGCTGGCGACCGTGGTGGTGAGCCGAGACGGCATGCAGTCTCATGGTTCGCTTCCAGTGTGGGTGGGCGGGGAAGCCCGTGCGGAGATCTGGCGGAACCGGAATTCGTCGAAGAGCGCTGCGTGGAACGAGGCTTCGTCGGCGTATCCCGCGCGTCTGATCCACTGGTCCAGGTCGTCGGGCAACTCGCTGTTCAGCAGGGTGGTGAAGAACCAATCGGTCAGTTCCAACCGCTGGTGAGCGCTGAGCGATTCGACGTCGCGCGACGCGGGCAGCCCGGCCAGGCAGCGGCGCTTGGCATCACTCCGGGCGCGCAGGCGTTCGAACCGGCCGTCGGTCTTGATCTGTTCGAGCATCTGGCGTTCGATGAGGGCACCGGGCAGTTGTTCGAGCAAGGCGGCACGGGCCCTTGCGGATCGTGCCGCCGACAGCGCGGCGGTCGCGGCCGTGGCGGGTTCGAGCGGTGTGTTCGAGACCGCGGGCCCGGCTAGTCGTTGCAGCACCCGCTCCAGGCTTGATCGCCACGCGGAATTGTCCAAACGCAATTCGGCGAGCGCAAGCGCGTCGTCGCCGTCGAGCGCTGGCTTGTCATCGAGTTGGGCGAGCGCCTGTTGCCAGAAGCAGGTCGTCTCGAAGTGGAAGCTCGGTGGCGCCGATGGCCTGCCCGCCGAGGTCCATGCACGCATCGCCCGCAGCATCGCCAGTGCGTCGGCCCGCTTTTGGTCGACGGTGCCATTCGGCAGCCAGCGCTCGAAGGCCTGCAACTCGGCTGCCGGAAGGCCCTGCCGCCTGGCCTCGTCGAGGAGCGACCGGTAGGAGCGCTCGGGGAAAAAGGCACGCTTGGCCATCCCTTGAAGGGAGACGCGCGTGGCCTCGGCCACCACGCCTTCGCGCGCGGCCTTGGCCAACGTGAGGCGGATGTTGACCATCGCCTCGGACAGCTGCGGATGACCCAGCTCGGCCGGCCCGTGCACCACGGCCACCTCGTCGTCGTCCTCGAACGGTTCGGCTCCGTCTTCCGCCAGGCAGCCGTCCCGATAGGCCTCGAACACGCGGCCGATGCCTCGCATGCCGAAGGCCTCGAGTTCGGCGGCGCGCAGCGCGCCCATGCTCGCCGCGCCGAAGACCTGCACGCCCTGCTGCAGCGCCCAGAGGATCTCCTTGTGCCAGACGGCGGGTGCCCACTGGAAGTGGCCGTCGACGATGCCGATGGCGTGGGGTCGCAGCAGCGTCACCGCCTGGTACACATCGCCCAGCCGCACCGGTGGCAGCAGCAGCGCGTCGAGTTCGGCATGCGCCTCGACCGCCGCCAGGGTCGGGCCGACGAAGACGCAGGCCTTCATGCGCAGGCCTTCATTCGGACCCGGCGGCCCAGCGGCGCGCGCGCGGCCCGGGCACGGCGTCCGCCTGCGCATCGGCGACCGGGCCTTCGAGCCCGGGCACCACCATCTTCACCACCGGGATGCCGATGGCCGGCTTCGTCAGGTCGACCGAGACCACCTGCTCGAACCCGGCCGCGGCCAGGCGGTCGAGCATCCACTGCCGGTCCTCGCGCGGGCCCGGGGCGGCGAAGTCCGGTGCCTCGTCGAAGCGCCGCTGCGCAGGGCTGCGGGGCAGCAGCGCATGGCAGGCCCGGTGGCGACGCCGGCGGTGACGCGGCTCCCAGGCGTCGAAGGCGAAGTCGTCGCGCGTGCCCGAGATGTAGGTGTTGCGCGCCTGGGCGGCTTCGAGCAGGGCGCGCAGCAAGGCCACACCGCGCAGCGGGTGACAGCCGGCGCCGAACTCCGGGTCGGCGAAGTCGCCCGCTTCCTCCATCACCAGGCAGACGAAGGCGGCGACGCCAACGTCGGTGGTGACCTCCCATACCTGCACCGAGAGGCCGGCCGCCTGCAGGCGCTCGATGAGCTCGTGGCAGTCCGCGTCGTCGATCGACGCCAGGTCGACCGCACAGGCGTCGCGCGCCGACGGCGCCAGGAGCTTCCAGCGCGTCGTGGCGTCGCGTTCGACCACCTCGCAGATGCCATGGCATTCGGCTTCGGCGACGTCGTTGCCGGAGGCGAGCCCGTTCGTGTTCGCCTGGAACATCCCGCTGCCCGGGGGAAGGGGCAGCGTGTAGTTCGTGCTGACCAGCTCGTACGGGAGCCAGACCCCCGCATCGCGGCCGAGGTCGCGGCCCTCGATCCAGAGCGTCTGCCGGGCGTCCGGCGCGGAGGCGTCCGCCGCCCGCGCCAGCCGCTCGACGTCGACCACGCGGTGGTCCTCGCCGATCTCGGCCAGGGTGCCGAGGAGCAGGGGGAGGGTGATCCGCTCCGCATGCCAGACCTCGATCGCTTCCATCAGCCCGGAGACTTTTGCCGCATCGAGCGTCATGCCCTTGCCCTGAGAGACGGCGATCGAGCGCGACAACGGCCGGCAGACCATCACCACCGGCACGCCGGTGCGGTCCAGGCCGGTGACGTTGGCGACGCGCGTGATGCCGAACGTCGCCATCAACGGGCGCAGGCGCGCCAGGGTCTGCGCCGGCGTGCGGGTTCGCCGCAGGCCGTCGAGATACGGCGATTCGACGGCAGGGCGGTCCGCGGCGGCGGCGTTCATCGCGAGCCGGCGGCGAGCCGGCGCGCTTCGATGACGTCGGCGGTCGAGGAACCCTGACGGAACTGCCCCAGCACCTGCATCAGCGCGTCGAGGGCCTCGGTGGCGCGTGGACCCCCCGCGCAGAAGCGCGCCCGGCTCGTCGCGGCGCGCAGCGCGAGCGAGAGCGCGCCTTGCCGGCGGGCGCAGGCGAGAGCCTCCAGGAAGCAGGCGTCGATCGCCTCCGGTGCCGCATCGGCGACGATCAGCAGCTCGGCCCGGCGCCGCAGCAGCTCGGCGTTCCAGTAGACGAAGCCACCGCGTTCGGCCAGTGCCAGCGCTTCGGCGACCGCGCCGAGGCCGGTGTCGACCTGCCGGGCGCGTGCGCAGACGTCGGCGAACATCTCGTAGTACTGCGGGAAGTCCTCGGGCGTCGCGGCGCCTTTCTCGGCGTCCAGGGCCGAGCGGATCTCCTCGAACGCCTGGTTGGCGTCCGCCACCTCGAGATGGGCGCGCGCCCAGCCGCGGAAGATCCGGCCCTTCGCGCGGTGCTCGTCCAGGTGCTGCTCGACCGAATAGGCGACGAGCTCGTCGGCGCGGCGCGCCACCTCGCGAGCGTCGCCGCGGAAGCGATGCAACTGCAGCGCGTAGTCCATCGCGTGGACCCGGCTGCCCGCGTGGCCGAGCTCCTCGGCCCAGCCCAGCGCCTCGTCGACGCGGCCCGGTGCCTCGTCCACCCTGGCCAGCAGCCAGGCTGAGAGTGCGGACTCGCCGAGCGCGCAGACCTTGGCGTCGTGGCCGCCGAAGATGCCGCCGTGGAATCGGTGTTTCGCGGGGTCGTAGAGGCGCAGGCCTTCGTCCGCGTGCCGGCAGCACTGGTCGTGCTCGCCGAGCATGTAGAGCGTCGCCCACTGCGCGTGGTGCGCCTGCACGACCAGGCTCTGGTCGCCCAGCTCCTCGGCCAGGCTCACGAGTTCACGGGCGCGGCCGTGCCCCGAGCGGTGGTCCATCGACACCCGCCACCAGCCCCAGCGCGCCGCGAAGTGCAGCGCCGAGTTCGGCAGCTCCTCGCAGAGGGCGAGCGCGCGCGTGTAGAGGCGGTTCACCTCCGCGGTGCCGGCCCCCTGCGTGACGATCAGCGAGGGCGCCAGCTCGAGCAGCAGCTCGAGCTCCCGATGGCTCTGCTCGGTTTTGCCGGCAAGTTGCGGGACGAGCTGGAGCGCGCGCTGGAGGTGGCCGATCGCCTCGCGGTACTCGGAACGCTCGCTCGCGCGCTTGCCGGCGAGCACCCAGCTCGTCACCGCGCGCTCCGGCCGAGCCGCCTCCGACCAGTGGTGGGCGAGCAGCTCGGGCGTCTCGCTCGCGGTCTGCGGGAACTGACGTTCGAGCACCTCGGCCGTCAGGACGTGCAGCTCGCGCCGCCGGCTGCGCAGCATCGTCTCGTAGGCGGCCTCGCGGACCAGGGCGTGGTTGAAGGTGTAGCGGATGCCCGGGCCGTTCACGTCGGCAAAGATCAGCCCGGCGCGCTCGAGCGCGAGGATGGCTTCGTGCAGCTCGCCGGGGGGAAGCGGTGAGATGGCCTGCAGCAGCGGGTAGTTGAACTCGCGGCCGATGACGCTGGCGATCTGCGCGACCTGCCGCTCCGGCCCCAGCTGATCCAGCCGCGCCAGCAGGGTGTCGTGCAGGGACGAGGGGATCGAGAACGGCTTGCGCGGTCGCGCCTCGCCCGTTGCAGGCTCGTCGGCGGCGCGGTCGTGCAGGGCGGTGCGGGTGACCTCCTCGACGAAGAGCGGGATGCCGTCGGACGCGCTGACAAGCTCCCGGACGACGCTGTCAGGCAGCTTCGCTGCGCCGGCGACATGCTTGACAAGGACGGTGGCCTGATCGGCGCTCAGCCGCTGCAGCAGGCGGTGCTCGACTCCGTCCCACTTCGGCATGTACTCGACGCGATGCGTGCAGACCGCGAGCACGGGCATGTGCCGGGTGCGCGAGACGAGGTAGGTCAGGAACTCCTCGCTGGTCGGGTCGATCCACTGGATGTCCTCGCACACCAGCAGCAGTGGCCCCGACAGCGCGATGCGCTGCAGCAGCTCGGTCAGCAGCCTGAAGGTCAGGTCCTTCTGCCGGGCGGCGGTCATCGGCGGCAGCGGCGGGCGGTCGTTGACCGGGATCGACAGCAGCCCGCCGAGCAGCGTGATTGAGTAGGCGTTGCCGGATGCCAGGCCGAGCCACTGCTCCAGGCGCTTGATCTTCGTCGCGGGTGCGTCTTCCTTGTCGAGCGACGCCGCGCCCTCGATGTACTGGATGACCGGGTGCAGCGCGCGGTTGGTGTAGTACGGCGAGCACTGCAGGTTCAGGCAATGGGCCTGGCCCTCGCCGATGCCTTGCCGCAGCGCCTCCACGAGGCGGGACTTGCCGACGCCCGGCTCCCCGGCGATCAGCGCGACGCTGCCGCGCCGCTGCGTGGCGGCATGCCACAGGCCCTGCAGCCAGGCCAGCTCTTCCTCGCGGTCGACGAGTGGGGTCAGCGCGGCGGGGCGGACCGCGCGAAAGCGGTTGTGCACCGGGCCGGCAGCCGTCACCTGCCAGACGGCGACCGGCGCCGCGAAGCCCTTGACAAGTTGCATCCCGAGGTTCTCACAGACGAACTGGCTGCCGATCAGCGCGCGCGTCGCGCCGGAGATCACGACCGAGTCGGGCAGCGCAAGCGCCTGCAGGCGCGCCGCGAGGTTGGGCGTTTCGCCGAGCACCGCCAGCTCGAGCGAGGCGCCTTCGCCGATCCAGTCGCCCGCAACGGCGAGGCCGGTCGCGATGCCCACCCGGACGGACAGCCGCTCGCCAGGCAGGTTGGGCAGCGCAATCTCGGGAATGGTCGCCGCCATCCTCATGCCCGCGAGCACGGCGCGTTCGGTGGCGTCCTCGCCGGCCTTCGGGTAGCCGAACAGGACCAGCAAGGCATCGCCCATGTAGCGCGACACCGTGCCGCCGAACTCACGGACGATCGACGTGCAACGGTCCTGGAAGGCGCGGATCAGGTCACGGAACTCTTCCAGTTCGACGCGCTGCGCGAGGGCGCTGGACCCCACCAGATCGCAGAACATCACGGTGAGCTGGCGACGCTCGGGTTCGCTGGTCGGGACCTGCCTCGGCTTGAGCCGGGTGCCGCAATGCCCACAGAAGCTCAGCCCGGGCGGACTCACGAGTCCACACGCCGGACAGGCCTCCCCGATCTCCGCCTTGTGTTCCATCCCTCGACGTCGCGCCGCCCCGGACAAGGGCCGACGTAGTCTAGCGGCGGAAAGCAATTTTCAGCCCCGCGCGGCGGTACTCTGCACCCCCGCGTGTTCTGTCCTGATGCCCCAAGCCGGCAACGTCCCAAAGGGGTCGGCAGGACTGTTGGCCGCGACGATTCACCGTGACCGGTGGATCTGCTGTCCGGCCACGGTGCGCGGCGCCCGCAGCCGAAGCCCGACCCCGCTCGGGCCCGGTACGTTGGAGAGGCCTTCGCTCGCGAAGTGCGGATGGGTGCCGCAACGCCGGTGCCTTCGGTGACCTTGCCGGGCCCGGCCTTCGCTGCGGCGATCGGGCCGTCGCGCCAGCCCACCCGCGCCTCGACCACACCTTGCTCGGTCGACCGCCTCTCCGGGCCCGGACGATGCCGGGTCGTCAGTGCCCGGCGGGCCCCGCGCGTCCGGCGGCGCGGCGTGCAAAGGCATGCGTTATATTTTGCTCGCTATTGCGGTATCCCGGGCGCGGACCTGCGTACCGACCCACGACCCACTCTCGCGCAGCACCCGAGGTCGATGCGATCCCGGGCAGGCCTGCCGAGCTTGCCCACCATGCTGACGCTCCATTTCCAGTGCCTCCTCGCATTGCATCGAAGCGCCAGCTTCGAGCAGGCCGCGCGCGCCTGCGGGCTCGACCCGCAAGCCTTTCTCTCCACGCTCGAAGACGCGGAGCGCGTCTACGGCCGCGCGCTCGTGCATCGCGCCGAGGCCTTCGGCGGCTTCACGCCGCTTGGCGAGGTGGTGCTGGCCTGCGCCCGCAAGCTCGCCGAAGCGCCGGCAGCGGCGCGCACTGCCACCCCCGATGCGGCAGCGGGTCAGCGCGTCGCCTCGCTGCTCGAGCGGCGGTCCGTGTCACCGAAGCGGCTCGGCTCGCCAGGCCCGGGCACCGAGCAGCTCGACCTGATCCTGCAGGCGGCGCTGTGCGCGCCTGACCATGGCGGCCTGCACCCTTGGCGCGTCATCGAGTTCCGCAGCGACACGCGGGCGGCGCTGGCGGCGCTCTTCGAGGACGAGAAGCGCCGGCGCGACCCGCTGGCGTCGCCGAACGACCTGCGGCTCGCGCGCGAGCACGCGACGCGTCCGCCAGTGCTGCTGGGCTTCGTGTTCTCGCCGAAGCCGCGTTCGAGGGTGCCGGCTCGCGAACAGTGGCTGGCAGCGGGCGCGGCGCTGGGCAACCTGCTGAACGCGGCCCACCAGCTCGGCTTCGGGGCGATCGTGCTCAGTGGCGAGCGCTGCTACGACGCGATGCTGTCGGCGCGGCTCGGGGTCTCGGCGGATGAGGCCCTGGTCGGCTTCGTCAGCATCGGCCGGGTCGTGCAGGTGCCGCCCGAGCGCAGGGCGGTGTTGCCAGGCCTGGTGTGGTCTTGCTGGTCGCCCGGCGTTCATGCGCAGGTGTCGCAGGCCTGCGACGAATCGATGCCGAAGGCCTAGGCATGGCCCATCCGCCCTTCCGACCGGCCGCGCTGGCCTCGGCCGCCCGCTCGGCCACCGAGGCCGCGCCGGCCCGCAGTGCCCATGACCAAGACCGACGGGCCCACGCCCATGTCGGAGCGGCCGGGCCCGAGGCCGGCCCCCGGCTGCGACTCGGCGAGATGGACGCGCACTGGCACTGCTCGGTGATCGGCACCTGCCTGCCGACGGGCGAGCTGCGCAAGCTGATGGGCCCCTTCATCGATGTCGCCGACGCGAGCGATCTCGAGGTGCATCACGAAGCGGTGCGCCTCGCCGGGCAGGACGCCGGCGTCGCCCGCGCGCTGCACAAGGCACTCGACCGTCGGCACGAGGGCAGCGTGCAGCGCTATGCCCGAGCCAAGGAGGCGGCGGGGCTCGTCGACCTGTGGCAGCAGGCGCTCGATTCCGGCGAGGTGCCGGGTGCCTACTGGGCGGTGCTGACTCACCGGCGTGCGACGCCCGAGCTGCGCCAGCGGGTGTTCGGCGACGTGCACATGCTGTCGCACCAGGTCGGCGCCTCGAACCGGGCCGACCTGCGGCGCCTGGCCGCGCTGGAACGGGAGAATGCCGAACTGCGCGAGCGGGCCGAGCGACAGCAGCAACGCATCGCCGAGATCGTCGCGGCGCGTGACCAGAGCGAATCGGCGAGCGAAGGCCTGCGCCTGCGGGTGGCCGAACTGGAGCGCGCCGTCCGCGTCTTTGCCGAAGGTGCGCGCGCCGCCCCCGCGGCCACTGTCCCCACCACGGCCTCGTGCGCGGATGCGGTCGCCACCCAGACCCGGCGCCGCGAAGCGGCGGAAGGCCATGCGCAGTCGCTGCTGGCCGAGTCGCTGCGGATGCAGCTCGAGTTCGAGCGCCTGCACGCCCACGCGACCGAGCTCGGCCGCGAGCTGGCCGCCGCCGAGGCAGAGCTGCGCGCCCGCGCACAGGGTGCGGACGAAGACGCCTTGCCCGCGCTGCGCGCCGCGTTGGCGGGTCGGCGGCTGCTCTATGTCGGGGGGCGGCCGAGCTCGAACCCGGCGATCCGGGATCTGGTGCGGCGCCACGGCGGCGACTACCAGCGGCACGACGGCGGCATCGAGGACCGCAAGGGCCTGCTGGCCGCCGCCCTGGCCTGGGCCGACCTGGTGGTCTTCCCGGTCGACTGCATCGACCACGAATCCGCGCTCGCGCTCAAGCGCGCCTGCGGGCGCCAGGGCAAGCCCTTCGTGCCGCTGCGCAGCGCGAGCGTGGCCAGCTTTGCTGCCGCCGTCGCGGCCGCTGCGCCGCCCGCGTGCGGCGACGGCCCGCCACAGGGCGGTCCGTGCCTGAAGCACGGCTGACCGGGCGGCGGGCGCGCGCGGTCAGCTGTCGCGGCTTGCGACCACCCGCACCTGCACGTCGGCCGGCCCCGCGAGGTATGGCGACGAGGTGACCAGGAGATCCGCGCCTGCCGCAGCGTAAGCCACCGCATTGTCGACGTTCACGCCACCGGCAGGCGCGAGCAGCGGCGGATGGCCGGCCGCCGACAGCCGCTGTTTCAGCGACGCCAGTGCATCGGGGGTGAAGCGCTCCAGTTGCAGCACGTCGACCCCGATGGCGGCCATGCGCAGCGCGTCGTCAGCGGTCGTGACCTCGACCACCAGCTTCTTCTCGGGCTGTGCGATGCGCAGCGCGGCGAGGCGAGCGCCGAGCGCGTCGGTGTCGGCGGCCAGGAAGTCGCGGTGTTCGGGGAACACCAGCAGGGTCTCCGACAGGCCGAGCCGGTGCATCACGCCGCCGCCTACCCGCACGGCCTTGGCCGCCAGCGCGCGCGTGCCGGGGAAGCCTTTGCGGGTGCAGGCCACCGGCGTCGCGTGGCCCGCCTGCGCCAGGGCATCGACGATGCGCCGGGTGGCGGTCGCGATGCCGGAGCCCCATTCAACGAGGTTCTGCGCGAGCTTCCAGCCGAGCAGCAGGGCCTCCGCACGGCCGTCCGCCTCGACCAGCGCAGCGCCCGGTGCCACCGCTTCACCGCTGGCGCTGATGACCCGGGCACGCGCGCCGCACAGCTCGATCACCCGCGCCGCCTCTTCGGTGGCCGCCACGACAAGCGCGCCGCGCGCCGAATAGACGACCGTGCCGGCACGCGCCGACAGGCCCAGGCCCGCAGTCGTCAGGTCGCCGAACGGCGCGTCCTCGGCCAGCAGTGCCTGCAGCGTGGCATCGCTCAGTTCGCAGCGGGCCATCGCGCCGTCCCTGCCTGCGCCGCCTGCGTCACTGCACCGCCAGAATCACCGAATAGGCCTTGAAGACGGCGGTCGCCGGCTGGCCGACCGCGAGGCCCAGATCGGCCACCGCGTCGTTGGTGACCGTGGTGGTCACGGTCTCCCCGCCGGGCAGCGTCAGGCCGACCACGGTCGAGACGGCGCCCTTGTCGATCCGCGAGACCTTGCCGGCGAGCTGGTTGCGGGCCGAGAGCTTGTAGCCGGCGAAGTCGGTCACCAGCACGACCGCCGAGGCCTTGATCAGCGCCAGCGCGCGCTGGCCCTGCTTCAGATCCAGCGACTTGGCCGAATGGCTGGTCAGGGTCGCGGTGATCTCGTGGCCGCCGCTGAGCGCGATCGCGACCTCGGTGGTGACCGGGCCGGCGTCGACGCGGCTGATCGTGCCGGCGAACTGGTTGCGGGCGCTGGTCTTCATGGCCACTCTCCTTGTGCGTGCCGGCTGCTGCCGGCGGGGTATGGGACGGTCGATTCTGCGCGTCGCGCCTCAGGCCGGCATCAGGCCCAGGCCGCTCGCGGCCAGGCCCGCGGCCGCGCAGGCGGCGAGCAGCGGCATCACCCCGAGCCGGAAGCGGAAGAGGGCGATCGCCGCCACGACGGCGATCGCGGCCGAGACTGCGTCGAACGGCCCATCGAAGCCCCGCGGCCACAGCACATGCCAAGCGAAGAAGAGCGCCAGGTTCAGGATCACGCCGACCACCGCGGCGCTGATCGCCGCGAGCGGCGCAGTGAACCCCAGGCGGCCGTGCGTCGACTCGATCAGCGGCCCGCCGGCCAGGATGAAGACGAAGGACGGCACGAAAGTGAAGAAGGTGACGACGCTCGCCGCCAGTGCACCGCCGAGAAAGAGCGCCTCCGGCCCCAGCACCTCGCGTGTCCAGCCGCCGACGAAGCCGACGAAGGCGACGACCATGATCAGCGGCCCGGGCGTCGTCTCGCCGAGCGCGAGGCCGTCGATCATCTGGGTGCCGCTCAGCCACTGGTGCTGCTCGACCGCGCCTTGGTAGATATAGGGCAGGGCGGCGTAGGCGCCGCCGAAGGTCAGCAGCGCCGCCTTGGTGAAGAACCAGCCCATCTGCGTCAGCGTGCCCTGCCAGCCTTGCCAGGCCGCGAGGCCGGCGAGCACGGCTGCCCAGAGGCCGAGACCGGCCGCGACCACCTTCAGCCATCCGGCGCGCGAGAAGCGGGCGTGGGCGGGCGTCGGCGTATCGTCGTCGATCAGCGCCGGGCCATGGCCGCGAGCGGCCGCGGCGGTGGCGCCTCCGGCGGGCGAGAACGCCTGCGGCCAGCGGCGCGCGCCGACGAGGCCGACCAGCGCCGCGGCGAGGACGATCGCCGGGAAGGGCGCATCGAACGCGAAGATCGCGACGAACGCCGCCGCGGCGATGCCCCACATCCAGCGGTTGTGCAGTACCCGCGAGCCGATGCGGTGCGCCGCGTGCAGCACCAGCGCCGTCACGGCAGGCTTGATGCCGTAGAACAGCCCGGCGACCACTGGCACATGTCCGAAGCGCAGGTAGACCCAGGACAGCGCGATCAGGATGCCGAGCGAGGGCAGCACGAACAGCACGCCGGCGGCGATGCCGCCCCAGCTGCGGTGCATCAGCCAGCCTAGATAGGTGGCCAGCTGTTGCGCCTCGGGCCCGGGTAGCAGCATGCAGTAGTTGAGCGCGTGGATAAAGCGCCGCTCGCTGATCCAGCGCCGCCGCTCGACCAACTCGCTATGCATGATCGCGATCTGCCCGGCCGGCCCGCCGAAGCCGATGAAGCCGAGCTTGAGCCAGAAGCGCAGCGCTTCGCCAAGGCTCACGGGGTCGGGCGGGATCATGGTGGGGCGCGACTATAGAGAAGCCGCGCGTCAAGCCGGCGTCAGGTCGCCGCAGCGTCGCCCGTTAGCATCGGGGCTTCGCAACAACGACGGCGCCCCAGGGTCGCCTGCCATGGAAGTCCTGATACTTTTCGCCCTCATCCTGCTCAACGGCCTGTTCGCGATGTCGGAGATCGCACTGGTCACTGCCCGCAAGGCGCGGTTGCAGAAGCTGATCGATGAGGGCGATTCGTCCGCGGCCGCTGCCGTCGCGCTGGGTGAGAACCCGACGCGCTTTCTGTCGACGATCCAGATCGGCATCACCTCGATCGGCGTGCTCAACGGCATCGTCGGCGAGGCCACGCTGGCGCAGCCGATCTCGGCCTGGCTCTCCGGTCTGGGGCTGCAGGCCCCGTACGCGGGCTACGGGGCGACCGCGCTGGTCGTCATCCTGATCACCTACTTCTCGATCGTGGTGGGCGAGCTCGTGCCCAAGCGACTCGGCCAGACCCACCCGGAGATGCTGGCGCGCCTGGTGGCGCGGCCGATCGACTGGCTGGCCACCGGCACCAAGCCCTTCGTCTACCTGCTATCGGCGTCGACCCAGGCGCTGCTGCGGCTGCTGGGCGTGAAGGAGGGCGCGCAGCGCGTCACCGAGGAGGAGATCCATGCGCTGCTCGACGAAGGCCGCGGCGCGGGCGTGATCGAATCGCACGAGCACGAGATGGTGCGCAACGTCTTCCGCCTGGAAGACCGCCAGATCGGCTCGCTGATGGTGCCGCGGGCCGACGTGGTGGTGCTCGACCTGGAGCTGTCGTTCGAGCAGAACCTGGCCCGTATCGAAGCCGCCGGCCATGCGTACTTCCCTGTGGTGCGCGGCGGCCTGCACGAGGTGCGCGGCACGCTCAACGCACGGCGCTGGCTGACGCGGGCGCTGCGCGAGAACCAGCGTGAGCTGGCCGCCGAACCGCTGCGCGAGCCGCTCTTCGTGCCCGAGACGCTGACCGGCGCCGAGCTGTTGCGCAACTTCCAGTCGTCCGACCTGCAGATGGCGCTCGTGATCGACGAATACGGCGAGGTGCAGGGCATCGTCACGCTGCAGGACCTGATCGAGGCGATCACCGGCGAATTCCACCCGCGCGATCCGGCCACGTCCTGGGCCGTCCAGCGCGAGGACGGCAGCTGGCTGCTCGACGGGCACATCCCGGTGCCCGAACTGAAGGACCGGCTGGGCCTCGACGAAGTGCCGGAAGAGGAACGCGGCCGCTACCACACCCTGAGCGGGATGATGATGCTGATCTCCGGCCGCCTGCCGAAGGTCGCCGACGTTGCGCAGTGGGAAGGCTGGCGCTTCGAGATCGTCGACATGGACGGGCGCACGATCGACAAGGTGCTGGCCAGCCGGCTGCCCGAGGCGCCGGGCGAGGGCGACGAGGCCTCGGGCTGAGGCCAGGCTGCCTTCTAGTGGCGGTTGGCCGGGTTGCGCCCGATGTAGGCGATGAAGCGGCGCGCCGGGAAGCCCTCGGGAGCGAGCTTCTGCACGTCGACCGAGCGCCTGTCCAGTCCGTCGAATCGCCACGAGAACTGATGCCCCCCGGCGCGGAAGGTCAGCGTCTCGCCCCAGTCGACATGCACCCGCTTGGCCGTGTCGAGGTCGACCACGCGGTCGGCGGCCCCGGGCTGAGCCGGCGAGCCGTAGATCGAATCACCGCTGAGGAATGTGTCGTGAGCCTTCATGACGTGCCGTCGCGGGGTCCTGGACGGCGCGGATGTTAGGGGCTTGCTCGGCTTCCGGCTGTGGCGGCCGGCGGCGGTTGGGGCCGGTTGGGCTGGGGCTGAAGGACGGAGGGCGCCGGGTTCAGGCCGCCATCAGCGCGCGCAGGTGGGCAGCGCTGCCGGTGGCCAGGCCCTCGAGGCTGTAGCCGCCTTCGAGGATCGAGACCACGCGGCCCTTGCCGCTTTCGGCGGCGACCCGGGCCAGCTCCGCCGTGACCCAGTGGAAGTCCTCGTCGCGCAGTCCCAGGCCGCCCAGCGGGTCGAGGTGGTGCGCGTCGAAGCCGGCCGAGAGGATCAGCAGCTCGGGCGCGAAGCGTCGCAGCGCGGGCAGCAGCGTGGACTCGAAGCCCTCGCGGAACTGGGCTGGGGTGGCGCCGCGAGGCAGCGGGATGTTGACGATGTTCTCGGCCACGCCGGTCTCGGTGCGCGCGCCGGTGCCCGGGTAGAACGGAAATTGATGGCTCGAGCCGTAGAACAGCTCGGCGTCGCCGTAGAAGGCGTTCTGCGTGCCGTTGCCGTGGTGCACGTCGAAGTCGACGACCGCCACGCGACGCAGCCCGTGGGCCTGTCGGGCGTGCAGCGCGGCGATCGCGGCCTGGTTGAAGATGCAGAAACCCATCGCGCGGCTGCGCTCGGCGTGGTGGCCGCAGGGCCGGGTCGCGCAGAAGATATTGCGCGCCTCGCCGGCGACGACCGCGTCGACGCCGGCGCAAGCGGCGCCGATGCAGCGCATCACGGCCTCCCAGGAGCCGGGCGACATCACCGTGTCGCCGCCGTCGAGCATCACGTGCCCGTGCCGCGGGGCGGCTTCCGCGACGGCGCGGACATAACCGGGCGCGTGCACCAGGCTCGCCATGGTCTCGTTACCGAGCGGCGCGTCGCGCCACTGCAATTCGGCGAACTCGGGCGCCTTCAACGCCTCCAGCACCGCCTTCAGGCGGGCCGGCGATTCCGGGTGGCCGGGGCCCGGGCGGTGTTCGAGGCAGGCGGCGTGGGTGTAGGCGAAGGTGGTCATGGCGGACGGCGTCGACGGGGGTTCGGCGCAGCTTAGGCATGGGCGGCGTTGCGCCGCCTTGACCGGGGTCAACCCTGCCGCCATCCAGGGCTCGGGGTTTGCCCGGCTGAGGCTCGGGATCCGCCGTCTGGCTCTCGCGTTCGCTCCCCGAGCGTCGCGAAAGGCGGCTCGACCGTGCCTGAAGCAGCAAAGGCCCGCGCGCGGCGAGCCTTTGTGTCGTGTTCGACCGCCGGGGCCGGCGGCAAGTCGGTAGCGGGTGCGGCAGGCGCTGTGTCAGGCCGCCAGCGTTTTGTCCTGGAACTCGCGCGAACCGACCACAGATGCCGCCTCAAGCGGGCAGATGTTCTGCGCCAGCTGGCCCTTGGGGCCCTGCGCGACGTCGAAGCTCACGCGGCTGCCCTGGCGCAGCGTGCGAAAGCCGTCCATCCGGATCGCCGAAAAATGGGCGAACACATCGTCGCCTCCCCCCTCCGGTTCGATGAAGCCAAAACCCTTGGCGTCGTTGAACCACTTCACGGTGCCTACGGCCATGTTGCTCCTCCTCTTATGTGAATCCTGCAACAATTCTCGATAGCGGTACGCACCATGTCAAGGCGTTACTACGCCAACCGGTCTCGAGGCGCCAGAGGCGCCGGGGCCTTGCGTTGGCGCCCTCGGGCGCAATATGTGCTTGGCCGCAACCTGGCAGTGTCAACTCGATAGAATGATTTCATGCCTTCGGACAGTCCCGGTTCTCCCTCGCCACCCGTTGTCCAGCCGCGGCCGGACGATGGGCAGGGCGCGGTCGTGGTCGAGCGTCAGCCGGCCAAGACCGAGCCGCCGCGGATGTACCAGGTGCTCATGCTCAACGACGACTACACACCGATGGAGTTCGTCGTGATGGTGTTGCAGGAGTACTTCCATTTGGACCTGGACGCCGCCACGCAGATCATGCTCAAGATCCACCATGAGGGTCGCGGTGTTTGCG
Source organism: Ideonella sp. (assembly GCA_035911095.1). GTDB lineage: Bacteria > Pseudomonadota > Gammaproteobacteria > Burkholderiales > Burkholderiaceae_C > JAMHWF01. The sequence goes on along the minus strand of JAMHWF010000136.1, from coordinate 166,950 downwards.
GCGTTTTCACCAAGGACGTCGCCGTGACCAAAGTCGAACTGGTGCTGACGGCTGCGAGGCGAGCCGAGCATCCCTTGCAGTGCACTATGGAGGCCGCATGATTGCGCAAGAGTTGGAAGTGAGCCTGCACATGGCGTTCGTAGAGGCACGCCAGCAGCGCCACGAGTTCATCACGGTCGAGCATCTGCTGATGGCGCTGCTCGACAACCCCTCTGCGGCAGAGGTGCTCCGGGCCTGCTCGGCCAACATCGATGACCTGCGCAAGAGCTTGGCGCAGTTCATCAAGGAGAACACGCCGACGGTCGGTGGATCCGAAGAGGTCGATACGCAGCCGACCCTCGGATTCCAGCGCGTGATCCAACGCGCGATCATGCATGTGCAGTCCACCGGCTCCGGCAAGAAGGAAGTGACCGGCGCCAACGTGCTGGTGGCCATCTTCGGCGAGAAGGACTCCCACGCCGTCTACTACCTGCACCAGCAGGGCGTGACGCGGCTGGACGTCGTCAACTTCATCGCCCACGGCATCAAGAAGTCCGACCCGCCCGAGCCCGCCAAGCCGAGCGAGGGCAGCCCCGGCAGCAGCAACGAAGTCGAGAAGGACGACGGCGACGGCAAGGGCTCGCCGCTCGAGCAGTTCACCAGCAACCTGAACCAGCTCGCCCGCGACGGCAAGATCGACCCGCTGATCGGCCGCGAACATGAGGTCGAGCGGGTCATCCAGGTGCTGTGCCGCAGGCGCAAGAACAACCCGCTGCTGGTCGGCGAGGCGGGCGTCGGCAAGACCGCGATCGCCGAGGGCCTGGCCTGGCGGATCACGCAGTCCGAGGTGCCCGAGGTGCTGGCCGACGCCACGGTTTACGCGCTCGACATGGGCGCGCTGCTGGCGGGTACCAAGTACCGCGGCGACTTCGAACAACGCCTGAAGGCCGTGCTGAAGACGTTGAAGGAGCAGCCGAACGCGATCCTCTTCATCGACGAGATCCACACGCTGATCGGCGCGGGCGCCGCTTCGGGCGGCACGCTCGACGCGAGCAACCTGCTGAAGCCGGCGCTGTCGAGCGGCGCGATGAAGTGCATCGGCGCGACCACCTTCACCGAATACCGCGGCATCTTCGAGAAGGATGCGGCGCTGTCGCGGCGCTTCCAGAAGATCGACGTCGTGGAGCCGTCGGTCGAGCAGACGATCGAGATCCTGAAGGGCCTGAAGTCGCGCTTCGAGGAGCACCACAGCGTGAAGTACGCGCTGGGCGCACTGCAGGCCGCGGCCGAGCTGTCGGCCAAGTTCATCAACGACCGTCACCTGCCCGACAAGGCGATCGACGTCATCGACGAGGCGGGCGCGGCGCAGCGCATCCTGCCGAAGAACAAGCAGAAGAAGACGATCACTCGGCTCGAGGTCGAGGAGATCGTCGCGAAGATCGCGCGCATTCCGCCGCAGAGCGTGTCGAGCGACGACCGTTCGAAGCTGCAGAACCTCGAGCGCGACCTGAACAGCGTCGTCTTCGGTCAGGAGCCGGCGATCGAGGCGCTGGCCGCCGCGATCAAGATGGCGCGCTCGGGGCTGGGCAAGCCGGACAAGCCGATCGGCTCGTTCCTGTTCAGCGGTCCCACCGGCGTCGGCAAGACCGAAGTGGCGAAGCAGCTGGCGTTCATCCTCGGCATCGAGCTGATCCGCTTCGACATGTCCGAGTACATGGAGCGCCATGCGGTGAGCCGACTGATCGGCGCGCCGCCCGGCTACGTCGGCTTCGACCAGGGCGGCCTCTTGACCGAGGCGGTCAGCAAGAAGCCGCACGCGGTGCTGCTGCTCGACGAGATCGAGAAGGCGCATCCGGACGTCTTCAACGTGCTGCTGCAGGTGATGGACCACGGCACGCTGACCGACAACAACGGCCGCAAGGCGGACTTCCGCAACGTCATCCTGATCATGACGACCAACGCGGGCGCCGAGACGATGCAGAAGGCGGTGATCGGCTTCACCAACTCGCGCGAGCAGGGCGACGAGATGGCCGACATCAAGCGGCTCTTCACGCCCGAGTTCCGCAACCGGCTCGATGCGACGGTCAGCTTCCGTGCGCTGGACGAGGAGATCATCCTGCGGGTGGTCGACAAGTTCCTGCTGCAGCTCGAGAGCCAACTGGCCGAGAAGAAGGTCGAGGTCACCTTCTCCGACAAGCTGCGCCAGCACCTGGCGAAGAAGGGCTTCGACCCGTTGATGGGCGCCAGGCCGATGCAGCGCCTGATCCAGGACACGATCCGTCGTGCGCTGGCCGACGAACTGTTGTTCGGGCGTCTGGTCGACGGCGGCCGCCTCAGCGTCGACATCGACGACGAGGGCAAGCCGCTGCTCGACATCACGCCGAACCGCAAGAGCGACAAGCCGAAGGCGGAGCCCGCGACGGCCTGAGCTGGGCGGCCGGAAGGCCAGGTGAGTTCGACGGGGGCTTCGGCCCCCGTTTTCACATCCTCCGCGTGCGGTGTCGGTTCGGTGCTCCGGTGGTGCCGCTGGCGCCGACGGGGCGCTGGCGCGACGTCGACGTTAGTCCAACGGGTCCTGGCGGAAAAACTCGGTGTAGGCCGCGTACAGCTCGGGGTGTTCCTCGTGCAGCCCGTCCGGCGCGACGAAGAAGGCTTCGACCGTGACCGCGAAGAACTCCTCCGGGCCCTCGCTGCCGTAGGGGTCGACGAAGGTCTCGATGCCGTGGTCGAGCCGGCGGCACAGGCGCTCGTATTCCCGTTGCATCAACGCCTGCCAGACCTTGCGCGCGCGTGGGTCGGCGATTGGCGGGACGCCGTCGGCGACGCCGTCGCGCATGTCGATCACATGGGCGAACTCATGGATCACGACGTTGTAGCCCCAGTCGGCTGTCTCGTCGGCTGTCTCCACGTCGTGCCAACTGAGCATGAGCGGACCACCCTCCATCGCCTCGCCAGCCAGTGTCTCGTCGTAGTGGTGGACGACACCGTCCTCGTCGACCGTTTCGCGGTGCGCGACCACCTCGCCGGCATGCACGACGATGCCGACGAAGCCGTCGTACCAGTCGAGCCCGAGACGCAGCACCGGCAAGCAGGCCTGGGCCGCGATCGCCACCGCGACCGCGTCGGTGACCTCGAAACCGCCAGCGCCGTGAAACTCCTTGTCGGCGAGGAAGAGGGTGGCGAGTCGTCTGAGCTCCTCGCGGTCCGGCGCAGGCAGCCGGGCGAGGAAGGCGTAGCGGGCCAGCTCGCTGTCCCAGAGCGTGTCCGGGATCGCGCGCTGCTCCAGCACCCGCGCCTCGCGCAGGCGCCGCCAGAGGCCGAACATCAGGCGTTGCCGGCGGCGGCCGCCGAAGGGCGTGTCTCGGCGGGCGCCAGGCGCTCGAACCCGCCGGCCGTCAGCCGGAGCACTTCGGCGCGTGGCGGGCGCCCGGTGCTGTCGAGGTCCCAGTCGGTGAGGACGTATCGGGTGCGGCCCGGCGCAAGCAGCTCGGTGTCCGGCCGATGGGTATGCCCGTGGACCAGCACCGGCGCCTCGGCTTCCGCCATCCAGGCCAAGGTCGCGGGCGGGTCGAGGTCGGCCCAGTCACCCATCGACTGTCCCTCCTTGCGTTCCTCGCTCTTGTGGCGCATCTGCCGCGCCAGGGCCAGCCGCTGTGCCAGCGGCTGGGCGAGGAAGGGGCGCTGGAACACCGGGTTGCGCACCTGCTGCCGAAAGCGCTGGTAGTCCACGTCGGCCAGGCAGAGGGCGTCACCGTGCGAGAGCAGCGTGCGCCGGTCGAACGCAAGCAGCAGCGTCGGATCGGGCAGGGCGGTCATGCCGCAGGCGGCAAGCATCTCGTCGCCGACGAGGAAGTCGCGGTTGCCGGCCATGAAGGCGGTGAAGCGCCGCGCCGCGCTGCGCGCCAGCACCTCGACGCAGCGCTGCTCGAACGCGCCGGTGCGCGCGTCGTCACCGACCCAGAGCTCGAACAGGTCGCCGAGGATGAAGACGGCGTCGGCGTCGGTGCCGTCGAGGTAGCTCTCCCATGCCTCGAAGCCGCGCGGTGTGTCGGCCGCCAGGTGCAGGTCGGAGATGAAGTCGATCGCGCGCCACGCCTGCGGCGCGGCGAAGACCTGCGCCTCGGGCACCGGAGGCAGGGTGGCTTCGTCAGGCATCGGCGGCGGCGCGGGGACGTGAAGGCTCAGGGCAGCACAGCTGCCTTCAGGATCACAACGTCCTCGACCGGCACGTTCTCGTGCATGCCCTTCGAGGCGGTGCGCACGCCTTCGATCGCGTCGATCACCTCGGTGCCCGCGACGACCTTGCCGAACACCGCGTAGCCCCAGCCCTGCGGCGTCTCGGACTTGAAGTCGAGGAAGGCGTTGTCGACGGTGTTGACGAAGAACTGCGCGGTGGCCGAATCGGGCACGCTGGTGCGCGCCATCGCGAGCGTGTAGCGCAGGTTCTTGAGGCCGTTGTTGGCCTCGTTCTTGATGGGCTTGTCGGTCGGCTTCTGCTTCAGGCCGGGCTCGAAGCCGCCGCCCTGGATCATGAAACCCTTGATGACACGGTGGAACACGGTGCCGTCGTAGTGGCCCTTCTCGACATAGGCGAGGAAGTTTCGCGCCGACTCGGGTGCGGCCTGCTCGTCGAGCTCGATGCGGACTTCGCCTTTGTTGGTGGTCAGAACGACTTGCTTGGACATCTCACTTCTCCACAGTAGCTTTCAATAGGGTCACGGGCTCGACCGGCACGTTCTGGTGCGGGCCCTTGCGACCGGTCGGCACGGCGCGGATCTTGTCCACCACGTCGATGCCCGACACGACCTTGCCGAACACCGCGTAGCCGAAGCCGCGCGGCGTGTCGGAGGTGTGGTTGAGGAAGCCATTGTCATTGACGTTGATAAAGAACTGCGACGTGGCCGAATCCGGGTCGCCGGTGCGCGCCATCGCCAGCGTGCCGCGCTCGTTGCGCAGGCCGTTGCGGCTCTCGAGCGGGATCGGAGGGCGCGTCGGCTTCTCGTTCATGTCGGCCGTCATGCCGCCACCCTGGACCATGAAGCCGTCGATCACGCGGTGGAACACGGTGCCGTCGTAGTGCCCGGCCTTCACGTACTCGAGGAAGTTCGCGACGGTCTTCGGGGCCTTCTCGGGTTCGAGCTGCACCACGATGTCGCCCTTCGACGTCGCGAGCTTGACCCGCTGGGCCAGCGCGGTGCCAGAGGCGAACAGCAGGCCGAAGAGCAGGGCGACGATCGAGGCGATCGCGCGTCGTTGGCAGTACGACATGGGCGTCCTTTGGGTTTCGGGAGGAGTCGCGCGCGGCTTCGGACAGGCCCGCAACGCCGGCGTCGATCGAAGGACGCGCCGCTATACTCGTTCGCTCGATTCTACGACTCGCCCTCGCAGCAACCGCACTGCGAGGCGCCCGCGGCGGCCTCTTCCGTCGCCTCCGCCCGCACCGATCCTGCGATGTCCCTGCGCATCCACAACACGCTGACGCGCGCCGTCGAGCCTTTCGTGCCGTTCGAACCTGGGCGGGTGCGCATGTACGTTTGCGGCATTACCGCCTACGACCTCTGTCATATCGGACACGCCCGGATGATGGTGGCCTTCGATGTCATCGTCCGCTGGCTGCGCACGTCGGGGCTGCAGGTCACCTACGTGCGCAACATCACCGACATCGACGACAAGATCATCCGCCGCGCCCTTGAGCGAGGCATCCCGATCCGGCAGCTCACCGACGAGATGGTCGCCGCGATGCACGAGGACCTCGCCGCCATCGGCACGCTCGCGCCGACGCACGAGCCGCGCGCGACCGACCACGTGCCGCAGATGCTCACGATGATCGGCGCGCTCGAGGGCAAGGGTCTCGCCTATCGTTCTTCGAACGGCGATGTGAACTACTCGGTGCGCAAGTTCCCCAGATACGGGCGCCTCTCGGGCAAGTCGATCGACGAACTGCGCGCCGGCGAGCGCGTCGCGGTGCTCGACGGCAAGGAGGACCCGCTCGACTTCGTGCTGTGGAAGGCCGCCAAGCCCGACGAACCCGCCGATGCCACCTACGCCTCGGCCTACGGCCCCGGGCGTCCGGGCTGGCACATCGAGTGCTCGGCGATGGCCTGCACGATGCTCGGCGAGACGATCGACCTGCACGGCGGCGGCATGGACCTGCAGTTCCCGCACCACGAGAACGAGATCGCACAGAGCGAGGGCGCCAGCGGCAAGCCGCTCGCTCGCGTCTGGGCGCACAACGGCTTCGTCAACATCGACGACGAGAAGATGTCGAAGTCGCTCGGCAACTTCTTCACCATCCGCGACGTGCTGCGGCACTACGACGGCGAGACGCTGCGTTTCTTCCTGCTGCGCACGCACTACCGCAGCCCGCTCAACTTCAGCGACGCGAACCTCGATGACGCGCGCAGCGGCCTGCGGCGGCTCTATGTCGCGCTCGACGCCGCCGGGCTCGACGGCAGCCCGGGCACGCCCGACTGGTCGGTGCCGACCGCGGCGGCTTTCCGCGCTGCGATGGACGACGACTTCAACACGCCGGTCGCGGTGTCGACGCTGTTCGAGCTGGCCGGCGAGGCCAACCGCGGCTCGCGCGAGGCCGCGCGACTGCTGCGCGACCTCGGCGGCGTGCTGGGCCTGCTGGGCCAGTCGCCGCGTGCCTTCCTGCAGGGCGGTCACGGCCGTCGGAGTCTCGACGAAGCCGACATCGCGACGCAGATCGCCGCCCGCGCCGCCGCCAAGCAGGCGCGCGACTTCGCCGAGGCGGACCGCATCCGCGCCGAGCTGCTGTCCCAGGGGGTCGTGCTGCAGGATTCGCCGCAAGGCACGACCTGGGTCAGGGCCTGACCGTGCCGGTGGCCATCGTGCCGGACTACTGGGACGACGCCTGTCGCCATCTGTCGCGGCGCGACCGCGTGATGCGCAAGCTCATCCCGCAGTTCGGCGAAGCCCGTCTGCAAAGCCGTGGCGACGCCTTCACCACGCTGGCGCGCTCGATCGTCGGCCAGCAGATCTCGGTGCGCGCGGCGCAGGCGGTCTGGGAGCGCTTCGCTGAACTGGTCGACGGGCCGGCGACCCGGTTGCAGGCGGCCTCGGTGCTCGCGCTGCCGGTCGCGAAGATGCGCGAGGCCGGCCTGTCGGCGCGCAAGGTCGAGTACCTCAAGGACCTGGCGCTGCACTTCCACGAGGGCTCGGTCCACGTGCGCCAGTGGCAGCAGATGGAGGACGAGGCGATCGTCGAGGAACTGGTCGCCATTCGCGGCATCGGCCGCTGGACGGCCGAGATGTTCCTGATCTTCCACCTGATGCGGCCCAACGTGCTGCCTCTCGACGACATCGGGCTGCTCAAGGGCATCGGCCACCACTACTTCAGCGGCGAGCCGGTGTCGAGGGCCGAGGCGCGCGAACTCGGCGACGCCTGGGCGCCGTTCCGCTCCGTGGCGACCTGGTACATCTGGCGGAGCCTCGACCCTCTGCCGGTAGACTACTGAGCTTCTCGCCAGGCCGCCCTCGCCGGGCCGCACCCCAAGAATGAGCAAGCGACACTTCCTCGAATTCGAGCAGCCGATTGCCGAGCTCGAGAACAAGATCGACGAGCTGCGCTACGTGCAGACGGAGTCGGCGGTCGATATCTCGGACGAGATCGACCGCCTCAGCAAGAAGAGCCAGCAGCTCACGAAGGACATCTACTCGAGCCTCTCGCCCTGGCAGGTGACGCAGATCGCGCGCCACCCGCAGCGCCCCTACACGCTCGACTACGTCAACGAGATCTTCACCGAGTTCCAGGAGCTGCACGGCGACCGGCACTACGCCGACGACCAGTCGATCGTCGGCGGGCTCGCCCGCTTCAACGGCCAGGCCTGCGTGGTGCTCGGCCACCAGAAGGGCCGCGATACGAAGGAGCGCGGGCTGCGCAACTTCGGCATGTCGCGCCCCGAGGGCTATCGCAAGGCGCTGCGCCTGATGCAGATGGCCGAGAAGTTCGGCGTGCCGGTGTTCACCTTCGTCGATACGCCGGGTGCCTACCCGGGGATCGGCGCCGAGGAGCGCGGCCAGTCCGAGGCGATCGGGCGCAACATCTTCGAGATGGCGCAGCTGCAGGTGCCGATCATCGCGACGATCATCGGCGAGGGCGGCTCCGGCGGCGCGCTGGCGATCGCGGTCGGCGACCAGACGCTGATGCTCCAGTTCTCGGTCTACTCGGTGATCTCGCCCGAAGGCTGCGCCTCGATCCTCTGGAAGACGTCCGATCGCGCCTCCGACGCGGCCGACGCGCTGGGCATCACCGCCCACCGCCTGAAGGCACTAGGGCTGGTCGACAAGATCGTCAACGAGCCGGTCGGCGGCGCGCATCGCGACCTGAAGCAGATGTGTGTCTACCTGAAGCGCGCCCTGGTCGACGCGCTGCGCCAGGTCTCCGACCTGAAGCCGAAGGAATTGCTGCAGGCGCGCTACGAGCGGCTGCAGGCCTACGGCCGCTACACCGACACGACCGAGCGCTGACGATGGGCGGGCAGCGCCCCGCTGCCTGCGTCGCCGTGGCCTACAGCGGCGGACGCGATTCCACCGCCTTGCTGCACGTGACCGCGGGCGCCGCTCGCGAGCAGGGCCTGCGCGTGGCGGCACTGCACGTGCACCACGGCCTGCAGCCGGCCGCCGACGCATGGGCTCGCCACTGCCGGGACACCTGCCGCCGTTGGGCCGCACGCGGCCTGCCGATCGACTTCCTGCTGACGCGCCTGGACTCGGCACCCCCAGCCGGCGACAGCATCGAGGCCTGGGCGCGCCGTGAGCGCTATCGCGCGCTGCGCCGCATGGCGCTGGCTGCCGGCGCCGGTGCGGTGCTGCTCGCTCAGCACCGGCGCGACCAGGCCGAGACCTTCGTGCTGCAGGCGCTGCGCGGGGCCGGCAGTGCTGGGCTTTCCGCCATGCCCGCAACCGTCGAGCGCGACGGCATCGTGTGGCTGCGGCCCTGGCTGCAACGCGACCCGTGCGAGCTTGCGGCCTATCTGCGCCGCCACCGCCTGAAGCATGTCGAGGACCCGAGCAATGCCGACCCGCGCCATGCGCGCAGCCGCCTGCGCCAGGCGGTATGGCCGGTATTGATCGAGGCCTTCCCCGACGCGGAGCTGACGCTCGCGACGGCGGCCGGCTGGGCGCAGGAGGCGGAAGCGATCGCGACCGCGCTGGCGGCGATCGACCTCGAGGACATCGCCGGTGACCAGGGGCTCGTGCTCGCCGGCTGGCGCCAGCTCGAACCCGCGCGGCGCAGCAACGCGCTGCGGCACTGGCTGCGGGCGCAGCAGGTGCCGTACGCGGCGAGCCTGGTGCGGCGCCTGATGCGAGAGGCCGACCGCGAGGGCGTCGCCTGCTGGCCGCTGCCCGATGGCAGGGTGTTGCGACGCCATCGTTCGTGGCTGCTCGTGACGGGGCCCGGCCCTGCCGGGCCCCTGGCAGAGGACGGCACCACTGGACCCCTCGGCTGGCCCGCCCGCCACGCGCGAGCCCGCCACCGGGTACCAGGCTTCGAAGGCAGCATCGTCGTGCGCCCGGTCGCCGAGGGCGGGCTCGACCCGGTCCGCCTGCCGCGCCTGCGGGCGGCGCGCCGGGTCGGCGGCGAACGTTTCTCGCTCGGGCCCGGCCGCCCGGCGCGCACTTTGAAGCAGCAGTTCCAGGCGCTCGAGGTGCCGGCCTGGGAGCGCGACGGGCCGCTGCTGCACGACGGCGGGCAGCTGGTCTACGTCGCCGGCCTGGGCATCGAAGCCGGCGCCGTTGCCGCACCCGGCACGCCGCAGGTGCAACTGGTCTGGGAGCCGGCGGGCCGGGTGCCGCGCAAAGCATAAAATCCGCGGCTCCCCGGCGGGCGCCGAGACCCGCACCCCTTCGGCTCAGCGCAGCCGTTCACGTCATTCGACTCATGGCACTGATCGTTCACAAGTACGGCGGCACCTCGATGGGCTCGACCGAGCGCATCCGCAGCGTCGCCCGCCGCGTGGCCAAGTGGGCACGCGCCGGCCACCAGATGGTCGTCGTGCCCTCGGCGATGAGCGGCGAGACCAACCGGCTGCTCGGACTGGCGAAGGAGCTGTCGCCGTCGACGTCGACGCCGGCCCTGATGCGCGAGCTCGACATGATCGCCGCCACCGGCGAGCAGGTGTCGGTCGGCCTGCTGGCGATCGCGCTGCAGGCCGAAGGCCTCGACGCTGTCAGCTACACCGGTTGGCAGGTGCCGATCCGCACCGACAGCGCGTTCACGAAGGCGCGCATCGAAAGCATCGACGAGGCACGCGTGCGCGCCGATCTCGGGGCCGGCAAGGTGGTCATCATCACCGGCTTCCAGGGCATCGACGCCGAAGGCCACGTGACGACGCTCGGGCGCGGTGGCTCCGACACCTCGGCCGTGGCCGTGGCTGCGGCGCTGAAGGCCGCCGAGTGCCTGATCTACACCGACGTCGACGGCGTCTACACCACCGACCCGCGCATCGTGCAGGACGCGCGCCGCCTGCAGACGATCAGCTTCGAGGAGATGCTCGAGATGGCGAGTCTCGGCTCCAAGGTGCTGCAGATCCGCTCCGTCGAGTTCGCCGGCAAGTACCGCGTGCCGCTGCGCGTGCTGTCGAGCTTCACCGAGTGGGACATCCCGCTCGAGGAAGAGGCCCGCTCGGGCACCCTGATCACCTTCGAGGAAGCCGCCAACATGGAACAAGCAGTCGTCTCGGGCATCGCCTTCAACCGCGACGAGGCCAAGATCAGCGTGATGGGCGTGCCGGACCGCCCCGGCATCGCGTACCAGATCCTGGGCCCGGTGGCCGACGCCAACATCGACGTCGACGTCATCATCCAGAACATCTCGCACGACGGACGTACCGACTTCTCGTTCACCGTGCACCGCAACGACTACGCGCGCACGATCGAGCTGCTCAAGACCAGCGTGCTGCCCGCCACCGGCGCGACCCAGGTCGTCGGCGACCAGCGCATCTGCAAGGTCAGCATCGTGGGCATCGGCATGCGCTCGCATGTCGGCGTGGCCAGCCGCATGTTCCGAACGCTGAGCGAGGAGGGGATCAACATCCAGATGATCACCACCAGCGAGATCAAGACCAGCGTCGTGATCGACGAGAAGTACATGGAACTCGCGGTGCGCAGCCTGCACAAGGCCTTCGAGCTCGAGGCAGAGAAGCCCGCGGCCTGACTTAGAATCCCGCGTTCCGGAGTCGTGACCGAGAGGCCGAAGGTGCTCCCCTGCTAAGGGAGTATGTGGGCAAAACCTGCATCGAGGGTTCGAATCCCTCCGACTCCGCCAAGGACCCATCAGAAGCCCCGCCAGCCGGGGCTTTTTCACGCCTGGGCAACTGTCGTGGCCTGTATGGCGGCATCCGGCCCGGCGGCTGGCCGTCGAAATCGGCCACCGAATGAGGCAAGCCCCGCGCCGGTGCGGCCCGAGGCCTACATTCCCCGCCGCGCCGGCCGACATCCAGCCGTGATACCCATCACCCCTGGAGGTTCCGCATGTCGCGTCGCGCGATGCACGGGTCGGCCCCCTCGGTGGCGAAGCAGGGCTTGCCGGCATCCGGTGGCGGCGCCGTGTCTGCTGCCCCGGAGAAGCTGCTCCCGTCCGGCTCGATCGTCGAGCGCACGATCCTGGAAGCCCGGCGCACCGTGGCGCTCGCGCTCGGCGGGGCGGCGCTCATCGTGCTCGGCCTGCTGGTCGAGCGCGGCTGGCTGTTCAACGCCCAGGAGGCCGCGGCCGACCGCCATGCGCAGGCCCAGCGCCTGGCCGGTGACCTGCGCCTGGCCGACCAGCGCCTGAACGACCAGGCCCAGCTCGCCGTCGCGAGCGGCCAGCAGCTGTGGATCGACCGCTACGACGCCGAACGGCCGGCGTTGCAGGCCTTGGTCGCCGAAGCGCGCGCGCTGGCCGCGCCGGCCGATGCCGAGCGCTTCCGTCTGCGCGCCGACGAGGCCAGCGAGGCGCTCTCCGAGATGCGCCTGGCGGCCTTCGAAGCGGTGTCGGTCGGGCAGCTCGAGATCGCCCGCACGATCTTCGAGGCCGACCGCTATCGCGAGCAGACCGCGGCCCTGACCGACGCGACCCTGGCCCTGACACAAGCCGTCGTGGCCGACAGCCGCGCCGAAGTCGACACGCTGCGGCGCCGCAACGACGTCATCGGCACGGTCGTGCTGGTCGGGGCGCTGCTGCTGGCCGTCAGCGTCTGGCTGCGGCTCACGCGGCGGCTCGAAGGCTCGCGCGGCCTGCTGCGCGCTGCGGAAGACCGCGTGCAGAAGCTCGCCACCAGCGACCACCTGACCGGACTGGCCAACCGCGTCGCGCTGCATGACGCGATGGGCACCGCCCTGGCGCGCGCCGCGGCCGAAGGTCGCAGCCTGGCGGTGCTGATGATCGACCTCGACCGCTTCAAGCCGATCAACGATCGCCACGGCCACATGGTGGGCGACCTGGTGCTGAAGGAAGTCGCCAGGCGCCTGACCGTCGGGCTGCGCGCCCACGACGTGCAGGCACGCTACGGCGGCGACGAGTTCGTGGTGGTGGTCGAGGAGGACGGCAGCGTCCCGGACCTCGGCACGCTGGTGGCGCAGCGCCTGGTGCAGGCGATCAGCCTGCCGATCGAGGCCGCGGGCTACACCGTGCAGCTCGGTGCGAGCGTCGGCATCGCCCGCTACCCCGGCGACGCCTCGAGCGCGGACGAGCTGCTGCGCCGGGCCGACTCGGCGCTGTACCGGGCGAAGGCTCAGGGTAGGGGTGTCGTCCGCGCCTATGACGGCAAGCTCGACGAGCAGGTCTCCGAGCGCGCCAGGCTCGAGCTGGCGATGCGCGATGGCATCCCGCGCGGCGAGTTCGTGCCGTACTACCAGCCGATCGTGGACCTGGCCAGCGGCAGCGTGTACGCGCTCGAAATGCTCTGCCGCTGGCAGCATCCCGAGCGCGGCCTGGTGATGCCGAACGACTTCATCCCGCTGGCCGAGGAGACCGGCCTCGTCGGGCCGATGATGTTCGCGCTGCTCGAGCGCGCCTGCCAGGACCTGCACGGTTTCCCGCCGACATGGCAGCTCTCGGTCAACCTCGCGCCGCAGCAGCTGCAGGACCCGACGCTGGTGCCGCACCTGCTCGAGGTCCTGCAGCGGCACGACATCGACCCGCGCCGCATCGACATCGAGCTGACGGAGACCGCGCTCGTCGCCGACACCTTCGAGGCGCGGCGCGTGATGCAGGCGATGAAGGACGTCGGCATCACGGTGTCGCTGGACGACTTCGGCACCGGCTACTCCAGCCTCAGCTACCTGGCCGAGATGCACTTCGACAAGGTGAAGATCGACCGCTCTTTCGTGCGCACGCTGCACGAGCGGCCCGAGAGCGCGAAGATCGTCGACGCGGTGATCGGCCTGTCGCGCAGCCTGGGCGCGTTGACGGTCGCCGAAGGCGTCGAGAACCCGCGCGACGTGGAGGTGCTGCGCCAGCTCGGCTGCGGGCTCTCGCAGGGCTACCTCTTCGGCCGTCCCGTGCCGAGGGACCAGGTGCTGGCGGTGGCGGCGCAGGCGCGTGACGCCGCGACGGAGACGGCGGCCACAGCCGCTGGGCCGCGGGGTCGGCCGACGGCCGATGCCGCGCACGAGCCAGCGCTCGGCGCGAGCGCGTAACGACGCCGCGCAGGGCTCGGCGTGCCGCCCCTGTCGGGCCATTCGCAGCCGGCCGGCGCGCGCCTGCGCGGGCACGGCCTTTGGGACGAAAGGCGAACCGCCACCTGACAGCCCTGTCATCTGCCTTCCCGCCCGGAAGCGGGAAACAATGCGGCATGAAGCTGCTGGTGATCGAGGACGAGGCCCGCCTGGCGGACTACCTCGGCAAGGGACTGGGCGAAGAGGGCCACGCGGTCGAGGTCGTCCGCAACGGCGTGGACGGGCTGCATGCGGCGCTCGAGGGCCAGCACGACCTGATCGTGCTCGACGGCATGCTGCCCGGCATCGACGGTCTGAGCCTGCTCGCGGCGCTCCGCCAGTCGAAGGACACGCCGGTGCTCATGCTCACCGCGCGGGTCAGCGTCGACGACCGTGTGCGCGGTCTGCGTGCCGGCGCCGATGACTACCTCGTCAAGCCCTTCGCCTTCTCGGAGCTGGTGGCGCGCATCGACGCGCTGCTGCGGCGGCATCGCGGCAACGGGGAGGGCGAGCGCGCGACGACCCTGAGCCTCGGTGACCTGGAGGTCGACCTGGTCCGCCGCCGCGCCAGCCGTGCGGGACAGCGGCTCGACTTCACCGCAAAGGAGTTCCAGCTGCTGGTGCTGCTGCTGCGGCGCCACGGCGAGGTGCTGTCGCGCACCGAGATCGCGGAGCAGGTCTGGGACATCCACTTCGACCACGACACCAACGTGATCGACGTCGCCGTGCGCCGCCTGCGCGGCAAGCTCGACAAGCCTTTCGAGCGCGCGCTGCTGCACACCGTGCGCGGCGTCGGCTACGTGCTCGAAGACCGGCCCGATGAGCCGTAGCCGGGCCGGCTCGCTCGGGTTGCGGCTGTCGCGCTGGCTGGCGCTGCAAAGCCTGTTCGGGCTGTCGGCCGTCTGCGCGGCGGTGTATGCGGCCACGGCCCTCAGCTTTGACCACCGCCAGGCGGAGACGCTGCGCCAGAAGGAAGCCCTGGTGCTGCACCTGTTCGCCGAAGCGCGGCAGCAGCCGGACCTCGAGGTGCTGCGCCACAAGCTCGCCGACTTCTCGGTCGGCCAGGCGGGGCTGTCGATACGCCTGCTGCAAGCCGACGGCAGCGTGTTCTATGAGGGCGGTCCGCCGGCCGCCGCGCTGGGCGATGGCGCCAAGGCGCTGCGCTTCGACATCGCGGCCGCCGGCGGGCTGGCAGCGCCGCTCACCGGCCGCCTGGCGCTGGACACGCGGGAGGACGCGCAGCTGCTGCGGCAGCTGGGCCTGACGCTGCTCGGGGCCGCGCTCGCCGGCACGGCGCTGGTCTCGGCCGGAGGGTTCCTCCTCGTGCGTCGGGCCCTGCGGCCGTTGCGCGAACTGGTCGAGCAGACGCGGGGGCTCGCGGCCGACAGCCTGCACCGTCGCCTCGACGGCTCCGCCCAGCCGGAGGAGCTGGAGCCGTTGATCGCGCAGTTCAACGAGCTGCTGGCGCGGCTGCACCTCGCCTACGAGCAGCTCGAAGGCTTCAACGCCGACGTGGCGCACGAGCTGTGCACACCGCTCGCCACCCTCATCGGCAGCACCGAGATCGCCCTGCGCAAGGCGAGAAGCGCGGCCGAGCTGCACGAGCTGCTGGGCGCCAACCTCGAGGACCTCCACCGCATGTCGGCAATCGTCAGCGACATGCTCTTCCTCTCGCGGGCGGACCGGGGCGCGCAGGCGCGCCGGCTGCCGGTCCCGAGCCTGGCCGCACTGGCGCGCAACGTGGCCGACTACCAGGAGGCCGTGCTGGCGGACGCCGGGCTCGAGGTGGTGGTGGATGGCGAGGCCTCGGGCGCCTTCGACGCCGCCTTGCTGCAGCGGGCGATCCTGAACCTTCTGTCGAACGCGGTGCGCTACGCCGAGCGCGGCTCGACCGTGCAGATCGAGATCCGCGGCTCGGACGACGAGGCGACGCTGTCGGTGATCAACCGGGGCGCGCCGATCGACCCGCAGCACCTGCCGAGGCTCTTCGATCGCTTCTACCGGGCCGACCCTTCGCGCACGAACGCCGCGCGTCACCACGGGCTCGGCCTGGCGATCGTGGCGGCGATCGCGCGCATGCACGGCGGCCGGACGCTGGCCGCGTCGACTTCGACCACGGTGTCGGTCGGGCTGCTGCTGAAGAAGGCGGGCGGTGCGGGCGAGGAAGCGCCGCCTCCGCGTACCTGACCGTTTCTTCATCTTCCGGTGCGGGTCCTGTGCGGCACCGCTTCCTACAGTGCGTTCGCGGCGTCAGGTTGGCGCCGCGCAACCCACTCCTGAGGAAACCACAGATGAAGAAGATCGCCGTTGGCGCCGTCGCAGCCCTTTCGCTCCTGTCGAGCGCGGCCTATGCCGAGACCTTCCTGAACGGGCAATCGGTGTATGGGCGGCCCGCGTCCGCCGATGCGAAGCCGGCGCGCGTCGTCGACGTGGCGACGGCGAAGCACGTCAATGTCACCTGCGGCGAGGCGGTCACGTTCGTCAACGGGGCCAACCGCTTCACCTGGAAGTTCGACGTGGCGAACCACCGCGCGATCCCGATCGACAAGATCGCGCCGGCCGGCTTCGGGCCGTCGGCCTACACGGTGTACGTCTCGCGCAGCGAGATGGAGCGCGGGGGCTGATCGCTGCGGTGTCGGTGCGGCGCGGGCCGCCGTTCAGCGCCCGCCCTGCAGGAAGCGCGGATCGAAGGCCGCCCGCCCCGCATAGCGCGCAGCCGCGCCGAGCTCGTCCTCGATTCTCAGCAGCCGGTTGTACTTGGCCGTGCGGTCCGAGCGGCTGAGCGAGCCGGTCTTGATCTGGGTGGCCGTCGTGCCGACGGCGATGTCGGCGATCGTCGTGTCCTCGGTCTCTCCCGAGCGATGCGACACGACGGCGCGGTAGCCGCGAGAGGTGGCCAGCTCGATCGCCGCCAGCGTCTCGCTCAGCGTGCCGATCTGGTTGGGCTTGATCAGGATCGCGTTCGCCACCCCCGCGCGGATGCCCTCGTCGAGCGTGCTCGCGTCGGTGACGAAGAGATCGTCGCCGACCAGCTGCACCCGCTGGCCGAGACGCTCGGTCAGCAGCTTCCAGCCGTGCCAGTCGTCCTCGGCCATGCCGTCCTCGATCGAGAGGATCGGGTAGTCGTCCACGAGGCCGGCGAGCCAGTCGACGAACGCCGCGGGCTCCAGGCTGCGGCCTTCCGAGGCCAGCGCGTAGCGGCCGTTCGCGAACAGTTCGGTGCTGGCGACATCCAGGCCGAGCCAGACGTCGTGCCCGGGGCGGAAGCCGGCCGACTCGACGGCGCCGAGCACGACCTCGAGCGCGGCCTTGTTCGACGGCAGGTCCGGCGCAAAGCCGCCTTCGTCGCCGACCGCCGTGTGCAGGCCGCGGGTCTTCAGCAGCGCCTTGAGCGCGTGGAAGACCTCGGCGCCCCAGCGCAGCGCTTCGGCGAAGCTCGGCGCCCCCACGGGCAGCACCATGAACTCCTGCAGGTCGACGCTGTTGTCCGCGTGCGCGCCGCCGTTGAGGATGTTCATCATCGGCACCGGCAGCACCGGCGCCATGCCCGCCCCGAGCCTCCGGTACAGCGGCAGGCCCTGGGCGGCGGCGGCGGCGCGGGCACAGGCCAGCGACACGGCCAGCAGCGCATTGGCCCCTAGCCGCGACTTGTTCGGGCTGCCGTCTTGCGTGATCAGCCGGCGATCGAGCGCCTGCTGGTCCGCGGCGTCGGCGCCGCGCAATGCCGCGGCGATCTCGCCGTTGACGTGGCCGACGGCACGCTGGACGCCCTTGCCGCCGTAGCGTGCCAGGTCGCCGTCGCGCAGTTCGACCGCCTCGCGCGAGCCGGTGGAGGCGCCCGAAGGGACGGCCGCCTCGCCGGTGGCGCCGCCGCGCAGCCGCACCTCGGCGGCGACGGTCGGGTTGCCGCGGGAGTCCAGGACTTCCAGCGCGTGGAGGCTCTCGATGGTGGTGTCGGTCGTACAGACGGTCGTAGAGGCGATCGTGGAGGCGGTCATGGAATCGGTCATGGATGTTCCCGGGGCCTGGTGTCAGACGGTGGCGACGCGCATCAGGTTGGTCGTGCCGGCGGTGCCGAAGGGCACGCCCGCGATCACCACCAGCGTCTGGCCCGGCTTGGCGAACTGCTCCTGCTGGGCGACCTCGCAGGCGACGGAGGTCGACTGGGCCAGGTCGGAGACCTCGGCGACGTGCAGCGAATGCACCCCCCAGGCCAGCGAGAGCTGTCGAGCGACCTCCAGGCTCGGCGCGAGGCTGAGCACCGGCGCCTCGGGGCGCTCGCGCGCCGCACGCAGGCTGGTCGAGCCCGAACTCGTGAAGCAGACGATGGCCGCTGCCCGGAGCAGCGCGGCCGTGCGCCGCATCGCGCAGCAGACCGCCTGCGCGGTGTCGGATTCACCGGCCACCGCCGAGGTGTGCGAGGCCTCGATCAACTGACGGTACAACGGGTCGGCCTCGGTGCCTTCGATGATGCGATTCATCATCGCGACCGCAGCCACCGGGTGCTTGCCGGCGGCGGACTCGGCCGAGAGCATCACAGCGTCGGCCCCGTCGTAGATCGCGGTCGCGACGTCGGAGGCTTCGGCCCGCGTCGGCACCGGGCTCTCGACCATCGACTCGAGCATCTGCGTGGCGACGATCACCGGCTTGCCGGTGCGGCGGCAGCCGCGAATGACGCGCTTCTGGATCGCCGGCACCTGCTCGGCCGGCAGCTCCACGCCAAGGTCGCCGCGGGCGACCATCACCGCGTCGGCCTGGGCGATGATCTCGTCCAGGCGGTCGACCGCGGCCGGCTTCTCGAGCTTGGCAACGATGCGGGCTCGGCCGCCGATCAGCTCGCGCGCCTCGCTGATGTCCTCTGGGCGCTGCACGAAGGACAGGGCGATCCAGTCGGCCCCGAGCTCCAGGGCGGTCTGCAGGTCGCGCAGGTCCTTGGGCGTCAGCGCCGAGATCGGCAGCACCACCCCGGGCACGTTGACGCCCTTGCGCTCCGACAGGCGGCCGCCGACCAGCACGCGCGTGTCGGCACTCTCGCGGTCGCAGCGCTCCACCCGCAGGCGCAGGCGGCCGTCGTCGAGCAGCAGCTCGGCACCGGGCACCAGCGCCGCGAAGATCTCCGGGTGGGGCAGGTTGACGCGCTCGGCGCTGCCGGGCCGGCTGTCGAGGTCGAGGCGGAAGGCCTGGCCCTCGGCGAGCTGAATCGCGCCGTCGGCGAAGGTGCCGACGCGCAGCTTCGGCCCCTGCAGGTCGGCCAGCACGCCGACCGGGCGGCCGGTCGCCTTCTCGAGCCCCCGCAGGATGCTCATGCGCGCGGCGTGGTCGGCGGCGCTGCCGTGGCTGAAGTTCAGCCGGAACACGTCGACGCCGGCGTGAAAGAGCTGGCTGATGGTGTCGCGGTCGCTGCTGGCGGGGCCGAGCGTGGCGACGATCCGGGCGCGTCGGTTGCGGCGCATGGGCATGGTGTGTCTCTCCTGGGGTTCAGTGCGTCTCGGCCACGGCGGCCGGGCGGCTCGGTGCGCCGGCCTCGGCTTCGATGAGGATGGCGCGGAAGTCGTTGACGTTGGTGCGCGTGGGGCCGGTGACGACCGAGGCTCCCAGCGCCTGGAAGAAGCCGTGCCCGTCGTTGTCGGCGAGGGCGTCCACCGGCTTCACGCCCAGGTCCCAGGCACGCGACAGGGTGTGCGGGTCGACCAGCGCGCCGGCGATCTCCTCGGCGCCGTCGACGCCGTCGGTGTCGCCCATCAGGGCATGGATGCGCGGATGTCCGTCCAGCGCGATCGCCAGCGACAGCAGGCATTCGACGTTGCGTCCGCCGCGTCCTTGCCCGCGCAGCGTGACCGTGGTCTCCCCGCCGGACAGCAGCACGCAGGGCGGAGCGAAGGGTTGCGCCCGCTCGGCCGCATGCAGGGCGATGCCCGCATGCACCTTGCCGACGTCGCGCGCCTCGCCCTCGATCGCATCGCCGAGGATGTACGGCGCATACCCGGCCTCGCGGGCCACCGCGGCGGCGGCTTCCAGCGCCATCTCGGGCGTCGCGATCATGCGGACCTCGGCGCGGGCCAGGCGCGGGTCGCCGGGCTTGACCGATTCGGCCGCGCCGCTTTCCAGCGCGGCCTGGGCCGCGGCGGGCAGGGCGATGCCGTAGCGGCGCGCGATGGCCAGCGCGTCGGCGCAGGTGGTCGGGTCGGCGGCGGTCGGCCCGGAGGCGATGTCCATCGGGCGGTCGCCGGGCACGTCCGACAGCAGCAGCGTGACGACCCGGGCCGGGTGGCAGGCTGCGGCCAGCCGCCCGCCCTTGATCGCCGACAGGTGGCGGCGCACGCAGTTCATCTCGCTGATCGTCGCGCCGCTGGCCAGCAGCGCGCGGTTGATCGCCTGCTTGTCTTCCAGCGTCAGCCCTTCCTGCGGCAACGGCAGCAGCGACGAGCCGCCGCCGGAGATCAGGCACAGCACGGTGTCCTCGGGGCGCAGCCCGCGCACCACGTCGAGCATGCGGCGCGCGGCGCGAAGGCCGGCCTCGTCGGGCACCGGATGGGCCGCCTCGACGATCTCGATGCGCTCGCAGGGCGCGCCGTAGCCGTAGCGGGTGACGACCAGGCCCGACAGGGGGCCGCGCCAGTGGGCTTCCACCGCCTGCGCCATCGCGGCCGACGCCTTGCCGGCGCCGATCACGATGAGGCGGCCGCCCTCGGGCAGCTCCTCCGGTGTCGGCAGGTGCGGCGGCACGCACAGCGCCGGCTGGGCGGAGGCGATCGCCGCGTCGAACATGCGGCGCAGCAGCGCCGCTGGCGCTGCGGTGGTCATGCCTTCTGGCCGATCTCGAAGTTGGCGAGCTTCTCGAGCGCGCGCACCATGGCCGAGTGGTCCCAGGCCTTGCCGCCGTGGGCTGCGCAGGCGTTGAACAGCTCCTGCGCGGTGGCGGTGTTGGGCAGCGAGACACCGAGGGCGCGGGCGCTGGCGAGCGCGAGGTTCAGGTCCTTCTGGTGCAGCTCGATGCGGAAGCCCGGGTCGAACGTGCGCTTGATCATCCGCTCGCCGTGCACCTCGAGGATCTTGCTCGAGGCGAAGCCGCCCATCAGCGCCTCGCGCACGCGCGCCGGGTCGGCACCGGCACGGGCGGCGAACAGCAGCGCCTCGCCGACGGCCTCGATGTTCAGCGCGACGATGATCTGGTTGGCCACCTTGGCGGTCTGGCCGTCACCGTTGCCGCCCACGAGGGTGATGTTCTTGCCCATGCGCTCGAACAGTGGCTTGATGCGCTCGAACACCGCCGCGTCGCCGCCGACCATGATCGACAGCGTCGCGTTCTTGGCGCCGACCTCGCCACCGGAAACCGGCGCGTCGAGATAGTTGCAGCCCAGGGCCTTGATCTTCTCGGCGAAGGTCTTGGTCGCGATCGGCGAGATCGAGCTCATGTCGACCACCGTCTTGCCCTTGTTGAGCCCGGAGGCGATGCCGTCCTCGGCGAACAGCGCCGCCTCGACGTCGGGCGTGTCCGGCACCATCGTGAAGATGATGTCCGCCTGCTCGGCGACCTTGCGGCCGCTCGGGCATTGCGTCGCGCTCGATTCGGCGATCTCCTTGGGCAGCTTGCCGAGGGTGTAGACGAAGAGCTGGTGGCCCGCCTTGATCAGGTGGCCCGCCATGGGCGCGCCCATGATGCCGAGGCCGACGAATCCGATCTTGAGCGTGGGGGTGTCGAGAGCCATGTGTGTCTCCTTGAGGACGGCTGTGGTGTCTCGCTGAGCGAGCACGCGGGGTAGGGGTGGGAGGCGAGGTGCGGGCCACGGGGGTGGCGGCACCCGGGAGGCGGCGTGGGCCGCCGGCTCATTCGAGCAGGCCTGCCTCGGCCAGCCCCTTCGTGCCTTCGGGGTGGCGGCAGTCGATCTCCTCGAACTCGATGACGTTGTCGATCTCGGTACCCATCGCGATGTTCGTGATGCGTTCCAGGATCACTTCGACCACGACCGGCACGCGGTGCTTGCGCGCCAGTGACTGCGCCTCGCGAAGCGCGCCCGCCAGCCTGGCCGGGTCGGTCATGCGGATCGACTTGCAGCCCAGGCCCTGGATCACCGCCTGGTGGTCGACGCCGTAACCCTTCAGCGTCGGATCCTCGACGTTCTGGTTGTCGAAGGCGAGCTGCACGCAGTAGTCCATCTCGAAGCCGCGCTGCGACTGGCGGATCAGCCCGAGGTAGCTGTTGTTCACCAGCACCTGCACATAGGGCAGGTTGAACTGGGCGCCGACCGCGAGCTCTTCGACCATGAACTGGAAGTCGTAGTCGCCGGACAGGCCCACGACCGTCCGGCTCGGGTCGGCCGCGACGACGCCGAGCGCGGCGGGAATCGTCCAGCCCAGCGGCCCGGCCTGGCCGCAGTTGATCCACTGGCGCGGCCCGTAGACGTGCAGGAACTGCGCGCCGGCGATCTGCGACAGGCCGATCGTCGAGACGAAAATCGTGTCGCGGTCGAAGGCGTCATTCATCTCGGCATAGACGCGCTGCGGCTTGATCGGCACGTTGTCGAACGCCGACTTGCGCTGCATCAGCTGCTTGCGCTCGGCGCAGCGGCTGGCCCATTCGGCATAGTTCGGGAGCTTGCCGGCGGCCTTGCGCTCGCGTGCCACCTCGACGAAGAGCTCGAGCGCGGCCTTCGCGTCGGACACGATGCCGAGGTCGGGGTTGAAGACGCGGCCGATCTGGGTCGGCTCGATGTCCACATGGACGAACGTGCGGCCCTTGGTGTAGGTCTCGACCGAGCCGGTGTGGCGGTTGGCCCAGCGGTTGCCGATGCCGAGCACGAAGTCGCTGGCGAGCATCGTGGCGTTGCCGTAGCGGTGGCTCGTCTGCAGGCCGCACATGCCGGCCATCAGCGGGTGGTCGTCGGGGATCGTGCCCCAGCCCATCAGGGTCGGGATCACCGGCACGCCGGTCAGCTCGGCCAGCTCGACCAGCAGCTTCGAGGCGTCGGCATTGATGATGCCGCCGCCGGCCACGATCAGCGGCTTGGCGGCCGTGGCCAGCATGTCCAGCGCCTTCTCGACCTGCTTGCGCGTGGCCGCGGGCTTGTAGACCGGCAGCGGCTCGTAGGTGTCGATGTCGAACTCGATCTCGGCCATCTGCACGTCGAACGGCAGGTCGATCAGCACCGGGCCCGGGCGCCCAGAGCGCATCAGGTGGAAGGCCTGCTGAAAGGTCCGCGGCACCTGGCCGGGCTCGCGCACCGTCACCGCCCACTTGGTGACCGGCTTGGCGATCGACTCGATGTCGACCGCCTGGAAGTCCTCCTTGTAGAGGCGGGCCCGCGGCGCCTGGCCGGTGATGCACAGGATCGGGATGCTGTCTGCGCTGGCGGAATAGAGGCCGGTGATCATGTCGGTGCCGGCCGGGCCGCTGGTGCCGATGCACACGCCGATGTTGCCGGCCTTGGCGCGGGTGTAGCCCTCGGCCATGTGGGACGCGCCTTCGACATGGCGCGCCAGCACGTGGGCGATCGACTGGCGCTCGCGCAGCGCGGCGTAGAAGGGGTTGATCGCCGCGCCGGGCACACCGAAGGACTGAGTGATGCCCTCCTTCTCGAGAACCAGTACTGCGGCCTGAGCGGCCTTCATCTTCGCCATCTGCGCATCTCCTGCTGATCGTCTGTCTTGACGTTGGCCGAGATGGTCTCAATCCGGCTGGAGGCTTGGAAGGCTGGTGCGCCGCATGACGCATATTCCGGGATGGAATGTCGGGCGCCGACGGACCGACGGTCTAATTTCCCCCATGGACCGGATTCAGGCGCTGCGCCTGTTCACGCGCGTGGTGGACCTGGGGTCCTTCAGCCGGGCCGCGACCGAACTCGGCATCGGTCAGCCCGCCGCGACCAAGCAGGTGGCGCGCATGGAGAGGGGACTGGGCGCCAGGCTGCTGCACCGTTCCACGCACGGGGTCGCGCCGACCGAGGTGGGCAGCCTCTACTACGAGAAGTGCCGGCTCATCGTGCATCACGACGAGGAAGCGCGGACGGTGGCGACGCTGATGCAGTCCCAGGTGCAGGGCGTCCTGCGCATCAGCACCTCGATCGCCTTCGGCAGGCGGGTGCTGGCGCCGATGCTGCTGGACTTCATGCGCGCGCATCCCCGTCTCCTGGTCGACCTCAGCTTCGACGACCGCTACGTGAACCTCGTCGAGCAGGGTGTGGACCTGGCGATCCGGATCGGGCGGCTTGCCGACTCGACGCTGGGCGCGAGCTTCCTGGCCGTCAGCCCCTGGGTCGCCGTGGCGGCGCCGGCGTACCTCGCGAGCCGGGGGGTGCCCGAGACGCCGGACGACCTGGCCGGGCATGACGCGCTGGTCTACAGCACGGCGCAGGGGGACGCCGTCTGGCACTTCAGCGGGCCGGGCAGGGCACCGGTGGCGGTACCGGTCAACGGGCGGCTGCGATCCAACAACCTGTCGGTGTTGCTGACGGCGGCGCGCGACGGCTTCGGCGTGGCCGTGCTGCCGCACTACGTCGCGAGCGATGCGCTGCGCAGCGAGGAGGTCGTGACCATCCTCGGCGGCTGGCGGCTGCCCGCACAGGAGGTGCATGCGGTGTACCCATCACCCCGGATGGTGCCTGCCAAGGTGCAAGGCGTGGTGGGCTGGCTCCAGGGCCGATTCACGGACGACTGGTGGCGGCGCTGCCTCGGCGACCACGGCGGGGAGGGCGCCCGCATGGCGGGAGAGCGGGGCCCCGGCCGTTGACCGCAGGCAGGCCGCCTCGCCTCAGGCGACCCGTTCCATCTGACTGGTTTGCCTCAAGGGCTCACTCACTCGCCCGCCTCGCTAGCGAAACTTGCGGACCAGGTCTTCGACGCGGGGCCCCCCGGCCTTTGCCGCGCCGGACACCTTGATGACGCTCATCGTGTGCTCGGCGCCGCTGTCCAGCGTCGCCTGGTGGATCGCCTGCAGCAGCGGCCAGACCTTCTCGGGCGGGCCCTCGACGATCGTGCCCAGGGCGTGCACCTCGTAGTGCAGACCCGAAGACTGGATGACGGCGATCGCGGCGTCGACATGCTTGTAGCGGTCGTCGGCTGTCCCGGCAGGGCGCGGGAGGACCTGGATTTCGGCGATCACATGCGGGCTGGTAGCCCGGGCGGTGGGGGCCGTGGGCGCCGGTGAAGGCGCTTGTTGCGCCCAGGCGGCGCCACAGGTCAGCAGCGACAGCGAAAGGGCGGCCCGCCGGAAGCGGCGCAAGTGGGAGAACGATGGATGTGCCATGTGCGACTCATGCAGATGGCAGGTCGGCGAGCGTTCGAGGCCGCCGTGTCGAGAGAAGGAAGGCAGGCCGGCCCCGGAACGTGCTTCCCTGCGCGAGGATTACCTCAATCAGGTTCAAAGGGACTCTCTCAGTCAGCGCGCGCCTTGCGGTCGCGCCAACACCCCCAGCGTGTGAACCGCGCCGGCAGCCCGTTGGCTGCCGGCGCGGTCGGCGGCGATTGTAGAAGGGGCCTGCGGCCTGCGGCCGGGGCCGGGGCCGGGGCCGCGCCCTACTTGACGGTGAACCGCACGGTGATCGCCTTGCCGCCGGCGGTGCTCAGGGTCGCGACGACCTTCGCGCCGGGCGCCAGCTTGGTGGCCGCCTCCAGCTTGTTGTCGCCGGCCTGCTTCAGTTCGGCCTCCGACTTGCTGCTGCCATCGAGCACCGTCAGCTTGCCGCTCATCTGGCTCACGTCAGCGGGTTCGTCGTGGTCGACGACGTAGAGCGCCGCGCTGTCGCCTTGCGGCACCAGTTCGAACGACAGGTCGGCCGCGGTCTGGACGACGCCCCCGTGCTGAGCCTTGCTCGGGCCATGGGCGAGCGCGCCGGAACTCAGTACCGCCAGCCCCAGCATGCAGGCACCGATCAACTTCTTCATCCTCGACTCCTTGTTCAAGTGACGGCCGCGTTCAAGGCCGCGGCCATGCCTTCTGAAAGCGTGCTCACCCGGGGCCGACACCGCCTTAAGGAAGGCCTCGTCGGCGACGGCGTAGTCGCCCTGGTCGGCATGAAAGGCCGCGATGGCCTTCAGGCCACCGAGTTCCAGCTCGACCTGGGCGTCGTTGACCGGCTCGTTGGTCTCGTAGCGGTTGATGAACAGCGACAGCTCGGCATCGGACAGGCGTGCGACCAGCTCGAAGGCCTCTGACCTGGCTTCGAAGCGAGGGGCGGCGCCAGGCGATGCGGTCGATGTCACCGGACCGTCCAGGTGCTCGCCGTTCGGGCCGTGCGCGCCCGGTGCCGACCCGGCGTGAAGGGGCAGGGCCAGCGCCAGCAGGGCCATGGCTGATCGACGGGACGTTGCGTTTCTCACGGGCTCACTCCCCGTGCGTGCTGCATCCGGGCCCGGGCCAGCCCGAGCGCGACCTGTTGGCGTTGCGCCTCGGCCTCGGCCTCGGCCTGCTGAGCGCTGGCGAGGGCGCGCAGCGTCTCCGGCAGTGACGACTCGCCGGCGCGAAACGACCTCTGCACCAGCCCTGCTCGCTCGCGCAGCAGGGCCCCGCGCTCTTGCTCTGCCAGGAGCTGATCCTCGATGGCGCGCACGGCGCCCTCGGCCGCAGCGAGGTCGGTGGCGATCCGGACGCGCAGTTCCTGCTCCGCCGCCTCCGCCAGCGCCAGCTCGGACAGGCTGTTCGCCAGCCGTGGCGCGTTGCGGTCCTCGGTGGCGAGCGGGATGCGGATCGCGAGGCCGAGCGAGTGGTCTCGCGCCTCGCCGCGGCCCGAGACGTCCTGGCGGACCCGGGCGATCAACTCGGGCGGGCTGCTGCGCCGGCTGGCCTTGACCGCATCGACGCGGCGGCGCGCGGCTTCGACGGACTGTGCCGTCGCCTGCAATGCCGGATGCACGGCCGGCACCGGCGCGGTGACCTCGACGCCCATGTCGGGCACGGCGGACAGCCCCGTCAGCGCCTCCCAGGACAGCTCGGCACGCCGAAGCCGTTGCTGCGCGCCGGCGCGGACACTGTCTGCCGCCAGGGCTTCGGCGCGGGCAGCCAGGGCGTCGGCCCTGGCCAGCTCGCCGGCGCTGACACGCCGGTCCACATCGGCGGCCAGGCTCGACAGCGCCGCACTCTGTGCTTGCGCCGACGCGACCTCGGCGCGCTCGATGGCCACGGCCCAGGCGGCCTCGCGGACAGTGGCAGCGAGGCGCCAGCGGCTGGCCCGGGACGCTGACTCGGCCGCCTCGAGGCCGGCCAGCGCCGCCTCGCGCTGCGTGCCGCGCTGGCCCGGCATCCACACCGGTACGACGATGCCGAATTCGGTCTCGCGAACGCCGCGGTCCGACTGGAGCCTGTCGTCCCGGTGGCGCAGCTCCACCGCGGGTGGCGCCGCCCACCAGGCATCCGCCACCTTGCGGTCTGCCACGGCGCGCCGCGCCGCGCCCTCGGCCTCGGCGGCGGCCGTCGTGCGCTGCCATGCGGCGTCGACGGCCTCCGACCATGAGACCGTCTGCGCTTGCGCCTGACCGAGGCACAGCGCCGCACCCACGGCCAGGCCGCGGGCGATCGATGTCGTGTTCAAGGGAGTCCTCTGAACGGGGCTCCGGTCGCTCGCAGGGAGCGATCGACCGGCGAAGCGGCGCCCTCGGGGGGGCCGCGCTCAGTGCGTCAGAGGAGGTGGCGAGGAGGGCGTCTCAAGCCCTCGACGAAGGGAGAAGGCACGGGCGCCTCGTCCAGGTTCGGCGGTGGCGATTCACCGATGCCGACCGACGGGTCGAAGGGCGCCGAGCACAGCGCGGGGGAAGACAGCGCGTCGTCCAGCAGCACATGCTGTTGTGCATTGGGCGAAGGGTCTTCCTGGAAGCCACCGTCGTCGTGATGATGGTGGCCTGCCTCCTGCCAGTGCAGCACCGCGTGTTGCACGGCCTCCTTGCTGCCGAAGAACACCATCGGGCCGGCCACGGCAGCTGCGTGCCAGAGCATGCTCACAAGGACAAGGAAGAGGACGAAAGCGCGTCGCATCGGAATCGACCGTTCACCACCGATCACCTGGGCCTGTCAGCAGAGGGCAAGACAGGGCGATGGAATCCGGGGGCGAATACTACATTCGAGGACGCGCGGACAGTCGATGGACCCTTCGCATCTCAGAGCACGCCGCTGGCGAAGCTGCTCGTCGCTTGGTGGGCGGCAAAATTGTAGTTAACATAACATACATTGTCGCGCTTTTAATCTCGAGGCCCACGCGCCGAGAAGTCCGTCCGCTTTCGCAAGCGAGCCCGATGCGCATCGTCGGCCGAAACCAGTCCAAGGCAAGCCGGCCTGCGAACGCGTCCAAAGTGCACGGCCGCGTCCCTGGTGATGCAGCCTCAGCTTTGGCATTCCGCCGTCGCAGGAAGATCATCGCGCATTGTTCGCGCCTGCGAGTGTTGCTTCCATGTCCGAGACTTTGACGAGGCTTCCGGCGCCCCGCGGCGCACGCGGCGTCACGCGGCGGCAGCTGGCGATGGGCGCTGCGGCCACGGTCGCGGCGCCCCGCGCAGCGCTTGCCGAGGCGCCGGTGCGCATCGGCTACGCGCTCGCTCGCAGCGGCCCGTGGTCGGCTGGCGCCCAGGTCAGCCAGGAGCCCAACTACGTGCTCTGGGCCGAGCAACTCAACGCCGCGGGCGGGCTCGACGTCAAAGGACGGAAGCGCCCGGTCGAACTGATCGGCCACGACGACCGCAGCGACATCGAGACCTGCACCCGCCTGTACGAACGCCTGATGGCGCGCGACAAGGTCGACCTGATCCTGCCGCCGTGGGGCTCCAGCGCCAACTTCGCGCTGGCGCCGATCGCCAACCGCTTTCGATATCCGATGCTGGCGCCAACGGCGATCTCGCGCCGACTCGTCGACATGGGCCTGCCGTACTTCTTTTCGCTGCTCCAGCAGCCGGACAAGATGATGGAGGCCTTGCTCGACATGCTCGTCGCGCACGGCGCGAGGACGCTCGTCACCGTCTACATGGACGATCTGTTCGGGATCGAGACCATCGGCGCGCTGACCCGCGCCGCGCGTGGGCGCCGCTCGATGGAGATTCTCGATCGCCAGCGTTTTGCGCCTGGCACCAAGGATCTCAGCCCGGTGTTGCGCGGCTTCATGTCGCTGAAGCCGGATGCCTTCGTCGCGATCACCTATCCGAACGAGACGATCCTCGTGAGCCGCCAGGCTCGAGCGCTGGGCTTCAGCCCGAAGGTCTTCTATGCGTCGGTGGGCACCGCCTTCCGCCGCTACAAGAACGAGCTTCAGTCCGACGCCGAGGGCGTGACGGGCATGGGCTCGTGGAACCCCAAGAGCAGCCCGCAGGCCAGAGCCTACTTCGACGCCCACGTGCGCCGCTTCCAGCGCGAGCCCGACCGCTGGGCCAGCGGCCACTGTTGGGCGGGGCTGCAGATCCTGCAGCAGGCCGTCGCGCGGGTCGGCCTCGACCGCGTGGCACTGCGCATCCAGCGAGTGCAGCAGCGTCGTGACCGCGCGGCGCGAGTTTGCGAACGGCAGCGGCGGCGTGGCCTCGATGCGCTCGACGACGCCCCGCAACTCCTCGATCGGCACGGCCGGGCTGAACAGGTAGCCCTGCAGCAGTTCGCACCCCAGTTCGCTGAGCCGCCGCTGCTGGGCCGGGGTTTCCACGCCTTCGGCCACCACGTCGAGCGCGAGGCTGTGCGCCATCGCGACGATCGCACCGGCGAGCAGCGCAGAACCCTTGCCGGTTTCGATCTTGCTGACGAAGCTGCGGTCGACCTTCAGCGCCTGCACCGGGAAGTTGGCCAGGTAGCTGAGTGACGAGTAGCCTGTCCCGAAGTCGTCGATCGCCAGGCGCACGCCCATGTCGCGCAGTGCCGCGAGGCTGTTCTGGGTGCGCTCCAGCGAATTCATCAGCGTCGATTCGGTGATCTCGAGCTCCAGCGCCGAGCCGTCCAGGCCCGAGGCGTCGAGGGCATCGCGAACCGCCGTCTCGAGCCCCTCGGTCGAGAACTGGACCGGGGAGATGTTGACGGCCATGCGCAGCCGGGGCCTGCCTTCGCGGCGCAGACTCGCCAGGTCGGCGCAGGCCTGACGCAGGGCCCAGGCGCCGATCGGCACGATCAGGCCCGATTCCTCGGCGAGCGGAACGAACTGATTCGGAGGCACCAGCCCGCGCGTCGGATGGCGCCAACGCAGGAGCGCCTCGAACGCGGGGACGATCCCAGACTCGGCGTCGACCAGTGGTTGGTAGTACAGCGCCAATTCGCCGTTGGCCAGCGCGTCGTGCAGTTCCGAGAGCAACTGCAGGCGGTCGTTGGACGCTCTCGCCAAGGCCTCGTCGTACACGGAAAGGCGGTCCCGCCCGCCGAGCTTGGCGGCATACATCGCCGTGTCCGCGTTGCGCAGGAGGGTCGAAAGGTCGTCGCCATGCGCCGGGCCCAGCGCGACGCCGATGCTCGCGCCCACGCGCAGCAGGTGCCCCTGCACCGGTATCGCCTCGCCGAGCAGCTTGAGCAGCTTGCGGCCGACGTCGACGGCCGTCTTCGCGCTCGTCACGTCGCGCAGCAGCACGGCGAACTCGTCGCCGCCCATGCGCACCACGGTGTCGGAACTGCGAACCGCCTGCATCATGCGCGAGGCCATCGTCTTCAGCACCTCGTCACCGATCGAGTGGCCGAGCGTGTCGTTGATCTGCTTGAAGCGGTCCAGGTCGACCAGCAGCAGCGCAAAGCCCTGCGCATCGGCCAGCGCCTGCGAGGTGCGGTGCTGCAGCACCAGGCGGTTGGGCAGGTCGGTCAGGAGGTCGTGGTGCGCCATGTGCTCGAGGCGCGCGGCGCTGCGCTTGCGCTCGGTGATGTCCATCAGGATGCGCAGTCCCCGGGTCTCGCAGCCACTGGCGTCGGCCATCGGCAGCGCGATCAGGCCGGCCGCGAAGCGGCTGCCGTCCTTGCGCACGGCAACGCCTTCGGTCTCGGCCGGGCGCCCGTCGGCAGCGTCGGGCGCCCTGCCCTCGGCCCCCGTCGCCGCGACATCGCCCAGCCGGTGGAACGGCTGGCCGACCAGCTCGCCGGCTTCGTAGCCCAGCATCTCCTGGCTGGCCCGGTTGGCGGAAAGGACGGTCGAGTCGGCGTCGATCGTCAGCACGCCGATCGGCGCTGCGTCCATGATGGCCTGGTTCAACGCCGCCGCGTCGTGGGCTTGGCGTTCCATCTCGCGCTCGTGGGTGATGTCGCCGAACAGCCAGACCATGAACTCGCCCTGCTCGCCCTGCACCAGGCCGAGGCTGCTGCGCGCGATGAGCCCGCGGCCGTCCGCGCGGCGAACCTCGATGTCCTGCGTGCGGCCCTGGGCGACGTCGCAGGCGCGAAGGCACCGTGTGAAGTCGCTCCAGGCGTCGAGGGGCTGACAGCCCTGTGCCGGCAGCAGCATCTCGATGCGTCGGCCGATGAGGCCTTCGCGCGCATGGCCGAGGATCGCCAGCGACGCCGCATTGGCGTCGAGGATGCGCCCGTCGAGGTCGAGGGTGACGATGCCGTCGCGCGTGCCGTCGAGCACCGAGCGCAGCCGCAGCTCGCGCTCATGGGCGTCGCGACTGAAGCGCTGGGCGAGTGCGTGGGCGCGGGCCGACTGGTTCAGCATCAGCGAGGTCAGCCACGACGACAGCACGGCCAGCACCAGCCCGAGGGCGGCGCTGACCGTGCTGCGCCGGACCTGGTCGAAGCCTCTGTCGGGCTGCGGCGTGAGCCCCGCATGCAGCGTCCACCAGCGGCCACCCATGCGCAGCGCGCGCTCGCGCCTCGGCACGGCTTGGCCGGCGGCAGCGTCCGCTGCCACATTGGCGGTTGGCAAGTCGTACATCTCGCTGGTACCGGCGTAGCACTCGAGCAAGACCTGCGCGTCGGGCCACTGCCGCGCCAGCACGTCTTCGACACCCGGAATGCGGATCGGAAGGCCGACGTAGCCGACCGTGGCTTCCTCGCGCTGCTCGGGCGAATCCAGCAGGGCGCCGCGCCGGTAGGCCGGCATGTACCAGACCACCACCGGCGTTCGCGGGTCGATGCCGGGCCAGCTCACATGCGAGGTCAGTCGCGGCTGATTGAGTTCGCGCGCCGCGTCCATCGTTGCGCGGTGCGCGGGATCGCTCGACGGGTCGAATCCCTGCGGCGCCTCGATGCCGGCGTTGCCGGAGGCGATGAGCGCACGCCAGGCCGTCGGCGGCGCGGCACCTGGCGGCACCTCGCCGGGCGTCGCGCGCTCCGGTGCGGCGCTCTGCAAGAGCACCATCGACTCCGCGCACTCGTTGAAGTCGCCGATGCCGAGCTGCCGCGTCACCGCGTCCCAGCGAGGCGCATCGAGCTGGGGGTCGCTGCTGACGACGAGCGCCGCGGCGCGCAGCGCCTGCTCGCAGGTCGACAGGTGGATCTGCAGCGCCGCGGCCAGGCCGTCGGCCAGGTTCGTCAGCTCGAGGTCGGCACGGTCCCGCTCCGAGCGGCGGAGTTGCGTGGCGATGATCGCGGTGATCGCCAGCCCGATGAGGAGCACCACGACCGGCGCCCAGCGTCTCGGCGACACCGGTCGCGACGGAGAACTCTTGGTGGCAGGCTGGCTCGTCATGGAACAACGGTTGGAGCGGTAGCTCCAGCGGCCGATCGGCCGGGCGGACGCGACGGCCATGCGTGCAGGCGCCATATCGCACCGTGATGTCGGCGCATCCGGCCCCGGGCTTGAGGGATAAAGCGTCGCCGCGGCCCCCCGGCGCGAGCGGCTCGTGCACTTGTACCGGGAGCCCGGCCGGTCAGTGCAGGCTTTCCTCGCCGATGAAGCGCTTGATGACCGGCATGCCGCCGCCGATGTGGAACGCCAGCCGGCGCTCGCGCAGGCCGGTGTCGGCGGCCGTGAAGCGCTCCATGCGGCGCAGGTGCTCGACCCAGGACTCGTCGAGGAAGTACTCGATGTAGCGCCCCTCGACGGCGATGTCTCGGAACATCGCCCACGACAGCGCACCCTGGCGCAGGCGTGCCTGGCGGGTCTCCTGCATCACGGCGTGGAAGGCTTCAGCCTTGGCCGGATCGATCTCGTACTCGATCATCACCATCACCGGGCCGTCGTCCGGCCGCACACCGAAGACCGGCTCGGTCGGCATCACCAGCGGCCGCGCCGGCGTCAGGTCGAAGGTCTCGCCGGTGATGCTCAGCCGCCTGCGTGTCGCGAGCATGACCGCGGTGCCGACGATGCCGGCCGCGGTAACGCTGATCGGCACGCTGGTCAGGCCTGCCACATGCCCCCAGAGCGCCGCGCCTGCGGCGCTGCCACCCATCAGCCCCATCTGGTAGATCGACATGCCGCGGGCCCGCACCCAGTTCGGCAAGGCCATCTGCGCGGCGACGGTCAAGGAGTTGGCGGTCGCGATCCAGGCCGCGCCGGCGGCCATCATCGCGGGCAGCGCCAGCCAGACCCAGGGCGAAAAGACGACGATGATCGACATCGCCGCCTGCAGCAGCGTGCCGCCGACGATGAACTGCTCGGCCTTGTAGCGCGCACGCAGGCGGGTCATCGACAGCGCCGCGATGATCGCGCCGGTGCCCATCGCCGACAGCAGCAGCGTGAAGGTGCCCGCCCCGCCGCCGCCGAGCTGGCGCGCGACCAGCGGCAGCAACGCCAGCAAGGCGGTCGACTGCAGGAAGAACAGGAAGACACGCACCAGCGCGGCCCGCATGCGCGGCGACTGCGCGACGTGCTGGAGCCCCACGCGCATCGCGCCGAGGAAGCGCTCGCCCGGCAAGGGGCTGACGCGCCGCTCCGAGCGCCAACGCAGGATCAGCCCGAAGGCGATGAGCGCCAGGCAGGCGTTGAGCAGGAAGACGTACTCCTCGCCCGCGCTCGCGAGGAGCGCGCCGGCCACGATCGGCCCGATCACGCGCGACATGTTCATCGCCACGCCGTTCAGCGCCAGCGCCGCCGGCAGGTCGCGGCGCGGCACGATGTCGGGAATGATCGCGGCGAACACCGGCCAGCGCAGCGCCATGCCGATGCCGTTGGCGAAGGTCAGCGCGAGCAGCAACGGCGCGCTCAGCGCGTCGGACATCGCCAGCGTGGCCAGCACGACGGCCACCAGGGCGATCCAGAGCTGGGTGGCGGCGAGGAAGCGCCGCCGGTCGACGATGTCGGCCATCGCCCCGCTGGGCAGGCCGAGCACGAAGACGGGCAGCGTCGAGGCGACCTGCACCAGCGCCACCATCACCGTGCTGTCGGTCAGCGTCGTCATCAGCCAGGCGGCTGCGACGTCGTTCATCCACATCGTCAGATTGGCCGCCAGCCAGGCGGACCACAGCATGCGGAAGACCGGCGTGCGGAACGGGTCGAGCGCGCCCGGCGGTGCCTCGGGGAGCGCCTGCGACGAGGCCGTGGCCTGTGGATCGAGCGAGGGGTGCGAAGCCGGTGCCGGCGGGGCCGCGTCTGGCGGCGGGGGCTGCGAGCTCATCAGCC
Source organism: Ideonella sp. (assembly GCA_035911095.1). Lineage (GTDB taxonomy): Bacteria > Pseudomonadota > Gammaproteobacteria > Burkholderiales > Burkholderiaceae_C > JAMHWF01. Next base: position 132,877 of record JAMHWF010000136.1, on the reverse strand, counting down.
GGCGAGCATAAGCCGGCGGGCACAGCAATCCGAGGCCGTGCGCTGCTGACTATCCCTTGGGTGCGCCGCCCGCCCTGCCCGTGCGACGAGTCGGCGGCGAACCCCTTGTGCAACCGGCAGATGCCGCAGCAGTCAGAGGTCGAAAGCGACGAGTCGTCCTTCGACTACGACTGCTGAAATCGGAGAGTTGAAGCTCCGTAGGGAAATTACTGTTCCTGCGACGGCGTGGCCAGCATCGAGCCGTCGGCTTCGATCGCCTCGCCGTCTTCCATCGCGTCGAAGGCGCCCAGCGCCGTGTCGATCGTCAGCGTGCCCTCTTCGCCGGCCACCGCCTGGGGCTTGTCGAGCGGGCGGCAGATCCGGCTCTTCAAGCGGGCCAGCCGCTCGGAGCGCTCGACCGCCTGGAACACCGCCTCCGGGTCCAGCATCAGGGCGAACGGGTTGGCGATCGGTTGGACTTCCTGGGTCATGTGCGGCTCCGTCATCGAAGGTCGATGCGGCCACTCTAGGGGCTCGGCCCATGTGCACACAGTCGTCCCGTCGCCATGCCGCGTGTACGAAGAAACCTGACAGGAAGCGGATTCGTCAGTGAACAAAATCCCTGATGCGACAACGGGCTAGCGCGGATTTCTAGAACGAACCGGAAGTTGTGCCGCAGCTCAGCCGTCGCGTCCGTGAGCAGGTACACGCACCGAGAACAGCGCCTGGAAGTTGCGCGTCGTCGCCACGCCGACCTCCTCCGCCGTCAGTCCCTTCAGCTCGGCCAGCTGCTGCGCGACAAACGGCACGAAGGCCGGCTGGTTCGTCTTGCCGCGGTGCGGTACCGGGGCGAGGTAGGGGCTGTCGGTCTCGATCAGGCAGCGCTCCAGCGGCACGTAACGCGCCACCTCGCGCAGTTCGGCGGCGTTGCGGAAGGTCAGGATGCCGGAGAACGAGATGTGGAAGCCGAGGTCGAGTGCCGCCCGCGCCACTTCCATCGTCTCGGTGAAGCAGTGGAAGACGCCGCGGGCCTCGCCTGCGCCTTCGCTGCGCAGGATGTCGAGCGTGTCGGCCGAGGCGCTGCGCGTATGGATGACCAGCGGCAGGCCGGTCTGGCGGCCTGCCGCGATGTGCCGCGCGAAGCGCTCGCGCTGCCAGGCCATGTCGGCGACGCTGCGCCCGTTGAGGCGGTAGTAGTCGAGCCCGGTCTCGCCGATCGCGATCACCTTCGGCAGCGCGGCGCGCTCGAGCAGCATCTCGAGCGTCGGCTCGGTCAGGCCTTCGGTATCGGGGTGGACGCCGACGCTGGCCCAGAGCTCGTCGTGGGCGGTGGCCAGGGCATATACCTCGGCGAACTCTTCCACCGTCGTGCAGATGCACAGCGCCGCGTCGACGCGGGCCGCGCGCATCGCGCCGCGCAGCGTGTCGAGCTGCGCGTGCAGCTCGGGAAAACTCAGGTGGCAGTGGGAGTCGACGAACATGGGCTCGAGGGCTGTGGACGCAGCCTGAGCCTACCCGCATCGGGCGGTCCGCCGTTTCAGATCGTCTGCGTGGGCTTGGCCGACTGGAGCGCGGTGCCGAGCAGCTCCTCGATCTTCGCGCGCAGCTGGCGCGTCTTCTCGTCCGAGGGAAAGCGCACGCCGACGCCCTGGGTGCGGCCGCCCGAGGCGTTGGCGGGCGTCACCCAGGCGACCTTGCCGGCCACCGGGTAGCGCTGCGGGTCGTCCGGCAGCGACAGCAGCAGGTAGATGTCCTCGCCGAGCTTGTAGTCGCGGGTCGTCGGCACGAAGAGTCCGCCGTCGGCCAGCATCGGGATGTAGGCCGCATACAGCGCGCCCTTCTCGCGGAACACGAGCTGGATCACGCTCGGGCGTGAGGCCGGGGCGAGCTGCGTGGCGGGCTTGGGGTCGGCCATGCCGTCGAGTGTACTCAGCGCCCTGCGGTGGCTGCGGCGGGAGCCAGCGCCCGCTGCCCTTGCAGCACCAAGGATTGCACGGCGAGCGCGGCGTTCAGCGGGTGCTCGGCTTGTGCCGCGGCGCGCTGCAGCGAAGACGCCCAGCGGTGCAGCGCCGGTGCGGCGGCCTGCGCGCGCAGCGAAGGGAAGTAGCGCGCCGGCTGGCCCAGCGTCGCCAGCAGCGCATCGTGGCAGAGCTTCTGCAGCGTCTCGACCACGCGCGGCAGCGGCCAGGCCGCCAGCACCGACGGGTCACCGGCGCCGACGCACTCCGGCAGGCGCAGCCAGGCCTGCGCGTCGATGCCCTCGCCGGCCCAGTCGCGCGCTTCCAGCGGCCTGCCGCCGGTGGCACGCAGCAGCACCTCCGGCTGCGCCACCCCTTGCGCGGCCAGCCACTCGCGCGCCTGCGCCTCGTCCGGCGCCGGCAGGTGCAGCGGCTGGCAGCGGCTGCGCACGGTGGGCAGCAGTGCCGCCGGGTCACCGGTAGCGAGGATGAAGCGCGCATCGCCAGGCGGCTCCTCGAGTGTCTTCAGCAGCGTGTTGCCCGAGATGGCGTTCAGGCGTTCGGCGGGGTGGATCACTGCCACTTTGAGGCGCCCGCGCGAGGCGCTGAGCTGGGCGAAGGCGAGCAGCTGCCGCACCTGCTCGACGACGATCTCCTGCTTCGGTTTGCGCTCGCTGGCGCGCCCTTCGCCGCCTTCCCCGCCCTCGCTGTCGGAGGCTGGCTGCCAGCCGAGTGCGGCCTGCTGCGCCTCGGGCAGCAGCACCTGCAGGTCCGGATGGGTGCGCGCCTGCACCAGGCGGCAGGCGGCGCAGAGGCCGCAAGGCCGCGGCCTGCCCTCGCCTGCCTCGGCCTCGCAGAGCCAGGCCTGCGCCAACGTCGTCGCGAACTCGAACTGGCCGACGCCAGGGGGCCCGTGCAGCAGCACTGCGTGGTGCGCGCGCGCCGTGCCGAGCGCGGCGCGCAGGGGTTCCGCCAGCCACGGCAGCGGCAGCGGCAGCACGCCGTCGGGGCCTACCACCCGCGTCGCTCCAGCGCCTGCTCGACCTGTTGCCACACCGCCTCGGGCGTGCCGCTGGCGTCGATGCGCAGGAGGCGCTCGGGCGCTCCGGCCTGGCGCGCGGCGTAGCCGGCGCGCACCCGCTCGAAGAAGGCCTCGTCCTGCGCCTCGAAGCGGTCGGCCGCGCGCGCGCGGGCGCGCCGCTGCGCGGCCTGGGCGGCGGGCAGGTCGAACCAGAGCGTCAGGTCGGGCTGTCGGGCGCCGTGCACCTGGGCTTCGAGCTGGCCCAGCACGCGAAGGTCGAAGCCCCGGCCGGCGCCCTGGTAGGCAAAGGTGGCGTCGGTGAAGCGGTCGCAGAGCACGGTCGCGCCACGCGCCAGCGCGGGCTCGATGCACTGCACCAGGTGGTCGCGGCGCGCGGCGAAGACGAGCAGCACCTCTGACAGCGCATCCATCGGCTGGCCCAGCACCAGGCCGCGCAGCGTCTCCGCCAGGGGCGTGCCGCCGGGCTCGCGCGTGCGCACCACTTCGCCGCCCGCCCGGCCCAGGCGCTCGGCCAGGGCGGCGAGCTGGGTCGACTTGCCGGCGCCGTCGATGCCTTCGAGCGTGATGAAGCGGGCGGCCATCGAGCGGCAGTCGGGGCGTCGGCGAAGGGTGTGTGATGGGTGCGCTCAGCGGCGCCCGCGCTGGTACTTGTCGACCGCGCGGTTGTGCGCGTCCAGCGTCTCGCTGAACTCGCTGCTGCCGTCGCCGCGCGAGACGAAGTAGATCGCCTTGCTCTGCACCGGCTGCATCACCGCGCGCAACGAGGCCTCGCCGGGCATCGCGATCGGCGTCGGCGGCAGGCCGCGGCGCAGGTAGGTGTTGTAGGGCGTGTCGGTCTGCAGGTCGCGCTTGCGCAGGTTGCCGTCGAAGCGCGCGCCCATGCCGTAGATCACCGTCGGGTCGGTCTGCAGGGGCATGCCGATGCGCAGGCGGTTGACGAACACCGAGGCGACCATGCCGCGCTCGCCGTGGAGCCCGGTCTCCTTTTCGACGATCGAGGCGAGGATCAACGCTTCCTCGGGCGTGCGCAGCGGCAGGTCGGCGCGCCGCTCGGCCCAGGCGGCGTCGAGGCGGCGCTGCATCGCGGCGTAGGCGCGCTCGAGCACGATCTGGTCGCTCGCGCCGCGGCTGAAGGCGTAGGTGTCCGGGAAGAAGCGCCCTTCCGGATGGACGCCGGGCGCGCCGATCGCCTCCATCAACTCCGCATCGCTCGCCGCGGCGAGCGTGTGGCGCAGGTAGGGCGAGCGGGCCATGGCCTCGCGCATCTGGGCGAAGGTCCAGCCTTCGACGAAGGTGACCATGGCCAGCACCTCGTCGCCGCGGACCATCTTGTCGAGCAGGCCGCGCGGCGTGATGCCGACCTCGACCTCGAAGCTGCCGGCGCGGATCGCCCGGTCGTCCCCGGAGAGGCGGAACCAGGCATAGAGCAGCTCGGGGTGCGTGGACACGCCGGCGTCGACCCAGGCACGGGCGACTTCGCGTGGCGTCTGCCCCGGCTCGATCGAGACCTCGACGCGTTCCTTCACCAGCGGCAGCGGACGGTTGAGCCACCAGAGCGCCGTGCCGGCCGCACACAGGCCGGCAATGGCCACGAGCAACGCCAGCCAGCCCAGCCACCGCAAGACCCTCATCGACGACGGGCGCGCAAGGGCGCGGCAAGGGGTGGACACATGGGGCCGATGATAATGGCCCGATGTCCGAGACCTCCCCTGTCGAAGGCGTCGCGCGCCTCGACGACCTGGGCGTGATCCGCGCCCGCGGCGCCGATGCGGCGCCCTTCCTGCAAGGCCAGCTGACCCAGGACGTCGAGTCGATGGCGACGCTCGAGTGGCGGCTCGCCGGCTACTGTTCGGCCAAGGGGCGCCTGCTCGCGAGCTTCGTCGTCTGCCGCCTCGCCGAGGATGAGTTCTGGCTCGTCTGCAGCGCCGACCTGCTGGCACCGACCTTGAAGCGCCTTTCGATGTTCGTGCTGCGCGCCAAGTGCAAGCTCGACGACGCAAGCCCGGAACTGCGCGCGCTCGGCATCGCCGGGGCCGGTGCGCTCGCCGCGCTGGGAGCGGACGCCGGCCTCGCCGTGGGACGCGCCGCGCTGCACGCCGGCGGCCCGCTGATGAGGCTGCCCGATGCGGAGGGCAGCCTGCGCCACCTGTGGCTCGCGCCGCTCGAGGCGGAGTTGCCTGCGGTCGCGCCGCTGTCAGCCGACGGCTGGCGCTGGCTCGAGGTGCGCAGCGCGGTGCCGCGCATCGTCGCCGCGACCGTCGAGCAGTTCGTGCCGCAGATGGTCAATTTCGAGCTGGTCGGCGGCGTGAACTTCCGCAAGGGCTGCTACCCCGGCCAGGAGATCGTCGCGCGCAGCCAGTACCGCGGCACGGTCAAGCGCCGGATGATGGTCTTCGAGGTCGAGGGCATCGCGCAGGCCGGGCAGGAGGTCTTCCATGCGAGCGACCCGGAACAGCCGGCCGGCATGGTCGTCAACGCGGCGCCCGCGCCTTCGGGCGGGGGCCGCCATGCGCTGCTCGCCGAGATCAAGCTCGCGGCGCTGGACGGCGCCGCGGTGCGCCTGGGCGCGGCGGCCGGCCCGATGCTTTCCGCGCTGCCGCTGCCCTACGAGATCCCGCCTGCGTCCTGACGCCGGGTCACAGCGCGCACGCCATCTCGACGTGCGCGATGCCGACTTCCTCGAACGGCTCCCCGCGCTGCGCGAAGCCGGCGCGCCGGTAGAAGGCCGCGGCCGAGGCCTGGGCGTGCAGCAGCACTTCGCGGCAGCCCACCTCACGGGCGGCCGTGACCAGCGCCTCGAGCACGCGCTGGCCGATCGCGCCGCCTCGCATCGACGCGACGACGGCCATGCGACCGATCTGCCCGACTTGCGGCGAGGGGCGGATCAGCCTGCCGGCCGCCACCGCCTCGCCGAAGCGGTTGTAGGCGACCGCATGGATCGCCCGCGCGTCTTCCGCGTCCCACTCGCGCTCGGCCGGGATGCCCTGCTCGTCGACGAACACCGCCTTGCGGATCGGATGCGCGTCGGCGCCGAGCGCGGCCCAGTCGCCCACGCGCACCTCGACCATCGGCTCGCCGGCCTCGAATGCGTCGAGCGCCGTGCGGAACAACGCCGGCACCGGCTTCGGGCGCTGCGTCACCGGGTCGGCGAAGACGAAGACCAGCTCGCCCCCGACCAGCAGGCGCTCGCGCAGGAAGATCCCGGCCGCGAAGCGCAGCGAGGTGTTGCCGATGTGCGCGCAGCGGATGCCGATGTCGAGCAATTCGTCGTAGCGCGCCGAGGCGTGGTAGTCGAGCGTCGAGCGGCGCACGTAGAGCTCGCCGCCCAGGCGCTCCGCCGTCGAGGCGTAGGGCGCGGCCAGCGCGCGCCAGTAGCCGGCCACCGCCGTGTCGATGTACATCAGGTAGTGGCCGTTGAAGACGATCTGCTGCGCGTCGATCTCGGCCCAGCGCACGCGCAGGCGTTCCAGGTGGCGGAAGTCGCCGCGCGCGGGCGGCGTGGCCCTTGCGGGCTCGGGTGTCTGGTTCATCGCAGCAGGTGTTCCTTGAGTGCCGCCCCCATCGCGTCGAGGGCGGCCTGCGCCTCGGGCAGGACGCGGCCCATCTTGACGAAGTCGTGCGTCACGCCGCGCAGCAGCTCGAGCGTGACCGGCACGCCCGAGGCGCGCAGCCGGTCGGCGTAGGCCAGGCCCTCGTCGACCAGCGGGTCGCACTCGGCGAGCACGACGCAGGCGGGCGCGACCCCGTCGGTGTCGGCCTCGAGCGGCGCGAAGCGCCAGTCGCTGCGGTCGGCGGGGTCGATGTACTGGTCGAAGAACCAGGCGACGATCGGCGCGTCGAGCAGGAATCCCTCGGCGAAGCGCCGGTGCGACTCGCTGTCGGTGCGCGCGGCGGTGCCGGGCGTGATCAGCAACTGCAGCGCCAGCGGCCAGCCCGCGTCGCGCGCGGCGAGCGCGCAGACCGCGGCGAGCGTGCCGCCGGCGCTGTCGCCGCCGACCGCGAGCCGCGTGGTGTCGAGGCCGAGCGCCCCGCCCTGCCCCGTGGCGAGCCAGCGCAGGGCGCCGAGGCTGTCGTCGACCGCTGCCGGAAAGCGGTGCTCCGGGGCGAGCCGGTACTCGAGCGCCAGCACGGCCACGCCGCCGCGCAGCGCGAGCTGGCGGCACAGGCTGTCGTGCGTCTCGAGGCTGCCGATCGTGAAGCCGCCGCCGTGCAGGAAGAGCAGCAGCGGCAGGCGCTCGTGCGAGGGGGCATAGAGGCGTGCCGGGCGCGTGCTGCCGTCGGGCATCGGCACCGCGACCGGCTCGACGCGGGCGAGCGGCGCCCGGGGCAGGTCGAGCACCTCGGCGCCCGCGGCGTAGGCGGCGCGGGCGCCGGCGACGCCGAGCTGGTGCATCGGCACGCGCTGCGCGCGGCGGATGCGCACGAGGACATCGCGCATCACAGGGGTCAGCAAGCTCGAGGCAGGGGCATCGGAGGACATCGACAGGCGCGGAGCGCGGCACGGCAGGTGCGGCGAAGGATAGCGGCTGCCTCACCGTCCCGGCCGCGTCGGCCCAGCGCCCCGGGAAGCGTCACCGCCGCCGCCTAGAATCGCCGCTTTTCACAACGACGGCAGTGCCGCGGAGGACACGCATGTTCGATCCGGAAGATGACGCCACGCGCTTCGGCGTGGTCACAGCGCTGGGCATCACCTTGCTGGTGCTGTTCGGCCTGATCGGTGGCCTGATCCTGCGCCACATCGGCGACAAGGCGCCGGCCGCGGCGACTGCAGCGGCGCCCGCCATCGGCGTGACCACGGTCACCGAGGTGATCCTCATCGACGTGCCGCTGTCCGGCGACCTGGTCTCGACGCTCTACTTCGAGACCGGCTCTGCCGCCCTGCCCGCGAACCACGACGCCGAGGTGCAGAAGGCCCGCGCCGCGCTCGACGCCGCGCCGGGCAAGCGGCTGGTGGTCTCGGGCTTCCACGACGCGACCGGCAGTGCCGCGCGCAACGCGGAGCTGGCGCGCGACCGGGCGGTCGCCGTGGGCCACGCGCTGGTCGCCGCGGGCATCGAGCCCGCGCGCGTCGCCTTTCGCAAGCCCGGCCTGACGACCGGAGACGGCCCGCCGGAAGAGGCGCGGCGCGTCGAGATCCGCATCGCCGACTGACGACGCAGGCCGCACCGGCGGCTGAAGGAAAGACGAAGGGCCCGTCGACCGCAAGGTCGACGGGCCCTTCTGCTTGCCGCGGCATGCCGGTCAGGCGCCCTTGCGGGCACCCCCGGCACGCGATGCTCAGGCGTGCTTCTGGTCGAAGAACTGTTCGTCTTCGGTCGAGCCCTTCAGCGCTGCGGTCGAGGCCTCGCGCTCGATCGTCGTGGTCACCGCGTCGAAGTAGCCGGTGCCGACTTCGCGCTGGTGCTTCACCGCGGTGAAGCCACGCTCGGCGGCGGCGAACTCCTTCTCCTGCAGTTCGACGAAGGCGCTCATGTTGTTGCGCGCATAGCCATAGGCGAGGTCGAACATGCCGTAGTTCAGCGCGTGGAAGCCGGCCAGCGTGATGAACTGGAACTTGTAGCCCATCGCGCCCAGCTCGCGCTGGAACTTGGCGATCGTCGCGTCGTCGAGGTTCTTCTTCCAGTTGAACGACGGCGAGCAGTTGTAGGCCAGCAGCTTGCCCGGGAACTTGGCGTGGATCGCGTCGGCGAAGGCCTTGGCGAACGCGAGGTCGGGCTTGCCGGTCTCGCACCAGATCAGGTCGGCATACGGCGCGTAGGCCAGGCCGCGGCTGATCGACTGCTCGAGGCCGTTGCGGGTGCGGAAGAAGCCTTCGACGGTGCGCTCGCCGGTGGTGAAGGGCTTGTCGTTGTCGTCGACGTCGCTCGTCACCAGGTCGGCCGCCTCGGCATCGGTACGCGCCAGCAGCACGGTCGGCACGCCCATCACGTCGGCTGCCAGGCGCGCGGAGACCAGCTTGGCCACCGCTTCACGCGTCGGCACCAGCACCTTGCCGCCCATGTGGCCGCACTTCTTGGCGGAGGCGAGCTGGTCCTCGAAGTGCACGCCCGCGGCGCCGGCGTCGATCATCGACTTCATCAGCTCGAAGGCGTTCAGCACGCCGCCGAAGCCGGCTTCCGCATCGGCCACGATCGGCGCGAAGAAGTCGATGTCGTTCTTGCCTTCGCTCCACTGGATCTCGTCGGCGCGCTTGAAGGTCGCGTTGATGCGCTTGACCACCTTCGGCACCGAGTCCACCGCGTAAAGCGACTGGTCGGGGTACATCTCGCCGTTGCTGTTGGCATCGCCGGCGACCTGCCAGCCGGACAGGTAGATCGCCTTCAGGCCGGCCTTGACCTGCTGCATCGCCTGGTTGCCGGTGAGCGCGCCCAGCGAGTTGACGAAGGGCTCGGTGTTGATCAGGTTCCAGAGCTTGTCGGCGCCGCGCTTGGCCAGCGTGTGCTCGATCGGCAGCGAGCCGCGCAGGCGCACGACGTCGGCGGCCGAGTAGCCGCGCTTGATGCCCTTCCAGCGCGGGTTCTCGGCCCAGTCCTTCTCGAGGGCGGCGGCTTGTTGTTCACGGGTCGGTTGGGTCATCGCGAGGGCTCCTGCAGTTGAGACGGATGGGGTGTGAATTCGGCCTTCAGCATAGTCCGGGGCGTCAACGGCGGGATGACTTGTGTCTTATACAAGACATGATTTCTATGTATTGAAAATCAATGACTTACGGATTGCATTTCTGAATGTGGGAACGGATCTTTCACCATGGGAAAGATTGACGCGGCGCACCAATCTGGATTTCCACGATATGAAAGCACCTCGTTCTCCGTGAAAACCCGGGACGGCATGGGGCCGCCCGCGCATCGGTGCGGGCTCAGCCCGCGGCGACAGGGGGTTCGAGCCCGAGCCAGCGCCGGTACAGCCGATCGGCCAGCGCCTGTTGTGCCGGGAGTGCCGCGACACCGTCCGCGCGCATCCGTTCGCCGGTCTGGACGGTCCGGGGGTGCTGGCGCTGGGTTGCCAGGTACCCAGGGTCCTGTGACGCGGACCAGCGACCGAGCTTCTCCGCATCGAGTTCGACGTGGAACTGCATCGCCAGGTGACGGCCGATCGCGAAGGCCTGCACCGGGCAGGCCGCGCTGCCGGCGAGGGCCACGGCGCCGCGCGGCAGCGTGAAGGCCTCGTAGTGCCACTGGTAGACCAGGGGCTCGCGCAACCCGCCGAACCAGTCGTTCGCGACCGCGTGGTCGTGCACCCGGACCGACTGCCAGCCGATCTCCGGCGCAGGCGAACGCCCGACCGCGCCGCCAAGGGCGCGCGACATCAGCTGCCCGCCCAGGCAGTGGCCGATCACCGGCACGTCGCGCGCGATCGCGTCGAGGATCAGCACCTCCTCGCGTCGCAGCGGCGGCCAGTCGTCGTTGGCGCTCATCTCGCCGCCCAGCAGCGCCAGCGCGCGGTAGCCGTCGACGGTGGCAGGCAGCGGGTCGCCGGCCTCGCTGTTGCGCACCTCGAAGGGAATCTGCCGCTCGCCCAGCCAGCGTGCCAGCGTGGCGGCATGGTCCTGGGTCTGGTGCTGGAGGACGAGCACGGGTTTCATCGGCGTTCGGATCGGGCGGGCGTGTCGGGCGGCAGCCTCGGGCATGATCCGTGCCGCCCGAGCGGGGCCCGACTCTAAACGCTCGACGATGCCGGCCGAACTCAGTTTCCCCTTCCTGTCGAACCAAGCTTTCCTGAAGGCGCCGCAGGGTGATGCTGGTTGCCGCTACGCGGTTGCCGGCCTGGCCTGGGACGGTGCGGTGACCAACCGGCCCGGCGCCCGCTTCGGTCCGCGCGCGATCCGCGAGGCCAGCCACATGCTGTGCGACGGGACCCACCCGCTGTTCGACGTCTCGCCGCTCGGCCAGCTCACCGATCTGGGCGACCTCGTGCTGCCCAACACCAGCCTGCACGCCATGCGCGAGGCGATGCGGGCGCCGGTCGAGGCCGCGATCCGCGCCCATCACATGGCCTGGCTCGGCGGCGATCACTCGGTGACGCTGCCGCTGCTGGCGGCCTACCGCGCCTGGCTCGGGCGGCCGCTGGCCGTGATCCACTTCGACGCCCATTGCGACACCTGGAGCGACCACTTCGGCGAGCCGAGCGGCCACGGCACCTGGGTCAGCGAGGCCTTCCGTGACGGGCTGGTCGAACCGCAGTGCTTCCTGCAGATCGGGATCCGCTCGGCCGGCGACCGCGAGGCGCGCGAGTTCGTCGCGACCCGCGGCGGCACGATCCTCACCGCCCGCGCGCTGCGCGGCGTGGAAAGCCGCCAGGCCTGGGCGCCGATGCTCGACGACTTCCGCGCCCGCCTGCGTGCGGCCGGCGACCCGCCGGTCTACCTGAGCCTCGACATCGACTGCCTCGACCCGGCCTTCGCGCCCGGTACCGGGACGCCGGAGCCGGGCGGGCTCTCGACCTCGCAGGTGCTGACGGTGCTCGAGGCGCTGGCCGACCTGCCCTTCGTCGGCATGGACTGCGTGGAGGTCGCGCCGGCCTACGACCACGCCGATCTCACGACGCTCGCCGCGGCGCACTTCGTCTGGACCTATCTCTGCGGGCGCGTCGCGCAGGCCGCCGGGCCGGCCTGAACGCCTGGGTGGTCCACAAACGAAAACCGCGGCCGAGGCCGCGGTTCTTCCTGGGGGCACCGGCTGCACGGCCGGTGCCGCACCAGCCGATCAGAGCGGGCGAATGGCCGCGGCCTGCGGGCCTTTCTGGCCCTGCTTCACCTCGAACTCGACCTTCTGGTTTTCTTGCAGCGACTTGAAGCCGCTGCCCTGGATCTCGCTGAAGTGCGCGAACAGGTCCTTGCCGCCGCCGTCGGGGGTGATGAAGCCGTAGCCCTTGCCATCGTCGAACCACTTGACGGTTCCGGTCTGGGTGCTCATGGGGTTTGAAGTCCTCGAAAGTTGAAAAGGCACAGGCGAACCGCCTGCATGGCAGGAACACTCAAGAAACGTCAACCCGGGGAGTTCGAACCTGGCCGACCCTTGTGCAGGGTGGATGGGGAGAGAGACCTCAAAGCGAACCGGTCTTGCGCATACCTACGGGCGCGGATTGTATGTCGCACTCGCAGCCCCCCTCAGTGGCGAGAAACCCGCACGCAAAAGGCGCTGCAACGCCCGGCGATGGCGGGCCAGCAGCAGCCCCAGTGCGACGAGGGCCAGCAGCGGCGCCAGCGGCGTGCGCGCGACGACGGGCCGCGCCAGCGATGCGTCGGTCATCGCCGCGGCGAGGGCATCGGTGCTCGCGAAATGGTGGTAGCGCAGCCCGGTCTCGCCCGCCAGCAGCTGCAGATAGGCCTCGCGCAGCGCCGACAGGTGCTCGCTGCCGGGGGTCGCGCCGGGCAGTGGCGTGGCCGCGGGCTCGGCTCCGTCGTCGACGAGCTGCTCGCCGCTCAGGCTGCCGGCGCGGCCGAGGCTGCGCGGGTCGGTCTGCAGCACCTCGTCGGCGCCCCAGTAGCCGAGCGGCCGCCCGCTCGGGTCGATCTTCGGAATGCGTGAGGGCAGCAGGGAGCCGACGCCGACGATGAGCCCTGCCACCTCCCCCGGCTGGCCGTCGAAGCGCGGGCGGTAGCGCGGGTTGAGCGGCGGCGCCTCATGGCCGTCGGTGACGAAGACGAGCGCCGGCGTGCCCGGCACCTGCCGGGCGGTGCGGATCGATGCGTGGACGGCCTTCGCGACCTCGCTGTTGCCGCTCCACGCGATGCGGTGGTCGATCGCCGCCAGCGTGGCGCGCAGTTCGCCGAGATGGGCACAGACCTCGATCGGCTCGATCAGCAGCAGCAGGCGGTGCTCGGTGAACGCGCCCCAGCCGATGCGCGAGCCGCACGGCAGGCGGGCGAGGATCTCGCGCAGCGCGTGCTTGGCCGCGTCGAGCCGGGAGGCGGCCGCGCTGCCGATCTGCGCATCGGGCACGTTCATGCTCTGCGTCACGTCGAGCACGACGATCTCGTCGTAGAGATCGCGCTCGATCGGCCACGAAGGCGCGAACAGGCAGCCCGCCAGCAGCAGCGCCGCGCTGGCGAGCAAGGCGCGGTCGGCATGCCGGCGCAGGCTGTCGCCCAGGCGCTGAAGTCGGGTGTTCATGGCAATCCCGGCGCGTAGGCACGCATCGTCGTCGGCGCGCGTTCTGCCTCGCGCACCGAGCCCTCAGAGGCCTCGCCCGGCTCGGGGTCGGGCAGCAGGCGCTGGGCGCGCTCGAGGTTGTAGCGGGCGGGCCAGTCCTGCGGTTCGCGGCGCAGGATCTCGCGGTAGGTTTCCTTGGCCAGCTCGATCAGCGGGATCGCCTGCCCCGGCTGCGCGCCCTGGCGCACCTCCTGCGCCTGGCGCAGCAGCAGGTTGGCGCTGTTGTAGCGCGCGGCCTGGCCGAGCGTCGGGTCGGTCTGCAGCGCGCGGTAGCGGTCGAGTGCCGCATCGACGTCACCGCTGACGGCACGCGCCTGGGCCTGCGCGAAGCGGACTTCGGCCGGCTGTGGCCGGTCCTCCGGTGGCAAGGGGCCTTCCGTGATCGCCTGGTTCCAGCGCTGCTGCTGGAGCCAGCGCGCGCCGTCGAAGGAGGCTGCGGCAAAGAGCAGGAGCATCGCGCCCAGCACCGCGCGCGTGACGTGGCGCGCGTTCACGATCGCCCTGCCCCCTTCGGCCGGGGACGCAGCGCGGTCGCCGCTCCCGCCTCCGGCGACGGCCGCGCCGGCGCCCAGCGATGCAGTTCCCGCAGGTTGGCCCCGAGCAGCAGCAGCACCGACGCGAGCGCGATGGCGTAGCCGAGCGGTGCCAGGTCGCGCCGCGGCATCGTCTCGCGGTAGGCGATCGGCAGGTCTTCCAGCCGGTCGACGTCGTCGATCGCGGCCTGCAGCGCGTCGGGGTTGTCGGCCTCGTAGGCTTTGTAGGGCGTGCCCAGGCTCTCGAAGAAGCGGTTCAGGAAGTACTCGGGCACTGCGTCCATCGCCGCCTTCGACTCGTCGGGCGTGGCCCTCAGGCCCGGGCTGCGCGCCGAGCGGATATAGATCCAGTAGATCGAGACGCGCTGCCGACGCGCCAGGTCGGCGATCGCGCGTTGTGCATCGGCGCCGACATGGTCGCCGCCGTCGGAGACCAGCAGCACGATGCGCGATCCGGTGTAGGGCCGGCCCTCGAAGCGGGCCAGACCCGCCTGCAGCGCCAGGCCGATGTCGGTGTCCGACAGGCCGCGGCCGATGTTGCCGGCGGCGATCGCGGCCTGGATCGCCTCGGGCTTGCTCGTGAAGTCGAGCACCGGGACCGGCAGCGTGCTGAAGACGGTCATCGCGAAGCGGTCCTGGGTGCGTCGCGCGGCGAACTCGGCCAGCATCTCGCGCGCCACCTCGCCCTTCGAACGCCCGGCCCGGTGCTGCGAGTTGCGGACGTAGGCCTCGAGCGCGGTCGCGCCGAGGCCGCGCACCGGCGGCTCGTCCTTCGGCTGCGCGCGGGCGAAGGCGTTGTCCATGCTGCGGCTGCGGTCGAGCAGCAGCACGATCTCGGCGCCGGTGCCGATGCGTTCGATCTCGTACTCCGGACGGTAGGGGCCCGCGGCGGCGACGATCAGCGCTGCCAGCGCGAGCACCGCCGCGCCGCGCAGCAGCCAGCGCAGCAGCGACGAGGCGCGGTCTTGCGGCATCAGCGCCAGCGACGAGTAGCGGACGCTGCGTCCCGCGGGCGCCACCAGCGGCAGCAAGGCCAGCGGCAGCGCGAGCAGCAGCCAGGGCCAGTCGAAGCCAAGCTGCGGGAGCCCGGTCATCGCCACTGCCTCCGCCGCCGGGCGGCGCTCGGCGGTCGTGCGCCGCAGGCCTGGGCAGCCGCTGGCGCGTGCCTCACGCCGAGCCCCTTTCGATATCGCGTGCGCGCCGCCCCAGCCGCCGCAGCAAGGCCGTCTCGCGCAGGCCGGCGTCGCCGCCGAAGAAGGCCGTCCGCGAGGCGACGAAGAACGCCAGCAGGTCCTCGCGCAGCGGCGAGAAGCGCGGACGCTGTGCGATGAAGGCATCGACCCCCTGCGCGAACACGGTGTGGCCGGCCGTCGCGTCGAGCGCCTGGTGCAGCTCGCGCGCCGCGGCCTGCCATTGCGCGGCCGGCAGCGTCGCCGGCAGCGTCGCAAGGCGGCGCCAGGCGCGGCCGAACGGCCGCTGCCGGCGCATCCAGGCCGGCCAGCCGAGGTAGACCACCGCGAGGTAGGCGGCGCCGGCGGCCAGCCCGAGGCCGTAGAGGGCGAGGCGGGTGGTCGTCGGCTGGGTGTCGATCGCGGGTGGCGCGATGTCGGGCTGCAGCTCACCCAGGCCGCGGCGCGGCGAGACCTCGACCGGCACCAGCGGCGCGACGCTGACCGGCCAGGCGTCGATCAGCAGGTCCTGGTCGCGCGGGCTGCCGATGAAGCGCAGCCGCAGGGTCGGCATCTCGAAGGTCCGCGCCTCGGGCGGCGAGAGGAAGACCTGGTAGCGCAGGCGCAGCTCATAGCGCCCTGCCCCGGCGTCGACGGCCCGCCAGTCCACCTCGCGCAGCTCCAGGGCCCGCCCGCGCTGGCCGGCGCTGGGCAGCGAGTCGGCGTCGAGGTGCAGGCCCTCGGGCACGGTGACCTGCACCCGGCGCGTGACGACGTCGCCCACCGTGTGCCCGTAGGCGCGCGGCGCATCGGCCTGCGCCGCGAGCAGCCGCTCGGCGGCCTGGGCGGTCGTGACGCCGAGCGCGGCCCCTGCGAGACCCAAGCCGAACACCAGGCGGGATGCCGTGCGGGGTGCCGCCCCGTGCACCGCGCGGGCCACCGCGCAGGCGACTGTGCGGAGGACCGTCCGGTCGACCGTGCGGCTTCCGCTGCGGGCGACCACCGCGTGTACGTTGCGGCATACCGCGGGGCTCGCGCCGCAGTCTGCGGGCGCAGCCTCACCGCGGTGGGAGGCCACCGTGTCGCCGCCGGAGACCTGCCGCTGCTTCACGACAGGAAGTGCCTCGTCACGTCCTCGGCGCGGAACGCGCCTTCGATCCACAGCGCGTCGAGGCGCTGGGCGCGAAAGCGCCGCTGCAGCGCCTCACGCCGCCCGGCATGCTGCCGCGCCCAGGTCTCGCGCAGCGCCGGCCGCCACCAGACGAGGCGCCGTTCGCCGCTCTCCGCGTCGACCGCATGGGCGATGCCGCGCCGCTCGCCGAGGTCGAACTCGGCCGCGTCCCAGACCACCACCGGCACCAGCTGATGCGTCGCCAGGCTCGCCAGCAGCGCGTCGAGCTGCGACGGGGGCAGGTGAAAGTCGGAGACGAGGAAGACGATCGAGCGCTGGCGCCGCAGGTGCAGGTGCGCCTGCAGCAGCCCGGCGGCCGAGCCGCCGGCGGGCTCGAAGGCGCGCAGCCGGGCCGCCAGCGGCGTGCCGGCCGCGCGGCTGCGCGTGGCGGGCAGCAGCCACTCGGGGCGCACCGCCTCGTCACAGCCGACGAAGGAGAAGCTGTCGCCGGTGCGCCAGGCCGACCAGGCCAGGCTCTCGACGAAATCGGCGACGACCTCGAGCTTGCGCCGGGTGCCGACGAAGCCCATCGAGGCCGAGAGGTCGGCCACCAGCACCACCGGCACCGCGCGCCGCTGGGCGTAGACGCGCACCGTCCAGCCGCCGAAGGGGTCGCGCAGGCTCGCGTGCAGGTCGAGCCGGCGCGGGTCGGGGGCGTCGAGCAGCGGCGCATGGCCGCGGAACTCGAAGCCGGTCTCGCCGCGCGTGCTGCGGTGATGACCGGGGAAATGGCCGCGTGCCGGCTCGCGGAAGCGGTAGTGGAACTCGCGCACCGGCGCCGGGGGCGAGACTGCCTGCTTCGGGTCGCTGGCCATCGCGCGCGTCCGGCGTCCGGTCTGAGGCCTGCCGTCCGGCGCGTCAGGGCGCCGGCACGCCGGCCAGGATGCCGGCCATCAGCGGGCCGACAATCTCGGGCCGCCGCAATTCGTACACCGGCTGGAAGACCAGCCGGTGCGCGACGGTCTCGACGAACACCGCCTGCAGGTCCTCCGGCGTCGCATAGCTGCGCCCGTCGAGCCAGGCGGCCACCCGCGCGGCGCGCAGCAGCATGCCCATGCCGCGCGGGCTGGCGCCGGCGAGCATCAGCTGCGAGGCCTCGAGCTCCGGCAGCTCGACGCCGCATTCGTGCGGCGCCGCGGTCGCGCGCCACAGGCGCAGCGCGTACTGCTGCAGCGCCGGCGAAGCGCCGATCGCGCGCTGGATGCGCTCGGCCACGCCGTTGAGCTCCCTGTGCGGGACCATCGCCTCGCCGAGCGAGCCGATCAGGCGGTCGGTGTCGTGGAAGCGCGGGTCGAACATCAGCTGCGCCCGCTCGGCGTCGCCGGCCGGCGCATCGATCGTGATCTCCATCATGAAGCGGTCGCGCGCGGCCGACGAGATCTCGAAGGTCTCCTCGCGCTCGACCCGGTTGCGGTCGGCGAAGACCAGCAGGTGCGGGAAGCGGAACTCGCGGTTGAAGGCCTGCACGCTGCGCTCGGCCATCACGCGCAGCAGCAGCGCGTGCACCTGCGGGCGGGCACGGTTGATCTCGTTGAAGAAGAAGATCGCCAGGTCCTCGCCGTGCTGGATCAGCGGCCCCGGCTCGACCGCCGGGCGCCCGTCGGCGCTGATGTAGGTGTAGTACACGAGGTCGTTGGGCATCAGGTCGATCGTGCCCTCGGTGCGCGCGAAGCGGCCGCCGAGCACGCGCGCGAAGGCGCGCAGCAACGTCGTCTTGCCGACGCCGACGTCACCCTGCAGCAGCACGTGGCCGCGCGCGAAGACGGCGATGCAGAGCATCCGGATCACGCGCGCCTGGCCGATCACCGCGCGCGCGGCTTCGCGTTCCATCGCCAGCGCGCGTTCGCGCCAGTCGGCGAGCAGCGCATCGTCGTCGGCCATGCCATCCCTTCGTCTGCACCGCCTGCGGTCGACGGCGGCGCATGCTCGGCCGGTCCTGCGCGGCGCGTCAAGTCAGGGCGAGCACTAGACTTGCAGTCTCGCGCGACCGGAAGGCGCGCGCACCGGAGAAGCCAGATGACCCCACCCGTCGAGACCGCCGCCGACACCGCCGCTGGCACCGTGAGCGAGCAGGCCCGCGCCGCCGCGGCCGCCACCGGTTCCAGCGCCCCCGCGCTGGACGCGTTCTGGATGCCCTTCACCGCCAACCGCCAGTTCAAGCAGGCGCCGCGCCTGCTGTCGCGCGCCGAGGGCATGTACTTCTGGACGCCGGAGGGCCGCCAGGTGCTCGATGGTGCTGCCGGACTCTGGTGCGTCAACGCAGGCCACGCGCGGCCGAAGATCGTGCGCGCCATCCAGGAGCAGGCTGCCGACCTCGACTACGCGCCGCCCTTCCAGATGGGCCACCCGAAGGCCTTCGAGCTGGCCAACGCGGTGACGGCGCTGGCGCCGCCGGAACTGAACAAGGCCTTCTTCACCAACTCCGGCTCGGAGGCGGTCGAGACCGCGCTGAAGATGGCGCTCGCCTACCACCGCGTGCGCGGCGAGGGCCAGCGCACCCGCCTGATCGGCCGCGAGCGCGGCTACCACGGGGTCAATTTCGGCGGCATCTCGGTCGGCGGCATCGTCAGCAACCGCAAGATGTTCGGCCACCTGCTGGCCGGCGTCGACCACATCCGCCACACCCACGACCCGCGCAACGCGTTCTCGTTCGGCCAGCCGGCGCACTACGCCGAAGCCGCCGACGACCTCGAGCGCCTGGTGGCGCTGCACGACGCCTCGACGATCGCCGCGGTGATCGTCGAGCCGGTCGCCGGCTCGACCGGCGTGCTGCTGCCGCCGCAGGGCTACCTGCAGCGCCTGCGCGAGATCTGCGACCGGCACGGCATCCTGCTGATCTTCGACGAGGTCATCACCGGCTTCGGCCGCACCGGTGCGCCCTTCGCCGCCCAGCGCTTCGGCGTCACGCCCGACCTGATGTGCCTGGCCAAGGGCATCACCAACGGCGCGGTGCCGATGGGCGCGGTGCTGACGCGCGGCTTCGTGCACGACGCGTTCATGAACGGGCCGGAGCACCTGATCGAGTTCTTCCACGGCTACACCTACTCGGCGCACCCGCTGGCCTGCGCCGCGGGGCTCGCGACGCTCGAGACCTACGCCGACGACGGGCTGCTGACGCGCGCGGCCGAGCTGGAGCGCTACTTCGGCGAGGCGCTGCACGCGCTGAAGGGCCTGCCGCACGTGATCGACATCCGCAACATCGGCCTCGTCGGGGCGGTCGAGCTCGCGCCGCGGCCGGGCGAGCCGGGCAAGCGCGCCTTCTCGGTCTTCCTCGACCTCTGGGAACAGGGCGTGCTGCTGCGCTCGACCGGCGACACGATCGCGCTGTCGCCGCCGCTGATCATCGAGCGGTCGCAGATCGACCGCCTGGTCGGCGCCCTGTCGGACGCGCTGAAGCGGGTCGCCTGAGCCGCAGGCCCTCGACGCCCGGGCGACCCGCGCGCATGCGCTTCCTCGAAGCCGACCGCGCGCTCAGCCTGCATTCCTACTACGCCGCGACCGCCGCGCGTGACGCGGCCTGGCCGGCGCTCGCCGGCGCCGCCGAAGCCGATGTCGCGATCGTCGGCGGCGGGCTGGCCGGCCTGTCGGCGGCGATCGAACTGGCCGGGCGCGGCTTCGCGGTCACGCTGCTCGAGGCGCGCGAGCTGGGCTGGGGCGCCTCGGGCCGAAACGGCGGGCAGGCGATCCACGGCCTGGCCTGCGACCAGGACGTCATCGAGGCCCAGCTCGGCCTCGACGAGGCACGGCGCGTCTGGGCGATGACGCTCGAGGCGCTCGACCTGATCGGCGAGCGCATCGCGCAGTTCGGCATCGACTGCGACTGGCGACCCGGCTACCTGGGCCTGGCCGTCGACGCGCGCAAGGCCGCCGCGCTGCGCGCCTGGGCCGGGCGCATGCGCGAGGTCTACGCCTTCGACACGCGCTGGATCGAGCCGGCCGAGCTGCCGCGATGGATCGCCAGCCCGCGCTTCCACAGCGGGCTGCACGACCCGCGCTCGGGCCACCTGCACCCGCTGAAGTACGCGCTCGGCCTCGCACGCGCCGCCGCGTCGCGCGGCGTGCGCCTGCACGAGGGCTCGCCGGTGACGCGGCTGGAACAGGGCCGGGTCTGCACGCTGCACACCCCGGGCGGGACGCTGCGCGCGCGCCAGGTGCTGCTGGCCGGCAATGTCTACCTGCAGGGCATCGCGCCGGCGCTGGAGGCGCGGATCATGCCGGTCGGCACCTACATCGTCTGCACGCGGCCGATGGCGCCGGAACGCGCGGTGGCACTCGTCCCGTCCGGCTCGGCGGTCTGCGACACCAACTTCGTCCTCGACTACTTCCGCCCCACGGTCGACCACCGGCTGCTCTACGGCGGTCGCGTCAGCTACAGCACGGTGACGCCGCGCGACCTGGTCGAGAGCATGCGACGCCGCCTGCGGCGCAGCTTTCCTCAGCTGGCCGACGTGGAGGTCGAATATGCCTGGGGCGGCTTCGTCGACATCTCGATGAACCGCGCGCCCGACTTCGGTCGGTTGCCCGCCCCAGGTGCCGCCGACCGCGGCGCGGCGGCGGGCGCACCGGGCAACGTCTATTACATGCAGGGCTTCTCAGGGCATGGCCTGGCCCTGACCGGCCTAGCCGGGCGTGTCGTCGCCGAGGCGATGGCGGGCGACGCGACGCGCTTCGACACCTTCGCCCGCCTGCGGCACCGCCGCTTTCCGGGCGGGCGCTGGCTGCGCACGCCTTCGCTGGTGCTCGGCATGGCCTACCACCGCCTGAGGGACCTGCTGTGACGGCCGCCTGGGGCGCCGCGCCCCGGTGGCATGCCGCTTGCGGCAGCGGGCCGGCCCCGCCAGCCGCGTCGGCGGCGCTGTCTGCGCCCGCCCCTGGCGTCAGGCGAGCACCAGCCGACAATCGGCCTCTTCGCCCCGCCGCACCGACGTGAAGCCCGAGCCCACCCCGCCCGTCGTGCTGATCCCGGCCTGCAACCGCATGCTGGGCCAGCACCCCTTCCACGTCGCCGGCCGCAAGTACGTCGACGCGGTGCGCCTGGCAGGCTGCCTGCCGCTGGTCGCGCCGTCGACCACGAGCGACCAGTTCGACACCCTGCTCGACCTGGCCGACGGCCTGCTGCTGACCGGCTCGCCGTCGAACGTGCACCCGAGCCACTTCGGCGAGGCGGTGCACGACTCCACGCTGCCGCTCGACCCCGAGCGCGACGACTGGACCCTGCCGCTGATTCCCAAGGTGCTCGCGCGCGGCATTCCGCTGTTCGCGATCTGCCGCGGCGCACAGGAGGCCAACGTGGCGCTCGGCGGCTCGCTGTACCAGGCGGTGCAGGAGCAGCCGGGCCACCGCGACCACCGCGCCGCGCCCGACGGCGACGCCGAGCGCCAGTACGGCCCGGCTCACGTCGTGGAGGTGGCGCCGGGCGGCGTGCTGGCCGGCATCGTCGGCGCGCCGGGCTTCGAGGTGAACTCGATCCACGGCCAGGGCGTGCGCCTGCTGGCGCCGGGGCTGCGGGTGGAGGCCCGCGCGCCCGACGGCCTGGTCGAGGCGTTCTCGGCCCCGCAGGCCGCCGGCTTCAACCTCTGCGTGCAGTGGCACCCGGAGTGGCGCGCGGCGGACAACCCGGTGTCGCGGCGCCTCTTCGCGGCCTTCGGCGAGGCCTGTCGCGCCTATCGCGCAGGCCGCGCCGCCCGCGCCGGATGACGGCCGCCCGCGGCTTCGTGCCAGACTGTTGTCTCGGCAACTTCAGGGTTGATGCATGTCGGTGGGAGAGAACAAGATGAGCTTCGGTGACCTGGAGCAGTGGCTCGACGAGCGCCGGGTGACCGAGATCGAATGCCTGGTGCCCGACCTCACCGGCGTGGCGCGCGGCAAGATCCTGCCGCGCGAGAAGTTCACCGAGGACCGCGGCATGCGCCTGCCGGAGGCGGTCGTCGCGATGGGCGTCACCGGCGAGTTCCCCGAGCAGGGGCCCTACTACGACGTGATCAGCCCGACCGACCAGGACATGCACCTGCGTCCGGACCCGGCGACGGTGCGCATCGTGCCCTGGGCCACCGACCCGACCGCCCAGGTGATCCACGACTGCTTCGACCGCAACGGCGTGCTGGTGCCCTTCGCGCCACGCTCGGTGCTGCGCCGCGTCTGCGATCTCTACGAGGCCGAGGGCTGGTCGCCGGTGGTCGCGCCCGAGCTCGAGTTCTACCTTGTCGCGCGCAACTCCGACCCCGACCAGCCGCTGAAGCCGCCGATCGGCCGCAGCGGGCGCGCCGAGACCTCGCGCCAGGCCTACTCGATCGACGCCGTCAACGAGTTCGACCCGCTGTTCGAGGACATCTACGCCTACTGCGAGCAGATGGAGCTGAACGTGGACACGCTGATCCACGAGATCGGCGCCGGCCAGATGGAGATCAACTTCTTCCACGCCCACCCGCTCGGGCTGGCCGACGAGGTGTTCTTCTTCAAGCGCACGGTGCGCGAGGCGGCGCTGCGCCACGACATGTTCGCCACCTTCATGGCCAAGCCGATCGCCGGCGAGCCGGGCAGCGCGATGCACATCCACCAGAGCCTGGTCGACGAGGCGAGCGGGCGCAACCTGTTCAGCAACGAGGACGGCAGCCCGAGCCGCGAGTTCTACTGGTACGTGGGCGGGTTGCAGAAGTACATCCCGGCGGCGATGGCGCTGTTCGCGCCCTACGTCAACAGCTACCGCCGCCTGGTGCGCAGCAATGCGGCCCCGATCAACATCCAGTGGGGTACCGACAACCGCACCGTCGGCATCCGCTCGCCGTTGGCCACCCCCGCCTCGCGGCGGGTCGAGAACCGCGTCATCGGCGCCGACGCCAACCCCTACGCGGCGCTCGCCGCCACGCTGGCCTGCGGCTACCTCGGCATCAAGAACCACATCGAGCCGACCCCCGAGTGCCGCGGCAACGCCTACCTCGGTGACTTCCAGCTGCCGCGCAGCCTCGGCGAGGCGCTCGCGCTGCTGCGCAACGAGCGCGACCTCGCGGCCGTGCTCGGCGAGGCCTTCGTCACCGTCTACACCGAGGTCAAGGAGATCGAGTACGCCGAGTTCATGAAGGTCATCTCCCCCTGGGAGCGCGAGCACCTGTTGCTGCACGTCTGAACCGAGGACCCGTGATGAACGCTCCAACCGCTCCCGCCGCCGGCCGCAGCACCAAGGACTGGCAGGCCGCCGACGCTGCCCACTTCCTGCACCCCTTCACCGACTTCAAGGCGCTGGCCGAGAAGGGCTCGCGCATCGTCGTCTCCGGCGAGGGCATCTACCTGCGCGACAGCGAGGGCCAGCGCATCCTCGACGCGATGAGCGGCCTGTGGTGCGTCAACGTCGGCTACGGCCAGCCGGCGCTGATCGAGGCGGCGACCCGGCAGATGGGCACGCTGCCCTTCTACAACGCCTTCTTCCAGACCGCGACGCCGCCGGCGATCGAGCTGGCCGAGCTGCTGGCCGAGGTGTCGCCGCCCTCGTTCCAGCACGTGTTCTTCACTGGCTCCGGTTCCGAAGGCAACGACACGATCGTGCGCATGGCGCGGCGCTACTGGGACCTGCAGGGGCAGCCCGAGCGCCAGGTGATCATCAGCCGCCGCAACGCTTACCACGGCTCGACGATGGCAGGTGCCTCGCTCGGCGGCATGGAGGCGATGCACGCCCAGGGCGGCCTGCCGATCCCCGGCATCGTGCACATCGAGCAGCCGCACTGGTACGCGCTGGGCGGCGGGATGGACCGCGAGGCCTTCGGCCGCGTCGCCGCCGGCTGGCTGGAGGAGAAGATCCTCGAGATCGGCGCCGACAAGGTGGCCGCCTTCATCGGCGAGCCGGTGCAGGGCGCCGGCGGCGTGATCGTGCCGCCCGACAGCTACTGGCCCGAGATCCAGCGCATCTGCGACCGCCACGGCATCCTGATCGTCAGCGACGAGGTGATCTGCGGCTTCGGCCGCACCGGCCACTGGTTCGGCAGCGAGCGCTTCGGCTTCCGGCCCGACCTGATGACCTTCGCCAAGGGCGTTACCTCGGGCTACGTGCCGCTGGGCGGCGTGCTGGTCGGCGACCGGGTGGCGAAGGTGCTGATCGAGAAGGGCGGCGAGTTCGAGCACGGCTACACCTACTCGGGCCACCCGGTGGCCTGCGCGGTCGGGCTGGCCAACATCCGGCTGATCCGTGAGCTGGGCCTGGTCGAGCGGGTGCGTGACGAGACCGGCCCCCACCTGGCGCGCCGCTATGCCGAGCTGGCCGAGCACCCGCTGGTCGGCGAGGCGCGCACCTGCGGCCTCATGGCCGCGCTGCAGCTGGTGCGCGACAAGGCGGGGCGCGAGCCCTTCCCGGCAGAGGACGGGGTGGGCATGCTCTGCCGCAGCCACTGCTTCGCCAACGGCCTGGTGATGCGGGCGGTCGGCGACCGCATGATCGTCGCGCCGCCGCTCGTGATGACGGTCGCACAGATCGACGAGATGGTGGAACTCATCCGCCGCTGCCTGGACCTGACGCACGCGGATCTGCGCCGGCGCGGACGGGCCTAGCCCGACGCGCCCGCGACGGGCCGCCGATCCTCCACTCCCTCACTGCTGACTGGCAAGCCACCATGACACGTGCCTTCCCCGCCCTGCTCACCTCCCTCGCGCTGGCTCTCGCCGCGGACGCGGCGCAGGCCGCCGAGGACAAGGTGGTCAACGTCTACAACTGGGCCGACTACATCGGCGCCGACACGATCGCCGGCTTCGAGAAGGAGACCGGCATCAAGGTGCGCTACGACAACTTCGACAGCAACGAGGCGCTGCACGCCAAGCTGGTCGCCGGCAAGTCGGGCTACGACATCGTCGTGCCCGGCTCGCATTTCGCGAAGATGCAGATCCAGGCCGGCCTGCTGCTGAAGCTCGACAAGAGCAAGATCCCGAACCTCAAGAACCTCGACCCGGCGATCGAGGCCCAGCTCGCCAAGGTCGACCCGGGCAACGCGCACCTGGTCGACTGGCTGTGGGGCTACACGACGGTCGGCATCAACGCCGACCAGGTCAAGAAGGCGCTCGGCAACACGCCGATGCCCGACAACGCCTGGGACCTCGTCTTCAAGCCCGAGTACGCGAGCAAGCTCAAGGGCTGCGGCATCACGGTGCTCGACTCGGCGTCCGAGATCCTGCCGATCGCGCTCAAGTACATCGGCAAGGACCCGTACAGCAACAGCGCCGACGACTACAAGGCCGCCGGCGACATGCTGAAGGCCATCCGCCCCAACGTCTCGCGCTTCGCCGGCTCGGGCTCCGACTACATCGACCAGATGGCGCGCGGCAACATCTGCGCGGTGATCGGCTGGTCGGGCGACATCATGATCGCCAAGGACAAGGCGGCCCAGGCGAAGCAGCCGCAGAACCTGCAGGTGCTGCTGCCGAAGACCGGCGGCCTGCTGTTCTTCGACACGATGGCGATCCCGGCCGATGCCCCGCACCCAGAGAACGCCTACGCCTTCATCAACTACATCCTGAAGCCCGAGGTACACGCCTCGCTGACCAACGCGGTGTTCTACGCCAACCCGAACAAGGCCTCGCGCCCCTTCGTCAGGCCGGAGATCGCGAACGACCCGGCCGTCTTCCCCGACGAGGCCGGGCTGGCGAGCATGATCCCGCCGGGCTCGCCCGACCAGGCCACACGGCGCCTCGTCACGCGGACCTTCACGAACTTCAAGGCCAACCGCTGACCTTCGCGCAGCGGGCAGGGGTGCGTGGCCGGGCCGATGCACGCCTGCATCGTTGCGGGTCCGCATCTTGCTGACCGCCGGTCGGCCATGGGCCGACCTTCTCCTTGACGATCCACCCCGACGCGGAGCTTCCTCGATGCCCCTTCCCTGTCCGCCTCCCGCCCGCCTGAGACGCGTCCTCGCTGCCCTCGCGATTGCCTGTTGTGCGTCCGCGCCGGCGCTGGCGCAGGAAGAGAAGGTCCTCAACGTCTACAACTGGTCCGACTACATCGGCACCGAGACCTTGGCCGGCTTCGAGAAGGAGACCGGCATCAAGGTGCGCTACGACAACTTCGACAGCAACGAGACCCTGCACGCGAAGATGGTCGCCGGCCGCACCGGCTACGACGTTGTCGTGCCGTCCTCTTACTGGGCCAAGATCCAGGCCGACGGCGGCCTGCTGATGAAGCTCGACAAGAGCAAGATCCCGAACCTCAAGAACCTCGACCCGGCGCTGCAGGAGCAGCTCGCCAAGCTCGACCCGGGCAACCAGTACCAGGTCGACTGGCTCTGGGGCTACACCACGGTCGGCATCAACGTCGACAAGGTCAAGGCGGCGCTCGGCAGCACGCCGCTGCCCGACAACGCCTGGGACCTGGTGTTCAAGCCGGAGTACCTCTCGAAGCTCAAGAGCTGCGGCGTCAGCGTGCTCGACTCGCCGACCGAGGTGATCCCGGCGGCGATGCACTACCTCGGCAAGGCGCCCTACAGCAAGTCGCCGTCCGACTATGCCGGTGTCGGCACGCTGCTGTCCGGCATCCGCCCCTACGTGACCCTGTTCAGCTCGTCGGGCTACATCAACGACATGGCCAACGGCTCGATCTGCCTGGCGCTGGGCTGGTCGGGCGACATCAGCATCGCACGCCAGCGCGCGATCGACGGCAAGACCGGCCAGAACATCGAGACGCTGATCCCGAAGACCGGCGGCGTGCTGTTCTTTGACGTGATGGTGATCCCGGCGGACGCGCCGCACCCGGAGAACGCGCACGCCTTCATCAACTACATCCTGAAGCCCGAGGTGCATGCAGGCCTGACCAACAAGGTCTTCTACGCGAACCCGAACAAGGAGTCGCTGAAGTTCGTGCGGCCCGAGGTGGCGAACAACCCGGCCGTCTTCCTCAGTGCGGAGGCGATGAAGACGATGCAGGCACCCGACGCGATCAGCAGCGACATCCGCCGCACGATGACGCGCCTGTACACCTCGTTCAAGACCGGCCTGTAGGCCGGCCAGGCGGCCGCGCCCGCCGCAGAATGCGGGGCGGCCGGACATCACCGGAGGAAACGATGAGGAGGAGGCGTCGATGACGAGCGCCGAACCGCGGGCCTACCTCGAGGTGCGCGATGTCGTGAAGGACTACGGCAGCGGCACGCTCGCCGTCAACCACGTCGAGCTCGAGGTCGCCAAGGGCGAGATCTTCGCGCTGCTCGGCCCTTCGGGCTGCGGCAAGTCGACGCTGCTGCGCATGCTGGCCGGCTTCGAGACGCCGACCTCGGGGCGCATCGTGCTGAACGGCCAGGACCTCGCCGGCATGCCGCCGTACGAGCGGCCGATCAACATGATGTTCCAGTCCTATGCGCTGTTCCCGCACCTGTCGGTGTGGGACAACATCGCCTTCGGGCTGCGGCGCGACAAGCTGCCGCGCGACCAGGTCGCCGCGCGCGTCGAGCAGATGCTGAAGCTGGTCCAGCTCGAGAAGCTCGCCCGGCGCAAGCCGCACCAGATGTCGGGCGGTCAGCAGCAGCGCGTCGCGCTCGCGCGCAGCCTGGCCAAGCAGCCCCAGCTGCTGCTGCTCGACGAGCCGCTCGGCGCGCTCGACAAGAAGCTGCGCGAAGAGACGCAGATCGAGCTGGTCAACATCATCGAGAAGGTCGGCGTGACCTGCGTGATGGTCACCCACGACCAGGAAGAAGCGATGACGATGGCCTCGCGCATCGCGATCATGACAGAGGGCCGCATCGCCCAGGTCGGCACGCCGGGCGACGTCTACGAGACGCCGGGCAGCCGCTTCGTCGCCGACTTCATCGGCAACGTCAACCTGATGGACGGCACGCTCGAGGTCGATGCCGAGGGGCACTGCGAGATCCAGTGCGCCGACGTGCGGCACTACATCGGCCACGGCATCACCGGCACGCAGGGCATGGCGGTGACGGTGGCCGTGCGGCCCGAGAAGATCAAGGCGCAGCGCCGCGCGCCGGAAGAGATCCGCTACAACGCCGTCCGGGGCACGGTGCGCGAGCTCTCGTACTTCGGCAGCTTCACCGTCTTCCACCTGGCGCTGCCGAGCGGCGCCACGCTCAAGATCAGCCAGGCCAACACCGACCGCCACCCGGAGGACCGCCTGACCTGGGGCGATGAGGCCTGGGCGACCTGGGACCCCTGGGCCCAAGTGGTGCTGACGCAGTGAGCGACCAGCCGCCCTCCGACGCCCGCGGCCGCCGCGCCGCGGCCCCGCACCGCCCCGGCTGGTGGCGCGGCCGCAGCCTGGTGATCGGCGTGCCGACGCTGTGGCTGCTGCTGTTCTTCCTGCTGCCGTTCCTGATCGTGCTGCGCATCAGCGTCAGCGAGATGGAGAACGTCACCTTCCGCGACCTGCTGACCTGGCAGGACGGGGTCGTGCAGCTGACGGTCAAGCTCTCGTCCTACCTCTACATCTTCGAGGACGAGCTCTACTTCTTCACCTACCTGCGCAGCCTCAAGTACGCGGCGATCACCACGCTGCTGTGCCTGGCGATCGGCTACCCGTTCGCCTATTTCATGGCGCGCGCGAAGTCGACAGTTCAGCCGGCGCTGCTGATGCTGGTGATGCTGCCGTTCTGGACCTCGTTCCTGCTGCGGGTCTACGCCTGGAAGGGCCTGCTGTCGGAGAACGGCCTGATCGCCAACGCGATCATCGGCCTCGGGCTCGACCAACTGCTCGCCTCGGCCGGGCTGATCGCCTCGCCCGGCCGCTTGATGAACACGCCCTTCTCGCTCGTGCTCGGCATGGTCTACACCTACCTGCCGTTCATGATCCTGCCGCTCTTCGCGAACCTCTCGAAGATGGACCTGCGGCTGCTCGAGGCGGCGGCCGACCTCGGCTCGACGCCCTGGTCCGCCTTCTGGCGCATCACGGTGCCGCTGTCGAAGGCCGGGATCATCGCCGGCTCTATGCTGGTGTTCATCCCCTGCGTCGGCGAGTTCGTGATCCCCGAGCTGCTCGGCGGGCCCGAGACGCTGATGATCGGCCGCGTGCTGTGGGACGAGTTCTTCAGCAACAACGACTGGCCGATGGCGGCCGCTGTCGCGGTCGTGATGGTGCTGCTGATCGTGGTGCCGATCGCCCTCTTCAACCGCTACCAGGCCGAAGCCTCCGAAGGGCCACGCAGATGAGCACCACGCCGATCGAGACGCACCCGTCGGCGCGCCGCCGCCGCAGCCTGTTCGGCGCCCGCTTCGCCGGCGGCTTCGGCAAGGCCTGGCTGCTGCTCGGCTTCGTCTTCCTCTACCTCCCGATCGTCGCGCTGGTCGTCTACTCGTTCAATGACTCGCCGGTGCCGAACCTCTGGGCCGGCTTCACGCTCAAGTGGTACGCCGCACTGGCGCGCGACGGCGAGATGCTGGCCGGCCTCTGGCTCAGCCTGAAGATCGCCTTCCTCACCGCCACCTGCGCGGTGGTGCTCGGCACCTTCGCCGCCTTCGCGCTGGTGAAGTACCGGCGCTTCAAGGGCCGCACCGCGTTCTCGGGCATGGTCACCGCGCCGCTGGTGATGCCCGACGTGATAGTCGGCCTGTCGCTGCTGCTGTTCCTGGTCTCGGTGCAGCGCGCCTTCGGCTTCCCCGAACGCGGGATGGTGACGATATGGCTCGGCCACCTGCTGGTCGGCATGGCCTACGCGACCGTGGTGGTGCAGTCGCGCC
This sequence comes from Ideonella sp., assembly GCA_035911095.1. Lineage (GTDB taxonomy): Bacteria > Pseudomonadota > Gammaproteobacteria > Burkholderiales > Burkholderiaceae_C > JAMHWF01. Next base: position 103,233 of record JAMHWF010000136.1, on the reverse strand, counting down.
TGCAGGACCTGAACCCGCAGCTCGAAGAGGCGGCGATGGACCTCGGCGCGCGGCCGAACCAGGTCTTCGCCCTGGTCACGCTGCCGATGATCGGCCAGGCGCTGCTCTCGGCCTGGCTGCTGACCTTCACGATCTCGCTCGATGACGTGGTGCTCTCGGCATTCCTCTCGGGTCCGGGCTCTACCACGATGCCGCTGGTGATCTTCTCGCGCGCGCGCCTGGGCGTGAACCCGAGCGTCAACGCGATGGCGACCGTGATCGTGGTCGTCGTCGCGATCGGCGTCCTCATCGCCAGCTACCTGATCGCCCGCGCCGAACGGGAACGCATGCGTGCCATCACGCAGGCGCAGCGCGGCGGCTAGCCGCCCGGCCGGCGGCAGTGCGCGCAGCCGGGCGGCGGCGCGCCGCAGGCGCCGCGTCGTTCGCGTTCCCGTCCACCCGTTTCCATCCGAAAAAGCACCCAAGGAGGACTAGATGATCGACCGGAAGCTGGCCGCCGCGGCGCTCGCCGCCGCCCTGCCCGCCCTCGCGGCGGCGCAACAGGGCATGACGCCCGAGCAGCAGCAGGAGCTCAACCGCGTGCAGGTGAAGACGGAGGCGCTCGAGGAGATGATCGAGGCCGCCGGCCTCAAGGGCCTGACGATCGGCGGCTACATCGAGCCGGTCTACGTCTGGAACCGTCTGCAGGACCGGGCGGGTTTCCAGTTCCTCAACTCGCAGAGCGAGGGCTACTGGTACGACACCTCGTTCATGGGCGCGGCCTCGCTCGACATCAAGAAGGAGCTGGAGGGCGGCACGCTCTTCCGCCTGACGCTGACCCCGAACCGCGGCATCGGCGAAGGCATCGGCGGCGGCATCGTGCAGGAGGCGACGGTGTCGATCCCGCTCACCGACCTGCAGACACGGCTGATCGCCGGCCAGATCCCCGACTGGTCCGGCTACGAGTACCAGCAGCCGACGCTCAACCCGCTCACCTCGCACAACCTGCTCTACGACTTCACGCTGCCCTTCGCCTACACCGGCGCCGGCGTCGACCTGACGCGCGGCAAGTGGTGGGTGCGCGCCGTGGTCGCCAACCTGAACGAGACGCGGCGCGATGCCGGTGAGACGACGCCGGTGATCGCCTACCGGGTCGACTACTCGCGCGGCGAGTACGAGGGCGTCGGCTTCGCAGGTGTCCACGGCAAGGCAGTCAACTACAACGCCTGCGCCGTCGACGGCAGTTGCGACGACAGCCGCATCGACCTGTTCGAGGTCGACGGCTACTACACCCGCGGCGACTGGACCCTTCAGGGCCAGCTGAGCGCCGGGCGGCAGAAGAACGCCTCGATGCTGGCCGGCCTGACCGGCGAGCCGAGCGACAGCAAGTGGTGGGGCCTGTCCGGGCTGGCCGGCTACGCGATCACGCCGCGCCTGCAGGCGCTGCTGCGCGCCGACTACCTGAACAACAGCAAGAACGGCGGCGGCCTGTTCGGCTTCACCGAGCCCGACGACCGCAACGGCATCGGCCCCGACGCGACGCTCGGCTGCGACGTCGACCCGTCGATCGCCGGTTGCGACAAGGGCGCCAACCGCTATGCGATCACGGTCGGCCTCAAGTACCTGTTCAACCTGCACACCACCTTCAAGGTCGAGCTGCGCCACGACGGCGCGACCAAGCCGGTGTTCGTCGACGTGAAGTCGGGCGAGTACAAGAAGTCGAACCAGATGATCGCGACCTCGCTGGTCGTGGCGTTCTGAGCGGCCGGTCGCGGCGCGGCGCTCCGGTCGGCGGCCGCCTGCCGGCGCCCTGCCCCCTCAGGGCTGCACGTAGGCCGTCTTCAGGGTCGTGTAGAACTCCGCCGCATGGCGACCCTGCTCCCGCGGCCCGAAGCTCGAGCCCTTGCGCCCGCCGAAGGGCACATGCGGGTCGACGCCGGCCGTCGGTGCGTTGACCATGACCATGCCTGCCTGGAGATGGCGCTTGAAGTGGGCCGCCCACTTCAGTGACGTGGTGCACACGCCCGACGACAGGCCGAAGCCCGTGTCGTTGGCCACCGCCAGGGCTTCGTCCGGGTCGCGCACGCGGATCACCGCCGCCACCGGGCCGAAGATCTCCTCGCGGTTGATCCGCATCGCGTTCGTCGTCTCGGTGAACAGGGCCGGCTCCAGGTAGAAGCCGGGCTTGCCGTCGCGTTCGGGCCAGGCCCGGCCGCCGGACACCAGACGGCCGCCTTCGCGCTGGCCGAGCGCGATGTAGTCCAGGTCCTGGGCCAACTGCCGCTGGTCGACCACCGGGCCGATCGTGGTCCGCGGGTCACGGGCGTCGCCGACCACCAGCGTCTTCAGCTTCTCGACCACCGCCTCGACGAAGCGGTCGTGGATGCCCTCGCAGACGATGAGCCTCGACGAGGCGGTGCAGCGCTGCCCGGTGGCGTAGTAGGCGCCGTTGACCGCGCAGTTCACCGCGTTCTCGATGTCGGCATCGTCCAGGACGACCAGCGGGTTCTTGCCGCCCATCTCGAGCTGGAAGCGCGCCATCGCCCCGCTGCGGCCGATGCAGGCCTGCGCCACGACGCGCCCGGTCGCCTCCGAGCCGGTGAAGGACACCGCGGCCACCCGCGGGTCGGACAGCATCGGCCCGCCGACCTCCCGGCCCGGGCCCATCACCAGGTTGAAGGCACCGTCGGGCAGCCCGGCGCGGCTCAGGATCTCGGTCAGCGCCCAGGCGCTCGCCGGCACCAGCTCGGCGGGCTTGAAGACCACCGTGTTGCCGTAGGCCAGGGCCGGCGCGATCTTGCGCGCGGGGATCGCGATCGGGAAGTTCCACGGCGTCACGACGCCCACCACGCCGACAGGCTCGCGGCTGATCTCCACCGTCATCCCCGGCCGCGTGGAGGCCAGCAGCTCGCCGGCCGTGCGAAGGGCCTCGCCGGCGAAAAACCTGAAGGTGTAGGCAGCGTTCGCCACTTCGCCCTGGGCGTCCGCCAGCGCCTTTCCCTCCTCGCGCGCCAGCAGCTGCGCCAGCTCCTGCTGGCGCGCCAGCAACTCGCTGGCCACCCGGTCGAGCACGTCGGCCCGCTGCTGGGGCGTCGTCGCGGACCAGACCGGGAACGCGGCCTCGGCCGCGTCGATCGCGGCGACCGCGTCCGCGCGCGTCGCGCAGGCATAGAGGCCGACCGTGTCGCGCGTGTCGGACGGGTTGATGTCGGGCGTCGGGTCTGCGCCATCGACCCACGCCCCGCCGATGAAGTTGCGCCGGATGTTCATCGCGCAGCCTCCGGGTAGAGGCCGCGCGTACGGGCGAACAGGCGCGTCAGGCCGAGCAGTGCGCCGGTATGCGGTGTCGGGATGCCCAGGCGCTGGCCGATCTCGTGGACCGCGCCGACGATGGCGTCCAGCTCGAGCGCGCGGCCGGCTTCCACGTCCTGCAGCATCGAGGTCTTGAACGCACCGAGCCTGGCGGTGATCGCGTGCCGGTCCTCGGCGCTCTGCTGGATGGCGCAGCCGATGCGCTCGCCGATCCCCGACGCCTCCTGCATCACGGCCGAGCAGAACTCGCGCACCAGCGGGTCGCCGAGCAGGCGGTCGATCGTGGCCCCGGTGATCGCGCTCACCGGGTTCATCGTCATGTTGCCCCAGAGCTTGTACCAGATGTCCTGGCGCACGTTCTCGCTGTGCGTCGCGTCGAAGCCGGCATGGGCCAGCAGGTCGACGACGCGCTGTGCGCGCTCGCTGCGGCCTCCGTGCGGCTCGCCGACGATCAGCCCCTGCCCCATCTGGTGCTGCACGCGCCCGGGCGCGGTGGTCGAGGTGCTGGCGTGCACGACGCAGCCGAGGACGCGTTCGCAGGCGATCGCGCGGGCGATCACACCGCCCGGGTCGACGCTCGCCAGCGGCCCTGGCGGGACCCCCGGCACGCCCTCGCAGAACCACCAGGGCACGCCGTTCATCGCCGGCAGCACGATGGTGTCCGCGCCGAGCAGCGGGCCGATGCCGCGCGCGACCTGCGTCAGCGCCGGCCCCTTGACGGCGATGATCACGAGGTCCTGCTCGCCGAGCGCTGCCGCGTCCGCCGCCGCCAGGGCCGGCGCCTGCAGCGCGCCCGCGGCGGTGTCGAGCCGCCAGCCCTGCGTGCGCAGCGCCTCCAGCGTGGCGCCGCGCGCCAGCGCGCTGACCTGCGCGCGACCCGCGGCCGCGAGCCGGGTGCCGATGAAGCCACCGATCGCGCCGGCACCGACGATGCAGACCTTGGTCATTGCGGCTCCTTCGCGAGGCGCAGATTCGCCTTGAAGCGCTCCGGCACGCGCTCGTCGAAGCCGAGCGCGACGCGCCGGACCTCGGGGCTGTCGGTCGGCGCGTGACCCACGCCGAGTGCCGCCGCGCGCGGCGCGTCGATGCCGACCACGGTGCCGCCGACGCGGCCGATGCCGGTCACCTCGCACTCCACCGTCTGGCCGGGGTCGACGCTGCGCGAGTGGCAGGGCGTGCCCATCAGGATCACGTCGCCCGGCAGCAGCGTGATGTGACGCGCCAGGTCGGCGATCACATAGTGCGGGCCCCAGACGGTCTCGTCGCCGATGTGCGCCTCCTGCACCACCCGGCCGTTGACGTAGGTGCGCAGCGTCTGCTCGAACAGGTTGACGCCGCGCACGATGCCGGGGCCGATCGGCAGCAGCGTGTCGGCGCCCTTGACGCGCAGCATGCTGCCCTGGTCGGTGTCGCGAAAGTCCTGCAACCCCATGTCGAGCGCCGGACAGAAACCCTCGATGTGGTCCCAGGCCTCGTCGGGCGTGACGTTGCGGCAGCTGCGGCTGATCACGACCGCGTACTCGCCCTCGTAGTTGAGGTACTGGCAGTCGGCGGGCTTGAGGATCTGCCCGCCGTGGCCGTTGAGCGAGGTCGGCGGCTTCGTGAAGTAGGTCGGCGTCTCGGTCGGGCGCGGCTTGTTGCGCGTCTCGAGGCTGCGCGAGGTGTAGCTGATGTGCACCGCGATGATCTTGCTCGGGCTCACCGGCGGCAGGTAGGCCTGCGTGGCGGCGTCGAGCAGGCGGCCGTCGTCCAGGCGCAGCCGCCCCTGCTCGGGGCCGTCCTCGACCAGCGTGCCCCAGAAGGCACTGCCGCCGATGAGCACGCGGCGGCGCTCGATGCGCGGGTCGCGCATCACGGCCGGCAATTCATCGAACGGAAACTCGAAATCCATCGTCTTCTCCTCGTGAGCGTCAGTTCGCCGCGTCGAACCACACATGGACGTTGCCCGTGCCGCGGGCGTTCTCGTAGGCAGACAGCGTCTCGCCCCTGGCCTGGCATTGCGCGCCGCCCATCGCGCCGAGCATCTGCAGGTAGTGCGCGCCGAATGCCTCCCAGGGCAGCCTGCGGTACTCGCCGTCCCAGCGCTCGAGGATCGTGTCGTGCCGCCCCTGCGCCATCAGCGCGATGGCGCCCTTGTCGCTCGCGACGTTCTCGGGCCGCGAGACGTTGCTCTCGTGGAAGACGTTCGGGTGCACCGGCTTCCACTCGATGTCGTTGAACTTGTGGCTCAAGGCGCCCGAGGCCAGCAGCACGACCCGCAGCCCGCTGCGCCGGATCGCCTCGCCGATCGTCTCGCCCGACTGCAGGAAGTGCGGCCAGCGGCAGTTCTGGCACGAGCTCGCGGTGACCACCGGCAGCCCGGCCTCCTCCAGCCGCAGCTGCTTGACGAGGTTGATCGTCGGGTACTGGCGGCCCAGCTCCGGATGGAACACCGCGCGGTTGTAGCCGCCGCGTTCGCGTGACACCGTCTCGATCATCCGTGCCAGCCCGGGGTGGCCGCGGTAGTCGTAGGGCACGCCGTGCAGGTACCAGGGCATCTCGTCCGAGAGGTAGCTGCCCTGGTAGTGCGTGCCGCCATCGACGAGGTGATAGCCGGTGGTGAACCAGTGTGAATCGAAGATCAGCACGACGTCCGGCTGCACCGCCAGCAGGCGCTCGCGCACGCGGCCGTAGCCCGCGATCAGGTCGGAGTCCTCGCCCGCGCCCATCAGGCGCCGGAACTCCTCGCACTGCATCAAGCCGGGGTGATGCGACACCAGCGCCGCGCCCACGATCTGTCCCATCGTCATGACTCCTTATCGATGCGCGAAGCTGGCGCGGAAAGGCTGCTTCGGCACGACCACGTCCTTCACGTCGCAGAAGAACTCGAAGCTCCAGTCGCCGCCTTCGCGGCCGATGCCGCTGCGCTTGATGCCGCCGAAGGGTGCCGCCAGGTCCCGGATGCCGAAACTGTTGACCCAGATGAAGCCGGTGCGCACCCGCTGCGCCAGCGCGGTGGCATGCGCGGTCTCGCCGTAGCAGACGCCGCCCAGGCCGTAGTCGGTGCCGTTGGCCAGCGCAACCGCCTCGTCGTCGGTCTCGAAGGTCTGCAGCGTCAGCACCGGCCCGAAGACTTCGTTCTGCACGATCTCGTCGCCCTGCGACAGGCCGGTCAGCATCGTCGGCCGGTAGTACTGGGCGCCGTAGGGATGTGGCTCACCGCCCCAGAGCAGGCGCGCGCCGCCGGACACCGCCCGCTCGACGAAGCCCTGGACCCGCTCCACCTGGCGCGGGTGGATGATCGGGCCCACCTCGGTCGCCTCGTTGCGCGGGTCGCCCACCATCAGGCGCTCGACCTGCGCACGCATCGCGGCGACGAAGGCCTCGGCCACGCGCTCATGCACCAGGAAGCGCGTGCCCGCCAGGCAGACCTGGCCGGCGTTGCGGTACATCAGCGCGCCGGTCGCGGCCGCGGCGTCGAGGTCGGCGTCCGCCAGCACGATGAACGGGCTCTTGCCGCCGAGCTCCAGGCTGCAGGGCACCAGGTTGGCGCCGGCCGCCTGCGCGATCCACTTCGCGGTCGGCACGCTGCCGGTGAACGAGATGCGCGCCAGCCGCGGGTCGCTCACCAGGCGCGCGCCGGTCACCGCACCCGTGCCTTGCACGACGTTGAACACGCCCGGCGGCAGGCCGGCCGCCTGCGCCGCATCGGCCAGCAGCGAGCAGGTGAGCGGCGCCCACTCGGGCGGCTTCAGGATGCAGGTGTTGCCGGCCGCCAGCGCCGGCCCGAGCTTCCAGGTGGAGAGCATCAGCGGCGCGTTCCACGGCGTGATGATCGCGACCACGCCGGCCGGGTCGTGGCGCACCAGGTGGTGGGCCTGCTCGGTCTCGATCGGCCGGTCCTGCAGGCAGAGCGCGTGTTCGGCGAACCAGCGGATGTTCAGCATCGCCCGCGGGACCACGCCGTGGCGCATGCGCGAGAGCAGCACGCCCGCGTCGTTGCTTTCGACCTGGCACAGGGCGTCGGCGCGCTGGCCGATTTCGTCGGCGAAGCGATCGAGGTAGGGCTTGCGTTCGGCCGCGGTCAACGCGCTCCAGGCGGGAAAGGCCCGCTGCGCGGCGGCGATCGCGGTGTCGACATGCGCCTCGAGCCCCTGGCTCACGCGGCCGAGCAGGCGCTGGTCGATCGGGCTGTGCAGCTCGAACGATTCGGGCGAGGCGATGCGTTCGCCGCCGATGTAGTGGTCCGGCGACACGGCGATGCCGGCCACCTCGAGCACGGGTGAAGTGTTCATCCTGTTTCCAGAAGGTCAATCGAGCAACTTGCCCGGGTTCATCAGGTTCAAGGGGTCGAGCGCGGTCTTGAGCGACCGCATCAGGCGCAGCTCGAGCGCCGACTTGTAGCGGGCGGACTCGTCGCGTCGCAGCACGCCGAGCCCATGCTCGGCAGAGATCGAGCCGCCGTGGGCCGCCACCGCGTCGTGGACCAGCCGGTTGACCGGCCCCTCGAGGGCCGCGAAGCCCGCGGCATCGGTCGGCGGGCTGCCTTCCGGGGGCGAGAGGTTGTAGTGCAGGTTGCCGTCGCCCAGATGGCCGAAGACGACGAGGCGCTGGCCCGGGAAGGCGTCGCCCAGCGCCGCATCGGTGGACGCGATGAAGGCGGGGATGCGCGAGACCGGCAGCGAGATGTCGTGCTTGATCGTCCGGCCCTCGGCGCCCTGCGACTCCGAGATGTCCTCGCGCAGCGCCCACAGCGCCTGGAACTGCGCCAGGCTCGCGGACAGCGCGGCATCGCTGGCGAGCCCGCGCTCGATCGCCGCCTCCAGCAGGGCTTCGATCCCGGCGCCGGCGTGAGCCTCGCCCTGCGGGTCGCTCACCTCGAGCAGCACGTACCAGGGCGAGCGCTCGGCCAGCGGCAGCCGGGCGGCGGCGACATGCTTCTCGACGAGGCGCAGGCAGAGGTCGCTCATCAGCTCGAAGGCGGTGAGTCCTGCCCCCAGGCGCGAGTGGGCGATCGCGAGCAGTTCCAGCGCCGCGGCCGGCGACGGCACCGCCACGAAGGCCGCGACCTGCGCGGCCGGCAGCGGAAAGAGCTTCAGCACCGCGGCAGTGATGACCCCGAGCGTGCCTTCGCTGCCGATGTAGAGGTCGCGCAGGCTGTAGCCGGTGTTGTCCTTGCGCAGGCCACGCAGCCCGTTCCAGACCTCGCCGTCTGGCGTCACGACTTCGAGCCCCAGACAGAGCTCGCGCGCCGTGCCGTAGCGCAGCACCTGCACGCCGCCGGCGTTGGTGGCCAGGTTGCCGCCGATCGTGCAGCTGCCTTCGGCGGCGAGGCTGAGCGGGAACAGCCGCCCGGCCTCGCGCGCCGCCTCCTGCACCTGCTGCAGCGTGACACCGGCTTCGACCTCGACCGTGTTGCCGACGGCGTCGACGGCGCGCAGCCGGTTCAGCCGCGCGAGGGACAGCAGCAGCGCACGGCCCGAGGCGTCGGGCGTCGCGCCGCCGGACAGCCCGGTGTTGCCGCCCTGCGGCACGACCGGCACCCGATGCGCGTCGCACCAGCGCAGCACCGCCGCCACGTCGGCCGTGGTGTCGGGCTGGGCGACCGCAATGGCACGGCCGGTCCACTTGCCGCGCCAGTCGGTGAGGAAGGGCGCGGTGTCGTCCGGCCCGGTATGGAGACGCCCGGAGAACGAGGCGCGCAGCGTGGTCAGGTCCATGTCCGCCACCTTCAATAGCCGCTGCGGCCCGCTGGCGCCGCCGGGGCATCGCCGCCCTTGAAGCGCGCGGCCAGCGCACGCACCGCCTGGGCGAGCATCGTCGCCTCGACCCCGACGGCGACGAAGCGCGCACCGAGCTCGATGTAGCGGCGCGCGAGGCCTTCATCCACGGCCAGGATGCCCGGCGCCTTGCCGGCGGCGAGGATGCGCGCGATCGCGTCCTCGATCGCCGCCCGCACCTCCGGGTGGCCGGGCTGGCCGAGGTGGCCCATCGAGGCGGAGAGGTCGGCCGGGCCGATGAAGACGCCATCGACGCCCTCGACGGCGGCGATCGCGTCGAGTTCGCGCAACGCGCCCGCGGTCTCGACCTGCACCAGCAGCGACACCTGGTCGTTGGCTTCATGCAGGTATCGCGGATACGCGCTCCAGCGCGACGAACGGGCCAGCCCACTGCCGACCCCGCGGATGCCGGTGGGCGGGTAGCGCATCGCCCGCACCAGCGCGCCCGCCTGCGCCGCGCTCTCGACCATCGGCACCAGCAGCGTCGTGGCGCCGATCTCGAGCACCTGCTTGATCAGCGAGGCCTCGCCGTGCGGAATGCGCACCACGGGCTGCACTGGATACGGCGCCACGGCCTGCAGCACCGCGAGCATCGAGCGCAGGTCGTTCGGGCCATGCTCGCCGTCGATGAGCAGCCAGTCGAAGCCCGCGGTGGCGCAGAGCTCGGCCGCGTAGGAATCGGCCAGGCCGAGCCAGAGGCCGAGCTGCGCGCCGGGTTCGGCGATCGCGCGCTTGAAGCCGTTGGGCGGCGTCTGCATCACACGAACCTCAGCGAGATCGAACCCAGCGGGCCGTAGTCGGCGTGGAAGGTGTCGCCCGCCGCACAGGGCACCGGCCGCGTGAACGAGCCGCCGAGCACGATCTCGCCGGCGTCCAGCGATTCGTCGTGCAGCGCCAGCCGGTTGGCCAGCCAGGCGATGCCGTTGGCCGGGTGGTTGAGCACTGCGGCGCCGAGGCCGGACTCCTCGATGACGCCGTTCTTGAACAGCAGCGCGCCGGCCCAGCGCCAGTCGACCGCGTCCGGCTTCATCGGGCGGCCGCCGAGCACGATGCCCGCGTTGGCGGCGTTGTCGGCGATCGTGTCGAGCACCTTGCGAGGCTCTCGGGTCTCGCGGTCGAACTGCTCGATGCGCGCGTCGATCAGCTCCAGCGCCGGCACCACGTAGTCGGTGGCGCGCAGCACGTCGAACAGCGTGACCCCCGGGCCCTTCAGCGCGCGGCCGAGGATGAAGGCGAACTCGACCTCGAAGCGCGGCACGATGAAGCGCGCCGCTGCCACTTCGGAGCCGTCGCGCAGCAGCATGCTGTCGAGCAGCGTGCCGTAGTCGGGCTCGGTGATCTGCGAGGCGAGTTGCATCGCGCGCGAGGTGAGCCCGATCTTGTGTCCGATCACCTGGCGCCCCGCTTTGCGCTCCAGCCGCATCCACTCGCGCTGGATCGCGTAGCTGTCGTCGATCGACAGGCCGGGGTGGCGCTTCGAGAACTGTTCCAGCTGGACGCGTGAGCGCTGCGCCTGGTGCAGTTCACGCGCCAGGTCGGCATGCAGGCTGGCATCGAGCATCGATCGTCTCCGTCTCTGCGGCCGCGTCCATCGGGCCGTTCGATCCAGTGTCGATTCGCAGCGATCAGGGAACAATCAATCGATCGGACGCTGTCTTCAAGTTCTTCTTGATAATGCAGCCATGCCGCTCACCCGCGTCACCCTGCGCCAGCTCGAGGCCTTCATCGTCGTGGCCGAGCAGCGCAGCTTCAGTTCGGCCGCAGGCCGGCTCGGGCTGACCGCGCAGGCGGTCAGCCAGCTGGTGGCCGAGCTGGAGGCGACGCTCGAGTTCAGGCTCTTCGACCGCACGACGCGCCGCGTCGACCTCACGAGCGCCGGGCGCGACTACCTGGGGGCCGCCGGCAGCGTGCTGCGCCATGCACAGGCCGCCGAGATCGCGGCCGACGACGTGCGCAACCGCGCCGCCGGCCTGGTGCGCGTCGGCGCTCCGCTGGTGCTGGCCTGCACGGCCTTGCCCGCCGCGATCCGCGCCTACGCGGCCTTGCGTCCGAAGGTCGTGGTGCGCATCCGTGACGTGCCGGTCGACCAGCTGGTCGATTGCGTCGGGGCCGGCGACGTCGACTTCGCGGTCGGCCCCGACCGCGTGCCCGGCAGCGAGGTGACGGCCGAGCGGCTGTTCGACAGCCCCTGGGTGCTGTGGTGCGCGCCCGACCATCCGCTCACGGCGAAGCGCCAGGTGCGCTGGAGCGAGCTGCGCCAGCTGCCGCTGGTCGCCGCGGGCCGCGACCACGAGCGCAGCGTCGCGCAGATGCGCCTGAGCACGCCCGAGCACGAGCGGGTCACGCCGGTGGACATCGTCGACAACGTCTCGACGGCGCTGGGCCTGGCGGCCCAGGGCGTGGCCGCGACGCTCGCACCCGCCTATGTCCGCGTCATGGCGCAGGGCTTCGGCCTCGTGATGCGTCGCGTCGTCGAGCCCGAGACGGTGCGCAAGGTGTGCCTGTACCGGCCGTTGCTGCGCACGCTGTCGCCGGCGGCGACGGGCTTTGCCGAGCACCTGGCGGCATGGCTCGGCCGATGGCCCGAGGCGCGCCCGCACGGCGCAAGAGCGCGCCCTGCCTGATGCCGCGCGGCTGACGCGGCGCGACCCGCCCGCGTCGATCCTTGCGGGACTGCGGCGCTACGCGACGCCGGTCGTCGCCTGCGCGGGCGGCGTCGCGCCGGACATCCGTGCCGCCGCCGGCTGCCAGTCGCCGCCGCTGAACTCGTAGACCGCCGACACGCTGTCGGCCGGCACCTGGTTCAGCACCACGCCGAGCACCGACGCCCCCGATCGGTGCAGTCGCTGCAGGCTCTGCGCCGCGCGCGGATACGGCGTGTGCATCGCCTTGGCGACGAAGATCGTGCTGCTCGCGAGCGAGGAGAGGATCAGCGCATCGGTGCCGCCGTCGACCGGCGGCGCGTCGATGACGATCACCTCGACCTGGGTCGACAGCGACAGCAGCGCGTCGCGGAAACGACTCGACAGCAGCAGCTCGAGCGGGTTCGGCGGGATGCCGCCCGAGGGCATCACGAGCAGGCCCGAGCCCGGCAGGCGGTGAATGCAGTCCTGCAGCTCCGCGCTGCCGTCGATCAGGTTGGTCAGGCCCTTGGCGTCGTCCGGCAGCCCGATGCGGCGGCCGATCACCGGGCGCCGCAGGTCGGCATCGATCAGCAGCGTCGACTTGGTCTGCGCATGGGCAAAGGCCAGGTTCGAGCACAGCGTGCTCTTGCCCTCGCCGGCCGCGCTCGAGGTGACGAGGACGATCCGCCCCTGCAGGCCCATGCCCGAGAGCAGCACGCCCGAGCGCGCGGTGCGTATCGCCTCCGCATGCACCGAGTTCGGCTGGTCGAGAAAGAGCCACGGCAGGCTGCGCAGCTGGTCGCCTTCGACGGTCGGCAGCGAGGCGAGCACCGGCTGGTGCAGGCGCTGCTCGACGTCGCCCGGCCGCTTGAGCCGGATGTCGAAGCGCTCGAGCGCGAGGGTCGCCCCGACGCTCGCCACCAAGCCGGCGAGCAGCGCCGCGAGCACCAGGCGCTGCTTGTTCGGGCGGATCGGGCCATCGCCGGCAGTGGCCGGGTCGACGACGCGGGCGACCGCCGCCTGCAGGCCGCCGCCGAGGTTGGTCTCCTTCGACCGGCTCGCGAAGACTTCATAGAGCTGGCGGTTGGCCTGCACCTCGCGCTCGAGGATGCCGAGCTCGAACTCCTGGCGGTTCAGCGCCTGCACCGAATCGCGCGCCTGGCCGAGCGTCGCGCGCAGCTGGGCCTCGGTGCGCTGGGCCGCCTGCACCTCGCGCCGGGTGGAGTCGATCACCGCGCGCGTCTGGCGTTCGTACTGCTGGCGCGCCGCCGCGAGTTCGTTGCGTGCCTCGATCAGCCGCGCGTGCTCGCTGCCGTAGGCCGGCGCCAGCTCGTCGACCTTCTGCTCGGCGGCGACGACGCGGCGCCGCGCCTCGGCGACGCCGGGGTCGCTGACCACCGCGGGCACCGAGGCCACGTCGCCGCCCTTCGCGCTCATCTGGCGGAAGGCGCTTTCGAGCTCGGTGCGGCGCACCTCGGCCGAGACCAGGCGCTGCATCAGCTCGGCCACCTGCTGGCCCGCCAGCGACTGCGCCGAGCCGCCCAGGCTCACGATGCCGTGCTTCTCGCGGTAGTCCTGCAGCTCGCGCTCGGACTGCGTGACCTTCTCGCGCAGCGCGCCCAGGCGCTCCTGGATCCACAGGTTGACCTGCTGGGTGATGCGGTAGCGTGCCTCGCGGTCGGCCTCGATGTAGGTCTCGGCGACGGTGTTGGCGAGGTCGGCCGCCAGTTCACGGTCGCGTGACTCGACGCTGACCTTGACGAGCTGGCTCAGGCGCACCGGCTCGACCGTCACCGCCGCCTGCAGGCGGCCGACCGTCGCGTCGGCGAGCCGCTCCTCGGTCCACTCGACCGGCGGGGGCGCGCCGAACACCAGCTCCTTCAGGCGCACCAGGAGGCCGGGCCTGTCGCGCCGGGGGTCGAAGTCCGGGTGTTCCCAGAGGCGCGTCTTCTCGACGGCGCGCCGCGCCACTTCGCGCGAACGCAGGATCTCGATCTGCGACTGGTAGTGCTCGCGGTCCTGCGAGACGCCGCTGTAGACCTCGTCGATCGACACGATCTTCGACTTGTCGGACTCGATCAGCACTGTCGCTGTCGAAGCAAAGATCAGGGGCAGCTGCATCGCATACAGCGCGACGAGCACGCTGCACAGCAGCGTGAACCCTCCGATGAGCCAGCGGCGGCGCAGCACGGCGCGCCATTGCTCGGCGAAGCTGAACGAGGGTTCCTCGACCGCCGGCTCGACGGCGAACGACGGCGCGGCGATGCGCGGCATCGCCGGGACGGGCCAGGGAGTGTTCATGCGCATGGGCTGCTTCCGGGGTCGAACCTTGCCCGCGAGGCAGCAACGCGCGTGCCCGAGCGCGGCGTCCCGGCTCTCGGCCGCTGGATCTAGGGGGGCGCGTCCTCAGTTCGGAGGGCGTCCGGCCCCGACGCCCTGCCGAAGGCCGGCTTCTTGCTGAAGGCGCCCGGGCCGGCAGACCGCCGGAAGGCACGCGCAGGACGTCCGCGACGGACCGACGCGGCCGCAGGCACGACGGCAGCGCGACAGGGGGCGCAGGGATACAGGTGGAACCGAGGCGTTCGGGTTGGGCAGCGTGGGCGCAGGCGCGGCGAGGCATGCCGCGGCCCCCCTCTCCGTCGGCGGCGTCCTCAGCCGGGGCCGGCCAGCGCGCGCTTCAACGCCTCGATCTCGCGCGTCAAGACCTCGACCTCGTCGATCAGCGGCCGCGTCTCCTCGGTCGCGAACTCGTCCGCGAGCTGGCGCTGCAGGGTGTCGATGCGCTGGCGCGCCCAGTCGAGCCGCAGGCGCGCCGCGCGCCGGGACAGCGGCTTGGCGTCGGTCGGCACCTCGCCGGTGCGCCAGACGGCCGGGTCTTCCGGATGGCTGGGCTTGATGCTCATCGCGACCGGCTGGGTTGTGCGCAGCCTTGCGCGCACCCGAACGGCGCACGCGATGCACCCGACCGGGATGTTGTCGGCCGGAGGGCGTGGTGACGACAGGGGCGACTCATCTTCTGGGGCTGATGGCGCGGGCCGGAGGCGGCACGGCCGAGGCAGGGGCCAGTCTAGCCCGCGTGCCCTCCCCTCCAGATGGGCACTCGACCGGGGGATGTGGCCAAGTCGTCCTCGGCGTTGGAAACGCACGCCGGCGCAGGCCACGCGGCCTGCCGGGCCGGGCCGCACGAAGCGCGCGTCGCGTGCCGAATGCCAGGCCGGCCGCCGCCACCTCGCCGTCGCCGCTGCGTCTGGCGCTTCAGCTCGGCCCGCTGGCCGCAAGCCTGGCGCTGTCGGCCTGCGATGGCGGCCCCTCACCTCTGTCCGGGGCCGCTGCGGTGGCGCCGGGCGCATCCGCGCAGCAGGTCGACCCGACGGCCGTGTCGGCGGCGCCGGGGCCGGGTGCGCTCCCGGGCAGCGCCGAAGCCGCCGCCCAGACCTCCGGTTCGCGCGTCGTCCATGCGGCGCGCCGGGTGCGCCTGGACCTGCTCAGCGAGGCGGGCGGCGGCCCCTGGGCCGCGATCGCCGAGCTCGACCTCCTCGACGCGGCCGGCGCGCCGTTGCCGCGCACCGGCTGGACGGTGCAGGCCGACAGCGCCGAGGTGCAGGACCCGCCGGCCCACGCGATCGACGGCAACCCCGCCAGCCATTGGCACACCGCCTGGCGCGAACACGCGCCTCCGCCACCGCATCGGCTCGAGGTCGACCTGCAGGCGACGGCGATGCTCTCGGGCTTTCGCGTGCTGCCGCGCCAGGACGGTTCGGCCAACGGCAACCCCGGGCGCTACCGGTTTGCGGTCAGCCGCGACGGCATCGCCTGGGCGACGGTGGCCGAGGGCAGCCTCGCCCCCGGCCCCGTGCGCCAGGCGCGCCAGGTGGCCTTCTCCGCCGCGCCGGCCGGACAGCGGCCGCCCAGCCTCAGCCTGCCCGCGGCGCAGGCGCATGTGCTGGGGGCCAAGGTCGATCTGGCGATCGTCGCCTTCGACCCCGACGGCGACGCCCTCGCCTACGCCGCGAGCGGCCTGCCGCCCGGCCTGGCGATCGACCGCAGCAGCGGCCGCATCACCGGCGCGCCGACGGCCGCTGGCCGCTACATGGCGCGCATCAGCGCGACCGACGCCAGCCGGCTCGCGGTCAGCGGCGTCCTCGAGTGGACGGTCCGCGCGCCCGCGGGCGGGCCTTCGGCGCCGGTTCGCTTCGTCCGCCTCGAATCGCTGAGCGAGGTCGACGGCAACCCCTGGGCCGCGATCGCCGAGTTCGAGCTGCTCGACGCCGAGGGCCAGCCGCTGCCCCGGCAGGGCTGGCGGGCGAGCGCCGACAGCAGCGAGCTCGGCGACCCGCCGTCGCGCGCGATCGATGGCCGGCCCGAGACCTTCTGGCACACCGAATGGCAGGCGCGTGCGCCCGGCCCGCCGCACCGGCTCGTGATCGAGCTGCCGCAGCCGGCGCGCGTTTCGGGCTTTCGTCTGCTGCCGCGCCAGGACGGGCTACGCAACGGGACCGTCGCGCGCTTCCGCTTCCACGCCAGCGCCGACGGCGCGGACTGGGGCGAATCGCTGGCCGAGGGCGACCTGCGCGATCTCGGCCCGCCGCAGGCCGAGAAGACGGTGCGCTTCGGCGTCGATGGCGGCCACGCCGCGGGCGGCGCGCCGGTCGTCGTCACCCCGGCGGCGCAGCGCGCGGTCCGCGGACAGGCGACGGCGCTGGCGATCGAGGCCTACGACCCGGATGGCGACCGCCTTGCCTTCGGCGCCACCGGTCTGCCGCCGGGCCTGGCGCTGGCGACGGACAGCGGCCGCATCGCCGGCACGCCGACGCTGGCCGGCAGCTTCGCACCGACGGTCGACGTGCGTGACTCCTCCGGCCGCCTGTCGCAGGTCTCGTTCCGCTGGACGGTCACCGCCGCGGCGGCCGCGCCACGCCATGCGCGCTACGTGCTGCTCGAGCAGCTGAGCGAGCTGCACGGCAACCCCTGGGCCTCGATCGCCGAGTTCAACCTGCTCGGCGCGAACGGCGCAGCCCTGCCGCGCGGCGCCTGGCTGGTGCAGGCCGACAGCGCCGAGCCCGGCGCCGGCGCGGCGCGGGCGGTCGACGGCGACCAGCGCACCCAGTGGCACACGCAATGGAGCGGGGCGGCCCCACCGCCGCCGCACCGCTTCATCGTCGACCTCGGCACGCGCACCGCGCTGCGCGGCTTTCGCGTGCTGCCGCGGCAGGACGGCTCGACCAACGGGACGATCGCGCGCTACCGCTTCTACCTGAGCGACGACGGCGAGCGCTGGGGCGAGCCGGTCGTCGAGGGCGAGTTCGGCCGCGACGAGGCACCCGACGCCGAGCGGACGGTGCTGCTGGCATGAGCGGGCTGCGCGACCGAACGCACGACGGGCCGCCCGACGGACCCATCCCGCGCCGCCGCGCGCGCTGCCGCAGGAGCCCGGCGAGATGACCATCCTCGACGCCAAGACGACGACCCCGCTGACCGGCGGGGCGAGCTTCTCGTTCGCCAACCGGGTCGAGCGGCTGCTCTGGCAGGCCGCCTGGCTGCTGCTCGCGCGCTGGACGCCGGCGATGTGCAGCCCCTGGCGGATCCTGCTGCTGAAGGCCTTCGGCGCGCGCGTGGCGCCGGGCGCGATGATCGCCGCCAGCACCCGCGTCTGGCTGCCGCGCCACCTGACGCTGGGCGCGCATGCCAGCCTCGGCCCGGGCGTCGAGTGCTACACGATGGCGCCGATCTCGATCGGCCGGCGCACCGTCGTCTCGCAGCGCGCCTATCTCTGCGCCGGCTCGCACGACGTCTCCTCGCCAGAGTTCCAGCTGGTCGCGCGGCCGATCGAGATCGGCGACGACGTCTGGATCGCCGCCGACGCCTTCGTCGCGCCCGGCGTGCGCGTCGCCGACGGCGCGGTGCTCGCGGCGCGCGCCTGTGCCTTCTCGAGCCTCGAGGCCTGGACGATCTACCGCGGCAACCCGGCGCAGCCGCTGCGCCGGCGCCAGTGGCGCAGCGCGCCGGCCGCGCCCGACCCCGCCCCCGCCACCCCAGGGACTTCCGCATGAAGATCAACTGCCTGATCGGCCCTTTCTACCCCGTGCCTTCGGCGTTCGGCTCCTCGGTCGAGAAGATCTTCCTCGCGCTGTGCGAGGAGTTCGCCGCCCGCGGCCACGAGGTGACGATCGTCTCGCGCCGCTACGCCGACTTCGCGCACGACGAGCGCGTGGCCGGCGTGCGCCACCTGCGCGTCGCCTCGTTCGACCGCCCGGCCCGCAGCTGGCTGTACCGGCTGCTCGACGTCGTCTATGCGCTGCGCGTGCGGCGCGCGATGCCGGCGGCCGACGTGACGATCACCAACAGCGTGTCGATGCCGCTGCTGCTGTCGCACCGGCGCGCCGGCAAGCTTTATGTCGACGTCGCGCGCTACCCGAAGGGCCAGATGGGCCTGTACCGCCGCGTCGACCGCCTGCAGGCCTGCTCGAGCCACATCGCGCGCGCGATCTGCGAGCAGTCGCCTTCGGTCGCGCACCTGGTGAAGACGATCCCGAACGCGGTGACCAGCGTCTTCGCCCGCCTGACCCGCGAGCCGGTCGACCACGCGGCGCGCGCGAAGGAGATCGTCTTCGTCGGCCGCATCGCGCGCGAGAAAGGCGTCGACCTGCTGATCCGCGCCTTCGCGAAGCTCGCGCCGCGTGCGCCGGGCTGGCGCCTGGTGGTCGTCGGCCCGCACCGGTCGCAGCAGGGCGGCGACGGCGAGGCCTTGCTCGAGGAGCTGAAGCAGCTCGCCGCGGCCTCGCAGGCGGAGGTCGAGTTCACCGGTCCGATCTTCGACGAGCAGGTGCTCGCCGCGCGCTACCAGCGCTCGGCGGTCTTCGTCTACCCGTCGGTGGCCGAGAAGGGCGAGGCGTTCCCGATCGCGCCGCTGGAGGCGATGGCCTGCGGCTGCGCGCCGGTGGTGTCCGACCTGCGCTGCTTCGACGACGCGGTGACAGGCGAGGTCAACGGCCTGGTCTTCGACCACCGCGACGCCTCGGGCGGCGCGCTGGCCGCGGTGCTCGAACGCCTGACCGGCGACGACGCGCTGCGCCATCGCCTGGCCGATGCCGCGAAGGCGACCAGCCGCCGCTACGTGCCGGCGGCGGTGGCCGAACAGTTCCTTGCCGACTTCGAGGCGCTGACCGGCCTGCCGGTCGATCCGGGGGCCAATGCGGGTGCCAGTGCGGGCGCCGGGCCGGGCCCGGCCCCGGCGCTGCCGAAGCCGGTGCCGGCCGTCTGAAAGCGGGCTTGCCGGACATGCAGGCGATCGACGTGCCGGGCCTCGGCTTTCGCTGCTCGCGCTTCGTCTTCGGCACCGCGAGCCTGTTCAACGTCGGCAGTGCCGCGCGCCGCCGCGCGCTGCTCGACGCAGCGGTCGACCAGGGCTTCAGCCACTTCGACGCCGCGCCGCTGTACGGCTTCGGCCACGCCGAGCGCGACCTCGCGCCGCTGCTGAGGGCGCACCCGCGGCTGACGGTGACGACCAAGGTCGGCCTCTACCCGCCGGGCGGCGCGGCGCAGCCGGGGCTCGCGGTGCTGCTGCGCAAGGCCGGCGGGCGGCTGCTGCGCTCGCTCAGCGCGCCGCGGCGCAGCTTCGACCTGGCGAGGGCCCAGGCCTCGCTCGAAGGCAGCCTGCGCCGGCTCGGCCGCGAGCGCATCGACCTCTACCTGCTGCACGAGCCCGAGATCGCACTGCTCGACGCGCCGCGCTGGCTCGAATGGCTGCGCGGGCGCGTCGCCGCCGGCCAGGTCGGCCGCTTCGGCGTCGCCGGGCCGGCCGAGCGGCTGGCGGCGCTGCTGCAGCAGGCGCCGGAACTCGCTGCCGTCGCGCAGCTCGGCGACAGCCTCGACCGCCGCGAGGCCGACCTGCTCGGCAGGCTCGGCCGTCCTCTGCAGCTGACCTACGGCTACCTCTCGGCGGCCGCGCGGCGCGGCGACGCGCGGCCGGCGTCCGAGCTGCTGCGCCTGGCGCTGCAGCGCAACCCGGGCGGCGCGATCGTCGTCAGTACGACGCGCCTCGAGCGCCTCGGCCAGTACCGGCAGCTCGCGGAGGCCGGCACGTGATCCACGATCTCGAAGGCGCTGGCGCACGGGCGGTCGAGGCCGAGGTGCTGGTGATCGGTGCCGGCACGGTCGGGCTGGCGCTTGCCGCGCGGCTCGCGCGCGAGGGGCTGAAGGTGGTGTGCCTCGAGTCGGGCGGGCCCCATCAGGCGGGCGACGAGCATCCGTTGAACGAGGTCGAGCATGCGCGGGCGCGGTATGCCGGCGCCGCGCACGGGCGCTTCCGCTGCCTCGGCGGCAGCTCGACGCGCTGGGGCGGCGCGCTGATCCCGTTCCAGGCCGCCGACCTGGCCGGCGCCGGCTGGCCCCTGGCCCACGAGGAGATGCTGGCCTGGCTGCCCGAGGTCGAGGCCCTGTTCGGCCTGGCCGCCGGCCCCTACGACCTTGCGCAGGCGCTCCCGGCCGGCGACCACCTGGCGCGCCTGGCGAAGTGGCCGCGCTTCGCCCGGCGCAACGTCGCGCGCCTGCTCGACGCCGAGCTGCGCGCGCCGGACGGGCCGGCGGTGTGGCTGCACGCGACCGCGACCGACTTCGCGCTCGACGGCGACCGGCTGCGCGGCGTCACGGCGCGCGCGCCCGACGGCTCGACGCTGCGGGTGGGCGCCCGCCAGTGCGTGATCGCCGCCGGCGCGATCGAGTCGACCCGCCTGCTGCTGCTGGCCGACCGCCAGCACGGCGGCCGCATCGACGGCGGCCATGGCCTGCTCGGGCGCTACTTCCACGACCACCTGTCCGTCGTCGTCGCCGCGCTCGAGCCGGTCGATCGGCGGGCGCTGAACCGCCTGCTGGGCTTTCGCTTCGAGCGCGGCGGCGCGATGCGCAACCTGCGCTTCGAGCTCGCCGCCGACACGCCGCTGCGCGCCCGGCTGCCGGCGTCGTTCGCCCACGTCGGCTTCGAGAGCGCGCCCGGCGGCGGCTTCGACGCACTGCGCGAGCTCTTGCGTCACCTGCAGCAGCGCCGCCCGCCGCCGCCGGCGACGCTGGCCCGCCTGCTGCGCGCGGCGCCCTGGCTCGCGCGCGCCGCCTGGTGGCGCTTCGTGCACCGGCGGCTGCTCTACCCGGCCGATGCGCGGCTGCAGCTGCACATGGTGATCGAGCAGCGGCCGAAGCCGGAGAACCGCATCGGCCTGTCGGAGCGCCGCGTCGACGCCTACGGCCAGCCGCTGGCGCGCATCGACTGGGCCCCGGACGCGGAGGACCAGGCGAGCCTCACGCGCAGCGTCGACGCGATCGAGGCCACCTGGGCGACCTCCGGCCTCGGGCGGCTGGCGCGCCTGGTGCGCCGCCCGCCGGGCGAGGCCGAGCGCGAGCTGGCGGCGGGCGGCGGCATCTACCACCCGGGCGGCTCGACGCGCATGGGCGCGACGCCGCGCGAAGGCGTCGTCGACCCCGAGCTGCGGCTCTTCGCGCTGCCCAACGTCAGCGTCCTCGCCACCTCGGTGCTGCCGACCGGCGGCGGCGCCAACCCGACGATGATGCTGATGCTGCTCGGCATGCGCTGTGCGGCGCGGCTGGTGCAGGCGCTGCGCCCCGAGTCGCCGGCACCGCAGGCCGAAGGCCCGGGACCGGCCGCGGCGCCGGCTGCGGCCGGCGCGCACTGAGGCCGCGATGCGCCACGAGCAGCGCTTCGTCTGGCTCGACCTGGTGCGTGGCATCTGCGCGCTGCTGGTCTGCGCGAGCCACCTGCGCGTCGTCGTGCTGGTCGACCATGCCGCCATCGAGCAGCCGGGCTGGGCCGACCACCTGCTGTACCTGGCGACCGGGCTCGGGCATCCGTCGGTGATGGTCTTCTTCGTGCTCAGCGGCTTCTTCGTCGGCGGCAGCCTGCTGCGCGGCACGCAGGGCTTCGACCCCGGGCGCTACGCCCTCGCGCGGCTGACGCGGCTGTGGGTGGTGCTGCTGCCGGCGTTGGTCGTGACCGCCCTGGTCGACGCGCTCTTCGCCGCCCGCGCCCCCGAGGTGCTGGCCGGCGCCTACCGCGACGCCTGGCATTCGGGCCCCTTCGTCGACGCCGACTACTCGGGCGCGGCCGCCACCTTCGTGGCCAACCTGCTGTTCCTGCAGACGATCGCGGCGCCGGTCTTCGGCAGCAACGGGCCGCTATGGAGCCTGGCCAACGAGTTCTGGTACTACGTGCTGTTTCCGCTCTGCCTGCTCGCGGCGGGCGGGCGCCTGGCCTCGGGGCCGCTCGGCGCCGGCGGCCGGCTCGCCGCGGCGGCGGCGGCGGCGGCGGTCTTCGCCTGGCTGCCGGCCGACATCCGGCTCGGCTATGCGGTGTGGCTGCTCGGCGTGGCCGTCGCCTGGTCGGCCGGGCGCCTCGGGCCGCGCGCAGCGCGGGCGGCCGTCGGGGCCGGCGCGCTCGCCCTGGCCGCGGCGCTGGCGATCGGCAAGTCGGCCGCGCTGCGCAGCCTGGTGCCGGTGCCGGGCGACCTGCTGGTCGGCGCGAGCTTCGGCCTGCTTGCCGCCGGCCTGGTCAATGGCGTCGGCACCGCCTGGGTCGGCCACGGCTTCGCGCGTTTCGCGAAGTGGCTGTCGGACATCTCGTACTCGCTGTACCTGGTCCACTTCCCGCTCGTGCTGGCGATCGGCACCTTCACGATCGGGCCCGCCCGGCTGCAGCCGGAGGCGCCGGGCCTGCTGCTGCTGGCCGCCTGGTTGCTCGTGCTGGTCGCCTGCGGCCACGGCTTCTGGTGGCTCGCCGAGCGCCACACCGACGCGGTGCGCGCCCGCGTGTCCGCCCTGCTGCGCGCCGGGCGCTCGCTGCGCCGCTGACGCGGCGGGCGCACCGGCGAAGGGCCTCAGCGCACCAGCATCGAGCTCGCCTTCTCGGTCGTGCGGGTCGTCGCCCAGTCGGTGTAGAGCGTGCCCGCGCTGCCCTGCGGGTTGCCCCAGAGCACGGTGCCGCCGGCGCCGGTGCCGAGGCGGAAGGCCACGTCGCAGCCGTCGCAGCGGTTGCCCTGGAAGATCGTGCCGATCTGCTGCGGCGTGGCGAGCGGTTCGTAGCGGTCGTAGTTCTCGACCCGCATCATCCCCATGAAGCCCTCGACGCCGGCGTACTCCTCCCAGTTCGAGCTGAGGTTCGGCGCGTTGGCGGCGATCAGGTTGTCGCGCACCTCGATGCCGATGTTGGCGATGCCGAAGGCGCGCGCGTCGGCATTGACGAAGACGGCGTTGATGTACGAGCTCCATTCGCGCGTGGTGTTGCGCACCTGGTTGCCGGCGATCCGCACGTTGTAGATCGGCATGAAGTGCTTCTTCGACAGGTCCTGGAACGAGCGCAGGTAGATGCCGCCGCCCTCGCGGATGTCGTTGCCGATCACGTCGACGTCGCGCACCGCGGTGTGGTACAGCCAGATGCCGCGCGGGTTCTGCGCGAAGCGGTTGCCCTTGATCAGCGCCTTCTCGAGGCCCCAGACGAAGCTCGCGTAGCGGCTGCTGCCGTCAGGCACCACCTCCCAGGCCGGCGAGACGGTGAGGGTCGAGCCCGACTGGCCGGTCACGCGCCGCGTCTGCCCGGCGCCCTTGCCGGCGACGATCGCGACGCCGTAGTTCTCCGGCACCGAGCCTTCGTCGAAGGCGTCGGCGTCGATCAGGTGGCTGCTGTCGGTCAGCGTGGTGGCGCCCGCCGAGCCGACCTGGCCGAGCGTCTCGGTGCGCACGCCGCCGCCGCCCTCGGTCAGCAGGGTCTCGCCGTCGTTGCGGGTCTTGTTGCGGATCGGGCCGTTGGCCACCTCGAAGACGTTGTCGACGATCGCGATGCGATGGGTGAAGTCGATCGCCATCGTGTGCACGATCCCCGGCGCCTGCTGGAACGAGCCGTCGCGCACGAAGCGGTTGCCCGCGATGTAGGCGTCGTGCACGCGGCCGAAGGTCGCGGTGCCGTTGACGAACGAGGTGGTGTTGCCGGTGAAGACGAGCGCCGAGCTGCCGCCGAGGTTGTAGGCGCCGTGGTCGGCGATCGAGCCGCGCTGCACGAAGTCGGTGCCCGAGACCACCATCTGCCGGTTGCCCGAGAGGAACAGCTGGCGCGAGGTGCCGCTGTCGATGCGCAGCTGCTGCAAGAAGACGTAACGGCTGTCCTTGAGCTGCAGCCCCTCGCTCGCCGGGCCGGCGTTGACGAGCGCGAGCTGACGGATGCCGACGCGCTCGAGGCGTTGGCCGATGAGCGGGAAGTTGCCTTCGTAGCGCAGCGTGGTCGCCGTCTTGCCGGCGCCTTCGAGCACGACGCCCGAGCGAAGGCCGACCGCGCCGGCGAGGCGGCAGGTGCCCGCGGGCAGGCGCACGATGCCGCCGCCGGTCGAGGCGGCGAGGTCGATCGCCGCCTGCAGCGCGCGCGTGCCGTCCTGGCTGCCGTTGCAGACCAGCTTGCTGGCGAGGCGGCTGTCGCTGGCCGCCGCGACGACGCGGCGCGACAGCTCGGTGTAGACCGCGCCCCAGCCGACACCGAGGCCGAAGGCGTCGCCGCTGCCGGCGATCGCCGCGATGTCGCGGTCGAGCTCGAAGGCGCCGTGGCCGTTGCCGTTGTCGACCCGCACCGCGACGCTGGCGCGAGGTGCCAGGTCGGCTGGCGCACGGGCGACCAGCATGTGCTCGTTGCTCTGCGCGAGGTCGATCGTCGCGGGCCTGCCATCGACCGAGACCTTCGGCGTGTAGCCGGTCTGCAGCAGGTGGCGGCCGAAGACGCGGAAGACGCCGCCGGGCACCAGCGCGAAGGTGTCGAGGTGCGTCGGCTGCGCCTGGTTCAGGCGCAGGGCCCGGCTGACGCCGGTCTGGTTGGCCACGCGCAGCGCCAGGGCGCCGCGTGCCGTGGACGGCAGCTCGACCGCGAGCCATTGTTCGCCGACGCGGTTGACGATGGTGAGCGCCTGCCCCGTGCCGTCGAGGGTGACGCGCGGCGCGCTGCCGAAGTTCGCGCCCTGCAGGCTGATCACGTCGCCGGGGCGGGCGCTGCGCGAGACGTTGAAGACCACCGGCGGGTTGCTGCCCGTCGCGCCGGCAGGCGTCTCCACCACCGCGGGCAGCGCCTGGGCGGTGTCGCTGTCGCTGCTGGCGGCATGGCGGCAGTACTTGGTCTGCGCCACCGCCGGGTCGCCGAACACGTCGTTCGAGCAGGCGGTGCCGCCGGTCAGCGTGCGGCTGACAAAGACGGTGTCGGTGCCGTAGCGCACGATGCGCGTGCCCGTGAAGCTGCAGGTCTGCGATTCGCTGGCGCAGCGCACCCAGCCGCCGGCGTCGGCCGCGGGCGGTGCGGCCGCTGCCGGCGTGCTGCGGGCGGTGGCGACCCAGCACCACTTGGTCTGCGCGACCGCCGGGTCGCCGAAGACGGTGTTGGTGCAGGCGGTGCCGCCGCTCAGGCTGCGCACGACGTTCACCTGCGGCGTGCCGTAGCGCACGCTCTGCGTGCCGGTGAAGGCGCAGTGGCCACCCTCCTTCGCGCACTCGACCCAGTCGGTGCCGGCCGCTGCGGCCGCATCGCCCTGTGCGGCCGCGTCGCCCTCGGCCACCCAGCAGTACTTGGCCTGCCCGTAGGCCGGGTCGCCGAAGACGGCGTTGGTGCAGGCGGTGCCGCCGCTCAGCTCACGCACGACCAGGGCCGTGGCGGTGCCATAGCGGACCTGGCGCGTGCCGGTGAAGCTGCACTGCCCGCCTTCGCGCGCGCACTCGACCCAGCGCTGCTCACCGGCGGCCTGGGCCTGTTCGCGCACTGTGGCATCGCTCGCGGCGGCTGCGGCGTCGGAGGCGGCATCGCCGCCGCCGCAGGCCGCGACCAGTGCGGAGCCGAGGAGGCAAAGGGAAAGCATGACGCGGCGAAAGATGCCATGCGTCGGCTGCACGGCGGCATGCGCTGTTCTGGGGTCCATCAAGTCGGCTCTCTGAGGGCACGTCCCGTCGCCTGCGCAGAGGCGGTGTGCGAACAGGAGGGAGGTGCGGTCGAAAGGGCGCGAGCTTGACGAGGCCTTGGCCGTCGAGGTGCTACAGAGCGGGCATGCTTTGTAAGCTGTATCCGACATGCGCAACCGGCGGTTAGCCTCCGGCGGCGCGTCGTGACGGATCCCACGTCTCCTTCGAACAAGGGAGACGCCGTGGCTTGGCGCCGATCCGGGCACCGAGCTTGCAAGTCGCCTCCGCCGACGACCCTTCGAGGGTGGCCGACGTCTCTTCGACCTTCCACATGCACGCACCGATGCAAGGCAGCCCAGGCACCCGTTTGACGCCCATCGGCCAGCCCCTCTGGGCGGCCGCGCAGCGGCTGCAGGACTGGCTCGTGCACGCGGCCCTGCCGCGCTGGGCACGCGACGCCACCGATCGCGACGCCGGCGGCTTCCAGGAGCAACTGCGCTTCGACGGCACCCCGGTCGACGTGCCACGCCGCACCCGCGTCGCCGCGCGCCAGCTCTATGTCTACGCCACGGCGGCACGCAACGGCTGGCTGCCTGGCGCCGAGGCGCTGGCCGCGCATGCGCACCGCTTCCTCACGACCCGGCTGGCGACCCCCGAGGGGCACTACGCCGCCTCGGTGCAGCCCGGCAGCTGGGCCGTCGATGCGCGCTTCGACCTCTACGAACAGGCCTTCGCGCTCTTCGGGCTGGCGAGCGGGCGCGGCCTGGTGGCCTCGCCGGCGACGCTCGATGCCGAGGCCGACGCCCTGCGCGCGCTGCTGATGCAGCGCTGGCGCCACCGCTGGCGCGGCTTCCACGACGGGCCCGCCGCGCACAGCCTCTGTGCGAATCCGCACATGCACCTGCTGGAAGCCGCGCTCGCCTGGGAGACGGCGCTCGCCGACGAGCCGGTGGCCGCCGCGCCCTGGGTCGCGCTGGCAGACGACTGCGCGCTGCTTGCGCTCGAGGCGCTGATCGACCCCGAAAGCGGCGCCCTGCGAGAGCACTTCGACGCCGACTGGCGCGTCGTCGCGCTGCCGCCGGCGGCGCCTATCGAGCCGGGGCACCAGTTCGAATGGGCCTGGCTGCTGATGCGCTGGGGCACGCGGCGCATCCACAGCGAGGCGATCGACGCCGCGGCGATCCTGCTCGACGTCGGCGACCGCTACGGCGTCGACCGGCGGCGCGGCGTCGCGATCGACGGCCTCGACCCGATGCTGCAGCCGCTGCACCGGGCGGCGCGCCTGTGGCCGCAGACAGAACGCATCAAGGCCTGCTGCCTCGCTGCACGGACCCCCGGCTCGGGCTGGCCGGTGCGCAAAGCGCTGGCCGAGCTGGAGGCCGCGATCATCGGTTTGCTGCACTTCGTCGATGGCGCCCCGGCCGGCCTGTGGCACGAGACGATCGACGCCGAAGGGCGGCCCGACCAGGGGCCGAGCCGCACCAGCAGCCTCTACCACCTCGTCGGCGCGGTCGACGAACTGCAGCGGTTCATGGCCCGCTGCAGCGTGTCCCCGGCGGCAGCCGTGCGGGGCACGGCGCTGCCCTGCTGAGTCCTGGCGAGCCCGGAGAGACGCCCATGATCCGCCTCGAAGACTTCGCTGCCGTGCGCGTGATCTGCCTCGGCGACCTGATGCTCGACCGCTTCGTGCACGGCGCGGTGCACCGCATCTCGCCCGAGAGCCCGGTGCCGGTGCTGTCGATCCGGCGCAGCAGCGCGACCGCCGGCGGCGCCGGCAACGTGGCGCTCAACATCGCGGCGCTCGGCGGGCGCTGCACGCTGCTCGGCGTGGCCGGGCGCGACGCGGCCGCCGCCGAGCTCGGGCCGATGCTCGAGTCGGGTGGGCGCGTGCAGGCGGTGCTGCTCGACGAGCCGGGCCGACCGACCACGGTCAAGACCCGCTTCGTGACCCAGGGCCAGCAGCTGCTGCGGGTCGACGAGGAGACCACCTCGGCGATCGGCGAAGACACGGTGCGGCGTCTGCTCGCAGCGCTCGAGGCCCGCATCGCGGGCCACCAGGTGCTGGTGCTCTCCGACTACGCGAAGGGCGTGCTGACGCCGGCGCTGATCGCCGGCGCGATCGCGGTCGCCCGTGCGCACCACGTGCCGGTGGTCGTCGACCCGAAGACGGCCGACATCGCACGCTACGCCGGCGCGACGGTGATGACGCCGAACGCGAAGGAGGTCGAGATGGCGACCGGCCTCGAGCCGACCGAGGACGATGCGCTGGCGGTGGCCGCCGGCGAGCGCATCCTGGCGGCGGTGCAGGTCGAGTCGCTGCTGATCACGCGCGCGCACCGGGGCATGACGCTGGTCTCGCGCACCGCCGAGCCGATCCACCTGCGCGCGCAGACGCGCGACGTGTTCGACGTCGTCGGCGCCGGCGACACCGTGGTCGCCAGCCTGGCGCTGGCGGTCGGCGCCGGCGTGCCGCTCGCCGCCGCCGCGCACCTGTCCAACGTCGCGGCCGGCATCGTGGTCGGCAAGCGCGGCACCGCGAGCGTCTCGCCGGTCGAACTGGAGCGCGAACTGGCGCGCCTGGCCGGTGCCGGGCGCGACGCCCAGCCCCACAAGCTGCTCGGCCAGGCCGAGGCGCAGGCCCTCGGCGCCGTCTGGCGGCGCGAAGGCGAGACGGTCGCCTGGGTGCAGGGCCGCTTCGACCGTCTGACTCCGGCCGACCTGCGGCTCTTCGAACGCGCGCGGCGCGAGGCCGACCGCCTCGTCGTCGCGCTGGCGCCGGACGAGGGCGAGGCGGCCGCGGCGCCCTTCGCGATGCCGGCCGGCGACCGCGCGACGGTGCTTGCCGCGCTGCCGGCGGTCGACGCGCTCGTGCTCGATGCGGCGACGGACACGGCGGCGGCGGTCGCGCTGCGCAGCGCGCTCGCGCCGGCGGTCTGGGTCGTCGATGGCGCGACGCCGACCGGCGGGCCCGCGGCAGAGGCCCTGCAGCGGGCCGGCGTGCGTGTCGTGCGGGCCGACACTGCGGCGTCCGCCGGGCAGCGGGCCACCGGCCCCGCGGCGCCGGTCGACGCTGAGGGCCCTGCCGCATGAAGCGGCGCGTGGCCGGGCGCGGCGCGCGAGGGCGCCGGTGAGCACGGGTCCGGCGGGCAAGACAGGCCCGGCGGCGGGCGGCCGCGTCATGGTCTACCGCCTGGGCAGCCTCGGCGACACGATCGTCGCCCTGCCCTGCTTCCACCGCGTCGCCGAGGTGTATCCGGACGCCGAGCGCATAGCCCTCACCAATGTGCCGGTGCATGCCAAGGCGGCGCCGCTGGAGGCGATCCTCGGCGGCAGCGGCCTGGTGCACCGCTTCGTCGACTACCCGCTCGGGCTGCGCTCGCCCGGCGCGTTGTGGCGGCTGCGCCGGCGCATTCGCGACCTCGATGCGCACACCCTCGTCTACCTGACGCCGGCGCGCGGGCGGGCCGTGGCCTGGCGCGACCTGCTCTTCTTCAAGCTCTGCGGCATCCGGCAGGTCGTCGGGGCGCCGCTGACGCGATCGCTGCAACGCAACCTGCCGCAGGGCGGCGGCGCGGTCGAGCGCGAATGCGCGCGTCTGGCGCGCTGCCTGGCGCCGATCGGCGCGCCCTCGCTGGCCGCGCGCGCGAACTGGGACCTGCGCCTGACGGCGGCGGAGCGTGTCGAGGCCGCCGCCTTGACATTGCCGCTCGCCGGCGCGCCGAGCCTGGTGATCAACATGGGCGGCAAGGCGGCGCGCAACGACTGGGGCATGGACCACTGGACGGCGCTCGCGGCGCGCCTCGGTGCGCGCCTGCCCGGCTGGGGCCTGATGGTCGTCGGCGGCCCAGAGGACCGCCCCCGCTCGGAGGAGATCGCCGCGGTCTGGCCGGGCGTCACGCTCGACCTCGCGGGGCGCTGCTCGCCGCGCGTCAGTGCGGCGGCGATGGGCGCCGCGCGCGCCTTCGTCGGCCATGATTCCGGGCCGCTGCACCTGGCGGCCTGCGTCGGCCTGCCCTGCGTCGGCCTGTTCGGCGACAACAACCCGCCGGGCAAGTGGCATCCGCCGGGTCCGGCGCACCGCTCGCTGCACCGGATCGACGGCGTGCGGGCGAACCGGGTCGACGAGGTCGAGCGCGCGACGCTCGAGGTGCTCGGGCTCGCCGCTCCGGTCGCCGCCGCGCCTGAGGACGTGGCGTCGCAGGTCTCGCTCGCCCTCGCCGCCGGAGACGCGCCGGGCATCGCACCGGCCTGGCAACGCTCGGAAGGCGCGGCTTGAAGCTGCTGCACGTGCTGCCCTCGCTCGACCCGCGCGGCGGCGGGCCGATGGAAAGCGTTCTGCAAGGCGGGCTGGCCTCGCCGCCCTTCGGCTGCGAGGTCGAGATCCTGACGCTCGACGCGCCGGAGGAGCCCTTCCTCGCCGGCTACCCGCTGCCGGTGCATGCGATCGGCCCCTCGCGTGGCGGCTACCGCTACAACGCGCGACTCGTGCCCTGGCTACGCGCGCATGCGGCGCGCTATGCGGCGGTGATCGTCAACGGCCTGTGGCAGTACCACGGCTTCGGCAGCTGGCGCGCGCTGCATGGCCGGGACGTGCCCTACTTCGTCTATCCGCACGGCATGCTCGACCCGTGGTTCAAGCGGACCTATCCGCTGAAGCACCTGAAGAAGTCGCTCTACTGGCCCTGGGCCGAGTACCGGCTCTTGCGCGACGCCCGGGGCGTGCTGTTCACGACCGAGGAGGAACGCCTGCTCGCGCGCCAGTCCTTCGCGCGCTACCGGGCACGCGAGGTCGTGGTCGGCTTCGGCACCAGCGCACCGCCCGTCGATGCGGCGCGGCTGCGCGGCGTGTTCGCCGAGGCCTTCCCGCAGCTCGCCGGCAGACGCTTCCTGCTCTACCTGAGCCGGCTGCACGAGAAGAAGGGCTGCGACCTGCTGATCGAGGCCTTCGCGCGTGTCGCGGCCTCGTGTCCCGAACTGCACCTGGTGATGGCCGGCCCGGACCAGACCGGCCTGCGGCCGGCGCTGCAGGCCCTGGCCCAGGCGCATGGCATCGCGGCGCGCGTGCATTGGCCCGGCATGCTGCAGGGCGACCTGAAGTGGGGCGCCTTCTACAGCAGCGAGGCCTATGTGTTGCCTTCGCACCAGGAGAACTTCGGCATTGCGGTGGCGGAGGCACTCGGCTGCGGCGTGCCGGTGCTGATCTCGGACAAGGTCAACATCTGGAGGGAGATCCAGGCGGACGGCGCCGGTCTCGTCGACGTCGACACCGTCGAAGGCACCGAGCGCAGCCTGCGTGCCTGGCTTGCACTCGAAGGGGATCAGCGCGGCACCATGTCCGTGCGCGCATCCTCAAGCTTTACGACACGCTTTGCAGCGTCCTCGATGGCACGCAGCCTGATCGACGTGGTGAGAGGCCCGGCGTCGGCGCAGGCCGGCGCCTGAGGTCCGCTGCTCGACGGTGGCATCCGTCGTTTCCGGGCAGCGGAATGTCTTCGCCTGTCCGCAAGCCTGTCGATCGCACCCCCTCCCCCCACGTTTGGCTGCCGGCTTGGGCATACGTCCTGCTATTTCCAGGGCGGAGGAAAGGCAGGGCCCATGAAGGTACTTCTGTACGGGATCAACTTCGCTCCCGATCCGACGGGGATCGCCAAGTACACGAGCGAGCTCGCGAGCTGGCTCGCGGCGCAGGGGCATGAGGTACGGGTGGTGACCGCCCCGCCCTACTACCCCGAGTGGCGCGTGCGCGAGGGCTACAGCGCCTGGCGCCACCGGCGCGAGACCTGGCACGACGTGGAGGTGCTGCGCACGCCGCTGTGGGTGCCGTCGAACCCCAGCGGGCTGGCGCGCCTGGCGCACCTGCTGAGCTTCTCGCTGTTCTCGCTGCCGACCCTCGTCGCCCAGCTGTTCTGGCGCCCGGCGCTGGTGTGGGTCGTCGCGCCCTCGTTCGCCTGCGCGCCCTCGGCCCTGGTCGCGGCCCGGCTGTCGGGGGCACGTTCCTGGCTGCACGTGCAGGACTTCGAGCTCGACGCGGCCTTCAAGCTCGGCCTGCTGCGCGGGCGCCGGGTCGAGCGCCTCGCGCGCTGGTTCGAGCGCGCGCTGCTGACGCGCTTCGACCGCGTCTCCACGATCTCCGAACGCATGCTCGGCCTGCTGCGCGGCAAGGGCGTGGCGGCCGAGCGGGCGGTGATGTTCCCGAACTGGGTCGACGTGCGGCAGATCCGGCCGACCGCCGACGGCGGGCGCTATCGCGAGCAGCTGGACATCCCGGCCGACGCGGTGGTCGCGCTGTACTCCGGCAGCATGGTCGCCAAGCAGGGGCTCGAGCTGCTGCCGGCTGCCGCGCGCCTGCTCGAGCGCCTCGAGCCGCGCCTGGTGCTGGTGATCTGCGGCGAAGGCCTGTGCCGGCCGCAGATCGAACAGCTGTGCCAGGGTCTCGGCAACGTGCGCCTGCTGCCGTTGCAGCCGTCGGCGCGCCTGCCGGAGCTGCTCACGACGGCCGACATCCACCTGCTGCCGCAGCACGGCGACGCGGCCGACCTGGTGATGCCGTCGAAGCTGACCGGCATGCTCTCCAGCGGGCGGCCGGTCGTCGCGACCGCACGGCCCGAGACCGAGCTCGGCCGCGTCGTCGACGGGCGCGGTCTGGTGGTGCCGCCGGGCGACCTGGGGGCCTTCGTCCGCGCACTGCTCGTGCTGACGCGCGACGCGCCGCAGAGGCGGCGCCTGGGCGAGGCCGCGCGCCGCTACGCCGAGGAGTTCCTCTCTCGCGACAAGGTGCTCGGCCGCTTCCAGGACGCGGTGCTCGACTGCGTGAGCGCCGGCAAGCTGCCACGCCGCCCGCTCGCGCCGGCGAAGGCGCCGCCGACCTGAGAGCCGGCCGCCTCATGCTCGCACGCATCGTCGCCGGGGTCGGCGCCAACGGCTACGCGCAGCTGGTCACGATCGGCATCCAGCTCGCGTCGCTGCCGCTCTTCCTCGCCCACTGGGACCTCGACACCTATGGCCGCTGGCTGGTGATCTCGGCGATCCCCTCATACCTGGCGCTCGCGGATGTCGGCCTGGTCACGGCGGCTGGCAACCGCATGACGATGGACGCCGAACGGGACCCGGTGGCCGCCAACCGCGTCTTCCAGAGCGCGCTGGTCGGCATGGGCCTGGTCTGCGGGGCGCTGCTGCTGTTGCTCGCGCTCGCCCTCTGGGTGCTGCCGGTTTCGCTGGGCGTCGAGGCGGGTCAGCGGGGCGCGATCGCGCTGCTCGCGCTGGGGGTCGTCTGCGCGCTGTTCGGCGGCCTGCCGGAGGCGGTGTTCCGCGCCAGCGGCCGCTATGCCTGGGCTACCAGCGCCGCCACCTCGATCCGCCTGGCCGAATGGGCGGGCGGCATGCTCGGCCTGCTCGCCGACGGCAGCTTCGTCGCGGTCGCGCTCGGCATGCTGCTGCCGCGCGCGGCCGGCACCGCGGCCCTGGTGTGGCAGGCGCGACGCAGCGCCCCGGCCTTCCGCTGGGGCCGGCAGGAGGCCTCGAGGGCGGAGCTGCGCAGGCTCGTCGCGCCGGCGGCCTCGTTCATGGTCTTTCCGCTCGCCAATGCGCTGAGCCTGCAGGGCGTGACCCTGGTCGTCGCCGGCACGCTGGGCCCGGCGGCGGCAGCGGTGTTCAACACCTACCGCACGCTGGCGCGCGTGACGGTGCAGGCGAGCGGCGTCTTCAGCCATGCGCTCTGGCCCGAGTTCTCGCGCCTGGCGGGCGGTGGCGACGCGGAGGGCCTGGCGCGCCTGTACCGGCGCGGGCGGGCGATCGGCGCGGCGCTGGCGCTGCTGACCGGGCTCGCGGCCTACGGGCTCGCGGCGCCGGTGCTCGAGCACTGGTCGCAGGGGCGTATCGCGTTCGAGCCGGCGCTGATGGCGCTGGCGATGGCCTACGCGACGGCGGCCGGGTGCTGGCACGTGCCGCGCGTGCTGCTGCTGGCGACCAACCGGCACGGCGCGCTGGCGCTGCAGTTCCTCGTCGTCTCGGCGCTGACGCTGCCGGCCGCGGCGGCGCTGGCCGCGAACCAGGGCGTTGCCGGCGTGATCGGCGCGATGCTCGGCGCCGAGTTGCTGCTGCTCGTCTGCAGCCTGCGCGGTGCGCAGGCCCTGCTGCCGCAGGCGGCCCCGACCTCGAAGGCGCTCGCATGAAGGCCGTGCTGACGACGCTGGGCAAGTTCCATTCGTTCGACCTCGCGCGCCAGCTGCATGCGCGTGCCGGGCTGGAGGCGATCTACACCGGCTACCCGCGCTTCAAGCTGCACAACGAGGCCCTGCCCGCGGCGCGGGTGCGCTGCTTCCCCTACGTGCATGCGCCCTACATGGCCAGCGGCTGGCGGCATCGCTTCGGCACGCGATTCCTGCGCGCCTGGGAGTACCTCGACCGCGTCAGCCTGGACCAGTACGTGGCGCGCACGATGCCCGATGCCGACGTGTTCGTCGGCCTGTCCGGCTGCGGGCTGGCCAGCGGCCGGCGGGCGCATGCGCGCGGCATGCGGGTGGTCTGCGACCGCGGCTCGACCCATATCCGCTGGCAGGACGAGGCGGTGCGCGAGGCCCACGAGCGCTTCGGCCTGCGCTGGGACGGCATCGACCCGCGCATCGTCGAGCGCGAGGAGGCCGAGTACGCCCAGGCCGACGCGATCACCGTCCCCTCGCACTTCGTGCGCCGCAGCTTCATCGAGCGCGGCGTGCCCGCCGAGAAGCTGCACGTGATCCCCTACGGTGTCGACCTGCGCCGGTTCCATGCGCAGGGGCGCGCCACGGCGGGACGCTGTGACCTGCTCTTCGTCGGCAGCGTCGGGCTGCGCAAGGGGGTGCCCGACCTGCTCGAGGCCTTCCACCGCCTCGCGCACCCGCACAAGTCCCTGACGATCGCCGGCATGCCCGACCCCGGCATCGTCGAGGCGCTGGCGGCGCGTGGCCTGCTCGACGGCGAGGTGCGCCTGGTCGGCCATGTTCCGCAGGCCGAGCTCAAGGGGCTGATGAGCCGCAGCCACGCGCTGCTGCTGCCGAGCCTCGAGGAGGGCCTGGCGCTGGTCATGGCACAGGCGATGGCCTGCGGCTGCCCGGTGGTCGCGACGCCGAATGCCGGGGCCGAGACCCTCTACGACCATGAGGTGGAGGGGCTGGTCGTGCCGCCGCGCGACGTGCCGGCGCTCGTCGCCGCGATGGAACGCATCGCCGAGCCCGCGCTGCAGGAACGCCTGCGCGAGGCCAGCCTGCAGCGGGTGCGCTCGATCGGCGGCTGGGACGCCTACGGCGCCGCGTTCTGGCACTTCTATGACGAGCTGCGCCGCCCGCCGACGCGGGCCAGGACCGGCGGCACCGCAGCTGTCGGCGCGGCAGCGGGGAGCGCGGGATGAGGGCCTCGGCCGGCGATGCGGCGGCGGCCGTGCTGGGTGGCCTGCCACGACGCACGGCCGGCGAGACCGGCCGGCCTCTCGGCGCGCCGCTGGCGGCCGGCCACGAGGGGCGGCCGAGCGTGCTCTACGTCGGCCCGCTCTCGGGCACCAGCCGCCACCGCCACGACGCCTTCGTCCGCCTGGGCCACCCGACGACGCCGCTCGAGCCACGCCGCCTGCTGCCGGCCTCGCCCTGGATCGACCGCATCGAATGGCACCTGAGCCCGGCCTGGCCCGGCCGCTGGCTGCTGCCGCGCCTGCGCGCCGCGCTCGGCACGCGGCGCTTCGATCTCGCCTTCGTCGACAACGGCAGCCTGCTCACGCCGGCGGCAGTGCGCCTGCTCGGGCAGCACTGCACCGCGGTGGTCGCCTTCAACCACGACGACCCCTATGGCGCGCGCGACCGCCTGCGCTTCGCCAACTTCCGCGCTGCGCTGCCCGAGTACGACCTGGTCACCGTCGTGCGCCCCTGCAACGTCGGGGAGGCGCGCGCGCTCGGCGCCCGGCGCGTGCTGCTGCACCCGATGGTGGCCGACGACGTCGCGCACCAGCCGCAGCCGATGAGCGAGGCGCTGCGCCGCCAGTGGGCGAGCGACGTCGCCTTCGTCGGCAGCTGGATGCCCGAGCGCGGCCCGTTCCTGGCGCAGTTGATCCGGCGCGGCGTGCCGCTGGCGCTGTACGGCGGCGGATGGACCAAGGCGCGGGAATGGCCGCAGCTGCAGCGCCACTTCCGCGCCGATCATCTCGAAGGCGAGGCCTATGCCTGGGCGGTGCAGGCCGCCCGCATCTCGCTCGGCCTGCTCTCGCACGGCAACCGTGACGGGCACACGACGCGCTCCACCGAGATCCCGATGCTCGGCAGCCTGCTCTGCGCCGAGCGCAGCGATGAGCACCTGGCGATGTACGCCGAAGGCAGCGAGGCGGTGTTCTGGCGCGACGCCGACGACTGTGCCGACCGCTGCCTCGAACTCCTCGCCGACGAGCCGCGGCGCGCCGCCATTGCCGCCGCCGGCCAGCAGCGCGCGCGGCACAACCGCCTGACCAGCGAGCACCTGATCGAGTCCGTGGTCGACCAGGTGCGCGACCGCCTGGCCGCCGGCCCGCGCGGCCGCTTCTGAGCCGATGCAGCTCGCGCCACGCCTGCATCGCCTCGCGTTGCCCGCGCAGGCCGCCGAGCCCGACACCCTGGCCGCGCTGCGGCGCGCCGCCTACGTGGCGATCGTGCTGGCGGCCGTCGTCCAGGTGCTGTTCTTCGGCGAGGTGCACGGCAACGGCAACGCGGTGGTGATGGCGGCCGCCGCCTCGCTGGCCGGGGTCGCCTATGCGCTCGATGCGCGGCGCTTCCGGGCGGCGCCGGTCTCGGCGCTGATCCTGCTCTTCTTCACGCTGACCTCGACCTGCGGCGCCTTGCTGGTGAAGACGCTCGAAGGCGCGGCGCTGGCAGACCGCCTGCTCGAACCGGAGCAGACCTTCGGCCTGCTGCTGGCCAGCCAGCTCACGCTGATCGTCGCCGACCGCCTGTACCTGCGCTCGAAGCGGCTGCAGTGGCTGCGCGGCGTGCTGACGACGAAGGTGGTCGGGCGCCTGCGCCTGCTCGAATGGCCGCCCGACGCCCACCTGTGGCTGATGGGTTTCGTCGGCTGCGTGAGCGTCGTGATGACCGGCACCGACCACGAGAGCGCGGCCACCTTCGGCATCGGCTCGGCCGGGGCCAAGCTGCTGCGCGCGTTCCAGATCCTCAAGTTCGCGCCGTTCCTGATCCCGTTCCGCGCCGCCTGCTCGGGCGCGCCGCGCCTCACGCGGCCTGCGGGACTGCTGCCGCTGCTGGCCTACTTCGCGCTGCTCGTGGGCATCAGCTTCCTCAGCAACAGCCGCTCGACCTTCGCCGACGCGATCCCGACCGTCGGCGTGGCCCTGCTGATCGCGCTCGGCTTCGGCGCGATCCGGCCGCAGCAGCTGCGGCCGGGGCGGCTCGTCGCGATCGCGCTGGTGGCCGGGCTCGCCGCCTTCGTGCTCTCGCGCGTCGCGCTGGCGATGGTGGTCGCGCGCGACTACCGCTACTTCCTCGACGCCTCGGGACTGCTGCACCTGACGGTGGAGGCGCTGTTCAACTCCGAGTGGCTCGAGACCGCGCGCTCGCGGATGGACGCGGCCGTCAACACCGGCGACTACAGCGAGTACTACGTCGACAGCCGCTTCTTCTCGCGCTTCCTGATGACGAAGTTCCACGACAACATCGGCTACTACATGTCGCTGTTCGGCGCGGACCAACTGGCCCAGTACCGCGAGTTCATGGTCGACCGCTTCGCGAGCCTCTTGCCGGACCCGCTGCTGCGCCTGCTCGGCATCTCGCTCGACAAGTCGACGCTGGTGATCTCGAACGGCGACTATGTCGTCTACCTCGCGGACGGCTGGGGCCTCGGGGGCTTCAAGACCGGCTCGATGTTCGCCGAGATCCACGGCGTGTTCGGCTGGGGCTTCCCGCTCGTGCTCGCGCTGGCGGCCTGGATGCTGTTCGTCTGCTACGACGCGTTCGCGGCGATGACGACGACCGACCGGCTGGTCGTCGCGCCGCTGCTGCTGATGACCTCCTGGAACCTGGTCGGCACGACGGCCGCCGTCGGCCTGGGCGCGGAGACGGTGACGGCCATCCCTTCGGCGATCCTGCGCGGCATTCCGCAGAACCTGCTCGTCTACCTCATCGCGGCCTGGGCGGCGCGTCTGCTGATCCCCGCGCGGCGCTGAGCGCGAGCGCATCGGCTGGCGGCGTCGCGGCGGCCGGCGGCTGGCCCGGCTGCGATGCGCTGTCGCGCCCCGCGGCCCCCTCGCGTGGCGGGCGGTCCCGGCGGATCTCGTCCTGCTTGAGCACGATCATCGTCTCGTACAGGCACTGCAGGACGGCGTACTGGACGCCCGGCCGGCCGTCGAGGAAGGCGCGCCGCACGACCATCATGTAGAGGAACTTGAGCAGCGGGCGGCCCGGCAGGCGGAAGAACAGCGCCTTCTGGTGCATGCGCCGCTGGTTGAAGTCGCGGCCCAGGAGCGCGACGCGCCACGACGCCTCGGGCAGTTCGCCCTGCACGCCGATGGCGGCCTCGCGCCGCGAGTAGGCGTTGTGCTTGTCGATCCAGTGGTCGAGCCCCTTCGAGAACGGATGGTGGTCGAAAGGCTCGGCCAGTTCGGCGGTCTCGCCGTCGACCACCAGCACCTCGTTGACCGCCCGCTCGTAGCGCGCGCGCCCGACGCGGACCAGGCGCAGGTAGTAGGGCGAAATCTGGGCATGGCGCAGCCAGCGGCCCTGCCAGAAGTCGCGTCGACGCAGGCGCGCCGCCGCGACCGACGGCGCCGCCGCGGCGACGAAGCGCCGCATCTCCTCGACCAGGGCCGGCGGCGTGCGCTCGTCGGCGTCGAGCGTGAGCACCCAGGCGTGGCGCAACGGCAGCGCGAGGCCGACGTTGCGCTGCGAGGCGTAGTCGTCGAACGGACGCTGCACGACGTGCGCACCGGCGGCTTCGGCGATCGCTCGGGTCTCGTCGGTGCTGCACGAATCGAGCACATGGACGTCGTCGCACCAGGCCACGCTGGCGAGGCAGCCCGGCAGGTCCCGCGCTTCGTTGCGGGTCAGGATCAGGACCGAGATCACCGGGGCTCTCCCCGGCGCAGGCCGAGCAGCAGCGACATCCCCAGCAGCGCGAGGAAGGCGCCGCCGGCGCCGATCGATTCGGTACCGGTGCCGACGGGTTGTGGCGTGGCCGGCGTCTCCGGCGCGGCCCGCGGCGACGCCTCGTGACCGGGTCCGGCGGGCGCGCGCGCGAACGCCGCGTCGGACGGCCGGCGCGCTCCCGTGGGGTCCAGGGCTGCAAAACCCAGCGCGGCCAGCGTCACCAGGCTCGTCAGCTGCAGGCCCGCTCTCAGCTGGCGCCGGCGCACGGGACGTGTGAACGGCGGCGTGGCGACGCCGCCCGACATGCTTCTCGCTGCGGCGCTGCTGCGTGTGCCTTCGAGTGCACCTGCGCCCGGCGCCGGAGGGTGCTCGATCAAGACCGTGCTCATGTTCTGGCTCCCGATGGATACCCCTCCGGCGCAAGAATCAGACCCCGGCCGGGGTCTTCCCCTAGGGCGTGGGGGGTCTCGTGGTACGAGTGGAGGAAGCGATGGCGGGGTGCAGCTGCGGACTGTCGCCCGCAGGGCCCGGTGGCGCCTTCTCGCAGGCAGTAGCCGCCGTCTCGAGGCGGGAAACCGGCTTCGTTCATGATGCCGGCTTCGATCCGCGCGCAGCCTGCGGGCGGCCCCGCCGCAGCCCCGTGCTGCCCCGCACCAGGCAGGAGAACGACATGAATGCAGCAGCAGACATCGACTGGCGCCGCCGCGCCGCCGAAGTGGCGCCCGACGGGCGCGCGCTGATCGGCGGCCGGCGCGTCGAGGCGATCGGCGGCGAGCGCTTCGAATGCCGCTCGCCGATCGATGGCCGGCTGCTCGGCGAGGTCGTGCGCGGTCGCGCGGCCGATGTCGATGCCGCGGTCGCCACCGCGCGCGCGGCCTTTGCCGACGGCCGCTGGGCCCGGCGCGCCCCCGCGCAGCGCAAGCGGGTGCTGCAGCGCTTCGGCGAGCTGATGCTGGCCCACCGCGACGAACTCGCGCTGCTCGAGACGCTCGACATGGGCAAGCCGATCCGCGACAGCCTCGCGGTCGACGTGCCGGCGAGCGCGCGCTGCATCACCTGGTACGGCGAGGCGATCGACAAGGTCTACGACGAGATCGCCCCGACCGGGCCCGGCGCGCTGGCGCTGGTCACGCGCGAGCCGATGGGCGTGATCGGCGCGATCGTGCCCTGGAACTACCCGATGCTGATGGCGGCCTGGAAGCTCGGCCCCGCGCTCGCGACCGGCAACAGCGTGGTGCTCAAGCCGAGCGAGAAGTCGCCGCTGACCGCCTTGCGCCTGGGCGAACTGGCGCTCGAGGCCGGCCTGCCCGAAGGCGTGTTGAACGTCGTGCCCGGCTTCGGCCACGAGGCGGGCGAGGCGCTGGCGCTGCACCCAGGCGTCGATGCGATCGGCTTCACCGGCTCGACGCGCACCGGCCGCCGCATGCTCGAGTACGCGGGGCGCAGCAACCTGAAGCGCGTCTACAACGAGCTCGGCGGCAAGAGCGCCTTCGTCGTCTTCCCCGACTTCCACGACCTCGAGCGCTGCGCGAAGACCCTGGCCGGCAGCATGTTCTACAACCAGGGCGAGAGCTGCAACGCGCCGTCGCGCCTGATCGTCCACGAGAGCATCGCGGACCGTCTCGCCGAGGCCGTTGCGGCCGAGGCGCCGAACCATGCGCCGGGCGACCCGCTCGATGCGTCGACCGCGCTGGGCGCGCTGGTCGACGAGACCCAGATGCACACCGTGCTCGGCTACATCGAGGCCGGCCGCCGCGAAGGCGCGCGCTGCCTCGTCGGCGGGCGCCAGGTGCGCGCCGAGACGCGCGGCTACTACGTGGAGCCGACCGTCTTCGACGGCGTGCGCGCCGACATGACGATCGCACGCGAGGAGATCTTCGGTCCCGTGCTGTCGGTGCTGCGCTTCAAGGACGAGGCCGAGGCGGTGCAACTGGCCAATGCCTCGAGCTACGGCCTGCAGGCGAGCGTCTGGACCTCGCAGCTCGACCGTGCGCACCGGGTCGCGC
The DNA here is from genome assembly GCA_035911095.1 of Ideonella sp. GTDB lineage: Bacteria > Pseudomonadota > Gammaproteobacteria > Burkholderiales > Burkholderiaceae_C > JAMHWF01. The sequence continues at coordinate 62,542 of JAMHWF010000136.1, read as the reverse complement.
GGGCGCTGCACGCCGGCACCGTGCACGTGAACCAGTACGACGAGGACGACATCACCGTGCCCTTCGGCGGCGTCAAGCAGTCGGGCAACGGGCGCGACAAGTCGCTGCACGCCTTCGACAAGTACACCGAGCTGAAGACGACCTGGCTGCGGCTCGATGCCTGAGGCGGGCCGGCCCGCCGCCGAGGTAGTGGCCTCCGACGGGGCCTCAGGCGTTCCGGCGCGCGCGCCCGCCCTCGCCTACCTGTGCCTGGCGGGCAGCATGACGCTCGTCGGGAGCTATGTCGGCCTGTCGAAGCTGCTGGTCGCGATCTTCCCGGTGTTCCTGCTCGCCTGGCTGCGCTTTGGGATCGCCGCGGTCGCGATGGCCGGCTGGCTGCGGCGCGGCCCGGACGACCCGCCGCTCGACGCGCGCGACAGGCGACTGCTCTTCTGGGAGAGCTTCCTCGGCAACTTCATGTTCTCGGTGTGCATGCTGTTCGGCGTCGCGCTGACCTCGGCGCTGGCGGCCGGGGTGATCATGGCGGCGCTGCCGGCGGTCGTCGCGATCCTCTCGCGCGCCTTTCTCGGCGAGCGCATCGCGCCGCGCGTGGCCGCCGGCATCGGCTGCGCCGTGGGGGGCATCGCGCTGGTGTCGTTCGCGCGGCCGGCCGCGCATGGCGTGGAGGCCACCGGCGCGGACGTGGCCGGTGCCCAGGCCTGGCTCGGCAATGCCCTGCTCTTCGCCGCCGTGTGCTGCGAGGCGAGCTATGTCGTGATCGGCAAGCGCCTTACCGGCCGCGTCTCGGCGCGGCGCATCAGCGCGATCGTCAACCTCTGGGGGCTGGCGCTGGTGACGCCCTTCGGCCTTTGGCAGGCGCTGCGCTTCGACTTCACCACCGTCAGCGGCGGCATCTGGCTGCTGCTGCTGTTCTATGCGCTGGCGGCGAGCGTGATCACGGTGTGGCTGTGGATGACCGGCCTGCGCCAGGTGCCGGCCTCGTCGGCCGGCGTGTTCACCGTGATGCTGCCGGTCAGCGCGGCGGCGGTCGGCGTCGTCTTCCTCGGCGAACGGGTCGGCGGGGTGCAGGCGATCGCCTTCGGGCTGGCGCTGCTCGGCGTCGTGCTGGCGACCTGGCCGGCGCGGCGCGGGCCGGCGGCGCCGGCGGCGGTGGTGCCGCCCGCCTGACCGGCGAGCCTTGCCCGATGCCGCGTCAGGCCGGCAGGCGCAGCTTCAGCGCGCTCTCGAAGTGCAGGTCCTCCGAGTCGACGACCTCGGCCTTCAGCTCGCCTTCGCCGCCCGGCACGAACCAGAAGCGCAGGTTCGGGTTCTCGCTGATCGCGAAGTCGAGGTCGGCCGTCAGCACCGGCTCGCCGGCGTAGCTCACCCGCACCGTGCGCACGAAGTGCGCGGGGGTGTACTGGCGGGTCAGCTGGTCCATCACCATGCCGGAGTTGTTCGGGTGGCTGATCATCAGCTGCGCGAGCAGCGGCCGGCCGGCCTGCACCTCGCCCTCGACGCGCATGCGCATGCGCCCGAGGCTGGCCATCGCCGCGGCCTGGTCCTTGCCCGGCGGGGCCGAGCAGCCGCCCGAGGCCTTGACGTAGCGGCTCGTCATGTGGAGCTGCCCATCGGCGGTCTCGGCGATCGCGCGCACATGGGTGTACTCGTCGATGCGCACCCGGGTCTCGATGTCGGCGCGGGCGCTGCGGGCCTCGAAGTCGAACACCGCGGCCAGCGGCGAGGGGTTGTTGTCGATCACGAGCCAGAGCTTGCGGATGTGCGTCGCGTCGCCGGTCGGCGTGGCGACGGTCTGGATCGCCAGCGGCACGATCGCTGCGTCCTCGGCACGCGCGGGCGCCTCGAGGCGCAGCAGGTCTTCGGCCGGGCTGCGGATCGGGCGCTGCTTGAAGAGGGCGGCGCGGACCTTGAGCCACTGGGGGCTCGTGTCGGGGCGGTCGGGGTCCGCGCGCCCCTGGGCCCTTGCCCTGCCGCCGAGGCCGGCCCAGACGAGGCCGCCTGCAGCCAGGCATGAGAGTGCGCGCATCGCGCCGCGCCGGCTGTGACTGGGCGTCTGCAGGCTCTTCATCTCGTCGCTCCTGGCGGTGCGAGGCCGCCCGTCGATCGGCTGCGGCATGCCCCGCGCTTCATTCCCACTCGAGCTCCGCATACGCCGCGGTCAGGTTGCGGCGATGGAACTCGCCCACCAGCTGCCAGCTGCTGCCGGCCCCGGTGTCGATGCGCTCGACCGCCGCGCGGATCGTCTCGCCGCGCTGCACCGCGGCGCGGGTCTCGTCGAGCACGTGTCGCAGGTAGCGGCGCTGCGGCTCGAGCGCCTGCGGCCATTCTGCGCCCGGCGCGCCGTGCCCGGGCACGACCCTGGCGACGTCGAGGCGGGCGAGCTCGTCCATCACCGCGAGCCAGCCGCGCAGGCTGCCGTCGATCACCGGCAGGTGCGAGACGAACAGCAGGTCGCCGGTGAAGAGCGTGCGCGTCGAGACGTCGAGCACGCTCAGGTCGTGGTCCGTGTGCGCGGTCGGCCAGGCGCGCAGCTGCAGCGTCCGGCCGCCCAGGTCGAGCTCGAGCGTGCCCTCGACGTTGCGCGTCGGCGCGACGAGGTCGCCCGGCTGCATCTCGCCGATGCCGTCGCGCCGGGCGGCGTTCAGGTAGAACGGCCCGCGGGCGGCCAAGGCCGCGGCCAGGCGGGCGTGGCCGACGACATCGGGCCGTGACGGCAGGCTGGCGAAGGGCGCGTTGCCGAGCAGGTGATCGGGGTGGGCATGCGTGTTGATCACGTGGCACACCGGGACCGGCGTGGTGGCCGCGATCGTCGCCAGCCAGCGCCGGCCGGTCGCGGGGCTGCCACCGGTGTCGATCACCGCGACGCAGCGCGTGCCGACGACGAAGCCGAGGTTGGCCACATCCGCGTGACCAGGGCCCCAGTCGGCCACCTCGCCGACGTGGACATAGACCCCGGGCGCGACCTCGGCCACGGGCAGTGGCGAGACCTCGGCGCCGCGATCGCTGGCGGCGGCGTCCGCCGCGTTCGCGGGCCCCGGCCCGGCGAGCAGCGCGAGCGTCGCCAGGCCCAGGCACGCCAGCAGGCGCATGCGGCCGCCCTTCTCGCGGGATCCGCCTAGCGGATGCCCATGCCGATGAAGCAGGACTTCTGCACCTCGGCCTGCAGCGCGCGGTAGCGCTTGATGTCCTCCTGCAGGATCGCGACGTCACGGATGTAGGAACCACGCTCGCCGCCGATCGTGTTGGCGTTGAAGGCGGTCACCATCTCGATGTACTCGTCGTGCGGCACCTTCTCGGCGATGCGGTCGATCGCGCAGGAGCACTTCTCGGTCATCTCGAAGACCGGGCCGCGGTGCTCCGTCATGCACTCCTGCACGTAGCGCACGCGGTCGAGCGTGGGATAGCTGGCGGGCTGGGTCGGGGTCGTGCTGCAGCCGGCGGCCAGCGCGCCGAGCGCGACGAGCAACGTGCCGGCGGCAGGCCGCCAAGGGGGGGTGAGAGCCTTCATTCGCATCCTCAGCGGCCGCTGCGGCCGGTCGTGGGCGAGGCGCCGTCGAGGAACAGCTCCTCGAGCACCATCGGCCCGGCTGCATCCGATGCGTCGCGCATGACGCTGCGGATGCCGTAGACACCGCCCGGCACTTCGTCGGACAGGTAGAACTCGTAGGTCTTGCGCGCGAACTTCTCGAAGCGCGAGCGCGCCGGGTCGTCGTCGTAAGGCGAGACCAGCACCTGCTGGCCGCGCAGCTGGCGCCCCTTGTAGCTGAGCGGCAGCTCCTCGACCCGGGCGCCGTTGTAGACCGCCATGCGGATGCGCTTGCGGTAGTAGTTTTCGGCGCCCTTGGTCAGGCGTTTCATCTCGCGCACGTCGCGCTCGAGGAAGTACAGCAGCACCGGGTTGGCGTCGGCGTGCTCGATCGTCGGCAGGTTCAAGCGGCGCTCGCCGGTCAGGAACTCGCCGCTCACGGCGCAGCAGCTGCCGTTCTCCTCGGCCGAGAGCTGCATCGTCACCTCGTCGTCGAAGCCGCCTTCGAGCGTGCCGGCCTTGTGGAAGTGGTAGCGCAGCGTGGTCGGCGGCTTCAACCGCGCCAGGGGATCGTTCATGAAAAGCAGGCGCTCGGCCTGCGAGAAGTCCTGCTGCCCGGCCGACGCGGCCTCGGCCGGTGCCGACGGTGGAGGGACCGGCGCGTCTGCCGCCGCCGCGAAGGCGCCTGCCGCGAACAGGCCGGCCAACGCTGCCGCCAGGGCCCGGCGCAGGGCCTTGCGGCGGGCGCCGGGGGCTGCTTCATCGTGTCTCAAAGACGCTCTCCGAGTTGTGCCGCGAAGGCGGCGTTCATGGGGGCCAGGATCGCCAGCACCTCGCGGGCCTTGTCGCGCCGGCCCTCGCGCGCATAGAGCAGGCCCAGGTGCAGCCAGGCGGCGGCGAAGTCCGGGTCGATCTCGACCGCGCGCTGAAACGAGACGACGGCCTCCGAGGTGTGCTGGAGCGCCTCGGCCGCCAGGCCCAGGGAGAACCAGGGCTGCGGATTGCGCACCGACACCTGCGACCAGCGCCCGGCCAGTGCCTGCAGTTCCCGCCAGCGCCGCGCCTGGGCGAGCGAAGCGGCCTGCAGGAAGACCGGCTGCGCATCGGGCGGTTCCTGCCAGTAGGCGCGCGCCTGGCGCGCCAGCGGCGCGACCGGGCGGTAGTCGGCGTCTGGCGCGAGCAAGGGCTCGAGCCACTCGACCGGCGCCGCGTAGTAGTGGCCGTCACCACCGCCACGCATGCGAAAGGTGAGGATGCCGACCAGGCGGCGCTCGTCGTCGAGCAGCGCGCCGCCGCTGGCGCCCGAGTTGAACCAGTTGCTGCTCTGGATCACCGGCGCGCCGTCCATGCGGTGCAACGCGACCACCGCGCCGTCGCTCCCCTGAAGCCCCATGCCGCCGGTGTAGCCGACGGCGGTCAGCGGCTGGCCCACGCGCAGGCGCGACGCGCGGCCGACCACCATGCCTGGCGCGCCCAGTCCGGCCGCCTGCAGCATGCAGAGGTCGTGGCGTGCATCGACGGCCTGCCGTTCGATCGGATAGCGCATGCCGCGGCGCAGCACGTCGATGGCCAAGGCATCCCGCGTAACGTGGCAGTTGGTGACCACGCGGTCGGCGGCGACGACAACGCCGGAACCGAGCGAGACGCCTCCCTGCTGGCGCCGCACCTCGATCTTCACCACGTCGCCGCCGACCAGCGCCTGCTCGGCGGGCCTCAGCGGGTCGGCCCGGGCGCCGGAGGCGAGCAACAACGTGCCTCCGAGCAGGAGTCCGGTCAACAGGGCGTTGGGCGGCAAGTTCACGGCGCGCTCCTGCTTGCGACGCCCCACCCCGCGACCCCAGCGAGGCGGAGTCGTCGGCAGGGGCCGGCCGTGTGCTGCCGTGCTCCCGCGGGCGTTCAGTTGCTGACCAGCCGGCCATCCTCACCGACGATCGGCACGCCGTAGTCCTTCAGGATGGCGTCGATGGCCGGCCGCTGCGAGTCGATCAGCGCTTCGACCTGCTGCTTCCACTCGCGCTCGCCGTAGCGTACGCCCATCGCCATCTGGTAGTCGAACTTGACGCCCGGCTCGGAGGCCATCGGGATCACAACCAACTCCGGCTGCGTCAGGCGCTTGGCGAAGTAGCCGGCGATCGGGCCCCAGACGATCGCCGCGTCGAGCTTGCCGCTGGCAAGGTCGCGCTCGATCACCGCGCCCGGGTACTCCTCCGGGTCCGGGCTCATCGTCAGGTACGGCACGCCCTGATCGACCAGGCCGTGCTTGCCAAGCCAGGCCGAGGCCGGCGAGCGGTCGTGCACGCCGATGCGCAGGTTCTCCTGTTGCGCCGGCGTGCGGGCGAGGAAGTCGGCGACCGAGGTCACGCCGTCGAGCGGCCCGCCCTTGGCGTAGACCAGCGCATAGGTCGAGCGGTAGTAGGGCTTGGTCACCGAGACACCCTGGTCGTAGCCGACCGGCACGCCCAGCACGATGTCGCAGCGGAAGTCTTCGCCGGGCAGCTTGTAGCGCAGCGTGTTGCGGATGAAGGCCAGCCGCTGCGGGAACGAGTAGTAGGTGACCGGCAGGCCGAGCGCCTTGCCGAACACCTCGGCGATGTGGTTCTCGATGCCTTCGCCCTGGATGTTGGAGAACGGCAGGTTGTTCGGGTCCTGGCAGACGCGCAGCGCCTCGCGCTTGGGCGCAGGCGCGTCCTGCGCCGCGACCGTGCCGCAGGAGAGGCAGGCTCCCAGCCCGGCGATCAGCACCGCGACTGCCTTGGCAGAGCGCACCCGGAAATGCGCCGCGCGTCGATCCGGGTGGCGCGACCGGATCGGGGCGGTGCCGCAATGGAGGGTGTTCACTTGCCGATCTCGGTCACCCTCGACTGCGTGATCGCACCGTCGGAGCGGCCTTTCAGATAGGCGTACAGCTGGTCGATGTTGTTCATCACCGCCGCATTCGTGCCGAAGCTTTGCATCCCCTTGTCGAGACGGCCGTCGCGCACCACCGTCACGAACTCGTCCTTCGAGAGCTTCTTCAGCGCTTCGATCAGCGAGGGACCGACCATGCCTTCCTGTTCCGCACCGTGGCAGCGGTCGCACGCCGCCTGCCGCCAGGCGCGGAAGCCCTTGATCGTCTCGGAATCGACCTTGGTGCCGCCTTCGACGGTGTAGAGCTTGTCGTCGGCGAAAGCGCTCGCCGAGACCGACACGAGAGCACAGATCAGTACGTTGCGAAACTTCATGACACGTTCATCCACTTCATACGCAAAGAGAGGGAACGGCGCTCGTGAAAGCACCCTTCCCTCAGATTGCCGACCGGCCCCCGAGGGCCGATCGACCCGACTTGTCAGCGCGGCCTCAATTCGGCAACGCAAAGATCGTCAGGGAGCCACCCAGCTCGGTGTACTGGCTCAGTTCACGGTAGCCACCGACGGCGCCCAGACCGTCAGCGTCCTTCTCGAGGCCGGCCGCCATGCCGATGCCGGCCCAGCCGCCGATGCCAGAGAACACCCCCATGTACTGCTTGCCCTTGAACTCGTACGTGAACACGTTGCCGATGATCCCGGACGGGGTGCGGAACCGGTAGAGCTCCTTGCTGATGTCCTTCGCGTCGACGCACTTGAAGAAGCCTTCGAGCGTGCCGTAGCAGGAGATGCCGCCCGCGGTGTTGAGCACGCCGCTCCACACCGAGAACTTCTCCGACTTGCTCTGGACGATCTTGCCGGTGCCGGCGTCCCAGGTGATGAAGTTGCCCATGCCGCCGTGGCTGCCCGGCGCCGGGTACATCGACAGCGTGGCACCGACGTACGGCTGGCCTGCCGTGTACTCGACCTGGAACGGCTCGTAGTCCATGCAGACGTGGTTCGTCGGCACGTAGAAGAGCTTCGTGTTCGGGTCGAACGAGGCCGGCTGCTGGTCCTTCGTGCCGAGCGCCGCGGGGCAGATGCCCTTGGTGTTGACGTCAGGCCCGTTCTGCGCCGTCGAGTACTTCGAGACCACCTGCGGCCGGCCCGTCTTCATGTCGACGTGCGTGGCCCAGTTCACCACCGGGTCGTACTTCTCGGCGACCAGCAGGGCGCCGGTGACACGGTCCATCGTATAGGCGAAGCCGTTGCGGTCGAAGTGGACCAGCGCCTTCGTCGGCTTGCCCTTGACGTCGATGTCCGCGAGGATCATCTCGTTGACGCCGTCGAAGTCCCACTCGTCGTACGGCGTCATCTGGTAGACCCACTTCGCGATGCCGGTGTCGACATCGCGCGCGAAGATCGTCATGGTCCACTTGTTGTCACCCGGGCGTTGCGCCGGATTCCAGGTGGAGGGGTTGCCGGTGCCGTAGTACATCAGGTTCAGCGCCTTGTCATAGCTGAACCAGCCCCAGGTGGTGCCGCCGCCGATCTTCCACTGATCGCCCTTCCAGGTCTTCAGGGACGAGTCCGCGCCCACCGGGGCCATCTTGCCGTCGGTCCAGGTCATGGTCTTGGCCGGGTCGATCAGCATTTCGGCGTCGGGGCCAACGCTGTAGCCCTTCCAGGCCGGCTTGCCATCAGACAGGTTGTACGCCGCGATGAAGCCTCGCACGCCCCACTCGCCGCCGGAGATGCCGGTGATGACCTTGTCCTTGTAGACGTGCGGTGCGTTGGTGTTGACCGCGCCGAGCTTCGGGTCTCCGTTCTTCACGTCCCAGACCTTCTTGCCGGTCTTGGCGTCGAGCGCCACCAGCATCGAGTCTGCCTGCTGCAGGATGATCTTGCCTTCGGCATAGGCGAGACCGCGGTTGACCGTGTCGCAACACATCTGCGGAATCACCGCCGGGTCCTGCTTGGGCTCGTACTTCCAGACGATCTTCTGCGTCTCGAGGTCGATCGCGAAGACCTTGTTCGGGAATGGCGAGTGCAGGTACATCATGCCGTCGATGACCAGCGGCGAGCCTTCGTGGCCGCGCAGCACACCGGTCGAGAAGGTCCAGGCGACCTGCAGCTTGCTGGCGTTCTTGGTGTTGATCTGTTCCAGCTTGCTGTAGCGCTGGTTGTACATGTCACCCGCCTGGGCCGCCCAGTTCTTCGGGTTGGCCATGTTCTTTTCGACGTCGGCATTCGCCAACGCGAGCGTCGGCACGGCGCACAGCAGCGCCGCCACGCGGCGCATCGAACGCCAACTCGACTGACCGGTGAGATTCATGGATTGTCTCCTCATGAGAACGCTAAAGGCCTCGCCGCAGGGACCACTCAACCCCGTTGCGGCCCACAGGGTTACTGCACTCGGTGACTTGCACGGCGATCTCATGACGTGCAAATCATCCTTCGTGCGAGGAACGCATGGTTCGGGAAAATCACCCGTCGCAGGTATTTAGGCGAAACCCTAGCTTTGCCATTGAGTTGTCCTTCCCTGCGACAAAGACGACCCTTGATTGCCCCAACGCTGACCAGCGTTGCAAGGGCTAAGGGAAAGCGAGAGCAGGGGAAGTGACGAGTCCCGGCGCGCCGTGGCGGCGGTCCGTTGCAATGCTGTGAATGCCCTGGTCCCGTGCTGCGGCGCAGCGTGTGCGTGAGGGCGTCAGGCCGCCTGCGCGACCGCGCTCAGACGCGCGTGCTGCGCGCGTCGAGCCACCTCGGACGGGGCCAGATCGCGCAGGCGATGGTCCGACCAGCATTGCCGCCAGCGGCGGGCTCCCGGCGTGCCGTTCCACAAGCCCAAAGCATGCCGCATCGCGCCAATCCAGGGCAAACCCGCATCAGCTCGCGAGGCCAGATAAGCGATCCATGCCGCCTCGACCTGATCGCGCGAGGCAGCCGGGCCGTCGATGCCGAAGAAGCGCGCGTCCCATGCGGCCATCGACCAGGGCTCGTGATAGGCCTGCCGGCCGACCATCACGCCGTCGACGTGGACCAGGTGACGCTCGATCTCGTCGGCATGGGCGACGCCCCCGTTGAGCACGATGGTCAGCGCCGGGAAGTCGGCCTTCAAGCGGTAGACCCAGTCGTGGCGCAGCGGTGGCACCTCGCGGTTCTCCTTCGGGCTCAGGCCCTGCAGCCAGGCATTGCGGGCGTGCACGATGAACACCTCGCAGCCCGCTTCGGCGACGGTGCCGACGAAGTCGCGCACGAAGTCGTAGCTCTCGACATGGTCGAGTCCGATGCGGTGCTTGACGGTGACCGGCAGCGTGGTCGCGTCGCGCATCGCGCGCACGCCCTCGGCCACCAGCGGCACCTCGGCCATCAGGCAGGCGCCGAAGGCACCGCGCTGCACGCGTTCGCTCGGGCAGCCGCAGTTCAGGTTGACCTCGTCGTAGCCCCAGCGCTCGGCCAGGCGCGCGCAGGCGGCGAGCTCGGCCGGCTCGCTGCCGCCGAGCTGCAGCGCGAGCGGATGCTCTTCGGCACCGAAGTCGAGATGGCGCGGCACGTCGCCGTGCAGCAGCGCGCCGGTCGTGACCATCTCGGTATAGAGGCGGGTCTGCCGCGTGATCAGCCGGTGCAGGTGGCGGCAGTGACGGTCGGTCCAGTCCATCATCGGCGCGACACTGAGGCGCCAGGGGCTCGCCGCCGCCGGCAGGTCGCGAGCCGGCGCGCTTGCGCCCGGCGCAGTGGCGGGCGCGGGCCCTTCCGAGCTGGCGAGGACCGCGCCGCTCACGAGGCGCCGTCCTCCGGCTCGTCCCAGACCGCACTTGCCGCGGCCGCCCGCCGCGCCTGCCGATAACGGCGCGCGGCCAGCACCGGCTCGAGCACCATGATCGCCAGCGCGAGGCCGAAGGAACCCCAGACGAACGGCCCGGCGCCGCCCATCGCGAGGAAGTTCGAGACGCTGCCCCAGTTCATGCCGCGCCCCCCCGCTGCATCGGCGGCAGCCGGTGCACCCAGGCCGCATGCCGCTCGCGCTCGATGACGATCGCTCGTGTGCGCATGAAGCACACCGCGAAGGCATAGGCCCAGCAGGCCAGGGTCATGATCAGCATCGCGGTCAGCATGGTGCTGGCCATCTTCGGCGCGCTGGTCAGGCTGACGCTCGCGCCCTGGTGCAGCGTGTTCCACCAGCGCACCGAGAAGTAGATGATCGGCACGTTGACGACCCCGACCAACGCCAGCAGCGCGCCGGCTTGGTCCGAGCGCCGTGTGTCGTCGATCGCCTCGGTCAGCGCGATGTAGCCGAGGTAGAGCAGCAGCAGGATCAGGTACGAGGTCAGGCGCGCGTCCCAGACCCAGTAGGTGCCCCAGGTCGGCTTGCCCCAGAGCGCGCCCGTCCACAGCGCGATGACGGTGAACAGCGCGCCGGTCGGGGCGATCGCCCGCGCCAGCATCGAGGCGAGCCGTACCTTGAAGGCCCAGCCGATCGCGGCCCAGAGCGCCAGCGCGATGTACAGCACCATCGAGATCCAGGCCGTGGGCACATGGATGAAGATGATCCGGTAGACCTCGCCCTGGGTCGCGTCGGTCGGCGCGACGAAGAAGCCGATGTACAGGCCGACCGCGGCCAGGCCCACGGCGAGGACCCAGAGCCAGGGGATCAGCCGGCCCGCCAGCGCATGGAAGCGCGACGGCGCGGCGAAGGTGTAGAGGCGGCTCACCGGCAGCTCCCGGTGCCGGGTAACGCGCCTCCGGGGCGCGGACGTGTGGGGCTCGGACGTGTCATCGGTTCGGGCGTCGGGCGGGGCACCGTGGCGCGTGGGCGTTGGAGGGGGTGGAAGGCTGGCGCGAGGCGGCTGGGCGGCCTCACTCGGTCGAGATGCGCAGCGCCGCTGCCGTGGCCCAGGGGCCGGCGACGAGGCTGCCGATCAGCAGCGCGCCGAGCAGCGAATAGTGCCCCGAGGCCGACATGCCGGAGACCACGGCCGAGACGGCCCCCGCGCCGAAGATCAGCGTGGGCATCGCCAGCGGCAGCACGATCAGGATCAGCAGCATGCCGCCGCTGCGCAGACCGAGCGTCAGCGCCGCGCCGAGACCGCCGAGCACGCTCAGCACCGGCGTGCCGAGCAGCAGGCCGATCACCAACGACTCGAGAGCCGGTGCGGACAGGTCGAACAGCAGCCCGACCAGCGGCGCGGCGACGATCAGCGGCGCCCCATGCAGCAGCCAGTGGGCGCAGGCCTTGGCCAGCGCGATGACATAGGGCGGCTGCGGCGCGAGCAGCATCTGCTCGAGCGAGCCGTCCGCCAGGTCGCCGGCGTAGAGCTGGTGCACCGAGAGCATCGTCGCCAGCAGCGCACACACCCAGACGATGCCCGGCGCGATCTGGCGCAGCGTGTTCGGCTCCGGCCCGACGCCGAGCGGGAACAGGCTCGCCGCGGCGACGAAGAAGACCAGCGGCAGCATCGCGTCGATGCGGCGGCGTGCCGCCAGCCGCAGGTCGCGCAGGAGCACGGCGAGGAACAGCGCCGTCATGAGGTCGCGAAGGCATGGGCGTCGAGGTCGAGCGTGCGCAGGCCGGCCTCGCGCAGGCCCGGCGGCTGGTGGCTGGTCATCAGCACGCTGCCGCCGCGCCGCGCGTGTTCGACGAGCAGCCCCTGCAGCGTGACGACGCCTTCGTCATCCAGCGCATCGAAAGGTTCGTCCAGCAGCCAGGCCGAGGGCGCCTGCGGCAGCGCCAGCCGCACCAGCGCGGCGCGACGGCGCTGGCCCTGGCTGAGGCGGCGCACCGGGTCGTCGGCGCGGGCGCCGAGGCCCAGGCGCTGCAGCGTGGCCTGCAGCGCTTCCGGGCCCGGTGGGTCCTCCTGCAGCGCGGCCAGGAAGCGCAGCGACTCGCGCACGGTCAGGTCTTCCTTCAGCGCGTTGGCATGGGCCAGGAAGCGCAGCCGCGTGCGCCAGGCCGGCGGCAGTCCGCGCAGCGGCCGGCCGCCGAAGCTGACCTGGCCCCGTTCCGGGCTCGACAGGCCGGCGAGCACGCGCAGCAGCGTGGTCTTGCCGCGGCCGTTGCGGCCGCGCAGCCAGGTGATCTGGCCGGCCTCGAGCGACATCGTGAGTCCGCGCACGAGCGGACGCTCGCCGCGCTGCAGGCCGAGGCGCTCGGCGCGCAGCGACGGCGCGGCCTGCGGCGGCGGCAGGTCGCCGGCGGGAGCGGGTTCGGGGCGGGCAGCAGGGTTCACGTCGCGCTTCGGGCGCCGGCGGGGCGCGGCGGGGGCGTTATTGTCGTCGCAGGATGCGTGGGTTCCAGTCGCCGCAGGCCCTGGCGGCCGGCATGGGCTCGCCGAGGCGCCATGCCTTCGGCGATGGGGCGCCGTCCGCCTGCCCGGGATTTGAACGCGGCGCACCGTCCGCCCTGGGAACCTCGCCCGGTGCGCCGGCTCCGACGCTGGCGCGGGCAGCGACTCGCCGATAATCGCAAGCCCCGACGGCGCCGGCCTCGTACCGGTCCGCCGCAAGCCCAGGCAGATCCCGCCGATGAAGCCCCGCCATTTCCGTCTCACGCTCGCCGCCGGGTTGCTGGTGGCTGTGGGCGCGATCGTCACGCTCGTGCTCAACGCCTTCCAGAGCAACCTGGTGTTCTTCTACTCGCCCTCGCAGGTGGCGTCGCATGAGGCACCGGCGGGCCGGACCTTCCGCCTCGGCGGCATGGTCGAGACGGGGTCGATCAAGCGCGACGGGCTGCATGTGAATTTCATCGTCACCGACACCGCCAAGTCCGTCCCGGTGCGCTACGAGGGGATCCTTCCCGACCTGTTCAAGGAGGGCAAGGGCGTCGTCGCGCAAGGGCAGATGGCCGACGGGGTGTTCGTCGCGCGCGAGGTGCTGGCCAAGCACGACGAGAACTACATGCCGCCCGAGGCCGCCGAGGCCCTCAAGCGTGCGCAGGAAGGCAAGGCCGACCTCGGCCGCAGCGTGGTCGAGACGGACGCTGCCACGCCGGCCCCCGCGAGGGCGACGCCATGACCGCCGAGCTCGGCCACTTCGCGCTCTGGCTCGCGGTGGGGGTGACGCTGGTGCTCGGCAGCCTGCCGATGATCGGCGCGCAGCGCGGCCGCGCCGACTGGATGGCTCTGGCGCGGCCGGCCTCCGGCTGGCTCTTCGCGCTGATCCTGTTCTCGTTCGGTTGCCTGATCGCGAGCTTCGTGCGCCACGACTTCTCGGTGCAGAACGTCGCCTCGCATTCCAACAGCGCCCTGCCCGTCTTCTACCGCGTGGCCGCCAGCTGGGGCAGCCACGAAGGCTCGATGCTGCTGTGGCTTCTGATGCAGGCCGGCTGGGCCTGGGCGGTGGCCTGCTTCAGCCGCCACCTGCCGCTGCCGATGGTGGCGCGCATCCTGTCGGTGATGGGCCTGCTGACGCTGGGCTTCCTGCTCTTCGTGCTGTTCACCTCGAACCCCTTCGACCGCCTGTTCCCCGTCCCGGTCGACGGCCGCGACCTGAACCCGCAGCTGCAGGACCCGGGGATGATCATCCACCCGCCGATGCTCTACATGGGCTACGTCGGCTTCTCGGTGGCCTTCGCCTTCGCGCTGGCGGCACTGATCGGCGGCAACCTCGACGCGCAGTGGGCGCGCTGGACGCGGCCCTGGACGACGGTGGCCTGGCTGTTCCTGACGATCGGCATCGCGCTCGGCAGCTGGTGGGCCTACTACGAGCTGGGCTGGGGCGGCTGGTGGTTCTGGGACCCGGTCGAGAACGCGTCCTTCATGCCCTGGCTGGTCGGCACCGCGCTGATCCATTCACTGGCCGTCACCGAGAAGCGCGGCAGCTTCAAGTCGTGGACGGTGCTGCTCGCGATCCTCACCTACTCGCTGTCGCTGCTCGGCACCTTCCTCGTGCGCTCCGGCGTGCTGACCTCGGTGCACTCTTTCGCCGCCGACCCGCGGCGCGGCCTGTTCATCCTCGTGCTGCTGGCGCTGGCGGTCGGCATCGCGCTGGCGCTCTACGCCTGGCGCGCGCCGCAGGTCGGGCTGGGCGCGCGTTTCTCGGCGCTGTCGCGCGAGAGCCTGCTGCTGTTCAACAACGTGCTGCTCGTCGTCGCCACCGCGGCGGTGATGCTGGGTACGCTCTACCCGCTGGTGCTCGACTCGCTCGGCCTGGGCAAGATCTCGGTCGGCCCGCCCTACTTCGACACCATCTTCGTGCCGCTGATGGCGCCGCTCGTCTTCCTGATGGGCGTCGGGCCGCTGGCGCGCTGGAAGCAGGCCGAGCTGCCCGACCTCGCGCGCCGGCTGCGCTGGGCGGCGGCGGTGGCCGTGGTGTGCGCGCTGCTCACGGCCTGGGTCGGCGGGCAGCTCGGCTTCGTCTCGGTGCTCGGCCTGCTGATGGCCTACTGGATCGTGGCCTCGGTCGCGGCCGACCTCTGGGAGCGGGTGCGGCCGGCCGGCGGCCTCCGCGCCAGCGTCCTGCAGCGCCTGCGCCTGCTGCCGCGCGCGATGGTCGGGATGATGGTCGCGCACCTGGGCGTCGCGGTCTTCATCTTCGGCGTGACGATGGTGCGCACGCACGAGATCGAGCGCGACGTGAAGATGAGCTTCGGCGACACGACGACGGTGGCCGGCTTCACCTTCACCTTCGACGGCGTGCGCGACCGCATGGGGCCGAACTTCTCGGCTGCGCGCGGGCATGTGATCGTCACCCGCGACGGCGTGCCGGTGGCCGACCTGCACCCCGAGAAGCGCATCTACCTCGTGCAGCAGATGCCGATGACCGAGGCGGCGATCGACGCCGGCCTGACGCGCGATCTCTACGTCTCGCTCGGCGAGCCGGTCGACGACGGCAAGGCCTGGATCGTGCGCATCTACGTGAAGCCCTTCATCCAGTGGATCTGGGCCGGCTGCGCGCTGATGGCGCTCGGCGGCGGCCTGGCGGCGACCGACCGGCGCTACCGCGCCCGGGTGCCGGCGGCGGCCTCGGCCGGGCTGGCAGGGGCTGCCGCGCCACGATGAAGCGCCTGCGCTACCTGCTGCCGCTCGGGCTCTTCGCCGCTGTGCTCGTCTTCCTCGGGCTCGGCCTCGGGCTGAACCCGGCCGAGGTGCCCTCGCCGCTGATCGGCAAGCCGGCACCCGACTTCGCGCTGCCGCGCCTCGACGACGATCAGCAGACGCTCAAGCGCGAAGACCTGCGCGGCCAGGTCTGGCTGCTCAACGTCTGGGCGTCCTGGTGCGCTCCCTGCCGCGAGGAGCACCCGCTGGTGCTCGACATCGCGCGCCGCAAGCTCGCGCCGATCGTCGGCCTCAACTACAAGGACCAGCCGGCCGCCGCGCGCAAGTGGCTGGCCAACCTCGGCGACCCGTACCAGGTGACGGCGGTCGACGCCGACGGGCGCGTCGGCATCGACTTCGGCGTCTACGGCGTGCCCGAGACCTTCGTCATCGACCGCGCAGGCTTGGTGCGCTTCAAGCACGTCGGCCCGCTGACGCCGGAGGTGGTGCGAGGCAAGCTCGAGCCGCTGCTGAAGGAGCTCCATGCCCAGCCCTGACCCCCTGCCCGCGCTGCGGTGGCTGGCCGTGCTGGCGCTGTGCCTCTGGGCGGCGGCGCTGCCCGCCTGGGCCGCCGAGGCCCAGCCCACCAGTGCCGACCCGGCGCTCGAGGCGCGCGTGATGCGCCTGGCCGCCGAGCTGCGCTGCCTGGTGTGCCAGAACCAGACGATCGCCGAGTCGCATGCCGACCTCGCGGTCGACCTGCGCAACCAGGTGCGCGACATGCTGCGCGCCGGCCGCAGCGAAGCCGAGATCACTGCCTACATGACCCAGCGCTACGGCGACTTCGTGCTCTACCGCCCGCCCCTCAAGTCGACCACTGCCCTGCTCTGGTTCGGGCCCGCGCTGCTGCTGGTCGGCGGCGTCGTCGTGCTCGGCCTGATCCTGCGCCGGCGCCAGCGCCTCGGGGCCGACCGTTTCGAGGCCGATCCGGAGGACGACGCCGCTGCGGAGGACGCCCGCCGGCAGGACGGCGGGCCGGCGCGATCGATCACGGCCTCGTCGCCACGCGGGGCCGAATGAACGCGCGCATCGAGGCGCTGCGGCAGAAGCTGCAGCAGTTGCGCGCGTCGCACGAGGCCGGGGCGCTCGACGCCGGCGGCTACGAGGCGGCACGGCGCGAGATCGAGCGCGAGCTGTCGGAACTGCTGCTGGCCGAGGCGCCCGACCCCAGGGCCACCGCCGTCGCGACCGGTGCGGCGGCCCTGCCCCGCGCCTCGCGCACGCTCTGGGCGGGCCTGTCGGCTTTCGTGCTGGTTGTCGCCGGCATCGGCTATTCGTTGACCGGCTCGCCGGGTGCGATCGGCCTCGGGCCGCAGGCTGCCGGCGCCGCGGCCGACGGCGTGCCGACGACGCCCGAGGAGGTCGACGCCCTGCTCGCCCGCATGGCCGAGCGGCTGAAGGAAGCACCCGAAGACCTGACCGGCTGGACGCTGCTCGCGCGCGCCTACACCTCGCGCGGCCGCTATGCCGACGCCGTGCCCGCCTACCGGCGCGCACTCGAGATCGGCGGCCCCGACCCCGACCTGATGGCCGACCTGGCCGATGCGCTGGCGGCCGGCAACGACCGCGTCTTCACCTCGGAGGCGAAGGACCTCGTCGCACGGGCGCTCACGCTGGCCCCGACGCACCCTAAGTCGCTCGCCCTGGCCGGCAGCATCGCCTTCGACGGCGGCGACTTCGCGCTCGCGGTGCGCGAATGGGAGAAGCTCGCCGCCTCCCTGCCGCCCGACCACGGGCTGCAGGCGCGGGTGCGCGAGAGCATCGACGAGGCGCGCAAGGCCGGCGGGCTGCCGCCGGCGCTCGCCGCCGCGTCCGCGCCGGGTGCGGTGGGCCCGGGCGTCGCGAGCGGAAGCGATGCAGCCGTGGCTGCGGCCGCCGCATCGGCGGTCAGCGGCCAGGTGCAGCTCGACCCGGCGCTCGCCAGCCGCATTCAGCCGGGCGACACGGTCTTCGTCGTCGCCCGCGCCGCCGAGGGGCCTCGCATGCCGCTGGCGGTGCTGCGCCGCGAGGCGCGCGAGCTGCCGTTCAGCTTCACACTCGACGACGCGATGGCCATGACGCCGCAGGCCCGGCTGTCGGGCCAGGCCCGGCTCGTCGTCTCCGCGCGGGTGAGCCGCAGCGGGCAGGCGACGCCGCAGTCGGGCGACCTCGCCGGCGAGTCGGGCGTGATCGCGCCAGGCACGCAGGACGTCCGGATCCGCATCGACCGCGTCGTGTCGCCCTGACGCGGCTTGACGCCGGCGGCATCGCGTCGCGCGGTGCTGCTGGCGACGCAGGCGCCGGACTCCTGCCAGGCCGCTTCGCTCGGGCATCGGCACGCGGCGCCTTCCGGCCGCCCCTGGCCGCAGTGGTCCGTCAGCCGATACGCACAGCGGAAGCGGAGCGGGCCGACCGACACGGCCTCGTCAGCAGCCGACGATGAGGCCCCGGGTCGCCTCCACGGCTCGCTGCGGGCGGCGACGTGACACCACCTCATTCGAAGGAGACCCCGATGACTCCGGACAGTCAGACCGTGAGCGTGTTGAACGACCTCATAGGCACCTCGAAAGACGGGCAGTACGGCTTCACGCAATGCGCCGAGCGGGCGCAGTCGCTGCCCCTGCGCGCCGAGTTGCGGCAGCAGGCCACCGAGTGCGAGAGCGCCGCCGCCGAGCTGCAGACGCTGGTGATCCGCTTCGGCGGCAAGCCGCAGGACAGCGGCAGCCTGGGCGGCGCGGTGTACCGGGGCTGGATCAGCCTGAAGGATGTGCTGACGCCCGACTCCGATGCGGCGCTGCTCGCCGAATGCGAGCGCGGCGAACGCCAAGCGCTGGCCCACTACCGAGCGGCGATGCACGAGGACCTGCCGCCGGAAGCGCGGGTCGTCGTGCGTCGCCAACTGCACGGTGTGGAGCTGCACCACGACCGCATCCGCGCACTGCGCGTGGCGATCGCCAACTGAGCCCGCAACCCGTACTGGCCGGCCGGCCACAGCTCAGCGCCGGGCGATCGAACGCAGCGCGAGCAGTTCGTGCCCGACGAGCGCGGCGAGCACCAGCGCGCCGCCGGAAAGCGTCGTGCCGGCCGGCGTCTCCCCGCCCCAGAGCCAGGTCCAGAGCACGCCGAAGACCACTTCGAGCAGCCCGATCAGCGCGATCTCGGGCCCGGGCAGGCGCCGGCTGACACGCACCGCGAGCAGACAGGGCAGTGCGAGCTGGAACACGCCCAGGCCGGCCAGCAACCACAGGTCGCGCGCGGTGGCGGTGGACGGGAGCGAGAACGGGAGCATCACGGCCGCCGACAGCACCGCGCCGATCAGCACCGCGGGCAGCATGTCCTGGCCCGGCGCCGGCACCGGCTCCGCACTGACGCCGGCGGGGTCCGCCGGCGGACGGCTCGCGCCGCGCGGGTCGGCGCTGCGCGCGACATGCTGCAGCACCGTCCAGTTGATCGCCGCTGCGAGCGGCACCCCCGCCGCGACCAGGACGCCGAGCACGTCGGCCTGCGTGCCGCCGAGGGCGGCGCCGCCGAACATCCAGGCGATGCCGGCCCCCGCGAGCACGATCGCCGCCCAGGTGCGCGGCGCGATCTGCTGGCCCAGCGCCACGCGCGCGATCAGCGCCGTCGCCAGCGGAGCGGCCGCCATCGTGATCAGCACGCGCGCGACGCTGGTCAGCATGATCGCGAACATGAAGGCGGTGAACATCACCGCCCAGCACAGCCCCGAGACCCAGACCGGCCAGGGCGAGCGCAGCAGCCGCGGCCAGAGGCCCGGGCCGCGCAGCAGGGTCAGCAGGACGGCCAGCGCCAGCGCGTTGAAGGCGCTGCGCCAGAACGTGACCTCGAAGCTCTGCGCGGCCTCGAGGTGGCGCGTGACGACGCCGGCGCTGCTCCAGAGCAGCGTCACCAGCACCATCTCGGCCACGGCGCGGCCGTGACCGTCGGGGCGCTGCGTCGTGGCGTGGCTCAGGCGGCCTCGCGTTGAGCGCGCTTGCGGTCGTGTTCCTTCAGGTGGCGCTTGCGCACGCGAACCGACTTCGGCGTGATCTCGACCAGCTCGTCGTCCTCGATGAACTCGACCGCGTACTCGAGCGTCAGGTCGATCGGCGGCGTGATCTTGATCGCGTCCTCCTTGCCGGAGACGCGGAAGTTGGTCAGCTGCTTGGTGCGCACCGCGTTGACGACGAGGTCGTTGTCGCGGCTGTGGATGCCGACGATCATGCCTTCGTAGACCGGGTCGCCGGCCTTGACGAACATGCGGCCGCGGTCGTCGAGCTTGCCGAGCGCGTAGGTGACGATCTCGCCGTCGTCCTGGCTGATCAGCACGCCGTTCTTGCGTCCGTCGATGTCGCCCTTCCAGGCCTCGTAGCCGTCGAAGATGTTGCTGATCAGGCCGGTGCCGCGCGTGAGGTTCATGAACTCGTTCGAGAAGCCGATCAGCCCGCGCGCCGGGATGCGGTACTCGAGCCGCACGCGGCCCATGCCGTCGGGCTCCATGTTGACCAGCTCGGCGCGGCGCAGGCCCAGCGCCTGCATCACGCCGCCCTGGTGCTGCTCCTCGATGTCGGCCGTCACCAGCTCGATCGGCTCGTGGCGTTCGCCGTCCACGTCGTGGAAGACCACGCGCGGCTTGCTCACCGCCAGTTCGTAGCCCTCGCGGCGCATGTTCTCGAGCAGGATCGTCAGGTGCAGCTCGCCGCGGCCGGAGACCTCGAAGATGCCGTCCTCGTCGGTCTCGCGCACGCGCAGCGCGACGTTGCTCTGCAGCTCCTTCTGCAACCGGTCCCAGATCTGGCGGCTGGTGACGTACTTGCCCTCGCGGCCGGCGAGCGGCGAGGTGTTGACGCAGAAGTTCATCGTCAGCGTCGGCTCGTCGATCTTCAGCATCGGCAGCGGCTGCGGGTCGAGCGGATCGGTCACGGTGACGCCGATGCCGATGTCCTCGATGCCGTTGATCAGCACGATGTCACCCGGCCCGGCCTCGGTGGCGACCACGCGCTCGAGGCCCTCGAAGGTCAGCACCTGGTTGATGCGGCCCTTGATCGAGCGCCCGTCCGGGCCTTCCATCACCAGCACGTCGAGCGCCGGCTTCAGCGTGCCCTGGTTGACGCGGCCGACGCCGATGCGCCCGACGTAGGTCGAGTAGTCGAGCGACGAGATCTGCAGCTGCAGCGCCGCCGCCGGGTCGCCCTCGTGCGCCGGCACGTGGGCGAGGATGGTCTCGAAGAGCGGCTTCAGGTCCCCGCCCCAGGCCTCCCCCGCGGCGCCTTCCTTCAGCGACGCCCAGCCGTTCAGGCCCGAGGCGTAGACGACCGGGAAGTCGAGCTGGTCCTCGTTGGCGCCCAGCTTGTCGAAGAGCTCGAAGGCCGCGTTGATCACGTAGTCGGGCCGCGAGCCCGGCTTGTCGACCTTGTTGACGACGACGATCGGCTTCAGGCCCAGCGCGAGCGCCTTCTTGGTCACGAAGCGCGTCTGCGGCATCGGCCCTTCCTGCGCGTCGATCAGCAGCACGACACCGTCGACCATCGACAGCGCGCGCTCGACCTCGCCGCCGAAGTCGGCGTGGCCCGGCGTGTCGACGATGTTGATGTGCGTGCCCTGCCAGCTGACGGCGCAGTTCTTGGCGAGGATCGTGATGCCTCGCTCGCGCTCGATGTCGTTGCTGTCCATCACCCGCTCGGCGACCTTCTCGTTCTCGCGGAAGGTGCCGCTCTGGCGCAGCAGCTGGTCCACCAGCGTCGTCTTGCCGTGGTCGACGTGGGCGATGATGGCGATGTTGCGGATCGGCTTGCTCATTTGAGGCTCGGACAGGCTGGGACTGCGGACTGCAGGGGAATGACGGTGTGGGGTTCGGCGGCGGCGTCAGCCGGCCGCGGCTTCGAGGGGCGTGGCCGGGCGACCGTGCGGTGCCGAGGCGATCGCCTCGACCTCGGGCGGGCTCAGCAGCCGGGTCGGGATCAGCTCGCCGCCGCAGACGTGGCCGCTGCCGAGGAAGGCCCGGCCGCGGCCGTCCGCGTCGAGGCCGGCCGACGGAGGCCAGGGGCCGTAGACCCGCACCAGCGGCGCGTCCGCGGCGTCGAGGCGGCGGCGCAGGCCGCTCAGGAAGCGCGCGGCGTTCGGCGCATCGAGCCGGATCGCAGGGCGATCGGCGAGCAGCGCATCGACCGACAGCAGGCGGGTGTCGCGCGACGGCTCGTCGAGGGCGGCCAGCGCGTCGAGGCCCATGCCTTCAGCCAGCGCAAGCGCGCCGCTGGCGGTGCGGCGCAGCGCGACGAGGTGGGCGCCACATCCGAGCGCACGGCCGAGGTCTTCGGCCAGCGTGCGGATGTAGGTGCCCTTGCTGACCCGCGCCTCGAGATCGAGCTCGTCGCCGCGGCGCGCCAGCACCGCGAGCCGGTGCACCCGCACGCGGCGCGGCGCGCGCTCGACCTGCAGGCCTTCGCGCGCGTACTCGTACAGCGCCCGCCCCTCGTGCTTGAGCGCCGAGTGCATCGGCGGCAGCTGTTCGATCTCGCCGGTCATCGCGAGGCAGGCGGCGGCGAGCGCGGCGTCGTCGACCTCGACCGGGCGCGTCTCGATCACCTCGCCCTCGAGGTCGCCGCCGACGCGGGTGACGCCGAGCCTGAGTGTCGCGCGGTAGGTCTTGTCGGCGTCGAGGCCGCTCTGAGAGAACTTGGTTGCCGCGCCGAAGGCCAGCGGCAGCAGGCCGGTGGCGAGCGGGTCGAGCGTGCCGGTATGGCCTGCCTTCTCGGCGCCGTAGAGACGTTTGACCTGTTGCAGCGCGTCGTTGCTCGACAGCCCGAGCGGCTTGTCGAACAGCAGCACGCCGTGCAGCGCACGGCGTGGCCGGCGCAGGCGCACGGCGTCGGGGCGCGTGGCGGTCAGGGTGGTCATCTCAGTCCTCGCGCGCGCGCGTCGCATTGGCGCGAGCGATCAGCGCAGACATCTCGGCGGCGCGCTCGATCGTGCGGTCGAACTCGAAATGCAGCGTCGGCACGGTGTGGATCTGCAGCCGCTTGAAGAGGCCGTTGCGCAGGAAGCCGGCGGCCTCGTTGAGTGCCGTCTCGCATTCGGCAGGGTCGCCGACCAGGAGCGAGAAATAGACTTTGGCGTGGGCGTAGTCGGGCGAGACCTGCACCCCGCTCAGCGTGACCATGCCCACGCGCGGGTCCTTCAGCTCGCGGATCAGCTCGGCCAGGTCGCGCTGGATCTGGTCGGCGACGCGGAAGCCGCGGTTCGGAATGCTGCGCTTGTGTCGCATGGTCGCTCCTCGGGCGGGTCCGACGGGGCCCGCAAGCTCGATGCCGGCCGTCTCGTGGAAGGCGGGCACCCGGGTCGGTTCGCGGCACGTGCCCGGCGGCGATCCGGTCGTCGCCGGGACGCACCGGGCCCGGTGTCACCACGGGCGGCCCGGTGCTGCCGGGCCGCGTCCGCGGTTCAAAGGGTCCGGGCCACTTCCTTGATCTCGAAGAACTCGAGCTGGTCGCCCTCGGAGATCGCGCTGTAGTTGCGCAGCTTGATCCCGCACTCGAAGCCTTCGGCCACCTCGCGCACGTCGTCCTTCATGCGGCGCACCGACTCCACCTCGCCGGTGTAGACGATCACGTTCTCGCGCAGCAGGCGGAAGCGCGCGCCGCGCCGCACCACGCCCGAGGTGACCATGCAACCGGCCACGGTGCCGATCTTCGAGGCCACGAAGACGGTGCGGATCTCGGCGTTGCCGATGATCTCCTCGCGCTGTTCGGGCGCGAGCATGCCGGACATCGCGTGTTTGATCTCGTCGACCGCGTCGTAGATGATCGTGTAGTAGCGCAGGTCGACGCCGCTGTGCTCGGCCAGCTTGCGCGCACCGGCATCGGCGCGCACGTTGAAGCCGATGATCACCGCCTTCGAGGCGATCGCGAGGTTGACGTCGCTCTCGCTGATACCGCCGACGGCCGCGTGCACGATCTGCACCTTGACCTCGTCGGTCGAGAGCTTCAGCAGCGAGCTGGCGAGCGCTTCCTGCGAGCCCTGCACGTCGGCCTTGATGATCAGCGACAGCTTCTGGGTGTCGCCCTGGCCCATGTTCTCGAACATGTTCTCCAGGTTGGCGGCCTGACGCTTGTTGAGCGCGACCTCGCGGTACTTGCCCTGGCGGAAGGTCGCGATCTCGCGCGCCCGCCGCTCGTCGGCCAGCACCATGAACTCGTCGCCGGCCTGCGGCACCTCGGTCAGGCCCTGGATCTCGACCGGCAGCGAAGGGCCGGCCTCCGTCGTGGGCTTGCCGTTCTCGTCGAGCATCGCGCGCACCCGCCCGTAGCTGGAGCCGGCCAGCACGACGTCGCCGCGCTTGAGCGTGCCGGACTGCACCAGCACCGTGGCGACCGGGCCGCGGCCCTTGTCGAGCTGGGCCTCGATCACGAGGCCCTTGGCCGGCGCGTCCTTCGGCGCCTTCAGTTCGAGCACCTCGGCCTGCAGCAGGACCTGCTCGAGCAGTTCGTCGACGCCTTGGCCCGTCTTGGCGGAGACCGGGACGAAAGGCGATTCACCGCCGAAGTCTTCCGGCACGACCTGCTCGGCGACGAGCTCGCTCTTCACGCGCTCGACGTTGGCCTCCGGCTTGTCGATCTTGTTCATCGCGACGACGATCGGCACGCCGGCCGCCTTCGCGTGGTGGATCGCCTCCTTCGTCTGCGGCATCACGCCGTCGTCCGCCGCGACCACGAGGATCACGATGTCGGTCGCCTTGGCGCCGCGGGCGCGCATCGCGGTGAACGCGGCGTGGCCCGGGGTGTCGAGGAAGGTGATCATGCCGCGCGGCGTGTCGACGTGATACGCGCCGATGTGCTGCGTGATGCCGCCCGCCTCGCCGGCGGCGACGCGGCTGGTGCGGATGTAGTCGAGCAGCGAGGTCTTGCCGTGGTCGACGTGGCCCATCACGGTCACGACGGGTGCGCGCTCGGTGGCCTCGGCCTCGTGCGTCTCGCCGGCCTCCTCGAGGAAGGCTTCCGGGTCGTCGAGCTTGGCGGCGAAGGCCTTGTGGCCCATCTCCTCGACCAGGATCATCGCGGTCTCCTGGTCGAGCTGCTGGTTGATGGTGACCATCTGGCCCAGCTTCATCAGTTGCTTGATGACCTCGGAGGCCTTGACCGACATCTTGTGCGCGAGGTCGGCCACCGAGATCGTCTCGGGCACGTGCACCTCGTAGATCTGCTGCTCGACCGGCGCGACGTAGCTGCTCTGGCCGTCGCCGCGATCGCCGCCGCGCCGCCCGCCGCGCGCAGGGGCGCGCCAGCCGGAGCGGCCTGCGCCGTCGCTGCGGCCCCTGACGGCGCCGGCCTTCTTCTTGGCGTCGTCGGCCCAGCTCGACGAGAGCTTCTCCGACTTCAGGGACTTCTTCTCGCCGGGCTTGGCCGCGGTGCCGGGTGCCGCCGCGGTGGTGCCGGGGGCGGCGGCCTTCTTGTGGATCGTGCCCTTGATGCCTTCCTTGGCGGCGGCTTCGGCGGGCTTCGGTTCTTCCTTCTTGGGCGCGACCTGCACGCCCTTCTTGGGCGAGCTGAGCATCTCGCGGATCGCCCGCGCCTCGGCCTCGGCCGCCTGGCGGCGGCGCTGCAGGTCGGCGGCGCGCTGCGCTTCCTCGTTCTGCACGTCGGCGGCCTTGACGACACGCAGTGCGGGCTTGGCGGGCTCGGCAGGCGCGGCCGCCGGCGTCGCGGCGGCAGGGGCTGCAGCGGCAGGGGCAGCCGATACGGGTGCGGCCGACGCCTGCGTCGCGGTTGTGGCGGGGACCTGGGCCTGCGCGGCGCTCTCGGCCTGCAACGCGGCGTTCGCCGCCGCCTGCGCGCGTGCGGCGAGCTCGGCTGCGGCTTCGGCGGCGGCCTTCTCGGCGGCTTCGCGCTGGCGCGCCTCCGCGGCCTCGCGCTCGGCGCGCTCCTGCGCCTCGCGCTGGCGGCGGCGCTCGGCCAGCTCTTCCTCCTGGATGCGCAGCAATTCGGCCTGGCGGCTCGCCTCTTCCTCGCGGCGCTGCAGCTCGTCCTGGTCGATCACCGGCTCGGCCGGCGCCTCGACTGCGGGCGCGCCGTCGTCGCGCTTGACGAAGACGCGTTTCTTGCGCACCTCGACCTGAATCGTGCGCGCGCGGCCGGAGGCGTCGGCCTGCTTGATCTCGCTGGTGCTCTTGCGCGTCAGCGTGATTTTCTTGCGTTCGGCGCCTGCCGTGCCGTGCGACGAGCGCAGGAACTCGAGCAGTCGCTCCTTGTCGGCGTCGGTGAGCGCGTCGTTCGACGACGCCTTGCGCACGCCGGCCGACTGAAGCTGCTCGAGCAGCGCCGCGGCCGGGCGGTTCAACTCGGCGGCAAACTGGGCGACGGTGGTCACGGCCATTGTGGATCCTTGCTAACTTGCTTTCTTCTCGACGGCGGCGCTGCGGGCGACGGGCTGGGGTTCAGACGGTGAACCAGTGCTCGCGCGCCTTCATGATCAGCGCCTTCGCGGCCTCGTCGTCGAGCCCGCTGAGCTCGGTCAGTTCGTCGACCGCCAGATCGGCGAGGTCGTCGCGGGTGTGGATGCCGCCCTCGGCCAGGCGTCCGATCAGCTCGGGCGTCAGGCCATCGAGGTCACGCAGGTCCTGCGAGACTTCGTCGAAGCGCTCCTCGCGGGCGATCTCCATCGTCAGCAGCGCGTCCTTGGCGCGGGTGCGCAGCTCGGTGACGGTGTCCTCGTCGAAGCTCTCGATCTCGAGCATCTCCTGCATCGGGACGTAGGCGACCTCTTCGAGGCTGGTGAAGCCCTCGGCGATCAGGATGTCGGCGACCTCCTCGTCGACATCGAGCTTCTCGACGAAGAGCTTGCGCACGTGGTCGGTCTCCTGGGCCTGCTTGGCCTCGGATTCCTCGGCGGTCATGATGTTGATGCGCCAGCCGGTCAGCTCCGAGGCGAGGCGCACGTTCTGGCCGCCGCGGCCGATCGCGATCGCGAGGTTCTCCTCGTCGACCACCACGTCCATCGCGTGGCGCTCCTCGTCGACGACGATCGACTGCACGTTCGCCGGTGCCAGCGCACCGATCACAAATTGGGCCGGGTCCTCGGACCACAAGACGATGTCGACGCGCTCGCCGGCGAGCTCGTTGGTGACGGCGTTGACGCGCGAACCGCGCACGCCGACGCAGGTGCCGATCGGGTCAACGCGGCGGTCGTGCGAGACGACGGCGATCTTGGCGCGGCTGCCCGCGTCGCGCGCGCAGCTCTTGATCTCGAGCAGGCCCTGCTCGATCTCGGGCACCTCCTGCGCGAAGAGCTCGATCATGAAGCCCGGGGCGCTGCGCGAAAGGATGATCTGCGGCCCGCGCTGCGTCGGGTCGACCTCGGCGATGAAGGCGCGCACGCGGTCGCCGCTGCGCAGGTTCTCCTTCGGGATCATCTCGCTGCGGCGCAGCCGCCCTTCGACGCGGCCGCTCTCGACGATGATGTCGCCCTTGTCGAGGCGCTTGACGGTGCCCACGAAGATCTTCTCGCCGCGCGACAGGAAGTCATTGAGCAACTGCTCGCGCTCGGCGTCCCGGATCTTCTGCAGGATCACCTGCTTGGCGGCCTGGGCGCCGATGCGCCCGATCGGCACCGAGTCGATCGGCTCCTCGATGTAGTCGTCGACCTCGATGTCCGGGATCTGCTCCTGGGCCTCGAACAGCAGCACTTCCGAATCCGGCAGCTGGAGCCCGGCCTCGTTGGGCACGACGTGCCAGCGGCGGAAGGTCTCGTACTGGCCCGTCTCGCGGTCGACTGCGACGCGCACGTCGACCTCGCCGCCGTCGAGCTTCTTCGTCGCCTGGGCGAGTGCGGCTTCGACCGCACCGAAGACGACGTCGCGTTCGACGCTCTTTTCGCGCGAGATCGCGTCCACCAGCATCAACAGTTCGCGGTTCATTGATTACGATCTCCGTCCACCGTCCCGACCGCGTCTTGCGCCGCGGCGGGCTCTGTCGTCGTCGGTGCCGTCCTGGCGGCACCGCGTCCCTTGAAATCGATCACCGGCACGAGGTGCGCTTCGCGTACCTCGTCGAGCGTGAAGTCGAGCGCCTGCTCGGGCTTGCCGTCGTCCTTGAAGACGAGGCGCCAGCCGCCCTCGCGGGCATCGACGGTGCCGCGAAACCGCTTGCGGCCAGCGAGCGCCTGACGCAGCACCAGCTCGATCTCGCTGCCGGCGAAGCGTGCGTAGTCGGCCTCGCGGCGCAGCGGCCGGTCGAGGCCCGGCGACGAGACTTCGAGCCGCGCGTAGTCGAAGCCCTCGACCTCGAGCACCGCCTGCAGCTGGCGCGTCACGCGCTCGCAGTCCTCGACGGTGATGGAGGCGCCTTCGCCGGTCGGGTAGGCATGGCCGGGCACGCGGTCGATCGTCACGCGCAGCAGTCCGCGCGGGGCGCGCTCGATCTCGACCAGCTCATAGCCCAGGCCGTTCACCGTGCGTTCGATGCTCGCTTGCCAATTCATGTCGTTGCCGCCGCCGCGCGAAACCGGCGCTGCCGATCCTCCGCAAACCCTCTGTCCTTCGCCCAAGGTCCTTCGCCCAAGATCCTCTTGCCGCCCCAACCACTACTGATCTGATGCGCAGAACCCGTTCGCCAAAAAAAAATGGGCTGGATGACTCCGCCCACTCTCATGACGCGCCGATCCGCACGCCGATGCGCCCGCCGGACCAGAGGTGCCGCCACGCCATCCATCGCAGAGCGATGAACGGCCCCGGTGGCCCGCGCCTCGACGAGCGCATCGACTGGTTCACCCCCGGCAGGCGGGGACGCCCCAGCGAATTCGGGATTGTACTCCGCCGTGACGGCACGAACAAGAATCGGGCCCGTTGTGGTCCCATCGCGTCGCATGCGCGCAAGCCGCCTGCAGCAGCCGGGGCAATGCCGACACCTGCGTGACAGAATCCCCGCCCGCCGGGGCCGCCAGTGCTGGCGACACCCTCACACGCTGCAATCGCGGCCGGCCCGAGACCGGCCGCCGCCCCACTCGAAGGAGACACGCATGGGATTCCTGGCCGGCAAGCGCCTGCTCGTCACCGGGGTGCTCTCGAACCGCTCGATCGCCTACGGCATTGCGCGCGCCTGCCGGCGCGAAGGGGCGGAGCTGGCCTTCAGCTACGTCGGCGAACGCTTTCGTGAGCGCATCACCGAGTTCGCGGCCGAGTTCGGCTCCAGCCTCGTGTTCGACTGCGATGTCGCCGACGATGCGCAGATCGCCCGCCTGTTCGACGAACTCGGCGCGAGCTGGCCCGAGTTCGACGGCTTCGTGCACTCGATCGGCTTCGCCCCGCGCGAGGCGATCGCCGGCGACTTCCTCGAGGGCCTGTCGCGCGAGGCCTTCCGCGTGGCGCACGACATCTCCGCCTACAGCTTCCCCGCGATGGCCAAGGCAGCCGCGCCGCGGCTGCGTGCCGGCGCCGCACTGCTGACGCTGACCTACCTCGGCTCGCAGCGGATCATCTCGAACTACAACACGATGGGCCTGGCCAAGGCCTCGCTCGAGGCCAGCGTGCGCTACCTCGCGGGCAGCCTCGGCTCCAGGGGTGTGCGCGTCAACGGCATCTCGGCCGGGCCGATCAAGACCTTGGCGGCTTCAGGCATCAAGGGTTTCGGCCGGATCCTCGAGGCGGTCGAGCGGCAGGCGCCGCTGCGGCGTAATGTCACCATCGACGACGTCGGCAACGTCGCGGCCTTCCTGCTGTCGGACCTGGCGGCCGGGGTAACCGCCGAAATCACGTACGTCGATGCGGGCTACAGCCACGCCATGGCGTCTGGAGGCGACGAGGCCTGACCAGCTTCGTCGGGCGCCTTCGCGGCCTGGCATGCCTGTTGGCGGCCAAATGGTGCTGCGGCGGACGAGCTCGGCACTTGGACGGTCGGCTTGAGCCCCTAGTTGTTACATATCTGGGTGGGAATGTCGCCAATCGTCACAGCCTCAATCTGAGCTCACCCCCGGAACAGGGGGGATCATCAAGGTAGGGGTTGACTGTCATCCGGCGCTGACAAGACGTCCGCTCTGCCCTACAGGTGGCGTTTTGTCTTGGGTGAAACGGTGAGGCGCCGCTCCGGACCGCGCGCGGCGTTCCGTCCAAATGGCCTCCAAAGACCCCGTCGACGAGGCTTACATCTCGTCGCGGGCGATCTCCAGAGCCCTCCCACACTGCGACCCAGCGTGATCGTGGACGGCGTCAGGTCGCTTAAACGAGTGCGTGCAGCGGAGGGAGCTGCAACGTGCTGCGAGCGACCAGCCGGGCCCAGTGCCCGGCCGACGCGCCGTCAACCACCGACCCCCGCACCGTCTGTTTGACGGTGAGCACGTTCCAGACCCGGCGCGACCGGGCCTGGATGGGTGTCGGCGCGCCGAATGTCCGTCGTCCCCGGGTCGTCCCGCGCTCCAGGGCCCTCTCACCATCCGATTGAGAAGACCATGAAACTCGACATCCCCTTCCGCACGCTGGCCCTCGGGCCGGTCCTCGCCTCCAGCCTGCTGATCGTCGCCTGCGGCGGCGGTGGTGGTTCTGAAAGCAGTACCGGCGTTGCCGCCGAGACCACCGTCGCCGACACGACCGAGACCGATGTCGCCATCGAGACGGAAGCCATCGAACGCCCCGCCGACGAGTCCCTGACTGTCGAAGAAGCCACCGCAGCCGCCGCCAGCAACCCGCAGGCGCTCGCCGATGCCGCCGCCGTGCCGGCCGAAACCGCCTCGCTCGAGGGGCGTGAAACCGCCCAGGCCGCGCGCGACGTGCTGAAGCAGCCTTTCTCGAACCGCAGCATCTGGAACATGCCGATCGGCAGCGGCGCGAGCTACGTCCACGCCCGCATCAGCACCCAGCCGCGCGGCGACACCTGGGCGCCCATGCCGGCCGCCGAGCGCGACCACATCGTGCTCAAGCCCACCTCGCCCCGCGTGAACGTGTATCACTCGACCGCTGGCTGGTCGGGCCGCAACCGCTGCTCCGCGACCAGCTCGCGCGTGCTGGCGAACGTGCCGATCCCGCACGGCTACATCGCGCCGACCGCGCGCACCAACGATTCGGCAGCCTTCCTGATGCCGGACCGCCGCACCGTCGTGCAGACGCAGCCGGTGGCCCGCTGCAGCGCCGGCTCGCACGCCACGAGCTGGACCGCCTTCCCGACGGTCGACCTCTACGGTGACGGCATCGCCGGCGCCCACGGCGGCTCGGGCCTGTCCGCGCTGGGCGGCACGCTGCGTGTCGGCGAGATGCGCCCGGGCGCGCAGGGTCCCCGTCACGCGTTGAAGATGGTGATCGACGCGGCGACCGAACTGCGCGTGTGCTCGCCGCGTGCGGCCTGCTTCCGCTGGCCCGCTCGCAACGCGGACTCGTATGCGGCCACCCTCTACGGTCGCCGTGGCACGGATGCGCCGGCCGGTCTGCTGATGGGCGCCCTGCTGGCGATCAACAAGTCGACGAATGTCGCGTCGATGGGCCTGGAGACGCAGCCCGGCCGCCAGCTGGCCTGGACGCTGCAGAACTACGGCGCCTACATCGTCGACGACACGCACGGCGCAGGCCTGTCGTTCGCCGTCGAGGTGGGCCCGGACGGCAAGTTCGAAGACCAGTTCAAGAAGGACTACGGCTTCAACTTCGCTGCCCGCTCGCGTGACAACACCGCCTGGGCCCGCGACGTGAAGCGCATCGTCAGCGCCCTGCACCTGGTCAGCAACAACGCAGCCAACCGCGTCGGCGGCGGCGGCACCCCGCGCCAGTCGCTGGCCGCGGCGCTCTGACCGGAACGCTTGCTCGCAGGCGTCTCCACGCCGGGTCGCCGCCGCACAGGCGGCACCCGGCACCAGCCAGGACGGCGCCCCTCAGGGGCGCCGTTTTTTTTTCACGGTCCAGGCCGCAGACCGCTCGCCTCCGGCGCGACCGCCGGCCGCAGCGAAGGCGCCACCCGCGCGCCGGCGCTGCCGATCACACCAAGGCGCATCCAGGTGTAAGTCACACATTTCGGGTCGTGAGCCCCCCGGCGCGTGACCTGGTTCACGGCCGACCCGACCGGTGCGAACCGGCGCGTGACGAATGCCACATCCGGGCTGTCACGTCCGGGCGCGCCGCCATGCCCAGGCATTAACAACTCGTCGCGCCGCCCCTGGCCGGCCCGCGCACACTTCCGTCCAGCGATCTTCGACTTAGGTCTGCACCGGTGGATCCCCCTCCACCCCGCGACGCTCAGACGCCCGTCTGACAACGCACCCCGTCGAACGCCTCGATAGCCGCCGCGCGAAGCGCCCGCCGCTCGCGCCACACCAACGCACGTTGGTACCCGGCTCCGCTCGAGGCCGCATGTCCGTCCGCGCATCAGTGCCCGTTGCACCGGGGCGCGGTCCTTGCCCGATTTCGACTGGTGGATGCCATGACCCTCGATGCCAACCTGCGCCAACTGGCGATCACCCCGGTGCTCGCCTCCCTCTTCGCCCTCGCCGCCTGCGGTGGAGGCCAATCCGACCCGACCGCCTCGGCCGTGATCGACGACGATGCCGTCGCCGCCGAAGCCTCGGCCGGCCAACGCGAAACCGCCTCGGCCGCCGCGACCCAGACCTGGACCCGCGTGGCGCTGGAACGCGAGAACTTCACCGTCACGGGCACGCAGACGGTCCGCTACGGCTCCGGCAGCAAGTGGGTCCAGAAGAGCGTCAGCGGCAAGCAGACCTGCGCCAACGCCCTCTTCGGCAGCGACCCGGTCGTCGGCACGCGCAAGGAGTGCCAGGTGCTGAAGGTCACCGCCGCGCCCGCCGCAGCGCCGGCCCCCGCCCCGGCTCCTGCCCCGGCACCGGCCCCGGTGGCCAAGCGCGACGTGCTCAAGCAGCCGTTCGCGGTCAACAGCATCTGGAACATGCCGATCGGCAGCGGCGCGGTCTACGCCCACGCCCGCATGTCCGGCACGCCGCGCGGCGACGTCTGGTCGCCGATGCCGATGGCCGAGCGCGACCACATCGTGCTGACGCCCAAGGCGCCGCTGACCAAGGTCTACCACTCGAAGGGCGGCTGGTCGGGCGGCGACCGTTGCGCCGCCAGCGGCACCCAGGTGCTGCAGACGGTGCCGATGCCGATCAACTATGTCGTCCCGAACTCGCGCACCAACGACTCCGCCGCGTTCCTGATGCCCGACGGCCGCACCGTG
Organism: Ideonella sp.; assembly: GCA_035911095.1. Taxonomy (GTDB): domain Bacteria; phylum Pseudomonadota; class Gammaproteobacteria; order Burkholderiales; family Burkholderiaceae_C; genus JAMHWF01. Next base: position 30,030 of record JAMHWF010000136.1, on the reverse strand, counting down.
CTGCAGTCGCAGCCGCTGGCCCGCTGCTCCGCCGGCGGCATCGCCACCGGCTGGGTCGGCTTCGAGTCGGTCGACATCTACGGCGACGGCATCGTCGGCTCGCACGGCGGCTCGCGCATGTCGGCGCTTGGCGGCACGATCCGCATGGGTGAGCTTCGCCCAGGCAGCAAGGGTCCGAACCACGCGCTGAAGGTGGTCGTGGACGCGGCGTCTCAACTGCGCGTCTGCTCGGTGCGTGCCGACTGCTCGCGCTGGCCTGCCAAGGGCGCCGACGGCTACGCGACCAGCGTCTACGGCCGCAAGGGCACGAGCGCACCGGCCGGCATGCGCATGGGCTCGCTGCTCGCGCTGCACAAGGACGTCGACATCGCGAAGATGGGCCTCGAGACCGAGCCCGGCCGCCAGCTCGCCTGGACGCTGCAGAACTACGGCGCCTACATCGTCGACGACACCTACGGTGCCGGTTTCTCGATCGCGGTCGAAGTGGGCCCGGAGGGCAAGTTCGAAGACCAGTTCCAGAAGGACTACGGCTTCAAGTTCGAGGCACGGGCCCGCAACGCCACGCCCTGGGTGCGTGACATCCAGCGCCTGGTCACCGCGCTGCACGTGATCGACAACAACAGCGCCACCAGCATCGGCGGTGGCGGCACGCCGCGCCAGCCGCTCGCCGCGCCGCTGAACTGATCGGGCAGCAAGCCCGGGCCGCGACACGGCCCGGGACGCGACGGCCAGCCGCCGCGAACCGATGACCGTCGAGAAAACGCCGCCCGCTGGGCGGCGTTTTCGCTGGCGATGCGCGACGGCGCTGGCGCCCGGGCCCCACAGCGTTCAGGCCGTGGCGGTCAGGCCGGTTCCTGGGCCACGCAGTCGACGTAGTAGCGGCGCGGGCCGGTCTCGCCGTCCTCTTCCACCAGCCCGTGCACGTCGGTGTCGAAGCCCGGGAAGGCGTCGTTGAAGCGCTGGGTGAAGCGCAGATAGTCGACGATCTTGCGGTTGAAGCGCTCGCCGGGGATCAGCAGCGGGATGCCCGGCGGGTACGGCGTCAGCAGCGAGGTCGTGATGCGCCCTTCGAGCGCTTCGATCTCGACCCGCTCTGTGCGTCGCTGGGCGATGTGGGCGTAGGCGTCGCTCGGCTTCATCGCCGGCTGCAGGTCGGACAGGTACATCTCGGTGACCAGGCGCGCGATGTCCTCCTTCGCGTAGGTCTCGTGGATCGCCTGGCTCAGGTCGCGCAGCCCCATGCGCTCGTAGCGCGGGTGGCGCGCGACGAACTCGGGCAGCACGCGCCACAGCGGCGCGTTGCGGTCGTGGTCGTCCTTGAACTGCTGCAGCGCCGTCACCAGCGTGTTCCAGCGGCCTTTGGTGATGCCGATCGTGAACATGATGAAGAACGAGTACAGCCCCGTCTTCTCGACCACGATGCCGTGTTCGGCGAGGAACTTCGTGACGATGCTGGCCGGAATGCCCGTCTGCGCGAAGCGGCCCGAGACATCGAGCCCCGGCGTGATGATCGTGCTCTTGATCGGGTCGAGCAGGTTGAAGCCGGGCGCCGGCTCGCCGAAGCCGTGCCAGCTTTCGCCGGGCTTCAGCATCCAGTCCTCCGCCTTGCCGGTGCCCTCGACGGCGAGCTTGTCGGGGCCCCAGACGCTGAACCACCAGTCGCCGCTGCCGAACTCCTCCTCGACCTTGCGCATGGCGCGGCGGAAGTCGAGCGCCTCCACGATGCTCTCCTCGACCAGGGCGGTGCCACCGGGCGGCTCCATCATCGCGGCGGCCACGTCGCAGCTGGCGATGATCGCGTACTGGGGCGAGGTCGAGGTGTGCATCAGGTAGGCCTCGTTGAAGAGCGGCCGGTCGAGGTGCTGCTCCTGCGCGTCCTGCACCAGCACCTGCGACGCCTGGCTGATGCCGGCCAGCAGCTTGTGCGTCGACTGCGTCGCGTAGACCAGCGCGTGCTTCGGGCGTGGGCGCCGCTTGCCCATCGCGTGGAAGCTGCCGTAGAACGGGTGGAAGGCTGCGTGCGGCAGCCAGGCTTCGTCGAAGTGCAGGGTGTCGATGTAGCCGTCGAGCATCCCCTTGATCGTCTCGGTGTTGTAGAGCACGCCGTCGTAGGTGCTCTGCGTGATCGTGAGGATGCGCGGCTTGACGGTCTTCGGGTCGACGCCGGCGAGCAGGGGGTTGGCGGCGATCTTCGCCTCGATCGCCTCGCGCGTGAACGAGCCCCGCGGGATCGGCCCAATGATCCCGTAGTGGTTGCGCGTCGGCGAGAGGAACACCGGCACGGCGCCGGTCATGATGATCGCGTGCAGGATCGACTTGTGGCAGTTGCGGTCGACCACCACCACGTCGCCGGGCGCCACTGTGTGGTGCCAGACGATCTTGTTGCTCGTGCTCGTGCCGTTGGTGACGAAGAAGCAGTGGTCTGCATTGAAGATGCGCGCAGCGTTGCGCTCGCTCTCGGCGATCGGGCCGGTGTGGTCGAGCAGTTGGCCGAGCTCGTCGACCGAGTTGCAGACGTCGGCCCGCAGCATGTTCTCGCCGAAGAACTGGTGAAAGATCTGCCCCACCGGGCTCTTCAGGAAGGCGACGCCGCCCGAGTGCCCCGGACAATGCCACGAATACGAGCCGTCCTGCGCGTAGTCGATCAGCTCGCGGAAGAACGGCGGCGGCAGCGACTTCAGGTAGCTCTTCGCCTCGCGGATGATGTGGCGCGCGACGAACTCCGGCGTGTCCTCGAACATGTGAATGAAGCCGTGCAGTTCGCGCAGCACATCGTTCGGGATGTGCTGCGAGGTGCGCGTCTCGCCGTACAGATAGATCGGGATCTCGAGGTTGCGCCGGCGGATCTCGGTGATGAACTTGCGCAGGCTCTGCACGGCGTCCGACTCGCTGCCGCTCACCAGCTCCTCGTCGTCGATCGACAGGATGAAGGCGCTGGCGCGGCTCTGCTGCTGGGCGAACTGGCTCAGGTCGCCGTAGCTCGTGGTGCCGAGGACCTCGAAGCCCTCCTGCTCGATCGCCTGCGCCAGCGCGCGGATGCCGATGCCGGAGGTGTTCTCCGAGCGGTAGTCCTCGTCGATGATGACGATCGGGAAGTGGAAGCGCTGCATCGTCGGGGCCCAGGCCAAACAAAGGCCGCGAGTGTACGCAGAGCGCGTGTCAGCCCGACGTCGCGGCGGCGCCGATCACCTCGTGTACGAAGGCCAGCTTGAGGCGCGCCGGCTCCGAGACCACGAAGGGATAGAAGTCGCGTTCGCCAAGGCTGCGCGCAAGCTGGTTCATCGCCTGGGTCAGGCGCAGCCAGTCCTCGAAGAGCGGGTCGAAGGCCTCGCGGGCACGCGTGGAGCGCCCGGGCGGGGGCGCTGCCTGCGGCAGTGCCTCAGCCGGTGCCGGCGCGGGTTCCGCGCCGGGCGCCTGCGCGGCAGGCGGCGCGACCGCTTGCGGGGCCGGGGCGGGCACATCGCCCGGCGCGACCGGTGGCGCCACAGGCGGGGCGACGGGCGTCTGCTGCGCAGTGCCGGCCGGGCCGCCGACCGGCTCGATCGCGCTGCTGCCGAGGTTGAGATCGAAGCTCGCCGCGGTGTCGAGCCCGTCGATCATGTGCATGTAGTGGGCCCAGGTCTCGGCCCAGTCTTCCCAGGGGTGCGCGCTCGCGTAGGCGCTGATGAACCGTGTCGGCCAGTCGGGTGCCGGGCCTTGCGCGTAGTGGCGCTCGAGGCTCTCGCCGTAGTCGACCGACTCGTCGCCGAACAAGTCGCGGAAGCGCGGCTGCCAGTCGGTGCCCTGCACCAGCCGGTTCCAGTAGTAGTGGCCGACCTCGTGGCGCACGTGGCCCAGGATCGTGCGGTAGGGCTCGCCCATGCGCTGGCGCACGCTCTCGCGCGTGACGTCGTCAGCCTCGTCGACGTTGATCGTCACCAGTCCGTTCTGGTGGCCGGTCATCGGGGCGTGCGTGCCTGGCAGCGTGGCGAGCAGGTCGAAGGCGAGGCCCTGCTGCGGGCTCTCGTCGCGTGGCTGCACCGGCAGGCCGAACTCGAGCAGCGAGGCGACGAGGCGGCGCTTCGCGGCCTCCACCTCGGCCCAGTTGCGCGCCCGCTGCGGGTCGGAGGCCTCGGGTACGGTCTGGTTGAGCCGGCAGGACAGGCAGAAGAGCGGCGCGCCCTCGCGCTGCGGCACGAGCCAGTTGCAGGCCGCAGCGGTGTGGGCGTTCGCGCAGCGCAGCCAGAGGCCTTCGGCACCGGCCTCGTCGCGCGCGAGGCGCCAAGCGCCGTCCGGCGGTACGGCGGCGCCCTCGGGCGGGGTCGCGGCCTCGAGCGCGAGCAGTTCGCGCTGCTCGGGCACGTAGCCGAGCGTGCGGCCGCAGACCACGCATTGCGAGTTGCGGAAATACAGTGCCTGGCCGCAGGCGCAGCGGTACAGGTGGCTCATCAGGTCCTCCGGGGGGCTCCGGGCTGCCGGCTCAGGGCGGCGGCCGTCGGGGAGATCGGGATCATCGAGGGTTCCGGCTCAGATCTCGCGTACCTCAGGCGCCATCGAGAGCATCCTGGCCGGCCCGTAGATTGTCGCGAAGGCCACGTCCTTCGCGTCGCGGCCGGTCGCGATGCGCACCAGCTTGTCGATCGGTGCCATCTCCGTCGCGTCGAAGAGCTGCCAGCGACCGTTGACCCAGGCCTCGAACAGCGCGTGGAAGTCCGGCGGCGGCTCCTCGAACCTGACGTAGCCGACGACGAAGCGCGCCGGGATGTTGAGCGCTCGGCACAGCGCGATGCCGAGGTGCGCGAAGTCACGGCACACGCCGCTGCGCTGCACGAAGATGTCGCGCGCGGTGGTGCCGACGTCGGACGTGCCGAGCCGGTACTCGACCTGCTCGTGGATCCATTGGGTGATGGCCTGCACGCGCGGCAGCCCGGGCGGCACGTCGCTGAAGAGCTTCTGCGCCACCGGGCCCAGCTCGTCGCACTCGCAATAGCGCGTGGGCGTCAGCAGGTGCAGCACGTCGTCGGGCAGATCGCTCACTGTCTCTTCCGCCGGCCCGGGCGCGCCGACCGGCGCCGGCGCGAGCCCGACTTCGGCGTGGTAGTGCACCCGCACGGGCCCGGCGTCGGCATCGAAGCGAAAGTGGCGGTTGCCCGACTCGAGGTGCGTCCAGTGGCGCTTGTCCAGCGCAGGCTCGATCGTCAACGACTCGCGCAGCACCTCCTGGCCGGGCACGCGCGCCGGCTCGATCTGGAACAGGAAGTGGCTCGGTCCCTCGACCTCGTACTCGAGGCGGCAGTCGATCTCGAGTCTGCGCATCGCATCTCCGTGGCGGTCAACAGTCAACCGGCAATCCGGCGCGGGCACTTCCCCGCGCCGGCAGCGGCTTGGAAGCGAAGCATCTTGACAGCAGCGGGTCGCGATGCCTGTAGGGCCCCGCCGATGCGCGCGTCGGCGACGGGCGGCGGCGCGGATCGGCACGCCGGCGCCGGGGTCTACACTGCCGCCCGACACCGTCCGCCGCCGGGACGGCCTGGAGTATTGGATGGACTTGAGCATGGGGACCTGGTGGTGGATCGTCGCCGGCCTGCTGATCGCCGCCGAACTCGCCACCGGGACTTTCTACCTGCTGCTGCTCGCCCTCGGCGCCGCCGGAGCCGCCCTCGCCGCTCATGCAGGCGCGGGCTTCGTCGTCCAGTTGCTCGTCGCCGCGCTCTTCGCTGCCGGCACTGTCGTGCTCTGGTACCGGCGTCGGCGCCAGCCGCGCATCGCCCCATCGGAGGACCGCAACGTGAACCTCGACATCGGCGAACGCGTGCAGGTCGAGCGCTGGGAGCCCGATGGCAGCAGCCGCGTGCGCTACCGCGGGGCAGCCTGGGACGCGCGCTACGCCGGCAGCGGCGCGCCACTGCCCGGGGAGCACCGCATCCGCTCGATCGACGGCTCGCGCCTGCTGCTCGATCGCGCGTCGTCCTGACGTTCCGCCGGCGGCGCCCGGGGGAACCTGCCCCTCGGCGCCGCATCCCTTCTACTTCCGTCACGACCCCTCGAGGCCCTGCCCCATGGACATCGTCGCGATCGTCATCCTCGTCATCGCCGCCATCTTCGTCGTGCGCTCGATCAAGGTCGTGCCGCAGCAGCACGCCTGGGTCGTCGAGCGGCTCGGCAAATTCCACATCGCGCTGACGCCCGGTCTGAGCTTTCTCGTGCCCTTCGTCGACCGCGTCGCCTACAAGCACTCGCTGAAGGAGATCCCGCTCGACGTGCCGAGCCAGGTGTGCATCACGAAGGACAACACCCAACTGCAGGTCGACGGGATCCTGTACTTCCAGGTGACCGACCCGATGCGCGCCAGCTACGGCTCGTCGAACTACGTGCTCGCGATCACCCAGCTCGCGCAGACCACGCTGCGCTCGATCATCGGCCGCATGGAGCTCGACAAGACCTTTGAGGAGCGCGACGCGATCAACGCCCAGGTGGTCAGTGCGCTCGACGACGCCGCCGCGACCTGGGGCGTCAAGGTGCTGCGCTACGAGATCAAGGACCTGACGCCGCCGAACGAGATCCTGCGCGCGATGCAGGCGCAGATCACCGCCGAGCGCGAGAAGCGCGCGCTGATCGCCGCCTCCGAAGGGCGGCGCCAGGAGCAGATCAACATCGCGACCGGCGAACGCGAGGCCTTCATCGCGCGCTCCGAGGGCGAGAAGCAGGCCGAGATCAACAAGGCCCAGGGCGAGGCGGCGGCGATCATCGCGGTGGCCGAGGCGACCGCCAGCGCGATCCGCCAGGTCGCCTCGGCGATCCAGGAGCCCGGCGGCGAGCAGGCGGTACAGCTGAAGGTCGCCGAGAAGGCGGTCGAGGCCTACGCCGAGCTCGCGCGCAAGAACAACACGATGATCGTGCCGGGCAACATGACCGAAGTGGCGGCGCTGATCGGCACGTCGATGGCGCTGATCAAGGGCACGCCCGCCGCACCGGCGACGGCACCCCGCAATCCTTAGACGGTCGAATGCCTTTGCTTGACCGGAGGGTGCGCCGGGAATAGCGTTCGCGCACTTCGTTGGGAGCGGTGCGACATGTTGAGGACCCTGACACTGGCAGCCCTGGCGGCTGCATGGCCGGTCGCCGAGGCGGCACGGGTGGAGGTCGGCTTCGAACAGCCGGTGATCCAGCTGACCGACCTCGATGCCTCCGACGGCATCGCGCCGAGCTGGACCCCCTGGGACGCCCCGTACACCCGCTACTTCGACCAGTTCGAGGGCAACGTCGTCGAGGAGACCTGCAGCGCGTCGTTCCTGGCCTGCCTTGCCGTGAGCACGACGGGCCCGGCCTACGCGGCAGCCACCTTCGTCGGTGTCGACGGCTCGCACCTGCTGTCGCCGATGACGCAGATCACCGCGACCTTCTCGGCGCTGGCATCGACGGTGCAGTTGCCGGGCGAGAGCGTGAGCGGCTCGGTCGAGCTGTCGCTCGGCGGCATCGCCTCCCTGGACGGCACCTCGACTGCGTCGCTGCTGAGTTCCGGCACCCAGACCGAGAGCGGCAACCTGACGCTGTCCTTCGCGAACAACACCAACGTCCCGCTCGAGGCCTACTGGATGGGCACGATCAGCTTCGTCGCCGACGCGCGCAATGTGGCCCCGGTGCCCGAGCCCGAGACCTACGCCCTGATGCTCGTCGGCCTCGCCGGCGTCGCCTGGGCCGTGCGCCGTCGGCGAGCGGCGCCACAGCTCGCGACAGCGGCCGCCTGAGCCAGGGCCGCCTCCAGGGCGGGTCCCTGTGCGTTTCGGTCCCCGGTGCGTCGGGCACTTGGTTGGGCTGCGGTTTTCGAGGCCAGGGGGCAAAGTCCCGCCTCTTCCTCGCATGGGAGGGTTCGATGCTGAAGACCTTGGCACTGGCGGCGCTCGTCGTCGCGTGGCCGGCCTCTCAGGCCGCGTATGTAGAGGTGGGCCTGGACGACCCGGTGTTCACGCTCACAGACCTCGACCCGTTCGACGGCGTGGCGGCGAGCTGGTCGGAAGACCCGGACAACTTCTTTCCCTATGGCGACTATCTCGATAGCAAGGAGGGCGGGGTCATCGATGGCCACTGCGCGAGGACCTTGCAGTGCTTCACGACCGCGTCGAGGGGCCCGGCGTTGTCGACCGCGTTCCAATCCCTTGTCTTCGGCGACTACCTGCTGAGTCCCATGACCGAGATCACCGCCAGCTTCTCCGCGATGGCTTCGACGGTGCAGATGTTCGGCGAGGTGGTGACGGCAAGGGTCGGCGTCACGCTCGACTCGACCCATGTTTCCGGTGACGGCGCCACGGCGTCGCTCTTCAGCGCCGGCAACGACGCCTCCAGCGGCACGCTCACGGTGACGTACGCCAACCGCACGAACGAGCCGATCTCGATGTACTGGATGAGCGAGGTCTCCTATTCGGCGCGCGGCGTTGCGCCGGTACCGGAGCCCGAAACCTATGCGCTGATGCTGGCCGGCCTGGCCGGTGTCGCCTGGGCGGTGCGCCGCCGGCGTTCGGCATCGCTGATTGACGGCCCGGTGGTGGCCTGAGCGTCGAACGCCGGTGCGGCACCGCGCCGTGCGGTCGCCCCTCCGATAGAATCCGCGCCTCCCGGAGGGGTGGATGAGCGGTTTAAGTCGCACGCCTGGAAAGCGTGTGTGGGTTAACAGCCCACCGCGGGTTCGAATCCCGCCCCCTCCGCCAGGCCCTTGACGAGGCCGGTCAGCCCGGCGGGCGCTTCGGGCTCTGGGCATGCGCCCGCGCCGCGTCCTCGTAGAGCTTCAGGTACTCGGCTGCCGGCCCGTCCCAGGACAGCACCTGCCGCATCCCGGCCGCCATCAGGCGGCGCCACGCCGGCGCCTCGCGCCAGGTCTGAGCAGCGCGCCCGAAGGTGTTGGCCAGCGCCGCCGGATGCGGCTCGTCGAACACGAAGCCGGTGGCCCCGTCGCGGTCGACGGCCGCTGCGGTGGCGTCGACCACCGTGTCGGCGAGGCCGCCGACGCGGCGCACGATCGGCAGCGTGCCGTAGCGCAGCGCGTACATCTGCGTCAGGCCGCAGGGCTCGAAGCGCGAGGGCACGAGCATCGCGTCGCAGCCGGCGACGATGCGGTGCGCGAACATCTCGTCGTAGCCGATGCGCACCGCGACGCGCCCCGGATAGGTCCGCTCGGCAAGGCGGAAACCCGCTTCGAGCGAGGCGTCGCCGGTGCCCTGCAGCATCAGCTGGCCGCCGTGCTCCAGCAGTGCCGGCAGCGCCGCGAGGACCAGGTCGAGGCCCTTCTGCTCGGTCAGGCGGCTGACGACGCCGCAGAGCATCGCGGCAGGGTCGGCGACGAGCCCCGCCTCGGCTTGCAGCGCCGCCTTGCACTGCGCCTTGCCTTCGAGGTCGAGGGCGTCGTAGCGGCGGGCGATCGCGGTGTCGCGCGAAGGGTCCCAGACGTCGTAGTCGATGCCGTTGAGGATCCCCGAGATCTCGGCGCCGCGCGAGCGGACCACGCCATCGAGGCCGCAGCCGAAGGCCGGCGTCGCGATCTCGCGCGCGTAGTTCGGGCTGACGGTGGTGACGCGGTCGGCGAACTGCAGCCCGGCCTTCATGAACGACAGCTGGCCGTGGTACTCGATGCCCGCGGCCGAGAGAAAGCGCACCGGCAGCCCGAGCAGAGGGAAGTCGCCGGTCGAGAACAGGCCCTGGAACGCGAGGTTGTGGACCGTGTAGACCGACGCTGCCGGCGCCACCGGGTTCTGCGCGGCATAGGCGCAGGCCATGCCCGCGTGCCAGTCGTGGGCATGCATCACCTCGGGCACCCAGGCCGGATCGAGCTCGCCGGCCGCCAAGTGGGCCGCGACCCAGCCGAGCAGCGCGAAGCGCTGCAGGTTGTCGGCCCATTCGGCGCCGCTGTTGTCCTGGTAGGGGCCGCCGGGGCGGCGGTACAGGTAGGGCGCGTCGATCACATAGACCGGCAGGTGGCTGTAGGGCAGCTGGCCGAGCCGCAGGTGCACGCGCCCGGCGCCGAACAGCGCGCCGAGGGCGCAGACGGGCTTCTGGTGCAGCACCGCGTCGGCGATCGCGGGCAGCCCGGGCAGCAGCAGCCGCACATCGGCGCCGGCGCGCTGCAGCGCCGGCGGCAGTGCGCCGACCACGTCGGCGAGGCCACCGGTCTTGACCAGGGGGAAGACTTCAGCGGCGACGTGCAGGATCTTCATCGGCGGCGGCCCGAGGCGGGTTCTCAGGCGTCGGCAAGCGCCTTCAGCATGTCGCGGGTGACCAGGGTCACGCCGCCCTCGCTGCGGTAGAAGCGACGCGCGTCTTCCACCGGGTCCTCGCCGATCACCATGCCGTCGGGGACGTGGCAGTCGCGGTCGATCACGACCTTCGAGACGCGCGCCCCGCGCCCGATGTGGACGCCGGGCAGCAGCACGCCCCAGTTCACCGTCGCGTGCGAATGCACCCGGACACTCGAGAACAGCACCGAGCGGAAGACCGCGCCGGAGATGATGCAGCCGCCGGAGCACAGCGACTCGATCGCCACGCCGCGGCGGTCTTCCTGGTTGTGGACGAACTTCGCCGGCGGCAGCTGTGGCTGGTAGGTCCAGATGGGCCAGCGGGTGTCGTACAGGTCGAGCTGGGGCACGGTGGCCGTCAGGTCGATGTTGGCGTCCCAGTAGGCGTCGATCGTGCCGACGTCGCGCCAGTACGGCAGGTCGCCGGGCTGGGTTCCGACGCAGCTGAGGTCGAACGGATGGGCCACCGCCTTCCCCTCGGCAACCGCCTTCGGCAGGATGTCCTTGCCGAAGTCGTGGCTCGAGTTCGGGTCGTTCATGTCCGCCTCGAGCGTCTTGTAGAGGTAGCGCGCGTTGAACACGTAGATGCCCATGCTTGCCAGCGACTTGTCCGGGTGGCCGGGCATCGACGGCGGGTCGGCGGGCTTTTCGACGAAGTCGACGATGCGATGCTTGTCGTCGACCGCCATCACGCCGAAGGCGCTGGCTTCGTGGCGCGGGACCGCGATGCAGGCCACCGTGCACTCGTTGCCCTTGGCCACATGGTCGGCCAGCATCAGCGCGTAGTTCTGCTTGTAGACGTGGTCGCCGGCCAGCACGACGATGTAGTCGGCCCGGTAGCTGGCGATGATGTCCTGGTTCTGCCACACGGCATCGGCGGTGCCGCGGTACCACGACTCCTCGTCGACGCGCTGCTGCGCCGGCAGGAGGTCGACGAACTCGTTCATCTCGGTCTTCAGGAAGGCCCAGCCGCGTTGCAGGTGCTGCAACAGGCTGTGCGACTTGTATTGCGTGATGACCGCGATGCGGCGGATGCCGGAGTTGAGGCTGTTCGACAGTGCGAAGTCGATGATGCGGAACTTGCCTGCGAAGTACACGCCGGGCTTGGCGCGCCGATCGGTCAGGTGCTTGAGGCGGCTGCCGCGACCGCCGGCGAGAACGAGTGCGACGGCGCGCTTCGGCAAGTCGAGGCTGCGAGCGAGATCGGTCGGGTCCATGAGGCGTGTCTCCGGGTGCGTTCGTTCTGTGCGCCCATCATGCCGCATAGACTCGCGGCAAGCCGCGCGTCGCCGGATGGGCCGGGCCGTCGCGCCCCGGGGTGGCACGACGCATGCATGCCCGGGCCGCCTGCCCCGCCCCCAACCAGAACCATACCGAGGAGCCTCCGTGACCACGCCGAAGACCGCCCGTGCCGCCAAGTCTGCCGCCGCGGCGCCTGCAGCCGCCCGCGTGGCGCCGCCCGCAGCGAAGCCGCCCGCGGCCAGCTCGGAGATCGATGAACTGCTGCTGCGCCAGGTGGGCGTGGCCCCGGGCGAGGCCTCGCCTTCCGACCTGATGCTCGCGGTCTCGGCCTACGCCCGCCAGCAGCTGTCCGAGCGCTGGGTGCGCACCCAGGCCACCCAGCGCCAGGACAAGACGCGCCGCGTTTACTACCTGTCGATGGAGTTCCTGATCGGCCGCACGCTGTCGAACGCGCTGGCAGCGCTCGACCTGCGCGGGCCGGCCGCCAAGGCGGTCGAGCAGCATGCGCACAAGCTCGAGGACATCGCCGAGCACGAGGCCGACGCCGCGCTCGGCAACGGCGGTCTCGGCCGCCTGGCCGCCTGCTTCCTGGACTCGATGGCCACGCTCGGCCTGCCGTCGTTCGGCTACGGCATCCGCTACGAGTACGGCATGTTCGCGCAGGAGATCCACGGCGGCCGCCAGGTCGAGTACCCCGACCCCTGGCTCGCCGACGGCACGCCCTGGGAGTTCCCGCGTGCCGACATCTCGTACCCCGTCCGCTTCGGCGGCTGGGTCGAGACCGTCGCCGGCCCGCAGGGCGACAGCTACGTCTGGCACGCCGGCTCCGAGGTCGCGGCCAAGGCCTACGACATGGTGATCCCCGGCCACGGCACGACCAAGGTCAGCACGCTGCGGCTGTGGAAGGCCGCGGCGCCGGCGCACATCGACCTGCATGCCTTCAACGCAGGCGACTACGCGCGTGCCGCGGAGGTGAAGAACGAGATCGAGAACATCTCCTGGGTGCTGTACCCGAACGACAGCACGCCGGCCGGCCGCGAGCTGCGGTTGCGCCAGGAGTACTTCTTCGTCGCGGCCTCGGTGCAGGACATCCTGGCGCGCCACCTCGAGGAGCACGGCCGCCTCGACAACCTGGCCGACCACGTCGCGATCCACCTGAACGACACCCACCCGGCGATCGCGGTGGCCGAGCTGATGCGCCTGCTGCTCGACGAGCACCATCTGGGCTGGGCGGTCGCCTGGTCGCTGTGTCAGAGCGTGTTCAGCTACACCAACCACACGCTGATGCCCGAGGCGCTCGAGACCTGGCCGGTGGGGCTCTTCCAGCACGTGGTGCCGCGGCACCTGCAGATCATCTACCGCATCAACCACCAGTTCCTGCTCGAGGCGGCACGGCACCGGCCGGGCGACGACGGCTTCCTCGCCCGCCTGTCGCTGATCGACGAGCAGGGCGAGCGGCGCGTGCGCATGGCCCACCTGTCGATCGTCGGCAGCCACAAGGTCAACGGCGTCTCGGCGCTGCACTCCGAGCTGCTGGTGAAGACGATCTTCGCGGACTTCGCGAGCCTCTGGCCCGACCGCTTCACCAACCTGACCAACGGCGTCACGCCGCGTCGCTGGCTCTCGCAGGCCAACCCGGCGCTGGCGACGCTGCTCGACAGGACGATCGGCCCGAACTGGCGCATCGACCTCGACCAGCTGCGCGAGCTCAAGCCCCACGCCGACGACCCGGCCTTCCGCAAGGCCTTCGCCGCGGTGAAGCTCGACAACAAGAAGCGCCTGGCCGCCTACATCGAGCGCGAGACCGGCATCGCGCTCGACCCGAAGAGCCTGTTCGACGTGCAGGTCAAGCGCATCCACGAGTACAAGCGACAGCTGCTCAACCTGCTGCACGTGATCACGCGCTACCACGCGATCCTGGCCGACCGCGGCGCCGCCTGGGTGCCGCGCAGCGTGATCTTTGCGGGCAAGGCGGCGTCCAGCTATCACATGGCCAAGCAGATCATCCGGCTGGTCCACGACGTGGGCAGCGTGGTCAACAACGACGTGCGCATCGCGGGGCGTCTCAAGCTCGCCTTCGTGCCGAACTACGGTGTCTCGGTGGCGGAGCTGATCATGCCGGCGGCCGACCTCTCGGAGCAGATCTCGACCGCCGGCACCGAGGCCTCGGGCACCGGCAACATGAAGCTCGCGCTGAACGGCGCGCTGACGATCGGCACCGAGGACGGCGCCAACATCGAGATCCGCGACCACGTCGGTGCCGACAGCATCTTCATCTTCGGCAAGAAGACGCCCGAGATCGCCGCGCTCTCGGCCGGCGGCTACCAGCCGCGCGAGATCTACCTCGGCAACGCGCCGCTGCGCGCGGCGCTCGACGCGATCGCCGAGGGGGCGTTCTCGCCCGACGAGCCGTCGCGCTACCGCGGCCTGGTCGACGCGCTGCTCAACGTCGACTACTACAAGCTGCTGGCCGACTACGACGACTATGTCGCGACCCAGCTGCGTGTCGACGCCACCTACCGCGACCCGGACCTGTGGTTCAAGCACGCGGTGCTCAACGTCGCCGGCATGGGCGCCTTCTCGTCCGACCGCACGATCCGCGAGTACGCCGAAGGCGTCTGGGGCGTGACGCCGGAGACGCCGACGCTGTCGACGACCGGGCATTGAACTTCGCGCTCGAGACCGGGCGGCCCTGGCCGCTCGGCGCGCACTGGGACGGGCGCGGCGTCAACGTCGCGGTCGCCTCCTCGCACGCCGAGCTGATCGACCTCTGCCTCTTCGACGCCGAGGGCCGTGTGGAACGGCAACGGCTGCGCCTCGCGCAGACGCACGACGTGTTCCACGGCTACCTGCCCGGTGCCGGGCCCGGCCTGGTCTACGGGCTGCGCGCGCGAGGGCCCTGGCAGCCCGAGCGCGGCATGCGCTTCAACCCCGACCGGCTGCTGCTCGACCCCTATGCGCGCGAGATCGTCGGCGACTTCGTCTGGAACGACGAGGCCTTCGCCCACCGGCGTGACGCGCCAGCCCTCGAGAGCCACGTCGACAACGCGGCGACGGCACTGAAGGCGCGTGTCGTCGACGAGGCCTGCGAGGCCTGGGATTGGGGCGACGACGCGCCGCCGCGCACGCCGATCGGCGACACGGTGCTGTACGAGCTGCACGTCAAGGGGTTCACGCGCCGACACCCGGGCGTGCCCGAGGCGCTGCGCGGCAGCTACGCGGGGCTGGCGAGCGACGCGTCGATCGCCCACCTGAAGCGGCTCGGCGTCACGGCCGTGAGCTTGCTGCCGGTGCACCAGCACGTCGACGAGGAGCGCCTGGTGCGCCAGGGCCTCGTCAACTACTGGGGCTACAACACGATCGGCTTCTTCGCGGTCGAGCCGCGCTACGCCAGCGGCGCCGGCGGCGCGAGCCCGCGCGACGAGTTCCGGCGCATGGTGCGCCGGCTGCACGAGGCCGGGCTCGAGGTGGTGCTCGACGTCGTCTTCAACCACACTGCCGAGAGCGACGAGGCCGGGCCTTCGATCTCGTGGCGCGGGCTCGACAACCCGGGCTGCTACCGGCTGCGTCAGGACGACCCGGCGCTCTACGAGAACGACACCGGCTGCGGCAACACGCTTGACCTGCGCCAGCCCCGGGTCCTGCAACTCGTGCTCGACAGCCTGCGCTACTGGGTCCAGGCGATGCACGTCGACGGCTTTCGCTTCGACCTCGCGACCGTGCTCGGCCGCGGCGACCAGGGCTTCAGCGCAGGGCACGCCTTCTTCCACGCGGTGCAGCAGGACCCGGTGCTGGCCGGCGTCAAGCTGATCGCCGAGCCCTGGGACATCGGCCCGGGCGGCTACCGGCTCGGCCAGTTCCCGCCCGGCTGGTGCGAGTGGAACGACCGCTTCCGCGACACCACGCGCAGCTGGTGGCTCGGCCACCCGAGCACCTGCGGCGCCCTCGCCCAGCGCCTCGCCGGCTCGGCCGACCTGTTCCACCACCGGCGGCGGCTGCCCAGCGCCTCGGTCAACTTCATCGTCGCCCACGACGGCTTCACGCTGCGCGACCTGCTCAGCCACGAGCACAAGCGCAACGAGGCGAACGGCGAGGACAACCGCGACGGCCACGGTCACAACCTGGGCTGGAACTGCGGCGCCGAGGGCCCGAGCGACGACCCGGCGGTGCGTGCGCGGCGGGCGGTGCTCGCCCGCTCGCTGCTCGCGACGCTGCTGCTGGCCCAGGGCACGCCGATGCTCTGCGCCGGCGACGAGCTCGGCCACGGCCAGGGCGGCAACAACAACCCCTACTGCCAGGACAACGAGACGACCTGGATCGACTGGGCCGCGGCTGATGAATCGCTGATCGATTTCGCCGCGCGCGCCATCGCGCTGCGCCTGGCACTGCAGCCCCTGGCCGACCGCTGGTACCGCGGCCACGCGCACGACGGCGTGCCCGATCTCGGCTGGCTGCGCCCGGACGGCGCGCCAATGGCCCATGACGACTGGAACGACCCGGCGCGGCGTGCGCTCGGCGTGTGGATCGGCGCGCCGGGTGCAGGGGGGCCGCCCCTGCTGTGGCTGCTCAACGGGCAGCATGCGGCGCTCGAGTTCCGCCTCCCGGCCGGCACCTGGCGGATCTGCCTCGACGCCTCGTCCGACGCGACGACCGGCACGGTGGTCGACAGCGCGACGACGCTCGCGCCTCACGCCGTCATCCTGCTCGAGCGCGTCGTCGAGAGGCTGGACCGGGCATGAAAAAGGGCGCCACGAGGGCGCCCTTCATTCCCGACATCAGGCCGCTCAGTTCAGCGCGACCTTCTTGCCGTCCTTGTAGGTGTAGAGGGTCATGGCCGGGTTGATCAGTTCGCCATCCTTCTCGAACTTGATCGTCGCGGTCACGCCCTTGTAGTCGCTTTCGGCCAGCTTCGGCGCGTAGACCGCCGGGTCGGCAGAGCCGGCCTTGACCATCGCCTCGACCAGCACCATCACCGCGTCATAGACGTAGGGCGAATAGATCTGGAACTGGCCCGGGAACTTCGCGTCGTAGCGCGCCTTCCACGCGGTGCCGCCTTCCATCTTCGAGAGCGAGGCACCGCCTTCGGCGCAGACCACGTTCGACAGCGTCGGGGCGCCGGCCGCGAGCTCGGCCAGCTTGACCGTACAGATGCCGTCGCCGCCGAAGTACTTGACGTTGGTCATGCCCAGTTGCTGCATCTGGCGCAGCATCGGGCCGCCCTGCGGGTCCATGCCGCCGAACATGATGCCGTCCGGAGCCTTCGACTTGATCGAGGTCAGGATCGCCATGAAGTCGGTCTTCTTGTCGTCGGTGTACTGCTCGTCGACGACGGTGAGGCCCTTGGCTTGCGCGGTCTTCTTGAAGATCTCGGCGACGCCCTTCCCGTAGGCGGTGCGGTCATCGATGATCGCGACCTTCTTCAGGCCCAGGGTGTTGGCCGCGTACAGCGCGAGGCCGGCGCCGAGCGCGTTGTCGTTGGCGATCACGCGGTAGATGCCCTTCACGCCCGGCTGCTGCGTCAGCGACGGGTTGGTGGCCGAGGGCGTGATCATCGGGATGCCGCACTTGCTGTAGATGCTCGAGGCCGGGATCGTCGTGCCCGAGTTCAGGTGTCCCACCACCCCGTTCACCTTGGCGTCGCACAGTTTCGTGGCGACCGCGGTGCCCTGCTTCGGGTCGGCCGCGTCGTCCTCGGCGGCGAGTTCGAACTTGACCTTCTTGCCGCCGATCGTCACGCCCTTGGCGTTCAGGTCGTCGACCGCCATGCGGGCGCCGTTCTCGTTGTCCTTTCCATAGTGGGCCTGAGCGCCGGATACAGGGGCAACGTGGCCGATGGTGACGACCAGATCCTGCGCGGACGCGGTGCCGGCGATCATCGCCACCGCAGCCGCCGCGATCAGATGGAACTTGACTTGCATTAAATGACCTCCGGATGAAAGAGCGTCGAGCCTGGGGGTATTTCTCGACGGCGCAGAAGATACCGCAAAAAGCAGGCCATCTCGAGGCGGAAAACCCAGTGCCAACCCCCGGAGGAAACCCCCTACGGCAACCGCTTCAAACTGCCGGGCGGTGGTGGCGGATCGCGTATCCGCGCTCGGTGTAATGGCGCCAGCGCAGGCGGCCGGCCTGGGCCGCTTCGGCGTCCTCGCCGACGATCTCGATGACCCGCGCAAAGCTCTCGAAACCCGCCGCCGGCCCGGGGCCGAGGTTGACCAGCGTGTCCAGGCTCGGCGCCTCCGCGCCGGCGTCGAGCAGCCAGATCGGCGTGTCGCGCAGCAGCGCCGGCACCTCGGCGCCGGGCGCCAGCCGGCGGTGCGGCACGAAGGCGAGCGGGTCGAACACCCAGAGGGCGCGGTCGAGCTGGCCGAGAGTGGCCCCGTCGGCGGTCACCACCAGCCGGGCGCCCTGCCGCAGCCCCTTGCGCAGCAGCCTGCAGGCGTAGCCCAGCACGTCGGGCACGTGGGTGTGGAAGCTGATCTCGGTCATCCCGCGGTGGCCCCGACCCCAGGTCGATCGACGGACAGGGACGACGTGGCGTTCAGCCGGCCTGCGACAGCAGGAAGTGGGTGAGCAACGGCACCGGTCGGCCGGTGGCGCCCTTGGCCCCGCCAGACTTCCAGGCCGTGCCGGCGATGTCCAGGTGCGCCCAGCGGTACTTGCCGGTGAAGCGCTTGAGGAACATCGCCGCGGTGATCGCACCGCCGGCACGCCCGCCGACGTTGCCCATGTCCGCGAAGTTGCTCTTCAGCGACTCGTCGTACTCGTCGTCGAGCGGCAGGCGCCAGCAGGTGTCGAGCGTGGCCTGGCCGGCGGCCAGGAGGTCGGACGCGAGCGTCTCGTCCGGGCTGAAGAGGCCCGAGTGGTGATGGCCGAGCGCGATCACGCAGGCGCCGGTGAGCGTCGCGATGTCGATCACCGCCGCGGGCTTGAGCCGCTCGGCGTAGGTCAGCGCGTCACAGAGGATCAGCCGCCCTTCGGCGTCGGTGTTCAGGATCTCGACCGTCTGGCCCGACAGGCTGGTGACGACGTCGCCCGGCTTGACCGCGCGGCCATCGGGCATGTTCTCGCAGCTCGGGATCAGGCCCACGACGTTCAGCTTCGGCTTCAGCTCGGCGATCGCCCGCATCGTGCCGAGCACGCTGGCCGCGCCGCTCATGTCGAACTTCATCTCGTCCATCTCGGCGGACGGCTTGATCGAGATGCCACCGGTGTCGAAGGTGATGCCCTTGCCCACCAGCACGAAGGGCGCATCGGCCTTCGAGGCGGCTCCCTCGTAGCGCATCACGATGAAGCGCGGCGGCTCCTCGGAGCCCTGCGTCACCGAGAGGAAGGTGTTCATCCCGAGCGTCTCGATCTGCTTGCGGTCGAACACCTGCACCTTCAGGCCGTGGGTGCGGCCGAGGCGGCGCGCCTCGTCGGCCAGGTCGCGCGGGCGGCAGTGGTTGCCGGGCCGGTTGGCCCACTCGCGGGCGGTCGCGACGCCGTCGGCGATCGCACGGCCGCGCGCCAGCCCTTTCTGCACCGGCCGTGCCTGCGCCTTGCCGCACAGCAGCGTCGCCTTGGCCAGCGCCGGCGCCTTCGGCGCGCTCGGCTTGGTGTGGCGGTAGACGTAGAGGGCGTCCTCGATCGCGATCGGGAAGCGCTCGGCCTGGGCCTCGCCGAGTTCGCCGGCCCCGGTGCCGCAGGCGGCCACCGCGAGATGCGCGCTGCCTCCGGCCTTCAGCTGGGCGACGGCTGCGGCGAGCGCCTTCGACCAGCCCTTGAGCGTCAGCCCCGGCGCGGCGACGAGCAGCAGGCGTTCCGCCTTGAGCCCGGCCGGCCGGTGAAGATAGAGGCTGCGGCCCGCCTTGCACTGGAAATCGCCCGCCTCGACGGCCTGCTTCAGGATCGCCGCCAGCGGCGCGTCGAAGCCCTCGTCCGGCGCCTCGCTGCCGACAACCAGCACCAGCGCATCGACCGCCAACGCCGACAAGGCATCGGGGGAAACCACCTGTGATCGGAAGTCCATAATCCAGCCCGCTGAAAATCGCGCGATGTTATTCGATTCCACTCTGAGGCGAGACCTCTCCCGAAGCTTCGGCGCGACGCTCGTGGTGATCCTGACGATCGTCATCACGATGCTGTTGATCCGCACCCTCGGCCTGGCCGCGAAGGGCCAGGTATCGCCGCAGGACGTGGTGCTGATGCTGGGCTACACCGCGCTCGGCCAGCTGCCGCTGATGCTGATCCTGTCGCTCTTCGTCGCGGTGGTCGCGACGCTCGGGCGCATGTACCGCGAGAGCGAGATGGCGATCTGGTTCTCCAGCGGCGCCGGGCTGCGCCGCTTCGTGCGGCCGGTGCTGCGCACCAGCGCGCCGATCCTGGTCGTGGTGGCCCTGCTCACCTTCTTCGTCTGGCCCTGGGGCAACCGCAACGGCAACGACCTGAAGGCACGCTACGAGGGCCGGTCCGATCTCTCGCGCGTCGCGCCCGGGCAGTTCCAGTCCTCGAGCGACGGGCGGCGGGTGTTCTTCATCGACCGCAGCAGCGAGAACGAGCGCGACGCCGAGAACGTGTTCATCCTGCAGTCGGACAACAACGTCGAGTCGGTCACCTCGGCCCGGCGCGGGCGCATCGAGATGCGCAACAGCGACTCCTTCCTCGTCCTCGACCGCGGCCAGCGCAACGAGGAGCGGCGCGACGACGGCGAGAAGACGCTCTCGCGCTTCGAGAACTACAGCGTGCTGGTCGAGGAAGGCGCGGTGAAGAGCATGGACAACCGCCCGCCGAAGGCCCGCAACACGATGGAACTGCTGCACGACCCTTCGCCCGCCTCGCAGGGCGAGCTGGCCTGGCGCCTGGGCCTCGTGCTCGGCGGGGCGAACTTCGTGCTGCTCGGCGTCGGCCTGGCGGCGACCAACCCGCGCAAGGCGAGCAACTGGAACCTGCTGTTCGCCCTGCTGGCCTTCGTCGTCTATTTCAACCTGATCAACCTCACCCAGGCGTGGATCGCGAACGGCCGCGCCGGCATGGGCACGGCCCTGGCCGTGCTGCACGGCGCGGTCTTCCTCGGCGCGCTCGCGCTGCTCTGGTGGCGCGAGGTCGGCGCGGTGCGCCGGCTGCTGCCGGGGCGGTCGCGGCGGGATGACGGCCCGGCCGGCGGTGCCGGCGTCGCAGGGGTGGCCGGTGGAGGCGCGGCATGAAGACGATCCGCCGCCTGCTCTACCGCGACATCGTCGGCTCGGTGGCCTTCACTTCGGTCGCCTTCCTGTCGCTCTTCTACTTCATCGACTTCGTCGACGAGCTGGAGGACGCGGGCCGCCTCGGCTACCCCGCCTGGCAGGCCGCGCTGGCCGGGTTGCTGGAGGTGCCGGGGCACTTCTACGAGCTGTTCCCGATCATGGTGCTGATCGGCTCCATCTATGCGCTGTCGCGCATGGCGCAGTCGTCCGAGTTCACGATCCTGCGCACCGGCGGGCTCGGCCCGGGCCGCGCCCTGTCGCTGCTCGGCGTGCTGGGCATCGGGTTCTCGGCGCTGACCTTCGTCGTCGGCGACTACTTCGCGCCGCTGGCCGAGCGCCTGGGCGTCGTGCAGCACGCCGAGTTGCGTGGGGGCCGCATCCTCAGCGGGGCCTGGCTCAAGGACCGCCGCGAGACGCCGGCCGGCGAGCGCAGCTACTCGATCAGCGTCGGCAGCGCCTCGGCGCGGGGCGAGCTCGAGACGGTGCGCATCTTCGAGTTCGACGCCGACGGGCGCCTGCTGACCCGCCTGGCGGCGAAGACCGCCACCGTCGGCGACGACGCGGTCTGGCGCTTGTCCGACGTGCAGGTCACCGAGTGGCCGACCGCGATGTCGGCCGACGCCCGCGTCGTCGAGAAGCACGAGGAAGGGCTCGACTGGCCGAGTTCGCTCAGCCGCAACGTGGTGGCTGCCGCGGTGCTGCCGATCGGCACGATGTCGACCGTCGAGCTCTACCGCTATGCGCGCCACCTGGCGCAGAACGAGCAGGCCGCGCAGCGCTACGAGATCCAGTTCTGGAAGAAGGCGCTCTACCCCTTCGCCTGCCTGGTGATGATCGCGCTCGCCCTGCCCTTCGCCTACCTGCACGTGCGCAGCGGCAGCGTCAGCTGGAAGGTGTTCGGCGGGATCATGCTCGGCATCAGCTTCGCGCTGCTGAACAACGTCTCCGGCCACCTCGGCCTGCTGCGCGACTGGACGCCCTGGGTCGCGGCCGCGGTGCCGAGCCTCACCTACCTGCTGCTGTCGATGGCCGCCTTCAGCTGGCTGGTGCGCTACCGATGAGCGCGCCCTCCCTGCGACCCGCCGCCGGCACCGGCCTGCTGCTCTTCGCGCACGGCGCCCGCGACCCGGGATGGGCGCTGCCCTTCGAGGCCGTGCGCGAGCGGGTGCGGGCCGCCGCGCCGGAGGCCGCGGTCGAGCTCGCCTATCTCGAGTTCATGGCGCCGACGATCGCCGAGGCCGGCGCCCGCCTCGCGGCGGCCGGCTGCGCGCAGGTGACGGTGCTGCCGCTCTTCCTGGGTGCCGGCGGCCACGTGCGCAAGGACGTGCCGGCGCTGATGGCTGCACTGGAGGCGGCGCACCCCGGGCTGCGGTGGGTCCTCGCGCCGGCGGTCGGCGAGGCGCCGCGGGTGATCGGCGCGATGGCCGACGAGGCGCTCGCCCGCCTGGCGGAGGGCGAGCGATGAACCTGCACCAGTTCCGCTTCGTGCAGGAGGCCGTGCGCCGGCAGCTCAACCTGACCGAGACCGCGAAGGCGCTGCACACCTCGCAGCCCGGCGTGTCGAAGGCAATCCTCGAGCTCGAGGAGGAGCTGGGCATCGACATCTTCGCCCGCCACGGCAAGCGCCTGCGCCGCGTGACCGAGCCGGGGCAGCAGGTGCTGAAGTCGATCGAGGTGATCCTGCGCGAGGTCGCGAACCTCAAGCGCATCGGCGCCGAGTACTCGATGCAGGACGCCGGCACGCTGTCGATCGCGACCACCCACACCCAGGCGCGCTACTTCCTGCCCGGCCCGGTCGCGCAGCTGCGGCGGCGCTTTCCGAAAGTGTCGGTGAGCCTGCACCAGGGCACGCCCAAACAGGTCGCGCAGATGGTGCTCGAGGAGACGGCCGAGGTCGGCCTGGCGACCGAGGCGCTGACCGGCTACGACGACCTGGTGAGCCTGCCGCTCTACGACTGGCATCACGCGCTGATCATGCCGGCCGGCCACCCGCTGGCCCAGGTCGAGCGCCTGACGCTCGAGCAGATCGCCGCCGAGCCCCTGATCTCCTACCACCCGGCCTTCACCGGCCGCACCCGTGTCGACGAGGCCTTCGCCGCACACCACTTGTCGCCGACCGTCGTGCTCGAGGCGATCGATGCCGACGTGATCAAGACCTACGTCCGCCTGGGCCTGGGCATCGGCATCGTCCACGAGATGGCGGTACGCGACGACCCGCCGGGCGGCGACCTCGTCTGGCGCCCGGTCGGGCACCTCTTCGGCCGCAGCGTGGCGCGCATCGCCTTCCGTCGTGGCGCCTACCTGCGCGGCTTCGTCTACGTCTTCGCCGAGATGCTGAGCGACCGCCTGACGCGCGCGCTGATCGAGCGGGCGATGTCCGGCGACGCACAGGACTACGGACTCTGACGCTCCATGCCCACTGCCCCCGCTGACTTCCCCACCCCACTGCCGCCGAGCCGTCTGCCGCAGGTCGGCACGACGATCTTCACCGTGATGTCCGCGCTCGCGCAGCAGCACGGCGCGGTGAACCTCGGCCAGGGCTTCCCGGACTTCGACTGCAACCCGCGGCTCGTCGAGCTCGTCGCCGACGCGATGCGGCGCGGCCTCAACCAGTACCCGCCGATGACCGGCGTGCCGGCGCTGCGCGAGGCAATCGCCGCGAAGATCGAGGCGCTGCACGGCCGCCGCTACGACGCGGGGACGGAGATCACGGTGACGGCCGGCGCCACGCAGGCGATCCTGACCGCGATCCTCTGCGTCGTGCACCCGGGCGACGAGGTCGTCGTGCTCGACCCCTGCTACGACAGCTACGAGCCGAGCATCACCCTGTCGGGCGGCCGCGCGGTGCGCGTGCCGCTCACGCCCGGCAGCTTCCGCCCCGACTTCGACCGCATCGCCGCGGCGCTGGGGCCGCGCACGCGCGCGGTCATCGTCAACACCCCGCACAACCCGAGCGCCACCGCCTGGACGGCCGGCGAGATGGCGCGCCTGGCCGCGCTGCTGCGCCCGACCGACGTGCTGCTGATCGCCGACGAGGTCTACGAGCACATGGTCTACGACGGCCAGGCGCACGAGAGCGTCGCGCGCCACCCCGAGCTGGCGGCGCGGGCGATGCTGATCTCGAGCTTCGGCAAGACCTTCCACGTCACCGGCTGGAAGGTCGGCTACGTCGCGGCCCCGGCGGCGCTGAGCGCCGAGTTCCGCAAGGTGCACCAGTTCAACGTCTTCACCGTCAACACGCCGGTGCAGCACGCGCTGGCCGCCTACCTGGAAGACCCGGCTCCCTACCTCGGGCTGCCGGCCTTCTACCAGGCCAAGCGCGACCGCTTCCGTGCCGGGCTGGCCGCCAGCCGGCTGCGCCTGCTGCCGAGCGAAGGCAGCTACTTCCAGTGCGTCGACTACTCGGCCGTCAGCGAGCTCGGCGAGGAGGCCTTCTGCCGCTGGCTGACCACCGAGGTCGGCGTCGCCGCGATCCCGCTCGCCGTGTTCTACGGCGACGGCTTCGAGCAGCGCATCGCCCGCCTGTGCTTCGCCAAGCGCGACGAGACGCTCGACCTGGCGCTGGAGCGGCTGGCGCGGCTCTGACCCGGCGTGGTCAGAAGCGGGTGCGCGCGACGATCTGCACGCTGCGCGGCTCGCCGAAGAAGGCGGAATCCGCCAGGTACCAGCGGTCGAAGAGGTTGTTCGCGCTGACCGTGATCGAGGTCTTCGGGTCGAGCTGGTAGGCGAGCTGCGCGGAGAAGGTCGCCAGCCCGCCCTGTCTCACCGTCGACGAATAGTCGACGTGGCTCTGCGCGTTGATGCCGCCGCCGACCCGCCACTTCGCGAGCGCGGCCGTCGCGCGGTTCGCGCCCAGGTCGTAGGTGGCCCAGAACTTCAGCGAGTGCCGCGGCGAGTACGAGAGGAAGGCCTGCCCGACGTTCGCGGCGGTCGTGTCGCGCAGGTACTTGTTGATGTTGTAGCTGTAGCCCGAGGTGAGCTGCAGGCCGGGTAGCGGGCTGCCGCTGACCTCGGCATCCACGCCCTGGCTCTGCACCAGGCCGCCGGCGGTGTAGCACCAGCCAGTCGCGGAGCCGCCGCAGCCGACATGCGCCTCGTCGCGCAGCGGTCGGTTGGTGTCGCGCAGGCGGTAGACCGCGAGCGAGGCGTTCAGCCGCCCGTCCAGGAACGCGCCCTTCACGCCGACCTCGCCCTGCCAGCCCACCCGCGGCGGCAGCAGCTCGTTCGGGTAGGCATAGACCGTCTGCGGAATGAAGACCTCGGTATAGCTGCCGTAGACGGAGAGATCGCGGCTGGCGTCCCAGACCACGCCGCCGTAAGGCGTGACGCGGCCGGAGTAGTCGTAGGTCGTGGTCCAGAGGCCGGTTGCGGCGCTGTAGGCCTTGGAGCGGAAGTTGGTGAGGCGTGCGCCGGCGATCAGGGTGAGCGTGTCCGCGGGCTTGAGGCGGACGACGCCGTAGGCCGCCTGCTGGGGGATCAAAGCCTTGCCGACGTCGGCCGACTCTGCTGCGTCGACCGTCGTCGGCACCTCGTCGGCCGAGATGTTGGGGAACAGCGCGTCGCGGCCCTCGACCAGCGTCGCGAGGTACGAGAACTTCGACTTGTAGCGGTTGGCCTCGAGGCCGAAGGTCAGCTCATGCTGGCGGCCGAACAGCGAGAACGGACCGGTGACGTTCGCATCGATGCCGAGCGAGCTGTTGTCCTCCGGGTAGTACATGCCGCGGAACGTGGCCGTCCCGTCCTCGGCCACGCCGGTGTACCAGTTGTAGTAGTTGTGATAGGTGTGGTCGACGCGCCGGTAGAGCACCGTCGCCTTCGCCTTCCAGGCGTTGTCGAACCGATGCACCAGCTCGGCAGAGAGGTTCGTGAAGTCCGAGGCGTCCCGGCCCCAGGGCGGGTTGACGTTGGTGGAACGGTCTTCCGAGACCAGCCGGCCGTCGGTGTAGCGCGGCAGGCCGACATAGGGCTGGCGGGTGCGCGATTCCTGGTAGGTCGCCGCGAGCGTCAGCAAGGTGCTCGGCGAGAGGTCCGCCTCGAGCGTGCCGAACACGGTCCACTTGCGCCGGTGCGTGCCCTCGTAGAAGAAGTCCCGATCCTCGCCGGCCAGCACCGCGCGACCGCGCAGGCTGCCCGATCCGTTCAGCTTGCCGGTGACGTCGAGGTCGGCGCCGTAGTGGCTCCAGGACCCGAGCGAGACGCTCCCCGCGACCCCGAAGTCCTTCAGCGGCCGCTTCTTGACGATGTTGACGACGCCGCCGTAGTCGCCGGTGGTGCCGCTGCCGCGCAGCAGCGCGGCTGGCCCGCGCAGCACCTCGACCCGGTCGACGGACGCGAGGTCGTCGAGGTTGGTGAAGTAGGTGACGGCGACGCCGTCGTAGGTCGTCGCCATGCTGTAGCCGCGCGCGTAGTAGTACTGGTAGCCCCAGACGCTCGGGCGGATCGTCACGCCCGGGGTCTGGATCAGCGCGTCGTTGACGGTCGTCAAGTTCTGGTCGTCGATCTGCCGCCGCGTGATGACCGAGACGGTCTGCGGCACTTCGCGCAGGCTCTTCACATCGCCCTTGCCGACCGTCACGGCACGGGCCGCATAGGACTGGGTGCCTTCGGACGTGGCTTCCCGTTCGGCCTGCCCGGTGACCTGGATCGCGTTCATCAGCCGCTCTCCGGCGGGCGCGGCCGAGGGCACCGCCTTCAGCGTGACGGCCGAGCCGTCGACGCGGGCCTCGAGGCCGGAGCCGGCCAGCAGGCGCGACAGCGCCTGCATCGGCGTGAAGCTGCCCGCGACGGCCGGCGCCGTCTTGCCGTCCACCAGTGGCTGCTGGACGATGAGCTGCACGCGCGTCTGCCGCGCCCAGGCGTTCAGCGCCTCGGCCAGCGGCTGGGCGGCGATGCTGATCTCCACCGGCGCGTCGGAGAGGGCGGGCTGTGCCTGGGCCACGAGGGCGGCGAGCGCCAATGCGGCGGCCAGGGCCCGGCGCGCAGGCCGCGAGGTCTGACGAGGCATGAAAGTCCTTTTCTGAGTAGGTCGACGGGGGACCGGTCCTACCCAGGCAGACGCGCGAGCCGCCTCGACTACGGTACGCGCCGCGACTCTCTTTGCGGCGCTGGCCTCATCGGGCCGAGACGAGCTCGGTCGTGTCCCCGAGCGTGCGCAGGCGCACTGGCAATGCGGTGGGCAGCACCCGGCGCAGCGTCGCGACGTCGAGCGGGTTGAAGGTGCCGCTGAGGCGCAGCCCGGCCACGGCGGGGTCCCGGACGACGAGGCCGGTCGGGCCATAGCGCTCGAGTTCGGCGAGCGCCTGGTCGAGCGGCGTGTCGACGAAGCTCACGCGCTGCTCGCGCCAGGGCGCGACCTCTCCGCGGCTCACCGTCGCCACCGGCGACAGCACGCCCTGCTCGTCCGCCACCACCTGCTCACCGGCGGCCAGGAGCACGCCGCCCGAGCCCGGGCCGCCTCTGGCGTGGCGCAGCGTGCTGCGCACCTGGCCCTCTTCCACCGAGACGCGCACCCCGCCGGCGCCCGGGATGCCGGGCGTGTGGCGCACCGCGAAGCGCGTGCCGACCACCGTGACGTCCACCGGCCCGGCCGCCACGCGGAACGGTCGTGCCGGGTCGGCCCGCACGCTGAAGAGCGCCTGGCCCTCCTGCAGCGCGACCTCGCGCCGCTCGCGGTCGTAGCGGACGTCGAGGCGTGTCGCGGTGTCGAGCCACAGCTGGCTGCCGTCGGGCAGCTCGACGCGCGCCTGCTCGCCGCGCTGCGTGGCGTAGGCCTGCACGAAGAGCGGCTGGGCCTGCCACTGCTGCCAGGCCATCAGCCCGCCGCCGCCGGTCATCGCCACCACGGCCAGCCCCGCGGCTGCGGTGAAGGCCGCGCGCCTGGAAGGCGGGCGGGCCGCGCCAGCCGCCCGTGCGGTCTCGCGCGCCTTGTCGATCGTGAGCCGTCCGCGCAGCGCGTCGACCGCCTCGGCGGGAAGCCCGTCGAGCGCACGCCAGTGCGCCTCCCAGCGGGCGTGGCGATCGCGTCGCGCCGGGTCGGCGGCAAGCCAGGACTGGAAGTCGCGCTCGTCGTTCGTGGTCCAGTCGTGGCCTTGCCGGCGCACGAACCAGGACAGCACCTCGCCGTCGGGTCCGGCCGCTTCATCTGGCGATCGAAGCGCGCGGCTCATGCGTGGCGGCTCCATCTGCGGCGAGAAGGCTCCGTGGCCCCTTCCAGCTCCTCGAGGCAGCGCCAGCAGGCCGCCATCGCGATCTGCAGCTGCATCTCGACCGTGCGCACCGAGATGCCCATCCGCGCCGCGATCTCCGCGTAAGAGCAGCCGTCGAACTTGAACAGCACGAAGGCCTCGCGACAGCGCGGGGGCAGGCCGTCGATCGTCGCGAGCACCGCGGCGAGGCCCTGCCGCGAGGCCAGGATCGCCTCCGGCTGCAGGGCCTTCGGGCCCGGGCGCTGGTCGGCATCGGGCGGCGGGTCGTCGTCCACCGCCGGCGGTCCCTCCGCGCGCACTTCGGCGCGGCGGTGCTGGTCGATGACGAGGTTGCGCGCAGTGCGGTACAGCAGCGCCCGCGGGTTGCGGATCACCTGCCCCGCCTGCTGGGCCGCCAGCACGCGCGCAAAGCTCTCCTGCGTCAGGTCGGCCGCGACGTCCCGGTTGCGCACGGTCTGCGAAAGGAAGTTCAGCAGCTCTCGGTAGTAATGGGTCAGCACGGTTCGGCCAAGTCAGCGAAGACAACACGCGAGACAACACACGACCTGTCGGGAGGCGTTGTCTGGGTTTGGCGCTGGCTTGACCTTGAGGAGCGTGCCGGGACGGGGGCAGGCGGGGAGATTCTACGGACCCCGGGCGGGGCGGGCCCGAGGCGCGCGCTACTTGCGCTGGCGTGCAGCCGCGGCGTCGGCGGCGGCCGGGTCGCCGGTGCCGAAGGCGAAATCGCTGCCTTCGTAGCGCGCGCTGCGCTCGAAGCGGTGGTCGACGTCCTCGCGGCTCATGCCGACGTCGAGGTCGACCGAGACCGGGTGCTGCAGGCGGCCCGACGCCGACAGGGGCTCGGCCACGATCACCGGCGCCTCCTCGCCGCCGATCGGCAGCTCGAAATCGACGCCGGCCGGGGGGGCGCGCGGCTCGCCGAGGTCGCGTGCGATCTCGTAGAGGAAGAGCAGGTCGCTCATCGCCTCGACCTGGAAGCCCTGCGGCGTGCCGTCGCGGCGGAACATCATCGATTCGATCAGCGCCTTGGCGCGTTCCGGCGACGGCCAGGCCTGCTGCAACAGCTCGACCGCCTGGCCGTGCTCGGCCAGCGGCAGCGCCGCCAGGCCGTCGTCCCAGGCCGGGGCCAGGCCCTGGAAGCTGGCGCGGAAGCGCTCGGCCACCCGTTCGTAATCCGGGCGATGGCCGAGGCGGCGGTGGATCTCGAGCAGCTTCAGGAACGGCAGCGGGCTCGGGCCTTCGGCCGAGGCGATGTGCGACTCGAGCAGGTGCGCCGCGGCGTCCTCCTGCCCGAGCGTCAGGAAGAACTCGACCTGCTGCTCGAGGTCGACCAGTTCCTCCGCCGTCACCGGCCGGCGCAGGGCCTCGTTCGGGTCGGGCTCGGGCGCCGCGAAGGTCGTCTTCCAGGTCACCGGCAGCGGGCGCTGGCTGCCTTCGTCGTGCAGGCTGTGGCCGGTCGCGATCGCGGGGTCGATGAAGAGCGGCGCCGCGGTCGTCGTCATCGGCGCGACCTCGGCTTCGTCGAGCGCCATCACCTCGCTCGACATCCCGTCCTGGCCGCGTTCGGCGGCGAAGGACTGCTTCCACCAGGCCTCGCGCTCGCGCTCGCGCGCATGGGAGGCACGCACGAACCAGGCGAAGGCGGCGAGCAGGCCAAGCGCGAGCGCGGCCAGCGCATAGACGAGCGGGTTCGAGTAGCGGCCCGACTCGGCCTCGTGCAGGCGCGCCTGCAGCGTCGCGAGGCTGTCGCGCGTCGCCTGGACCTCGCGCTGCATCGCGGCGAGGCGCTCGTCGATGCCTTGCAGGTGGCCGGGCTGCAGGGCCGGCACCGCAGCGGGCGAGGCCTGGGCCGCGGCCAGCGTCGCGCCGGCAAGCGGCGCGGCGTCGCTCGCGGCAGATGCCACGGCCGCCGGTGCCGCAGCCACGGCGGAGGCGGCGGGTGCGGGTGCGGGTGCGGAGGCGGGCGTCGGCGGGGGCCCGGGTGCCTGAGCCGGTGCCTGAGCCGGAGCCGGGGCCGGGGCCGGGGCCGGGGCCGGGGCCGGGGCCGGGGCCGGGGCCGGGGCCGGGGCCGGGGCCGGGGCCGGGGCCGGGGCCGGGGCC
>JAMHWF010000135.1:0-1003 GCA_035911095.1 Ideonella sp. | reverse complement strand
AGCAGGCGGCCAGCGCGCGCCAGCAGACCGAAGGGCTGCTCGCCGACCTGCAGCGGCGCCTGGACAGCATCGGCGGGCGCGGCGGCGGCCATGCGGACCTGCCCGTGGGCCTGGGGCTGCAGGGCGGCGACGAGGCCGGCATGGAGGGCGGCGTGCGGTGGGTCGAGCCGGACGACGCAAAGCCCGCCGAGGGGCGCAACGCCGGTCGTGGCGCGAGCGGCGGAATGAGCTTCCCCACGAGCTTCGGCCCGGCGCAGAGCACGCTCGAAACCACCGCGGAAACCGTGGCGAACGCGGGCGCGCAAGTCGCGGGCGTCAAGACCGCGAAGCCCGTCTATACCGTGCCGACCAACTCCACGCTCATGGGCTCGGTCGCGATGACGGCGCTGATCGGCCGTGTGCCGATCGACGGCACGGTGAACGATCCCTATCCGTTCAAAGTCCTGGTCGGGCCGGACAACCTGACGGCGAATGGCATCGACATTCCCGATGTGGCCGGCGCCGTGTTCAGCGGCACCGCCTCGGGCGACTGGACGCTTTCGTGCGTGCGCGGCCAGGTGCGCAGCATCACGTTCGTGTTCAACGACGGCACGATCCGCACGATCCCCGAAGACCGCGAGGGCAACCAGCAGAATAACCAGCAACGCGACGGCTTGGGATGGATCAGCGACCCGCACGGCATCCCCTGCGTCAGCGGCGAGCGGCGCAGCAACGCCCAGCAGTACTTGGGCTCGCAGGCCCTGATCACGGCGGCCGGTGCCGGCGTGGCCTCGCTCATCGAGAGCGACAGCGGCCGCATGTCGTATGTCGGCTCGGACGGCTCCATCGGCACCGTGGGCATCAGCGGCCAGGAGGCGGTCGGCCAGATTCTGGCGGGCGGCGTGCGGGACATGTCGGCCTGGGTCAACAAGCTCTACGGCCAAGCGTTCGCCGCCGTCTATGTCCAGCCCGGCGCGAAGGTCGCCGTCCACCTCGAAAAGCCGCTCGCCATCGACTTCGATCC
>JAMHWF010000134.1:0-2019 GCA_035911095.1 Ideonella sp. | reverse complement strand
CGACGCGCTGAAGGTGCAGCTGTACCAGGTCGCGCCGAGCGACTACGGCGCGTACGGCGACTACCTCGAGAACCAGTGGCAGCGGAAGAAGCCGCGGCTGCCGGGCAAGAAGGTGGTCGACACGCTGGTGCGCGTGAAGGGCGCGGCCGACGACCTGACCGAGACCAAGGTCGAGCTGGCCGGCGCGCTGCACAACGGCCTCGGCCACGTGATCGCGGTGATCGAGCCGTCGCCGTGGAAGGAGCGCTACGAGCCGCCGCGGCTGATCGCGTGGGTGCAGTCGACGCGGCTGGGCGTCGACGCCGCGGTCGACGCCGGCGAGCTGCACGCGTGGGTGAGCAAGCTCGCCGACGGCGCGCCGGTCGCGGACGCGGCGCTGTCGATCGAGCCGTGGGGGATCAAGGCGACCTCCGGTGACGACGGCACCGCGGTGCTCGCGCTGTCGGCGCAGCGCCAGCGCGGCGCCGGCATGTTGATCGCGAAGAAGGGCGACGACGTCGCGTTCGTGCCCGACGGCTACGGCTACTGGGCCGACGAGGCGCAGTGGCGCAAGCAGGAGCGCGGCGACAACCTCCTGTGGCACATCGCCGACGATCGGCAGATGTATCGGCCCGGCGAGGACGTCCACGTCAAGGGCTGGCTGCGGCTGCACCAGACCCGCGAGGGCGGCGACGTCGCCGGCATCGCCGGCCAGGTGTCGTCGGTGAGCTACAAGGTCATCGACCCGGTCGGCAACGAGCTGACCAAGGGCACGGTCAAGGTCAGCGCGCTCGGCGGCTTCGACCTCGCCTTCACGCTGCCCAAGACGCCCAACCTCGGCTACGCGTCGATCCAGCTCGAGGCCCAGGGCCGCGTCTCGGGCTCGGGCTACCACGGCTTCCAGATCCAGGAGTTCCGCCGCCCCGAGTACGAGGTCAGCGCCAAGGCCGACGACGCGATCAAGATGATCGGCGGCAGCGCCGACGTGACCGTGCAGGCCAGCTACTTCGCCGGCGGCGGCCTGGCCGGCGCCGAGGTGAACTGGTACCTGACCGCGAGCGAGACCACGTTCACGCCGCCCAACCGCGACGACTTCACGTTCGGCAAGTGGGTGCCGTGGTGGGGCTGGGGCCGGCGGTGGTGGGATGACGGCGGGGGCTACCAGGCGCCGCAGAGCTGGAACCACCAGGGCAAGACCGACGCCACCGGCGCCCACGTCCTGCACCTCGACTTCCTCGGCGTCAACCCGCCGGTGCCGATGAGCGTCAACGCCAACGCGTCGGTCACCGACGTCAACCGCCAGGCGTGGAACGCGTCGACGACGCTGCTCGTCCACCCGGCCGCGCACTACGTCGGCATGCGCGCCAAGCGCCCGTACGTCGACAAGGGCCAGGCGATCGAGATCGAGGCGATCGACGTCGACGTCGACGGCAAGGCCGTCATCGGCAAGGCGATCGACGTCCAGGCGGTGCGCCTCGACTGGAAGTACGACAAGGGCAAGTACGTCGAGACCGAGGAGGACGTCCAGAGCTGCGCGCTGACCTCGGCCGCCGACGCCGGGATGTGCTCGTTCCAGACCCCCGAGGGCGGTCAGTACCGCATCACCGGCGTCGTCACCGATGATCAGGGCCGCAAGAACTCGACCGAGCTGACCGTGTGGGTGTCGGGCGGCAAGACGCCGCCGGCGCGCGACGTCGAGGAGGAGCAGGTCACGCTCATCCCCAACGCCAAGGAGTACAAGCCCGGCGACACCGCCGAGCTCTTGGTGCAGGCGCCGTTCTATCCGGCCGAGGGCGTCATGAGCGTCCGCCGCTCGGGCATCGTCACCTCGACGCGCTTCACGATGACCGGCCCGACGCACAAGCTGACGGTGCCGATCACCGACGGCTACACGCCCAACCTCTACGTCCAGGTCGATCTGATCGGCATGAGCGCGCGGGTCGGCGACGACGGCCAGCCCGACCCGGCGCTGCCCAAGCGCCCGGCCTACGGCGTCGGCTCGCTCAACCTGCCGGTGCCGCCCAAGCACCGCACGCTCGC
>JAMHWF010000133.1:0-28447 GCA_035911095.1 Ideonella sp. | reverse complement strand
GGGGTTGTCTGAATTTCTGTGTACGAGGCGCTCGGAGACTTGTCCACGGCGGCGGACGTCGCCTGCGACGAACGGCCGACGCGGTGGGCAAGTCGGGGCCGCATGCTACGCGGCGGTCTTGATGAAGCGATCGCCGTAGGCGATCGCAAACTGGTTCATCGCATTGCGCCACTCCTTGGCCGCTCGCCCCCAGTCGGCCGTGATGTTGCGCAGCGCCAGCCAGATCAGCTTGGTGGCCGCGTCGTCGCTGGGAAAGTGCCCGCGCGTCTTGATGATCTTGCGCAGCCTCGCGTGCACGCTCTCGATTGCGTTGGTCGTGTAGATCACGCGCCTCACCTCGGGCGGGAAGGCGAAGAAGGGGATCACGCGATCCCAGGCGTGCCGCCAGGCGGCGACCACGGTGGGGAACTTCGTGCCCCAGGGGCCTTGCTCGAAGGCATCGAGCTCGGCCGCAGCCATGTCGGCGTTCACGGCCGTGTAGATCGGCCGCAGCGCCTGCGCCAGGGCCTTGCGCTCCTTCCAGCCGGCAAAGTCCAGGCTGTTGCGGATCAGGTGCACGATGCAGGTCTGCAGCGTGGTGGCCGGGAACACCGCTGCCAGCGCCTCGCCGATGCCCTTGAGCCCGTCGGTGACGGCGATCAGCACGTCACCGACGCCGCGCGTCTTCAAGTCGTTGAAGACCTTGAGCCAGAACTTGGCGCCCTCGGTGCCTTCGATCCACAGGCCCAGGATGTCGCGGCTGCCGTCGGGCAGGACGCCCAGCGCGAGGTAGATCGCCTTGTTGCGCACCACCGCGTCCTCGCGGATCTTCACGCGCAGCGCGTCGAAGAAGATCACCGGGTACACCGGCTCGAGCGGCCGGCTCTGCCAGGCGGTGACCTCGGCCATCACGGCGTCGGTGACCGAACTGATGAACTCCGGGCTGACCTCGGTGCCGTACTGCTCGGCCAGGAAGCCCTGGATCTCGCGCACGGTCATGCCGCGCGCGTACATGGCCACGATCTTGTCGTCGAAGCCGGTGAAGCGGCGTTCGTGCTTGGGGATCAGGACGGGCGCGAAGCTGCCTGCCCGGTCCCGTGGCACCTCGATGCGCAGCGGGGCGTCCTCGGTGTGCACGGTCTTGCCGCTCGTGCCGTTGCGCTGGTTGCCGACGTCTCCGGGCCGCACCGCACCGGGCGGGTAGCCCAGGTGGTGCGTCAGCTCGCCGCCCAGGGCCCGTTCGATCAGCGCCTTCTTCAACGCCATCGTCGTCGCGTTGATCTGCTCGGCCGTCATCGGCGACGCGCCGCCGGCGATCTGCTCAAGCAGTTCCTTGGGGATCCTCGGCAACGCGGCCGTCTTCGCCGCTATCGCCGCGTTCTTCGTCTTCGTCTTGCTCGGCATACATGCTCCTGTTGGTCATGCTATGCCTCGAACACAGAATTCAGGACAGGCTCCCTGCTATCCATGCGCACCCGTCCCACCGCAGCCGGCCGCGGCTTCGACGGTTGTTGCTAACGAGTCGCTCTGATCTTTGATAACCGACCGTCGGCTTGCGACCCATAGCAGTCCTTGTTCGCTGACGGCTTCAATCGTTGCCGTAGTCAGGCTCGTACTCCATTTCCCGTTCCTGCTGATCCTCGTGGATATAGTTCAGGCCTGCAGCATCGATTTCGTCACTTCCCATGAGCGTCAGTTCGCATGTTGGGCAACGAAACTCCTCTCCGACGAACTCGCGGTCGACGATTTCCCAAATGGCATCCTCACCTTGCTCCTCGCTGATATCTTCGCCAGTCTGCTCGCCTGTCATGAATGCACGGCATTCGCATGCCGGACAGACTTCCAACCAAATTTCATCGTACTTGCCCTTGAACAGGGCTCCCTGATGCTGGGGCTCACGGAGCTTGGCTTCGGTGGCGAGGTTTTCGCGTTCGGACTTCTTCAGTACAGCAAAACGTTCCTTTGCTGCCTCAACACGAAGCTTGACGGCCGCGTCGAGGGCTTTTTGGGCCTCATCTAGCAACTGGCGAGGAGCCATTGCATCTCCGGCCCCCAGCCAATGCTCTAACGAGGAACCCATCTGATGAAGAATCGTGTCGCACGCATGCCAGTAGCGCGCCTCCCAAGCTCCAAGGTGCATGGTTTTGAACGGGAGGTCTGCTGAATGCAGCTCGGCATTGCGCCGCTCAGCGATGTCTTGGCAAAACTTCTGTATCGTCTTGTCGAATCTCGGGACAAGGTGGGCGAGTCGCTCGAACAAGGTCTTAGCGGTGATCGTCTTGACGTCGGTCGTCACGTTGATCCCCGCGGCAACAAACATTGATTGCCAGTGAGTTGGATCGACCACAAGGCTCGGATGCGAGCGGGCTAGTGCGGCCTTGCCAAGCAGCTCGAGCGCTAGCGAAGCCCATAGCTGGTACTCGTCAAGATCGCCACCAGCTTTCTTGGTGAGCGCACGGCCGATGTAGACCTTGGACTTCGTGTGCAGGGCGTCGGCGTTGATGGCGGTGAAGACGTCGTTAGGCATCGATGAGAATCCTTGCTAGGCGGCGACCGGAACCGACGTCTGACGGTCCGCGCCCGTGAAGTGTGCGCCAGTTGTCGATGATTAGAATGTCGCCCCTCTCCCATTCATGGACCTCTGGGGAGCCGAGCGCTAAGCGTTGCTCCAGTAGGCTGAAGGCCGAACGACCACGCTCGTCGACGGCTTCAAGGCAACCAGGGTCAAACCGCAGAAAGGTGCGGTCAGGAGGAAGAAATGTGGAATAGAAGGAGCGTCGGCCGGTTCGAACGAGGATGGGAGCCTCTTCTAGGAGATCGAACTCCTCTGACAAAAACCGAAGCGCTCGCCAATCGAGTAATTTTGTGACGGCACCACACGAACCGGGGTCAATGCATCCTAGCAAGACATATCGGCACAGTCGCGGCCGGTGACTGAGTTCAACATGGAACGGGAAGGCGTGCAGGCCATAGTGGGCACTCAAGGACCGCGGGTGCGCGTCCTCGAAGGATTGGGGTCTAACCACTTCCTCTAGTGCGCCAGCTCGACCGACTGCGCGCTTGCCGAGAAGTGCTCCGAGCCGACAAACTTCGTTGATGACAGCGTCGGCGTCCCCGTATCCTGTGACGTGCCGAGCCCACCCGTGCCGAGCGAGAGAGGTCAGAAGTGCGGGCAGGACTGAGGTGGCCACGTAACTGTTCTCATCGGATTGCAATGTTGCTACAGACCAAATCGCTAACGGGTCGGATTTCCTCGCTTCGGAAGCGATGGAAAGACTATTCCAAGCGGCGCATCCCGATCTGGTGCGTGGGCATGGCCACGCGATGATAGATTGTGTAATGTCCGCTTTGGGATTGGCCCGTAAATGTCCGCCCGTGGCCGCCAGCGGCCGCCGTCTCCTACCCGCGCTACCACCCCCCGCCATCGTCTTGCCGGTGGGCCTCGAATGCCACCATCAGAAAGTCGACCAACGCCCGCGTCTTCGCCGACAGATGGCTGCGCGTCGGAAACACCGCATAGATATCGGCCGGCGGCAGGCTCCACTCGGGCAACACCGGCCGCAGCCGCCCTGAGCGCAGCATCGGCGCCGCCTCCCACAGCGAGCGCATCAGGATGCCGTGGCCGTCGAGCGCCCACTCGAACACGCACTCGCCGTCGTTCGAGGCGAGCGGCCCACGCACCTTCACCGTCTCGGTCCGCGCGCCCGAACGCAGGTGCCAGGTGCCGAAGGTCTCGTCGCTCTCGCGGATGAAGAGGCAGGCATGCCGTGCCAGCTCGCGCGGTGCGGTCGGTTCGCCGGCGCAACGCAGGTAGGCCGGTGATGCGCAGAGCACGCGCCGGTTGCGCGCCAGCAAGCGCGCGGTCAGCCGCGCGTCGGGCAGTTCGCCGAAGCGCAGCTGCAGGTCGAAGCCCTGTTCGACCAGGTTGACCGGCCGGTCGGTCAGGTGCAGTTGCACCTCGACGTCCGGATAACTGCGCGCGAACTTGGACAGCACCGGCGCCACCTGCCGGCGCCCGAAGCCGAGCGTCGCGCAGACACGCATCAGGCCCTTGGGCACCGCCCGCGCACCGGCCACGGTGCGCTCCAGCGTCTCCAGTTCCTGCAGCACGCGCGCGCCCTCGACGAGGTAGGTCTCGCCCTCGGGCGTGAGGCCGATGCGCCGGGTCGTGCGCTGCAGCAGGCGCACGCCCAGCCGGCGCTCGATCGCAGCCAGCCGCTTGCTGACGGCCGGCGGCGTGACGCCGAGCTGCTGTGCCGCGGCGGCGAGGCTGCCGTGCTTGATCAGTAGCGAGAAGAAGGCGAGGTCGGAGAAGGCGTCCACGGCTCGGCTCGACTGTTAACTGAAAGGAATCAAAGTACTGTCCGAATCTGAATTATGGCGCTCCACATCACGCATAGGATTTCGTCACCGACACCTCGAACACACCGGAGACACCCCATGCCCAGCCGCCGCTCGCTGCTCACCGCCCTCGCCCTTGCCACCGCCTGCACCGCGCCCTGGGCCCAGACCTATCCGCAACGCGCGGTGAAGCTGGTCGTGCCCTACGCCCCCGGCGGCAGCGCCGACATCGTCGCGCGGCTCGTCGCCGACGAATGGGCCAAGGCGCTCGGCCAGGCGATGTACATCGAGAACAAGGGCGGCGCCGGCGGCAACCTCGGCGTCGATGCGGTCGCCAAGTCGCCGGCCGACGGCTACACGATCGGCCTGCAGACGGTGTCGCTCGCGATCAACCCGTCGCTCACCGCGAAGATGCCCTACGACACGCTGAAGGATCTGGCGCCGATCGGCATGGTGGCCTCGTCGCAGCACGTGCTCGTCGTCCACAACGCCCTGCCGGCGAAGGACCTGAAGGCCCTGCTGGCGCTGGCAAAGGCCCAGCCCGACACGCTGACCTACGGCTCGGCCGGCGCCGGCAGCACCTTTCACATGTCGGCCGAGCTGTTCAAGGCGCAGGCCGGCGTGGGCATCACGCACATCCCGTACCGCGGCGGCAGCCTCGCGCTCACCGACACCATCGGTGGGCAGGTCGACATGTCCTTCCCCGTGCTCTCGGCCGCCGTGGGCCATGTGCAGGCGGGCAAGGTGCGTGCGCTGGGCGTCACGGGTGCCAGGCGCTCGCCGCTGCTGCCCGAGGTGCCGACGATCGCCGAGGCCGGGGTGCCGAGCTACGCCTTCGAGACCTGGTTCACCGTCTTCGCGCCGGCAGCCACGCCCCGGCCGGTGATCGACAAGCTGAACGCCACGCTCGTCGGCGTGCTGCAGTCGGCCGCCGTCAAGGCGCGGATGACGAAAGAAGGCTTCGAGGCCACGCCTTCGACCCCCGCCGAGGCCCGCGCGCGCCTCGAAGCCGAAATGCCCAAGTGGGCCCAGCTCGTCAAGGAGCGCGGCATCACCGCCGACTGAGCCTCCCCGCCGAGTTCGCGCCGCCCCTCCGCTTCGAAAGACCGCCATGACCTCCCGAACCCTCTACCGCAAGCTGGTCGACAGCCACACCGTGGCCCGGCTCGACGAGCAGAACCTGCTGCTGTTCTGCGACCTGCACCTGATGAACGAGTACACCAGCCCGCAGGCCTTCGCCGGGCTCTACGAGCAGGGGCGCGGCGTGCCGATGCCCGGCCAGAACGTGTCCGTCGTCAGCCACATCATCCCGACCCACCCGACCCAGCTGCGGGTCATCGCCGACCCGGCCTCGGCCCTGCAGGCGAGCAACCTGAAGAAGAACTGCCGCCACTTCGGCATTCCCCTCTTCGACACCAACGACGCGCTGCAGGGCATCGAGCACGTGATCGCGCCCGAGCACGGGATGATCCGGCCGGGCATGGTCGTGATCTGCGGCGACAGCCACACCACCACCTACGGCGCACTCGGCGCGCTCGGCTTCGGCATCGGCACGACCGAGGTCGAGCATGTGCTGGCGACGCAGACCCTGGTCTACCGCGTCGCCCGCGACATGCGCATCCGCATCGACGGCGAGCTGCCGCTCGGCACGACGGCGAAGGACCTGGTGCTCGCCGTCATCGGGCGCATCGGCGCCCAGGGGGCGCGCGGCTTCGTCGTCGAGTACTGCGGCAGCGCGATCGACGCGCTGTCGATCGAGGCGCGCTTCACCCTCTGCAACATGACGGTCGAGGCCGGCTCGCGCGGCGCGCTGATCGCGCCCGACCAGAAGGCGATCGACTATGTGATGGCCCATGCGCCCGAGCTGGCGACGACCTACCGCGAGGCGGCCCTCGAGGCCTGGCGCGGGCTGCACAGCGACGACGGCGCCGCCTTCGAGGTCGATCACCGCTTTGACGCCGCCGAGGTCGCGCCCCAGGTCACCTGGGGCACGAGCCCCGACCAGGTCGTCGCCATCGACGGCCGGGTGCCGCGCCTCGAGGAGGTGCCCGAGGGGCCGCTGCGCCACAGCGCCGACCGTGCGCTGCACTACACCCGACTCGAGGCCGGCGCGGCGATCGAAGGCACGCCGGTGCAGCATGTGTTCATCGGCTCCTGCACCAACGGCCGCATCGAAGACCTGCGCGCCGCCGCCGGCGTCGTGCGTGGGCGCCATGTCGCAGAAGGCGTGCGCGCGATGGTCGTCCCGGGCTCGGGCGCGGTGAAGGACGCCGCGGAGGCCGAGGGCCTCGACCAGGTGTTCACCGCGGCGGGCTTCGAATGGCGCCGGCCCGGCTGCTCGATGTGCCTGGCGATGAACGACGACGTGCTCGCCGACGGCGTGCGCTGCGCCTCGACCACCAACCGCAACTTCGAAGGCCGCCAGGGCCGCGGTGCGATCACGCACCTGATGAGCCCGGCCATGGCCGCCGCCGCCGCCGTCACGGGGCGCATCACCGACGTCCGCCGACTGGAGACACTGCAATGAGCGCATCCGCCCCCACCCCGACCGGCCAAGCCGCTACGGCCGACACCGTCGTCATCGAAGGGCGCGCCGCCCCGCTGCCGATCGAAAACCTCGACACCGACCAGATCATGCCCAAGCAGTTCCTGCGCGGCATCGACAAGGCGGGCCTCGCGCAGGGCCTGCTGTACGACCTGCGCTTCGATGCCGAGGGGCGGCCGAGGCCTGACTTCGTGCTCAACCGCGCGAGCCATGCGGGCAGCTCGGTGCTCGTCGCCGGCTCCAACTTCGGCTGCGGCTCGAGCCGCGAGCATGCGGTCTGGGGCCTGCAGCAGTTCGGCATCCGTGCGGTGATCGCGCCGAGCTATGCCGAGATCTTCCACTCGAACGCGATGAACAACCGGCTGCTGCTCGTCACGCTGCCGGCCGAGACGGTCGCGCGGCTGATGGCCGATGCCGAGGCGCCTGAAGGTGGCACGATCCACATCGACGTCGGCGCGCAGACGCTGCGCAGCCGCAGCGTGGCGGCGAGCTTCGAGCTGCTGCCGCGGCACCGCAGGATGTTCCTCGAGGGGCTGGACAGCATCGGGCTGTCGCTGACCTACCAGGATCAGATCGCGGCCTTCGCGCGCGACCACTGGGCACGCCAGCCCTGGCTGCGCGATGTCGCGGCCTCGACGGTGAAGCGGCTCGGCATGCCGGTGGACGGGTTCCGAGGCTGAGACTCGCCACGGCCGCTTGCATGCCCCGGCCGCATCGTGGGCAGTCGTCGCGGGGCTCGAGCGACCGCCCGAACGACGGCCGGCGCTACGCAGGGGCGCGCTTGGCGAGCATCGCCCGCGCCACCCGCGAGGCATTCGCCCGCCCCAGCGCGTCGCTGATCCAGACCCCGCAATCGACCAGGGCCTCGAGGTCGATGCCGGTTTCGGCGCCCAGGCACTGCAACAGGTAGACCAGGTCCTCGGTCGCGACGTTGCCGGTCGCGCCTTTCGCGTAAGGGCAGCCGCCGAGGCCAGCCACCGAGCTGTCGAACGCGCGCAGCCCGAAGCCGTAGGACGCGTGCACGTTCGCCACCGCCATGCCGTAGGTGTCGTGGTAGTGGCCGGCCAGCCGTTCGACCGGCACGCGCGCGGCGACCGCCTCGAGCATGCGCAGCACCGAGGCCGGCGTGCCGACGCCGATCGTGTCGCCAAGCGAGACCTCATGGCTGCCCAGCTCGTGGAGCCGTGCCGCGACCTCGGCCACCTTGGCAGGCGCCACCGGCCCCTCGTAAGGACAGGCGACGACGCAGGACACGTAGCCACGCACCTTGACCCCGAGCGTCGCTGCGGCCTCGAACACCGGCACGAAGCGCTCGATCGATTCGGCGATCGAGCAGTTGATGTTCTTCTGCGAGAACGCCTCCGATGCGGCGGCGAACACCGAGACCTCGGTGGCGCCGGCCGCCACCGCCGCCTCGAAGCCCTTGA
This sequence comes from Ideonella sp., assembly GCA_035911095.1. Taxonomy (GTDB): domain Bacteria; phylum Pseudomonadota; class Gammaproteobacteria; order Burkholderiales; family Burkholderiaceae_C; genus JAMHWF01. The sequence goes on along the minus strand of JAMHWF010000133.1, from coordinate 20,155 downwards.
GGTTCGGCACCAGCACCGGGTAGCGAACGCCCTCGTGCGACACGAGCCCGCGCATCACCTCGGCATGGTCGGCCATCTGCGGCACCCACTTCGGCGAGACGAAGGCCGTCGCCTCGATCTCGCGCAGGCCGGCCGCGGCGAGTCGTTCGATCAGCGCGAGCTTGGTAGCGGTCGGCACGCTCTGCTTCTCGTTCTGCAGGCCGTCGCGCGGGCCCACCTCGACGATGCGCACGCGCGCGTTCGCCTTCGCATTCGCCTCCGCCAACGCGGGCGCCATCACTCGGCCCCCTCGAACTCGACCAGCTCCGCACCGTCCGACACCTGGTCACCCGGCGCGTAGCGGAAGGCCTTGACCACGCCCTTGCGCGGCGCGCTGATCGTGTGCTCCATCTTCATCGCCTCCAGGACCATCAGCGCCGCACCCTTCTCGACCGTCGTGCCGGGCGCCACCGCCAGCGCGATCACCTTGCCCGGCATCGGCGCCCGCAGCCCGCCCTCGACGTCCTCGCCCTCCCCGCCGATGTGCAGCGTGTTGACCAGCACCAGCGGCCAGGAGCCGCCGTCGAGAAAGACCTGCCGCCGCTCGCCGGCCGCGACCACCACCGCGCGCAGGCGCCGCTCGCCGAGTTGCGCATGCAGCTCGCTGTCCATGCCCAGGCTGCCACGCGCCAGGACGGCGGTGGCACCGCCGAGGCTCAGGCGATGGCCGCCGCCCGCCAGCGCAACGACCGCCACCTCCTGCACCGCCTCGCCGACGCGGAACGAGAGCCGCCGTCCGGCGCGGCCGTTGAGGCGCCAGCCATCCAGCGCGCGCCAGGGCGAATGCGGGTCGGCCGACTGCGCGGCCTTCTTCTCGGCCAGGCGCTGCTCGCGCAGCAGCTCGGCCAGCGCGGCGAGCAGCCACACGTCGGCAGGCACCTCGCGCGCGGGCGGGAAGAGCAGCGCCTGCTCGCGCTCGATCAGCCCGGTGTCGAGCTCGGCATGGGCGAACGAGGGCACCGCGACCAGCCGCGACAGGAAGTCGACGTTGTTCGCGACGCCGACGACGCGGTACTGCGCCAGCGCCTGGCGCATGCGCGCCAGCGCCTGCCGCCGGTCCTCGCCCCAGACGATCAGCTTGGCGATCATCGGGTCGTAGTGGGGCGTGATCTCGTCGCCCTGCTCGACGCCGGTGTCGACCCGCACGTGGTCGGACTCGGCCGGCGGCGCCAGGTGCACGAGGCGGCCGGTCGAGGGCAGAAAGCCCTTGTCCGGGTCCTCGGCGTAGATCCGCGCCTCCATCGCGTGGCCATGGATCTCGAGCTGCTCCTGCGCCAGCGGCAGCGGCTCGCCGGCGGCGACGCGCAGCTGCCATTCGACGAGGTCGAGGCCGGTGATCATCTCGGTCACCGGGTGCTCGACCTGCAGCCGCGTGTTCATCTCCATGAAGTAGAACGAGCCGTCCTGGTTGGCGATGAACTCGACCGTGCCGGCGCCGACATAGCCGACGGCCTTGGCCGCATCGACCGCGGCCTTGCCCATCGCGGCGCGGCGCTCAGGCGTCATGCCGGGCGCGGGGGCCTCTTCCAGCACCTTCTGGTGGCGCCGCTGCACCGAGCAGTCGCGCTCGAACAGGTAGACGCAATGGCCATGGCGGTCGCCGAAGACCTGGATCTCGATGTGGCGCGGCTTCAGCACGTACTTCTCGACCAGCACGTGGTCGTCGCCGAAGGCGTTGCGCGCCTCGCGCTGGCACGAGGCGAGCGCGGCCTCGAAGTCGCGCGCCGCATCGACGCGGCGCATGCCCTTGCCGCCGCCGCCGGCGCTGGCCTTGATCAGCACCGGGTAGCCGATGCGCTCGGCCTCGGCGGCGAGGAAGGCGGGCGTCTGGTTGTCGCCGTGATAGCCCGGGGTCAACGGCACGCCGGCGCGCTCCATCAGCGCCTTGGCGGCGGACTTCGAGCCCATCGCGCGGATCGCCGAGGCCGGTGGCCCGATGAAGGCGATGCCGGCGAGCTCGCAGGCTTCGGCGAAGTCCTCGTTCTCGGACAGGAAGCCGTAGCCGGGGTGCACGGCCTCGGCGCCGGTCTGGCGCGCGGCCTCGAGGATGCGCTCGGCGACGAGGTAGGACTCGCGCGCCGCGGCAGGGCCGATCAGCACCGCCTCGTCGGCCACGCGCACATGGCGCGCGTTGGCGTCGGCTTCCGAGTACACCGCCACCGTCGCGATGCCGAGGCTGCGCGCGGTCTTGATGACGCGGCAGGCGATCTCGCCCCTGTTCGCGACCAGGATCTTTCGAAACATCAGGCGTCTCCTTGCGGCGTGGCCAGCACCCAGGCCGGCGGCCGCTTGGCGAGGAAAGCGTCGAGGCCCTCGCGCGCCTCGGTCGTCGCGCGCAACCTGGCGATGCGGCGCGCGGTGTCTTCGGCCAGCGCGTCGTCGACCGGGCGCGACGCGACCGCGCGGATCAGCTCGGTGGCCGCGGCCTGCGCCAGCGGGCCGCCGGCGAGCAGCGCGTCGACGACCTCCTGCAGCTTGGCGTTGAGCGCCTCGGGCGCGGCGACCTCATGCGCCAGACCGAGTTCGCGCGCCCGCTCGGCGCCGATGCGCTCGGCCGTCTGGAAGTAGCGATAGGCCTGGCGTTCGCCGATCGCGCGCACCACGTAGGGGCCGATCGCCGAGGGGATCAGGCCGAGCCGCACTTCCGAGGTCGCGAACTTCGCCTCGGTCGAGGCGACGCAGATATCGCAGGCCGCGGCCAGCCCCATGCCGCCGCCCAGCGCCGCGCCGTGCACGCGGGCGAGCGTCGGCGTCGCGCACGTCGAGATCGTGCGGAACAGTGCGGCCAGCCGGCGCGCATCCGCCAGGTTGGCCTCGGGCGTCGCCGCGCCCTGGCGCTGCATCCAGTTCAGGTCGGCGCCGGCGGAGAAGCTGCGACCCTTGCCGGCCAGCACGATCGCGCGCACCTCGGTCTCGGCATCGAGCGCGCGGAAGGCCTCGGTCAGTTCGGCGATCAGCGTCTCGTCGAAGGCGTTGTGCACGTCGGGGCGGTTCATCCAGACCCAGGCCGCGGCGCCGCGCGGCTCGATCGTCAGGCTCGTGTAGCTCATGGCGCGCTCACATCCGGAACAGGCCGAAGCGGGTCGGCGGGATCGGCGCGTTCAGCGCCGCCGCGAGCGAGAGGCCGAGCACGCGGCGCGTCTGCGCCGGGTCGACCACGCCGTCGTCCCACAGGCGCGCGGTGGCGTAGTACGGGTGGCCCTGGGCCTCGTACTGTTCACGGATCGGCGCCTTGAAGCCTTCCTCGTCCTCGGCGCTCCACTGGCCGCCCTTGGCCTCGATGCCGTCGCGCCGCACGGTGGCCAGCACCGAGGCCGCCTGCTCGCCGCCCATCACGCTGATGCGCGCGTTCGGCCACATCCAGAGGAAGCGCGGCGAATAGGCGCGCCCGCACATGCCGTAGTTGCCGGCGCCGAAGCTGCCGCCGATCAGCATCGTGAGCTTCGGCACCTGGGTCGTCGCGACCGCGGTGACCATCTTCGCGCCGTCCTTCGCGATGCCGGCGTTCTCGACCTTGCGCCCGACCATGAAGCCGGTGATGTTCTGCAGGAAGACCAGCGGCACGCCGCGCTGCGAGCACAGCTCGATGAAGTGCGCGCCCTTCTGCGCCGATTCGCCGAACAGGATGCCGTTGTTCGCGACGATGCCCACCGGCATGCCATACAGGCGTGCGAAGCCGGTGACCAGCGTCGTGCCGTAGCGCGCCTTGAACTCGTCGAAGCGCGAGCCGTCGACCACGCGCGCGATCACCTCGCGCACGTCGTAGGGCTTGCGCGTGTCCTGCGGGATCACGCCGTACAGCTCCTGCGGGTCGTAGAGCGGCTCTTCGGATGCCTCCAGCGTCACGGTCTCGGGACGGCGGCGGTTGAAGTTGGCGACGATGCGGCGCGCGATGAACAGCGCGTGGGCGTCGTTCTCGGCCAGGTGATCGGCCACGCCTGAGATGCGGGTGTGCACGTCGCCGCCGCCGAGGTCTTCGGCCGTCACCACCTCGCCGGTGGCCGCCTTCACCAGCGGCGGGCCACCGAGAAAGATCGTGCCCTGGTTGCGCACGATCACCGTCTCGTCGCTCATCGCCGGCACGTAGGCGCCGCCGGCCGTGCACGAGCCCATCACCACCGCGACCTGCGGGATGCCGAGCGCGCTCATGTTGGCCTGGTTGTAGAAGATGCGGCCGAAGTGGTCGCGGTCGGGGAACACCTCGTCCTGCTTCGGCAGGAAGGCGCCGCCCGAGTCGACGAGGTAGATGCACGGCAGCTGGTTCTGCTGCGCGATCTCCTGCGCGCGCAGGTGCTTCTTGACCGTCATCGGGTAGTAGGTGCCGCCCTTCACCGTGGCGTCGTTGGCGACCACCATGCAGTCGACGCCCTGGATGCGGCCGATGCCGGCGATCACGCCGGCGGACGGCGCCTCGCCGTCGTACATGCCGTGCGCGGCGAGCTGGCCGATCTCGAGGAAAGGCGCGCCGGGGTCGAGCAGCTGCGCGACACGGTCCCGCGGCAGCAGCTTGCCGCGCGCGGTGTGACGGTCGCGGGCCGCCGCGCCGCCGCCCTGCTCTGCCTCGGCGGCCTTCGCGCGCAGGTCGTCGACCACCGCGCGCAGCGCCTCAGCATTGGCGCGGAACTCGGCCGAGCGCGAATCGATCTGGGTCTTCAGGACTTGCATCGCGCGCTCACATCGTCTCGGTGAAGAGCTCGCGCCCGATCAGCATGCGGCGGATCTCGCTCGTGCCCGCGCCGATTTCGTAGAGCTTCGCGTCACGCCAGAGCCGCCCGGCGGGGAATTCATTGATGTAGCCGTTGCCGCCCAGCGCCTGGATCGCCTCGCCGGCCATCCAGGTCGCCTTCTCGGCCGCGTAGAGGATGGCGCCAGCCGCGTCCTTGCGCAGCGTGCGGGCGTGGTCGGCGCGGTCGCAGGCGCGGCCCACCGCGTACACATAGGCGCGGCAGGCCTGCCAGGTGGTGTACATGTCGGCCAACTTGCCCTGCATCAGCTGGAACTCGCCAATCGCCTGGCCGAACTGCTTGCGCTCGTGCACATAGGGCAGCACCACGTCCATGCAGGCGGCCATGATGCCCAGCGGCCCGCCGGAGAGCACCGCGCGCTCGTAGTCGAGGCCGCTCATCAGCACCTTGACGCCGCCGCCCTCGGCGCCCAGCACGTTCTCGGCCGGCACCTCGCAATCGTCGAAGAACACCGGGTAGGTGTTGGAGCCGCGCATGCCGAGCTTGTCGAGCTTCGTGCCGTACGAGAGGCCCTTGGCGCCCTTCTCGACGATGAACGCGGTGACGCCCTTGGCACCCGCCCCTGGGTCGGTCTTCGCATAGACGATCAGCGTGTTCGCGTCGCCGCCGTTGGTGATCCACATCTTCGAGCCGTTGAGCAGGTAGCGGTCGCCCTTGCGCTCGGCGCGCAGCTTCATGCTCACCACGTCGGAGCCGGCGTTGGGCTCGCTCATCGCGAGGCCGCCGACATGCTCGCCGGCCACGAGCTTGGGCAGGTACTTCTGCTTCTGCGCGGCGCTGCCGTTGCGGTGGATCTGGTTGACGCAGAGGTTCGAATGCGCGCCGTACGAGAGGCCGACCGAGGCCGAGGCACGCGACACCTCCTCCATCGCGACGACGTGGGCCAGGTAGCCGAGGCCGGTGCCGCCGTATGCCTCGCCCACCGTCATGCCGTGCAGGCCGAGGTCGCCGAGCTTGCGCCAGAGGTCGGCGGGGAACAGGTTCTCGCGGTCGATCTCGGCCGCGCGCGGCGCGATCTCGTCGGCGGCGAAGACGCGCACCGTGTCGCGCAGCATCTCGATCGTCTCGCCGAGCTCGTCGCCCGGGCCGGGCAGGTGGGTCGTCATCGGGGTCTCCTCTGGGGAACGGCCGCAGCGCGGTGCGCGGGCGCGGGACTTCAAGGCAGCGGGCGTCAGCCCGCCTGCGTCAGCTCTTCGATCATCTTCTGGCGCATCACGAACTTCTGCGCCTTGCCGGTGATCGTCATCGGCAGCTCGTCGACGAAGCGGATGTGGCGCGGCACCTTGTAGTGCGCGATCTGGTCCTTGCAGAAGGCCCTGATCTCGTCGGCGTCGGCGCGGGTGCCGGGCCTCAGCACGATCCAGGCGCACAGTTCTTCGCCGTACTTCGCATCGGGCACGCCGAACACCTGCACCGTCTGCACCTTCGGATGGCGGAACAGGAACTCCTCGATCTCGCGCGGGTACACGTTCTCGCCGCCGCGGATCACCATGTCCTTCACGCGGCCGACGATCGCGCAGTAGCCCTCGGCGTCGAGCGTCGCGAGGTCGCCGGTGTGCATCCAGCCGTCGCGCACCGCCTCGCGGGTGCGCGCCTCGTCGCCCCAGTAGCCCTGCATCACCGAATAGCCGCGGGTGCAGAGCTCGCCGGTGGCGCCGACCGGCACGACGCGGCCCTCGGCGTCGATCAGCTTGACCTCCAGGTGCGGCTGCACGCGCCCGACGGTGGCGACGCGCTGGTCCAGCGGGTCGTCGGTGCTGCTCTGGAACGAGACGGGCGAGGTCTCGGTCATGCCGTAGGCGATCGTGATCTCGCGCAGGTGCATCTGCGCGACGACGCGTTTCATCGTCTCGATCGGGCAAGGCGCGCCGGCCATGATGCCGGTGCGCAAGCTGCGCAGGTCGAAGGCGGCGAAGCGCGGGTGGTCGAGCTCGGCGATGAACATCGTCGGCACGCCGTGCAGCGCGGTGCAGGACTCGGCCGCGACCGCGGCGAGGGTCGCCTCGGGGTCGAACACCTCGCCGGGGAAGACCATCTTCGCGCCGGTCGCGGTGCAGGAGAGCACCGACATCACCATGCCGAAGCAGTGGTACAGCGGGACCGGGATGCACAGCGCATCGGTCTCGGACAGGCGCATCGCCTGCGCGACGAAGCGCGCGTTGTTGACCACGTTGTGGTGCGTCAGCGTCGCGCCCTTCGGGTTGCCGGTGGTGCCGCTGGTGAACTGGATGTTGATGGCCTCGAAGCAATGGCGCGCGGCCTCGGGCTGCACCGCCGCCTCGCGCCCCGCGGCGAGCAAGGCGTCGAAGTTCAGCATGCCTTCGGTCCGGCCCTGGCCCATGCGGACGACGAACTCGAGCGCCGGCAGCTGCGCGCGCACCTGGCCCAGCATCGCCAGGTAGTCGCTGCTGCGCAGGCGCTCGGCGGCGACGATGGCACGCGCACCGGTCATGCGCAGCGCGTATTCGAGCTCGGCCACCCGGTAGGCCGGGTTCACGTTGAGCAGGATCAGGCCGAGCTTGGCGGTCGCGAACTGCGTCAGCACCCACTCGGGCCGGTTCGGCGACCAGATGCCGATGCGGTCGCCGTGGCGCAGGCCGAGCGAGGCCAGCCCGGCGGCCAGCGCGTCGACCTCGGCCAGCAGCTGGCGCCAGGTCCAGCGCACGCCAGGCTCGCGGAAGACGGCGGCATCGCGCGCCGGCCAGCGCGCTGCGGCCTCGCGCAGCAGGCCGTAGACGGTGAACTCGGAAAGCGGCACCTCGGTGGCGCCACGAACGAACGAGCCGTCACGCGGGCGGCCAGGCGAGGCTTCGCCGGAGCGGTCATCGCCAGCGGGGCCGGCGCCGGGGTCTGAGCCGGAGGCGGCTCGCGGCTGATCGGATGGCAGGCCTGCTGACAGGCCCGCGGACAGGCCCGAGGAAAGGGCTGGCATCGTCGGTCTCCTTGCTTATCGGTGGTCTGCGGGCCCGGCGCCGGCGGCGCGGACCGGGCCGCGATCCATGACGACAAGGGTAGTCACAGGCCGCGGTCGCGCGGCGCCAGTTCGGTTGCAGATCCTGCCATCGTCACCCACACTCGACCGATGCCTGCCGTTGCCGCCGCCACCCCCGTCGATTTCATCCGGACGATGCTGCTGGCCTATCGCAAGTACGGGGTAAACCCGAGCGCCGCGCTGGCCCGCGCGCAGATTGCGCCTGCCCTGCTGGCGAAGGCGGATGGGCACATCACCGCGTTGCAAATGGAGACCTTCTCGGAGGCGGCGATGCGCGAGCTCGACGACGAAGCCCTGGGCTGGTTCGGCCGCCGCCTGCGCTGGGGCAGCTACGGCATGCTGTGCCGCGCCTCGATCACCTCGCCCGACCTCGGCCTTGCGCTTTTACGCTGGTGCCGCCACCACCGGCTGCTCGTCGACGAGGTGCAGCCGCGCCTGCAGGTCGAGGGCGGCGAAGCGAGCTTCGTGATAGACGAGCCGGGTGCGGTCGACCCCGCAATGCGGCCCTTCTGCCTGCTCACGCTGCTGCGCTACGTGCACGGCTTTGCCTGCTGGGCGGTCGATTCGCGCATCGCAGTGCACGCGGTGGAGTTCCCGCACGCGCCGCCGCCACACCACACGGCCTACGCGCTGATGTTCCCCGGCCCGGTGCGCTTCGACGCGCCGGTGGCCGCGCTGCGCTTCGATGCCGCCTACCTGGCGCTGCCGCTGCGGCGTGACGAGGCGGCGCTGCAGCAGATGCTGCGCCGCGCGCTGCCGCTGACGATCAAGCCCTACCGCCGTGACCGGCTGCTCGTCCAGCGCGTGCGCACGCTGCTGCCGGCGCATCCGACCGCCGAGTCACTGGCGCTGGCGCTGCACCGCTCGGTGCGCACCCTGCACCGCCAGCTGAAGGACGAGGGCACGACGCTGCAGGCGCTGAAGGACACGGTGCGGCGCGACCGCGCGATCGAGCTGCTGGTGCGGAGCACGCGACCGCTCAAGCAGGTCGCGGCCGAGGTCTCGTTCCGCAACGAGAAGAGCTTCTCGCGCGCCTTCAGGCAGTGGACCGGCGCGGCGCCGGGCGAGTACCGGCGGCGCTTTGCGCCCTGAGCCCCGAGCCCCGAGCCGCCAGCGGCGGGCTCAGCGCAGCACCGCCAGCGCCTGCGCCAGGTCGGCCTGCAGGTCGGCCACGTCCTCGAGCCCGATGGAAAGACGCACCAGCGGGCCGCGCACGCTGCTCGAGCGGCTGCGCATGCCGGCGGTGCGGTACGGCACCGCCAGGCTGGTCGGCCCGGCCCAGGAGAAGCCGAGGCGGAACAGGCGCAGCGCGTCGGCGAAGCGGTCGACCGCCGCGGCGTCGATGCCCGGCTCGAACTCGATCGAGAACAGGCCCGCCGCCGCGGTGCAGGTCTCGGCCCAGTGCTCGTGGCCCGGCGAGCCCGGCAGCGCCGGATGCAGCACGCGGGCGACGCCGGGCTGGCCCTGCAGCCACTGCGCGAGCTGACGCGCCGCCGCGTCGTGCGCCGCATAGCGCAACGCGATCGAGGGCAGCGATCGCAGCACCACCTCGGCATCGTTGGCGCCGACGCCGATGCCAAGACGCATGTGGACGAGCTTGAGCTTCTCGTGCAGCGCGACGTCGCGGGTGGTCGCCGCGCCCATCAGCACGTCGCCGCCGCCGGACGGGTACTTGGTCAGCGCCTGCACGACGATGTCGGCGCCCAGGCCCGGGTCGGGCCCGCCGAGGTCGAAGGGCCGGAAGGCCAGGCCTGCGCCCCAGGTGTTGTCGAGCGCGGTCAGCACGCCCCGCGCGCGGCACACGCGCAACAGGCCGCGCAGGTCGGGGAACTCCATCGTCACCGAGCCGGCCGCCTCGAGCCAGACCAGCTTCGTCTTCGGCCCGATCAGCGCCGCGAGGTCGTCCGCATCCAAAGGGTCGTAGATGCGGTGGCCGATGCCCCAGCGCGCCAGCTCCTGGCGCGCGAACTCGCGCCCTGGACCATAGGCGTTGTCGGGGATCAGCACCTCGTCGTCCGGTGCGAGCAGCGCGATGTCGACCAGCGTGATCGCCGAGAGGCCGCTCGGGCAGAGCACGCACTGCAGCCCGCCCTCGAGCGTCGCGATGCGCTCCTCGAGCGTGAAGCTGGTCGGCGTGCCGTGCAGGCCGTAGGTGTAGCCGTGCTTGTGGCGCCAGTCGCGCGCGCGCATCGCGGCGACGTTCGGGAAGATGACGGTCGAGGCCTTGTAGACGCCGACCTGCGGCGCCTCGAACCCGGCCGGCGGGCGGTACGGGTGGTGGATCAGCGTGGTGATCGGCGCGGTCGGCGTGCCCGCGGGCCTTGCCGGGTGTTCCGGCGTACCGTCGCCCACCGCCTCGTCGGCGCTCCTCAAACCGGCACCCCGACCAGGTCGTGGCCGTGCGTGCCGACGATGCGCGCGCGCACGAACTCGCCACTGCGGTAGGTCTTCGAGTGCTTCTCCGGCGGCTGCAGCAGCACGCGGCCGTCGATCTCGGGCGCGTCCGCATAGCTGCGCCCGATGCCGCCCTTGCGGCCGAGCGCCGAGGCCTCGTCGACCAGCAACTGCATCGTCGCGCCGACGCGCCGGCGCAGGCGCTCGGCCGAGACCGCCTCGGCGGCGGCCATGAAGCGCGAGCGGCGCTCCTCGCGCAGCGCGTCGGGCAAGGCGCCGGGCAGCCCGTTGGCCGCCGCCCCGTCGACCGGCGAATAGGCGAAGCAGCCGGCGCGGTCGATCTGCGCCTCGCGCACGAAGTCGAGCAGCGTGTCGAACTCGGCCTCCGTCTCGCCGGGGAAACCGGCGATGAAGGTGCTGCGCACGACCAGCTCGGGGCAGCGCTCGCGCCAGCGCTCCAGCCGCTCGAGGTTGCGCTCGCCGCTGGCCGGGCGCTTCATGCGCCTCAGCACTTCGGGGTGGGCATGCTGGAACGGCACGTCGAGGTAGGGCAGCACCAGGCCTTCGGCCATCAGCGGGATCACCTCGTCGACATGCGGGTAGGGGTAGACGTAGTGCAGGCGCACCCAGGCCCCGTGCGGCGCGGCCAGCTCGCCGAGCTTGCGCACCAGGTCGAGCATGCGCGTCTTGACGGGCTGGCCGTCCCAGAAGCCGGTGCGGTACTTGACGTCGACGCCGTAGGCGCTGGTGTCCTGGCTGACGACCAGCAGCTCCTTGACGCCGGCGTCGAACAGGCGGCGCGCCTCGCTCAGCACGTCGCCGACCGGGCGCGAGACCAAGTCGCCGCGCATCGACGGGATGATGCAGAAGGTGCAGCGGTGGTTGCAGCCCTCGCTGATCTTCAGGTAGGCGTAGTGGCGCGGGGTCAGCTTGACCCCCTGCGGCGGCACCAGGTCGACGAAGGGGTCGTGCGGCTTGGGCACGTGTAGGTGCACCGCGTCGAGCACCTCGTCGGCGGCATGCGGCCCGGTGACGGCCAGCACCTTCGGGTGCGTGACCGCGACCATGTTCGCGCCGTCGGCGGTGGTGCGTGCGCCGAGGCAGCCGGTGACGATCACGCGGCCGTTGGCGGCCAGGGCCTCGCCGATCGTGTCCAGGCTCTCGCGCACCGCGTCGTCGACGAAGCCGCAGGTGTTGACGATCACGAGGTCGGCGCCCTCGAAGCTCTTCGAGGTCGTGTAGCCCTCGGCCGAGAGGCGGGTCAGGATCAGTTCGGAGTCGGTCAGGGCCTTCGGGCAACCGAGGCTGACGTAGCCGATCTTGGGCGCGGCGCTCGCGACGGCCGCGCCGGGGAGGACTTCATTCATCCGCGGATTTTCGCCGAAGCCCGGTGCTCGGCGGCGGCCGTCACCCGGGCTACTTCTTCGTGCCCGGGAAGCCGGGGATCAGCTTCTCGCTCTGCTCGCGCATGCGCTGCTGCATCTGCTCGTACATCGTCTTCGACTGCTCGAGGTAGTTGCCCATCATCGCCTGCACCACCGGCGTCTGCCCGTTCAGGAACTGGGTCCAGACCTCGGGCCCGAAGGCTTTGCCTTCGTACAACCCCTTCGACTGCTCGGCCAGCCGAGACTGCATCTCGGTGAAGGTCTTGATGTTCTGCTCGAGGTAACTGCCCATGAAGCCCTGCATCGCATGGCCGTAGAAGCGGATGATCTGCGACAGCATCGGCGTGGAGAACATCGGCACGCCGCCCGACTCTTCCTCGAGGATGATCTGCAGCAGGATGCTGCGCGTCAGGTCGTCGCCGGTCTTGGCGTCGCGCACCTCGAACTCGACGCCCTCGAGCACCATGCGCTTCACGTCGGACAGCGTGATGTAGCTGGAGAGCTGGGTGTCGTAGAGACGGCGGTTCGGGTACTTCTTGAGCACTCGCACGGCCGAGGCATCGGCGCCCGCCGGCTCGGTGGCGCTGTCGGAGGCCGACGCTGCGGCACGACGGGTCGGGGCCATGCTCTCTTCTCCTTGTGTGCAGGTGCACAATTCTAGGAGATGGCCATTTACAGGCCGCAGGGTAGTTTCCCCGGGCGGCACGCGCAGGGTCCCGGGCCATGAAGCCCGTCACGCGTGACCGTACCGGCCTCAGGGCTGCAAGCGCCAGCGGCCGTTCTCGATCTTCACCATCACCCGGGCGCGCTGGTCGAAGCCCAGGTGGTCGGTCGGCGACATGTTGAACACGCCATGCGCCGCCGGCAGGTTCTCGACGCCCTCGAGCGCATCGCGCAGCGCGACGCGGAAGGCCGCCGTGCCCGGCGTGGCCTTCTTCAGCGCGACCGCCACCGCGGCCTGGATCAGCAGGCCGGCGTCCCAGGCATGGGCGCCGAAGGTCGAGGTCGAGCCCTTGCCATGCGCCGCCTCGTAGCGCGCGACGTAGTCGAGGCCGGCCTTGCGCGCCGGGTGGTTGAGCGGCAGCTGCTCGGCGACCAGCACCGGGCCCGCCGGCAGGAACGTGCCCTCGACGTCCTTGCCGCCGACGCGCAGGAAGTCGTTGTTGGCGACGCCGTGCGTCTGGTAGTAGCGCCCGGCATAGCCACGCTCTTTCAGGGCGCGCTGCGGCAGCGCGGCCGGCGTGCCCGAGGCGCCGATCAGGATCGCGTCGGGCCGCGCGGCGACCAGTTTCAGCACCTGGGCCGTCACCGAGGTGTCGGTGCGGGCATAGCGCTCGCTGGCGACGATCTGCAGGCCCTTGAGCCCGGCGGCCTTCGCGAACTCCTGGTACCAGCCCTCGCCGTAGGCGTCGGCGAAGCCGATGTAGCCGACCGTCTTGACCTTCAGGTCGGCCATGTGGCTGGCGATCGCGAGCGACATCATGATGTCGTTCTGCGGCGTCTTGAAGACCCAGCGCTTCTTCTGGTCGACCGGCTCGATGATCCGGGCCGAAGCGGCCATCGTGATCATCGGCGTCTGCGCCTCCGAGACGATGTCGATCATCGCCAGCGAGTTCGGCGTCACCGTCGAGCCCACGACCACGTCGACCTTGTGCTCGGTGATCAGCTTGCGCGTGTTGGTCACCGCCATCGTCGTGTCGGTGGCGTCGTCCAGCACCACGTAGTTGACGTTCTGGCCGGCGATCGTCTTCGGCAGCAGCGCGAAGGTGTTCTTCTCGGGGATCCCGAGCGAGGCGGCCGGCCCGGTCGCCGAGACGGTCACGCCGACCGTGATGTCGGCGAGCGCCGGTGCCGCCACGGCGAGCGCCGCCGCTGCCGTGACGGCAGCGAAGAGGGTCCTGATCTTCATGCCCTGTCTCCTGTCTGATGGTGGGGTCGACCTCCGCCGCGCGCCGGCGCAGGAGGCTCAGCGGTCCTTGAACACCGGCGGCCGCTTCGCGAAGAAGGCCGCGACGCCTTCGGCATAGTCGCCCGCGGCGCCCAGTTCGCGCTGCCAGTGCGCCTCGCGCTCGAGGGCGCGGTCGTAGTCCAGGCGCTGCGCCTCGTCGACCGCCTGGCGCGTGGCGGCCAGCGCGCGCACCGGCATCGCGGCCAGCCGGTGCGCGAGCGTGGCCACCTCTTCGGCCAGCGCCGCGTCAGGCACCGCGCGCCAGATCAGGCCGATGCGCTCGGCCTCCTCGGCGGGCAGCTTGTCGCCCAGCATCGCCAGCGCCAGCGCGTTCGCGCGCCCGACCAGCCGCGGCAGCAGCCAGGTGCCGCCGCAGTCCGGCGCGAGGCCGATCTTCGCGAAGGCCTGGATGAAGCTCGCCGAGGCGGCGGCCACGACGAAGTCGCAGTTCAGCGCGAGGTTCGCTCCGGCCCCCGCTGCGACGCCGTTGACGGCGGCCACCGTCGGCACCGGCATCGAGCGCAGGCGCAGCGCGAGCGGCTTGTAGTAGCGCTCGACCACGGCGCCGACATCGGTCGGCGTCGCACCGGGTTCCAACTGCGGCGCGACGATCGGGTCGGTCAGGTCCTGCCCCGCGCAGAAGCCGCGCCCGGCGCCGGTGAGCACCAGGCAGCGCACCTGCGCGTCGTTGGCCGCGGCCTCGAGCGCGGTGAGCAGCGCCTCGTGCATCGTGCCGGTGAAGCTGTTGAGCGCCTGCGGGCGGTTCAGCGTCAGCGTGCGCACGGCACCGCTGTGCGACTCGAGCACCAAGGGCTCGGACATGAGACGGCCTTCCTTCCAGCGGGTCGGATTCGACGGGGAGGCAAAGTCTATGTGGCCCCCGGCACCCAGAGCCCGGCACCCGGCTCGGGACTAACCCGCGCGCCTTCCGCCTCAGGCCTCGGGCGCCAGCAGCTTGCCCGGGTTGAGGAGGCCCTGCGGGTCGAGCGCCTGCTTGATGCGCGCCATCGTCTTCAGCTCGTGGGCGCTCTTGTAGCGCGGCAGCTCGTCGCGCTTGAGCTGGCCGATGCCGTGTTCGGCGCTGATCGAGCCCGCATGCGCATGGACGCTGTCGTGCACCAGCGCATAGACCTCGGCCTGGTGGTGGTCGAGCCGCGCGTCGTCGAAGGCGGCCGAGGTGCCGACGTTGTAGTGCAGGTTGCCGTCGCCGAGGTGGCCGAAGGTCATGTTGACGATGCCGGGGAACCGCCGCTGCAGCGCCCCGTCGGTCGCCTCGACGAAGGCGGCGATGCGCGAGATCGGCAGCGAGACATCGTGCTTCAGGCTCTTGCCCGCCTCGGCCTGGGCCAGCGTGATGCTCTCGCGCAGGTGCCACATCGCCTTGCTCTGGGCCAGGTTGGCGGCGATCGCCGCGTCCTGCGCCTCGCCTGCCTCGAGCGCCTCACCGAGCACGACCTCGAAGCGCTCCTGCGCGTGCGCCTCGCTCTCGGCGTCCGACATCTCGAGCAGCGCGAACCACGGCGCCGAGGACGACCCCGGGTCGTCGAACGGCAGCCGCTGCTGCGGGAACTGCCGCGTGACCATCTGCAGGCAGACGCCGCTCATCACCTCGAAGCCGGTGAGCGCGGCGCCGAAGCCCGCCCTGGCACGCGAGAGCAGCGCGACGGCCGCCTCCAGCCCGGGCAGCGCGAGCATCGCGGTGCAGCGCGCCGCGGGCAGCGGGTGCAGCTTCAGCGTGGCCGCGGTGATGAGGCCCAGCGTGCCTTCGCTGCCGATGTAGAGGTCGCGCAGGTCGTAGCCGGTGTTGTCCTTGCGCAGTGCGCGCAGGCCGTGCCAGACCTCGCCCTCGGCATCGACGACCTCGAGGCCGAGCGTCAGCTCGCGCATGTTGCCGTAGCGCAGCACCTGGGTACCGCCGGCGTTGGTGGCGAGGTTGCCGCCGATCGTGCAGCTGCCTTCGGCGGCAAGCGAGAGCGGGAAGAGCCGGCCGGCTGCCATCGCCTGTTCCTGCACCACCTGCAGCACACAGCCGGCCTCGACCGTCATCGTGTCGTTGTCGGTGTCGATCTCACGGATGCGGTTGAGCCGCGTTGTCAGCACGACGACCGCCTGTCCCGTGCCGTCCGGGGTGGCCCCGCCGCAGAGGCCCGTGTTGCCGCCCTGCGCCACCACCGGTACGCGATGGGCCGCGCAGAGCTTGACGAGGCGTGCGACCTCGTCGGTGCTGCCCGGCCGCACGACGGCGCGTGCGGCGCCGGTGAAGCGGCCGCGCCAGTCGGTCAGGAACGGTGCGGCGGGCTCCCCCGTCAACACCTGGCCCGCGCCGACGATGTCGGCCAGGCCCTGGAGGATGGCGTTCTTCATCTCGTCGTGCGGCCCGGGCGGGCGCTGGCTGGCTGCGATCGAGCGATCGTATCGCCGTGTGCGGCGTGGCTGCGCCGGCATGCCGGGACGACGCCGGCCGCCAGAATCGTCAGCGCTTCAGGTCCAGAGCCGCCAGTGGTTGTCCAGCCTCAGCCCGCCCGTGTCCAGCGTGCCCTCGGGCGCCTCGGCCAGCGGATGCCCGCCGGCCCACAACTGCCCGCCGCGGGTCTCCAGCGCGCAGCTCTCGTCGACCGGGATGAAGCCGCGCCAGGCCCCGTCCGCGGCGTAGCGCGCGACGCCGTTGGCCCGGGTGCAGCTGACGACGAAGCCGTCGGGCAGCGCCGCGATGTCGCCGCCGTAGCCGGCCAGCGGACGGTCCGGCTCGGCGTCGGCGACGCGCAGTGCCCGGCCGTCGAACAGCGCGAGCATCGGTGCGTTCGCGCGCTCGGCCGGATCGTCGTGCTCGGCCTGCAGCGCGAGGCCGGTCGTGCGCGAGCCCGCATGCCAGGTGATGTGGCGCAGGCTGAGGCGCTTGTCGTCGAGCCGCCACTGTCCTGCCAGGCGTCCGTCCTGCGCGTCAAGCGCCGCGAGCGAGGGGTCCATGCGTTCGAGCTCGAGCTTCGCCCGGCCGGTCTCGGGCCGCGTCGGGATGCCGCCATTGGCCACCAGCAGTCGGCCCGGGGTCGATCCGTCCCAGGCGAGCTCGTGGGCGTCGATGCCATGGGTCGACCACACGTCGAGGACATCGAGCGATCGCAGCTCGCGCACGCCGACGCAGCTCTCGCCGCTCTCGACATCGGTCTCGGTCGTGTAGATGCGCCGGCCGGCAGGGTCGAGCACCAAGTGGCCGTTGAAGGTCCGCAGCGCGTCGGCCCAATGCCAGCGCGGCGCGTGGCCCGGGCCGGGCCAGTGCATCAGCCAGTCGCCGGGCCGGCGCGCGACCACGACGAGGCCGCCCGCCGGCGTCAGTGCCAGACCGTGGGCGCGCGTGGGCAGCTCGACCGACGCGACGACGCGCAGGCGCCAGCCGCTCCCGGCCGTCGATGCCGAGGCGGAACCCGCGGCGATCGATCCGCCCGCCGCCGGCTCGACCGCGAGCACGCCCGCGTGGTAGCCGTGGGCGCCACGCTCGTCGCGCCAGGTGGCGGCCAGGCGCTGCGGCGCAGGGCCGGCCGCCGCGGCCAGCGCACCGGCCGCCCGCAGGTCGCCGAGCGCCGCGAAGCCGGCGAGCGCCGCGAGCCAGTCGCGCCGGCGCAGGGCACCGCGCGGCGCGGCCACGGCCGGGCCCGGGCCCGCTGTCATCCGCGAGGCGCCCCGCCCGGCCATGGTGTCAATCGCCATCGGCGTCCGAGAAGCCGATGCCGACGTCGAGCGCGGGTGCGACCTTGCCCTCGACCTGCTCCTGCACCGTCCCGAGCGCGCGCACCGCCTCGTCGATGCGCTTTCCCTGGCCCGGCTGCAGGCCTGCCATCCGCGTGTCGGCGCCACGTATCGCCTTGGCCCAGGCGTCGGCGGCCGGGTTCAGGCCGCGGCTGCGCAGCAGGGTCTCGATCGGCACGGCGCCCGCCCCCGCGGCCGGCGCCGTGCCGCCGGCGAAGAGGCCGAGTTCCTTCAAGCTCGCCCATTGCGCGGCCCAGGCCTCGGCCGTGCCGCCGCTGGCGGCGCGTGGCCAGTCGGGCCGGCCGTCGACAGCGGCCTTGCGCGGCTTGTCGAGCTGGGCCCAGCGCAGTTTCGCGAGCCCGCCGACCCATTGGTTCAGGAACTGCTCGAAACCGGCGCGCGCCGCCTCCGGGTCCGGGTCCTCGCCCGACATCGCGTCGGCCCGCTCCACGAAGCCCTCGCGCAGCGCGGCGGACTCGCGCTCGACCTCGCCCGCGATCTCGACCGCGTAGGCGCAGGCCGGTGTCTTGGGCGCCGCCGGCTGGGTCCAGAGCAGCCACTCGAGCGCGGGCAGGCCCTTGGCCGGCGTGCCGACGCGCTCGAGCGCGGCCGCGCCGCGCGGCTCGGCCTTGATCGCCCGCTCGATCAGCGCCGGGCGCGTCGGCGCGAAGTCGATCGCGCGCGTCGAGCGGCGCTCGACCAGCGGGCCGATCGCCACAGCAGAGAGTCGCTCCCAGGCCTGCATCGTGCTGCGCCAGGCGGTGCGGGCGTCTTCGTTGCCGGGCTTGCCGCCATCGCAGTAGGTGGCGAGCGCCGCGACGAGGCGCTTCGACTCGGTGCCGAAAGCCTCGGCGCGCGGCAGCCCCCAGTGGCGATACAGGCCCTCGAGGACCTGAGAGCCGCTGTAGGCCGGGATCGCGACCTCGCCCCAATTGCTCTGCGCGCGTACCGTGTGTGGCAGGCTGCAGAGCCATGCCAGCGAAGCGGCCGCGATCGGTGCCGCGAGCCGGCGACCCGGCAGGTGCCGGCGCAGGCCGGACGGGCCTCCAGGCAGCTTGGATGCCGCGCCCCGGTGGGGTCGAGTCGTTGATGCGTTCATGTCGGTAGAGGGTCGGAGGCCAGGCCTCACAGCGATTCGACGAAGCGCACCAGCGCCTCGCGGTCGGCGCGTTCCATCTTCAGCACCTGCTGCTTCGAGGCCTCGGCCTCGCCGCCGTGCCAGAGGATCGCTTCCAGCACGCCGTCGGCGCGGCCGTCGTGCATCAGCCGCGTGTGGCCGTTGACGTCGCGGATCAGGCCGATGCCCCAGAGCGGCGGCGTGCGCCACTGCCGCCCGTTCGCGAGATGGTCGGGACGGCCGTCGGCCAGGTCTTCGCCCATGTCGTGCAGCAGCAGGTCGGTGTAGGGCCAGATGCGCTGGTCTTCGAGCGCCGGGCTCGAGAACTGCGGCAGGGGCGGCTTGCCGGTCACGTAGCTCGGCCGGTGGCAGGCCGCACAGGCGGCCTCGGTGAAGAGGCGCTGGCCCTGCTGCACCTGCGGGTCGTGCACGTCGCGCCGCGCCGGCGGCGCGAGCGTCGCCTGGTAGAAGATCACCCGGTCGAGCGTCTCGTCGTCTATCTCGGGCTCGCCCGCCGGCGCGCCGCGCGGGGCGGCCAGGCAGTCGCGCTGGCGCGGGGTGCAGCCCTCGTCCCGGAACAGCGACGAGGTGATGCCGATGTCGCCCCGGAAGGCCGCAGCCGTCTGGTGGGCGACGGTCGCGACGTTGGCTTTCCAGCCGAAGCGGCCGATCAGCTCGCGCTGCGCGAAGGCGTCCCAGGCGCGGTTGGCCTGGCCCTTGATCGCCCGGTCGAGCGGGCCGTCGAGCGCGGCCTGCGCGCGCACGTTGGCGAGGATCTCGCTCTCCGGGATCGCCTCGAGCAGGCCGATGCCGATCACCTGCGGCGCCAGGCGCGGGCTGATCATCACCTTCGGGTCAAGCGGGCCGTAGCCCAGGTCGGTGATGCGGTAGCTCGGCTTGCGCAAGCTGTAGCGCGTGCCGTCGGCAAAGCGCCCGCGGATCGTTTGCCATCGCACGCGGACCTGCCCTTCGGGCTTCACCCGCTGCACGGCGGCGTTGTCGAGCTGGTCGCCGTAGGTCGGCTCGGGGCGCACGCCGAGCTGCGGATCGGGCGTGCCCGGCACCGACAGGCGCATCAGCAGCGCCACCGGCGGCTCGTGCGAGCCTTTCGCGTCCGGCAGCGGCGGCTCGCCGCGCCCGTCCTGCACATGGCAGCCGCCGCAGGAGCGCGCGATGAAGTGCGGGCCGAGGCCGTCGCGCGCACCGGTCGACGCCGGCGCCTCGACCCAGTTGCGGCGGAAGAACGAGTTGCCGATGACGAAGCGGCGCGCCTCCTCGTCGCTGAGGTTCGCGGCCGGGAACGAGAAGGCATTGCGACCGGTCGCGAAGACCGTCGTGCGCCCGCCGGAGTACTCGCCGAGCGGGTCCTCGGCCACAGAGGCGTGCAGCTCGGCGCCAGCGAGCGTCGCGGCGAGCGCCAATGCGGCAGCAACCGCCGGCGCGGCGGCGCCGGCCAGCCGGCTCACGGTTGCACCAGGGTCAGGCGGGTGATGCCGATCGCCTGCGCCGATTCGACCAGGTCCTTGCTCTGCTGCACGAGGCTGTCGATCGTCGCCTGGATGCGCTTGCGGCCCGGCGCATCGGCGCCGCCGATGATCTCGCGGTCGAACGGCGGCTGGATCGCCTCGGCGGCGGCGACCGAGCTGCGGATCTGCTTCGTGGTGCGCTCGGCCAGCGCCGCATCCTTCTCGGCCACCAGGTCGCGCAGCGAGGCGCCTTCGAGCACGCTGCTGTCGGCCGCCTTGTAGCGGCCGAGCCAGACGTTCTCGATGCCGAGCGCGTTGGTCACCG
>JAMHWF010000132.1:0-1037 GCA_035911095.1 Ideonella sp. | reverse complement strand
ACGACGACCCACCGCGAGCTGCTGGTGCTGCCGCAGGGCGGCCTCGTCATCGACACGCCGGGCATGCGCGAGCTCGGCCTCTGGCGCAGCGACGACGGGCTTCAGGGCGCCTTCGCCGACGTGAGCGCCCTGACCGAGTCCTGCCGCTTCAGCGACTGCACCCACGACAAGGAGCCCGGCTGCGCGGTGCAAGCCGCGGTGACGAGCGGCGCCCTCCCGCCCGAGCGGGCCGCCAGCTTCGCCAAGCTGCAGCGCGAGCAGGTCCACCTCGATCAGGAGCGCAGCGTGCTCGGCCGCACCCGCGCCCGCGCGGCCGACAAGCGCCTGCACCGGGCGCTCAAGCGGCACTATCAGCGCGAGGGCAACGAGTGATCAGTCGCGCAGGCGGATCGTCCGCGTGTGCCGGGCCCCGCCACGCTGGTACGTGACGTTGTAGCTGCGCGTGCTGTCGAGACCGGCGTAGAGCCCGAGGAGGCCGAGCTGGTCGTCGAGGCGGGTGCCGTTGACGGCCGTGATCACGTCGCCGTTGCGAAAGCCGAGCTGGCTGACCTGGCTGCCGGCGTGGATCCCCGACAGGCGATAGCCGCCGCCGGACGGCGAGACCTGCACCTGGCGCAGCAGCTTCTCGGGGTTTGCGACCATCGCGTCGAAGTCGCGACGCGCCACCGAGCACGCCCCGTCGCTGGCGCACTGCACCGCGCCGGTGGTGGGCGCCGGTGTCGACCCGCCCGAAGCCGGCCCCGGGCGATAGGCCGCGTCACCAGGCCGACGCGAGCCAGACGACGCGACCGGCGGCCCACCGCCTGGATTCGCCACCGGCAGGTCCTCCTGGACCGGCGCCTCGATCACCGCCGGCAGCTCGGGCACCGCGACGCCGGCCCGCTGCGCGAGCACCTGACCCCAGGCGAGCCCATCGACGACCCGCAGCTCGCGGGTCATGCCGACCCCGGCGCGGACGATCTGCAGCCGGGCCCCGCGCTGGCTGCCGGCGAGCGCCGCGAGCCCGCGCTCTGGCGCGTCGAGCGGGAGATCGTTGA
>JAMHWF010000131.1:0-1130 GCA_035911095.1 Ideonella sp. | reverse complement strand
GTGTTGTTCGACCTGGCCACCGCGGCGAATCGCGGCGATGTCGCCCTGGCCCTGCAACTCAAGGCCTTGGGCGGTGTGCTCGGCCTGTTGCAGCGCGATCCGCAGATCTTTCTGCAGGCCGCCCCGGCCGGCGGCCTCAGCAACGAGGAGATCGACGCAAAAGTCGGCGCCCGCACCGCGGCGAAGAAGGCGAAGAATTTCGCCGAGTCCGACCGCCTGCGCGACGAACTCAAGGCGGCTGGCATCGTCCTCGAGGACGGGCCGCAAGGCACCACCTGGCGCCGGGCCTGAGCCAGGGCAAACCGGGGCGCCTGCCCGGCGCCGGCCACCGGCACAGTTAAGCCTTCCTGCCTGCCGCACGGCATCGCTCCCCTCCAGGTTGTCGAAGGCACTGGACGCATTGCGATCAGGGCCGCAGAATCCGCTCATGGACGCCCGTCAGGGCAGCCCGAAAAAAACACAAGGCGGACCACGGTACCGCCGGAGGAGAAGACATGAGATCGAGTCATTTGCCCGCGCGTCGCGCGGTTGCGCTGTCTGCCATGCTGTGCGCCACGGTGCTGCTGGCCGCCTGCGGCAAGGGGCCGGCAAGCCCCGCCGCATCCGGCGGCGAGGTCACCGCCGTGACCGCGAAGGCCAACGAGGCGTTCGCCGCGGGCCGGGACCTGTCGGATCCGGCCAGCTTCGCCGACGCCAGGCGCGGTTTCATCGCCGCCCCCACGGGCCAGGTCTTGGATGCCGCCGGCAAGGTGATCTGGGATTTCGACGGCTATGCCTTCGTCAAGGGCGCGGCGCCGGCCACGGTCAACCCGAGCCTGTGGCGCCAGGCCCTGCTCAACAACCAGACCGGGCTGTTCAAGGTCAGCGAGGGCATCTACCAGTTGCGCGGCTTCGACCTGGCCAACATCACGCTGATCGAAGGCAAGACCGGCTGGATCGTGGTCGACACCCTGACCGCGCGCGAGACGGCGACGGCCGCGATGGCCTTCGCGCGCAAGCACCTCGGCGACAAGCCGGTCTCGGCGGTGATCTTCACCCACAGCCACGTCGACCATTTCGGCGGCGCGCTGGGCGTGATTCCGGCGGAGGAGGCGGCGACGCGCAAGGTCCCGGTAATTGCGCCGGTCGGC
>JAMHWF010000130.1:0-6904 GCA_035911095.1 Ideonella sp. | reverse complement strand
AGGGCTGCCAGCTCGGCAGTCCGATGCTCTGCGCCTTGCTCGGTCAACGACTGTCCCCGACCTGCAAGGGCGATTGCCTTCCACCCGACGCCGAGCGGGCCGCCGCGGCGTTGGCCTTCGCGTGCGAGTCGGGGCTCGACGACGCCTGCGCCGGCGTCGCACCGTGACCCAGCCCTGACGGCGAGTCAGCGAGGTGCGGTGGGCAACTTCAGCGCGACACCGAAGAGGGAAAGCACGGTCATTCTTCTGCTTGTTGTATGACCACGACCGGTCCGGGCGAATCCGCGCAACCGCGGGGCGGCCTGGTCGATACAAGGGGCATGATCGTTCCGCGGCGGCGTTCGCGGCCCGGGACGGTCGATGGAGACGCGAGGAGGCAACGTGCTGACCGGTCAGGCGCGATCTCACCCGTTCCAGATGAAGTACCTGCTCGCGATGATGGCGCTGCAGGACCCTGCGCGGTTCGCGCGTGAGCTCGGACCGTCAGGCGCACCGGGCTTCCTGCGCGACCTGTGGACGGCGGTCGGGTTGCAGCACCCGGTGGCGCGTCGCGTTCCGGCTGACGCGCTCGAGCATGACGCCGGCGAGATCGATGGCGCACCGTACGTGCGCATCCGGTTCCCAGCGCCGCACGATCGCAACGAGGCGATCGCCATGCTGTTCGTGCTGGCGGAGCGCTGTCGCGTCTTCGCGCTCGAACGTGCTGAACAAGCCGAGCGCGCGATGCTGGTCGAGATCGGCCTCGACCATCGCGACAACTGGGGGCCGACGTCGAGCGACCCCGCAGCCCTCGTCGACGCAGTCCGGGTAGCGCTCGCGTCGACCGCCGGCCCCATCACGAGCGTCACGCGACGCTGATCTCCACCCATCAGATGGCGCGCAAGCGCGCGGCGCGGCGCCAGCTGACGCGCAGGTCCCGGCAGCGGCGAGATCGACCTGGCCGGCGGGACCTCTGGGTCCCGGCGGGGCGCGCGGCGGGGGCGCGCGGGCGGTTGTGGGGCGGCATGGGGGTTGCTGAGGGGTTGCGGGATGAAGCTCAAGACTTGCTGGTTGTTGGTCCCGGCGGTGCTGCTCGGGGCGTGCGTGACGTCGGATGACGAGGCGACGGAGACGTTGTCGGCGGCGATCGTGGTGGCGCCGTTGTGCGCGGCGCCGTGCACGGTGACGGTGAACCTCGACGGCTCGTTCAGTCCGCCGAACGTGACGGTGAACGAAGGCGAGAGCGTGACGTTCGTGGCGGCGAGCGGGAAGCTGCGGACGACGGACGCGGTGGTGCGGGTGTCGCTGGCGGAGCTGCTGGGGGCGACGACGACGGCGTGCCTGCAGACGACGCGGGCCTACGACATCACGCACGCGCTGCCTGGCGACGACAACGAGCTGACCGGGCCGCTGCGGCGCGGGACGTCGGGCATCTACGCGCTCGGCCCGGAGGAGGCGGAGGGGTACTACGAGGGGACGACGGCGCAGACGTGCGATGACATCGTGCTGGCGGCGGGTGGGACGCTGCCGGGACGGGGCGAGACCTGGGACGCGAACGGCGACGGCGTCGAGGACGTGGTGGTGGTGGGGACGGGGAAGCTGTGCCGGAAGTTCCTACGCAGCAACGGGAAGGTGGCGAGCTCGAACTCGCCCTACATCCTGCAGAGCACGTGGGACAACCCGGACGTGACGGGCGGCGTCGTGCGCATCAACTGGCGCGATCTGTACAAGGAGACGGTGCCGGGCAACGGCATCTACGTGCACGACTACGAGAAGCTCGACACGGAGCTGGAGAACGCGGCCCAGCGCGGCAAGCTGGTGTTCCTCGAGCTGCTGGCGGGCGACGGCATCCCGGACTGGCTGTTCAGCGAGACGCCGTCGGAGCCGCTCGGCTCGCTGCCGGTCGTCGACAGCTCGCAGACCGAGCTGGTCGCGCGCTCGGTGCTGCCGATCGAGACCAAGGACTTCGGCACCTCGGGCAACTACACCGTCGACGCGACCCACTGTGGTTACCGGAAGAAGATGGGCTCGCCGGGCGACGCGAACTACCAGGCGGCGGTGATCGCGACGATCAACGACATCACCGCGCACATCCGCGCGAGCGCGACGCACTACCAGGCGCTCGGCAGCCTGAAGGTCACTGGCCTCAACTTCTTGACGGGTGAGATGCGGCTGCCCAAGCGCTGCCTCAGCCACGCCGACCCGGTCAACGCGAGCTGCTGGTGCAACACGCGCATCTGGGCGACGCCGCAGAACTGGGCGGGCGCCAAGACCGCCGTCGACAACTACCGCTATGTCGGCAACGGCGACGCGGCGCCGGAGCAGGTCTGGGCCGGCGGCTACACCGAGGCCAACGCGCAGGCGTTCATGACCGCCGTCGAGAACGCCATCTTCGTCGGGCTCGGCCGCCGCAAGACGATGCACTACATGCTGATCCAGGACGGGTTCCCGAAGGTGACCGACGCGACGCACTACGAGGAAGAAGATCCGGCCGCGCCGGTCGCCCCCAACCTCGGCTACCTCGAGGACTTCGACCACCAGACCAACCTCGCGCTCGAGAACGGTCGCAACGGCCTGTTCCGCACCGGCATCGATCCCGACGCGCCGGCGCTGTTCTCGACGATGAACGCCGCGCTCGGGCCGCTGCCCGTCGACCCGGCCACGGGGCTACCCGACCCGTACAACCTGGCGACGGTCGGCTGCAAGCAGATGCTGGCGACCGCGCTGGTCAACGGCAAGACCCAGGGTGTGCTGGCGGCGCCGGTCGCGAACCCGTCGCTCGGCGCCTTCAGCGGCTCCTCGAGCGGGTGCCCGAACAAGTGGGCCAACGCCGAGGGGCGCCGCGGTGAGATCACCGGGTACCAGACCAAGAACGACATCGCGAACTCGGACGAGCTGTCCTCGGCGCTGTGGAACGAGACGCTCGACACCAACGCGGTGTTCCTCGAGGCCTACGAGGTCGACCTGTGGCGCGCGCTGCAGGAGCGCGTCTTGCTCGGCAACGCCTACCTGAGCACGTCGGCGGCCGGCTACGCCAGCGTGCCGGAGCGGCAGAAGAGCCTCGCCGACTGGACCGCCGAGTTCCACGCGCGTCGGCGCACCATCGCCAACGACCCCAGCAACGCGAACAACCGCCACATGAAGGATCCGTTCCCCGACAGCTACACCTTCAACTTCAGGAAGAACCTGAACCCGGCGACGGTGCTCGCGGAGAGCTACTTCTTCATCAACCCGGCGGGGCGCTGCACGCATCCCGGCGCGCCGCAGGTCAGCAACCTCAACTACGGTCAGGTGACGGTCCTGGCCCAGTAGCCGTCGCGCGGATCCCCCGGGCACCACTAGCGCAGCCCGGCGACCGTGCTTACAGCAGGGTGCATGTCCATCCTCTGGGTCCTGTTCGTCGGCCTCATCGTGGGCGCGTTCGCGCGCCTGCTGATGCCGGGGCGCGGTCCGGCTGGCCTGCTGGTCACGTCGCTGCTCGGCGTGCTCGGCGCCATCACCGCGCGCCTCATCGGCGTCGCGGGCGGCTGGTATCGCACCAACGAGACGGCCGGCTTCATCGCGTCGGTGCTTGGGGCGATGCTGCTCTTGTGGGTGTACCGCGGGTATGCGCGGCGCCGCGCCGCGCGGGAAGCGCGCGAGGCGCGCGGCGGCTGAAGCCGCGCGGACGTCTCCGCGGGAACGCGGGTCGGCGCGAATGGAGCTCGAGCGGGCGACGCAGGAAGTGGGCCGGGGCACCGCTCAGCGTCGACCTGAATCTGCGCTACTCGTAGTCGTCGGGATCCAGGCCGCACTGGTCGGCCATGTCCCACCACGGGAACCCGAGCTCACCGGCCTGGCCGAAGAACTGCTTCGCCTTCTCGTCGTCCGCTTCGACGGAGTCGCCGAGCGCATACATCACGCCGAGCGTCGCGGCGGCGCGGCCCGAGCCGGCGTCGGCGGCCTTGGTGTACCAGGCGATGGCCTGCGCGCCGTCCTGCTCGACGCCGTTGCCGGTCGCGTAGAAGCCGCCGAGGTTCGCCATCGCCCGCGACGAGCCAGCCTCGGCGGCCTGCCGGCACCAGTCGACCGCCCTGGCGTTGTCGACGGCGGTGCCGATGCCCTTCGCGTAGTAGACGTAGAGTTCGAACATCGCGTCCGCGCTGCCGGCGCGGGCGGCGCGCTCGTGATGGTCGAGGCTCTTGGCCTCATCCTTGGGCACGCCGAACGCGGCGCCGTAGCAGAGCCCGAGCAGGTACAGCGCGCGCGGATCGTCGGGCGCGCGCTCGAGGTACGCGAGCGCGGTCGCGGCGCGATCGGCTCGCCGCGCGAAGTAGATGCGATTCGCCGCGTCGACGCCGGCCTCGATGTTGCCCAGCTCGGCGGCGCGATCGAGCGCGTCATTCGAGAGCTGCTTCATCTTCGCGACGAGCTCGGGGTCGGGCAGCGGCAGGCCGATCATCCCGTCGCAGTCGCGGAACTCGCCGGCGATGCGTGCGCGGATGCCCGCGTCGAACAGCGCGGCAGCGTCGTCGCCCGCGAGCAGCCGTTCGAGCTCATCGATCTTCTGCTGCGTGTCGATGTCGCCGAGGTCCATGCCCGGACGTTACCGCGGGACGCGGCCGCCGGCGGGCGGTCGCGGTGAGCGTGCAATCGCGCCACGCCGTGGGCTATCGTCGGCGCGATGGCCGCGGGTGCCGTGATCCGATCCTCGCCGCGCTCGTGCGGCCCGCGCGCGCGCCTCGCGTGCGTGGCGGTCGCGATCGCGGCGTGTCGCTCGGAGTCGAAGCCGGCACCCGCGCCGACGCGCACCGCGGCGGCCGCGGCCATCGCGCTCGACGCCGCGGCCGCCCCCGACGCTCCGGCCATGCCCGACGCAGGCGCGACGACGACGTCGCTGGCCAGCTGTCCGCCGAGCGCGTACCGCAACGACGGCCGCAGCATCATGAGCATCATCCCGTTCGTGTTCCCGGGATGTCCGTCGCCGGAGCTCGACCTGGAGGAGGTCTACTGCGCGGGGTGCGCGCGCCCGTGCGGCTGGCAGCGCGTGACGGCGATCGACGGGCACGCCCTGCCGGGGCGCGCGGTGCGTGCGTACTACGACGACGCCGGCCGTCTGGCGCAGCTCTCGACCGATCCACTACGAGAGCACTTCGACTACGACGCGCGCGGTGCGCTGGAGGCGTGGCATCAAGGCGATAGCACCTACACGATCACGCGCGACGACGCCGGCCGCATCACGCGGGTGCGCCGCCGCCTGCCGCCGCCCGACCGCGACGCGATCTGGACCTTCGTCTATGACGACGCCGGCCGCGTGATCGAGTCCATCGATCCATACGGCAGCCACCTCGGCTTCGGCTACGACGCCGCCGGCCGGCAGATCACCGAGGACGACGCCGGCGATCGCGCGACGTTTCGCTACGACGCGTCGGGCCGCCTGGTGTTCCGCGACACCACCTGGCAGGACACGCTGACCTACGACGCCGCCGGCCGCCTGGCGACGATCACCTCGGGCACCACCGCCCGCAAGAGCGTCTTCACCTACGCCGCTGACCGCCTGGTCACCGTGGTGGAGACCGGCGAGCAGGGCCGCGCCGTCACCACCACGACCTACGACTATGACTGCGCGCCCTGAGCCCTGCCTCGCGTGAGCGACCGCGAGGGTGTCCGGCCCGCATCGAGCGGCCGCCCATCCGATCGGCGTCCATCCGACCGGATGCACCACCGCTCACGGGGCTCGAAATGCGGTACGAGATCGCGATGACGAACAAGCGCGGCGCGGTGGTCCTCGGTGCCTCGGGCTCGGTGGGCAAAGCGGTGATCGCGGCGCTGGTGCGCGATGGGACGCTGGCGCCGATCGTGAGCCTGGTGCGGCGGTCGCAGCCGGAGCAGGTGGCGCTGGCGCAGGCGGCGGGGGTGGAGCTGCGCGAGGTGCTGGTGCCGACGATGGCGCCGGCGGAGCTCGAGCGGGCGACGCAGGAGGCGAGCGCGGGCGCGGCGGTGGGCCTGAGCGCGCTCGGGGTGGGCGCGGGGACCGGCAAGCTGACGATCGACGAGCACCGGGCGATCGACGTGGAGCTGAACGCGGCGTTCGCGCGTGGCCTGGCCGCGGCAGGCGTCCGGCACCTGGCGTTCCTGTCGGCGGCGGGGGCGAACCCGACGGCGAAGGCGACGGGCTCCGGCGCCGCGGGGATGGCGCGCTACGCCCGCGTGAAGGGCGAGGCCGAGGAGGCGGTGAAGCGGGACGGTCCGCCGGTCGTGAGCGTGTTCCGACCGGGGATGATCATCGGCTCGCAGCACACGCCGTGGCTGCTCGAGAAGGTGCTGCCGGTGTTCTCGTTCGCGACGCCGAAGAAGTACCGGTCGATCACCGTCGACACGATCGCGCGGGCCATGGTGGCGACATCGCGACAGCCGCCGGCGACGTCGGCGGTCTACCACTATCCGGAGATGACGCGCCTGGCAGGGGCGTGACGCGCCGGCACGCGCGCGGCGAAGGACCACGGCACCCATGGACGACCGCTTCATTCGAACAGTCGACGAGCGGGTCGCGTACGGCGTATGACGCTCTACAAGTTCCGCCTCGCTCCCCATGCGCAGTCGCTCGAAGACGCGCACGCGATCGACCGGCTCCGCTACGGCTGGGACTACCTCGAGCAGGCGATCTCGCTCTGGCGCTTGGTGGACTCCGCGCGGGCCGTCGCCCTGGCCGAGTTGGTGGACCGCGTGTCGAGCGCCAGCGACGGGCCCACCTGCTTCGCCGGCGATGATCTCGCTGCGCTGACCCAGATGATCACGGGCATCGAAGACGCTATCCGCGCCGCCGGCATCATCGACCGCCACGGGCGCGTCCCGGCGGAGCACCTCGCCGCGTTGAAGCGAGCGGTGCCTGCGATGGATCTCGAAACCGAGCGCACGCTCGAGGACAAGACGAACGCGCTCCTGG
>JAMHWF010000129.1:0-5462 GCA_035911095.1 Ideonella sp. | reverse complement strand
GCGGTGACGCTCAAGCGCTCGGGCCAGTTCCCGGCGATGATGACCCACATGACCGCGGTCGGCGAGCGCGCCGGCCAGCTCGAGCAGATGCTCGAGCGCGTCGCCACCACCTACGAGAACGAGGTCGACCTGCGGCTGTCGCGGCTGACCTCGATGCTCGAGCCGCTGATGCTCGTCGCCATGGGCGGCTCGGTGGCCTTCGTCGTGTTCTCGATCCTCCAGCCCATCATGTCGATGGGCTCGTTCGGAGGGAAGTGACTGTGACCGCCAGGCTCAAGGAGACTCCGATGCGTTCGTTCAACCTCCAGGCTCTACTCACCCGGCGCCAGCGCCGGCGCGCCGGCAAGGTCACCGCCCGTGGCCTGGTCGCGATGACGCTGCTCGAGATCATGATCGTGCTGGCCATCCTGGCCCTGGTCATGGGCTTCCTGGTCGGCCCCCGGGTGTTCAAGGCGCTGTCGTCGTCGAAGGTCGAGACCGCGCGCAACATGGTCAAGAAGTTCGCCTTCGAGGCCTACACCGACTGGTCGGCCAAGCCCGGCTCGAAGGGCTGCCCGCAGCTGTCCGATCTGACCGAGTTCATGAACTCGAAGGACACCAAGGACCCGTGGGGCGAGGAGTACGTGCTGAAGTGCGGCGGCGATCTGCCGGCCGGCCTCAGCCCGGGCTCGATCGCCGTGTACTCGAAGGGGCCGGACGGCAAGGACGGCACCGGCGACGACATCAAGAGCTGGGAGTAGGTCATGACCCGTCGGGCCCCCTCGTGTCGCACCGCCCGCGCCGCCCTCGGCGGCCGGGTGGCCCGCGGCATGACGGTGCTCGAGATCATGATCGTGCTGGCGATCATCGGGCTGCTCGCCTACCTCGGCTACAGCGGCTTCCGGGTGCTGTCGTCGCAGGCGTTGACCCGCGACACGCTCGATCTGGCCGCGGTGATGCGCCGGACCCAGATGCTGGCGATGGAGAGCGCGACGCCGGTGCGGCTGGTGATCGATCTCGACCAGCAGGCGTACTGGGTCGAGGCCTGCCTCGGTGATCCCACGCTGACCCGGGCCAAGGAGGAGGCCGCGGCCTCGCCCGAGGCCGCGGCCAAGGCGCTCGAGGAGGCGCAGGGCCGGCTGGCGACGCTGCCGGCCGGGCAGCTCAAGGTCGAGTCCGCCGAGGACGCGACCAAGATGGCGATGGCCCTGGCCGGCCGCGACGTCGGCGGCAAGGTCTGCTACCCGGTCGACAAGCTGCCGTCGGAGCTCGCCGAGCGGCTCGGCGAGGTGCGGTCGTTCGACTCGGTCGGCCGGGAGCTGCGGCGCGCGATCAACCGCGACCGCGGCGTCAAGGTGCGCGAGGTCTGGGTGCAGCACCTCGAGGAGTCGGTGACCGGCGGCCAGGTGTCGATCTCGTTCTTCCCGATGGGCTGGGCCGAGAAGGCCATCATCACGCTCGGCGACGGCCGCACCACCTACGCGATCTACCTGTACGGCCTGACCGGCCGCGTCGAGATCAGGGACGGCGAGCCGCGCAACCCCGACGACCACCTCTTGCGCAACGCCAAGGGCGAAGACGAGGAGGAGCGATGAGCCGCCGCACGCTGCGCCGGGCCGGCCTCACGCTGGTCGAGGTGATGATCGCGCTGGCGATCCTCGGGATGGCGTTGGTGCTGCTCATCAAGAGCGTCGCGACCAACATCGCCGCGTCGTCGTCCTCGTACTACATGGGCGTCGTCGCCGATCTGTCGCGCGGCAAGATGTACGACCTCGAGGAGCAGCTGCTCGACGAGGGCTTCCAGGAGGGCGTCCAGGAGGAGGAGGGCGACTTCGATGACGAGGGCTACCCGCGCATCAAGTGGAAGGCGATCATCGAGCCGGCCGAGCTGCCGACCTACGACAAGCTGATGGCGCTGGCCAACGGCGGCGCCGGCGCCGGCAGCGGCAGCGGCGGCGAAGACGGCGACGGCACCGCGGCCACCGACAAGTTCCAGTCGAGCGCGCTCGGCGGCATGATGAGCATGTTCGGCGGGGGCGGCGGCGCTGCCGACTCGGCGCAGGGCGCCCAGACCGGCGGCTTCATCCAGGCGCAGTACACGCTGATCCAGAACGTGCTGAAGGCGTCGGTCCGCAGGATCACGCTGACGGTGTCGTGGTCGACCGGCATCCACGACGAGCAGGTCGACTTCATCCTCTACGTCACCGATCCCGCCGGGATGCAGAAGGCGCTGCCGATATGAGCGCCGCCCACACCCCGCGTCGCGACCGGCGGCGCTTCGCGACCCGCGGCATGACGCTGATCGAGATCATGATCGCGATGGCGATCCTCGGCCTGATGATGACGCTGGCCTGGACCACGCTCAAGTCGGCGTCGGACGCGCGCACCACCTACACCGCGATCGAGGAGCGCAACCACGAGATCCGGCTGGGGCTGGCGCGGCTGGTCACCGACCTCGAGAGCGCCTACCTGTCGGACAACGAGGACAAGTCGCTCGACAACAAGCGCACGATCTTCGTCGGCAAGGAGGACGAGGTGCGGTTCTCGGCGTTCGGTCACATGACGCTGTGGTCCGACACCAACGAGTCGGACCAGACGATGATCGCCTACTTCCTCGACGACGATCGCGAGGATCCGCGGGCCGACAGCCTGTTCCGCAAGGAGCTGCGGCGGCCGTCGAACGAGAACTGGGAGCGCCAGCCCGGCGAGCTCGACGTGCTGATGCACGCGATCGAGAAGCTCGAGTTCGAGTACTGGGACTGGAAGGACAAGAAGTGGCGGCGCGACTGGGACTCGAGCAAGGCCGACGGCGTCGCCGGCCGCATCCCGACCCGGATCCGGATCAAGGTGACCTACAAGAACGCCCGCGGCGACGAGCAGACCATGACCACCCAAGCGCGGCCGCTCCTCGAGGAGCGCCTGGGGAACGGCTCGTGACCGCCCGCCGTCCGCCCCGCACCCGGCGGCGCCGCGCGCCCGCGTCGGCGCGCCACCGCGCCGGCGTGGCGATCCTGATGGTGGTCACCGCGATCGCGCTGTGCCTGGTGCTGGTCAACGACTTCGGCACCCGCACTCAGGTCGACAAGCTCGGCGCGCGCAACAACCTCGATCAGGTGCGGGCCCACTTCCTGGCCCGCTCGGGGCTCAACCTCGCCGACCTGATGCTGCGGCTGCAGAAGAAGATCGAGCAGTTCGAGGATCAGCTCGGGCCGATCCAGCTCACCACCTACGCCGACACGTTCATCGCCGCGTTCGGCGGCGACGCCGAGCAGGTCGAGGGCGCGGTCGGCGTGTCGCTCAGCGAGACCAAGGGCCTGGGCGTGTCGTTCGGCTCGTTCGGCGTGCGGATGACCCCGGTCGACGGCAAGATCAACGTCAACTGCGCGGCGTCGCAGGCGGCGAGCAACACCCGCGTGGTGCGCAGCGCCCTGCAAGGGCTGCTGTTCCCCAACGCCTTCGACCCGGTGTTCGAGGAGGAGGACGCCGAGGGCTGGCGGCGCGATCGCGCGACCCAGATCGACGCGATCATGGACTACATCGACAAGGACCAGGACCGCGGCGAGCAGCGGGCCGGCGCCGAAGACTACGGTTACGAGAACCTGAAGGATCGCTACAAGCCCAAGAACAACGCGATCGACTCGGTCGCCGAGCTCAAGCTGGTGCGCGGCGTCGACGCGCGCTTCTGGGCGTTGTTCGGCACCGCGTTCCGCACGCTGGGCGCGTGCGAGGTCAACCTGCGCGTCGCCGACGATCCCAAGATCTTGCTGGCGGTCATCCAGCTCGCGGCCAAGGTCCCCGAGCAGGTCGACCTGGGCAACGCGTGGCAGGTGGCGCAGCTGTGGCTGCAGGCGGTGCAGCTCGGTCTGGTGCAGCCGACCAACGACGAGTTCCGGGCGTTCATCGCCGATCCCAAGACCGCGCTGGCGCCGCCGACCGGTGAGGCGGGGGCCACGCCTACCAGCGCGACGCCCACGCCGACCTTGACGGTCCCGCCCAACCTGGTCGGCGTCGAGCTGGTGCGCGAGAAGCTGAACGCGATCGCCAAGGCCGGGCCGGCGCGGGTCTACGAGGTCGAGGTCTACGGCGAGGTCGCCCGCGGCGGCGCGCTCAACCCGCTGCGCCGCACGATCCGCGGCACCTGGGATCAGGAGTTCCTGATCCAGAACAGCCGCGTGCGCGACAAGTTCAAGGCCGGCCAGAACAAGGGCACCTGGCTGTACCTGCGTGAGGAGTAGCGTCGTGAACCAGATCATCCCGAACTCAAGGACCGCGCCATGAGCCGCACGTTCGCCGTCGACCTGGGCGCGTGGAGCGTCAAGGTCGCCATCGCCAGCGCTGGGTTCCGCCACGCCACGGTCGGCGAGGTGTTCGAGCGCGTCGTGCCGGCCGGCGACGAGCCGTACGAGCAGCGCGCCGGGCGCGTGCTGGCGGGCATCGTCCGCGAGCACAAGCTCGACCACGACACCGGCTACCTCGCCGTCGGCGGCGCCCAGGTGTTCGTGCACGTGCTCGAGTTCGGCTTCAAGTCGCTGCGCCGCTCCGACCTCGACAAGGCCGTGGGCGCCGAGCTCGAGGGCGTGGTGCCGGTCGATCTCGAGGACCTGGTCTATGCGTTCGAGCCGCTGGGCGCGGTGCCGGTCGCGCCGGCCGATCCTGGCGCGCCGGCGCGCGGCCGGGTGGCGGCGCCGACCGAGGGCATGCGCGTGCTCACGTACTCGATGCGCCAGGCCCGGGCCCAGGAGCTGATCGCGCTGACCAGCGCCGCCGGCGCCGAGGCCCGCGGCCTGGTCACGGTGGCGGCGCTGGCGCGGCTCGACCGCGCCACCGACGACGTGGCCACGGCGATCGTCGACGTCGGCCACGAGCACACCCACGTCGTGATCTCCCGCCACGGCAAGCCGCAGTGGTCGCGCTCGCTCACCCGCGGCGGTCGCCACGTCACCGACGCGATCGTCAAGAACTGGCGGCTGGGCTTCGCCGAGGCCGAGCACGCCAAGCACACCGACGGCTTCGTCGCGTCGAGCGGCAACCCGGCGCCCAGCGAGGCGTGGCAGCGCGTCCACGAGGTGCTGATCACCGAGCTGGGCCCGTGGGTCCGCGAGCTGCGCCAGAGCCTGGCGGCGGCCCGGGCCAAGACCGGCCTGGCGGTGGGCCGGGTGATCCTGGTCGGCGGCGGCAGCCGGCTGCGCGGCCTGTCCGGCTTCGTCGCCGACGAGCTGCGCCTGCCGGTGGCGACGATCAGCGCGACCGACGCGGCGGCGTTCCTGGCCCCGCGCCAGGCCGAGACCGGCGCGGTCGACGGCGGCGCCCTGGCGATCGCCACCGCGCTCGACGTCGCCGGCGGGCGCGCCAGCTTCGATCTGCGGCAGGGCGCGCTGGCGTTCAAGGTCGACATGACCTTCGTGAAGACCAAGCTGATGCAGGTCGGCGCCGCCGCGTTGGTGGTGCTGGCGTTCGCCGGCGGCTCGGCCTACGCGTCGATG
>JAMHWF010000128.1:0-168065 GCA_035911095.1 Ideonella sp. | reverse complement strand
CAGGATGCCGCGGATGGTGTTGACCACCAGCGTGGCCAGGGCTTCGCCTTCAACTTCTTCGGCAATGATCAGCAGCGGACGGCCGGCCTTGGCCACTTGCTCCAGCGTGGGCAGCAGGTCACGGATGTTGCTGATCTTCTTGTCGAAGAGCAGGACAAACGGGTTGTCCAGCAGGGCAGCCTGCTTCTCGGGGTTGTTGATGAAGTAGGGCGACAGGTAGCCGCGGTCGAACTGCATGCCTTCAACGATGTCGAGTTCGTTGTCCAGGCTCTTGCCGTCTTCCACGGTGATCACGCCTTCCTTGCCGACCTTGTCCATCGCGTCGGCAATGATCTTGCCGATGGATTCGTCGGAGTTGGCCGAGATGGAGCCGACCTGGGCGATTTCCTTGCTGGTGGTGGTGGCCTTGGAGGCCTTCTTCAGCTCGGCGACCAGGGCGGTGACGGCCTTGTCGATGCCGCGCTTCAGGTCCATGGGGTTCATGCCGGCGGCCACGTACTTCATGCCTTCGCGCACGATGGCCTGGGCCAGCACGGTGGCGGTCGTGGTGCCGTCACCGGCGTTGTCGCTGGTCTTGGAAGCGACTTCCTTGACCATCTGCGCGCCCATGTTCTGGAGCTTGTCCTTGAGCTCGATCTCCTTGGCGACCGAGACACCGTCCTTCGTGACGGTGGGGGCGCCGAACGAGCGCTCGAGCACCACATTGCGGCCCTTCGGGCCCAGCGTGACCTTGACCGCGTTGGCCAGGATATTCACGCCTTCCACCATACGCGCGCGGGCATCGCCGCCAAACACCACGTCTTTTGCTGCCATGTTCGATTTCTCCGGTTAGTCGGGGTTGCGGGTCACTTCTCGACGACGGCGAAAAGGTCTTCCTCGCGCATCACGAGCAGCTCGTCGCCGTCGACCTTGACGGTCTGGCCGCTGTACTTGCCGAACAGCACGCGGTCGCCGACCTTGATGTTCAGGACCACGAAATCACCCTTGTCGTTGCGCTTGCCCGGGCCGACGGCCAGCACTTCGCCCTGGTCGGGCTTCTCGGCGGCGTTGTCGGGGATCACGATGCCCGAGGCGGTCTTGGTTTCCTGCTCCAGACGCTTGACGATCACACGATCGTGCAACGGACGAAGTTTCATTGCATCTCCTAAGGATCAGATGGACTGCGAAAGCCGCTTGCGATGGAAGTTCGTGCAAGCTGACTTGTTGATGAGGCCCTGGCGGGAGGCCGGTCTCCGGTGTTGGCACTCGTCTTGTCAGAGTGCTAACGGCGGAAGTATAGGGGCCGGCCGCGGCACTTCAAGACGCGCGCCAGTCGAAGAAGGAGAAAAAAGGCGCTGCGCTCAGCCGGGGTCGGTCGTGGCCGACCAGTCCTCGTCGCGCGGGGGCGGCGCCTCCACGCGGTAGCTCTCGCTGGCCCAGGCGCCGAGGTCGAGGTGGCGGCAGCGCTCGCCGCAGAACGGGCGCGAGGGATTGTCCGGCGCGTAGCGGCTCGGGCCGCCGCAGGCCGGGCAGCGGATCGTGCGACCCGTCCAGCCCTCTTCGGTCATGCGGGTGCGCGCAGCCGCCGGGCGCGTCCCCTGGGCGCCGGCCGACGCGCAGCGCATGCCCCGGGCGGATGCTTCATGCACACAGCGTCATCTCGAACGAGGTGTCGTCGGCGCTCGGGCGCAGGCGCCCGTCGGGCTCGGGCTTCATCATCCGCACCTGTGCCATCAGCCGGTGCCCGCTGATCTCGGGCACGACGCCGGTGGCCGGGTCGATGCGCACGCGCAGCAGGCTGTAGAGCTTGCCGGGCGGCAGGCTCTGCTGGTACTGGCCGCCGATCGCGGTCACCTTGTGCGGCACCCCGGTGTCGCGCAGCAGGTTGAGCAGCACGCTGAGCGCCTCGGCCAGCGGCAGCAGGCTGCCCGCCCAGGCCATCAGGTCAGCGCGTCGGCGCGCGGGCTCGTGCTGTTGCCAGGCGTAGTACGCCGGCAGGTCGAACTCGCAGGTGCCGCCAGGGATGCTGACGCGGCTGCGGATGCTCATCAGCCACTCGTTGCCGTTCAGGTCGTGGCCGGCCTTGCCCGGCAACTCGTTGAGCCCGTTGAAGGCGTGTTCGATGCGGCCGACGATCTCGTCGAGCGAGGCTTCGGACACCGATGGGTTGCCGCGGTAGCTGTTGAGCTGTTGCTTGTGGCGCTCGAGGTCCATCAGCAGGTCGGCCTTGAGATCGGCCCGCGAGGCGACGTCGACGATCTCGAACATTGTCACCAGCGCGAAGTGATGGTCGACCGTGGCGTCGCGCGTCATCAGCTGTCCGAGACGGTCGAACAGGTGTTCCAGCCGCAGCATCGTGCGGATGCTCTCGTTGAACGGGTATTCGTAGAGCACCAAGGCGGGACGTCCTCCAGCGGCGCGCGGGCCCGTGCCGCGCGCGAAGGCGGCATTGTTTCACAGCCTTCGCCGTTGCCCGGGGCTGTCGCGACTGGCAGGTCAGGCGTGGTCGGTGGCGTGCCAGAGGCGCCAGAGGCAGGCGACCGCGGCTTCGAGCTCGCCCAGCGAGGCGGCGCCGTTGTCGATCACCGCGTCGGCGCTGGCGCGCCGTGTCGCGCGGTCGGCCTGCTGGTCGATGATGCGCTCGACGGTTTCGCGTGCCAGGCCGGAGCGCCGCATCACGCGTTCGAGCTGCACCTCGCGCGGACAGTCGACGACGAGCACGCGCTCGACCTGCCCGCGCCAGCGGCCCGACTCGACGAGCAGCGGCACGTCGAACACCACCAGCGCCTCTCCCGCCGCTGCGGCGCGCCGTTGCGTCTCGAGGCCGATCAGCGGGTGCAGCACCGCCTCCAGCTGGCGCCGCAGCTGGGGCTGCGTGAAGGCCAGCTCGCGCATGCGTGGCCGGTGCAGCGAGCCGTCGGCGTCGACGATCGACTCGCCGAAGACTTCCCGCAGGCGCGGCATCGCGGCGCCCCCGGCCGCGGTGAGCTCGCGCGAGATCGCATCGGTGTCGACCAGCACCGCGCCGCGTGCCTGCCAGAACCCGGCGACGGTGCTCTTGCCGCTGCCGATGCCGCCGGTGAGGCCGATGCGGCGGGTCCCTGCGCGCGAGCCGCTCGCCGGCACCACCGCGTCGCTCAGGCCCATCCGAGCCACCGCTGCACGGTCGGCGAGCCGATCAGCAGCATGGCCAGGCCGGCGCTGGCGAGAAACGGCCCGAAGGGCACGTAGCGCCCCTCGCGCAGCGCCCCGCTCGCCTTCATCACGAGGCCCACGATCGCGCCCAACACCGAAGCGCCGAGCACGATCGGCAGGATCATCGGCCAGCCCAGCCAGGCTCCGAGCGCGGCGAGCAGCTTGAAGTCGCCGAAGCCCATGCCCTCCTTGCCGGTCAGGAGCTTGAACACCCAGTAGACCGACCAGAGCGACAGGTAGCCGACGACCGCGCCCCAGACAGCGCTCGACAGCGGCAGGGTCCAGCCGAGCGCGGCGGCCACCAGGCCGCCCCACAGCAGCGGCAGCGTCAAGCCGTCGGGCAGCAGCGTCGTGTCCCAGTCGATTGCCGCCAGCGCGACCAGCGTCGCCGCGAAGCCGCACCACAGCAGCGCGACCGGCTGCGGCCCGAAGCGCCAGCCGATCGCCGCGAACAGCAGCCCCGTCATGAGCTCGAGCAGCGGATAGCGCGGCGAGATGCGGGCGCGACAGGCCGAGCAGCGCCCGCGCAGCCACAGGTAGCTCAGCACCGGGATGTTCTCGTACCAGGTGATCGCATGCCCGCACGACGGGCAGCGCGAGCGCGGCGTCGCGATGCCGATCGCCGGCGGCAGGTCGACCTCGACGCCGAGCATCTCGGCGCTGTCGCGCTTCCAGCCGCGCTCCAGGATGAGCGGCAGCCGGTGCACGACGACGTTGAGGAAGCTGCCGATCAGCAGTCCCAGGACCGCCAGCAGCGCAGGGCCGAACAGCAGCTCGGCCGTCAGCGCATCCATCCAGCGCGCGGCGTCAGACGACCTGGCCGAGCTTGAAGATCGGCAGGTACATCGAGACGACGATGCCGCCGATCAGCGTGCCCAGGATGACGATGATGAAAGGCTCCATCAGCGTCGAGAGGCCCTTGACCGCCTCGTCGACCTCGTCCTCGTAGAACTCGGCCGCCTTGCCGAGCATGTGGTCGATCGAGCCGGACTCCTCGCCGATCGCGCACATCTGCAGCACCATCGTCGGGAACACGCCGGTGGTCTGCATCGCCGAGGTGAGCGATGACCCGGTGGAGACGTCCTTCTGGATCTGCTCGGTCGCCTCGGCGAAGACCGCATTGCCCGAGGCGCCGCCCACGGAGTCGAGCGCCTCGACGAGCGGCACGCCGGCGGCGAACATGGTCGACAAGGTGCGCGTCCATCGCGCGACCGCCGACTTGTTGACGATCGAGCCGAACACCGGTGCGCGCAGCAGCAGGCGGTCCATCGTCTTCTGCATCTTCTCCGAGCGCTTCCACGACTCGAGGAAGAAATAGATGCCGCCGCCGATGAAGCCGAAGATCGCCCACCACCAGGCGACGAAGACCTCGGAGATTCCCATCACGAACAGGGTCGGTGCAGGGAGGTCGGCGCCGAACGAGGTGAACACCTCCTTGAACGCCGGAATCACGAAGATCATGATCACCGCGAGCACGATGAAGGCCACCGTGATCACCGCTACGGGATAGATCAAGGCGGACTTGATCTTGTTGCGGATGGCCATCGTCTTTTCTTGATAGATGGCCAAGCGTTCGAGCAGCTCTTCGAGGATACCGCCGGCCTCGCCGGCCTCGATCAGGTTGCAGTACAGCGCGTCGAAGTACAGCGGGTGCTTGCGGAAGGCCGCCGACAGGCTGGTGCCGGTCTCGACGTCGACGCGGATGTCGTTGAGCAGGCGCGTCATGCGCGGGTTGGTGCTGCCCCGGGCGACGATGTCGAAAGCCTGCAGCAGCGGGACGCCCGATCGCATCATCGTCGCCAGCTGGCGCGTGAAGATCGCGATGTCCTTCTGCTTGATCGACTTGCCGCCGCCCATGCGGCGCTTCTTCACCCGCGTGACGAGGATGCCCTGGCGACGCAGGCTCGCGCTGACCATCGCCTCGCCGCCCGCGCGGATCTCGCCCCGGACGACCTTGCCGGTCTTGTCCTTGCCTTCCCAGTCGAAGACGAAATCCTTGATGTTCCTCGCGGCTGCAGCAGTCGCCATGATCCCTCCGGGAGTACCCCTTGGCAGTTTGGCCCGAAACCGCCTACTCGTTCGTGACCGAGATCACTTCTTCGAGCGTTGTCACGCCCAGGCGCACCTTGACGAGGCCGGATTGCCGCAGATCGCGCACGCCGTCGCGCTGGGCCTGCGCGGCGATGTCCATCGCCGTGCCCTCGCTGAGGATGATGCGCTGGATCTCCTCGTTGATCGGCATCACCTGATAGATGCCGACGCGACCGCGGTAGCCGTTGTTGCACGAGGTGCAGCCCACGGCGCGGTAGGGCTTCCAGCTGCCGTCGAGTTCTTCGTCCTTGAAGCCGGCGCGCAGCATCGCCTCGCGCGGGTAGTCGGCTGGCGCCTTGCAGTTCTCGCACAGCTTGCGCGCCAGCCGCTGGGCCGTGATCAACAGCACGCTCGAGGCGATGTTGAAGGGCGCCACGCCCATGTTCAACAGGCGCGTCAGCGTCGTCGGCGCGTCGTTGGTGTGCAGCGTCGACATCACCAGGTGGCCGGTCTGCGCGGCCTTGATCGCGATGTCGGCGGTGTCGAGGTCGCGGATTTCGCCGACCATGATGATGTCCGGGTCCTGGCGCAGGAAGGACTTGAGCGCGGCGGCGAAGTTGAGCCCGGCCTTGTCGTTGACGTTGACCTGGTTGATGCCCGGCAGGTTGATTTCCGCCGGGTCCTCGACGGTCGAGATGTTGACGCCCGGCTGGTTCAGGATGTTCAGGCAGGTGTAGAGCGAGACGGTCTTGCCGCTGCCGGTCGGGCCGGTGACGAGGATCATCCCGTAGGGGCGCTTGATCGCCGCCAGCAGGCGGTCCTTCTCTGCCTTTTCGTAGCCGAGTGCCTCGATGCCGAGCTTGGCGCTCGACGGGTCGAGGATCCGGATCACGATCTTCTCGCCGAACAGCGTGGGCAGCGTGCTGACGCGGAAGTCGATCGCCTTGCTGCCGAACTTCAGCTTCATGCGGCCGTCCTGCGGCACGCGCTTCTCGGAGATGTCCAGGCGCGAGATCACCTTGATGCGCGAAGACAGCTTGTCCTTGATCGCGATCGGCGGCTGCGTGATCTCGCGCAATTCACCATCGATGCGAAAGCGCACCCGGTAGTGGTACTCGTAGGGTTCGAAGTGGAGGTCGGAGGCGCGTGCATTGATGGCGTCGACCAGCATCTTCTGCAGGAAGCGCACGACCGGTGCGTCCTCGACGTCGGTGGCGGTGTCCGGCGCCTCCTGCGACGCCGGCTCTTCGTCGGTGACCTCGAAATCGAAGTCGGTGTTGCTCATCGCCTCGAGCGTCTCGGCGGCCGAGGCCGACTGCGCTTCGACAAGCTTCTCGAGTTTGTCGTGCTCGACGATGACCCACTCGGGCGACAGCTGGGTCGCGAACTTGATCCGCTCGACGGCGTCCTGGTCGGTCGGGTCGGCGCCGCCGATGAACAGGCGGTTGCCCCGCTTGCCGAGCACGACGACCTGGTATTGCGCCGCCAGGCGTGCCTCGATGATGTTGCGCGGCAGGCGCTGCAGGTCGACCGCGTTGAGGTCGAGGAGCGGCAGGGCCAGCGCCGTCGACAACGTGTGCGCCAATTCGGAAGGCGACACTGCGCCGGCGGCGATCACGGCGGAGACGAAGCTCAGGCGCCTGTCTCGCGAGGAGCGGACCAGATCCTCGGCTGTCTTGGCGTTCAGCTTCCCGGCGTGAACCAGGACCCGGGCGACGCCCGACAGGGCCGAGTGAGGGGCATCAGCCAATGTGTCCACGTAGGAGACGAGGGTTCACGCGTGAGGGTCGAAACGATCTTCTTCGATCGGACCGGCACTGTAAACCTTCACACACTTGCGGCCCGGCAACAATGCACGGTGAGCGAGTCGGCCGATTTCGAGTCGCGTGGTGCCGCGGTGCCGAGCCCGCGCGTCGTGACGAAAGACACCACATGGCGCGGCAAGGGGCACTCGCTCGAAGCTCGAAGGAAAGACCGGGAATCTGGTCGGGGTGAGAGGATTCGAACCTCCGGCCTCTACGTCCCGAACGTAGCGCTCTACCAGGCTAAGCTACACCCCGATGTTGGTCGCCGCGGCCGGCGTCACGCCGGCTGACTTGCGTTCACCGGCATGTGCCGGTGTCGTGTGGGGGCCTGTCGCTGTGTCGAAGCGCCTGCAACGACATCTGCAGACCTACGAAGACCGCTCCACCGACCGAACGCAGAATTCTAGCAGAGCGTCTTTGCGTGCCGAGCCAGGCAGTGCGACCAGCGCTGCCCGGGCCCGCGTCGCCTCGCTGCGAGCCGCGTTGCGCGTGACCTCGAGGGCGCCGGTGCGCCGGACGATCTCGACGATCTCGCGCAGACGTGCCACCTCGCCGTTCTCGATCGCGTGGCGGATCAGCTCGCATTCCTGGCTTGATCCGCGTTGCATCGCGACGAGCAGGGGCAGCGTCGGCTTGCCTTCGCGAAGGTCGTCGCCGACGTTCTTGCCGAGCAGGG
The DNA here is from genome assembly GCA_035911095.1 of Ideonella sp. GTDB lineage: Bacteria > Pseudomonadota > Gammaproteobacteria > Burkholderiales > Burkholderiaceae_C > JAMHWF01. The sequence goes on along the minus strand of JAMHWF010000128.1, from coordinate 160,379 downwards.
CGGCGTCGCCTTCGTAGTCGAGCAGGTCGTCGACGAGCTGGAACGCGGTGCCCAGCGCTCGCCCGTAGTCGGCGCAGGCGTCCTCGATGTCGCGCGGCGCCTCTGCCAGCACCGCGCCGAGCCGCGCGCTGGCCTCGAACAGCTTGGCGGTCTTGAAGCGGATGACGCGCAGGTAGTCATCGACGTCGAGGTCGGCGTCGTGCATGTTCATCAACTGGAGCACTTCGCCCTCGGCGATGACGTTGGTGGCGTCGGCCAGCACGTCGAGTACGCGCATGCGATTCACCGACACCATCATCTGAAAGGCGCGCGAGTAGAGAAAGTCGCCGACCAGCACGCTGGCCGCATTGCCGAAGATCGCGTTGGCCGTCGGCCGGCCGCGGCGAAGCGCCGACTCGTCGACCACGTCGTCGTGCAGCAGGGTCGCCGTGTGGATGAACTCGACCGTGGCGGCCAGCTCGAAACGTTCCGACCCGTGGAAGCCGAGCGCGCTGGCGAACATCAACACCAGCTTCGGTCGCATGCGCTTGCCGCCGGCGCCGATGATGTACTGCGCGATCTGGTTGATCAGCGCGACGTCCGACGCGAGACGCGCCCGGATGATGGCGTCGACCTCCTGCATCTCGATCGAGAGCGCATGCTCGACCTCAGACAGCGGATCGACAGGCGTAAGGATCGGGGATTGCACGACGGACCAATGTGGACAGGTTGCGAATTATAGGAAGGCAGCCCGCGTGAAATCCGCAGGGGGGCGGGCCTGAGGCGGACGAGGCGTCAGCGTGCTATACTGTTGGGCTTCGCGTCAGATGCGGGGTGTGTAGGGTTCGGGTCAGCTTCGGCTGACGTGCGGGGCCCGACGCAAGCACCGCGCCGTGTCCTTCGATTGTGCAGGGCTCGCCGACGCGGCATCAGGCACCGCCAGGCTTTGAGCCTGGCCCGCCGGATCCACTCAGAGGAGTTCGTATGTACGCGGTCATCAAGACTGGCGGCAAGCAGTACAAGGTTGCCGCGGGCGAGAAGATCAAGGTCGAGCAGCTCGGCGCCGACGTGGGCCAGGAGGTCGTGATCGACCAGGTCCTCGCCCTCGGTTCCGGCTCGGAGCTGACGGTCGGCACGCCGCTGGTCGCGGGCGCGACCGTCAAGGCGACCGTCGTGGGCCATGGCCGGCACGACAAGGTCCACATCTTCAAGATGCGGCGCCGCAAGCACTACCAGAAGCGCCAGGGCCACCGCCAAGCCTTCACCGAGCTCGAGATCAGCGCGGTTACCGCCTGAGTCGACCGCTACCAGGAGCTGAACCATGGCACAGAAAAAGGGCGGGGGCTCGACCCGCAACGGCCGCGACTCAAAGCCGAAGATGCTCGGGGTCAAGGTGTTCGGCGGGCAGGTCGTGTCGGCCGGCTCGATCATCGTGCGCCAGCGTGGCACGCGCTTCCATCCCGGCCCCAACGTCGGCGTCGGGCGCGATCACTCGCTGTTCGCGTTGGTCGATGGTCAGGTCGAGTTCACGGTCAAGGGCCCGCGGAATCGTTCGACGGTGGTCGTTAAGGCCGCCTGACGGCAAGCCGCCGCGCGACGGCGGCGCAGGACCCCACAGCCCCGGCCCGCCCGGGGCTGTGTCGTTTTCAGGACCCGACGCTTGCGCCAGGGTGCCGGCCCCGTGCGGCGTTCGACCGGCTACGCTCGCGCCACGCGACTCCGCGAGAGAACCGAGATGAAGTTCGTAGACGAAGCGACGATCGAGATCGCGGCCGGTCACGGCGGCGCCGGCTGCGTCAGTTTCCGGCGCGAGAAGTTCATCCCCTTCGGCGGGCCGAACGGCGGCGACGGCGGGCGCGGCGGCAGTGTCTGGGCGCTGGGCGACCCCAACCTCAACACGCTGATCGATTTTCGGTATGCACGCCGGCATCAGGCGCGTAACGGCGAGCCGGGCCGCGGCTCGGATCAGTTCGGCGCCGCCGGCGGGGACATCGTGCTGCGCATGCCGATCGGCACGATGATCATCGACGCTGAGTCGGACAGCTTGCTCGCCGAGTTGCTGGTGCCCGACGAGAAGGTCCTGCTCGCCAAGGGCGGCGACGGGGGCTTCGGCAACCTGCATTTCAAGTCGAGCACCAACCGCACGCCGCGTCAGAAGACGCCCGGCTGGCCTGGCGAGCAGAAGTCGCTGCGGCTCGAGCTCCGCCTGCTCGCCGACGTCGGCCTGCTCGGCATGCCCAATGCGGGCAAGTCGACCCTGATCGCGGCCGTTTCGAACGCTCGCCCGAAGATCGCCGACTACCCGTTCACGACGCTGCACCCGAACCTCGGCGTGGTGCGGATTGCGCCGGAGCAGAGCTTCGTGCTGGCCGACATTCCCGGCCTGATCGAGGGTGCAGCTGAGGGCGCAGGACTCGGACACACCTTCCTGCGCCACCTCCAGCGCACGCGCCTGCTGCTGCACGTGGTCGACATCGCGCCGCTCGACGACTCGGTCGACCCGGTGGCGCAGGCCCGCGCGATCGTCGCCGAGCTGAAGGCCTACGACCCCGGGCTGCACCGCAAGCCGCGCTGGCTGGTGCTGAACAAGATCGACATGCTGCCGCCTGATGAGCGCGAGGCACGGGTGGCCGAGTTCGTCCGTCGTCTGCGCTGGAAGGGGCCGGTGCATGGCATCTCCGCGCTGACGCGCGAAGGCTGCCAGGTGCTGATGCAGTCCGTTTATACGCAGGTCGCCTCGACGCGGCGCCCGGCGGAACAGGCTCCCGACCCCCGCTTCACCGCCGAGGCCGCCGATGAGTGAGCTGCTGCGCAACGCGCGCCGCATCGTCGTCAAGGTCGGCTCGACCCTGGTCACCAACGAGGGTCGTGGCATCGACCCCGAAGCGATCGGCAACTGGTGCCGTCAGCTGGCCGCACTCGCCGCCGAAGGGCGCGAGCTGGTGATGGTTTCCAGCGGCGCCATCGCCGAGGGGATGAAGCGCCTCGGCTGGACCGCCCGGCCGAAGGAACTGCACGAGTTGCAGGCCGCCGCCGCCGTCGGCCAGATGGGTCTGGCGCAGATCTACGAGAGCGAGTTCAGGCACTACGGCATGGGCAGCGCGCAGGTGCTGCTGACGCATGCCGACCTGGCCGACCGTGAGCGCTACCTCAATGCGCGTTCGACGCTGCTGACGCTCCTCGCGCTGAACGTGATCCCGGTCATCAACGAGAACGACACCGTGGTCACCGACGAGATCAAGTTCGGCGACAACGACACGCTCGGCGCACTGGTTGCGAACCTGATCGAGGCAGATGCGCTGGTGATCCTCACCGACCAGCGCGGCCTCTACTCGGCCGACCCGCGGCGCGACCCGACGGCGCGCTTCGTCGACCGCGCGACCGCCGGCGATCCGGCGCTCGAGCACATGGCCGGCGGTGCCGGCAGCAGCCTGGGCAGCGGCGGCATGATCACGAAGGTGCTGGCGGCACGCCGGGCCGCGCGCAGCGGTGCCTCGACCGTCATCGCCTGGGGCCGGGAACCGGACGTGCTGCTGCGCCTGGCCGCCGGCGAGGGGATCGGCAGCGCGCTGGTCGCCGCGACGCCGAAGCTGGCAGCCCGCAAGCAATGGATGGCCGATCACCTGCAACTGCGCGGCGCGGTGGCGGTCGACGATGGCGCCGCGACGATGCTGCGTCACGGCGGCAAGAGCCTGTTGCCGATCGGCGTCGTGTCGGTGCGCGGAGATTTCCATCGCGGCGATGTGATCGCGGTGCACGACGCGGTGGGCGCCGAAGTGGCGCGTGGGCTCGCGAACTACTCGAGCGCCGAGGCGAGGCTGATCGCCCGCCGGCCGTCGTCGGAGATCGAGCAGGCGCTCGGCTACGCGAACGAGCCCGAGCTGATCCACCGCGACAACCTCGTCCTGCGAAGCTGAGGCCGCATCGGTCGACCAGTCCGGCAGGCCGGGGCTCTCGGCTTGGCGGTACCGGCGGCGGTTCCGGTGTCAGTGGTTCTTGCCCGCCTCGGCGCCGGGGCATGCCGGCTCGACCGGACCGGGCTTGTGCGCGTCAGGCGCGGCGCGATGATCTTCGCGCACCGGTGGCGGCCGCATACCAGAACGAAGATAGCGGTTGTGATGGCCGTTGCGCGGCAGGAAGCGCGCGAGTTCCGTGAGGGCCATCTGGTAGACGTCGCGCTTGAATTCGATCACGACTTCCAGTGGAATCCAGTAGTCGTGCCAGCGCCAGGCGTCGAACTCCGGGTGGTTCGTCGCGCGCAGATTCATGTCGCAGTCGCGACCGGTCAGTTGCAGCAGGAACCAGATCTGCTTCTGCCCCTTGTAGTGTCCCCGCGCATCGCGGCGGATGAAGTGGTCGGGCACCTCGTAGCGCAGCCAGTCGCGCGTGCGTGCGACGATGCGCACCTGCTCGGGCATCAGCCCCACTTCTTCGTGGAGCTCTCGGTACATCGCCTGCTCTGGCGTCTCGCCGTGCTTGATGCCACCTTGAGGAAATTGCCAGGAATGGGTGCGAATTCTCTTGCCCCAGAACACCTGGTTTCTCTGATTGAGCAGGATGATCCCGACGTTGGGTCGAAACCCTTCACGGTCGAGCATAATCAACCCCAAATCTTGTCGTTGAAACGATTATTGCACTGGCACGGTGCGTTGCGAGGCTCCTCGCTTACCCGCAGCCCCCCAGTCCACTCCCCCGGTTCATGAAAGCCTCCCGATTCTTCATTTCCACGTTGAAGGAGGCGCCGGCTGACGCCGAGATCGCCAGCCATCGCCTGATGCTGCGTGCCGGCCTGATCAAGCGCCTCAGCGCCGGCATCTACACCTACATGCCGATGGGCCTGCGCACGATCCGCAAGGTCGAGGCCGTGATCCGCGACGAGATGAACCGCGCCGGCGCCGTCGAGTTGCTGATGCCGGTCGTGCAGCCCGCCGAGCTGTGGCAGGAGTCGGGTCGCTTCCAGGCCTACGGCCCCGAGTTGCTGCGCGTGAAGGACCGCCACCAGCGCGACTTCGTGATCCAGCCGACCAGCGAAGAGGTCGTCACCGACATCGCGCGCCAGGAGCTGCGCAGCTATCGCCAGCTGCCGCGCAACTTCTATCACCTGCAGACCAAGTTCCGCGACGAGCGCCGCCCGCGCTTCGGCGTGATGCGCGGGCGCGAGTTCACGATGAAGGACGCGTACTCCTTCGACCGCGACGCCGAAGGCGCCGGCCGCAGCTACGCGCAGATGTTTGACGCCTACAAGCGCATCTTCGACCGCCTCGGCCTGCGCTACCGCGCGGTCGCGGCCGACACCGGCGCGATCGGCGGCGACCGTTCGCACGAATTCCAGGTGATCGCCGAGACCGGCGAGGACGCGCTTGTCTATTGCCCGACGAGCGACTACGCCGCCAACGTCGAGCTGGCCGAGGCGCTCGCGCCCGAGGCGCCCCGCGCCGCGCCTGCAGAGACGATGCAACGCACGCCGACGCCGGGGCGCAGCACCTGCGCCGACGTCGCCGAGCTGCTCGGCATCCCGCTCGAGCGCACCGTCAAGTCGATCGTGCTCGCCACCGAGCGTCGCAACGAGCAGGGCGATCTCGTCGACGTGAGCCTGTGGCTGCTGCTGCTGCGCGGCGACCACGAGCTCAACGAGATCAAGGCCGGCAAGCTCGAAGGCCTGAGGGCCGGTTTCCGCTTCGCGACGGTCGCCGAGATCGAACGTCACTTCGGCACCCCGCCCGGCTACCTCGGGCCGATCGGGCTGCGCGAGCCGGTCCGCGTCATTGCCGACCGCACCGTGGCGGCGATGAGCGATTTCGTCTGCGGCGCCAACGAGGTCGACATGCACCTCACCGGCGTCAACTGGGGCCGCGACCTGCCCGAGCCCGACCTCGTGGCCGACATCCGCAACGTGCGTCCCGGCGACCCCTCGCCAGATGGACTTGGCGTGCTCGAGATCGAGCGCGGTATCGAGGTCGGCCATGTGTTCTACCTCGGCACCAAGTACAGCGCGGCGATGAACGCTAGCTACCTCGACGAAGCCGGCAAGCCCCAGCTGATGGAGATGGGCTGCTACGGCATCGGCGTCACGCGCATCCTCGGCGCGGCGATCGAGCAGGGCAATGACGGGCGCGGCATCCTGTGGCCGGACGCGATCGCGCCCTTCACCGTGGTGCTGTGCCCGATCGGCTACGACCGCTCCGACGCGGTGCGCCAGCGGGCCGAGGCGCTGTATGACGCGCTGCTGGCTGCCGGCATCGACGTGATCCTCGACGACCGCGGCGAGCGCCCCGGCGTGATGTTCGCCGACTGGGAGCTGATCGGCGTGCCTCACCGGCTGGTGATCTCGGACCGCGGTCTGAAGGGAGGGCGCCTCGAGTACCAGCACCGCCGCGACGCGGCGGCCACGCCGGTGGCGGCCGACGAGGCGCTCGACTTCCTCCGCGCCCGGATCGCGTGTTGAAACGTCACCACGGCGTGCTCCCGCGAGCGCGGCGCCGCTGGCTGCTCGGCGCGCTCGGCTCGGTGGCCTTGGCGGCGCCGTACCGGGCCGCGCATGCCGGCGCGCAGGTCGAGGAGCCGCTCGCCGACGCCGTCCGTTCGGCGCTCTCGGCGGCGATCGCCGGTGGCGCGCCGCCGCGCCCGAGCTTCACCCACATCGACGAGCGCCTCGCCTACCTGCGCTGGCTGGGCGAGACGAGCGAGCGCCTGAAGCGCCGCACGCCGGACCACCGCGCGCGCGTCGAGTTTCTCGAGGCAGCCTGGTACGAGAGCCGGCGCGCCGGGCTCGACACCGCGCTCGTGCTCGGCCTGATCCAGGTCGAGAGCGGCTTTCGCAAGCACGCGATCAGCAGCGCCGGCGCGCGCGGCTACATGCAGGTGATGCCGTTCTGGACGCGCCTGATCGGCGACGGCGACGCCGGGCGTCTGTTCCACCTGCAGACCAACCTGCGCTTCGGCTGCACGATCCTGCGCCACTACCTCGACCGGGAGCGCGGCGACCTCTTCCTCGCGCTCGGCCGCTACAACGGCAGCCGGGGCCGCGCGCCCTATCCGAACGCGGTGCTGGCCGCGCGGCGCGGCTGGGTCGTCATGTCCGAGGCCGAGGCCGGCGCGCCGAGCACCTCTCGCACCGGTCGCGGCTGAGCGCAGGGCATCAGGCGCGGCTGGACGCCGCCGGCTGCGCGGCTACAGCCCCGTCCACGCACGTTCGCGCGAGCCTTCGATGCCGAGCAGCGCGAGCACGCGCTCGATCGACTCGTCGACCATCTCGTCGATCGTGGTCGGGCGGTGATAGAAGGCCGGCAGCGGCGGGAAGACGATGCCGCCCATCTCGGTGACGGCCGTCATGTTGCGCAGGTGGACGAGATGCAGCGGCGTCTCGCGCACCAGCAGCACGAGCCGGCGCCGCTCCTTCAGCGTGACGTCGGCGGCGCGGGTCAGCAGGTTGTCCGAGAAGCCATGGGCGATCGCCGCCAGCGACTTCATCGAGCAGGGCGCGACGACCATCGCGCGCGTCGAGAAGGAGCCGCTCGCGATCGAGGCACCGACGTCGCCCGGGTGGTAGGCCACGTCGGCCAGCGCCTCGAGCGCCTGCCGCGCGAGGCCGAGCTCGTGATGCACGCTGAGCACGCCGGCCGCGGTCGCGACCAGGTGGGTCTCGACGCCAGATTCACGCAGGCGTTGCAGCAGCCGCACGGCATACACCGCGCCGGTCGCGCCGGTCAGGCCGACGACGACGCGTTCGGCCACCTCAGCTCTTCAGCAGCGTCTGCAGTTCGCCCGCCTGGTACATCTCGAGCATGATGTCCGAACCGCCGACGAACTCGCCGTCGACGTAGAGCTGCGGAATCGTCGGCCAGTTGGCGTAGGCCTTGATGCCCTGGCGCACCGCCTCGTCCTCGAGCACGTTGACCGTGGTCAGCTCGTCGACGCCGCAGGCCTTCAGCACCTGGATCGCCCGGCCCGAGAAGCCGCACATCGGGAACTGCGCCGTGCCCTTCATGAAGAGCACGACGCGGTTGTTCTTGACCAGATCGTCGATGCGTTTCTGGGTGTCGTCCATGGTCGTCCTGGCACGTAAAGCGGGAAGACGCGGTTATACGGCAAAGCGCAGGTGCGGGCTGTGCAGGGCGCTTGGCGCAGAGGCGCCGCCGGAAGGGGCCTGGAACGCTCCGGGCCGTCCGCGCCTGCAGGCGCTCAGAACGCGTAGGTGACGCCGAGCTGCAGCACCGGCGTCAGCCGCAGGTCGCGCAGCCGCTCGTCCTGGCCGGACGGCGCCCGCGGCGCGCCTAGACGCACGCGGTCGCCGCCGCTCAGCGCCATCAGGCCGAGGTCGGCCGCGAAGCCCCAGCCGCCACGCGAGCTGAGGCCCGAGTAGCCGAGGCCGACGTAAGGCGCGACGCTTTCACCCAGGGCCTCGGCGCTGCCGCCCGGGCTGGTGGCCCCGAGGCTGCTGCGGTGCGCGAAGCTGAGGCCGCCGTTCCCAACGCTGGCGCCGCCCCACAGGGAGCTGGCGCCGCCGACCAGCACGCCGGTCGTCGCCCGGAAGCCACCGCCGCCCACGCCGGTCAGCGGGGCCTGCATGAAGTAGTAGTCGCCGAGCAGGCCGAAGCCCTGCACCTTCAGGCCCGGCTCGGCGGCGCGCGACAGGTCGCTGCGCCACAGCGGCGCCGCCGCCGCGGACAGCAGCGACAGCCGACCCTGCCAGCCCGACCAGAGCTGGCTGTCCGGCGCTGTCAGTCCGCCCTCGGCGAAGGCGGGCAGCGCAGCGGCCCAACCTAGGCCGAGGCCGAGACAGCCGATACAGCACTTGCGGAACCTGTTCATGGCGCGCTCCCTTGCGTCCTGGTCTCGTCCCGGGCGGGTGCGCGGCGGCGGCCCGCGGCGGGGACGTCCTCGGGCGCCGGGGGGCGGCGCCCGAGGACCATGCTACGACGGCACCCCGGGCAAGGCGAGCCCGGGCCGGTTCGTCCTCATCCCGCTAAGGGCCCGGGAGCGTGGCGTGCTGCGCACCTGGGCCTTTCCAGCATCCGCCGGTGCAGCGGGTGTGGCCCGCAAGGTCCTGTCGATGGCCGATGTCCACGAAGCCGCGCGCCGCGAGCCGGGTGCCGACCGCCACGGCCTGCCCGGCACCGTGTTCGAGCAGCAGCCATCCGCCGGGACGCAGATGCCGCGGGGCGCTGTCGACGATGCGTTCGAGCGCGTCCAGGCCTGCCGGCCCGGCCGCCAGTGCCTCGCGTGGCTCGTGGCGCAGCCCCGGCCAGTGGGGGTCGTCCGTCGCGACGTAGGGCGGGTTGGAGACGATGCAGTCGAAAGCCGTTGCGGCGCCGTCCAGCCAGTCGCCCAGGCGCCAGTCGACATCGATCCCGAGCCGGGCGCCGTTGGCGCGTGCCACCGCCAGCGCGGCCGGGCTGGCGTCGACCGCGCCCAGGCGGGCGCGCGGGCAGCGGTGCTTGAGCGCGAGCGCGATCGCGCCGCTGCCGGTCCCGAGGTCGACCACCTCAGGCGCCGAGCGGCCGGCCAGCGCGCCGCCCGGGCCGAGCAGCTCGAGCGCCCAGTCGACCAGAGTCTCGGTGTCCGGCCGCGGGTCCAGCACGTCGGGCGTGACCCGCAGGCCCAGGCCGTGGAACTCCCGCTCGCCGGTCAGGTAGGCGAGCGGCACGCCGTCGGCCCGGCGCCGCAAGGCCGCTTCGAAGGCCTGCGCCTCGGCGGGGGCGGGCACCGCATCGTCATGCGCGAGCAGCCAGCTGCGGGGGCGTTGCAGCAGGTGCGCGAGCAGCAACTGGGCATCGAGCCGTTCGACGCCCAGCGCGCGCGCCGCCGCGAGCAGCCCGACGACCGTGACCGGGTCCGGCGTGGCCGCGGTCACGGCCCGCCAACCTCGAGCGCCGCCAACTGCTCGGCGGCCTGGGCGGCACGCAGCGCCTCGGTCACCTCGTCGAGGTCGCCGTCGAGCACGGCCTGCAGCCGGTACAGCGTCAGGTTGATGCGGTGGTCGGTGAGCCGGCCCTGCGGGAAGTTGTAGGTGCGGATGCGGTCGCTGCGGTCGCCGCTGCCGATCAGCGAGCGCCGCGTCTGCGCCTCGCGCGCGGCACGCTCGCTGCGGTCGCGCTCGCGCAGCCGCGCGGCCAGCACCTGCATCGCGCGCGCCTTGTTGCGGTGCTGCGAGCGGTCGTCCTGGCACTCGGCGACCAGCCCGGTCGGCAGGTGGGTGATGCGGATCGCGCTGTCGGTCTTGTTGATGTGCTGGCCGCCGGCGCCGCTGGCGCGGAAGGTGTCGATGCGCAGCTCGGCCGGGTCGAGCACGATCTCTTCCGCCTCGTCGGGTTCGGGCATCACCGCGACCGTGCAGGCGCTGGTGTGGATGCGGCCCTGCGCCTCGGTCGCCGGCACGCGCTGCACGCGGTGGCCGCCGGACTCGAACTTCAACGCCGCGTAGACGTCCTCGCCCTCCAGGCGCACCACCACTTCCTTGTAGCCGCCGAGGTCGGAGGCGCTGGCCGACATCAGCTCGCTGCGCCAGCCGTGCCGCTCGGCGTGGCGCAGGTACATGCGCAGCAGGTCGGCCGCGAACAGCGCCGACTCGTCGCCGCCGGTGCCGGCGCGGATCTCGAGGAAGGCGTTGCGCGCATCGTCCGGGTCGCGCGGCAGCAGCGCCAGGCGCAGCGCCTGGCGCAGCGACTCGAGCTCGCCCCCGGCGCTGGCGATCTCCTCGCGCGCGAGCTGCGCCATCTCGGGGTCGTCGGCGCTCGCCTCGGCCAGCTCGCGCGCGGCGGCGAGGTCGCGCTCGCGCTGCTCGTAGCGACGGTAGCGCTCGACCACCGCGACCGCCTCGGCGTGCTCGCGCGCCAGGCCGCGGTAGCGCGTGATGTCGCCCGCCACGGCCGGGTCCGCCAGGCTCGCGTCGAGCTCGCTCAGGCGCATCGCCAGGCGTTCGAACGGGGCGCGCTCGTTGGGCTTCATCTCGCGGGGCTGGGCTTCGGCGGTGGGTTGGACGGAGGCGACGGTGACGGCGGTGTCGATCGAAAGGCGGCAGGAGCGACGGGGCGCCTAGGGGCGGGTCGGGCCGGCGGCTCCCGGCCTCGTTGCCCCACCTGGGGCTGCGTCGGGGCAGCGCCGCTAACGCTGGGTGTCGCCCGGGTCGCGCACGTTGCCGCGCAGGAACAGGCGCGACACCGTGTGGGCGACCTGGGCGCGCTGGGCGCTGTCGGCGGCGTGCAGTTCGGCCAGCGCGCCGTGCAGCATCTTCTGCGTCAGCCCGCGGCTCAGCGCCTCGAGCACGGCCTCGACGTCCTCGCCACGCGCCAGCAGCTTGCGCGCACGGGCGATCTCGTGCGCGCGCCAGTCGTCGGCCTGCGCGGTCAGCGCGCGGATCAGCGGCACCGTGCTGCGCTGGTCGAGCCAGTGGACGAAGCTCTGCACGCCCGACTCGATGATCGCCTCGGCCTGCGCCACCGCGGCCTGGCGCTTCTCGCCCGCCGTCTTCACCAGCGTCGACAGGTCGTCGACGGTGTAGAGGTAGATGTCGGCCAGGCGCGCGACCTCGGGCTCGATATCGCGCGGCACCGCCAGGTCGACCATGAACATCGGGCGGCGCCGGCGCTGCTTCAGCGCCCGCTCGACCGCGCCCAGGCCGATGATCGGTAGCGAGCTCGCGGTGCAGGAGACGACGGCGTCGAATTCGGCCAGGCGCTGCGGCAGGTCGGTGAGGCGGATCGCCTCGGCGCCGAAGCGGCCCGCCAGCTTCTCGCCGCGCTCCAGCGTGCGGTTCGCCACGGCCATCGCCCGCGGCGTGCGCGCCGCGAAGTGCGTGGCGACCAGCTCGACCATCTCGCCGGCGCCGACGAACAGCACCCGCGTCGTGCGCAGGTCCTCGAAGATCTGGCCCGCCAGGCGCACCGTGGCGGCGGCCATGCTGATCGAATGCGCGCCGATCTCGGTCGCGGTGCGCACCTCCTTCGCGATCGAGAACGAGCGCTGGAACAGTTGGTGCAGGGTGCTGCCGAGCGTGCCGGCCTGCTCGGCCTCGCGCACCGCGTGCTTCAGTTGGCCGAGGATCTGCGGCTCGCCCAGCACCATCGAGTCGAGCCCGCTGGCCACGCGAAAGGCGTGCCGCGCGGCGTCGCCGCCGTTGATGACGTAGGCATGGTCCAGCAACTGGCGGCTCGCCACCCCGCTGGTCTCGGCCAGCCAGTCGACCGCAGGGCGCACCAGCTCGGCAGCCGGCTGCGGGCCCGCGGCCACGTAGAGCTCGGTGCGGTTGCAGGTCGACAGCAGCGCGGCCTCGGGCGCGGCGGCCGCGTCGCCCGGGATGCGGGAGCGAAAGCCCTGCAGTGCAGGCGCCAGTTGCTGCGGTGCGAACGCGGCCCGGCCGCGCAGCTCGAGCGGTGCGGTGTTGTGGTTCAGGCCAAGGGCGAAGACGCTCACTTCCAGATTATAAAATTCGGCCCGCTCGCTCTTGGCGTCGCACGGCGCGACACCGCATCAGGTGAATCCGCTAGACGCCCTCAACCATCTCGCCAACTTCTTCCTGCCGGCGGCCATGGTCGGCATGCTGGGCGCCGCGCTGGCCAAACTGTGCTGGCGCCGCGAGCTGAAGCCCGTGCCCTGGCACCGCCTGGCGGGGTTCGCGGTCGCGGCCGGGGCCGCAGCCAGCGTCGTCGGGCTGCTCTACTTCGGGCGCGACGGCCGCATGGCGACCTACGTCGGCATCGTGCTGGCGAGCGCCGCGGGCTTGTGGTGGGCGGGTTTCGGCGCGCGCCGTTGAACTCCAGCTGCGGGCGACGCCGCGTCGCCCCGGCGTTCAGCCGGCCAGCGTCGCGTCGGCGTGCTCGGCCACGCGGCCGCGCAGCGAGTGCGGAAAGGCCTGCGTGATCTCGACATCGATCATCTGCCCGACCCACCGCGCCGCCTGCGGCCCGCCGGCGAAGTTGACGATGCGGTTGCACTCGGTGCGGCCCATCAGCTCCGTCGGATCCCTGCGCGACGGGCCTTCGACGAGGATGCGCTGCACCGTGCCGACGCGGCGCGCGCCGATGCGGGCGGCCTCAGCCTCGATCGCCGCCTGCAGCTGCTGCAGGCGGGCCAGCTTCACCTCTCGCGGCGTGTCGTCGTGCAGCGCCGCTGCCGGGGTGCCCGGCCGCGCGCTGAAGATGAAGCTGAACGAATGGTCGAAGCCGACGTCGTCGACCAGCTTCATCAGCCGCGCGAAGTCGTCGTCGGTCTCGCCCGGGAAGCCGACGATGAAGTCGCTCGACAGGCTCAGCCCCGGCCGCACCGCTCGCAGCCGGCGCACGATGCTCTTGTATTCGAGCGCGGTGTAGCCGCGCTTCATCGCCATCAGCAGGCGGTCGCTGCCGTGCTGCACCGGCAGGTGCAGGTGGCTCACCAGTTTCGGCACCCGGGCGTAAGTCTCGATCAGCGCGCTGGTGAACTCGTTCGGGTGCGAGGTCGTGTAGCGGATGCGCTCGATGCCGTCGATCTCGGCGATCACCTCGATCAGGGTCGCGAAGTCGGCGGTCCCGCCTTCGTCGCCGAAGGCGCCGCGGTAGGCGTTGACGTTCTGCCCGAGCAGCGTCACCTCCCGCACGCCCTGGTCGGCCAGGCCCGCGACCTCGGTCAGCACGTCCTCGAAGGGCCGGCTCACCTCCTCGCCGCGCGTGTAGGGCACGACGCAGTACGAGCAGTACTTGGAGCAGCCTTCCATGATCGAGACGAAGGCGCTCGCGCCCTCGACCCGCGCCGGCGGCAGGTGGTCGAACTTCTCGATTTCCGGGAAGCTGATGTCGACCTGCGGCCGGCCGAGCCGGGTGCGCGCGTCGAGCAGCTGGGGCAGGCGGTGCAGCGTCTGCGGGCCGAAGACCACGTCGACGTAGGGCGCGCGCTCGATGATCGCCGCGCCCTCCTGGCTCGCGACGCAGCCGCCGACGCCGATCAGCACGCCCTTCTTCTTCAGGTGCTTGACGCGGCCGAGGTCGGAGAAGACCTTCTCCTGCGCCTTCTCGCGCACCGAGCAGGTGTTGAACAGGATCAGGTCGGCCTGCTCGACGTCGTCGGTCGGCTCGTAGCCGGCGGCGGCCTGCAGCACGTCGCCCATCTTGTCCGAGTCGTAGGCGTTCATCTGGCAGCCGAAGGTCCGGATGAATACCTTGCGCGAGTCGCTCATCGCTGCCTCCTGCGGGGGGTCACGCCTCTCAAGGCCGGGTCCAGGTCTGCGCGGCCGGGTCGAACTGCCAGGCGGCGGCCTGTTCCGGCGTCGTCGGCCAGGGCCGCACGGCCATCTCGTCGCCGCGCAGCACCCACACGTCCAGCACGAGGCCGCTGGTCGGTTCGATCGTGTAGTGCACCGTCCAGCGCTGGCCCACCATCGAGGCCGGCGTGACCAGCATGTTGTCGCCGTTGCGGATGCGTGCGCCCGGTGCGAGGCGGGTCGCCTGCCCGTTCAGCGTGATCTCGGGGAAGACGCCGATCGTGACGATGCCGCGCAGGGCCGTCGCCGGGAAGAAGCGCGCCACCTGTTGGGCCAGAGCCGGCGCGGTCGCTAGCATCATGGCCAGCAGGAAGGCGGAGAGGCGGCCTCGGGGCATGGGTCGATCCGTGGGTCGGTGGGTCCGTCGGGCCGGAGGTGCCGGGCGTGGCGGACCGACGTCCGGTTCGGCGGGGAGGGCGGAGTTTAGCGGCGCCACCGGGGACAGGCGACCGTCCGGGCCGCACGCCCCGGGGCGGGGTTGCGGCGCGGCCGGTCCGCGGGCCGCAGACGGGTTTTGCCCGCGAGCGCTGCGCATCAAGGCGCAGGCTCGGGCGCCCGGACCTCGAGCGCTTCAAGCCCGCGGTAGACCGGGTTGCGGTTCCAGCGCGGCTGCGGCTGCGACAGTGACAGCGCGGGCCAGCGCTGCATCAGCCCCCGGAAGGCGAGCTCGGCCTCCATCAGCGTCAGCGCGGCGCCGATGCAGACGTGCGGGCCGCTGCCGAAGGACAGCATCGAGGGCGCGCGGCCCCCGATGTCGATCCGCTCCGGGTCGTCGTAGCGGCGCGGGTCGCGGTTGGCCGAACCGATCAGCCCGAGAACCAGATCACCCCGGCGCAGCACCTGGCCGTGCAGCACGAGGTCGGTCGTCACGCGTCGCCCGGTGTACTGCACCGGGCTGTCGAAGCGCAGCAGCTCGCGCACCGCGCCCGCCAGCCGCTGCGGCTCGCGCTGGAGTTCGGCCCAGAGGCCGGGCTGCGCGAGCAGGTGGTAGAGGCCGTTGCCGAGCAGGTTGCACGAGGTCTCGTGTCCGGCGAACAGCAGCATTGCGCATTGGGCGAGCAGCTCTGCGTCGTCGGCGATCGCGCCGTCGTGCCGGGCGCGCGCCAGGCTGCCGACCAGCCCGTCTTCCGCCCGCCCGCTGGCGAGCAGCGCCTCGAAGCAGCGGCCCATCTCGAGCAGGCTCGCCTGCGCGCGCCGCGCCTGCTCCAGCGTCGGGCGCGGCGCACCGATGAAGGTCGCAAGGGCCTGCGACCAGCCGGTGAAGCGGCCGTCGTCGGCCATGCCCATCAGCCTGGCGATCACCCGCGTGGGCAGGGGCCGCGCCACCTGTTCCATGAAGTCGAAGCCGCGCGCGGCTTCGACCCCTTCGAGCAACTGGTCGACCACCGTCTCGACCTGTGGCCGCAGCGCCCGCATCACCTCGGGGCGGAAGCCGGCCTGCAGGACCCGGCGCAGCCGCAGGTGGTCCGGCGCGTCGAGGAACAGCATCGCGCGCGAGAACAGCTGCTGGAAGCCCTTCAGCTCGGCGCGGGCACCCTCGCCGCTGCCCATCACCCAGCCGCCGGTGCGCCGTGCCGAGAAGCGCGCGTCGCGCAGCATCGCCTCGACGTCGTCGTGCCGCGTCAGCAGCCAGGCGCCGCCGAAGAACTCCTCGCTCCAGTGGATCGGCCCCGCCTCGCGCAGCGCCCGGTAGGTCGGGTAGGGATCGAGGAGGAAGCGATCGTCGATCAGCGGGCGGTCCGGCGGCGACGGCCGCACGACGGCGCTCATTGCGCGTCTTCGCCCTGCACGCGCAGGCCCAGGCGGTCGAGCAGCGCACGGTCCCGCGCCGCCTGCGGGTTCGTCGTGGTCAGCAGCCTGTCGCCATAGAAGATCGAGTTCGCGCCGGCCATGAAGCACAGCGCCTGCAGCGCGTCGTCCATCTCTTCGCGCCCGGCTGAGAGCCGCACCATGGCGCGCGGCATCGTGATGCGCGCCACCGCGATCGTGCGCACGAACTCGAAAGGGTCGATCGGCGCGGTACCTGCCAGCGGCGTGCCCTCGACCTGCACGAGGTTGTTGATCGGCACGGACTCGGGGTACGGGTCGAGATTGGCCAGTTGCGCGATCAGCCCCGCGCGCTCGCGACGCCCCTCGCCCAGGCCGACGATGCCGCCGCAGCAGACATTGATGCCGGCGTCGCGCACGTGCGCCAGAGTGTCGAGCCGGTCCTGGTACGTGCGGGTGCCGATGATCTGGCCGTAGTACTCCGGCGCGGTGTCGAGGTTGTGGTTGTAGTAGTCGAGCCCGGCGTCCTTCAGTGCGCCGGCCTGGGCCGCATCGAGCATGCCGAGCGTCATGCAGGTCTCCAGGCCCAGCGCCTTGACCTCGCGGACCATGCCCGTCACCGCCTCCATGTCGCGTGGCTTCGGGCTGCGCCAGGCGGCGCCCATGCAGAAGCGCGTGGCGCCCTGTGCCTGGGCGGCCTTCGCCGCTTCGACCACCTCGGCCACCGGCATCAGCTTGCCCGCCTGCACGCCGGCCTCGAAGTGCGCCGACTGTGGGCAGTAGCCGCAGTCCTCGGCGCAGCCGCCGGTCTTGATCGACAGCAGCGTCGACAGCTGGACCTCGTTCGGGTCGAAGTGCGCACGGTGCACCTGCTGGGCCCGATGCAGCAGGTCGATGAAGGGCAGCGCGAAGAGCGCCTCGACCGCGTCGGCCCGCCAGGCGGCGTTCGGCAGCGGGGCGGGCTTCTTCTTCAGGGCCGAGAGGCTGATGGGGGCAAGCGTGTTCATGCAGATACCGATGGGTGAAAGGCGCTCAGGGCGAGGCGCAGCGCCCGGGGGTCGAGGTGGGCCGCGACCGCCGCCGGCGTCGGGTCGGCGAGCCGGGGCACGACGCCGAGGCAGGGCGCGGGCAGGCGTTCATGCAGGGTCGCCAGATTGGCCTCGACATGCGCCATCGTCGCATCGACCCGGTTGGCGACCCAGCCCGCGAGCCGCAGGCCGCGCCCGGTGATCGCGTCTGCAGTGAGCAGCGCATGGTTCAGGCAGCCCAGGCGCAGGCCGACGACCAGCAGCACCGGCAGGCCGATGTCACAGGCGAGGTCGGCGGCATCCCAGCCGGGGCCGAGCGGCGCGCGGAAGCCGCCAACGCCCTCGACGACCAGCCAGTCGGCGCGGCCGGCCAGCGCCTGCGCCGCACGCGGCAGCGCCAGCCGATCGATCGGGCGGCCTTCCAGCGCGGCAGCGATGTGGGGCGAGCAGGCCGCCTCGAACTGGCAGGGGCCGACCTCGGCGTCGCTCAGCACGAGCGAGCTGGCCTGACGCAGCGCCTGCACGTCGTCGTTGACGCGCACGCCCTCGCGCAGGGTCGTGCCGGCGGCCACCGGCTTGAGGCCGGCTGTGCGCTCGCCCTGCTGCGCGAGCAGGTGCAGCAGCGCGGCGCTGACCGAGGTCTTGCCGATCTCCGTGTCGGTGCCGGCGACGAAGCAGCCGCGCACGGGCAGTGCACGCGTCATGCGGCGGCCTCGAGTGCGGCGAGCAGCCGCGCGACATCGTCGGCGCGGTGGGCGGCGCTCAAGGTGATGCGAAGCCGCGCGGTCCCGAGCGGCACGGTCGGTGGCCGGATCGCCGGCACCCACAGGCCGTCGCCATCCAGCGCCGCGGAGAGGGCCAGCGCGCGCGCGTTGTCGCCGACGACCAGCGGCTGGATGGCGGTCGGCGATTCGGGCAACCGCCAGCCGAGCGACGCGCGCCCCGCGACGAGCCGGGCCAGGCCGTGTCGCAGCTGGCCGATGCGTTCTCGGAGCAGCGCACGCCGGCGCTCGCCTTCCTCGCCGGCGATCAGCGCCAGGCTCGCCCGCAGCGCATGCGCGACCGCGGGCGGGGCGGCCGTCGTGTAGATGTAGCTGCGCCCGACCTGCAGCAGCCATTCGACGATCGTGGGGTGCGCCGCGACGAAGGCGCCGGCGACGCCGGCCGCCTTGCCGAGCGTGCCCATGTAGACCAGCCGCTCGCTGCGCAGGCCGAAATGCGCGAGCGAGCCGCGGCCCTGCGGGCCGAGCACGCCGAAACCGTGGGCATCGTCGACAAGCAGCCAGGCATCGTGGCGCTCGGCCAGCGCCAGCAGCGCCGGCAGGTCGGCGAGGTCGCCGTCCATGCTGAAGACCGCGTCGGTGACGATCAGGCGGATCGGCGTCGCGCAGCGCTGGAGCTGGCGTTCGAGCACGTCGAGCCGGCCGTGCGCATAGCGCTGCATCTCGGCCCGCGCCAGCAACCCGCCGTCGATCAGCGAGGCATGGTTGAGCTTGTCGGCGAACAGCGTGGCCTGGGCATCGCCGAGCGCGGTCAACAGCGCCAGGTTCGCCAGGTAGCCGGTGCCGAAAGAGAGGGCCCGGGCGCCGGGGATGCACGGCGCCAGCCAGCAGGCGAGGTCGGCCTCGAGCGCCTCGTAGACCTCGCTGTGTCCGCTGACGAGGTGCGACGCCCCGCTGCCGACACCCCAGCGGCCCGCGCCTTCGGCGAGCGCGTCGACCAGGGCCGGGTGGTTCGCCAGGCCGAGGTAGTCGTTGCTGCAGAAGGCGAGCAGCGAGCGCTCGGCGCCGCCGTCTAGTACGCGCAGCTGCGGCCCGCAGGGCGAGGTGACCGTGCGCCGTTGCCGCCGCAGCGATTGCGCGGTGCGTTCACGCAGTTGCCGGTTCAGGTGCTCGATCAGCATCGAAAGGGGGTTTCGTCGTCGTGACGGCGTCCAGCGTGGCGTGCAGGCGTTCGGCCAGCCAGGCCGACAGCTCGTCGTCCAGCACGTACGGCGGCAGCAGGTAGACGCTGCGCCCGATCGGGCGGATCAGCAGCCCGTGCTGGCGCCCGGCGAGATGAAAGTCTTCTGCGAAGCGCGCACCGACGAACGCCGCGCGCACGTCGAAGGCCCAGATCATGCCGAGCTGCCGGAAGTGCTCGATGCGCGGGTCGGCACGCAACGGCTCGAGCAGGCCCGTGAGCACGCGGGCCCGTTCGCGGTTGTGCGCCAGCACGTTGTCTTCGGCGAAGCGGTCGAGCACCGCCAGCGCCGCCCGGCAGGCGAGCGCGTTGCCGGTGTACGAATGCGAGTGCAGGAAGCCGCGCGCGATGTCGTCGTCGAGGAAGACCTCGTAGACCGCGTCGCGTGTCATCACCAGCGACAGCGGCAGCAGCCCGCCGCTGATGCCCTTGGAGAGGCAGAGGAAGTCGGGCCAGATGCCGGCCTGCTCGCAGGCGAAGAAGCTGCCGGTGCGCCCGCAGCCGACGGCGATCTCGTCGGCGATCAGGTGCACGTCGTGCGTGTCGCACAGCGCACGCACCTCGCGCAGGTAGCCCGGGTCGTGCATCGCCATGCCGGCGGCGCACTGCACGAGCGGCTCGACGATCAGCGCGGCGATGTGGTCGTGCCGCTGTTCGAGCAGGGCTCGCAAGTCGTCGACGGCACGCCGAGCGACGTCGGTCGGCCCCTCGCCGTCGACGGCCTGTCGCGCGTCGGGCGACATCACCTGGTGCGCGCGCATCAGCAGCGGGTCGTAGGCGTCGCGGAAGATCGGCACGTCGGTCACTGCCAACGCGCCGAGGGTCTCGCCGTGGTAGCCCTGGCGCAGGCAGACGAACTCACGCTTCTCCGCACGGCCCCGGTTGCGCCAGTGGTGGAAGCTCATCTTGAGCGCGATCTCGACCGCCGACGCGCCGTCGCTGGCGAAGAAGCAGTGGCCCAGGGCGCCGCCCGTCAGCGCGTGGAGGCGTTCGGCCAGCTCGACGGCCGGTGCATGCGTGCAGCCGGCCAGCATCACGTGCGGCAGGCGGTCCAGCTGATCGCGCAAGGCATCCTTCAGGCGCTCGTCCCCGTGGCCGAAGAGGTTGACCCACCAGGAACTCGTCGCGTCGAAGTAGCGTCGCCCCTCGAAGTCTTCGAGCCAGGGCCCCTCGCCGCGCGCGATCGGGAGCGGCGGCACCCGGGCTGCCCGCTGCATCTGGGTGCAGGGGTGCCAGACATGGCGCAGGCTGCGCGCCTGCCAGGCGCGGTTGGCCCCTTCGAGGGCGATGTCCGACGGGCTCATAGGCGGCGTTCCACAGGGTCGGCTCGCGGGCCGAGGGGATGCAGGGTGGCGTCGCCGGTGGCCCGCGCGATCCGCGTGACGGCGGTCGCGCCGTGGTTCCGCGCTGCGGTCGCGATCGACGGCGACGCCAGGATCAGCGCTTCATGCTCCATGGTCAGGGTGCGGTCGAGATCCGCTGTGACGGCGCGGATGATAGCGATATGGCGTGGCGCCACGGGTTAACATTACGATCGTAATGTTATGAGGGGGATGACAGATGCCAAGCAGTGTGCGCCGACCGAAGCAGCCAGAAATCGTCAAGGCGCGGCTCATCGCGGCGGGGACGGCGCTGCTCGCCGAGGGCGCCCCGGTGTCGATCGGCGCCGTCGCGGACCTTGCGGGAGTGACGAAGGGGGCCGTCCAGCATCACTTCAGCTCGCGCGAAGACCTGCTCATGGCCATGTATGACGGCATGCAGGCCGAGCTCGAGAAGGTGCTTGTCGAAGGAGAGCCGAGCCGCTCTGCAGCGTGGCGCTACGCCCGCGCTGCCCTGGGCGCGAGCGGGTCGGTAACGCAGCACGTCGAACAGTGGCGTGCGCTGCTGGTGGCCACGGTCATCGAGCGCAAGCTTGCCTCCCGGTGGGCAGAGTGGGTCAAGGCCGATCGCCAGGGCGAGGTGGGCGTGCACAAGCTGATCGCCCGCCTCGCGGCCGATGGCCTTTGGCTGTCGGAAACGCTCGGCATCTACGACCTGTCGTCGGATGAACGCCGCGCCCTGTCCGTCTCGATTCAACAACTCGCGCAAGAGAGCTGAGCCCTCATGAGTCCCTATGTCTACCTCGGCGGCGCCATCGTGCTGGAAGCGATGGGCACCACTGCACTGAAGAGCTCGGACAGCTTCACCCGTCTGGTGCCCACGATCATCACGATCGCCTGCTTCGCGGCCTCGTTCTACCTGCTGTCCTTCGCCCTCAGGGAAGTGCCCACCGGGGTCGCGTATGCGATCTGGTCAGGGGTGGGCATCGTGCTGATCTCCGCGGTGGCCTGGATCGTCCACGGTCAGCGGATCGACCCGGCAGGCATCGGCGGCATCGCGCTCATCGTCGCCGGCGTCCTCGTCATCAATCTCTTCTCGAAGACCGCCGCTCACTGAGGTCGGCCCAAGGCGTTCTCGCGTTCGACCGCCCCCGGCAGCGAAAAAGGCTTGCAGGTGGTGGACCTGCAAGCCTCTTGTGCTGGTGGCGCTTCAGGGACTCGAACCCCGGACCTGCGGATTATGATTCCGTCGCTCTAACCGACTGAGCTAAAGCGCCTGAGCCCGTGAGTATAGCTTGCGGGTCCGCGCAAACCGGGTCCCCAACGACCCCAGGCCCTCACCCGGCGGCGCCTGCTGCCGTGTCCTTCTTCCCCTTCGATGCGCGCGCTGCGCGCCGCTTCCGAGCCCGACGATGTTCAGCTTCTTCCGCAAGAAATCGGCGCCGCCGCCTGAAGCGACCGAGGCTGGCAAGGTCGAGCGCGATGCGACGGCGCCTGCCGAGACACCCGTCGATCCGGCGCCGGCGGCGGTTGCCCCCCCGGCACCCGCTCCGGCCCCCGCCGCGGAAGGCGGAGGCTTCGGGCGCCGGATGAAGTCGTGGTTCGGCCTCGGCGACTCGACGCCCGCACCGGCGGCTGCCACCAGCGAGCCGGGCGAAGCGGCGCCGCCGGCCGATGCGCAGACCATCCCGCCGCCGACGGCCGAACCCGCGCCCGAGCGCAGCGACGAGCCGCAGGCCAAGCGTCCTCCGCCGGTCGAGGCGCCGGCACCCGCGATCGCCCCGACGCCCGAAGCGCCAGGCGCACCGAAGCCCGTCGCCGCGCCGCCTTCGCCTGCGGAACCTGCCTCCACGACGCTGCTTCGTTCGCAGCCGCAGCCGCAGCCGCAGCCGCAGCCGCAGCCGCAGCCGCAGCCGCAGCCGCAGCGTGCGGTCGCGGCGCCACCGCCGACGGCCGCGCCCGTCGCCCAGCCGAGGCAGGAGCCGGTCACCCGGTCCCCTGCGCCGGCAATGCAGGCATCTCCTCCGCCGCCTGCCGTCGCGCAAGCGTCCGCGGCGCCCGCTGCCGAAGAGCGCCGCGGCTGGATGACCCGCCTGCGCCAGGGCCTGCGTCGCACCGGCTCGACCATCGCCGGCGCTTTCGTCGGCACGCGCATCGACGAGGCGCTCTACGAGGAACTCGAGTCCGCGCTGCTGATGGCCGATGCCGGCGTCAAGGCGACCGAGCACCTGCTGAACGACCTGCGCCGTCGGGTGCGCGACGCCCGCGCGACCGATGTCGACGCGGTCCGCGCGCTGCTCGTCGATGCGCTGACCGAGCTGCTCGTCCCGCTGCAGGCCTCGCTGCAGGTCGGCGAGACGACGCCGACGGTGCTGATGGTCGCGGGCGTCAACGGCGCGGGAAAGACGACGACGATCGGCAAGCTCACCAAGCACCTGGCCGATGCGGACTGCAAGGTGCTGCTCGCCGCCGCCGACACCTTCCGCGCCGCCGCGCGCGAACAGCTGGCGATCTGGGCCGACCGCAACAGGGTCGAGATCGTCAGCCAGGAGGGTGGCGACCCTTCGGCGGTCACCTTCGACGCGGTCAAGGCCGGCGTCGCGCGCCGCTGCGACGTCGTGATCGCCGACACCGCCGGACGCCTGCCCACGCAACTGCACCTGATGGAAGAGCTGAAGAAGCTGCGCCGCACGATCGGCAAGGCGATGGACGGCGCGCCGCACGAGGTGCTGCTGGTCGTCGACGGCAACACCGGGCAGAACGCGCTCGCGCAGGTCAAGGCCTTTGACGAGGCGATCGGGCTGACCGGCCTCGTCGTGACCAAGCTGGACGGCACCGCGAAGGGCGGCGTGCTGGCGGCGATCGCGCTCTGGGCGCGCGAGCGCGTTGCGGCGGACGGCTTGCGCAGCGTCGTGCCGGTCTACTTCATCGGGGTCGGGGAGCAGCTCGAGGATCTGCAGACCTTCGATGCGCGCGAGTTCGCGCAGGCCTTGATCGGCACCTGAGCGAAACCCTGAGCGCGGCGGGGCGCCGCGACGCGTCCAGGCTCCGTGCGGCCGCGTGGGCCGCGCGCTGCCGGCTCAGCGCGAAGCGGCGGTCGCCGGCGGGCGCAGCGTCGGGCTGCCCGAGGCGCGGGTCGCCTCCAGCTCGTCGAACCAGGTCGACGGCGGGGCCTCGCGCATCTCGATCACCTCGTCGGCTTCGTACTCGTCGTCGAAGTCGAGCTGCGCCAGCACGTGCGCGGGCACGGGCTTGGCGGCGCTCGGGGCGGGTGCCGCCGGCGCGGCGGCCGGGCGGGCGGCCGTGGCGGCGGCGGGCGCGGCCTCGATCGGCGCCGGCGGCGTGCCGGCGAGGATCACTTCACGGATCGTCTGCGGGTTCGGCAGCACGCCTTCGGGCCAGACGTGCAGCGTGATGCCGGCCGCCTTCAGCACCTTGCGCATGCGTTCGAGCCGGGTCTGGGCTCGCTGGCTGGCCTGGGCCTGCGGGGGGCGGATCTCGATCGCCGCGACGACCTGCGAGGTGGCGTCGCAGACCAGCAGGTCCGGGCTGAGCTGGCCGACGCGGCGCAGCCATTCGGTGTACGAGCGGCGCGTGGGCACGCGGATGAAGCGCGCCAGCGGCACCTGGGCCAGCACGTAGTGCTCGGGCAGTGCGCGGTGCAGTGCCTGCATCGCGCGCAGTTCGGCCAGGGTCAGCACGCGCGTGCCCTGTGGCTCCCAGGCCGACAGCGTGTCGAGTGCCTCGGCAGGCTTGGATGCGGCCGCCGCCGCGGCCGGTCGGGCGCGGCCACGGCGCAGTTTGGCTGCCAGCAGGACGAGCACCGCGGCGGCCGCCAGGCTCAGAAGGAGGATAGGGTCCATCACCACCCGACCTTACGGCGCTGCGCGGCGCGAGGTCAATGCGGCCCCGACGGGGTGACGTGCAATGCTGCCGATGAGCGCCGGAAATCGTTGCGCGCCGCCGCGCTCAGCGCGGCAGGGGCCCGCCGCCGCCGAAGCGCTTCATCATCTTCATCAGGCCGCCGCCCTTCATCTTCTTCATCATTCCCTGCATCTGCTCGAACTGGTTCAGCAGGCGGTTGACCTCCTGCACCTGCACGCCGGCGCCGGCGGCGACCCGGCGCTTGCGCGAGGCCTTCAGCAACTCGGGCTTGCGGCGCTCGAGCGGTGTCATCGAGCAGATGATCCCTTCCATGCGACGTACGTCACGTTCCGCGCGGTCGAGATCGGCGGCGCCGGGCTTGCCCGCCTTGGCGGTGAGCTGCGCCGGCAGCTTGTCGACCAGCCCGGCCAGACCTCCCATGTTCTTCATCTGCTGCAACTGGGCGAGGAAGTCGTTCAGGTCGAAGGCGCTGCCGCTCTTCATCTTCTCGGCGAGCTTCTGCGCCGAGGCGAGGTCGACCCCCTGCTGCACCTGCTCGACCAGCGCGACGATGTCGCCCATGCCGAGCACGCGTCCGGCGTGGCGCTCGGCGTCGAAGACCTCGAGCCCGTCGAGCTTCTCGGAGATGCCGGCGAACTTGATCGGCGCGCCGGTCACCTGACGCACCGACAGCGCCGCGCCGCCGCGCGAGTCGCCGTCGAGCTTGGTCAGCACCACGCCGGTGAGCGGCAGCGCGTCCTTGAACGCCTTGGCGGTGTTGACCGCGTCCTGGCCCTGCATCGCGTCGACGACGAACAGCGTCTCGACCGGCTTCAGCGTCGCGTGCAGGTCGCGGATCTCGTTCATCAGCACTTCGTCGATGCCGAGGCGCCCCGCGGTGTCGACGATCAGCACGTCGACGAAGTGCCGCCGCGCGTAGTCGAGCGCGGCCAGCGCGATGTCGCGCGGCTTCTGGTCGGGGGTCGAGGCGAACCATTCGGCGCCGGCCTGGCGCGTTACCGTCTTCAACTGCTCGATCGCCGCCGGGCGGTAGACGTCGGCAGAGACGGTCAGCACCTTCTTGCGCCGCTTCTCGATCAGGTGGCGCGCGAGCTTGGCGGTCGTCGTCGTCTTGCCGGAGCCCTGCAGCCCGGCCATCAGGATCACCGCCGGCGGCTGCGTCGCGAGGTCGAGTTCGGCGACCATGCTGCGCTTGGCGCCCTTGTCGCTGGTGCCCAGCGCCTTGTCATCGCCGACAGGGTCCGGCCCCATCGTCGCGGCCAGCTCCTTGTGCACGATGCCGACCAGGGCCTGGCCCGGCGACAGCGAGCCGACGACTTCGGCGCCCAGCGCGCGCTCCTTCACGCGGGCGATGAAGTCGCGCACCACCGGCAGCGCGACGTCGGCCTCGAGCAGGGCCATGCGCACCTCGCGCAGCATGTTCTGCACGTTGCTTTCGGTGATGCGCGCTTGCCCGCGCATGGTCTTGACCAGACGGGTCAGGCGTTCGGTGAGGGCACTGGACATCGGGGCTCGCAGGCGTTGGGGGCGGAGAGATCGACGCCTGGAAGGCGGATGCGATCGGCGGGGCAACGGGGGCGGTGCGGGAGGCACGGCGTGGGCGAACCCGGCACCGGCAGCGCGCAAAGGCGCCCACGTACACTGTGAAAATGATTCTAGCCACCGGCCCCGCCGCCACCGGACGCGCGCGCCTGCGCCGGCGGTGCGGCGCGTGATGTCGGGCGCAGAGCTCTACCTCGCGCCGGCGCTCGTGGCGCTCGCGGCCTATGCCGCCGCCGCCCTGTCGGGCGAGGCGTCGCGCCACGGCGGGCCGGCGCTCTGGCTCGGCTGGCTCGCGCACGCGGCGGCGATCGTGGTCGACGTGGGCCGTTTCGGCGAGGCCCAGCATGGGGCGCGCTTCGGCTTCGCGCCGGCGCTCGCGGCGACGATGTGGCTTGTCGTCGGGGTCTACTTCGTCGAGAGCCGCTGGGTGCCGCTCGCCCGGCTGCGCCGCTGGATCGCGCTCGCCGGCGCGGCTGCTGTCGCGCTGATGATGGTGTTCCCCGGCGAGCCCTTCGCGCAGCATGCGCCCTGGGCGCCGGTGCACTGGCTGACAGGCATCGTGTCGTACGGCCTGTTCGGCGTCGCGGTGCTGCACGCGGGGCTGCTCGCCGCGGCCGACCGGCGCATGCGCGCGCACGCGCCGGTGCAGGCGGACGCGCCGTCGCTGCCGCTGCTGCGCCTCGAGCGCCTGACCTTCCTCTTCGTGCGCGCCGGCTTCGTCGCGCTAAGTGCGACGCTGCTGCTCGGGTGGAGCGTCGCCGAGGGGTGGCGCTGGGACCACAAGACGGTGTTCTCGGTGCTGGCCTGGATCGTCTTCGCCGCCCTGCTCGTCGGCCGCTCGGTCTTCGGCTGGCGCGGCCGGATGGCCACGCGCTGGGTGTACGCCGGCGCGCTGCTGCTGCTGTTCGCCTATGTCGGCTCGCGCTTCGTGCTCGAGGTGCTGCTGCAGCGGCCGCTTGCGAACTGACCCCGGCAACTGAACCGGCGCGGAGGGCCCTTTGAAGTACCTGCTGCTCGCGATCGTCATCGGCCTGTGCCTGTGGTTGCTGCGCCGCTCGCTGCGCGCGCATCGCGACGACGACGCCCCGGCGCCTCGAGCCGGGTCCGCGCCGACGAAGCAGGCGCCGGAGGAAATGGTGCGCTGCGCCCAGTGCGGGTTGGTCCTGCCGCGCAGCGAGGCGCTGGCCGCCGGCGGGCTCCATTTCTGCGGCGAGCCGCACCGCATCGCCCACGCGCAGGGCGAGACGCCGCCATGAGGTGGCTCGCCCGGCGGCGCGAAGGCATCGCGCCGTCGTCTCGTGGGTGGAGGGCCTTGTGCGGTGGCTGCGGACCCGTCCGGTGAGCGGCGGGCGCCGCCCATGAGCGAGGCTGACGCGCAGCTGCCCGATCGCCGCAAGGGCGGGCGGCGTCGCGCCGACCGCGAGGGCGACAGCCACCCGCCCGGGCGCGGCGGCTCCTGGTTCGGGTCGCTTGGCGACTCGACGCCGCCCGCGGCCGCCGTCGCGCTGGCTGACGACGAGGGCGACGCCGCGGCCGCGGGGCAGGAGGACCGACGGGCGTTCCCGGGCCTCGAGCGGTCCGACGCCGAGCAGGGTGCCGCGGCCTTCGCACGCATCTACCAGACCTTCATCGCCGCCCGTGCCTGGCTCGGCATCGCCTTGCTGCTGGTGCCGCTCGCGGCGCAGGTGTTCGGCGTGCGGCCACCGACGCTGCTGCTGATGCTGTGCTCGGTCTACGCGGTCGAGACGATCGCCACCTGGGTGTTGCCGCGCCTGAGCGGCGCCGAGGACGGTGGGCCGAGCCGGCTGTCGCGGCGCCAGTGGATCCTGACGATCGGCTTCGACCTCGTCGTCTTCTCGCTGCTGCAGTTGCTCGCGCCGGGCACCGGCCTGAACTTCATCGCGCTGCTCGTCCTGCCGGTGCTGATGGCCGGCGTGCTGACGCCGCGACGCCAGGCGCTGGCAACCGCTGCCGCGGTGGCGATGGTGCTGCTCGGCAGCGCCTGGTTCGGCGTGGTCGGCGGTGGCGAGCCGACGCTGTTGCTGTCGCAGGCGGGCCTGGTCGCCAGTGGCCTGTTCGCGATCACGCTGCTGGCGGGCGAGCTCGCCGCGCGCCTGGCACGCGAGGAGCGCAGCGCGCGCGGCAGTCTCGAGATGGCGCGCCAGCAGGCGCAGCTGAACCGCCTCGTGATCGAGGAGATGCAGGACGGCGTGCTCGTCGTCGACCGCAAGGGCCGGGTGCGCGCGGCGAACCCGGCCGCACGCAGCCTGCTGTCGGCCGGCGGCCTGGCGGACCCGGCGCCGTTCCAGCTGCGCGGCGTCGAGGCCTGGGCGCCGCTGGTGACGGCGATGGAGCAGGCCTTCGTCGAATCCTCCTGGCCCGAGGCCGGGCGCGACCTGACCTTGCGCTTCTCGCCCGGCGCGGCGCGCACGCTGCGCATGCGGGTTCGCTTCACACGGCGGCGCGAGCCGCAGGCGACGGAGGAGTTCTGCGTGCTCTTCCTCGACGACCTGCGCAGCGTGCAGGCGCGCACCCGCCAGGAGAAGCTGGCCGCGATGGGGCGCGTGTCGGCGGGCATCGCGCACGAGATCCGCAATCCGCTGGCGGCGATCGCGCAGGCCAACGCGCTGCTGTCGGAGGACGCCGAGACCGACCCGCAGCGGCGCCTGACGCAGATGATCGGCGCCAACGTCGAGCGCCTGAAACGCATCGTCGACGACGTGATGGAGGTCGCCCCCGGCGCGCCGCCGATGCAGGCCGTGATCGAGGTCGGCGCGCTGGTGCGCGGCGCCTGCGACGAGTGGCTGCGCACTGTCGGGCTGCGCGCCGGCAGCGACGGGCCGCTGGGCATCGAGGCTCCGCGCGAGGAGATCGGTGTCGTGTTCGACGCCGAGCACCTGCGCCGCGTGCTGGTCAACCTGCTCGACAACGCGCGCCGCCACGGTGGCGAGGCGCCCGGGGCGATCGCCGTGCGGCTCGAGTCGCGCGACGACCGCCATGCGGTGCTGAGCGTGATCAGCGGCGGCGACGACATCCCGCCCGAGATCGAGCCCTTCCTCTTCGAGCCGTTCTTCTCGACGCGCAGCCGCGGCACCGGGCTGGGCCTGTACATTTGCCGCGAACTCTGCGAGCGCTACGGCGCCAGCATCGATTACCGTCAGCGACCCGCCGACGAGGCGCTGCGCAACCAGTTTGTCGTGGTCATGCGTCGCGAAGCCCTGCCGCCCGCGTCGGCTGCCGTGACCCGCTCCCTCTTCAGCGCATGAACGCCGCCTCCAACTTCAGCCTGCTGGTCGTCGACGACGAGCCCGACCTGCGAACGCTGTACGAGCTGACGCTGCTGCGCGAAGGCTACGACATCGAGACGGCGGGCAGCGTCGAGGACGCCTGGCTGCTGCTGAAGGACCGCAGCTTCAGTGCGGTGATCACCGACATGCGCCTGCCCGACGGCACCGGGCTCGACCTGCTGCGCCGCCTCGAGGAGCACGGCCGGCGCGAGAAGGCGATCGTCATCACCGCCTACGGCTCGGCCGAGAACGCGGTCGAGGCGCTGAAGGCCGGCGCCTACGACTACCTCACCAAGCCGGTCGACCTGCGCCAGTTCCGCGCCGTGGTCGCGTCGGCGATCGGGCGTGCACCGCCCTCGCCACCGTCGATCGACCCGGCCAGCCTGGCCTCCCAGGGCGCCGCGGCGCCGAGCCCGGCCGCAGCAAAGGCCGCGCGCGTCGAGGCCGCGCCCGCTGGCGCCAAGGCCGGTGGCGTCGTGGCGGCCGCGCCGCCGGTGGCGAGCGCGACGCTCGGTCGCTTGGCCGGCGAATCGTCGGCGATGCGCGAGGTGCGCGCGCTGGTCGAGAAAGTGGCGCGCAGCATGGCGCCGGTGCTCGTGCACGGCGAATCGGGCACCGGCAAGGAGCTGGTCGCGCGCTCGATCCACGAGGTCAGCGTGCGCGCGGCGCAGCCCTTCGTGCCGGTCAACTGCGGCGCCATCCCCGAGCAGCTGCTCGAGGCCGAGTTCTTCGGCTACCGCAAGGGCGCTTTCACCGGTGCGGCCGAAGACCGCGCCGGTTTCTTCCAGGCGGCCAGCGGCGGCACGCTCTTCCTCGACGAGATCGGCGACCTGCCGCTGTCGATGCAGAGCAAGCTGCTGCGCGCGATCCAGGAACGCTCGGTGCGCCCGGTCGGCGCGGTGGCCGAGCAGCCGGTCAACGTGCGCATCCTGAGCGCGACGCACAAGGACCTCGGCGCCGAGGTGCTCGCCGGCCGCTTCCGGCAGGACCTGTACTACCGCCTCAACGTGATCCAGATCCGCGTGCCCCCGCTGCGCGAGCGGCTCGAAGACCTGCCGGCGATCAGCACCCGTGTGCTCGAGCGCATCGCGCGCGATGCGGGCGCCCGAGCCGCACCGACCCTGGCGCCGCAGGCGCTCGACTGCCTGCGCCGCTATGCCTTCCCCGGCAACGTGCGCGAGCTCGAGAACCTGCTGCACCGTGCCGTCGCGCTGAGCGCCGGCGAGGTGATCGACGTCGCCGACCTGGGGCTGCCCGAGCTCGCCTTCCAGGACAGTGGAAGGGACGAGCTCGACGACGCCGGCTTCGGCGAGGACACCGCGCCCGCCGCGCTCGGGCCGCCGGTCAGCGCCGAGCTGCCGAGCGACCTCGCGGCCTATCTCGACGCGGTCGAGCGCGACATCCTCGTGCGCGCGCTCGCCCGGCACCGCTTCAACCGCACCGCGGCCGGGGCGAGCCTGGGCCTGTCGCTGCGCCAGATGCGCTACCGCATGGCGCGCCTGGGCGTGCAGGCGGCCGATCACCCGTTCGGCAGCGACCCGGACCGCGCCGACAGCTGAGCGTGTGCGCCGTATCTGCCGTGAGCGCTCGCGAGCGGTCGCCCGCGAGCGATCCTGTCTGGCGGGACGGCTGGTGGTCGGCCGCGCGCCGGATTGCCTCGCCGAACTTCGGTGCGCGGCCCGCGGGCGTCGCGGTCGAGCTGGCCCTGGTGCATTCGATCAGCCTGCCGCCCGGGTGCTACGGCGGCGACGAGATCGAGCGCCTGTTCACCAACCGGCTCGACTGGGGCGCGCATCCCTACTTCGAGACGATTCGCGGCCTGCAGGTCTCGTCGCATTTCGTGATCCGCCGCCGCGGCGAGCTGCTGCAGTTCGTCTCCTGCGACGAGCGCGCCTGGCATGCCGGCCGCTCGTCCTGGCGCGGGCGCGAGGGCTGCAACGACTACTCGGTGGGCATCGAGCTCGAAGGTCTCGAAGGCGAGGGTTTCGAGGCGGTGCAGTACCGGGTGCTCGCGCGGCTTCTGCGTGCGCTGCGGGGCCGCTATCCGCTGCGCGGCGTCGCCGGCCACGAGCACGTGGCGCCGGGGCGCAAGCACGATCCCGGGCCGGGTTTCGACTGGCCCGGCCTGGTGCGGCGGCTGCGCTGGTCGGCGTCTCGGTTCCCGCCCGGGGTGCTGCCTGCCGGCGCGTCCGACAGTGCAGCAGGTGCCGCGCCTCTGCAGCGACGCAGCGATTGACCACACGCTACACGTAGTGCTTGATCCCCTGGTGACACCCCAGATATAGTGTGCGTCCCGACTGACGCACCCGCGCGAGTCGCTTCGCGATCCCTCACCCGGTCTCGTAACCAAGCCTGACCCGAGACCTCATGCACGAGCCGAAGCGCACGCCTTCCCTGTCTGCCGACACCCCTTGCCGCGCCGCTGGCGCCGGCATCGGCGCCGTCGGTGGCGGCGGGTAACGTCCGAGTCGGAACCGACCCCAATCGCCGCGACCACGCCATCTGCCGGGCCGACTTTCGTCGGTTCGGCTGGCACTCGCACTTCCATCGGCATGAGGCAAGAAGAGGGAGCCATGCAAGTCACCACATCCGAAGCCGCTGCGTCGTCTGCCAGCGCTGCGCGCGCGATGCCGGCCGGCGGCCAGGCCGCTGCGTCGATCTACCAGGGCTACCAGATCATCCGGCGCAACGGCGCCGTCGTGGCCTTCGAGCCGCACAAGATCGCGGTCGCGCTGATGAAGGCCTTCCTCGCGGTGCACGGCACCCAGGGCGCGGCTTCGGCCAGCGTGCGCGAGACGGTCGACCTGCTGACCGAATCGGTCGTGCGCGCACTGCTGCGCTCGCGCCCGGGCGGTGGCACCTTCCACATCGAGGATGTGCAGGACCAGGTCGAGCTCGGCCTGATGCGCGGTGGCCACCACGAGGTGGCGCGTGCCTACGTGCTCTACCGCGAGCGCCGCGCGCAGGAGCGCGCGCGCCAGGGCACGGCCGTGCCGGCGCAGACGGCCGCCGTGCTGCACGTGATCGACCGCGGCCAGCGCGTGCCGCTCGACCTGGGCGGCCTGGCCGCGTTGATCGGCTCGGCCTGCGCCGACCTCGGCGACGCGGTGCAGCCCGGCCCGATCCTGGCCGAGACGCAGCGCAACCTCTACGACGGCGTGCCGATCGACGAGGTCTACAAGGCGGCGATCCTCGCCGGCCGCACGCTGTTCGAGAAGGAGCCGGCCTATACCTACGCCACCGCGCGCCTCCTGCTGCACACGATCCGCAAGGAGGTGCTCGGCGAGGAGGCGACGCCGGCCCAGATGCAGGCGCGCTACCCCGAGTACTTCGGCGAGTTCATCCGCCGCGGCATCGAGGCCGAGCTGCTCGACGAGAAGCTGCTGCAGTTCGACCTGCGCCGCCTCGGCGAGGCGCTGCAGGCCGAGCGCGACCTGCAGTTCGACTACCTCGGGCTGCAGACGCTCTACGACCGCTACTTCCTGCACGTGCGCAAGACGCGCATCGAGCTGCCGCAGGCCTTCTTCATGCGCGTCGCGATGGGCCTGGCGATGAACGAGATCGACCGCGAGGCGCGGGCGATCGAGTTCTACGAGGTGCTGTCGCGCTTCGACTTCATGTCGAGCACGCCGACCCTGTTCAACGCCGGCACCCGCCGCTCGCAGCTGTCGAGCTGCTACCTGACGACGGTGGCCGACGACCTCGACGGCATCTACGAAGCCATCAAGGAGAACGCGCTGCTGTCGAAGTTCGCTGGCGGCCTCGGCAACGACTGGACGCCGGTGCGCGCTCTGGGCAGCCACATCAAGGGCACGAACGGCGAATCGCAGGGCGTGGTGCCGTTCCTGAAGGTCGTCAACGACACCGCGGTGGCGGTCAACCAGGGCGGCAAGCGCAAGGGCGCGGTCTGCGCCTACCTCGAGACCTGGCACCTCGACATCGAGGAGTTCCTCGAGCTGCGCAAGAACACCGGCGACGACCGGCGCCGCACGCCGGACATGAACACCGCCAACTGGATCCCCGACCTGTTCATGAAGCGGGTGATGGAAGGCGGCGACTGGACGCTGTTCTCGCCCGCCACCTGCCCCGACCTGCACGACCGCTTCGGCGCCGACTTCGAGACCGCCTACGCCGCCTACGAGGCGAAGGCCGACCGCGGCGAGATCACGCTCTACAAGCGCATGCCGGCCAAGGACCTGTGGCGCAAGATGCTCTCGATGCTGTTCGAGACCGGGCACCCCTGGATCACCTTCAAGGACGCCTGCAACGTGCGCTCGCCGCAGCAGCACGTCGGCGTCGTGCACTCGTCGAACCTGTGCACCGAGATCACGCTCAATACCAACGAGCGCGAGATCGCCGTCTGCAACCTCGGCTCGGTCAACCTGGCGCGCCACATCGCGACCGGCGCCGACGGCTCGCGCCAGCTCGACCAGGTGCGGCTGAAGAAGACGATCGCGACGGCGATGCGCATGCTCGACAACGTGATCGACATCAACTACTACGCGGTCAAGAAGGCGCGCGACTCCAACCTGCGCCATCGGCCGGTGGGCCTGGGCGTGATGGGCTTCCAGGACGCGCTCTACCAGCTGCGCACCCCCTACGCCTCGGCGGCGGCGGTCGACTTCGCCGACCGCTCGATGGAGGCCGTCTGCTACCACGCCTACTGGGCCTCGACCGAGCTGGCCGAGGAGCGCGGCCGCTACTCGAGCTACCGCGGCTCGCTGTGGGACCGCGGCATCCTGCCGATCGATTCGCTCGACCTGCTGGCCGAGCAGCGCGGCGGCGGCGTCGACGGCGGCACCTACGTCGAGGTCGACCGCTCGTCGACGCTCGACTGGGGCTCGTTGCGCGAGCGCATCGCAGCGCACGGCATGCGCAACTCGAACTGCGTGGCGATCGCGCCGACGGCGACGATCTCCAACATCGTCGGCGTCGACGCCTCGATCGAGCCCTGCTTCGGCAATCTCTCGGTCAAGTCGAACCTGTCGGGCGAGTTCACCGTCGTCAACGAGTACCTGGTGCGCGACCTCAAGCGCCTGGGCCTGTGGGACGACGTGATGCTGATGGACCTCAAGCACTTCGACGGCTCGCTGCGCCGCATCGACCGCGTGCCCGAGGAGCTGAAGGCGCTCTACGCGACCGCTTTCGAGGTCGAGCCGCAGTGGCTGGTCGAGGCGGCAGCGCGGCGGCAGAAGTGGATCGACCAGGCGCAGAGCCTGAACATCTACATGGCCGGTGCCTCGGGCAAGAAGCTCGACGAGACCTACAAGCTCGCCTGGAAGCGTGGCCTGAAGACGACCTACTACCTGCGCACCATCGGCGCGACCCATGCCGAGAAGTCGACCGGCCGCGTCGGTCAACTCAACGCGGTGCCCGGCTCGGCGCAGGGTGCAGGCGGCGGCTCGGCACTCGATGCCGCAGCTGCGGCATCGCGCTCGCAACTGGCGGCGGAGCCGGCGACCGACGTGAAGTTCTGCGCCATCGACGACCCGAGCTGCGAGGCCTGCCAGTGAAGCTGTGAGCGCGCGCGCGACGCGGGACCTCGAGGTCCCTCGCGCGTGCTCACCGAGCGCGTCGTGTCGCCTCGCGTATCGCTCGCTGCATCGGCCCACTCATCGTCATTCGCGAGATGCTTCTCGCACCCGCAGCGCATCGTGAATTCTCGATGCGCCATCGCAACAACGCAGCGGCGCAAATGTCAACGAGTGCTTGGTGTTTGAACACAACACTCTCATAATCCGCCGCCATAGGAAGCACACACATGCTGGTCTGGGAAGACGAAGTCCGCTCCACGAAGACTCGTGTCGCAAGTCCGAAGGTCGACGTCGCATTGAATGCATCGCAGCCTGCGCTCGCAGGGCTCGCGACCTCGGCTGTCTCCGATGCTCCTCGCGCTTCCACCGTCCCCGCGTCGAGCACTGCCGCAGGCACGAAGGCGGGCGCTGATGCGCACGACCTCTCACGCCGCGTCAGCGTCGCCGAGAAGCGCATCATCAACGGCGCCACCGACGTCAACCAGCTGGTGCCGTTCAAGTACAAGT
Organism: Ideonella sp.; assembly: GCA_035911095.1. GTDB lineage: Bacteria > Pseudomonadota > Gammaproteobacteria > Burkholderiales > Burkholderiaceae_C > JAMHWF01. The sequence continues at coordinate 125,336 of JAMHWF010000128.1, read as the reverse complement.
GGGCCTGGGAGAAGTACCTCGCCACCTGCGCCAATCACTGGATGCCGCAGGAGATCAACATGTCGCGCGACATCGCGACCTGGAAGGATCCCAACGGCCTGACCGAAGACGAGCGCCGCATCGTCAAGCGCAACCTCGGCTTCTTCGTCACGGCCGACTCGCTGGCAGCCAACAACATCGTGCTCGGCACCTACCGGCACATCACCGCGCCCGAATGCCGCCAGTTCCTGCTGCGCCAGGCCTTCGAGGAAGCGATCCACACCCACGCCTACCAGTACATCGTCGAGTCGCTCGGCCTGGACGAGGGCGAGATCTTCAACGCGTACCACGAGGTCGGCTCGATCCGCGCCAAGGACGAGTTCCTGATCCCGTTCATCGACGCGATCATGGATCCGGCCTTCCACACCGGCACGCCCGAGGCCGACCAGAAGCTGCTGAAGAGCCTGATCGTCTTCGCCTGTCTGATGGAAGGCCTGTTCTTCTACGTCGGCTTCACGCAGATCCTGGCGCTGGGTCGCCAGAACAAGATGACCGGCGCGGCCGAGCAGTACCAGTACATCCTGCGCGACGAGTCGATGCACTGCAACTTCGGCATCGACCTGATCAACACGATCAAGCTCGAGAACCCGCAGCTGTGGACGCCCGAGTTCAAGGCCGAGATCAAGGCGCTGTTCCTGCAGGCGGTCGAGCTCGAGTACCGCTACGCCGAGGACACGATGCCGCGCGGCGTGCTCGGCCTCAACGCCTCGATGTTCAAGGGCTACCTGCGCTACATCGCGAACCGCCGCGCGACCCAGATCGGGCTCGAGGCCCTGTTCCCCAACGAGGAGAACCCGTTTCCCTGGATGAGTGAAATGATCGACCTGAAGAAGGAGCGCAATTTCTTCGAGGCGCGCGTCATCGAGTACCAGTCCGGTGGCGCGCTGACCTGGGAAGAATGAACCTTCGCGGCGCCAGACCGCAGGTCGTCCAGACAGTGAGATCAAGATCCGCGGGGCGCGGAGCATCGCCGCAGAAGCGCTGCCCACGACCCGCCACCGAATTCATCGCACCGAGGCGCCTCTCCAGGGCAGTCATCGGGCGGTGAATCTCCGCGCTGTATCGAGCGGCGCGGTGCTCTTTGCAACTTGATCAAGGAGAAAGCAATGGCAACTGCGAAGAAGGCTGCGGCCAAGAAGGCCCCGGCGAAGAAGGCTGTGGCGAAGAAGGCCCCGGCGAAGAAGCTCGCCGCGAAGAAGGCGCCGGCGGCGAAGAAGGTCGTCGCCAAGAAGGCGGCCCCGGCGAAGAAGGTCGCCGCGAAGAAGGCGCCGGCCAAGAAGGTCGCTGCCAAGAAGGCGCCGGCGAAGAAGGTTGCGGCCAAGAAGGCACCGGCCAAGAAGGCCGTCGCCAAGAAGGCCGTCGCCAAGAAGGCGCCGGCGAAGAAGGCCGCCGCGAAGAAGGCGGCCAAGAAGCCTGCTGCGAAGCGGGCCGCAGCGCCTGCTGCGAAGCCTGCGGCGCCGGCGGCGAAGACCGCGCTGAGCCCCGCGGCGGCATGGCCGTTCCCGACGGGCCAGAAGCCCTGAGGCGAATCCGGCTCGCCATCGGTGTGCGCTCTCGCGGCGCGCCCGGTGGTCGTGCCGGCACCAGATCGAAACCCGGCCTTGGCCGGGTTTTTTCATGGCTGCCGTGCTCGCGCTACAGGTGCCACCCGCCCGCAAGCGCGGCCGGGTGGCGCGTTCCGCGTACCCGGGCTACTCGCCCATCGGCAGGGTGTCCGCGAAGCCGTGGGCCGGGCGCACGGGTCTGCCGCCCTTCGCCTGCCCGGCATGGGCCCGGTCGCCTTCGAGCAGGAGGCTCTCGACGTCCTGCAGGCGCGACGCGGGCGTCGCGGCGGCGGCGGCGGCCGGCGCCGCGGCGGGCGCTCCCTTGCCGGCCGCGGCCGCCTTGCTGCGTGCCGCGGTGAGGTCCTTCTGCAACTGCTCGACCTGGCGCCTGGCCTGCTGCGTGCGCTCGTCGGCCGACTGCCGCGAGGCCTCGAGGTGGGCGAGCCGCTTCTCTATCGCCTGCATCTGCCGCGCGAAGCGCCAGCGGCATACGACATAGGTGGCGCCCGCAACGATCAGCGCCACCAGCGGGAGGAGGAGGAAGGGGACGTCGGAACTCATGACGGGCTTTCGACGGGTCGCATGCGGCCTTGAGAACGCCGGGCCGCTGCAGGCGGGTCGCGGCGTCCCCTGCGTGAAGTACTCGACGCTCGCGTGGCGTGATGGGTCCTGGATCAGACGCCGAGCGCCGCGCGGTCGATCCGGTGGTTCTGTCCGCCCCGGCTCGCGATCTTCAGGGCGCCGATCCGGTTGCCGAGCGCCACGCAGCGTTCGAGCGCCCAGCCGCGTTCCAGCCCGTAGAGCAGGGCGGCGCGGAACGCGTCGCCGCAGCCCGTCGGGTCGACGATCTCGGCCGCGACGACGCCGGGCACGTGCGTGCGCGTGCCCTGCACCCACACCTCGGAGCCGTCGGCGCCGAGGGTGACGACCACGCCGCGCAACTGCGAGCGCGACAGCGCGGCCAGGTCGGTGCCGATCCGCTCGCACAGCATCCGGGCCTCGTAGTCGTTCACCGTCACCCAGCTCGCCTGGCCGACGAAGTTCGCGAGCTCCGGGCCGTCGAACATCGGCAGGCCCTGGCCCGGGTCGAAGATGAACGGGATCTTCGCCGCGACCATCTGCTCGGCATGGCGCAGCATCGCCTCGCGGCCGTCGGGGGCGACGATGCCGATCGCGATGTCGGTTCCCGCGGGCACCGCCGTCAGGTGCGCCGACTGCATCGCGCCCGGGTGGAATGCGGTGATCTGGTTGTTGTCCTGGTCGGTGATGATGATCGCCTGCGCGGTGTAGCTGTCGTCGACCACGCGCACGTGCTCGGTCGTCACGCCCCAGCCCTGGAGTCGATCGAGGTACTCCTTGCCGTCGGCACCGACCGCGGCCATCACCCGCGGCACGCCGCCGAGCTGGTACAGCGAGTAAGCGATGTTGCCGGCGCAGCCGCCGAACTCGCGGCGCAGCGTCGGCACGAGGAACGACACGTTCAGGATGTGCACCTGCTCCGGCAGGATCTGCTGCGCGAAGCGGCCGGGGAAGGTGGTGATGGTGTCGAAGGCCAGCGAGCCGCAGATCAGTGCCGACATGGAAAGGTCTCGGGTTCAGGGATAGAAGAGGTCGATCGTGTAGCCGGCGATGCGCTGATCGCCGGTCGTGAACTGCAGCTGCAGCTGGGTCTCGCTGCCGGCGGGCAGGTCGGACGGATGCTGGAAGTCTGCTGCCGACAGCATGCGCCGCACGACCAGGGCGCCGTTGGTGTCGGTGAGCTTGAGGTCGATCGTCGGCATCGCGACGACGATGTTCGCGCGGTTGCGCAGCATCACGTCCAGGCGCAGCACCTCGCGCTGCGCCTGGGACACCGGGGCTCGCGTCAGCGCGCTGCTCTCGACGACGATGTCCTCCAGACGACGCGGCCCTGACAGGCTGCAGCCGCAGGCCCAGGCCAGCAGCGGTGCAACTGCCGGCGTGCGCGCCGCCACCTCGTCGCGGAAGTGCAGCACGAGCTGAAGCAGCAGCAGCAGCGCCAGGCCGGCCGAGGCGCCAGCCAGCGCGAGGCGCATGCGCGGCTGGCCCCAGCGCTCGCGGGCGCGGGCCTGGCGCAGGAAGTCGGGCGCCGGAGCCAGTGCGGTCGCGGCGTCTGCCCATGCCGGGGTCGCGTCGTCGGGACCGGGTGCCGCCTCCCGCCCGGTCGCGTCCGCCCGATGCGTCGCCTCGTCGAAGCGCATGCCCGCGTGGGCCGGCGGCGGCGCGGCCTCCGGCATGACCAGCGCCGCGGCCGCACCGCCTTCATGCGCGCGCTGGGCAGGTGTTTCGCCGCGCGCGGCCGCCGGCGTGCCCAGCGGCACCGGGCTCGAGGGCGGGGGCCATGCGCGAGCGGTGTGGATCGGCGCCGGCGGGGGCGTGCGCGGCGAGGCGGCGAACTCGCCCTGGACAGAATCGAGCTGCGAGGGGCGCCACTCTTGGGCCGCGTCCTGTTCGAGGTCGAACAGGTTCTCGAGGGCGTTGAAGACCTCCTTGCAGCGCCCGCAGCGCACCCAGCCCTCGGAGAGCTCGAGCTGCTCGGGCACCACGCGGAACACCGTCGAGCAGATGGTGCACCGGGTCGCCAGGCTCATCGCGCCCGATGATGCCATGCGGTGTCTCAGCCCCCGGCGGCCATCAGGATCCAGCCGTCCTCGCGGTCGATCACCGCGAGCGGCAGCTGCGGCGCATAGGCTTCGCACAGCTCCTCGGCCTGGCGCTCCAGAATGCCGGCCAGCACCAGCGAGCCGCCCGGCGCCACGTGGCTCGCCAGCAGCGGCGCCAGCAGCTTGAGCGGCGCGGCCAGGATGTTGGCCAGCACCAGCGGATAGCGACCGCTGGCCCGCTCGGGCAGGCCGGCCTGCAGCGTGACGCCGTTCGCCAGCGCGTTCGCCTGTGTCGCCTCGACGGCGGCCGGGTCGATGTCGACCGCATCGATGCCGTGCGCGCCGTGCAGTGCCGCGCCGATCGCGAGGATGCCCGAGCCGCAGCCGTAGTCGAGCACGCGGGTCCAGCTGTCGGCGCGCGCTGGCGCCTGGCGCGCGATCCATCGCAGGCACATGCGCGTCGTCGGGTGCGTGCCGGTGCCGAAGGCGAGGCCGGGGTCGAGCCGGATTACCCGCGTTGCCGCGGGCGGCGCCTGGTGCCAGCTCGGCACGATCCAGAACTCAGGCGTGATCTCGACCGGGGCGAACTGCGACTGCGTCAGCCGCACCCAGTCCTCGTCCGGCACGGCGGCCAGGCGCTGCAGCTCGAGCTGCGACGCGTCGGCGCGCGCGAGCAGCACGGCGGCAGCGCCGGTCGCAGCCTCCTCGTCGGCGAACAGCGCGACCAGGCGCGAACGCTGCCAGCCCTCGCGCGGCGGCGGCAGGCCGGGCTCGCCGAAGATCGCCTCCTCTGCGTCGGTCTGCGCGTCGGCGTCTTCGACGGAGACCGAGACGGCACCGCAGGCATCGAGCAGGCTGTCGCCGACCGGCTCGACCAGCGCCTGGGGCGCGAGCAGCACGAGCTCGTACATGCGGCGCCCGCGCCTCAGCGCTTGTGCTGGGCCATCCAGCCTTCGAGGTAGTGGATGCTGGTGCCGCCGGTGACGAACTTCGCGTCGACCATCAGCTCGCGGTGCAGCGGGATGTTGGTCTGGATGCCTTCGACGACCGTCTCCGACAGCGCGGTGCGCATGCGCGCCAGCGCCTGCTCGCGGGTGTCGGCGTGGGCAATGATCTTGCCGATCATCGAGTCGTAGTTCGGCGGCACGTAGTAGTTGGTGTACGCATGCGAATCGACGCGCACGCCGGGGCCGCCCGGCGGGTGCCACATCGTGATGCGGCCCGGCGAGGGGGTGAACTTGTACGGGTCCTCGGCGTTGATGCGGCATTCGATCGCATGGCCGCGCATCTGGATGCCACGCTGCGTGAAGGGCAACTTCTCGCCGGCGGCGATGCGGATCTGCAACTGCACGATGTCGATGCCGGTGACCATCTCGGTCACCGGGTGCTCGACCTGCACCCGCGTGTTCATCTCGATGAAATAGAACTCGCCGTTCTCGTAGAGGAACTCGAAGGTGCCCGCGCCGCGGTAGCCGATCTTGCGGCAGGCGGCGGCGCAACGGTCGCCGATGCGTTCGATCACGCGTCGCGCGATGCCCGGCGCCGGCGCTTCCTCGATGATCTTCTGGTGGCGCCGCTGCATCGAGCAGTCGCGCTCGCCGAGCCAGACCGCGTTGCGGTGCGTGTCGGCCAGCACCTGGATCTCGATGTGGCGCGGGTTCTCGAGGAACTTCTCCATGTAGACCTCGGGATTGCCGAAGGCGGCGCCCGCCTCGGCCTTCGTGGTCTGCACCGCATGGAGCAGCGCCGCCTCGGTGTGCACCGTGCGCATGCCGCGCCCGCCGCCGCCGCCGGCCGCCTTGATGATGACCGGGTAGCCGATCGCCCGCGCCTGGCGCACGATCTCCTTCGCGTCGTCGGGCAGCGCGCCCTCCGAGCCGGGCACGCAGGGCACGCCCGAGCGGATCATGGCCTGCTTGGCCGCGACCTTGTCGCCCATGATCCGGATCGCTTCCGGCGACGGGCCGATGAAGGTGAAGCCGCTGCGCTCGACGCGCTCGGCGAAGTCGGCGTTCTCGCTCAGGAAGCCGTAGCCCGGGTGGATCGCCTGCGCGTCGGTGACCTCGGCGGTCGAGATGATCGCCGGCATGTTGAGGTAGCTGTGCGCGGAGGCGGCCGGGCCGATGCAGACGGCCTCGTCGGCAAGCTTCACGTACTTGGCGTCGCGGTCGGCCTCGGAGTAGACGACGACCGACTTCACGCCGAGCTCGCGGCAGGCGCGCTGGATGCGCAGGGCGATTTCGCCTCGGTTGGCGATCAGGATTTTCTTGAACATGGCGTGCCTCGGCTCAATCGCCCAGCGTGCTGCGCACGCCGCGCGATGTGGCTACAGCCCGTGCCCCAAAGGCGGGTTGGGCCTGCGCCGCAGCGCCTGAGGCGCTGTCGCCTCGGTTGGCGATCAGGATCTTCTTGAACATGAGCGAAGGCGCGCCGTCACTCGATGACCAGCAACGGCTGGCCGAACTCGACCGCCTGGCCGTTCTCGCACAGGATCTTCGTGACCGTGCCGGACTTGTCTGCCTCGATCTCGTTCATGATCTTCATCGCCTCGATGATGCAGATCGGCTCGCCTTCCTTGACCGTGGAGCCAACCTCGACGAACGCCTGCGCGCCCGGGCTCGAAGAGCGATAGAAGGTGCCGACCATCGGCGACTTGACGAAGTGGCCGGTCTCTTCAGGCACCTCGGGCGCCGCGGCGGGGGCCGCAGCGGCGGCCGGGGTCGGCGCGGCAACCGGAGCCGCCGCCGCCGTGGTCACCGGCAACGGCGCTGTCACGGGGAGGTAGGCGGCGGCAGGGTCCGACTTGACGATGCGCACCTTGCCGTCGGCCTCGGTGATCTCGAGTTCGGAGATGTTCGATTCGGAGACCAGGTCGATCAGCGTCTTGAGTTTGCGTAGGTCCATGCGAGGTCTCCGCGGTCCGGGCTGGTCTTGCCAGCCCGCCCGCCAGGTTCAGCCCGGGTCCGAAAGCGCCGTGAAAGCGCGTCGGGGTGTCGCGCGGTGGCCGCGCTGCCCGTGGGTGGCGTGGGCGCCGACGCGGTCGCGCGTGCTTCGCTGCGCGCGGCCGTCGCGGCCAGACAACAACTGCCTCGCGCCGGCGGTTTCGCCGTGTCGTGACGCGATCTTCATTGCATCTGCGTCGATCTGCCGCTGAAACATGCCAATGCCGCGTGTCCCGCGCCAGCCCGCGAGGGTTGGCGGCGTGGGGCCATGCATGTCGAGGCGGGGCATGAAGGGTCGGCAGCAGTCGGGTCGGTCCGCGAACAACTGCTCACAGTCATCGGCGGGGCGGCGAACTTTACGACATTTGAAGGCCGTTCCCGGCGGCTGGGCGTCGAGAAGGCCGGCGCTGTGGCGCAGGCGCGCCGGCGGGGCGTAAGGATGTCGGCCACCGTTTCGAGCGCAGCGCGCGCGACGAAGGCGGCGACTTCGCCACCCCGCGTCAGGTCAGCTCACGCACCCAGGCGGCCAGGTCGGCCTCGGTGACCTCGCCGAGCTTCTGCCGCGCCACCTGGCCGTCTCGGCCAAAGGCGACCGAAAAGGGCAACGCGCCCGCGTTGTTGCCGAGTTTGCGCATCCACTCGGCGCCGGCGATGCCCGCCAGCGCCGTCGGGAAGCCGACCGGCACGCGCTGCAGGAATTCGCGCACCGGCTCGCGCCGGTCGATTGCCAGCCCGAGCACGCGCCAGCCGCGCCCGGCCTGCTCGCGTGCGAAGCGGTCGAGCAGCGGCAGCTCCTTGACGCAGGGCGGGCACCAGGTGGCCCAGAAATTCAGCAGCAGCGGCTGGCCGCGGAAGTCGGCCAGCGCCAGCGTGCTGCCCTCCGGGGTCTCGAGGCGCAAGGTCCACAGCTCGGCCACGGCGTCAGAGGCGCCCGCAGCGGCCGGGGCCCTGGTGGCAGAGGCTGCCTGGGGGGCCGGGCCTTCCGGCCGCGACGGTGCGACCTCGGCGGCGGCGGCCGCCGACTCATGCTGCTGGCGCCACAGGAGGCCAGCCACGGCCGCCGCGGCGCCGAGACCGAAGATCAGACCCTGGCGTCGCTTCATGCCTCACCCTCCGTCCTCGTCCCGTCCAGCAGGCGGCGCAGTGCGGCGAGGTCGCCGCGTTCGGTCTGGCCGCGCGCATCGCGCTTCAGCGCGCCGCGCAGGTCGTCATGATCGAGCACGCTCAGGTGCACGCCGACCGGCGCCCCGTCGGGGCCGCGGTCGGCGAGGCTGAGCACATCCACTTCGCGACCGCGCGGCCCTGCGGTGCTGCCGACGCGGTAGTCGATGCCGCGGTTGATCAGCTCGATCTCGGCCGATTTGGTGTCGTCGCAGAAGAGCTGCAGGTGGACGTCGTTCAGTCGCGTCGCGGTGCCGCGCCAGACGGCGCCGGTCAGGTGCGGCCGGTAGGCGTCGAGTCGGGCCATCCAGCGCGCGGCGATCTCGCGCAGCGCGCGCAGCTCGCCGGGCTGGGTGTCGGCATGGAACAGCGCCAGGTGCGCGCGCACTTCGTCCTCCACCTGCTCATTGCTCGGCAGGTCGGCGCCGCGCGTCGCACCGCGCCCGAGCAGCCGCGCGGCCTTGCGCTTGGCCGGGCCATACTCCATGCCCTCCTCGACGACGAGACGGGCGGCGGCGGCGGCGATCTCGCCGGTGAGCGTCGGCTGCATCGTCAAGGCAGCTCGACGTCGCGCATGCGCGCGGAGATCGCGCCGGCGCGCCCGTTCAGGTAGGCCGAGCCCAGCCGCCGTTCGAAGCGCTTCGGCGCAGGAAGCATCACCGCCAGGCGCGCCGCCTGCATCGGCGAGAGGCTGCGGGCGGTGACCTTGAAGTGCTTCTCGGCGGCCGCCTCGGCGCCGAACACGCCCTCGCCCCATTCGACGCTGTTCAGGTAGATCTCGAGGATGCGGCGCTTGTCGAGCAGGGCCTCGAGCGCGAGCGCGATGACGAACTCCTGTGCCTTGCGCGAGATGTGCCGTTCGCCGCTGAGAAACAGGTTCTTGGCCAGCTGCTGGGTGATCGTCGAGCCGCCGACGACGCGCGGCTCGCGTGCGGGCTCCGCGCGCGGCGTGTCGGCCAGGCGCGCGGCCATCGCCTCGGCGCGTTGGTTGCGCTCCCAGGCGCGCTCGATCGCGTCCCACTCGACGCCGCTGTGCTCGACAAAGCCGGCGTCCTCGGCGGCGATCACCGCGCGCTTGAGATTCGGCGCGATCTGGTCGTAGCCGACCCAGGCCTGGCGCCAGGGCGGGCTGCCTTCGGTGGTCACGAGCCGCCACAGCTCGGAACGCTGGAAGCTGGTCGACTGCGGGTCGAGCACGGCCATCGTCGCGATGCGCAGGACGAAGTAGGCCTGCAGCGCCAGCGCGCACAGGGCGCACAGCGCCAGCGCGCGCAGCAGGTGGCGCGTCACCGGCTTCATCGTGCGGGGCCGGCCGCCGGCGCGGCGGGCGCCTCGGCGTCGACGACCGCGCGCAGTTCGCGCAGCACCTCGGCCGTGTCGGGCAGCAGCCCGCGCCAGAAGGCGAAAGCCTCGGCCGCTTGCTCGACGAGCATGCCCAGGCCGTCGCGCGCCCGGGCGCCCTGCGCCTGCGCCCAGGCGAGGAAGGGGCGTGCGGCGGGCCCGTACATCATGTCGAGCGCCAGCGCCCCCGGTGCCAGGGCCCGTGCCGGCAGTGGCCAGGACGCACCGCTCAGGCTGATCGCCGTCGCGTTGAGGACGAAGTCGTACCCCTCGACCCCGATGTCGTCGAGCGCTCGCGCCTCGAGCCGCGCGCCGTGGCGCTGCGCCCAGGCGGCATGGCGCTCGACCAGTGCCTGCGCCTTGTCCGCGCTGCGATTGGCGAGCACCAGCTCGGCCGGCCCCTCGGCAAGCAGCGGGCCGAGCGCGCCGGCCGCCGCGCCGCCGGCGCCGACCATCAGCACGCGGCGTCCGGCGATCGGGGCCTGGGCGTTGCGCGTCAGGTCGCGCACCAGGCCGACGCCGTCGGTGTTGTCCGCACTCCAGCCGTCGGCGTCGAAGCGCAGCACGTTCGCCGCGCCGGCGAGCGTCGCGCGCTCGGTCGCGTCGGTGGCGAGCGCCAGGGCCTCGAACTTGAACGGCACCGTCACGTTGCAGCCGCCGGCCTGCGCCGGCGCCGCGTCACCGCCTGGCGCCGGGGCCTCGTCGTCCATCGACGCCGCGGCCCGCCCGGCCGCGAAGTCGCGCACCCCGGGCTCGAAGCCGTCGAGCGGCACCGGGAGGCGCCCGTAGCGCAGCGCCTGGCCGGTCTGGCGTGCGAAACGGGTGTGGATGAACGGCGAGCGGCTGTGTGCGACCGGGTGGCCGACGACGGCGTAGACGTGCATGGCGAGAACGGAAGCCGGTCTGAGGGCGCCGAGGCGATGGAACGCAGCGGGAAGGGTAACGCGAGAACGCCCGGCGCCGGCCGGCGCCGGATCACTCGGCGAACTGCGTCGTCTCCAGCGCGTCGGCGTGCGTGAAGCGGAAGCGCGAAGTGACGACCAACTGGTCGGCCTGCTGGCGCATCGCCCCGGTGAAGGCGCCGAAGGGCGCCGCGGCGCGGACGATCGCGATCGCGCGCCGGTCGAGCTCGCGCGACTTCGAGCTGCGCACCACCTCGGCCTCGATCACGCGGCCGAGCGCGTCGATGGTGACGTTCATCACCAGCTCGCCATAGAGCTTGCGCCCGGCGTGCTCGGGGAAGTTGCGCGTGCCGCGCTCCTCGATCTTGCGTCGCAGCTGGTCGTAGTACTGGGCATAGATCGCCTCGCGCGTGGCCGGGCTGACGTAGCGGCGCTTGGGCCGTGCGTTGTCCTCGTTGATGCGCTTCTCGATCTCGGCCAGCATCTGCACCAGCTGGCGACGGCGGTCCTCGCGGTCGCGCTCGGTGGGGTCGCCCTGGTCCTGGCGCGGGTCGGGTGGCGGCAGCAGCGCCATCTCGCGCCGGATCTGCGCCAGGAGCTGCTGCTGCTGCTCCTGCAGGCGCTCGATCTGCTTGCGCGAGTCTTCGTCGGCGTCGCCGATCTCGATCGTCGCCGAAGGCGCGAGCGGCGAGGTGGCGCGCCCGCTGGCCGCGTCACCGCCGCCGGCCAGGTTGGACTGCGCGATCGCCTGGGCCTTCTGCGGCGCCTCGCCCGAGCGCGAGTTGACGAGGATCACCTCGAGCGGCGTGTCCTGGAAGACGCGTTCGAAGGCTTCCGGGTTGATGAAGCGCACCGTGAGCAGCGCCGCATGCACGGCGACCGAGATCAGCAGCGCGATCTGGAGGGCGGAAAGCTTGCGCAGCATGGCGGGGCCGGGCGGGCGGTCAGGTGCCGGACGGGCCGCCTGGTGACGGCGCGGCGGCGCCCACCGGCCCTTCGCCCGGCGTGGCGGCATCGGTGTCGCTGCCGTCCTTCAGGTCGATCGCCAGCGTCAGCGGACCGGCGTCGACGGCCTCATCGGTCTCGCCGTCGCCAGCGGCCTCGTCCTCGACGCTGTCCGGTGCAGCGTCGAGGCGGGCGACGACGCTGGCGTGGACGTCGAGCGTCAGCAGGTCGGTGCCGGCAAGGCGCACCGTGACGTGCGTGCCGCGCGCCAGGCTCTCCGCGCCGAGGGCACGGAACACCAAGGGCAGCGAGTCGGCCCGCACGAGCCCGTTGGCCAGCACCTGGGCGGACAGCTCCTGCACGCCTTCCTGCTCGAGCCAGCGCAGCGTCCAGTAGCGCTCGATGCCGGCCTGGAAGCCGTTGTAGGCGGCGTAGGTCGCGTCGAAGGCCGAGATCACCGAGAACAGCGCCGCGTCCTTCGGCTTGAACGGCGCGGCAAGGGCCGCGGTGCGGCCGTGGCGCGCGCAGGCGATCAGCTGCCACTGGTTGACCAGGTCGACGTAGCGGCGCAGCGGCGAGGTGGCCCAGGTGTACTGCGCGACGCCCATGCCCGCGTGCGGCGCCGGGCGCGTGCCCATGCGCACCTTGATGCCCGGGGCCAGGCTCGCCTGGCTGCGGTAGATGCCCGGCACGCCCAGCTCGGCGAGCCAGCCGCCCCAGTGGCTGTTGGCGAGGATCATCGCCTCGGCGACGACGAGGTCGAGCGGCGCCCCGCGGCGGCGCGGCGTGATCTGCACGCGCTCGCTGCCATCGGGCTCGGCGCGCGGAGCCAGGCCTTCCGCGTCGAGCAGGCGGAAGCCGTAGTCCGGCCGGTTGAAGTTCTCGGGCTTGCCGCGCACCTTCTCGCGCCCCGCCTTCAGGTGCCGCGCGAGGCGGAAGGCGAAGGCCAGCTCGGGCTGGAACGGGTAGTCGCCGTCGCGGCCGCTGTCGAGCGACTCGGCGCTCACCTGCGCGTCGAGCTCGTCCAGACGCAGGTTGGCGGCGATCGGCACGCGGTCGATGCGCGTCTCGCTGCCGACGACGGCGAGCGTCGCCTCGTCGATGCGCAGGTAGAGCGACAGCGCCGGGCAGTCGCGCCCCGCCTGCAGCGTGTACGCCTGCACGACCGCGTCGGGCAGCATCGTCAGCTTCCAGCCCGGCAGGTAGACCGTCGACAGGCGCTCGCGCGCGACGCGGTCGAGCGCGCTGTCGGGCGTGATGGCGAGGCCGGGCGCCGCGATGTGGATGCCGAGCTGCACCGTGCCGCTGCCCAGGCCGCTGACCGAGAGCGCGTCGTCGATCTCGGTCGTCGAGGCGTCGTCGATCGAGAAGGCCTGCACCGCGGCCCGCGGCAGCTCTTCGCGCGGCGCGGGGGCCTCGAGCCCGGGCGGGAAGCCGGTGCCCTTCGGGAACTGCTCGAACAGGAAGCGCCGCCAGTGGAACTGATAGGGGCTGTCGATCGCGCCCGCGGCCTTCAGCAGATCGAGCGGCGCGCGCTGCGAGCGCTTCGCCGCCTCGACCACCGCCTTGTACTCGGGCGCGTTCTTGTCCGGCCGGAACAGGATGCGGTAGAGCTGCTCGCGCACCGGTGGCGGGCAGCTGCCGGCCACCAGCTCGCCGGCCCAGGCGTCGATCTGCGCGGCGATCTGCTTCTTGCGCTCGATGCCGAGCAGCGCGGCCTTGACCGTCTCCTCCGGCGCCTTGCGGAACTGGCCGCGCCCGAGGCGGCGAAAGTAGTGCGGGGCCTCGAACAGGCGCAGCAGCGCGGCGGCCTGTTGCTCGGTACCAGCCGAGGCGTCGAAGTACTCGCGCGCAAGGTCGGTGAAGCCGAATTCGGCCTCGGGAGCGAAAGTCCAGGCCAGGTCGAGGTCGATCTCGTCGGCCAGCGCGCGGGCACGGCTGAGCAGCTCGGCCGGCTGCGGCTGGGCGAAGCGCAGCAGCACATTGGCCGCCTTGACCTTGACGCGCTTGCCCGAATCGAGCTCGACCTGCATCGAGCTCTCGGCCTCGGACATCACGCGGCCGGCGAGGAACTTGCCTGCGTCGTCGAACAGGGCATACATAGGGCGGCGATTGTCGCCGATGGGTCCGGACACCCCGCGCGACAGCCTTCACGCCCGGCCCGGCGCCGCGGCGCCTGACCACATCGGCCCGCCCACCCGTTGAACGATGCCCGGCTGCGGGCGCGACGGAACAATTACGTCAAATCAAAAGGGGGATGCCGATGAGCCGGTTCCGCCTCGTCGGCGTGCCGCAGGGGCTGGGGCACGAGGGGGCGAGTCACGCGCTCGAGCGACGCGATGCCGCGCTGCTCGCCGTGTTGCTGTTGAAGGGGCCGCAGCCGCGCGCCGCGCTGGCGGCGCTGCTGTGGCCGCGGACCACGCCGGAGCGGGCGCGCAACAGCCTGCGCCAGCGGCTGCACCGCCTGCGGCGCAGCGTCGAGGGCAGCGAACTGGTCATCGACCGTGGCGCGCTGCAGCTGCTGCCGGGCCTGGTCGAGCCGCTCGAGCAGGCGCTCGACCGCCTGCGCAGCGACCCGGCGGGCGCGCCGCTCGGCTTGCTCGACGGCCTGGCCTATGACGAGCCCGAGCTCGCCGACTGGATCGCCGCCCAGCGGGCGCACTGGGCGGACCGCGTGCTCGACGCCCTCGGTGCGCTGATCGACGAGCACGAGCGCCTCGGCGGGCCGCGCCTGGCGCTGCCCTATGCGCGGCGCCTGGTGGCGGAGGACCCGGCGCGCGAGGTCTCGCAGCTGCGCCTGGTCGGCCTGCTGCACGCGGCCGGCGAAGGCGTCGCCGCCCTGAATGCCTTCAGCGACGCGGCGCGCCTGCTGCGCCTGGCGCATGGGGCGGGGCCGGGCCCGGAGTGGCTTGCGTTGCGCAGCCGGCTCGACGAGCCGGCGAGCGCGCCACGGGTCGACCAGGCGCTCCCGGCGGCGCTGCTGCGGCCGCCGCGGCTGGTGGGGCGGGACGCGGAGTGCGCCCGCATTGGCCAGGCGCTGGCGCGCGGCCGGGTGGCGGTGGTCGAAGGGCAGGCCGGTGTCGGCAAGAGCCGGCTGCTGGAGGCGGTCAGCAGCGCCCGCAGCTGGCCGCCGCCGGTCGCTGCGCGGCAGGGCGACGCGGGCCTGCCCTACGCGCTGCTCGCGCGCTGGCTCGACGCGATGAGCCGCCACTTCGGCCCCCTGGAGCCCGATCTGGCGCGCGATCTCGGGCAGCTCGTGCCGCGGCTGGCCCGGCCGGACGCCGCCGAAGGCGCGGGGCCGCTGTCGCCGACCCGCCTGCTGCGCGCGGTGGAACTGGCGCTCGACGGCTGGCTCGAGGCCTGGCGCACGCGGGCCGCCGCCGCGTCGGCCTCGCCTGAGCCTGAGCTCGGGGCTGGGGCCGAGACACCCAGCGCGGCCAGGCCCGTCGGCAGCGCGATCGACGACCTGCAGTTCGCCGACGCGGCCTCGCTCGAGCTGATGTTGAACCTGGCGGCCGACACCCGGCTGGCGCGCCTCGAATGGCTGCTTGCGCTGCGCGAGGACGCCTGGCCGCCGGCGCTCGGGCACTGGCGGGACCGGCTCGACGCGCGGCGCGTCGAACGCGTGCGCCTGCAGCCGCTGGACGTCGACGGCACGGTCGAGCTGCTCGCGTCGCTGCAGCTGCCGGGCCTGGACGCGCGGCGCTGGGCCGGCGCGCTGCTCGAGCAGGTGGGCGGGCATCCGTTCGACCTGCTCGATGCGCTGGTCGAACTGCACGGTCGCGGGCAGCGCGACTTCTCCGGGCCCCCATCGCTCGGCGCGCCGGCGGCCGGCCACCGGCGCGAGGCCGTGCTGCGCCGCCTCGCCCGGCTCGACCCGCCGGCGCTCGAGCTGGTCCAGGTCGCGGCCGTCGCCGGGCCGGAGTTCGACGCCGAGCTGGCGGCCCGGGTGCTCGGCCGTTCGCCGGCGGCCCTGGTGCCGGCCTGGCGCAGCCTCGAGCGGGCCGGCGTGTTCGCCGGTGAGGGCTTTGCCCACGCCCTGCTGCAGCAGACGGCGCAGGAGGAGCTGCCGCAGCCGCTCGCCCGCGCGCTGCACCGCCGCGTCGCCACCGCGCTCGCGGCCGACCCCGGCGCGACCCCGCCGGCGCGCATGGCCTGGCATTGGGAGGGGGCGCGTCAATGGGCGCAGGCGGCCGCGGCGTACGAGGCGGCGGCCGGCGAGGCGCAGGCCCGCTCGGCCGGACGCGAGGAACTGCTGGCTCTCGACGGCGCGATGCGGGCGCATCGCGCCGCCGCGTTTGGCGACAGCCCGGCGCACGCCTTCGCCTGCGAGGTGCGCCGCGTGCGGCTGCTGCTGCTGCTCGACTCGGCCGACCTCGCGCTGGCCGCGGCCGACGCCCTGCTCGCGCGGGCCGAAGGGCCGGCCCAGCGGGTCGAGGCGCTGGAGGCGCGGGCCTTCGTGCGCGGCGAACGGCTCGAGCTCGAGGCCGCGCTCGACGACGCGCAGGCGGCGCTGGCGCTGGCGCTGCCGCCGGAGGTGCCGGCGCGCCTGCGCCTGATCGCCTCGCAGCGGGCGGCGGCCGTGCTGCTGCGCCTCGGGCGCCCGGCCGAGGCGGCGACCCTGCTCGAAGCGCCGCCGGAAGACGTCGAGGGTCTGCCCGACCACGAGCGGCTGATGTGGCTGAGCGAGCGGGCGAGCGCGCTCGATTACGCCGACCGCCGCCGCGAGGCGATCGCCGCCTTCGCGCGCACGATCGACGAGGCCGAGCGTCTGGGCCGCTGGGCCGCGGCAGCCGAGGCCTGGGGGAACAAGGCGGTCGCGCTGATGTACCTGAACCGGCTGCAGGCAAGCGAGGAGGCCTCGCGTCGCGCGATCGCCAGCGGCCAGCGCGCCGGCCTCGAGCAGGGCGCGCTGCTGATCGACGAGATGAACCTCGCCGGCTCGCTGCGCGACCTCGGCCGCTTCGCCGAGTACCTGCCGCTGGCCGAGAGCCTGCCGCGGCGTCTGCGGGCCGCCGGCTATGCCGCCTGGGCGCTGAACGCCGAGAACGACCTGGCGATCGCCTACGCCTGGCTCGGCCGCCCCGAGCTCGCGCACCGCACGCTGAGCCCGGTGCCGCCGGATGCGCCGGCGCTGCTCGGCGTGGCGCGGCTGTTCACCGAGTCGCGCCTGCTGCGCCGCAGCGACGCGCGCGCCGCCGCCGACCGGGTGCGCCAGGCGCGCGCGCTGCTCGTCGGCGGCGAAGGCATCGGCCGCGGCTACGTCGGCCTGAAGCTGGCGCTGGAGGTCGCGCGCGACCTGCCGCTCGGCGCCGCGCGAGCCGAGGCGCAGGCGATCGAGGTCGAAGCCGAGCGCCGCGAGCAGTTCATGCTGGCCGCGCACGCCCAGCTGCTGCGGCTGGAGCTCTCGCGGCGCGAACCGGAGGCGGAAACCGCGGAACTCGTGCCGCTTGTCGAGGCCCTGGTCGCGCGCTGCGAGGCCGACGGCCTGCCGCCCGGGCTCTACGCGCCCGAGGTCTGGTGGACCGCGGCGGGCGCGGTGCAGGCGCTGGACCCGGCGCGTGGGGCCGAGCTGCTGCTGCGTGCGCGGGCCTGGATCCTCGAGCATGCGATGCCGCAGCTGCCCGAGGTGTTCCATCGCAGCTTCCTCGAGCGCAATCCGGTCAACGCGGCGGTATTGCGGGCGACGCGCGACACGGCGTGAGGCGCGTCGCAGGCCGCCGGCGGCGGGTGACGCGCCGACTGCCCGCGCTCAGACTGTCAGCCCGCCGCGGGGCTTTCGGGCGACAGGCCGAGAAAGTGCAGCACCGCCGGCAGGTGCTGCTCGAAGTCGCTCAGCGCATGGTCGCTGCCTTCGATCAGGCGCAGCGGCGCGCCGGCGTGGCGGGCCGTCATCTCGCGCCAGTCGAGCAGTTCGTCGCCCTTCGCGGCGACGAGGAAGTAGCGCTCGGGCCGGGTCGGCACGGCGACCGCCAGCGCGCGCAGCTCATCGACGTACTCGGGGCGGAACACGAAGGGCTCGTCGCCGTGCCAGCTCGTCGTCTCGCCGATCTGCGCGGCGAGGTCGCGCGCCGGCTCGACGGCCGGGTTCAGCAGCACCGCGCGGCAGCCGCTGTGCTCGGCGACCACGCTGGCGTAGAAGCCGCCGAGCGAGCTGCCGATCACCGCCATCGAGGGCGCCGGCCAGTCGGCGATGCCGTCGAGCAGCAGCGCGGCGGTCTCGCGTGGCGAGGCCGGCAGCTGCGGGCACCACCAGTGCAGGTCGGGTCGGTGCTGCGCAACCCAGGCCTGCACCTGGCGTGCCTTGGTCGACAGCGGCGACGAGCGGAAGCCGTGCAGGTAGAGCAGGTGCGTGAGGGGCGCGCCCGGCGCCGGGGCGGGCAGGGCCTCGGTCACCAGACCTGTCTCCGCTCGCCGCGCGCGGCTGCGCTCATGCGCGGCGGGCCGAGAGGGCGTCCAGCAGGCGTTGGTGAACGCCGCCGAAGCTGCCGTTGCTCATGCACAGCAGGTGGTCGCCGGGGCGCGTCGCGGCGACCACCTGCTGCACCAGCGAGTCGAGGTCGGGTGCGACGACGGCCTGGCCGTTCATCGGCGCCAGCACCTGGGCCGCGTCCCAGTCGAGGCCCCCGGCGTGGCAGAAGGCGAGGTCGGCCTCCTCGAGCGCCCAGGGCAGCATCGCCTTCATCGTGCCGAGCTTCATCGTGTTCGAGCGCGGCTCGAAGATCGCGAGGATGCGTTCGGCCGGCGCGATGCGCCGACGCAGGCCGTCGATCGTCGTGCGGATCGCCGTCGGGTGGTGCGCGAAGTCGTCGTAGACGCGGACCTCTCCGTCACCGCGCACGACCGTACCGCGCAGCTCGAGGCGGCGGCGCACGTTCTCGAAGCTGGCGAGCGCCTGTGCCGCGGCTTCGGGCTCGACGCCGGCATGTTCGGCCGCGGCGATCGCGGCCAACGCGTTGAGCTGGTTGTGCTCGCCCAGCAGTGTCCATTCGACGCGGGCGAGCTTCAGGCTGCCGCGCAGCACGTCGAAGGCATGGGGCTCGCCGCGCGCGCGCAGCGCCCCGGGTTCCTCCTTGCGCGCACCGAAGCGCGCGACCTCGCTCCAGCTGCCCATCGCGAGCACCCGCTGCAGCGCCTCGTCGCGCGCGTTGACCACGAGCCGGCCGCTTGCCGGCACGGTGCGCACCAGGTGATGGAACTGGCGCTCGATCGCGGCCAGGTCGTCGAAGATGTCGGCGTGGTCGAACTCGAGGTTGTTCAGCACCGCGGTGCGCGGCCGGTAGTGGACGAACTTGCTGCGCTTGTCGAAGAAGGCGGTGTCGTACTCGTCGGCCTCGATGACGAAGGGCGCGCCCTGCGGCGCTTCGGAGGTGCTGCGCCCCAGCCGCGCCGAGACGCCGAAGTTAAGCGGCACGCCGCCGACCAGGAAGCCCGGGCGCAGGCCCGCGTGCTCGAGGATCCAGGCCAGCATCGAGGTGGTCGTGGTCTTGCCGTGGGTGCCGGCCACCGCAAGCACATGACGGCCGGCGAGCACTTCGTCGGAGAGCCATTGCGGCCCGCTCGTGTAGCGTGCCCCGGCGTCGAGCACCGCTTCCATCAAGGGGTTGCCGCGCGAGATCACGTTGCCGACGACGAACACCTCGGGCTTGAGCGCGAGCTGGTCCGCGCCATAGCCTTCGATCAGGTCGATGTCGAGCGCGCGCAGCTGGTCGCTCATCGGCGGATAGACGTTCGCGTCGCAGCCGGTCACGCGGTGGCCGGCCTCGCGCGCCAGCGCCGCGACGCCGCCCATGAACGTGCCGCAGATGCCCAGGATGTGGATATGCATCGGAAGATTCTAGGATCGGTGCATGAAGGAAGTACCTGCCCTGCTGCCCGGGCTCGCGTCGCACCCGTACGCGTATCCGTTGCTCGAGGTCGTGCACATCATCGGCATCGCGCTGCTGCTGGGCAACCTGCTGTTGTTCGAGCTGCGCCTATGGGGCGCGATCGGCCGCGCGCTGCCGCTGGCCGCGCTGGCCCAGGCCGCGCTCGGGCTGTCGCTTGCAGGTTTCGTGCTCGCGGCCGCGAGCGGCCTCTTGATGTTCGCCTCGCAACCGGCGGAACTTCTGAGCAACGAGGCGTTCTTGTGGAAGCTCGGCTTGCTGTTCGCGGCCGGCGCCAATGCGGCGCTGTTCCATGCGCGCCACGGCGTGGCCCGCGATGACGCGGTCGCCCGCGCGCAGACAGCGCTGTCGCTGGGGCTGTGGCTGGCGATCGTCCTGTGCGGCCGCTGGATCGCTTATGTTTGAGTCGATGAACGCTGACCCGCTCGCAGAGCGCGAGGAGGCTTGCATGCAACGTCGTCATCTGTTGTGGATCGCCGCCGGTAGTGCGCTGCCCGCGACGCGCGCCTTCGCCCACCATGGCTGGAGCAGCTTCGACCAGGGGCGTCCGCTCTATCTCGAGGGCAAGGCGGCCGAGGTCAAGTGGCGCAACCCGCACGCCGAACTGGTGCTCGAGCTGACGCAGCCGCTGAGCCTGCCGGCCACCCTGGCCCAGCGGCCGGTGCCGGCACAGTCATCGCCGGTGGATGGCGCGGCGGTGTTCGGCAACGCGGCACTGCCGCTGCGCAAGGACACGCGCTGGACGATCGAGCTCGCGCCGCTGTCGCGCATGAACGCCTGGCAGGTGGAGGAGATCAAGCCCGGCGACACCCTGTCGGTGGTCGGCTTCACCTTCACCGGCGAGCGTGGCGATGCGGTACTGCGCGCCGAGTACCTGATGGTCGGCGACAAGACCTACGGCCTGCGTTCGTCGCCGGCCTGAGAGCGTTGTCTTGCGGCGCCGGGCGTTGGCGGCCCGGCCGCGCGCCGCTGGCGTTCAGCAGGCGGCCAGGGCCTCGCGCGCCGCCGCGCAGGTGGCGTCGATGTCGGCGTCGCTGTGCGCCGCGCTGACGAAGCCGGCCTCGTAGAGCGCCGGCGCGAGGTAGACGCCGCGCTCGAGCATCGCGTGGAAGAAGCGGTTGAAGCGCTCGCGGTCGGTCGCCATCACCGCGTTGTAGTGCTGGGGCAGGCCTTCGTGCGCATCCCGTGTGAAGAAGAAGCCGAACATGCCGCCTTCGGCGTCGCCGACCATCGGCACGCCGGCCTCGCGCGCGGCCGCGAGCAGGCCGCCGACGAGGCGCCGCGTGCGCGCGGCGAGGGTGTCGAAGAAGCCGGGCTTCGAAATCTCGCGCAGCGTTGCGAGGCCGCAGGCGGTGGCCACCGGGTTGCCCGACAGGGTGCCGGCCTGGTAGACCGGGCCGAGCGGCGCGAGCTGGCGCATCACCTCGCGCGAGCCGCCGAAGGCCGCCAGCGGCATGCCGCCGCCGATCACCTTGCCGAACACGCTGAGGTCGGGCGCGAAGCCCGGCAGGGCCTTCGCGTAGAGGCTCTGCGCGCCGCCGAGCGCGACCCGGAAGCCGGTCATGACCTCGTCGAAGACGAGCAGCGCGCCATGCTGCGTGCACAGCTCGCGCAGCCGGGCCACGAAGGGCAGCGTCGGGCGCACGAAGTTCATGTTGCCGGCAATCGGCTCGATGATCACGCAGGCGATCTCGGCGCCGTGCAGCGCGAAGGCCTCGTCGAGTTGCGCGAGGTTGTTGTACTCGAGCACGACCGTGTGCTGCGCGACCTCGGGCGGCACGCCGGCGCTGGTCGGGTGGCCGAAGGTCGCGAGGCCGGAGCCGGCCTTGACGAGCAGGGCATCGGCGTGCCCGTGGTAGCAGCCTTCGAACTTGATCAGCTTCGCGCGCCCGGTCGCGCCGCGCGCGAGCCGGATCGCGCTCATCGTCGCCTCGGTGCCGGAGCTGACCAGGCGCAGCTGCTCGAGCGTCGGCACCTGGGCGAGGATCGCCTCGACCAGCTCGACCTCGCGCTCGGTCGGCGCGCCGAACGAGAAGCCGTCGCGCGCCGCGCGCAGCACCGCCTCGAGCACCGCCGGGTGGCCGTGGCCGAGGATCATCGGACCCCAGGAGCCGATGTAGTCCAGGTAGCGCTTGCCGCCCGCATCGACGAGCCAGGCGCCTTCGGCACGCTCGATGAAGCGCGGCGTGCCGCCGACGGCGCGGAATGCGCGCACCGGCGAGTTGACGCCGCCGGGGATCACGCGCTGTGCGCGCTCGAACAGAAGTTGATTGCGGTCGGCCATGCCTGCGCCCGGAGAGTGAAGGGCCGGCGCGGCGTCGCCCGCGCCGGGCGAGGCTCAGTGCACGCGCCGCGGCTCGCCGCCGCCAGTGCCGCTGTCGGCGCTGGCCTCCGGCTCGGCGCCGGGTTCTTCTTCCTCATCGCCAGGCGGCAAGGCCCAGAAGAAGCGGTCGGGCAGCACGTTGCCCATGCCGGGGCGGAAGCCCGCGTCGAGCGTCTGGTCGAGGAAGGTCAGCGCCTCGCCGACCGCGGCCTGCAACTCGGCACCCGAGGCCAGCAGCGCGGACAGCGCGGCCGACAGCGTGTCGCCGGCGCCGACGAAGGCGACCTCGAAGCGTTCGAACTTCTCGCCGGTCAGCGCGCCCTGAGGCGAGGCGAGCACGTTGTCGATGAACTGGTCGGGCAGGTTGACGCCGGTCACCAGCACATAGCTCGTGCCGTGTTCGCCGGCGGCGACCGCGAGCTCGCGCGCCGAGGGCGGGCGCTCGTTGTCCCACTCGGGCAGCAGAAAGTCGGTGAGCGTCTTGTGGTTGCCGACCAGCACCTCGACCTGCGGCAGGATCAGCTCGCGGAAGGCGTCGAGGTAGGGCTGCAGGTCGTCCTCCTCGATCCAGGACAGGTTCGGCACGTAGGCGACGAGCGGAATGTCGGGGTAGTCGGAGAGCACCTCGGCGACCGCGCTCACGCATTCGGCCGAACCGAGGAAGCCGACCTTCCAGGCGGCGATCGTCACGTCCTCGAGCACGCTGCGCGCCTGCTCGGCGACGGTGTCGGCATCGAGCGAGGTATGGCTGAAGACCTCGGCCGTGTCGCGCAGCGTGACGGCGGTCACGATCGGCAGCGCATGGGCGCCCATCGCGGCGATCGTCGACACGTCGCCGGCCAGGCCGCCGGCGCCGCTCGGGTCGCTGGCGTTGAAGCTCATCACGCAGGCAGGCGCCTGGGCTTCTGGGGACTCTTCGGCGGTGGCGTCGCTGGGAGGGGTCTCAGGGGGCATCGCGGGTGTCCTGCAGCGGTCCGGAAGCGCTGCGCGCGTCCGGCCTTGTGTGAGCTAAGTTGCGTAGCAGCCGACTGGCGCGGATTCTCTTGCAGGAGGCGGTGACTACAATCGTCCGTCATTGTAGTGACCGGTCGAGACAACGTGCCCGAATCGCGAACCTGGATGTGCCTGATCTGCGGCTGGATCTATGACGAAGCGGCTGGCGATCCCGAACATGGCATCGCGGCCGGAACGGCCTGGGCCGATGTGCCGATGAACTGGACCTGTCCTGAATGCGGTGCCCGCAAAGAGGACTTCGAGATGGTCCAGATCTGACCGACACCCGCCAGTCCGGGTTGTCGCCCTTCCTTCGCTGAGGAGAGTTTCCGGTGGACAACCCGACCCGCGCCGCGCATGGCGCGAAGGTGCTCGTCATCGACGACAGCAACACGATCCGCCGCAGCGCGGAGATCTTCCTCAAGCAGGGCGGCCACGAGGTCGTGCTCGCCGAGGACGGCTTCGACGCGCTGTCGAAGGTCAACGACCACGCCCCCGCGCTGATCTTCTGCGACATCCTGATGCCGCGCCTGGACGGCTACCAGACCTGCGCGATCATCAAGCGCAACCCTCGCTTCGCGCAGGTGCCGGTCGTGATGCTGTCTTCGAAGGACGGCCTGTTCGACAAGGCGCGTGGTCGCATGGTCGGCTCCGACGAGTACCTGACCAAGCCCTTCACGAAGGACCAGCTGCTCGAAGTGGTCGATCGATTCCGGCAGCCTGCCTGAGCATTTTCGCCGCTGCCGGCCCGTTTGCAGCCGGCAGCCGGCGCCAGTGCGGGCTCACAACGGCTACGCTCCGCGGACCGATAGAAAAGCGGCGCCGAGGACGCGTACATGCCGATCCACAACATCCTGCTGGTCGACGACTCGAAGACCGAGTTGCACTACCTGTCCGAACTGCTCGGCAAGCGCGGCTACAAGGTCCGCACGGCCGAGAATGCGGAAGAAGCCCTGCGCCGCCTCGGCGAGGAGAAGCCTGACCTGATCCTGATGGACGTCGTGATGCCGGGGCAGAACGGCTTTCAGCTCACGCGGGCCATCACGCGCGACCCGAAGTACGCCGACGTGCCGGTGATCATGTGCACCAGCAAGAACCAGGAAACCGACAAGGTCTGGGGCATGCGTCAGGGCGCCCGCGACTACGTGGTCAAGCCGGTCGATGGAGACGAGCTCGTCTCCAAGATCCGCGCCTTCGGCTGAGCCGCGCGCGAAGCCGCCGTCGAAAGCCTCTGCATGGCCAAGCGCGAAGCACTGCGTGAACTCCAGGCGCGTCTGGCCGAGCGCCTGCAGGCGGCGCGTACGCAGGCACGCGTGGTGTCCTTCCTCGCCGTCGAGTGCGCAGGGCACGGCTTCCTGCTGCCGCTGGAGCAGGCGGGCGAGATCTTCGGCATGACGCGCCTGGCCGCGGTGCCGCGCACCCAGACGTGGTTCGCGGGCGTGGCCAACCTGCGCGGCAACCTGTACGGCGTGGTCGACCTGGCCGCCTTCTTCGGCGTCAGGCCCCCCCATGCGGAGACGGCGCGCGACGAGTCGCGCCTGGTCGTCTTCAACCCTTCGCTAGAGACGAACGCCGCCTTGCTCGTCGACCGGCTCGCCGGCCTGCGCAATGCGGACCAACTGAGCGCCGACGAGGCGCCGCACGCCGCGGGGCGGCCCGCCTTCGTCGGGGCGCGCCATCGCGATGTCGCCGGTCGGCGCTGGCAGGTGCTGGACCTGGCCGCGCTGGTGGCCGACGACGCGTTCCTGAAGATCGTGAACTGAGGTGTGTGGCCGCCGTGCCCGGGCAGGGCGCCCGCACGCGGCGTGCCACACCAGACTGTAGAGGTCGATATGAGCTTGCTGGACAAGATGAAGGGCTGGAGCCCGGAGCGGCCCGCATCCGAGAGCGCCGCCGGCGAACTCGCGCTGCAGGGTGCGGGCGGTACCTTCGCGGTGGTCGAGGAACGCTCGTCGGCCCAGGGCCCGATCACGCAGGCCATGGCGCCGGACTCGTCGATCATCACCGAGTCGGCCCCGACCGAGGGCCCGATCGAGTTCGCGCCACCGGTTGCCGCGGCGGCGGCCGAGGGCGCGGTGCGCGAGCGCCCGGCGTTGCCCTGGATCGGCGGCCTGCCGATCGCCGAGCAGCAGCGCATCCTGATCGGTTTGGCGGTCACCGGGCTGCTCGGCCTGCTGATGATGATCGTGCTGTCGTTCAATGCGGCCGGACGTGGCGCGGCGCAGGCGACCGCGGCCGGTCAGGCGCTGATGCAGTCGCAGCGCCTCGCGAAGTCCACCGCGCAGGCGGTCGGCGGCAACGCGTCGGCCTTCGCCGAGATGCGCGACGCCGTCGGCGTGCTGGCGACTTCGGTCAACGGCCTGCGCACCGGTGAGAACGGGCTCGACGCCGCGCCGCCGCGCGCCCAGGAGGCGATCGAGGCGGTGCACCCGCTGGTCGAGCGCGCCGAGAAGGGCGCCCACACGATCCTCGCCCAGCAGCAGGTGCTGACCGGCGCCGACGCGGCGCTGCGCGCGGTCGGCCAGCGTTCCCCCGAACTGCTCGAGCGCGCCGAGGCGGTGCTCGCGAACAGGATCCAGTCCGGCGCCTCCGCGCAGGAGGTGGCCGCCGCCGGCCAGTTGGTGATGCTGACGCAGCGCATCGGCAAGAGCGCGAGCGACTTCCTCGCCAGCGCAGGCGCCGCCGGCACGGCCGGTACCGAGGCCCTGGCCCAGCTCGGCCGAGACGTCACCGCCTTCCAGGACGCCGGCAAGGCGCTGCAGGACAGCCAGCCGCGCGCGGCCTTTGCCGGGCTGATGAAGTCCTTCGGCGAACTGCGCGAGCAGCTGCAGGCCAACGTGCTCGGCAAGCTGCCGCAGCTGGCGGCCGCGCGCGAAGCCCAGGCCGCGGTGATGGCCGACAGCGAAGGCCTGCGCAAGGGTCTCGAGGCGGTGCAGTCCGACCTCGGCCGCAGCGGCGGCCTGTCGACCTGGACGCTGCTCGGCCTGGCGCTGTTCGGCGGCCTGCTGGCGCTGGGCGGCGCCGGCGTGCTGCGCCTGCAGCTCAGCACCGAGGCGCGCCGCGCCGCGCTCGCCGAGCAGCAGCGGCTCGAGGCCGAGCGCGAGCAGCGCGAGGTGAAGCGCGTCAACGACGCCAACCAGGCCGCGATCCTGCGGCTGATGAACGAGCTTCAGACGGTGGCCGAAGGCGACCTGACGCAGCAGGCCACCGTGACCGAGGACATCACCGGCGCGATCGCCGACTCGGTGAACTACACGGTCGAGGAGCTGCGCTCGCTGGTCGCCCAGGTGCAGGGCACGGTGGGCCGCGTGACCGAGACGACGCAGCAGGTCGAGGCCACCTCGACCGAGCTGCTGGCCGCTTCGACCGAGCAGCTGCGCGAGATCCGCGACACCGGCGAATCGGTGCTGCAGATGGCCGGCCGCATCAACTCGGTTTCGGCCGCCGCCGACCAGACCGCCGAGGTGGCGCGCCAGTCGCGCGTGGCGGCCGAGTCGGGCCTGCAGGCGGTGCAGAACACGATCGGCGGCATGAACTCGATGCGCGACCAGATCCAGGAGACCTCCAAGCGCATCAAGCGGCTGGGCGAGTCCTCGCAGGAGATCGGCGAGATCACCGAGCTGATCTCGGACATCACCGAGCAGACCAACGTGCTGGCGCTGAACGCGGCGATCCAGGCGGCTTCGGCCGGCGAGGCCGGGCGCGGCTTCTCGGTCGTCGCCGGCGAAGTGCAGCGGCTGGCCGAGCGCTCGGGCGACGCGACGCGCCAGATCGCGGCGCTGGTGAAGACGATTCAGACCGACACCCAGGACGCGGTGGCGGCGATGGAGCGCAGCACCCAGGGCGTGGTCGAGAGCACCCGCCTGTCGGACGCGGCGGGCGCGGCGCTGGTCGACATCGACCGCGTGTCGCGCCGGCTGTCGGAACTGATCGGCCGCATCTCCGACGAGGCGCGCCGCGAGGCCGAATCCGCGAACGTGGTCGCGACCAACATCCAGCACATCTTCGCCGTGACGGAACAGACCGGCGAAGGCACGCGCTCGACTGCGCAGATGGTGCGCGAGCTGTCGCGCAACGCCGAAGAACTGGCGCAGTCGGTCGCCCGTTTCAAGATCAGCTGACCGGCTGCGGCACCCGCCTGCGGCGCGGTGCCCGGCCAGCCCACTCACGAGGCATCGGATGGAGAGCTTGCGCGACAGCGAGACCACGGGCGACCTGAGCCCGCTGGCCTGGGTCCAGGAGGAACTGCGCCGCGCGCTCGAGGCCGCGCACAAGGCCGTGCGGCGCTTCGCCAGAGAGGCCGAGGCGAGCCGCGACTCGGACGTCGCCGCGGTCGATGTGTCGGTGCTGAGCGGCGCGCGCCAGCAGCTGCACCAGGCGGCCGGCGCGCTGCAGATGGTGGGCGAGCCCGCCGGTGCGGCAGTGGTCCATGCCGCCGAGGCGGCGATCCAGCGGCTGGCGGGCAAGGCCGCACCGCCAGCCGCCGCGGTGGCCGAAGGGCTCGAGCGGTCCTCGTTCGCACTGCTCGAGTACATCTCGCGCCGGCTCGCCGGCAAGCCGGTGTCGCCGGTGGCGATGTTCCCGCAGTACCGCACGCTGCAGACGCTGGCCGGTGCCGAGCGCATGCACCCGGCCGACCTCTGGGGCGAGCCCTGGCGCTGGCACGAGCTGCCGGCCGAGGCCGGGGTCGCGCCGCGGGCGGTCGACGGCGAGAGCCGGGCCGAGCTGGAAAGCGCGCTGCTCGAGCTGATGCGCCACGCCCAGCCGGCCACCGCGCTGCGCCTGGCCGAGCTGTTCGCGGCGCTGGCCGCAGGCGCGAGCGACCCGAAGGCGGCCGCGCTCTGGCGCCTGTCCTCGGGCCTCTACGACGGCCAGGGCCACGGGCTGCTCGAAGTCGACAACTACACCAAGCGCATCGGCTCGCGCCTGCTCGCGCAGCTGCGCGCGGCCGAGCGCGGCCCGCTCGGCGACGACGCCGAGCGGCTCGCACACGACCTGCTGTTCTTCTGCGCGCAATGCGCGTCGCCGGGCGACGGCCGGCAGGCGCCGCGCCTGGCCGCAGTGCGCCAAGGCTACGAGCTCGCACGCCACGAGCCGGTCAACTACGAGCAGAGCCGCCTCGGCCGCTTCGATCCGGCCTGGCTGGTGCAGGCGCGCAAGCGCGTCGCGGCCGCCAAGGACGCCTGGTCGTCGGTCACCGGCGGCGAGATGCACCGCCTGGCGGGGCTCAACGAGCAGTGCGCGCTGGTCGGCGAATCGCTGCGCAAGCTCTACCCCTCGGGCGACATGCTGGCCGACGAGCTCGGCCTCGCGATCTCGCGCACCGTCCAGCAGGCCGCGGCGCCCGCACCCGAGCTGGCGATGGAAGTCGCCACCAGCGTGCTTTACCTCGAAGCCTCGCTGGAGGACGGCGACCTCGACGACCCGCAGCTCGGCCCGCGCATCCAGCGCCTGGCCGCGCGTGTCGCCTCGGTGCGCATGGGCGCGCAGAGCGAGCCGCTCGAGCCCTGGATGGAGGAGCTGTACCGCCGCGTCTCCGACCGCCAGACGATGGGCAGCGTGGTGCAGGAGCTGCGCCACTCGCTGGGCGAGGTCGAGCGTCACATCGACCAGTACTTCCGCGACCCTTCGGACCGCGCCCCGCTGATCCCGGTGCCGGCAGAGCTGGGCGCGATGCGCGGCGTGCTCTCGGTGCTCGGGCTGGACGAGGCCTCGGCCGCGGTGCAGCGCATGCGCGGCGAGCTCGACGAGCTGGTCTCGACCGAGCTCGACCCGGCGCGCGCGCGCTACGGCGCGCTGTTCGACCGCCTGGCCGGCAACCTCGGTGCGCTCGGCTTCCTGATCGACCTGCTCGCGGTCCAGCCGAAACTCGCCAAGTCGCTGTTCGCCTTCGACGCGCAGAGCGGCGTCTTCGGCCCGGTGATGGGCCGCACCGCCGGCCCGGGCTGGACCGCCGGCGAGCTGCCGGGCGTCGTGATGCCGCCCGAGCCGCGCCTGGTCGAGCAGGCGCAGGCGCTGGCCGTGCGCGCGGCCGACGAAAGCGTCGCTGCGGAGGAGGTCGCACGCGACCTCGACCTGCTGTCGCACGAGGCCGGCCTGGCCGAGCAGCCCGAGCTGGCAGCCAGCGTCGCCGAGGCCCGGGAGGCACTGGAGCAGGCGCAGGACCCCGTCGCCGAGGCCGCTGCGCGCGAGCAGCTCGCGCATTCGATCGAGGCCTTCGTCCACACCGCCTCCGAGGCGGCCGACCTGCTGCCGCTCGCGCCGGTGCCGACCCCGGACGAGGCCCTGCCGGCGGCCGTGCCTGCCGTGGTGCCCGCCGTCGTGCCTGTGGTCGCCAGTGGCCTCGAGGAAGACGACGAGATGCGCGAGGTCTTCCTCGAGGAGGCGCGCGAGGTCGTCGCCGATGCCCGCGCCGCGCTGGCGCAGCTGCAGGACCACGCGAGCGACATCGCCCAGCTCACCACGGTGCGCCGCGCGTTCCACACCCTCAAGGGCAGCTCGCGCATGGTCGGCCTGGCCGACTTCGGCGAGGCCGCCTGGTCCTGCGAGCAGCTCTACAACCTGCGCCTCGCCGAGGCACCGCGTGCCGACGAGCCGCTGCTGGGCTTCACCAACGAGGCGCTCGACTACCTGGCCGCCTGGGTCGACGAGATCGAGGCGCGCCTGCCGGTGAGCCATGTTTCGGGCGCGCTGCGCCATGCGGCCGATGCGCTGCGCCTGCGCGGCCAGCGCCTGCCGATCGCGGCGCCCCAGGCGCAAGACGCGGTGGCGCCCGCCGCCGTGGCCGCGACGCCAGAGCCGGCTTCCGCGCTGCCGGAGGCGCCGCTCGGCGACGCACTGCCCGAGATCCCGACGCCCGAGGTCGCCATCGAGCTGCCGGCGGCCGCGGAGGCGGCCCTGCCGAGCTTCGACTTCAGCCTCGACCTCGGCGTGCCGGCCCTCGATGCCGCGCCGCCCGCCGCCGCGCCGGCCCCGGCCGACGAGGGTTTCCGCTTCGAACTGGACTTCGGCCTCGGCGACGCGACGGCGCCCAGCGTGCCGATGCCGTTCGAGGCGCCGCCGTCGGCGCCGGCCGCGCCGCTCGAGGTGTTCGAGCCGATCTCGCTCAGCCCCGCGGCACCGGCCGAGGCCGCGCCGGCCGACGAAGCGCTGCCCACGATCGAAATGACCGAAGCGGCCTGGGCGCCCGAGCCGCTGCCCGCGCTGGACACCCCGCTGCCAGTGGTGGACACGCCAGCCGTGACCGGCGAGGCGACGCCCGCGGCCGTCGAGCCGGCCGAGCTGGTGTTCTCGTTCGAGGCGGCGGCCGAGTCGTTCGAGTCGGCCCAGGCGGTCGAGTCGCAGGCGGTGCCGGCGCCGGTCGAGGCGGAAGCGCCGTCCGTGCCGGACTTCATGGACACCCAGGTCGACCTGCCGGACGAGGCGGAGCCGCCGTTCGACGCCGCCGCGCTCGAGGCGCTCGACGTCGCCGTCTTCTTCGACGACGCCGCACCTGTCGAAGCCGTCGCCGCGGCTGAACCGGCTGAGGCGCCGGCCGCGCCGCTCACCGCCGAAGCGCCGACGGCCGAGGCCGGCGACGAGACCTCCGAGCTGGTCAAGGTCGTCGGCTCGCTGCGCATCGGCATCCCGCTGTTCAACATCTACCTCAACGAGGCCGACGAGCTCTCGCGCCGGCTCGGCGTCGAGCTGGCCGAATGGGCGCATGAACTGCACCGGCCGGTCGGCGAGACCGCGGTCGCACTGGCCCATTCGCTGGCCGGCAGCTCGGCCACCGTCGGCTTTGCCGACCTGTCAACGCTGGCGCGCTCGCTCGAGCACGCGTTGTCCCGCTCGACGGCGATCGGCAGCGGCACGCCGGAAGAGGCGACGCTGTTCGGCGAGGTCTCGGACGAGGTCCGCCGCCTGCTGCACCAGTTCGCCGCCGGCATCCTGAAAGCACCGGCGCCGCGTCTGCTCGAGCAGCTGGCCGCGCACGAGGTCTCGTCGACCGAGCGCCTGGAAGCGATGCAGGCCGCCGCCGACGCTGGCGAACCGACCACCGGGGCGGGGACGCTTGATGCGCACGACGACACGCCGGTAGTCGCGACGCTGGACGACGAAGCGATCGCCACCGGCGAGGCGCTGCCCAGCGAGGAAACGACCACAGACGCGGCGCAGCAGGTCGACGCACCGGCCCTGGACGCGACCCTGCCAGACGACGAACCGGCGCCGGCCGAGGCCCCGCGGGCCTTCTCGCCCTCGGGCTCGATGCCGCTCGGCGACGCCGTCGGCGGGCTCGGCCGCAGCGAGCTGAAGCCGCTCGAAGCGCTGCGCCCCGAGCCGGTGGCTGCCGCTTCGCCGCAGGTGGCGGAGCAGGCGCTCTCCGACGACGAGGACCTCGACGCCGTCGATGCGGTCGACGCCGAGCTGTTCCCGATCTTCGACGAGGAGGCGCACGAACTGCTGCCGCAGCTCTCGTCGCGCCTGCACGACTGGGCGGCGCGGCCCGGCGACGCAGGCGGTCCGGCTGCCTGCATGCGCACGCTGCACACGTTGAAGGGCGGCGCACGCCTGGCGGGCGCCATGCGGCTGGGCGAGCTGGCACACCGTCTGGAGGCGGCGATCGAGCGCCTGACGGCGCAGGAATCGCTCGTCCCGGCCGACATCGAGCCGCTGCTGTCGCGCGCCGACGTGCTGGCGTCGACGCACGAGGCGCTGCGGCGCCGGATGCTCAACCCCGGTGCGGCCGAGGCCTTCGAGTCAGCGGCCCTGCCCGTGGAGGCGCTTGCCGCGCCGCCGATCCCTTCGGAGCCGAGCCCGGACCTCGCCGAGGCGGGCGCAGCGTTCGCGGCGCCGGCCGTCGAGGCCTTCGAAGCCGCTCCGGCCGAGGCACCCGCCGAAGCCCCCATCGAGGAGCTTGCCGGCGCACCGGTGGACGCGGCGGCCGCCCCGGCCTTGGCGGCGACCGCAGCCGACCCGGCGGTGTCCGCGGTGGCAGAGCCGACGGCGGCGGCGCCGGCCGAGATCGACTGGTCGCGCTTCAGCCACGAGCAGCAGCGCGTGGCCCGCGCGGCCGAGCGCAGCGCGGCGCCGACCGTCCATTCGGTGGTGCGGGTGCGCACGCCGCTGCTCGACCGCCTGGTGAACCACGCCGGCGAGGTCAGCATCGCGCGCTCGCGCATCGAGGTCGAGATGGCGCAGCTGAAGAGCTCGCTCGGCGACCTGACCGACAACCTCGACCGCCTGCGCAGCCAGCTGCGCGACATCGAGCTGCAGGCCGAGACGCAGATGTCGTCGCGCATGGAGGCTGCGAAGGCCGCCGCGACGAGCTTCGACCCGCTGGAGTTCGACCGTTTCACTCGCTTCCAGGAGTTGACGCGGATGATGGCCGAGTCGGTCAACGACGTGGCCACGGTGCAGCGCACGCTGCAGCGCACGCTGGAGGCGACCGAGGACGACCTCGCGGCCCAGCTGCGCCTGACGCGCGAGCTGCAGGACGACCTGCTGCGCACGCGGATGGTCGAGTTCGAAAGCATCGCCGACCGGCTCTACCGCGTCGTGCGCCAGGCCGCCAAGGAGACCGGCAAGCAGGTGCGGCTCGACATCGTCGGCGGCAGCATCGAGGTCGACCGCGGGGTGCTCGACCGCATGACCGCTGCCTTCGAGCACCTGCTGCGCAATGCGGTCACGCACGGCATCGAGTCGCCGCAGGCGCGCCTGGCGGCCGGCAAGGACGCCGGCGGCACGATCGTGGTCGCTCTCAGCCACGAAGGCAACGAGGTGGGCGTCGAGTTCCGCGACGACGGCCAGGGGCTGAACCTGGCCCGCATCCGCGAGCGCGGCATCGCCAGCGGCCTCGTCGACGCGCAGGCCGCGCCGAGCGACCAGGACCTGGCGAACCTGATCTTCGCGCCCGGCTTCACCACCGCCGAGACGGTGACCGAGCTGGCGGGCCGCGGCGTCGGCATGGACGTGGTGCGTTCCGACGTCAACGCGATGGGCGGGCGCATCGAGACCGCGACGACGGCCGGCCAGGGCACCAGCTTCCGCCTCGTGCTGCCCTTGACGACGGCGGTGACGCAGGTCGTGCTGCTGCGCTGCGACACGACCGTGGTCGCGGTGCCGGCGACGCTGGTCGAGCTGGTGCGCCGCGAGACGAACGAGCAGGTGGCCCAGGCGCACGACCGCGGCCTCTACGAGTACGAAGGCCAGGTGCTGCCGTTCTTCTGGCTCGGCGCGCTGCTCGAGATCGGGCTGCCCGGCCCGGCGAGCGGGCGCATGCAGTCGATCGTCGTCGTGCGCAGCGCACAGCAGCGCGTGGTGATCCATGTCGACGAGGTGATCGGCAACCAGGAAGTGGTGGTCAAGAACCTCGGGCCGCAGCTGTCGCGCCTGCCGGGACTGGCCGGCATGACGCTGCTGGCCAGCGGCACGCCGACGCTGATTTACAACCCGGTCGCGCTGGCCACCGTCTACGGGGCGGCCGCACGCGCCGCGGTGCTGGCCAGCCAGGCCCAGCCGGCGGCGGCGGCGTCCGTGGCGCAGCCCGAGGCGCCGCGCGAGCCGGCCGCACCGCTGGTGCTGGTGGTCGACGACTCGCTGACCGTGCGCCGCGTCACGCAGCGCCTGCTGCTGCGCGAGGGCTATCGCGTCACGGTCGCGAAGGACGGCCTGGAGGCGCTCGAGCGCCTGGCCGAGGAGACGCCGGACATCGTGCTGAGCGACATCGAGATGCCGCGCATGGACGGCTTCGACCTGGTGCGCAACCTGCGCGGCGACGCCCGCTGGCGCGAGCTGCCGGTGATCATGATCACCTCGCGCATCGCGCAGAAGCACCGCGACCACGCGGCCTCGCTCGGCGTCGACCACTACCTCGGCAAGCCCTATGGCGAAGAGGACCTGCTGGCGCTGATCCGCGGCTACGTGGGGGCCGACGCGGCGGCGTGACGCCTCGCTTCAGGTTCGGCCGGCTTTCGCGTCCTTGACGACCGCGTAGCGCTCCAGGGTGCGCCGGCGTGCCTCGTCGTGATCGACGATGGGCGCCGGGTAGTCGCGCCCGAGCACGAGGCCGGCGGCCTCCAGCTCGAGCGGCGCCGCGGTCCAGGGCGCATGGATCAGCGCGTCGGGCAGGGCGGCCAGCTGCGGGAGGTAGCGCCGGATGAAGCGGCCCTCGGGGTCGAACTTGCGGCTCTGGGTCACGGGGTTGAAGACGCGGAACCAGGGCTGGGCGTCGCAGCCGGTCGACGCGGCCCATTGCCAGCCGCCGTTGTTGGCGGCGAGGTCGAAGTCGTTCAGACGCTCGGCGAAGATCGCCTCGCCGCGCCGCCAGTCGATGCCCAGGTCCTTCACCAGGAAGCTCGCGACGACCATGCGCAGCCGGTTGTGCATGTAGCCGCTGCGGTTGATCTGCGCCATCGCGGCGTCGACCAGCGGGTAGCCGGTGCGACCCTCGCACCAGGCCTCGAAGTGCGCGTCGGCCGTCGCCCCATGTGCCCAGCGGATCGCGTCGTACGCCGGCCGGAAGCTGTGGCCGACGACCTGCGGGTGGTGGTGCAGGACCTGGTGATAGAAGTCGCGCCAGATCAGCTCCGAGAGCCAGGTCGTGGCGCCTTTCGAGCCGGCCTGCGCGCGCCGCCAGGCCTCGGCCGCGAGGCGGCGGACCGACACCGTGCCGAAACGCAGGTGCGTGCTCAGGTAGCTCGGCCCCTTCAGCGCCGGGAAGTCGCGTGCCTCGTCGTAGCGCTCGATGCGCTGCAGGAAGTCGTCGAGCAGCTGCGCTGCCCCGCTGCTGCCGGGCGGCAGCTCGAGCGCCTGCAGGTTGCTCGGCTCGAAGCCGAGCTCGGCCAGCGTCGGCCAGGGCGCGTGCGTGGGCGAGCGCGGGGCGAGGGCGCCGGCGTGGCGCTCGACCGGGTAGGGCTGGACGTAGAAGGCTTCGAGCTGCGCGAGCCATGCCCGCTTGTAGGGCGTGAAGACCGAGAACGGCGTGCCGCCGCGGGTCAACACCTCGCTGCGCTCGAAGACGACGTGGTCCTTGCTGGTGTGCAGCGCGATGCCGCGGTCGGCGAGCGCGCCGCGCGCCCGGGCGTCGCGCGCCAGCGCGTACGGATCGTCGTCGTGGTTCGCGTAGACGGCCTGCACGCCGAGCGCCTGGGCCAGCACCACGATCTCGTCGACCGCGTGGCCGTGGCGCACGATCAGCCCGGCGCCTTCGACGCCGCGCGCGGCCCCGAGCGCGCGCAGGCCGGCGTCGAGGTCCGGCAGGCTGGCGTGGATGAACTCGACGCGCCGGTCCGCCGTCAGGCCGCGCGCGTGCAACGGTTCGAGCTGCCCGCGGTCGAACACGAAGACGGCGTGCACGCGCCGGGCGGCGCGCAGCGCGTGGTACAGCGCGGCGTGGTCGTCGGCGCGCAGGTCGCGACGGAACCAGACCAGTGCGGCGTCGAGATCTGTAGGCATCACGCACAGTGTGGCGCAGCGCCACGCCGGCCGGGCCGTGGTCCTAGAATCGACCCACCATGTCGAGCGATGCCGGCCCCAACTTCACGAACCAGTTCCTGATCGCCATGCCGGGCATGGGCGACGAGACGTTCGCCGGGGCCGTCGTGTTCCTCTGCGAGCACACCGAGAAGGGCGCTCTCGGCCTGGTGATCAACAAGCCGATCGACATCAAGCTGCGCAACCTGTTCGAGAAGGTCGAGCTTTCGCTCGACCGCGAGGACCTGGCCGACGAGCCGGTGTACTTCGGCGGCCCGGTGCAGACCGAGCGCGGCTTCGTGCTGCACGAGCGGATCGCGGTCGAGGGCGGCACCTACAACTCGTCGCTGGCGATTGCCGGCGGCGCGCTCGAGATGACGACCAGCAAGGACGTGCTGGAGGCGCTCTCCAACGGCGCGGGTCCGCGGAAGCTGCTGGTCACGCTCGGCTACAGCGGCTGGGGTGCCGGCCAGCTCGAGGAGGAGATCGGCCGCAACGGCTGGCTCACCGTCGATGCCGAGCCCTCGGTGATCTTCGACACCCCGGTCGAGGACCGCTACACGCGCGCCCTGTCGCTGCTCGGTGTCGACCCGGGCCTGCTGATGCCGGGGGCCGGGCACGCATGAGCGTCAGCGGCGGCCCTCCGGCGCCGTCGATGCCGCGTGCTCTCGTTGCCTTCGACTTCGGCACCCGGCGCATCGGCGTCGCGGTCGGCAACAGCCTGTTGCGCCGCGCGCAGCCGTTGCGCAGCCTCGACGCCCAGGGCGATGCCCGTTTCGCGGCGATCGCCGCGCTGCTCGGCGAATGGCGGCCCGATGCGCTGGTGGTCGGCGTGCCGCGTCACCCCGACGGCCAGCCGCACGACAATACCGCCCGCGCGCAACGCTTCGCCCGCCAGCTGCACGGCCGCTTCGGCCTGCCGGTGCACGAGGTCGACGAGCGCTACACCAGCGTCGAGGCGATCGCCGGCGGCGCCAAGGACGTCGACGCGGCGAGCGCCGCGCTGATCCTGGAGCAGTACTTTCGCGAGGAGCCATCGACATGAGAAAGGCGCCGGGCGCGGGGCGAGCAGATGAGTGACCTTCATCTCGACGCCGAAGCCCTGTACCTCGACCTGCTGGCCGGCGTGCGGCGCCTGTTGCGCCCGCAGTCGGTGATCGTCGGCATCTGGTCCGGCGGCGCCTGGCTGGCTGAGCGCCTGCAGCGCGACCTCGGGCTGCCGGGCTCGCACGGGGTGATCTCGAGCACGCTGCACCGCGACGACTTCGGCACCCGCGGCCTGGCCGGCGGTGCCGACCACACGCGCCTGCCCTTCGACGCCGACGGGCGCGACATCCTGCTCGTCGACGACGTGCTCTACACCGGGCGCACCGTGCGCGCGGTGCTCAACGAGCTGTTCGACTTCGGCCGCCCGCAGAGCGTCACGCTCGCGGTGCTGGTCGACCGCGGCGGGCGCCAGCTGCCGATCGAGGCGGCCTACTCGGCGGCGCGCCTCGCGCTGCCGGGCGATCAGCGCCTGACCCTGGCCCGCGCCGACGACGGCCGCTTCGCCTTCGACATCCGCTCCGCCTGAGCGTCGCCCGTCCGAACGCCCCCAACACGCCCCAGATGCTGCATCGCCGCAACCCCCAGCTCAACGCGCAAGGCGAGCTGATCCACCTGTTGTCGATCGAGGGCCTGCCGCGTGCGGTGCTGACGCAGATCCTCGACACCGCCGGCACCTTCCTCTCGGTCAATGACCGCGACGTGAAGAAGGTGCCGCTCTTGCGCGGCAAGAGCGTGTTCAACCTGTTCTTCGAGAACAGCACGCGCACCCGCACCACCTTCGAGATCGCGGCCAAGCGCCTGTCGGCCGACGTCATCAACCTCGACATCGCGCGCAGCAGCACCGCCAAGGGCGAGAGCCTGCTCGACACGATTGCCAACCTGTCGGCGATGCATGCCGACATGTTCGTCGTGCGCCATGCCGAAAGCGGCGCGCCGTACCTGATCGCGCAGCACGTGGCGCCGCACGTGCGCGTGGTCAACGCCGGCGACGGGCGCCATGCACACCCGACGCAGGGCCTGCTCGACATGTACACGATCCGCCACTACAAGCGCGACTTCACCGCGCTGTCGGTGGCGGTGGTCGGTGACATCGTCCATTCGCGCGTCGCGCGCAGCGACATCCACGCGCTGACGACGCTCGGCGTGCCCGACATCCGCGCCGTCGGGCCGAAGACGCTGGTGCCGCGCGACCTGGAGGCGATGGGCGTGCGCGTCTGCCACGACATGGCCGAGGGCATCCGTGGCGCCGACGTGATCATCATGCTGCGCCTGCAGAACGAGCGCATGAACGGCGCGCTGCTGCCTTCAGCCGGCGAATACTTCAAGAACTACGGGCTCACGCCCGACAAGCTCGCGCTCGCCAGGCCGGACGCGATCGTGATGCACCCGGGGCCGATCAACCGGGGCGTCGAGATCGACTCGGCGGTCGCCGACGGCGGGCAGAGCGTGATCCTGCCGCAGGTCACCTTCGGCATCGCGGTGCGCATGGCGGTGATGAGCATCATCGCGGGGAACGTCGCATGAAGCTCCTGATCCGCAACGGCCGCGTCGTCGACCCGGCGAGCGGCTTCGACGGCGCGGCGGACGTCGCGATCGCCGCCGGGCGCATCGTCTCGATCGGCCGCGTCGGGGCCGACTTCAACCCCGGGCGCACGATCGACGCCAGCGGGCTGGTCGTCGCGCCGGGCCTAGTCGACCTCGCGGTGCGGCTGCGCGAGCCGGGCCACGAGCACGAGGGCATGCTCGAGTCGGAGATGGCCGCGGCCGCGGCCGGCGGCGTGACGAGCCTGGTCTGCCTGCCCGACACCGAGCCGGTGCTCGACGAGCCGGGCCTGGTCGAGATGCTGAAGTTCCGCGCCCGCAACCTGAACCAGTCGCGCGTCTATCCGCTCGGCGCGCTGACCCGCGGCCTCGCCGGCGAGGCGTTGACCGAGATGGCCGAGCTCACTGAAGCCGGCTGCGTCGGCTTCTCGCAGGCCGAGTCGCCGGTGCGGGACACGCAGGTGCTGCTGCGCGCCTTGCAGTACGCGTCGACCTTCGGCTACACGGTCTGGCTGCGCCCGCAGGACGCCTGGCTCGGCAAGGGCGTCGCAGCGAGCGGCGCGCTGGCCACGCGGCTTGGCCTCTCGGGCGTGCCGGTGGCGGCCGAGACGATCGCGCTGCACACGATCTTCGAGCTGGTGCGCGCGACCGGCGCGCGGGTGCACCTGTGCCGCCTGAGCAGCGCGGCCGGGGTCGCACTGGTGCGCGCCGCGAAGGCCGAAGGCCTGCCGGTGAGCTGCGATGCCTCGATCAACCAGCTGCACCTGACCGATATCGACATCGGCTTCTTCGACCCTGCGATGCGCCTGGTGCCGCCGCTGCGTCAGCAGCGCGACCGGGAGGCGCTGCGCAAGGGGCTCGCCGACGGCACGATCGACGTGCTGGTCAGCGACCACACGCCGGTCGCGTCCGACGCGAAGACGCTGCCCTTCGGCGAGGCGGAGCCCGGCGCCACCGGGCTCGAGCTGCTGCTCGGCGCCGCGCTGAAGTGGGCGGGCGAGGACGGTGTGCCGCTCGCCGACGCGCTGGCGCGCATCAGCTGCCGGCCGGTCGGCGTGCTCGGCGAGGCGCTGGGCTCGCTCGCCTCGAGCACCGGGCGACTCGTCGAGGGGGGCGTGGCCGACGTCTGCGTGTTCGACCCCGAAGCGCGCTGGGCGGTGCGGCCGTCCGCGCTGCGCAGCCAGGGCCGCTCGACCCCGTTCGCGTTCGAGGCGAGCGGCAGCGAGCTCGTCGGCCGGGTGCGCTGGACCGTGGTGGCCGGGCAGGTCGCCTACGAGGCTGCGGCCACGGCGGACGCGCTCGGCGCAGCCTCGTGACCGGCGTGTCGCGCGCCGCAGGGCGCGGTTGGTGACGCGCTTCCCGCGCGCCGTCTGGCGCCTCGCGCGGCTGGCGCTGCACATCGGCCACGGCATTGCGATCGTGCTCTGGCGCTTCCATCGCCTGCCGCCGGAGGCGCGTCGCGCCCGCGTCCAGTGGTGGGCGGCCAAGCTGCTGCGGGTCGCCGGCCTCGACGCGGACTTCTCGGGCACGCCGCTGGCGGGGCGCGCGCTGCTGGTGGCCAATCACGTGTCCTGGCTCGACATCTGTGCGATCCATGCGGTCTGCCCGCAGGCGCGCTTCGTCTCGAAGGCGGACGTGCAGCGCTGGCCGATCGTCGGGCGCCTCGCCGGCGCCGCCAACACGCTGTACCTCGAGCGCAGCCAGCGGCGCGACGCGATGCGTGTCGTGCAGCGCATGGGCGAGGTGCTGGCGGCCGGCGATCTGGTCGCGGTGTTTCCCGAAGGCACCACCGGCGAGGGTCACGAGGTACTGCCGTTCCACGCCAACCTGCTGCAGGCGGCGATCGTCTCCGGCGTGCCGCTGCAGCCGCTGGCGCTGCGCTATGCCGACGCGCGGTCGGCCGTGAGCCCGGCGGTGGCCTACGTCGGCGACACCTCGCTGCTGCAGAGTGTCTGGTGGGTCGTCAACGGTGACCGGCTGCGGGTGCAGCTCGACTTCCTCGCACCGGTCGAGGCCGCGGGCCGCGAGCGGCGCGAGCTCGCCCGGGATGCACGGGCGCGCATCGAGCGTGCACTCGGGCCAAGGGCGCGGGACTGGCGGGTCGACGTCGACAGCCCTCTCTGATCGCCACCGCTTGCAGGGCCCTCGCATTGGGGGAGGGCGGCGGTGCGGGCGCCGATGTTGGGCATGCTGCGGCCCTCGTACGGCGCCACAACTGTTTCTGCACGCCCCATGAACCTTCCCCTGTCCACCCAGCTCTCGCAGGAGATCCGCGCGCTGGCGCAGAAGGCCCTGGACCTCGGTCTGTCCCAGGCCGCGATGCAGGAGGCGCGCGAGTCCCAGCACCGTCCGCTCGTCTACATGCGCTACGGGGAGGCGGAGGCCCTGCTGCGCGACCTGAAGCTCGAGCCTGGCATGCGCGTCGTCGACTTCTCGAGCCCGCAGTGGCTCGGGATCGCACTGGCGGCGCGCCATCCGCAGGTGCAGTTCGTCTACACGAACATCATCGACTCGGAGCTGCTGATCTACGCGGAGATCGCGCAGAAGCTCGGGCTGGCGAACCTCGAGTACCGCAAGTGCGACCTGCGCGCGCTGGAGATGCCGGACGCGTCGTTCGACGTCGCGCTGTCGGTGTCGGTGCTCGAGCATGTCTTCCCCGAGGTCGGCGGCGACGCACAGGCGCTCGCCGAGATCCACCGCGTGCTGAGGCCGGGCGGCCAGCTGCTGCTGACCGTGCCCTTCAAGGACAAGCGCAACGTCGTGTACCTGGACGAAGAGGTCTTCGAGCGCGGCTCATCGGAGCGCAACTTCTACGCCCGCGAGTACGACCAGGCGCAGTGGGGCGAACTGCTGCAGCACACGCCGCTGCGCCCGCTCAGCACGCGCTACATCTGCGAGCGCTCGGGGCTGCTCGCGGTGGACTCGATCGAATGGGGCCCGCAGCGCGGCCAGTTCCTGCCGCGCGTGCGCCTGCGCGCGAGCCGCGTACTGGGGCGGCTGCTGGGGCGTCATCTGGACGGTGACCTCGCGGGCCGCTACCTGTTCGTCTCGCCGCGTGCCGACACGCGCGTGGTCAACGTCGCGGTGCTGCTGCAGCGCGGCCGGGCGGAGGCCTGAAGGCGCCGGCGCCCTGACGGTCGATCAGGGCAGCAGGCGCTCGGCGGCGAAAAGCGCCGACGGCGCCTCACGTTCGCGGACCAGCGTCGCCTCGCTCCCCTGCACCAGCAGCTCGGCCGCGCGGCCGCGGCTGTTGTAGTTGCTGGCCATGCTCATGCCGTAGGCGCCGGCCGAGCACACCGCCAGCAGGTCGCCCGGCCGCAGCGCCAGCTCGCGGTCGCGGCCCAGCCAGTCGCCGGATTCGCAGACCGGCCCGACGATGTCCCAGGCCCGCGTCTCGACGCCGCTGCGCGCGGCCTCGTGCACCGGCACGATGCGCATCCAAGCCTCGTAGAGGGCCGGGCGGAGCAGGTCGTTCATCGCCGCGTCGACGATGCAGAAGTCGCGCGACTGCGCGTCGTCGGTGAGGCGTTCCTTCAGGTAGAGCACCTCGGTGACGAGCACGCCGGCGTTGCCGACCAGCGAGCGGCCGGGCTCGAACAGCAACTCGCGCCAGCCGTGGCCGCGCGCGTCGAGGCGGGCGAGCAGCGCGTCGATCAACACTTGCGGCGCGGGCGGTGCCTCGTCGGCGTAGGTGATGCCGAGACCGCCGCCGAGGTCGAGGTGTCGCAGCAGGATGCCGTCGCGTTCCACCGTCTCGACCAGGTCGAGCATGCGGTCGAGCGCGTCGAGGTAGGGCGCGACCTCGGTGATCATCGAGCCGATGTGGCAGTCGATGCCGACCACCTCGATGCCGGGCAGCGCCGCGGCGCGGCGGTAGACCGCGGGTGCACGCTCGTGCGCGATGCCGAACTTGTTGCGCTTGAGACCAGTCGAGATGTAGGGGTGGGTGCCGGCGTCGACGTCCGGGTTGACGCGCAGGCTGACCGGCGCCTTCCGGCCTGCCGCCGCCGCGACCTCTGACAGCACTTCGAGCTCGCCCTCGCTCTCGACGTTGAAGCAGCGGATCCCGGCGTCGAGCGCCTGGCGCATCTCGGCGCGCGTCTTGCCGACGCCGGAGAAGATCACCGTCGACGGGTCGGCGCCGGCGGCCAGCACGCGGGCCAGTTCGCCGCCGGAGACGATGTCGAAGCCGCAGCCGGCGCGGGCGAAGGTCTGCAGCACGGCGAGCGTCGCGTTCGCCTTCATCGCGTAGCAGACCAGGTGCGGCCGCCCGGCGAGGGCTGCTTGCCAGGCGTCGAGCGCGCTGCGCATCGCGCCTTGCGAATAGACGTAGAGCGGGGTGCCGTGGGTGCGCGCCAGCGCGTCGAGCGCGCAGCCTTCGACGTGGAGCACGCCGTCCCGGTAGGCGAGCTGCGGTGCACCTGGCAGGCTCACCGGGCGGCCCTCCCGTCGGGCCAAGACCCTCTCTGTGGCGTGGGCCGCTTGTGGCGCATGGGCGGCAAGGCGGGCGCGCTCATCGTGGCGCGCCTGCGGAAGCGGCAGATGCCGCCGCCTCGGGCGCCGAGGCCGCGGCCGATGCTGCGTTGGAGGCCGAGGCCGAGGCCGAGGCCGCCGCCGCGGGGCCATGCGTTGCGCGCGGGGTGTCGCTCAGGCGCAGTGGCCCCTTCTGGCCGCAACCGGCCGCCAGCATGGCCATCACCAGGGTACCCAGGACGACGACATGACCGCCGGCCTTGCGGCACGACCCGGCCGCTACACTCGTTCGAATCTTGGACATCCGCAGCATCTTACGGTCATGACCGAGCACGCGACCTCCCGCCACGCCACCACGCCGCTTTCCGATCGCGAGTACCACGAGCGCACTTCGGCGCTGTTTGCGCAGCTCGAGGCGACGGTCGACCGCTGGCTGCAGGACGACGTGATCGACATCGACAGCCAGCGCACCGGCGGCCTGCTCGAACTGACCTTGCCGGACGGCAGCAAGCTGGTCGTCAACACCCAGCCGCCGCTGCACGAGGTGTGGCTCGCGGCGCGCGGCGGCGGCTTCCATTTCCATCACGTCGAGGGGCTCTGGCGCGACACGAAGGACGACCGCGAGTTCTTCGACGTGCTGTCGGCCTGCACGAGCGCGCAGGC
Organism: Ideonella sp.; assembly: GCA_035911095.1. Classification (GTDB taxonomy): domain Bacteria; phylum Pseudomonadota; class Gammaproteobacteria; order Burkholderiales; family Burkholderiaceae_C; genus JAMHWF01. The sequence continues at coordinate 82,461 of JAMHWF010000128.1, read as the reverse complement.
GGGGCGCCCGCTGCGCTTCGAAGCGCCGATCAACTGACGGCGATACGCCGACCCCCGTTGGCGGCAGTGCGGCGCGTGACGCTCGCCGCCGTCGGTTCGCGCCTCAGGCCTTGCCCTGGTTGGCGACCGCCGCCGCGGCCTTGGCCACGGCCTCGGCGTCGCCCAGGTAGTGGCGGCGCAGCGGCTTCAGCTCGGCGTCGAGTTCGTAGACCAGCGGGACGCCGTTCGGGATGTTGAGCGAGACGATGTCGTCGTCGCTGATGCCGTCCAGGTACTTCACCAGTGCGCGGATGCTGTTGCCGTGGGCGGCGACGAGCAGGCGCTTGCCGGAGGTGATCGCCGGCGCGAGGCTGTCGTTCCAGAACGGCAGCACGCGTGCGACGGTGTCCTTCAGGCATTCGGTGAGCGGCACCTCGCCCGGCGCCAGGCCCGCGTAGCGCAGGTCGCCACGCTCGCAGCGCGCGTCATCCTCGGTCAGCGCCGGCGGCGGCGTGTCGTAGCTGCGGCGCCAGGTGAGCACCTGGGCGTCGCCGAACTTGCGCGCCGTCTCGGCCTTGTTCAGGCCCTGCAGCGCGCCGTAGTGGCGCTCGTTGAGGCGCCAGGCGTGCACGACCGGCAGCCACTGGCGGTCCATCGCGTCGAGGCAGTGCCACAGCGTCCAGATCGCGCGCTTGAGCACGGAGGTGTAGGCGACGTCGAACTCGTAGCCCTCGGCCTTCAGCAGCCGCCCGGCCTCGAGCGCCTGTGCGACGCCGGTCTCGGTGAGCGGCACGTCTGTCCAGCCGGTGAAGCGGTTCTCTAGGTTCCAGGTCGATTCGCCGTGGCGGAGGAGGACGAGCTTGTACATAGGTGTGTGGTGAGGCGGCCGCAACGGCATCGGGTTTCGGCAAATTCTATAATCGCGGGCTTTGGCTCTTTGGCGCGGCGCGTGAGCTTCCTGATCGAAAACTGGTTCCTGATCGTCGTCGCGGTGGTTTCCGGGGCGTTGCTCGCGAAGCCGCACCTGCAACGGCGGGGCGGCGGCGGCGCGGTGACGACGTCCGAGGCGGTGCAGTTGGTCAACCGCGAGAAGGCGGTGCTGATCGACGTCAGCGAGCCGGCCGAGTACGCCGCCGGCCACCCGGCCGGTGCCCGCAACATTCCCTTCGGCAGTCTCGAGACGGCAAAGAACCTGCCGAGCAACAAGGCCCTGCCGCTGGTGGTCGTCTGCCCGAGCGGCTCGCGCGCCTCGCGCGCGGTCGGCGTGCTGCAAAAGCTCGGCTTCGAGAAGGCTCGCCCACTGACCGGCGGTCTGCGCGCCTGGCGCGAGGCCAACCTGCCGATCGAGAAGACGGCATGAGCCTTTCGCCGAACCGGGTGCGGATGTACACGACCCAGGTCTGCCCCTACTGCCTGCGTGCCAAGGCCCTGCTGCGCCAGCGGGGGGTCGAGACGATCGACGAGATCCGCATCGACCTCGACCCGGCGCAGCGCGACGCGATGGTCGAGCTGACCGGGCGCCGCACGGTGCCGCAGATCTTCGTCGGCGACACCCACGTCGGCGGCTGCGACGACCTGATCGCGCTCGACCAGCGCGGCGGTCTCGCGGCGCTGCTCACCGCGGGCTGAGCGGGCCTCGGCGGCAGGCTGCCCGTGCCCGGCGCGGTGCTGGCCTTCATGGCCTCGGTGCAGCGGCGGCGGTGACCCGACGGGCTCCCTGCCGATCCGTCCGCTCGGGCGCTCTCGGCTGCGCCATAATCCGCCCCCCAGCCCGCCAGCCAGTGCTCGCGGGCTGAGTCACTTCGAGAGACCCCGAACGAGACTCCACCATGGCCACCGAGAACGACAGCCCCGTCTTCCAGATCCAGCGCATCTACCTGAAGGACCTGTCGCTGGAGCAGCCGAATTCGCCGCAGATCCTGCTCGAGCAGGGGCAGCCGCAGGTCGACATCAACCTCGGCCTGGCGGCGGACCCGATCGCCGACGGCGTCTACGAGGTCAGCGTCACCGCGACCGTGACGACCAAGATGAAGGACCGCGTGCTGTTCCTCGTCGAGGCCAAGCAGGCCGGCATCTTCGAGCTGCGCAACATCCCCGAGGAGCAGTTGCAGCCGATCATCGGCATCGCCTGCCCCCAGATCGTCTACCCGTACCTTCGCGCGATCGTCTCCGACGTCTGCACGCGCGCCGGTTTCCCGCCGGTGCTGCTGTCCGAGGTCAACTTCCAGGCGATGTACGAGGCGCAGCAGCAGGCGCAGGCCACGCCGAACGGCGCGGGGCCGACGACGGTGAACTGACGCCGGCGGCAGCGGGAGCGTCGTCGTGCAGGTCGCGATCCTCGGCGCCGGCGCCTGGGGCACGGCGCTCGCGGCCAGCGTCGCCCCGCGTCACCCGACCCGCCTGTGGACGCGTCACGCGCAGCAGGCACGCGAGCTTGCCGCGACGCGGCGCAACGAGCGCTACCTGCCCGGCATCGAACTGCCGTCGGTACTGGTCGTCGACGATGACTTCGCGCGCACCGTCGCGCATGCCGAGGGCGGCCTGATCCTGATCGCCACGCCGATGGCCGGCCTGCGCGAGATGCTGTCCCGCCTGCCCCGCGCCGCGACGGGTGGTGGGAACGCGCCCGGGGTGATGTGGCTCTGCAAGGGTTTCGAGCAGGGCAGCGGGCGGCTTGGCCACGAGGTGGCGCAGGCGCTGCGGCCGGACGTCGCGGCCGGCGTGCTCTCGGGGCCGAGCTTCGCGCTCGAGGTCGCGCGCGGACAGCCGACGGCGCTCGTCGCCGCCAGCCACGACGCCGGGCTGTGCGAGCGTGCGGTCGAGGTGCTGCACAGCGAGAGCCTGCGTGTCTACACCTCGGCCGATCCGGTCGGGGTCGAGGTCGGCGGGGCGGTGAAGAACGTGCTCGCGCTGGCCACCGGCATCGCCGACGGGCTCGACGCGGGCCCCGGTGGCGACTCGCACGGCCTCGGCCTGAACGCGCGTGCCGCACTGATCACCCGCGGACTGGCCGAGATGACGCGGCTGGGCGTCGCGCTCGGCGCGCGGGCCACGACCTTCATGGGCCTGTCGGGCCTCGGCGACCTGGTGCTGACGGCGACCGGCGAGCTCTCGCGCAACCGGCGCGTCGGGCTCGACCTGGCGCGCGGCCGGCCGCTGGCGGAGATCCTGAGCGCGCTCGGCCACGTCGCCGAGGGCGTCTACAGCGCGGCCACGGTGCTGGCCCGCGCCCGCGAGGCGGGCGTCGAGATGCCGATCACCGAGGCCGTCGTCGCGGTGCTCGAAGGCCGCGCGACACCGCTGCAGGCGGTGACGGCGTTGATGGCGCGCGACGCCCGGGCCGAAGGCTGAACCGGGACGGCGCACCCGGCAAGGGCGTGCGCGCAGGGCCGCGCCGCCCTCATGCCGCCCCCTCGTAGCCGAGCTGCCGCCAGGCCTCGAAGACCGCCACCGCGACGCTGTTCGACAGGTTGAGGCTGCGCTGCCCCGGGCGCATCGGCAGGCGCAGCAGGCACTCGTTGGCGAAGCGCTCGCGCAGCGCACCGAGCCCATGCGACTCGCTGCCGAAGACGAGCCAGTCGCCGCGCCGCCAGGCGACGTCTGCGAAGCTGCGCTGGCCGTGGGTGGTGAAGGCGAAGCAGCGCGCCGGGTCGGGCTGCTCGGCTTCGCGCCAGGCGTCGAAGCTCGGGTGCCGGCGCAGCGGGGCGTACTCGTGGTAGTCGAGGCCGGCACGGCGCAGCAGCCGGTCGTCCATCGAGAACCCGAGCGGCTCGATCAGGTGCAGCTCGCAGCCGGTGTTGGCCGCCAAGCGGATCACGTTGCCGGTGTTCGGCGGAATCTCCGGGTGGACGAGCACGATGCGCAGCACGGCCGGGTCTTCGATCGTGCCGCCTCAGGGCCGCGGCGTGCGCGCCAGGACCCAGACCTGCACCGCGGCGGCGCCGGCATGCAGCAGCCCGGCGGCCGCTTCGGCGACGGTGGCGCCACTGGTCATCACGTCGTCGACCAGGGCGACACGGCGCCCTGTGATCCGAGTTTGGCGCTGGGTGCCGACGGCAAAGCTGCCGCGCACGGCGGCGCGCCGCTCGGCCAGCGGCAGGCTGCTCTGCGGTGCCGATTCGCGCATCCGTACGAGGCTCTCGGCATCGGCGGGCAGGCCGAGCGTGCGGGCGCAGCGGCGCGCCAGTTCCCAGGCCTGGTTGTAGCCACGGGTGCGCAGTCGGGCCGGTGACAGCGGGACCGGCAAGACGAGGTCGACGTCGGCCGCGGCGCCGGTGGCGTCGACCGCCTCGACCAGACGTGCCGCGAGCGCCGGCGCGAGGTCGAGCCCGTCGTGGAACTTGAAGCGGGTGATCAGCCGGTCCCAGGGGTAGCCGTAGCCGAGCGCGGCGATGCTGCGCTCGAAGGGCGGCGGCGCGGCGAGGCAGTGGCCGCAGCGCAGGCCGGTCGGCATGGCCTGCGTGTCGTGTCTGTCGCCAGGGCGGGGCGATGCCGCAAACGGATGCGGGTCGCCGGCGTCGACCTCGTCGCGACCGGCCGTGCCATCGACCCCCGCCGGCAGGTCGATCGCGCAAAGCCCGCAGCGCGGAACCACCGGCAGCCAGCGGGCGAGGCAGCGCCGGCACAGGCGCCCGGCGTCCCAGCTTCGACAGATCGCGCACGGAGCCGGCAGCGCGAAGGCGAGGGCGCGTCGGCGCCGCGATGCCCCCGATGCCGATGCTGATGTCGCGCCGAGCGCTCCGGGCGGCGGCGCGGCGGGCGGCGGGTCGGCATGCATCGGCTCAATATACTGCCCGCCCATGGTGCCGAACTCCCCAGACAGCGCGCCGCTCGCGGCGCCGGGGCAGGCGGACGAGCGAGTCGACCCGCAGGCCGTGCAAGCGGCGCTGCGGCGTCTCGCGCGCGGCCCGGGTGCGCCCTGGTTGCACGAGGAGGTGGCGCGGCGGATGGCCGAGCGCCTGCAGGTGATCCGCATGCGCCCGGCGCGCGTGCTGCATTGGTGGGGCTGGCTCGGCGGTGGCGCGACGGCCCTGAGGGCGGTGTATCCGCAGGCACAGTGGCAGGCCGTCGAGCCGACCGCCGCGCTGCGGGCGCGAAGCGATGCGGCGGCCGGGCCTCCCGCCCGCTGGTGGCAGCCGTTGCGCCGCCGTGCGCCTTCGGCCTGGGCCGAGGACGAGGTGCCCGAGGCGTCGTGCGAGCTGCTCTGGGCGAACATGGTGCTGCATGCCAGCGCCGACCCGGCCGAGGTCATCGCCCGCTGGCACCGCGCACTGGCGGTCGACGGGTTCCTGATGTTCTCCTGCCTCGGCCCCGACACGCTGAAGGAGCTGCGCGCGCTGTACCGTGCCGAGGGCTGGGCGCCGCCCGCGCAACGCTTCGTCGACATGCATGACCTGGGCGACCTGCTGGTGCAGGCCGGTTTCGCCGACCCGGTGATGGACCAGGAGCCTCTGCGCCTGAGCTGGCCCGACGCGACGGCGATGCTGGCCGAGCTGCGCGGCCTGGGTGGCAACGGGGCGCGTGGTCGCCACGCCGGCCTGCGCACGCCGCGCTGGCGCGCGCGGCTGCAGCGCATGCTCGAAGGTGATGACGGAAAGTCCTGCGGCGCGGACGGCGCGAGCGAGGCCGGCAGGGACGGCGACCCCGCGAGCGACCGCGCCGCGCGTCCGGCGGCGACCTTCGAGATCGTCTACGGCCATGCGTTCAAGCCGGCGCCGCGTCTGCGCGTCGAGCCTGAGTCGACCGTCTCGCTCGACGAGATGCGGCGCCAGCTGCGCGGCGGCGCGGCGCCCTCGCAGGGACACCCTGGGAACTCCCCGCGTTCCCGCCGGTCCTGAGCCTGCTGGGCCGCACCAGCGACGGGAACTAGAATCCCGGGTTCTCCGCGGCCTGCGCCGCGGATGGTCTGCGGCCGCTTCGATCGGAGTCCTGGGCGCGCCGATCGCCCCGTCAATCCGGCCCTCTCCGCAGCGGCCGACCTCAGAGGTTCCTCATGTTCATCTCCAATGCCTTTGCGCAAGCCCCGGCCGCGACCGGGGACACCGGTTCCAGCCTGCTGTCGATGCTGCCGCTGGTGCTGATGTTCGTCGTGCTGTACTTCGTGATGATCCGGCCGCAGATGAAGCGCCAGAAGGAGCACAAGGCGATGGTCGAGGCGCTCGCGAAGGGCGACGAGGTCGTCACCGCCGGCGGCCTGCTGGGCCGCGTCTCGAAGCTCGGCGAGACCTTCCTGCATGTCGAGGTCGCCAACGGCGTCGAGCTGCAGGTGCAGCGCAGCGCGGTCGTGCAGGTGCTGCCCAAGGGCACGCTGAAGTGATCGCTGCCGGCCCGGCGCCCGCACCGCGGGTCTGCATCCGACACCCGGGAGGGGTCACCGCATGAACCGTTTCCCGTGGTGGAAGTACGCGATCCTCGGCGTGGCGTTGGTCCTCGGGCTGGTCTACACGCTGCCCAATTTCTACGGCGAGGCGCCGGCGGTGCAGGTGTCGTCTGCGAAGGCGACGATCAAGGTCGAGCCGGCCATGGTCGCTCGCGTCGAGCAGGCCCTGACGGCGGCCGGCATCAGCCCAGACTTCGTCCAGTTCGAGGCCAACTCGGTGAAGGCGCGCTTCATCGACACCGATACGCAGATCAAGGCCCGTGACGCGATCGACCGGGCGCTGAACCCGGATGCGTCAGACCCCGGCTACATCGTTGCGCTGAACCTGGTCTCGCGCTCTCCGCATTGGCTCACCGCGCTGCATGCGCTGCCGATGTACCTCGGCCTCGACCTGCGCGGCGGCGTCCACTTCCTGATGGAAGTCGACATGCGCGCGGCGCTGACCAAGCGCGCCGAGTCGCTGACCGGCGACGTGCGGACGATGCTGCGCGACGCAAATGTCCGCCACGGCGGCGTGGCCCGCGTCGGTGACGCGGTCGAGGTGCGGCTGCGCGATGCCGCCTCGCTCGATGCGGCGCGCAACCGCCTGACCGACCAGTTGCCCGACCTGCAGTGGGCGACCTCAGGCACCGAGCCCGACCTGAAGCTGGTCGGCACCCTGAAGGCCGATGCTGCGCGTCGCGTGCAGGAGGCGGCCGTCAAGCAGAACATCACGACGCTGCAGAACCGGGTCAACGAACTCGGCGTGGCCGAGCCGGTGATCCAGCAGCAGGGCCTGAACCGGGTCGTCGTGCAGCTGCCCGGCGTGCAGGACACTGCGAAGGCAAAAGACATCATCGGCCGCACCGCGACGCTCGAGGTGCGCCTGGTCGACGAGAGCACCGAGGCGCAGTCGGCGGCCATTGGCGCGGGCCCGGTGCCCTTCGGCTCCGAGCGCTACATGGAGCGCGGGAACGTGCCCCTGGTGGTCAAGCGCCAGGTGATCCTGACCGGCGAGAACCTGACCGACGCGCAGGCCGGCTTCGACAACCAGACCCACGAGGCGGCGGTGCACCTGACGCTCGACGCCAAGGGCGCGCGCATCTTCCGCGACGTGACGCGCGAGAACGTCGGCAAGCGCATGGCGATCCTGCTGTTCGAGAAGGGCAAAGGTGAGGTCGTGACCGCACCGGTGATCCGCGACGAGATCGGCGGCGGGCGGGTGCAGATCTCCGGCCGCATGACCACCGAAGAGGCCAACGACACCGCGCTGCTGCTGCGCGCCGGCTCGCTGGCCGCGCCGATGGAGATCATCGAGGAGCGCACCGTCGGCCCGAGCCTCGGCGCAGACAACATCACCAAGGGCTTCGACAGCGTGCTGTACGGCTTCATCGCCATCAGCGCGTTCATGTGCATCTACTACCTGCTGTTCGGCGTTTTCTCGACGCTCGCGCTGGCCTTCAACCTGCTGCTGCTGGTGGCGCTGCTGTCGATGCTGCAAGCGACGCTCACCTTGCCGGGCATGGCCGCCATCGCGCTGACGCTGGGCATGGCGATCGACGCCAACGTGCTGATCAACGAGCGCGTGCGGGAGGAGCTGCGCAGCGGTGCCTCGCCTCAGGCGGCGATCCACGCCGGCTACGAGCGCGCCTGGGGGACGATCCTGGATTCCAACGTGACGACGCTGATCGCGGGCCTCGCGCTGCTCGCATTCGGCAGCGGGCCGGTGCGCGGCTTCGCCGTGGTGCACTGCCTGGGCATCCTGACCTCGATGTTCTCGGCGCTGCTGTTCTCGCGCGGGCTGGTGAACCTCTGGTACGGGCGCAAGAAGAAGCTCAAGTCCGTGTCGATCGGCACCGTGTGGCGACCCGGGGGGGCGGCGACGACCCCCGCGGGCGGTTGAGGAGGGCGGCATGGAGTTCTTCCGCATCCGGCGCGACATCCCGTTCATGCGGCATGCGCTGATCCTGAACGTCATCTCGTTCGTGACCTTCGCCGCGGCGGTCTTCTTCCTCGTCACGCGCGGCCTGCACCTGTCGATCGAGTTCACCGGCGGCACGGTGATCGAGGTGCAGTATGCCCAGCCGGCCGACCTCGAGAAGATCCGCGGTCGCATCGACACGATGGGTTTCGGCGAAGTCCAGGTGCAGAACTTCGGCACCTCGCGCGACGTGTTGCTGCGCCTGCCGATCCGCGAGGGCGAGGCTCAGGGCAGCGTCGTCGACCGCGTCTTCCGCGAGCTGTGCCAGGCCGAGCGCGGCAGCGTCGAGTCGCGCCAGTACACGACACCCCAGGGCGAGGCGGTGAGCCGCCCGGCCTGCAGTGCCGCGGGCGCCGAGCCGCTGAGCCTGATGCGCACCGAGTTCGTCGGGCCCTCGGTCGGCGCCGAACTGGCGCAGAACGGGGCGCTGGCGCTGGCGGTGACGATCATCGGGATCATGATCTACCTCGCCTTCCGCTTCGAGTGGAAGTTCTCGGTCGCCTCGGTCGTCGCGAACCTGCACGACGTGGTCATCATCCTGGGCTTCTTCGCCTTCTTCCAGTGGGAGTTCTCGCTCGCGGTGCTGGCCGCGGTGCTGGCGGTGCTGGGCTACTCGGTCAACGAGTCGGTCGTCATCTTCGACCGCATCCGCGAGACCTTCCGTCGCCAACGCAAAATGACGACGGTGCAGGTGATCGACCACGCGATCACCTCGACGATCAGCCGCACGATCATCACCCACGGCTCGACGCAGATGATGGTGCTGTCGATGCTGATGTTCGGCGGACCGACGCTGCACTACTTCTCGCTGGCGCTGACGATCGGCATCTGCTTCGGCATCTACTCGTCGGTGTTCGTCGGCGCCGCGGTCGCGATGTGGCTGGGTGTGAAGCGTGAAGATCTGATGCGCGCGTCGTCCGAGAAGCGTGACCCGGACGATCCGAACGCCGGAGCCGTGGTGTAGAGTCATTTGCCCCCCGCTGACCGAACAGTCTCGTCCCCTACCCCTTCCATGGCCACCGCCGCCGAGTCCGCTGCCTTGTCGGCTCAGGCGCGACGCCTGTTCGCCGAAGTCCTGGCCAAGGGACTGGGGACGCTGGTCAAGAGCGTGGACGAGGCCGCCCGCCGCTTGGCCTCGCAGCCGGCGGAAAGCGGCCTGCAGTTCCGCCGCCGTGACCTGGTCGAGGCGCTGCGCCGCGGCGGGGCCGCATGGCAGACCGCGATGGTCCATGCGGTGCGCCGTGCGCTCGCCGGCGGCGGCGTCTCGGCGCTGCGCCCGGGTGACCTGCCGCCGCCCAATCGCGGCGAGGGGCTGACCCTGGTCGACGACGACACGATCGACCGCGAGATCGTCTCGTCGCGCCTTGCGCTGGCGATCGCCGACCGCACAGGCTGGGAGTTCACCGACCTGCGGGCGCGCATCACCCACCTCGAGCGCCGGCCTGACCTGGAACCCGACGACCTGTTGCGCGCACAGTCGGTCGCGCGCGTGGTCGTCGACGGCTGGTGCAGCGCCGGCCTGACGCTGGAAAGCTGGCGCCTGATCCAGAACGCGCTGCACGAAGAGGGCTCGGTCGTCGTCGAGGAGACCTACCACGAGGTCAACCGCTGGCTGTTCGACCGGCGCGTCGTGCCCGAGGTCGACCTGCGACCGATGATCCGCCGGCGCGTCGACGGCGGACCGTCGAGCGGTGCGTCGCCACAGTCTGGCGGCGCGGCGGCCGGGCCCGGCTCGGCGCACGCCCCGCGCGGTGTCGGCGAGGAGACCCGGCTGCAGACCCGCTCGGCCGGGCTGCCGCAACGCGCCAGCGGCGAGCATGCCGAGGCAGTGCTCGGGCGTCTGAACCGCCTGGTCGGGCGTCACCTGCAGGGCTTTGCCGACACCGCCCGCCCGGCCCTGGTTTCGCCGAAGCTGCAGGCCGCCGTGCGCGACGCGCAGGAGAGCGTGCGTCGGCGCGTGGTATCGGCCTCGCAGCGCGGGGCGGTCACCACGCCGGCGCTGCTCGAGGAACTGCATCAGCGCAAGCAGGCGCTGAAGCAGGCCGCGTCGACCCCGGTCGAGCGGGCGACGATCGAGATCGTCGCGCTGCTGTTCCAGAGCATCCTGACCGAAGAGCGCATTCCGGCCGCGGTGCGGGTGTGGTTCGCGCGTCTTCAGATGCCGGTGCTGCGCGTGGCGGTCGGCGAGCCCGACTTCTTCGCCACCGTCGATCATCCGGCGCGGCGCCTGATCGATCGCATGGGCGCCTGCGTGATGGGCTTTGACGCGACGACGCGCGCGATCGGCGATGCGCTCGAGAAGGAGATCAAGCGCATCGTGCAGGTCGTCGAGGCCTATCCCGACACCGGCCGGCGCGTGTTCCAGACGGTGCTGACCGAGTTCGAGAAGTTCCTCGAGCACTATTTCAAGAACGAAAACGAGGCCTCGCGCAAGGGCGTCTCGCTGGCGCAGCAGGTCGAGCAGCGCGAGACGATGGCGATCCAGTACACGATCGAGCTGCGGAAGATGCTCAACGAGGTGCCGGTGCAGGAGGGCGTGCGCGAGTTCCTGTTCCAGGTCTGGGCCGACGTGCTCGCGATGACCTCGGCCAAGCATGGCGTGCAGTCGGACGAGACGAAGGCAATGAAGCGCGTCGCAGCCGACCTGATCTGGTCTGCCAGCGCCAAGGTCTCGCGCGAGGAGCGCGCCGAGGTGATCCGCCGCCTGCCGCCGCTGCTGAAGACCCTGCGCGAAGGCATGGCCAGCGTCGGCATGGCAGCCGACCGCCAGGACGAGCACATCCACACGCTGAACAACTCGCTCGCCGCGGCGTTCACCGCGAAGTCGGCGGCGATTCCGAGCGAGCGACTGGACGAGCTGATGGCGCGCCTGGACACGCTGGAGGAACTGCTGCCCGACGTCGGCGAGGTGAAGATCGACGAGGCAGTCGTGCGCGACCTTTCGGGCCACGAAACCGACGAGCTCGAGGTCGTCGCCGACGGCGGCTCGATGCCCACGCAGGCGATGCTGGCCTGGGCGCGCGAGCTCCAGGTCGGCAGCTGGTACATGCTCGACTACCGCGGCCGCAACGAGGCGGTGCAACTCGCCTGGCAGGGGCTGCGCCGCCAGCTCGCGCTCTTCGTCTCGGCCCAGGGCAGGGGGGTGCTGTTCCAGCAGAACCGCCTCGCGGCCTTCCTGCAGGCGGGGCTGCTGGTACCGGCCCAGGACGAGGCGCTGACGGTGCGGGCTACCCGCTCGGCACTGGCCAAGCTGGACGTCGATCCGGGGCGGCTGCTGAACTGAGACTGCCGCGGGCGGGCCGGGCGGGCCGGGCGGGCCGCGGCGCCGCGTTCAGTGGATCAGGCGGTCTTCCTCTTCGACGAAGAGTTCGTCGAGGATCAGCGCATCGGGCTCTTCGCCCAGGCTCCAGAAGACCATCAGCACGATGATCTTCAGGTCTTCGAGGTCGATCGGCCCGCCGGGGATCGCGGTCGCGCGGTCGATCACCATCTCGCGCATCGGCGGGGGCAACACGCCGGCCGATTCCAGGAAACTGATGAAGCCGACCGACGTCTCGCCCAGATGCTCGGTCTCGGCCGGCGAGTAGACGCGGAGGCTGTCGCGCCCCTGTTCACCGGTGTGTGCGTTCGCGGCGTTGGCCAAGCCGTCGAGCCAGCTGAGCGCTTCCTCGATCTCTTCAGATTCGAACCCGACCGCCGAAAGCTTGCGCATCAGCTGGGCATGGTCTGGGCAGGCGTCCGGCCGCCAGTAGTTTTCGTACAGATAGACGAGGACGTCGAACATGAATCCACTATACCCGACGCCCGATCGCGCCTCGGTCCACCTTGATGGCTCACGCCCCGCAATGGTGCGTTGGGCGGTGGAGGGTCAGCCGGCGTACCGGCGCTGGAATCGCTGACCCGGGAGCCGCGCCACCAAGCCTTCGAGTTCGAGCTCGAGCAGACGTGCGGAAAGTTCTTGATTCGACCATCCCGTCCGTGCCGAGAGGAGGTCGAGGCCGATCGGGTCCTGACCGAGGGCCGCCAGGACCGGATCACCTGGCACCGCGAGGGCGTCATCGGCCTGGTCGAGCGTTCCCTCGGCGGGTTCGACTGCCGGCATGCCTGGGTGAGGGCCCAAGGCGCCCGGGGCCTGCAGTTCCTCCAGGACGTCCTGCCCCGATTCGACCAGTTTTGCCCCCTGTTTGATGAGGGCGTGGCAGCCGCGCGACTGCGGCGAGTGGATCGAACCGGGGATCGCGAACACCTCGCGCCCGGCCTCGGCCGCCATCCGGGCGGTGATCAGCGAGCCCGAGCGCAGCGCTGCCTCGACCACCAGCGTGCCCTGACTGAGGCCGGCAATGAGTCGGTTGCGCTGGGGGAAGTTCGACCCGATCGACGGCGTGCCGAGCGGGAACTCGCTGACGATCAGCCCGCCTTGCCCGGCGATGCGGTGCGCCAGCGCGAGGTGGCGTCTCGGGTAGACGATATCGGGACCGGTACCAATGATGGCGACGGTGGTTCCGCCCGCGTCGAGGGCCGCTTCGTGGGCCGCGCCATCGACGCCCAGCGCGAGCCCGGAGGTGATCGTCCAGCCCGCGCCCGCGAGGTGGGTGGCGAAGGCGCGTGCGTTGTCAGCCCCCTGGGCGGTCGGGTTGCGGCTGCCGACGATCGCGATCTGCGGCGCCACGAGCAGTTCGATGCGACCCTGGACGAACAGCAGCAGCGGCGGGTCGGCCGTCTGCAGCAGGTTCGGCGGATAGCGCGTGTCGCCGAGCGTGACCACTTCGCGCGGGACCCCATCGTCCTGCAACCAGCGCTCGGTGGCCGACAGGCGGGCGTCGAAGCCCTCGGGTACCTCGGCCAGGGCTGCGGCGGCGCCGGGGCCGCCGGCGCGGGTGAGGGCGGCCGGCGAGGCGTCGAGCACGCCTTCGGGCGTGCCGAGGGCCGCCAGCAGGCGGCGCACGCCGCCCCGCCCGAGGCCGGGGGCTTCGAGCAGGCGCAGCCAGGCGGCGAGTTCGGCGCGGTCCATCGTCGGAAGGGGAGAGTGCGGCGGTCGCGAAACGAAAGCGCCCCGCGAACGGGGCGCCAGGCAGAGGATAGCCGGCGGTCGATCAGGGGGCCGAGAAGCGGTCTCCCGCATTGACCGGGTGCAGCACGTTCAGCACCAGGGCGTAGGACACGCGGTCGAAGACGCTGAAGACGAACATCACGCCGTGCCGCTCGTCGGGCAGGCGGATGGCCTCCGGCCGGTCGCCGGTCCTGTCGATGCCGGTCGTGCCGGCGCGCCAGACGGCCAGCACATGACCGCGCTCGACGCCGTCGCGCTTGCCTCGGTTGAGCGCGACGATCTGGTTCTGGCCGGCCGAAAAAGCCTCGCCGTAGACCGATACGACCTGGCCGCCGAGGTCGCCGTTCGGCGCGTGCGGCGTGTAGTTCGCGTAGTCCTGCGCGGTGGCCGGCGACAGGCGGTCGCCGACGCCGATTTCCTGACGCACGCCAGTGATCTTGAAGGTCGCGGGCACGATCACAGGGTCGCCGTCGGCGCCCTGGGTCGTCTCGCCGGCGCGCACGTACTCGGCGTTGCCGAGGAATGGGGCCTCGTAGCCGAGCACTTCGTGCGTGCTCGGGTCGGTGAGAGGCTTCGCCGAGCGGAAGACGCGGAAATCCCGGACGTCGCCCAGATCGCCGCGCACGTAGGCGGTGTCGCCGCGAGCGACGAGCACGCGGCCCTCCTGCGTGGCCACGATGCGCGGCGCCGCCGCGAGCGCGTCGGTGTCGAAGACGATCGCCTCGTTCAGGAACGGCTGGATCAGGTGCAGCGGGATCGAGGGGATGCCGGCCAACTCGAGATCGCTGCTGCGCACCCGGGGCGAGAGCCTGACCGTGCTGTCACCGCCGACCGGCCGGCCGAGACGCAGCCGCGCGCGCCCGTCGCTCTTGTCCAGATACAGCACCTGGCCCGGATAGATCAGGTGCGGGTTGCGGATCTGCTCGAGGTTCATGCCCCACAGCTCCGGCCAGCGCCAGGGACTGCGCAGGAACAGGCCCGAGATGCCCCACAGCGTGTCGCCGCGCACGACCGTGTGCGAGTCGGGCGCGTTGGGCGCCAACTCCGACAACGGCACGCCGGCCTGCGCCACCTGCTGCGCCGTCGAACGCTGGCCCGACGTGATCGGATAGTCGGCGGCGCCGGCCCGCTGCAGCGGCAGCAAGGCGCCGGCGACCACGCCGAGCGCCGTGACGGCGAACGCCCGCCGCGACTCGACGACGGCGATCGCGCGCGGATGACGAGAACTCATGAAAGGGGTCTCCCAAGGGCGACAGATGCGGCGCTGAATGATGCCGGCGCCTGACCTTCCGGTCGTCGCGCGCGATTCGCCGTGTGCGGCGAACTCGGCGAAAATCCTCACTTGTTTTCACAGATTCTGCCCGTAACGCCTTGATGCCGCAATGAATGCGGCGGCGGCACTTCACCGCCACGGGCCGGTGTCCGGTGTCGTCGGGCAGCTTGCGGCCGGACCCATCGACCCCATCTGAACCGTTGCTGCGCAGTCATTGGCATGTCCCTGCTTCCGATCCTTCGCTATCCCGATCCCCGTCTGCACACCGTCGCCCAGCCGGTCGCGGTCGTCGACGATCGCGTCCGGCGCCTCGTCGACGACATGCTCGAGACCATGTACGCCGCTCAGGGCGTCGGCCTCGCGGCGACGCAGGTCGACGTGCACCAGCGCGTCATCGTCATCGACGTCTCCGACACACATGACCAGCCGCTGGTGCTGATCAACCCCGAAATCGTCGAGCGCAGCAACGAGTTGGTGGTGCACGAGGAGGGCTGCCTCTCGGTGCCCACCTTCTATGACAAGGTGGAGCGCCACTCGCGAGTGGTCGTCCGCGCGCTCGGGCGCGATGGCGAGCCCTACCACTTCGAGGCCGAGGAACTGCTCGCCGTCTGTGTCCAGCACGAGATGGACCACCTGCTCGGCAAGGTCTTCGTCGAGTACCTGAGCCCGCTCAAGCGCGAGCGCATCAAGCTGAAGATGCTCAAGCGCGCGCGCGAAGACAAGCGCCCGTAGGCGGCAGCGGTCGATGCGCATCGCCTTTGCAGGCACGCCCGAGTTCGCCGCCACTGCGCTGCAGGCGCTGATCAACGCCGGCCACGAGCTGGCCCTGGTGTTGACCCAGCCCGACCGCCCGGCCGGCCGCGGCCTGAAGCTGCAGCCTTCGGCGGTCAAGGCGCTGGCGCTGCGCCATGGCCTGGCTGTCGAGCAGCCGCGCGGTTTGAGGCTCGACGGCCGCTTCGCCGACGACGCGGCGCGCGCGCAGGCTGCGCTCGAAGCCGCGCGGCCCGAGGCGGTCGTGGTGGCTGCCTACGGGCTGATCCTGCCGCGTTGGGTGCTCGAGTTCGCCCAGGCAGCCGGCGGCCCGGGTTGCCTGAACATCCACGCCTCGCTGCTGCCGCGCTGGCGCGGCGCGGCGCCGATCCAGCGCGCGATCGAGGCCGGCGACGCATGCACCGGCACCACGATCATGCGGATGGACGAAGGCCTGGACACCGGCGACATCCTGCTCGCCGAGTCGCTCCCGATCGGCGCCGACGACACCGCGGCGAGCCTGCACGACCGCCTCGCGGCGCAGGGGGCGGCCCTGATCGTCGAGGCGCTGGCCCGCGCCGGGCGTGGCGGGCTCGAGGCCAGGTCGCAGCCCGCCGGGGGCGTCACCTACGCCCACAAGCTCGACAAGGCCGAGGCGCGCCTCGACTGGCGCCAGCAAGCCCGCCTGCTCGAACGCCGGGTGCGCGCCTTCGACCCGTTTCCGGGCACCGCCTTCAAGCTCGAGGGCACGCCGATCAAGTGCTGGAGCGCCAGTGTCGTGGAGGGCGACGGCGCACCGGGAACGGTGCTGCGCCTCGACCAAGGCTGTCCGGTCGTGGCCTGCGGCGAGGGCGCCTTGCGGCTCGATCTGTTGCAGCGCTCCGGTGGCCGGCGCGGCCCGGCGCCTCAGGTGCTGCAGGGCGAACGGCTGGTTCCGGGGCAGACCCTGGCCGGCGCACCGGATTGAACTCCAGGGGCGCTGCCGCATCTATGGCCCAGTCAATCCTAGGGGGATCGAGATGTTCAACATCATGAAGACGGCCATCCTGATGGCGTCGATCACGGCGCTGTTCATGGCGCTGGGCTCGGTCATCGGGGGGCAGCAGGGGATGCTGATCGCGCTCGTGATCGCACTCGGCATGAATTTCTTCAGCTACTGGTATTCCGACAAGCTGGTGCTGAAGATGTACAACGCGCAGGAGGTCGATGCCGGCTCCGCGCCGCAGTTCTATCGCATGGTCGAGGAATTGGCGCA
Source organism: Ideonella sp. (assembly GCA_035911095.1). Classification (GTDB taxonomy): domain Bacteria; phylum Pseudomonadota; class Gammaproteobacteria; order Burkholderiales; family Burkholderiaceae_C; genus JAMHWF01. The sequence goes on along the minus strand of JAMHWF010000128.1, from coordinate 65,815 downwards.
GCGCGCGGGCCTGCCGATGCCGCGCGTCTACCTGATACAGGAGGACGCGCCGAACGCCTTCGCGACCGGCCGCAACCCGCAACACGCGGCCGTGGCGGCCACCACCGGCATCCTGCGCGTGCTCAACGAGCGCGAACTCCGCGGCGTGATGGCACACGAGCTGGCCCATGTGAAGCACCGCGACATCCTGATCTCGACGGTCAGCGCGACGATGGCCGGTGCCGTCTCGATGCTGGCCAACTTCGCGATGCTCTTCGGTGGGCGCGACAGCGAAGGCCGCCCGGTCAATCCGATCGTCAGCATCCTGGTCATGCTGCTCGCACCGCTGGCGGCGAGCCTGATCCAGATGGCGATCAGCCGGGCCCGTGAGTTCGAGGCCGACCGCGGCGGCGCGGAGATCTCGGGCGACCCGCGGGCGCTGGCCAGCGCGCTGGAGAAGATCCACCGCTACGCACGCGGCATGCCGATGGAGGCGGCAGAGCGCCACCCCGAGACGGCGCAGATGATGATCATGAACCCGCTGTCCGGCGGCGGCCTGCGCGGGCTGTTCTCGACCCACCCGGCCACCGAGGAGCGCGTCGCGCGCCTGATGGCGATGGCGACCTCGGGCTGAGGACCCGCCCGTGGCTCCGGGCCGCGGGCGTGAACGATCACCGGGCCGGCACTGCGCCGGCCCGTCCTTTTTTGGCGCTCGGCTCGACGGCGGAAGGCGCGCGCCATCAAGTCGGGCTTCGGCCGGCCGATGAACAGGGTCGCCCCGCCTCGTCCGCCATGCCACGTCGCCTCACGCTCGCGCTCGTCCTCGCCCTCGGTCTGCCGCTGGCGGGATGCGATCTGCTCGGCCTCGACTCGCCGGACAAGATCGCCGCCGCCCGCGACGCCGACGGCCGCGCGATCGGCGGTGCCTGCCGCCACGCCGGCAGGGCGATCGAGGACTGCTTCGCGCTCAATCGCAAGGCCGACCGCGCCGCTGTCTTCGCCGGCTGGCGCGAGATGAACGACTACATGCGCGAGAACCAGATCGAGGCCGTCGCGCCGCGCCTGGCAGAGCCGGTGGCGACCAGCGCGGCCGACGACAAGGGCGAAGCCACCAACGCCGGCCGCGCCAGCGCCAAGAGCGACCACGCTTCCTGACCGCGCTGCGGTCCGGCCGCAGGTGCGACGACAATCGCGCCATGTCGATCTGGAAGGCGCGCGCAATCGCTCTATGGCGCCACCCCGAGTTCCGCACCGGGGCCCGGGAGATGATCGGCATCAGCCTCGGCATCGCGGCCTGGGGCCTGGTGACCGGCGTCGCGATGGTCAACAGCGGCCTCGGCGTGCCACTTGCGCTGCTGATGTCGATCGTCGTCTTCGCCGGCAGCGCACAACTCGCGGCGCTGCCGCTGATCGCAGCGGGCGCGCCGATCTGGGTCATCTGGGCGACCGCGTTCTGCGTCAACCTGCGCTTCGTCGTCTTCAGCGCGCAGTGGCGGCCGTATTTCGCCTGCTACGGGCGGCGCCGGCGCGTCCTGCTCGGCTACCTGGCGGGCGACCTCAACTACGTCACCTTCATGCACCGCTACCCGGAGGCCCGACCGGCGCCGGGGCAGTTGCCATACTTCCTCGGCGGCGCGCTGACCAACTGGTCTGCCTGGCAGCTGTCGTCGATCATCGGCATCCTGCTGTCCGACTTCGTGCCGCTGTCCTGGGGCCTCGGCTTCGCCGGTACGCTGGCCTTGCTCGGGATGACGCTGACGCTGCTCGCCGACCGTGCCACCTGGGTCGCCGCCGGGGTGGCCGGGGCGGCGGCGGTGGCGGCTTTCTCGATGCCATTGCGGCTCAACATCGTCGTGGCGATCGCCGCTGCGGTGGCGGTGGGCCTGCTGATGGATCGCGGGCGCCGTCCCGACGCGCCCGGCCCCTTGGAGGACCGGACGTGAACACCTGGGAAGCGGTGCTGACGATCGCCGGCCTGGCCGTGATCACGGTCCTGACACGTGCCTTCTTCCTGCTGCCCCGGCGCGAGCTGCCGTTGCCTGCGTGGCTGCGCGAGGGCCTGCGCTATGCGCCGCTCGCCGCGTTGGCGGCGGTCGTGGTGCCTGAAGTGGTCATGTCGCAGGGCGCGCTGATCGACACCTGGCGCGATGCGCGCCTCTTCGCGGTCGCGACCGCCTCTGCCTGGTATGCCTGGCGACGCGACATCTTCGGCACGATCCTGAGCGGTACCGCGGTGATGCTCGCCCTTCGGCTCGGGCTCGGCTGGTGACGGTGCGACGTCGGGTGGCCGCGGCTGCGGTGTCTCACAGCACGGCCGCGCGGCCTTGAGAACTGCCTCGAGCCGCCTGTCACCCGAAAGACGTATCCTGCGCGACCGCAGGCGAGGTGGATCGCCGGCGTGCCCGGACCCGAGCCCGAGAGAACCACGAACAGCCACCGAGGAGAGCCGTCATGACCCGTGCCACCAAGATCGTCGCCACGCTCGGTCCGGCGTCATCGTCACCGGACGTGCTCGAGAGAATGATCCGCGCCGGCGTGGATGTCGTGCGGCTCAACTTCTCGCACGGCAGTGCCCAGGACCACATCGACCGTGCCACCCTGGTGCGCGAGGTGGCGCAGCGCTCCGGCCGCGAGGTCGCGATCATGGCCGACCTGCAGGGGCCGAAGATCCGTGTCGGCAAGTTCGAGGGTGGGCGCACGCAGCTCATCCCTGGCCAGAGCTTCATCCTCGATGCCGGCACCACCGAGTTCGGCAGCAATGAGCGCGTCGGCCTCGACTACAAGGAGCTGCCGCGCGACGTGAAGCCGGGCGACAGCCTGCTGCTCAACGACGGCCTGCTCGTGCTGAAGGTCAATGCGGTGCGCGGCGACGAGGTGATCACGACGGTGATCGTCGGCGGCGAGCTGTCGAGCAACAAGGGCATCAACAAGGCGGGCGGCGGGCTGACGGCGCCGGCGCTGACAGCGAAGGACATCGAGGACATCCGTACCGCGATGTCCTTCCAGGCCGACTACCTGGCGGTCAGCTTCCCCAAGAGCGCGACCGACATGGAGATGGCGCGCCAACTCGCCAACGTCGCCGGCGAGGCGTATCGCCACAAGCCCGGGATGATCGCGAAGATCGAGCGCAGTGAGGCGGTGCCGATGCTCGACGAGATCCTGCGTGCCTCCGACGGCATCATGGTGGCGCGCGGCGACCTGGCGGTCGAGGTCGGCAACGCGGCGGTACCGGCGCTGCAGAAGCGCATGATCAAGCGGGCGCGCGAGATGGACAAGGTGACGATCACTGCGACCCAGATGATGGAGTCCATGATCGTCAATCCGGTGCCGACGCGCGCCGAGGTGAGCGACGTCGCGAACGCGGTGCTCGACGGCACCGACGCCGTGATGCTCAGCGCCGAGACCGCGATGGGCAAGTACCCGGTCGAGACGATCGAGCAGATGGCCGCGATCGCGCTCGAGGCCGAGCTCGCCGAGGAGACGCACCTCGAGACGGACTTCGCGAACAAGCGCTTCGGCCGCATCGACCAGTCGATCGCGATGGGCGCGCTGTTCACGGCGCATCACCTGGGTTGTCGCGCGATCCTCGCCCTCACCGAGTCCGGCTCGACGGCGCTGTGGATGAGCCGGCACCAGATCAACGTGGCGATCTTCGGCCTGACCTCGCAGGCGCGCAGCGAGCGCCGCATGGCGCTGTATCGCAACGTCCGGCCGATGTTGATGCCGAGCTTCAGCGACCGCGACCAGGCCCTGGCCAGTGCCGAGGCGCTGCTGATCGAGCGCGGGGTGCTGCGCCCCGGCGACACCTATGCGATCACCTGTGGCGAGCCGATGGGCTACCCGGGTGGGACCAACATGCTGAAGGTCTGCCGCGTCGCCTGACGCGCCGGCGGACGGCCCAGATGCAGACGCCGGCGTTCGATGCCGGGCTGGTCCTCGAGGCGGCCGAGCGCTTGCGCGGCCAGGTGCTCGACACGCCCTGCCTGCCGTCGCGCACCTTGAGCGAGCTCGCCGGCTGCGAGATCTGGCTCAAGTTCGAGAACCTGCAGTTCACGGCGTCATTCAAGGAGCGCGGGGCACTCAACCGCATTGCGCAGCTCTCGGCTGAAGAGTGCGCGCGCGGCGTGCTGGCCGTCTCGGCGGGCAACCATGCGCAAGGGGTGGCCTACCACGCGCAGCGTCTGGGCATCGCCGCGACGATCGTGATGCCGCGCTTCGCCTCGCCGGTGAAGGTGGCGCGCACGCGCGAGTTCGGGGCCACCGTCGTGCTCGAGGGCGACAGCTTCGACGACGCCCGTGCCTACGGCTTGGCGCTGGCGCGCGAGCGCAACCTGACGCTGGTGCACCCCTACGACGACCTGGCGGTGATGGCCGGCCAGGGCACGGTCGGCCTCGAGATGCTGCGCGCCGCGCCGACGCTCGATGCGCTCGTCGTGCCGATCGGCGGCGGCGGGCTGATCGCGGGCGTGGCCACGGCGGCGAAGTCGCTGCGTCCCGATCTACAGGTCATCGGCGTCCAGACCGAGCGCTTTCCCGCTGCCTGGGCAGACTGGCACGGCCAGGCGCGCGACAGCGGCGCGGCGACGATCGCCGACGGGATCGGGGTCAAGGCCCCGGGCGCACTGCCGCTGGCGGTGATCCGGCGCTGTGTCGACGACATCGTGCTCGTCGACGAAGGCGACATCGAGAAGGCGATCGTCAGCCTGCTCGAAATCGAGAAGACGGTCGTAGAGGGTGCCGGCGCGGTCGGCCTCGCCGCGGTGACGCGCCATCGCGAGCGCTTCGAAGGGCGCAAGGTCGGGCTCGTGCTGTCTGGCGGCAACATCGAGCCGCTGATGCTGGCCGAGATCATCCAGCGCGGCATGGTGCGCGCCGGCCGCCTGGTGCGTCTGCAGCTCGACGTGCGCGACGTGCCCGGCGCATTGGCCGACGTGACGACCCTCCTCGGCCGCCTGGGCGCCAACATCGAGGAGATCCGCCACCAGCGCGCGTTTTCGTCGCTGTCGGTCGAGCGCGTCGAGATCGAGGTGGTGATCCACACGCGCGGGCTGGCGCACGTCGACGAGATCCTCACCGAGATGCGGGCCCGGGGGCATCGGGTCGTCCGGGTCGGCTGACCTAAAATCGTGCATTCACGTGCTGGCGTCCTGCCGGCACCTGCCACGCGACACGTGGACCGGCTCGTTTCAACTTCCCAGAGGACCCCCATGGCACTCGTCTCGATGCGTCAACTGCTGGACCATGCGGCCGAAAACGGCTACGGCATCCCGGCCTTCAACGTCAACAACCTCGAGCAGGTGCAGGCCGTGATGACCGCCGCGGCGGAAGTCGGCGCGCCGGTCATCCTGCAGGCCAGCGCCGGCGCCCGGAAGTACGCCGGTGAACCCTTCGTCAAGCACCTGATCCAGGCGGCAATCGAACAGTGGCCGGACGTGCCGCTGGTGATGCACCAGGACCACGGCCAGAGCCCCGAGGTGTGCAAGGGCGCGATCGACCTCGGCTTCAGCTCGGTGATGATGGACGGCTCGCTCGAGGCGGACGGCAAGTCGATTGCCAGCTACGACTACAACGTCGACGTCACGAAGAAGGTGGTCGACATGGCGCATGCGCTTGGCGTCACGGTCGAGGGCGAGCTTGGCTGCCTCGGCTCGCTCGAAACGATGAAGGGCGACAAGGAAGACGGCCACGGCACCGACGCGACGATGACGCGCGAGCAACTGCTCACCGATCCCGAGCAGGCCGCCGACTTCGTCAAGAGGACCCAGCTCGACGCGCTCGCGATCGCGATCGGTACCAGCCACGGCGCCTACAAGTTCACTCGCAAGCCCACCGGCGACATCCTGGCGATCGACCGCATCAAGGAGATCAACCGCCGCATCCCGAACACCCACCTCGTGATGCACGGTTCGTCGAGCGTGCCGCAAGACCTGCTCGCCGAGATCCGCAAGTACGGCGGCAACATGAAGGAAACCTACGGCGTGCCGGTAAGCGAGATCCAGGAAGCGATCAAGTTCGGGGTTCGCAAGATCAACATCGACACCGACATCCGCCTGGCGATGACGGCCGCGATCCGCAGGTTCTTCGCCGAGAACCCCGAGAAGTTCGATCCCCGCGAGTACCTCAAGCCGGCGCGCGAGGCCGCCAAGCAGATCTGCCGTCAGCGCTACGTCGAGTTCGGCTGCGAGGGCCAGGCCGGCAAGATCAAGCCGCAGAGCTTGAAGGTGGTGGCCCAGCAGTACACGAGCGGAGCGCTCGCGCAGACCGTCAACTGACGCAGGTGTGACGCGAGGAGGCGTCAACGCTCCTCGACATCAAGAGCCCGGCACTGCCGGGCTCTTGCGCTTCTGGGCCTCGTTGCGCCCGGATCGGCGGGACCTCGCGGTCAGGGGGATGATCATCGAACGGCACGATGACCGTTCTAGGGGCCCGCCTAGAATCTTCTTGACTTTCACGCCCACATGAGCATGTCGAACCCAATTGCTGCAGATGCCCTGTATGAGAGCCACCTTCGCTCGCTGCCGTTGCTGGCCCGCGGCAAGGTCCGCGACAACTATGCGGTCGGGTCGGATCGATTGTTGATGGTGGCGAGCGACCGCCTTTCGGCGTTCGACGTCGTGATGGGCGAGCCGATTCCGGGCAAGGGGGCCTTGCTCACGCGGATGGCGCTGTTCTGGTTCGAGCGCCTTGCCGACATCGCACCGAACCACCTGACCGGCGACGATCCGCTGTCGGTGGTGGCAGTGGATGAACGCGAGCAGATCCGCGGAAGATCGATGCTGGTCAAGCGACTGCGGCCGCTGCCCGTCGAAGCCGTGGTGCGCGGCTACCTCGCGGGCAGTGGCTGGGCGGAGTACCGGCGCAACGGTGCGGTCTGCGGCGTCGTGCTGCCGGCGGGGCTGCGCAATGCGAGCCGCCTGCCGGAGCCGATCTTCACGCCCGCGACCAAGGCCGAGCTCGGCGAGCACGACGAGAACATCGACTTCTCGCGCATGGTCGAGATCGTCGGCGAATCGCGCGCCGAGCAAGTGCGCGACGTCGCGATCCGCCTCTACAAGCGAGCGGCAGCCTATGCGCTGAGCCGGGGCCTCGTCATTGCTGACACCAAGTTCGAGTTCGGGCTCGACGCGGACGGCACGTTGACGCTGATGGACGAGGTGCTGACGCCGGACTCCTCGCGCTACTGGCCCGTCGAAGGGTACGAGGCAGCCTTTGCCGCCGGCCTCAACCCGCCCAGCTACGACAAGCAGTTCGTGCGCGACTGGCTCGAGCAGGTCCGCATCGACGGCGAGCCGTGGAACAAGCGCGCCCCCTCTCCCCCATTGCCGCCCGATGTCGTGGCCGGCACCGCAGCCAAGTACCTAGAAGCACTGGAAAGGCTTACCGCATGATCCCCTTGCGAGCACTGCAGCGGCTTGACGCCGCGATCGCCTCCGCGAAGAGCCCGGTGGATGCCGGCTGTCTGCGCGCCGAGCGCGCCAGCTGGCTTGGACGTCAGGGCCAGTTCGACGCCGCTCGAAGCGCGCTGCTTGACGTGCGTTCGGTACAGGACACGGCCCCGCATCCGGCGGTGGCGGCCTGGATATGCCTGGCCGAGGGCTTGATCGAGCACCACAGCCATTACGCGGCCGTGGCGCGTGACCGCATTCGTCGCGCCTACGCGCTCAGCGCGGCCGCTCGGCTGCGCCCGCTGATCGCGTTGAGTGCCGCCTGGATGGCGCACCTCGACTACCTCTACGGCGACATGCAGAGCCTCGCGCGCCATGTCGCCGAGGCCTTGCAGGAAGCGGCAGACGATCACCACGCGGCGCGCTCGCGGGCCTGCCTGGTCGTCGCGAGCGCCTATCACTGGAGCGGGCGGCTCGACCTCGCCCAGGCTTGGTACGTGAAGGCGCGCGGGCATGCGATGAGCGAGGGTGACCAGATCGGCATCAGCGCGATGATGCTCAACCGCGCCTGGATTGGCGGCAACCAGGCCCGGGTCGCGGCGATCTTCGGCGACGAGAACCGGGTGCCCGACGGAACGCAACTGCGCCAGCTGATGCTGGGGGCCGAATCCTCCGGTCACTTCGACGCGCATGTCGGCAAGACCTCGCAGCGCTCGCTGATGCCGCTCCTGCGCGCCCAGCTGTCGATGCTGCAGGGGGACTTCGATGCGGCGCTGAAGCTCTATGAAGAGCAGATCCCCGTTGCCATCGGCGAGGGCATGGACTACATGCTGCCGGTGTTCCGTGCAGATACGGCGTGGTGCCATGTGCGCCTGGGCCGGCCCGAAGCCGCGCTGGGTGACGCACAGGTTGCGGAGGCGGCTTTCGGCGCTGACTGCGAGGCCGAGGACCGTGCGATCGCCCATGGCCGGCTGGCCGCGGTCTTCCGTGCGCTCGACATGCCTGAACCCGCCGAGGCGCACGCCACCCAGGCGCAGGAGAACGTACAGCTGCTGCGGGAGTCGCAGGCGCGCCTGATCACGCTGCTGGACAGCTCGCTGGCCCAGGTGCCTGGCTTGCGTGCGGAAGGCCGCAATGCGGCGCTGCCCGCAGCCCGCCCGCCTCAGAACAAGGCCATGCTCAGCTTGCGCCGGTATTGATCGAGCACCGGATTGGCGCTGACCACTGCGGCCTTGCCCGCAATCTCGAGTGCGCCGGCCGCTGCCGGCGCCGCGGCAGCCCGGGTTGCCGTTGACTTGTTCATCAACTCGAGCACGGCGACATAGGTCTTGCGCGCAAGCTCGTCCTTCCAGGACTTGTCGCGCATGATGATCTCGAGCAGCTCGTCCATCGCCTCGGTGAACCTTTGCGCCGCGAAGTGATGCTGGGCGAGCGCGAAGCGCGCCTCGAAGTCACGCTTGTTCTTGGCCAGCGCACCCTCGAGGGTCTCGACGGTAGGCAGGCCCGGAGCGGCTTCGCAAGCCTTCAGCCAGTGCTCGGTGGCGGCAAAACGGGCGTCGAGCATGACCTTGGAGGCAACCGGGTCGAACGCGCTGCGCGCTTCGGCAACATGCCCTGCGCCTAGCAGCGCGTGCAGGTAGTCGTAGCGCGCCCCGTCGTTCGACGGGTCGACCGCCACCGCGGCCTGCAGACGGTCGAGCGCGCTTTCGGTATCGCCTTCGGCGAGCAGCGCCTCGGCTTCCTGGATGTCCTCTTCCGCCGACATCGCCTCGACGCTCGGCACGTGCTTGTCCAGGAACTGGCGGATCTGCTTCTCGGGCAGCGCGCCGACGAAACCGTCGATCGGCTGCCCGTCCTTGAACAGCACACACAGCGGGATCGAGCGCACGCCGAACATCTGGCTCAGCTGGCCGGCGATCTCAGGCTGCTCGTCGGCATTGAGCTTCCCGAGAACGAAACGGCCCGCATAGTCCGTCTCCAGCTTCTCCAGGACGGGGCCGAGCGACTTGCACGGGCCGCACCACGGCGCCCAGATGTCGAGCAGCACCGGCTGGTGCATCGAGGCTTCGATCAGCTCGGATTCGAGGTTCTGTACGGTGATGTCGATCATGTCGGGCGAAGCAGGGTCGGTGGGTGGGCGCGGGCGGAGACGGGAAGTGGCAGGCAGCCACCTACAATTCAAGGCCCGCCAGCAGCCGGAGCAAAGTCTTGCAGCAGTCCAGCGCCACCGAGGGCGTGAAGGTCGGTGTCGTCATGGGGTCCAGCAGCGACTGGGACACCCTGCGGCACGCAACCGGGATTCTCGCCGAGTTCGGTATCGCCCATGAGGCGCGCGTGCTCTCGGCCCATCGCATGCCAGACGAGATGTTTGCCTACGCCGAGGCCGCGCTGGGGCGTGGCCTGGTGGCCATCATCGCGGGTGCCGGCGGTGCCGCGCACCTGCCGGGAATGCTGGCTGCCAAGACCACCGTGCCGGTGCTCGGCGTGCCGGTTGCGAGCCGCCATCTGCAGGGCGTCGATTCGCTGCACTCGATTGTCCAGATGCCCAAGGGCGTGCCGGTCGCGACCTTTGCGATCGGCACGGCCGGTGCCGCCAACGCGGCGCTGTTTGCCGTCGCGATGCTGGCGCTCGGCGACCCGGCGCTGCAGGTCCGCCTCGGTGAGTTCCGCGCGCGCCAGACCGAAGCCGCGCGTGCAATGACGGGGGAGCTGCGATGAGCGCTCCCGTGCGGACACCCGCAGGGCGCACGCCGCCTCCTGCGGGCACAGCGCCACGCGGCGACCGGAGGGCCTGCCAGTGACCCGCAACGAGAGCGACGCGGCGACGCCCCTTGCACCGGGCGCGACGCTGGGCGTGATGGGCGGCGGCCAGCTCGGCCGCATGTTCGTCCACGCGGCGCAGCGCATGGGCTACCTGACCGCGGTGCTCGACCCGGATCCGACCAGCCCAGCGGGTCTCATCGCGCACCACCACGTGCGCGCCAAGTTCGACGACGAGGCCGGCCTGGACGAACTCGCCCGCCTCAGCGACGCCATCACCACCGAGTTCGAGAACGTGCCCGCGGATTCGCTGCGCCACCTGGCGGCGTCCTGTCCTCTGGCGCCCGACCCGGAGGCGGTCGCGATCTGCCAGGACCGCGCCGCCGAGAAGGCCAGCTTCGACCACAGTGCCGTGCCCTGCGCGCCGCATGCGCTGGTCGACAGCGACCGCGTGTTCCAGTCGGTCTGCGACAACCTGCTGCCCGGCATCCTGAAGACGGCCAGCCTCGGCTACGACGGCAAGGGCCAGGCGAGCGTCGAGGACCGCCGCGCGCTTGCGCCGGCCTGGGATCAGCTCGGGCGCGTGCGCTGCGTGCTCGAGGCACGCCTGCCGCTGCGGGCCGAGCTGAGCGTGATCGTCGCCCGCGACCGCGCCGGCCGCACCGTGCACCTGCCGGTGCAGCGCAACTGGCACCGCGACGGCGTGCTCGCCCGCACCGAGGTGCCGGCCGTCGGCATCGAGCCGGTGCTGCAGGACGAGGCCGTCGATGCAGCGCAGCGTCTGGCGGCGGCGATGGACTACGTCGGCGTGCTCTGCGTCGAGTTCTTCGTCGTCGACGACCCGGTGCGCGGCGCGCGCCTGGTGGCCAACGAGATGGCCCCGCGGCCCCACAACTCCGGTCACTACTCGATCGACGCCTGCGACGTGTCGCAGTTCGACCTGCAGGTGCGCACCCTGGCCGGCCTGCCGCTGGCCGCGCCGCGCCTGCATTCCCCCTGCGTGATGCTCAACCTGCTCGGCGACCTCTGGTTCGATGCCCACGGCGCGCCGCGCACCCCGCCCTGGGACGAGGTGCTCGCGCTGCCCGGCGTGCACCTGCACCTGTACGGCAAGGAGATCCCGAAGCGTGGCCGCAAGATGGGGCACCTGACCGTCACCGCCGCCGATGCGGCGCAGGCCGCGTCGGTCGCCGCCCAGGTCGCACGGCGCATCGGCCTGCCGGCGGCCTGACCTCACAGTGGCTGCGGATCCGCGGTCGACGGGTGAGACGCCCGCCGATGACACGACTCTCGCCGGTGTCCTCGACGGCCACGATCCCGCGATCGTCGCGCGCGCGGCGCGCGAACTGGCGCGAGGCGGTCTCGTCGCCTTCCCGACCGAGACCGTCTACGGCCTCGGCGCCCGCGCCGACGACGAAGCCGCGGTCGGTCGCCTGTTCGAGGCCAAGGGCCGGCCGGCAAACCATCCGCTGATCGTCCACGTGGCCGACCAAGCGCAGGCCGAGGCCTTCGCCGCGTCGATGCCGGCGCTGGCCGCGCGGCTCGTCGAGGCCTTCTGGCCCGGCCCGCTGACGGTGATCGTGCCGCGCCGCCCCGAAGTCGCCCGCGCGGCCGCCGGCGGCCAGTCGAGCGTGGGCCTGCGCTGCCCGTCCCATCCGGTGGCGCGTGCGCTGCTCGAAGGGGCCAGGGCGCTCGGTGTGGCGGGCATCGCGGCGCCGAGCGCGAACCGCTTCGGCAGCCTCAGCCCCACCGAGGCCGCGCATGTCGCCCAGGCCTTCGGCGCGGCGCTGCCGGTGCTCGATGGCGGTGCCTGCGAGGTCGGCATCGAGTCGGCGATCGTCGACTGCAGCCGCGGGCACCCGGTGTTGTTGCGCCCGGGCCAGATCGGCGCCGCGGAGCTCGAAGCGGCCGCGGGCGAGGCGCTGCGAGCGCCCGACGCCCAAGCACCGCGCGCCTCCGGCACGCTCGCCTCGCACTACGCGCCGCGGGCGCGGCTGCGCCTGATGTCCGCGCCGATGCTGCGCACCGCACTGGAGGTGCTCGGCCCCGACAGCCGCGCCCTCGCGACGCTGGCGCTATATTCCCGCACCGTCGACGCACCCGCCGGCGTGCGGCGGCGGCAGATGCCTGCAGATGCCGCCGCGGCCGCTCACGACCTGTTCGCCGCACTGCACGAACTCGATCGCGACCACACTGCCTTGATATGGGTCGAGGCGCCGCCCGACGCGCCGGCCTGGGACGGCGTGCGCGACCGCCTGGAGCGCGCCGCCGCCTGACGAGCCCCGCGGCCGGCGCCGCGCCCGAGCCCTCCCGACCTTCGCTGGAGTCCTGATGCCCTCGTTCCCGAACCCCGCCGGCCGGCGCCTGCTGCGCACGCTGGCCGGCCTCTGCGCGTCCGTTCTCGTGCTGGCCGCCTGTGGCGGCAGCTCGCAGATCGACCCCTTCCAGCCCGTGCGCATCCTGTCCTTTGGCGACGAGGCCAGCGTCATCACCACGTCCGGACGCAAGTACACGGTCAACGCCGTCGACGGCAACGGCAACCTCGCCTGCGAGACCTATCCGATCTGGGTGCAGGTGCTCTCGGTCTCGTTCGGGCCGCGCTTCCCGCAGTGCAATCCCGGCGGCGGGGCAGCCCCCAACCTGATCTACGCCACCGCCGGCGCCAAGGCGGCCGACGTGCTGGCCCAGGTCAACGCCCATCTCGCCGCCGACAGCTTCGGCAGCAAGGACCTGGCAACGATCTACATCGGCCTGCACGACGTGATCGAGATCTATGCGCACTACCCGACCCTCACGGTCGACCAGCTCGTGGCCCAGGCCGAGCAACGCGGCACGGTTGTCGCCCAGGCGGTCAACGCAGTGGCCAACGCCGGCGGGCGGGTGCTGATCGTGACCCTGCCCAACGTGGCCAACACGCCCTGGGGCGTCGCGCAGGAGAGCGTCACCACCGGTCGCCGGGCGGTGCTGACGCGCCTGACCGAACGCTTCAACGCCGCGATGCGCGTGGGGCTGCTCAACGACAGCGGTCGGCAGATCGGCCTCGTCGATGCCGAGAGCCTGATCCAGTACCGGGTCAGCTACCCGTCGTCGCTGGGGCTGACCAATGTCACCCAGGGCGCCTGCGACCTCGCGGCCGGCACGCCGCTCATCCAGTGCACGACCGGGACGCTGAAGAAGAATGCCGACGGCACGGCCCTGGCCACGGCGACGACCTGGCTCTGGGCCGACGACACCCAGTGGAGCCCGGTCGGGCATTCGCAGATCGGCTCGATCGCGACGAACCGGGCGCGCAACAACCCGTTCTGACCGGGGCCTGGGTTCGTCCCGCCCTGGCGCTTCGCCACCGCCCGCCGGCCTGTGGTCCTCAGGGCTGCGCGCGCGCCAGCTGGCGCAGCGACCAGTCGACCAGCGCATCGAGCACCGGCCGCGCAGCGTTCGCGTTCGGGTCGTTGACGATGGCCACCAGCACCGCGCGCCGCCCGCCCTCGCCGTGCACGTACCCGGCGATACCGGCGACGTCGCGCAGCGAGCCGGTCTTCAGGTGGGCCCGCCCGGGGGCCGCGCGCGAGCGCCGCATCGTGCCGTCTAGGCCGGCCAGGGGCAGCGAGCTTGCGAGCTCGGGCATTACCGGGCTCGACCAGGCCTGCAGCAGCAGGTGCGCGAGCAGGCCGGCGCTCAGGCGGGTGTCACGCGACAGCCCCGAGCCGTTGTCGATCAGTACGCCGTCGGCCGCGGCGCCCAGGCGTGAGGCCAGCCAGTCGTGCAGCACCTCGCGTGCCGCCTCCGGCGAGCCTTCGCCGCGCCCGACGAGACCGAGCGACAGGAAGAGCTGCTGCGCCATCGTGTTGTTGCTGTACTTGTTGATGTCGCGCACCACTTCGGCCAGCGGCGGCGAGAGGATCTCGGCGTCGGGCGCGCGGTCGGCCGGCGCCGCGCCGTCGCGCACCACACCGCCGAGGCGGCCGCCGAGCTCGCTCCACAGCGCGCGCAGCAGGCGGGCGTTGTAGCTCGCGGGGTCGGGATAGGCGAGCGCCCAGACGTTCTCACCGCAGATCACCGGATAGCGCCCGGTGAAGCGCAGCCGCGCCGGGTCCTCGAAATCGCCGGCGAGCGTCGCGCGCCAGTCGCCGCAGGGGCCGCTGTTGAGTTCGACCGTGCGGTCGACGACCACGCCGGCCAGCGGCGGCTCGACCGAGATGCGCGCGACGCGCGCCTCCGGGTCGGGCTGGAAGCGCAGCATCACCGTCTTGTGGTTCAGCAGCAGCGCGTCGGGCCGCACGTTGTACGGGCGCAGCGGCTCGCCGTCGAAGTCGCCCGGCGCCTGCGGCGCGTCGCGGAAGGCCGAGCGGTCGAGCACGATGTCGCCGCGGATCTCGCGGATGCCGAAGGCCTCGACGCGGCGTAGCAGCAGCCAGACGTTCTCGAGCACCAGCTTCGGGTCGCCGCTGCCCTTGATCACCAGGTCGCCCTCGAGCACGCCCCGCGGGCCGGGCTCGCGCACCGGGCCGGCGAGCCAGAGCGGTGTCTTCCAGGCGTATGCCGGTCCCAGCAACTCAAGCGCTGCATAGGCGGTGACCAGCTTCATCAGCGAAGCCGGGTTGACCAGGCGGTCCGGCTGCCACGCGAGCCGCGGCGCAGGGGCGTCCACCTCCTGCACGACGACGCTCAGGGCCTCGCGTGGCACCTGCGCCGCCTGCAGGGCAGCCAGCACCTCGGACGGCAGCGTCGCGGCGGCGAGCTGTGCGGCCGAGACGGCCGTGGAAGGCAGCGCATGCGCCGGGCGGGCCGCTCCGGGCGGCGCCGCTGCGCCCGACATCGTGGCGGCGGCCACCAGGCCGCAAGTGACGAAGGCCGCGATCGCCCGCCGCCGCACAGGCCCCGACCTGGGTCCGCGCGCGTGCCGCGTCCGCTGCGCCGCTGTTCCGTCCTCCACCCCAGCCCCCTCGGCATCCCTCGCTGGTCGCAAGGCTACACTGGCCCGATGGTCGGCTCGGTCGCAGCGTCGGACGCAGGCAAGGACGGCGCCGCGCAGGCTGGAGCCGATGAAGCGCCGCGCCTGCTGGCCATCGAATCGTCGACCTCGCGGCTGGCGCTTGCACTGGTCCAGGGCACGCGCGAGCTGCTGTTCGAGGCCGCGGGCGGCGCCGAGGCGTCGCGCGCGGTGCTGCCGGCCGCGCTGCAGCTCTGCACCTCGGCCGGCATACCGCTGTCGGCCCTGCAGGCAGTTGCGTTCGGGCGCGGCCCCGGCGCCTTCACCGGGCTGCGCACCGCCTGTGCGGTGGCGCAGGGACTTGCCTTCGGGTTGGACCGCCCGGTCCTGCCGCTCGACACGCTGGCCTGCGTCGCCGAGGACGCGCGCGCCCGCATCGGCGTCGACACGCTCTGGGTCGCGATGGATGCGCGCATGGACGAGGTCTACGCCGCCGAGTACCGCTTCGACGGCGCCGGCTGGCAGGCGCGGGTGGCTCCCGGGCTCTACACGCTCGACGCGTTGCGCGAGTGCTGGCGCAACCACCCCCCGGCGGCGGTGGCCGGCAGCGCGATCGAAGCCTTCGGCGCGCGGCTGTCGCTGCCGCCGGGCCTGCCGCAGGACCCCGAGGCGACGCCCGGCGCTGCGGCGCTGGCGCGGCTTGCGCGCGCGGCCTGGCGCCAGGGTGGTCTGCTGCCTGCGGCACAGGCGTTGCCGCTCTACCTGCGCGACAAGGTGGCCTTGACGACGGCCGAGCGACTCGCGCTGCGCGCCGAGAAGGCCGTCGTCTCATGAGTGCGCTGCCACGGCCGCCGGCCGTCGCGCTCGAGGAGGCGATGTGCACCGCCGCGCTCGACACCGTGCTGACCGTCGAACGCGTCTGCTACGACTTTCCGTGGACGCGCGGCAACTTCATCGACTCGATCGCCGCCGGCTACCGCGCGAGCTGCCTGCGGCGCGCCGATGGCGAGCTGCTCGGCTACAGCATCGCGATGCCGGGCGTGCAGGAGATGCACCTGCTGAACCTGACGGTCGCGCCGCAGCACCAGGGCTGCGGCCACGCACGGACGATGCTCGAGGCGCTGGTGCGGGTCTGCCGCGAGCGTGCCGCCGCCACGCTGTGGCTCGAGGTGCGGCCCAGCAACCTGCGGGCGCGCCGTCTCTACGAGCAGTTCGGCTTCGAGCAGGTCGGCCTGCGGCGCGGCTACTACCCGGCGGCCGACGGCCGGCGTGAGGACGCGCTGGTCATGAACTTCGCGACCGGCGTGCACGGCCATGGCCTGGACTGAGCGGCAGCGCGCGATCCTCGAGGCGATGGGCCTGCCGCGCTGGCCGGCGTCCGAGGCCTGGCGCGAGGCGCAGCGCCCGGTGCCGTCCGCCGCGCCGTCGGCCCGTCGGGTGGCGAACGCCACAGGCACCGCCGCCCACCCTGGCGCCGCCGCCGCGGTTCCGCACCGGGCCTTCACGCGCGATCCCCCCGCGCCGGGCTCGGCCCGGCCCGGCGCTGCCGCGCGCGGGGACGACGGGTTTCGCGAGGGTGCGCCGCCGTTCCCGGCCGGCGCAGGCGAAGCCGCCGTCCCGCGCGTCCCACCTGACACCCCATCGCGGCTGGCGGTGGCCGAGCGGGGCGTCGGCACCGTCTCGCCCGAGGCCATCCTGCAGATGGATTGGCCCGCCCTGCGCGAGGCGGTGGCTGGCTGCACCGCCTGCGGCCTGTGCGAAAGCCGCACCCAGACGGTGTTCGGCGTCGGCCACGAGCGGGCCGACTGGATGGTCGTCGGCGAGGCCCCGGGCGAGCAGGAAGACCTGAAGGGCGAGCCCTTCGTCGGCAAGGCCGGCCAGCTGCTCGACGCGATGTTGGCCTCGATCGGCCTGAGCCGCGAAGCCGCCGCGCCGCCCGGGCGGCAGGTCTACATCGCCAACACGCTGAAGTGCCGCCCGCCGCGCAACCGCAACCCGGCGCCGGAGGAATTGGCCCGCTGCGAACCCTTCCTGGTGCGCCAGGTGGCGCTGGTGCAGCCGCGCGTGATCCTGGCGATGGGCCGCTTCGCGGTGCAGGCGCTGTTGCGCAGCGAGCTGTCGATCGGCCGCCTGCGCGGGCGCGTGCACCGCTACGAGGGCGTGCCGCTGATCGTCACCTACCATCCGGCCTACCTGCTGCGCACGCCGGAAGACAAGGCGCGCGCCTGGGAAGACCTGTGCCTGGCGCGGGCGGTGCTTTCCGGCGCCGCCGACGCCTGAAGTCCAGTCGCGTCAGGCCGAGACCCGTTCGCCGTGCGCGGCGCCGAGCTGGAAGACGGCGACCACTTCGACCAGCCGGCGCGCCTGCAGCTTCAGGCTGTCCGCGGCGGCGGCGGATTCCTCGACCAGCGCCGCGTTCTGCTGCGTCGCCTGGTCCATCTGCGTCACTGCGGTGCCGACCTGCGTCACGCCGTCGCTCTGCTCGCGGCTCGCCAGGCTGATCTCGCCCATGATGTCGGCCACGCGGCGGATCGATTCCACAACGTCGGCCATGGTGCTGCGTGCGCGTTCGACTTGTTGGCTGCCCTGGGCGACGCGGCCGACGCTGTCGGAGATCAGCGCCTTGATCTCCTTCGCGGCTTCGGCGCTGCGCTGGGCGAGGGTGCGCACCTCGCTCGCGACAACCGCAAAGCCGCGGCCCTGTTCACCGGCGCGGGCCGCCTCGACGGCGGCGTTCAGCGCCAGGATGTTCGTCTGGAAGGCGATGGCATCGATGACGCCGATGATGTCGGCGATGCGCTGGGAGCTGCTGTTGATGCCCTGCATCGTCGAGACGACTTCCGCCACCGCCTCGCCGCCGCGCGCGGCCACCTGAGAGGCGTCCGTCGCCAGCTGGCTCGCCCGGGTGGCGTTCTGCGCGTTCTCGCCCACGGTGGAGCTCAGCTCCTCCATCGACGACGCGGTCTGCTGGAGCGCCGCGGCCTGCTGCTCGGTGCGGCTGCTCAGGTCGTTGTTGCCCGAGGCGATCTGCGCACTGGCCGTCGCCACCGATTCCGAGTTCTGGCGCACGGTGGAGACCACGTCGACGAGGCTGTGGCGCAGCTTGGCGAGCGAGCCCATCAGCAGTGCGACCTCGGCCGGGCCGGAGACCTGGACGGGCGCCGCCAGGTTCCCTTCGACCATCGTGTCGGTGGCCCGGCGGGCGCGTTCGAGCGAAGTGGCGACATGGCGGTAGACGATCACGAAGGCGATGATCACCGTCGCGAGCAGGATGGCGAGCGACAGCGCGAGGATCGCCTGGGCGCGGGTCTGCGCGGCGACCGCGGTGTTCACCGACGCCTGCGTGCGCCGGTCCAGCGCGGTCAGGAAGGCGTCGATCGGCTTCGAGATCTTGGCCTTGAAGCGGTGGTACTCGGCGTCGTGCATCAGGGCGCGCGCGCGGGCCAGGTCGGGTTCGCCCTTCTTCGTGAAGCCGCCGCTGCCGTCGGCGTACAGGCCCTTGACCATGTTCATCGCGATGGTCTCGGTCTGCACCAGGTCGTTCGAATTGACCTCCGCGTCCTTCAGCAGCGCGAACTCGTCGTCGGTGAAGCCGGCGCGCTTCATCAGTTCGGCGAGCGGGACGGTTTCGGCGCTCGGGCGGCCCGGATCCAGGTCGGCGGCCTTGAAGTCCCAGTAGATCTTCTCGTACTCGGCCGGGCGCGGCTTCTTGCCGTTGCGGATGTCGAGGATCTCGAAATACTGGCGCTCCCATTTCGGGTCGCCGCTGACGACATAGGTGCGCGCCAGGCGGGTCAGGTCGTCCGAGCTCTGGCGCAGTTCGTCGGCGAGCAGGAACGAGCGGTAGCGGGCCTGGTTGGCCTCGTTGAGCGCTTCAGCGGCCTGCCCGCTGCGGTAGACGGAGAACCCGACGGCGGCAGTGACCGCGAAGGCGGCCAGCACGGCCAGGGAGAAGGTCTTCTTGAAGCTGAGCGACATCGGGGGATACCTCGGTGCTCCGGGGCGCGATGTGGCCTGGAGGGTTCCCTGGATATCGATGCGGCCCCGCGCGACTTGAGGCGCCAAGCGTGCAGAAAGTGCGGCGCAGGGCGTCCGCGAAGGGTGGCCGAGCCCCCCGCGGATGCCGTGCCGCCGTGGTCAGCCCTTGCGCGGTCGCTTCCAGCCCGCCAGCGAGGCCTGCCGCGCGCGCGCGACCGTCAGCTGGCCGGCTGGCGCGTCCTTGCCTATCGTCGAGCCGGCGCCGATCGTCGCGCCCTCGCCGATCGTCACCGGCGCCACCAGCACGCAGTTGCTGCCGACGTGCACGTCGTCGCCGATCGTCGTGCGGTGCTTGTGTGCGCCGTCGTAGTTCGCCGTGATGCTGCCGGCGCCGTAGTTCACGCGCTCGCCGACGCTGGCGTCGCCCAGGTAGGCGAGGTGGTTCGCCTTCGCGCCGCGGGCGAGGCGGCTGTTCTTGACCTCGACGAAGTTGCCGATGTGCACCTCGGGGCCGAGGTCGGCCCCCGGGCGCAGCCGAGCGTACGGGCCGACCTGCGCGCCGGCGCCGACGCGCACCCCCTCGCTGCCGCCGTCGATGTGGGTGAAGGCCTCGATGCGCGCACCGTCCTCGACCACCGCGTTGCGCAGCACGCAGTAAGGGCCGATGCGCACGCCGTGGCCCAGTTCGACGCGGCCCTCGACGATGCAGCCGACGTCGATCTCGACCTCCTCGCCGCAGCTCAGCTCGCCGCGCACGTCCAGGCGCGCCGGGTCGGCCAGGCGTACGCCCGCCTCGAGCAGCGCGGCCGCCTGGCGGCGCTGGAAGCTGCGCTCGGCCTGCGCGAGCTGGCCCTGGCTGTTGACGCCGGCGACCTCGTCCTCGTCCTGCGGGCGTGCCGTCAGCACCGGCACCCGCTCGGCAACGGCCTTGGCGACGATGTCGGTCAGGTAGTACTCGCCCTGGGCGTTCTGGTTCGTCAGCGCGGAGACCCAGCGCTTCAGCGCCGCGGCCGGGGCGCAGAGGCTGCCGGTGTAGATCTCGCGCACCTGGCGCTGCGTCGCGGTGGCGTCCTTGTGCTCGACGATCGCGCGCACCCGGCCGCCCTCGGTGGCGTCGCGGCCCGCCGGGTCACCGCGGATCACGCGGCCGTAGCCGGTCGCGTCGGTGACCTCGACCGTCAGCAGCGCCAGGCGCTTCGCCCCGCCGGTCTCGATCAGCCGGCGCACGGTCTCGGGCCGCACCAGGGGCACGTCGCCGTTGAGCACCACCACCAGGCCCTCGTCGGGTACCAGCGGTAGCGCCTGCTGCACGGCATGCCCGGTGCCCAGTTGCGGCTCCTGGCGCACGAAGACGAGCCCGGGCGTCGGCGGCACCGAGGCCTCGACCTCGTCGGCGCCGTAGCCCGTGATCACGACGACGCGTTCGGCCTGCAGCGCCGAGACGGTCTCGAGGACGTGCTGCAATAGGCTGCGGCCAGCCAGTCGGTGCAGCACCTTGGGCCGTGCCGACTTCATGCGGGTGCCCTTGCCTGCGGCCATCACGATGACGGTGAGTGTCATGAGGATCCCGACCCATTCCGCGCGTTGGAAGGCGCGGATTATCGTGCTCTGCGTGCTGTTGCCGGCGCTGTTGGCGGCGTGCAGTACTTTGCGCTTGGGCTACCGGCAGGGCCCGGAGCTGGCCTACTGGTGGCTCGACGGCTATGCCGACTTCGACGACCTGCAGGCGCCGCAGGCGCGCCAGGCGATCGCCGACTGGTTCCGCTGGCACCGCCAGACGCAGCTGCTCGACTATGCGGCCCTGCTCGACGGGATCGGCGCTCAGGCCGCCGGGCCGGTCACGGCGGCGCAGGTCTGCGACTGGACGCAGACCGTGGTGCGGCGCCTGGAGGCGGGCTACGAGCAGGCGGTGCCCGACGCGGCGGCGCTGGCGCTGCGCCTCGGCCCCGCGCAGGTCGCGGCGATCGAGCGCAAGCAGGGCGACAACGTCGAGGACTTTCGCGAGGAATGGGTCGAGGGCACGCCCGAGAAGCGGGCGGCGACGCGCCTGAAGCGCGCCGGCGAGCGCCTCGAGCGTTTCTACGGGCCGCTGGACGCGAGCCAGCGGGGCCAGCTCGGGCGCTGGCTCGAGGAGTCACCCTTCGATGCGCGGCGCTCGCTCGACGAGCGCATCGCGCGCCAGCGCGACGTGACGGCGACGCTGCGTCGCCTCCAGCTGCCCGGCGCGACCCAGGCCGAGGCCGAGGCGGCGCTGCGCGAGCTCGCGCAGCGTGTCGCGCAGTCGCCGCGCCCGGGGTACCAGGCCTATGCGGAGCGGCTGCGGGCCTTCAACTGCGAACTCGCGGCGCGGGTGCACGAGATCACGACCCCCGCGCAGCGCGAGCGGGCAACGATGCGCTTCGCCGGCTGGGCGCAGGACCTGCGCTCGCTGGTCGCGCCCTAGGCCGCCCGTCCGACGCCCGGGCCGCGGCGCCGCTCAGGACTTCGCGGCCGAGGCCGGGCTCTCCGGCGCCAGCGGCACCGTCACGCGCCGCGGGCTGATCGCCGGGCGCGGAAAGTCCTTCAGCGCCGCCGCGAACATCGCCGAGAGGGTGGTCTCGTCGGTGTAGCCGTAGTTGTCGATGCTGGCCCGCGTCTCGTAGAGCGCCTTGCCATCCTTGCCGTCGCGGATCAGCACAACGGCCTCGTGCTCGTAGCGGGGCGTGGAGTAGCCCATCGACATGCCGGGGTACCAGCCCCAGCCCCAGCCGCGCCGCCAGGGGCCGTAGTAGCCGCCGTAGTAGCCGAGGCCGCCGTTCCAGATGAAGGGGTCGTCCCAGCCGCTGAAGCGCGCGTCGCGCGCGGTGCGCAGGCCCACCTGCACCGTGACGTCGGCCTTGTCGCCGGGGTCGACCTCCTTCAGGCCGGCCTGGGACAGCGCTGGCCGGGCCGCGGACTCGATCGAGGCCTGGTTGGCGCCGTCCGCCTCCTGCGAGGGCAGGCGTTCGAAGCTGTAGGTCGAAGGCTGGCGTTCCGCGGGCCACTGGCTGTAGCTCTTGACGTCGCTGACGAGGCTGGTCGTCGCGCAGCCGGCCAGCGCCAGCGCCGCGACCGCCACGGCGGCGGCGCCACGTCGGAAAGAGGCTCGTCGGGTCATGTTCGTCTCCTGGGACGCTCTGATATCCGGTCCGGGTCGCCGGGGTCGCCCGCAGCGGCGGCCTGCGGGCGGTGCAGCGTCACGACGGCAGCGCCCGCACCGGCGGCGGCGGGGGGCGCACATGCGTCGGTCTCCTCGTCGTCGAAGGCGCGGTCACCCTGCGGGTCCGCGACGCCGTTCGCTTGGAGGGTCGTGAACGGGTACAGGTTCCGGTCGTGCAGGTGCGAGGGCACGACGTTGCCGAGCGCGGTGAACATGTTGTCGATGCGGCCGGGAAAACGCCGGTCCCAGTCGCGAAGCATCTGCCGGATCTGCACCCGCTGCAGGTTGTCCTGGCTGCCGCACAGTGTGCAGGGGATGATCGGGAAGGCTCGGTGCACCGCCCAGCGCTCGAGGTCGGTCTCCGCCACGTAGGCCAGTGGGCGGATGACGACGTGGCGGCCGTCGTCGCTGACCAGCTTCGGCGGCATGCTCTTCAGCCGGGCGCCGAAGAACATGTTGAGGAAGAAGGTCTGCAGCATGTCGTCGCGGTGGTGGCCGAGCGCGATGCGCGTCGCGCCGAGCTCGCTGGCCACGCGGTACAGGATGCCGCGCCGCAGGCGCGAGCACAGGCTGCACATCGTCTTGCCCTCGGGGATCAGGCGCTTGACGATGCTGTAGGTATCCTGGTTCTCGATGTGGAAGGGCACGCCCCGGCTTTCGAGGTACTCGGGCAGCACGTGGGCGGGAAAGCCGGGCTGCTTCTGGTCGAGGTTGACCGCGACGAGCTCGAAGGGCACCGGCGCGCGCCGGCGCAGCTCGAGCAGGATGTCGAGCAGCGCGTAGCTGTCCTTGCCGCCCGAGAGGCACACCATCACCTTGTCGCCGGCGCCGATCATCTGGTAGTCGGCGATCGCCTGGCCGACCTGGCGGTGCAGGCGTTTGCCGAGCTTGCGCAGTTCGAGCGAGGCCGCTCGGTCGGCCGGCTGTGCGGCGGGGGCGATGGCGGGGATGAAGGGGTCGGCGATCGTGTTCATGGGGAACCGGCGGGCTCAGGGCGTGTCGAGGCGGCGCGTGGCGAGGCCGTAGACCTCGACGCCGACCGCCGCGCAGTCCGGGTAGACATCGGGTTTCTCGGTCGCGACGCTGGCCGCGTGCACCGAGGGGTGGGCGAGCAGCGCGGCGAGCAGGTCGTCGGCCAGCGTCTCCTGCAGCGCGACCGGCCCGCGGCCGACGCGCTCGGCGACCAGGGCGCGCACGAAATCGTAATCGACGACCTCGTCGAGCCGGTCGGCGCGAGGCGTCGAGGCCGCCAGCGGCACCCAGAGCTCGATGTCGAAGCGCATGCGCTGCGGCGCCCCGAGCTCGAAGTCGTGCACGCCGATGCGCACCGGCAGCTCCAGGCCGCGCAGGAAGAGGCGCCGGCAGCCGCGAAGCGCGTCGGGGTGGAGGGCGGCGAGGCGGCTCATCGCGGCCTCAGGCACCGCCGACGAGGAACATGACGTCGCGCCGCTGCGGCGCGAGGTGCTGGCCGCCGTCGACAAGCAGGCTGGTGCCGGTGATGGCCGGCGACTCGACCAGGAAGCGCACCGCCGCGGCAATGTCGGCCGGCGTCGAGGCGCGGCCGAGCGGTGTCATGCGGTGCGCCTGCTCGAAGCTCGCCTGGTCCATCGGCCCCGAAGGCAGCGTGACCCCCGGCGCGACGCCGCAGACGCGCACCCGCGGCGCGAGCGCGATCGCCAGCATCGTCGTCGCCGCCTCCAGCGCGGCTTTCGACAGCGTGTACGAGAAGTGGTCGGGGTTCGGGTTCCAGAGCTTCTGGTCGAGCAGGTTGACGACCACTGCCGGCACGCCCCCCGGGTCGCGCGCGCCGACCTGTGCGGCCAGCGCCTGGGCCAGCAGCACCGGCGCGGCGGTGTTGACCTGCCACTGCCGGGCCATCACCGCATGGCCGAAGCTGGCCAGGTCGTCGTACTCGAAGGCCGAGGCGTTGTTGACCAGCACCTCGACCGGCCCGAGCGCCTCGGCCGCGCGCGGCAGCAGGGCGCGGCAGGCGGCCTCGTCGGCGAGGTCGGCGGCGAGCACCGCGCAGCGCGCGCCGCTGCCGACGATCGCGCTGTGTGTGGCCTCGGCATCGGCGTCGAGCGCATGGCAGTGCAGCGCGATGTCGTGGCCGTGACGGGCCAGTTCGAGGGCGATCTGGCGGCCGAGCCGGCGCGCGGCACCGGTCACCAGCGCGACGCGGCGTCGCGCGCCCGGGGGCGGTGGCGGCACCGTCGGGGCCGGGGGCAGGGCGGTCGACGCCATCACGGTTCCTACAATCGGTCGATGCGCGAGACGGAATCCGGCAGTGTATCGACGGCAGGCGAAGGCCCTGGCGCGCCAGGCGCCGGAGCCGACCCGCTCACCACGCGCATCGCCGGCGAGATCGCCGCCGCCGGCGGCTGGATCGGCTTCGAGCGCTATATGGCGCTGGCCCTGTACGAACCGGGCCTCGGCTACTACGCGCGCGACAGCCGCCAGTTCGGCGCGATGCCGTCCTCGGGCAGTGACTTCGTCACCGCGCCCGAGCTGAGCCCGCTGTTCGGCCGTGCGCTGGCACGCCAGGTGGCGCAGGCGCTGCAGGCGAGCGGCACCACCGAGGTGATCGAGTTCGGTGCCGGCTCCGGCGCGCTCGCGGGGCAACTGCTCGAGGCGCTGGACGAGGCGACGGGCAGCGGTGCCGCGCCTGTGCGCTATCGCATCGTCGAGCTCTCGGCCGCGCTGCGCGAGCGTCAGCGCGAGCGCCTGGCGCGCTGGGAAGGCCGCGTCGAATGGCTGGACACGCTGCCCGAGGCGATCGAGGGCGTCGTCGTCGGCAACGAGGTGCTCGACGCGATGCCGGTCGCGCTGCTGCACTGGGATGGCGAGCGCTGGTTCGAGCGCGGGGTCGCGCTGGAAGCTGCGCTGGGCGAGGCCCCGGCGACCGTGCCGGCAACGGCAACGGCAACGGCCGCGGCAGCACCGGCGCCGATCGCAGGCCCGACCTTCGCCTGGCAAGACCGACCGACCGACCGCCGCCCGCCGGTCGACGGCTCCTTCGTGCCCGGCACCACCGTCGAGATCCACCCGCAGGCCG
The DNA here is from genome assembly GCA_035911095.1 of Ideonella sp. Taxonomy (GTDB): domain Bacteria; phylum Pseudomonadota; class Gammaproteobacteria; order Burkholderiales; family Burkholderiaceae_C; genus JAMHWF01. The sequence goes on along the minus strand of JAMHWF010000128.1, from coordinate 40,550 downwards.
AGGCCTTCATTGCGACCCTGGCCGGGATGCTGCGCCGCGGCGCGGCCTTCTTCATCGACTACGGCTTCCCGCAGGACGAGTACTACCACCCGCAGCGCCGCGCCGGCACGCTGGTGTGCCACCGTGCCCACCGTACCGAGTCGGGCGACGCGGCGCCGCTCGAGGTGCCCGGCAGCAAGGACATCACCGCCCACGTCGACTTCACCGGCATCGCGCTCGCGGGGCAGGAGGCCGGGCTCGACGTGATCGGCTACACCTCGCAGGGGCGCTTCCTGCTGAACTGCGGCCTGGTCGAGGCGATGGCGGCCGCCGGCGTCGCCGACCGCATCGCCGCCCAGCGCCTGGTGCACGAGCACGAGATGGGCGAGCTGTTCAAGGTCGTGGCCTTCGCCCGCGGCTGCGACTTCGAGCCGATCGGCTTCACCGCGGGCGACCGCCTGCACCGGCTGTGATCCGCTGGCTGCTCGTCGTCTTCCTCGCGCTGGTGCTGCTCAGCGCGCTGCGGCCCTGGCTGGCCAAGCTCGGCTTCGGCAAGCTGCCGGGCGACCTGCGCTTTCGCCTCTTCGGGCGCGAGTGGGACATCCCGCTGGCCAGCACGCTGCTGTTGAGCTTCCTGGCGATGGTGGTGGCGAAGTTCGTCTGAGCGCGGGTCCAGCGCGGCCGACTACCGAAGGCGGGGTCGGCGCGTCGGATCGATGAGGCGGGCTGCTGGCGGGTGGCTGGGCGCGTCAGCCGGGCGGATGTCACGACGACCGGCTTGGCGGGCGCGTCGTAGCCGAGTCGGCTCCCGCCGTCCGGAGAAGATTGCAGGCCGTGGGCGACGGGAAGCATCGCGAGTGGTGTCTTTCGCCGCGCCACGCGCCCGACCTCCCGCCGCAGTCACCTCATGCCCCTCGTCGGCAAACTCAACACCTGGCACGACGACCGAGGCTTCGGCTTCATCGCACCGACCCACGGTGGACGCGAAATCTTCGTCCACATCAGCGCGTTTCCGCGCGACGGGAGCCGCCCGACGGTTGGCGAGGCCTTGCGGTACGAACTGGGGCGCGGCGCGGACGGCAAGCCGCAGGCCGTCGAGGTGCAGCGGCTGGCCGTCGGCCGCAGCGATGGTGCCCGGCCGGTCTCCGCGCCGGGCCGGAGCAGGGCGCGTCGGGTGGTCGCCGCCGCGCTCGTGCTCGCGATCCTTGCCGGCGCGGTGACCGCCTGGCGACAGGTCGGCGTCCGGTCCGATGCGCCGGGCCCCGACACGCAGGGCGTGCTCGTCGAAGGGCCGGCTGGAGCGACTGCCCCGAAAGACGGGCTGCCGGCCTATCGCTGCGACGGCCGGCTGCACTGCTCGCAGATGACCTCCTGCGCCGAGGCCGAATTCTTCCTGCACCACTGCCCCGGCACGCAGATGGACGGCGATGGCGACGGTGTGCCCTGCGAACAACAGTGGTGCTCGCCGTCCTGGGCGCGCTGACAAGGCGGCCGCCGACGGGCAACGGCGCCGGTCGAACTCAGGCGTCGAACGCCTGCAGCGCCTGCGCGCGCGCCGCGCGGATGCGCTCGCCGACCGCCGGGCCGCTGAGTCCCTGCGCCGCTGCTTCGGCCGCCACGACCGCGGTGTCGACCTGCAGCGCACCGGCCAGGGCTGCCGCCAGGCGCTGGCGTGGCGGGTAAGGCGCGTCCTCGAAGCCGAGGCGCCCGCGGGCATCGCACTCGCAGGCGAGCAGCACCTCGTGGAAGCGCGCCGGTTTGCGCAGCGCGTCACAGCGTTCGAGCAGGCGCAGCAGGGCCTGCGCGCCGAAGCCTTCGCTGCGGTGGATGTTCCCGTGTTCGCGGGCGACGACCTCGCCGAGCTCTCGGCAGTCGCCGGGCACGCGCAGGCGCTCGCCCATCGCGCGCGCCAGGCGGACGCTGCGGTCTTCGTGGCCGATATGGCGCGGCAGCACCTCGGCCGGCGTCGTGCCCTTGCCCAGGTCGTGCACCAGGCAGGCGTAGCGCACGGCAAGGGGCGCCTCGAGGCGCGCGGCGGTGTTGAGCACCATCATCAGGTGCACGCCGGTGTCGACCTCGGGGTGGTAGTCGGCGCGCTGCGGCACGCCCCACAGGCGGTCGACCTCGGGCAGCAGGCGGGCCAGGGCGCCGGCTTCGCGCAGCACCTCGAACATGCGCGAGGGGCGCCCCGCCATCAGCCCGCGCGCGAGTTCCTGCCAGACGCGCTCGGGGACCAGCGCGTCGACCTCGCCCGCCGCGACCATGCGGCGCATCAGCACCATCGTCTCGCCGGCGACCGTGAAGTCGGCGAAGCGCGCCGCGAAGCGCGCCAGGCGCAGGATGCGCACCGGGTCTTCGGCGAAGGCGGGCGAGACGTGGCGCAGCACCTTGGCGGCGAGGTCCCGCGCGCCGCCATGCGGGTCGACGACGGAGCCGTCCTCGGCGCGCGCCATCGCGTTGACGGTCAGGTCGCGCCGCGCCAGGTCTTGTTCGAGCGTGACGTCGGGCTCGGCGTGGAAGACGAAGCCGTGGTAGCCCGGCGCGGTCTTGCGCTCGGTGCGCGCGAGCGCGTGCTCCTCGCGCGTCTGCGGGTGCAGGAAGACCGGGAAGTCGCGGCCGACCGGCGTGTAGCCCTGGGCCAGCAGTTCCTGCGGCGTGGCGCCGACCACGACCCAGTCGCGGTCGGTGACCGGCAAGCCGAGCAGCGCGTCGCGCACCGCGCCGCCGACGACGTAGCGCTCCATGCGGGCAGTGTAGGGGCCGCGCGAGCGAGGCCCGCTTGCGGGCCGCCCGGCCGGGGCCGCGGGCGCGGCCGGGCGTCGGGCCGGGTCCGGGGCGCCTTGCCGGACGCTTCAGCGCGCGCTGCGGTACGGCTCGTCGAAGGCGACGAAGTCCGCTTCGACCAGGGCCTCGGCGACCCAGCTGCGCATCGCCTCGAGCTCGAAGACCCGCTCGAGGTAGTTCGCCGCCGCCAGCGGCAGGGGCAGCCCGTAGGTGCGCACGCGGCTGGCGACCGGGGCGTAGTAGGCGTCGGCGATCGAGAAGCCGCCGAACAGCATCGGCCCGCCGCTGGCTTCGAGCGCGCCGCACCAGATCTCGCCGATACGCGCCAGGTCGGCCGCGGCCTCGGGCCGCTCGGCGAGCAGGCGCGCGCCGACCTCGGGCAGCGAGGCCTCGATGTTCATCGGGAAGGCGTCGCGCAGCGCGCCGAAGCCGGCGTGCATCTCGGCGCACAGCGAGCGGGCCCGGGCGCGCTGCCGCGGGTCGGCCGGCCAGAGGGCCTTCGACGGAAACTTCTCGGCGAGGTACTCGGCGATCGCCAGCGTGTCCCAGACCGCGAAGCCGTCGTCGACCAGCACCGGCACCTTGCCGACGGGCGTGATCTCGCTGGCCCGCCGCTTGAACTCCGAGCCGGGGCCGAAGCTGTCGAAACGCAGCATGACCTCGTCGAAGGGGATGCCCGCCTGGCGCATCAGCAGCCAGGGGCGCAGCGACCAGGACGAGTAGTTCTTGTTGCCGATGTAGAGCTGTAGGGCCATCGCGATCGCCTCCGATGCGCCGTCGGGTGGCGCCTGGGGATGCTAGCCGCGCAGGCCCGCCGCGCACATGACGATCCTGCATCGCATCGATGCCGGCAGTGCATTGGCTGCCGGACGGCCTTGCCGCGGGGCGGACGCTGGCACGACCTGCGCAGGCCGCAGCCGCGGGACGCGGCCGCAGCGCGCGAGGCTCAGGCGCGCCTGGCCGTCGCGCGGAAGCGGTCGAGCGCCTCCTGCCCGCCGCCGCTGCCCAGCCAGGCCGGCGCAACGGCTTCGAGCGCCGAGGCGCGGATGCCCAGCGCGTCCAGCCCGGGGAAGCTGCCGGTGGCGACGTTCGGGACCGACATCGAATCGAGGTTGTCGGGCGACATCAGCGGGCCGCCCGGCGTCCACGACAGCAGGCGCGCCTGCAGCCGGCCGAGCCCGGGGGGCAGCGCGATCACCGGCCGCGGGTGCCCCGCGAGGCGTCCGGTCAGCGTGACGAGTTCGCGCAGCGTCATCACGTCGGGGCCGGCGCATTCGAAGTAGTGGCCGACCGGGTCGGTCCGGTCGAGGCAGCGCACGATCGCCTCGGTCACGTCCTCGACCCACACCGGCTGGAAGCGGGCGTCGGCGCAGGCCAGCGGCACCACCGGCGAGAAGCGCTGCAGGCCGGCGAACAGGTTGGTCAGCCGGTCCTGCTCGCCGAAGATCACCGAGGGCCGCAGGATCGTCGTGTTCAGCGGCTCGACGCGCAACGCCGCCTCGCCGGCCATCTTGCTGCGCAGGTAGTTCGACGGCGCCTGGCCGACGACCCCGAGCGCGCTGACGTGCACCACGCGCGTCACGCCGGCCCTCGCGCAGGCGGCGGCCAGGCTGCGCGGCAGTTCGACGTGCACGCGCTCGAACTCGCTGCGCGAGCCGTGCAGGATCGCCACCAGGTTGACCACCGCGTCGCAGCCGTCGACCAGCGCGGCCAATTGCTTCGGGTCGTGCACGTCGGCCTGCACGGCCTCGACGCCGGGCAGCGACTGGATGCGCCGCGCGCGGCCGATGCGGCGCGTGGGCACCCGCAGGCGCTCGCCGCCGCCGTGGCTGCGTTCGACCAGCCGCGCGAGCAGCGAGCGGCCGACAAAGCCGGTACCACCGAGGATCAGCAATCGGGTCATGTCGGTTCTCACGTTCGAGGCTGCACGGGGCAGCCTCCGACGGAGGATCGAGCCGCCGCGTCAGGGCAGCTCGGCGTCCGGCGCCGGCGCGTCAGGCGCCGGGGGGCCGATCTGTGCCCCGAGACGGCGGCGCAGCGGGGGCATTGTGCCGTCCAGCATGGCCGCGTAGTAGGTGGCGTTCGACAGCACCTTCTTGACGTAGTCGCGCGTCTCCGAGAACGGGATGCTCTCGGTCCAGGCCGCGGCGTCGAGCAGCGGCCCCTGGCGCCAGCGCCGCGGCCGGCTTGGCCCCGCGTTGTAGGCGGCGGCGGCGAGCGCTTCCGAGCCGTCGAACTGGTCGAGCGCCAGCTTCAGGTAGCTGGTGCCGAGCAGGATGTTGGTGTCGCGGTCGGTGATCAGGTCGGCGGTGTAGGGCAGGCCGATCTTGCGTGCCGTCCAGCGCGCGGTGGCCGGCATGATCTGCATCAGGCCGGAGGCGCCGGCACCGGAGCGCGCATCCATGATGAAGCGCGACTCCTGGCGGATCAGGCCGTAGACGTAGGCGGGGTCGAGGCCGATCTCCTTCGCCCGGGCGACCACGCGCTCGCGGTGCGGCATCGGGAAGCGCTGGGCCATGTCGACCTCGCGCTTGGTGCGGTCGCTGGTGTTGATGCAGCGGTCCCAGACCTCGGCGTCACAGGCGCGCTGGGCGGCGGCGAGCAGCTGCCGCTCGTCCATGCCGCGCAGCGAGAAGTTCCACTCGCGCACGCCCTCGTTGCGCAGGCCGATCGCGATCAGTCGCAGCGCCCGGCCGAGGCCGGGGTGATCGGTCGCGGCCGAGCGTTCGGCGGCGGTGAGCGGCGCCGGCGACGGCGGCAGCGCGACCGGCTGGCCGAGCACGTCGGCAGCGAGCTTGCCGTAGAAGTGCATCTCGCCGGCGATCGAACGCAGCAGGCCGTCGGCCTGCTCGCGCTGGCCGCGCGCCTTCTCCTCGCTCGGCGAGGCGGGGCCGGCGAGCGCGCTCAGGGCACGGGCCTTCCAGTAGACCCAAGCGGGGTCGCGCTGGTCTTCCTCGCGCATCGCGGCGATGCCCTGCAGCACCTGGCGCCAGCGGCCCGCGCCCTGCGGCACGCCTTCGCCGCTGCCGGCGCTGGCGCGCAGCGCCGCGCGCACCTTCCAGGCCAGGGTCTGGTCGCTCCAGTCGGACTCGAGCGCCTCGTGACGCGCGCCGGTCTGGGCGAGGCGCAGCTCGGCGCGCTGGTACAGATCGGGCGCCTCGTCGGACAGGCGCAGGGCTTGCTCGCGGCCGATCGAGGCCCAGACCCAGGCGCCGAGGTCGGCCGGCAGCGCGGCCTCCCAGCGGGTGTCCATCATGCGGGCGGCGGCGTCCGCATCACGCGTGGCCAGGCGCAGCAGCGCCAGCGCGGCGAGTTCGGCCGACTCGCGCGGCCGGGCCTGCGCCTCTCGCGTCAGGTAGCGCTGTGGTTGGTCGAGCAGCTTGCGGCCCGCGGCACCGACCGCCGGGCCGAGCAGGTCGAGCGCCTGCTGCGCCGCGCGCGGCCGCGAGACGTCGGCCGCGCGCCGTGCCTTGCGCCAGACGTCGGCGGCCTCGAGCCGGCCGCTGTCCAGCAGCGTGCGGGCCATCAGCGCGCAGCCGTTGTCGGCGTCGCGCTGCGCGAGCCAGGCGGCGCGGCCGGCCTCGCGTACTTCGCGCGCGTCGCGGCCGGCGAGGTGGTCGACGACGATCGCGTAGCAGCTGACCTCGCGGTCGTCGTTCATGCGAAAGCGCGGGTAGTCGCGCGCGAAGTTGGGCCAGTCCTGCCGGCGGCCGAGTTCGAGCAGCCAGTCGTTGCGCAGGCGGTCCTCGACATAGCTGCCGCGCCAGCGCGCATAAAAGGCGTCGAGCTCGTCCTGCCTGGCCTGGGCGAGCCGGCTCGAGAGGTCCCAGTACTCGATCCAGGGCAGCAGCGGGTGGCCGCCGGCCGCCGCGGCCGCCTGCGCGGCGGCGAGAGCGTTGCGGTCACGCCGCTGGGCGGCGTCGCGCGCCTGCAGGATGGTGTCGTCGGAGGGGGCGACCGCCGCGGGTGTCAGCGCGGCGGCGGCGTTCGCCGCGGTCGGGACGGCCAGCGGGTGGCCCGTGACCTGCGCGCAGGCGGCCGAGGCCCACAGTGCCGGCAGCAGCGCCGCGACCGCGGCCAGCCGCGCGCCGCCGCGGCGGGGCGCCAGGCCATGGCGATGGTTCAATGCAGTTCTCATGTCGCGATGCGAGTCGCCCATACCGTTCGAGGTCCCACCGATGCCCGAGCCCCTCAGCGCGCCACCGGAGCGCCGCCCCCTGCGTCAGCGCCTGCTTGCGAGCCGCGAAGCCTTCGTGGCCGATGCCCAGGCGCCTGCCGCGACCGAGGCCCTTGCGCGGCATCTGGCCGGCGTTCTGGCGGCGCTCGAACCGGCATGTCTCGGGGTGTACTGGCCGGTGCGCTCGGAATTTAACCCGCTGCTCGCGCTGGGCGCCGGCACGGGCCTGCACGACATCACGCTGGCACTGCCTTATTGCCGGCGCGCGCCGCGAGAAATGCACTACCGGCGCTGGGACCGCCAGCCACCGCAAGGGTTCGACGAGTGCAGCATCCCGAGCCCGGAAGGCGGCCCGGTGCGGCCCGACGTGGTGCTCGCGCCCTGCGTCGGCTTCACGCGCGAAGGCTACCGGCTCGGCTATGGCGGCGGCTACTTCGACCGCTACCTCGCGGCCGACCCGGCGGTCACGGCCATCGGTGTCGCCTGGGCCTGCACCGAGATCGAGCCGGGCGCCTACCGGCCCGACACCCATGACGTGCCGCTGATGCTGATCGTGACCGAGCAGGGCGTGCTCGGCGGCTGACGAAGGGAATCCCCGATTCACGTGCCCCGGCGTCCCTCGCCAGAGGGCGGCGCGGCTGCCCCCTTTTCGGGAAGATTTTCGGCTTCCCGCAGTCGCAACGGAAGGCGTTCCCGACCAGAGGCCGCAGCGGGCTCCAGGGGGAACACATGAAGCAGGCGGAAGGCGTGGGCGTCAGCCACGCGGGGGCGGCTGTGGCGTCGTCGGTGTGGCGCAGCCGGCGCCGGGTGTGGCGGCGGGGGCTGCAGGCGTCGCTGGTCGCGGCGCTGCTCGCCTCCTGCGGCGGTGGGTCCGAAGAAGACGCCCCCGAGCCTTCAGCCACCGTTGCCGCCGCGGATCGCGAGGGTCCATCGAGCTTCTTCCCGCCGGTGGCGATCCCCAGCGACGCCCATGTGCGCGGCCTGTGGTCGCCGGTCTACAACTGGCCGCTGATCTCGGTGCATGCGGTGCTGTTGCCCGACGGTCGGGTGCTGACCTACGGCAGCACCGCCGAGGGGCAGCAGACGGCGAAGTTCGCCTACGACATGTGGGACGGCGTCGGCTCGCCCGCGGCGGGCCACACCAGCTTCAACAACACCTCCGGCACCGACATCTTCTGCAGTGCGCAGCTCGTGCTGCCGACCACCGGCAACGTCTTCGTGGCCGGAGGCGACAACTGGCTTGGCACCGCCACCGGCAACTACGGCAACAACAACAGCAACATCATCAACACGGCGACGAACCAGATCAGCCGCGGCCCGAACATGAGCCGCCCGCGCTGGTACGCGACGGCGACCACCCTCATCAACGGCGAGACCTACATCCAGGGCGGCTACGGCGGCGAAGACCTGCCCGAGATCCGCGCCCTCGCCGGCAGCCTGCGCCTGCTCACGGGCGCAACCACGGGCTCGCTCGACTGGCAGTACCCGCGCAACTTCGTCGCTCCGGACGGCCGCGTCTTCGGCTTCGACAGCAACGGCCGCATGTTCTACGTCGACACCGCCGGCAGCGGCCGGGTCACCCAGGTCGGCCAGTTCGGCTCGGCCTACCGCGGCAACGATGCCAGCGCGGCGATGTTCGCGCCCGGGCGCATCCTGCAGTTCGGCGGCAATTCGAACGGCGCGATCGTGATCGACATCAACGGCGCGACACCGGTCGTTACCCCGACCCAGTCGCTCTCGTCCCAGCGCCGCCTCGTCAACGCCACGCTGCTGGCCGACGGCAGGGTGCTCGCCACCGGCGGCAGCCGGGTCTGGAACGAGATGGTCGGCGTGAACAACAAGGCAGAGATCTGGAACCCGCGCACCGGCCAGTGGACGGTCGGCGCCGAGGCGAGCCGCTCGCGCCTCTACCACGGCAACGCGCTGCTGTTGCCCGACGCCAGCGTCCTGGTGACCGGTGGCGGCGCGCCCGGCCCCGAGAACAACCTGAACGCCGAGCTGTACTACCCGCCCTATCTGTTCGCCACCGGCGGCCAGCGCGCGTCGCGGCCGACGATCGAGGCGGCGCCCAGCGCCCTGGCGATCGGCGAGACGTTCCCGATAGACGTCGCAGCCGGCACCACGATCAGCCGGGTCGCGCTGGTCAAGACCGGTTCGGCGACGCACAGCTTCAACATGGAGCAGCGCTTCCAGGACCTGAGCTTCCGCACCAGCGGCACGCGCCTGTCGGTGCAGGCGCCAACGCGCGCGGCCGATGCCCCGCCCGGCTACTACATGATCTTCGTCATCGACAGCGCGGGCGTGCCCTCGATCGCCTCGATGGCGCGCATCGGCATTGCCGCCGACCCGACGCCGGACACCACGCCGACCTTGGCCAGCCCGGGCGCGCAGAGCGGCAAGGTGGGTGTCGAGACCTCGCTGCAACTGGTCGCCAGCGATCCGAACGGCGACACCCTCGCCTACGGCGCCAGCGCGCTGCCGCCGGGTCTGAGCCTCGATGCACAGACCGGCCACATCTCCGGCATCCCGACCATCGCCGGCAGCTACAACGTCGTCGTCGCCGCGAGCGACGGCTTCAACTCGACCACGCGCAGCTTGGTCTGGACGATCGCGGCGTCGGACCTGCCGCTCGCCTTCACCGAGGTGCCGCTGCCGACGGTGACGCAGACCGCAGGCTCGGTGACCTACACCGCCGGCGCCGTCGGCGCGAACGTGCGTTACCGCTGGAACTTCGGGGACGGCAGCCCTGACACCGCCTGGTCGGCCTCCCCCGAGGCGACTCATCAGTACACCGAGCCCGGCATCTATTCGGTGACCATCAGCGTCACCGACGACCGTGACGACTTCCTGAGTCGCAGCTTCCTGCAGGTGGTGCACCTGCCGCTGACGGCGCAGCGGCCGAGCGCTTCGTCGAACCTGTGGTTCGAGGCTGCGGCCGGCCGGCTCTGGGTCGTGAACCCCGACAACGACTCGGTCACCGCCTTCGACGCCGAGACCCGCGCGCGCCTGGGCGAGGTCACGGTCGGCACCGCGCCGCGCACCATCGCGCAGGCCGCCGACGGGCGTCTCTGGGTCACCAACCAGCGCTCCGCGACGGTCAGCCTGATCGATCCGGCCTCGCGCACCGTGTCGCGCACGCTGACCCTGCCGCGCGCGTCGCAGCCCTATGGCGTTGCGATGTCGCCCGACGGCACGCGCGCCTACGTCGTGCTGGAGGCCTTGGGCGAACTGCTCGAGTTCGACACCGCGGCCGCGACCCAGCTGCGCCGGCTGGCGGTCGGCGCCCATGCGCGCCACGTCTCGGTGGCGGCGGACGGGCAGCGCCTTTACGTCTCGCGCTTCATCACCCCGCCGCTGCCCGGCGAGTCGAGCCTCGCGCCGGCGCCGAACACCGGCGCCGGCGGCGAAGTGCTGCAGATCGCCACGTCGTCGCTGACGCTGACGCGCACCATCGTGCTGCGCCACGGCGACAAGCCCGACTTCGAGAACCAGGGCCGCGGCATCCCGAACTACCTCGGTGCGGTGGCGATCTCGCCGGACGGCAGCCAGGCCTGGGTGCCGTCGAAGCAGGACAACATCAAGCGCGGCACCGCGCGCGACGGCTCTGCGCTGAACTTCCAGAGCACGGTGCGGGCGATCAGCTCGCGCATCGTGCTCGCCAGCGGCAGCGAAGACCCGGCGCGCCGGATCGACCACGACAACGCCAGCCTCGCGAGCGCCGCCGTGTACGACCCGAACGGCGTGTACCTCTTCGTCGCGCTCGAGACGAGCCGCGAGATTGCGATCGTCGAGGCGCACGGCGGCTTCCAGCTGATGCGTCTTTCCGTCGGCCGGGCGCCGCAGGGCCTGGCGCTCAACGCCGACGGCACGGTGCTGTACGTGCACAACTTCATGGACCGCACGGTCAGCGAGTTCGACCTGCGCCCGCTGCTGCAGGACGGCGTCGCCTCGGTGCCGCTGCTCGCGACGCTGCAGGCAGTGACGAGCGACAAGCTCGCCGCCAACGTGCTGCAGGGCAAGCGCCTCTTCTACGACGCGCGCGACCCGCGCCTGGCGCGCGACAGCTACATGAGCTGCGCCAGCTGCCACAACGACGGCGACGGCGACGGCCGCGTCTGGGACTTCACGCACTCGGGTGAAGGGTTGCGCAACACCGTGAGCCTGCGCGGGCGTGCCGGCTTGTCGCAGGGCCGGCTGCACTGGAGCGGCAACTTCGACGAGGTGCAGGACTTCGAGGGGCAGATCCGCAGCTTCGCGGGCGGCACCGGCCTGATGAGCGATGCGGCGTTCGCCACCGGCACCCGCGCGCAACCGCTGGGCGACGCCAAGGCCGGCCTCAGCAGCGACCTCGATGCCCTCGCAGCCTATCTCGCATCGCTCGGCAGCTTCGATGCCAGTCCCTACCGCGCCGCGGACGGCACGCTCACCGCAGCCGCCGCGGCGGGCAAGGCGGTGTTCGCCGCCGTCGGGTGCGCGAGCTGCCATGGAGGCGCCGGGTTCACTGCCAGCGCCGACGGTCTGCTGCGCAACGTCGGCACGATCAAGGCCAGCAGCGGCCAGCGCCTTGGCGGTCCGCTCACCGGCCTGGACGTGCCCACGCTGCGCGATGTGTGGCGGAGCGCGCCCTATCTGCACGACGGCAGCGCCGCCACGCTGACGGCGGCGGTGCAGGCGCACGCGGGCATCACGCTTTCGGCCGGCGACCTGGCGAACCTTGCGGCCTATCTGCAGCAGATCGGCGGTGAAGAGCCTGCACCGGCGGCAGGCTTCACGCCGCCGGCCGATGCCGTGGTCTGCGCCAGCGAGCGCGGCACCTGCACGATTCCCGCCGGCAAGACGGCCACGGTCTGGTTCGGCGTCAGCTCCAGCTGGTTCGGCAAGACCGGCGTCACCGGCAGCATCGTCTGCGCGAACTGGGTCTTCGGCGACCCGCTGCCGGGTGCGGCCAAGGGCTGCCGCTACGTCGTCACTTCCGGCGGCTCCGGCAACAACCAGCCGCCAACGGTGTCGATGACGGCACCGGCCCAGAACGCCAGCCTGCCGCAGGGCGTGCCGATCACCCTCGTCGCGAGCGCAGCCGACGTCGATGGCGCGGTGGCCCGCGTCGAGTTGCGCGACGGTGTGACCCTGCTGGCCACGCTGAACGCGGCGCCGTACACCTACACCTGGAGCGGGGCTGCCGCCGGCGCGCACAGCCTGACGGCGCAGGCCTACGACGACGAGGGCGCCTCCACCACCAGCGCCGCGCTGTCGATCACGGTCAGCGCGGCGACGGAGCCGCCTGCGCCGCCACCCAATGCCAGCGCTTGCGCCATCGAGCGTCAGACCTGCGCCTTGCCCGTCGGCTCGACGGCCACCGTCTGGTTTGGCGCCGGCACGGCCTGGGCGGTCAAGTACGGCGTTACCGGCAGCGTGGTGTGCGCGAACTGGGTCTTTGGCGACCCGCTGCCCGGTGTCAGCAAGAGCTGTCGCTACCTCGTCACCGCAGGTGGCCCCGCCGGCAACCAGTTGCCAACAGTGGCCTTGACTGCGCCGGCGAACAACGCGACCGTGCCGCTGGGGGAGGCGATCATCCTGGCGGCCAGCGCAGCCGATGCCGACGGCACGGTCTCGCGCGTGGAGTTCCATGACGGCGCGACGCTGCTGGCCACGGCGACCGTGGCGCCCTACAGCCACACCTGGAGCGGGGCCGCTGCCGGCGCGCACAGCCTCACCGCGACGGCGTACGACAACAGTGGCGGCTCCACGACGGGCGCGGCCGTCGTGCTGACGGTCGTCGTACCGGCCATCCCGCCGGCCGAAGCCGCCACCTGTGCCGCCGAGCGCGCCAGCTGCGCGATCCCCGCCGGGCATGCGGCCACGGTCTGGTTCGGCGTCGGCACGCAATGGACGTTCAAGACGGGGGTGACCGGCAGCATCGTCTGCGCGAACTGGATCTTCGGCGACCCGGCGCCCGGGTTGGCGAAGAGCTGCAGGCTGCTCTGAGCCGCCGGAGGAACCTTCGATTCAGCGAAGGCGGTTCAGGGGTCGCTGCCGGCTCCGCCCGGCACCTGACCGAGCAGGCGACGCGTGAGCGTCGCCTGCTCGAGCACCCAGTCGACGAAGGCACGGACCTCGGGCCGTGCCTGGCTGTGCTGAGAGACCACGATCCAGTAGGCGTTGGGTGACGCGATGCGTCCGGCCGGGCCGAAGGGCTCGGACAGTTCACCGCGCGCCAGCATGTCGGCGGCGAGTTCCATGCGCGCCAGCGCGATGGCCTGGCCCGCCAGCGCCGCCTGGATCTGCTGGTGGGTGAAGTTGAGGAACATCCAGCGCCGCGGCTCCAGGCCCGGCAGCCCCTGCAGTGCGAGCCAGTGCCGCCAGCTCAGCACGCCGGCGCTCGGGCGCCAGTCGTCCTCCTCGGCCAGCGCATGGCCCGCCAGGTCGGCCGGCGTGGCGAGCGGCGGCGCCTCGCCGCGCGCCGCCTGGTCGAGCAGCCAGGGGCTGACGGCCGGCGTCAGCTGCTCGCCGAACAGCCGCGGCGAGGTGGCAGGCTCCATGCCCTCGGGGCCGTAGCGCAGCGCGATGTCGATGTCCGGCGTCTCGTCGAGGTCGAGCACGGCGTCGGTCGCCGAGACGCGGATGTCGATGTCCGGATGCGCGCGCTGGAAGGCTTCGAGCCGCGGGATCAGCCACAGCGTCGAGAAGGAGGCGAAGGTCGTCACGCCGACCACCTTGCGGCCGCGCGTCTGCCGGATCTGGCGCACCGCCGCGTCGAGCCGCTCGAGCGCTGGCAGCAGCCCGCGCAGCAGCACCGCGCCGTCGCTGGTCAGCTCGACGTGGCGCGTGCCGCGCAGGAAGAGCGGTGCACCGATCTCCTCCTCGAGGGTGCGGATCTGCCGGCTGACGGCCGGCTGCGTCAGGTGCAGTTCCTCGGCGGCGGCGCGGAAGTTGAGCAGGCGGGCGACCGCCTCGAAGGCCCGCACCGGGCCGAGCGAGAGCGGTCGGTGGCGCTGCCGGGCCGCCGGCTGGGACCCCGGTCGTGGCGAGAGACTCATGACTGAATGGTATCAATCGAGGCGCAACGACTCATTGGATGCGCCCCTCGCGGATGGCTAATCTTCTTCTCCGTAGGAAGGAGAAACCCATGAGCGTTGGCAACACGACGATGAGTTCTGTTCATCACTCCGCTGGTTCGAAGGACGCTTGGCACCTCGCCCGCCAGCAGGTCCGGCGCATGACGATCGGCCCCGGCCCACGCCGCCTGCAGGTCCAGTCCGGCTGCCTCTGGCTGACGATCGACCGCGCAGGCGATGCAGCCGAGGACGTCTGGCTGACGCCGGGCGATTCGGTCGAGTTGCCGACCGGCGCCAGGCTCCTGCTCGAAGCCTGGCCGGAAGCGCGCTTCGACCTGCTGGTGCCACCGACCGCCTGCGCCGAATGGCAGCGCGGCGCCGCCCCCGGCTGGCTGGCGCGGCTCAGCGGTTGGTTCGCTTCCTCGCGTGGCCTGCGGCCGGGGCGGCGGGCGCAACTGGGCCCGGCGCAGGCCTGAGCTTGCGCCGGCCCGAGGCCGCGGCACGGGCCCGCAGCGCGGCCTCGACCGCGAGGCGCGCCCAGGGCTCCAGCAGCGGCGGCGCGTCGAGGGCCTCGCTCGGCGGCGTCCAGAAGCCGGTCTGCGTCTCCCGCCCGCGCGTCACGAAGACGAACGGCCGGCCCCCTGCCGCGGCGAAGCGCGGCGCGGTCGCCGCGTCGGTCTTCAGGAAGAGGGTGTCGTCGGCGACGATGGCCACGAACAGCTCGTCCAGGTAGAGCCCGTGGCCGCCGAACATGCGGCGCGCGCGGGCCGCGCCGAGCGGCGACAGCAACTCGACGCAATGCGCGGCAAAGGCTGAAGGGTTCACGGCGGTGGGAGCGGGCGTCGGCCGGCCCCGCGAGCGGCGACGGTGGGCCCGCGGCGGGTGGCCGGGGGCAGTCTTGCACAATGGCGGGTTTGCCAGCCCAGCCCATGGAGCCGCCCGCCATGCACGACCAGGACCGCGTTGCCCTGCGCGCCAAGCTCATCGCCGCCCGCTTGGCCCTGCCCGACCGGCACGAGCGCGCGGTGCAGTTGCAGGGCGTGCTGCGCGTCTGGCTGGTGTCGCGCCGCGAGCGCACGATCGGCGCCTACTGGCCGATCAAGGGCGAGTTCGACGCCTTGCCCGCGCTCTATCGCTGGAGCGAAGGGGCCCCTGAAGGCGTCGAGCGGCGCATCGGCCTGCCGGTGGTCGACCGCGAGCACGGCCGGCTGAACTTCCACGTCTGGTACCCCGGCTGCCCGATGGAGCCGGACGCCTTCGACATCCCGAAGCCGAAGGACACCGAGTCCTTCGAGCCCCAGATGCTGATCGTGCCCTGCGTCGGCTTCGGCCCCGAGGGCCTGCGCCTGGGCTACGGCGGCGGCTTCGTCGACCGGACGCTGAGCGAGGTCGTGCCCAAGCCCTACGTCGTCGGGGTCGGCTATGCGCACGGGTTCCTGCCGCTGCTCAAGGCCTCGCCGCACGACGTGCCGCTCGACGCCATCCTGACGGAGGAAGGCGTGATGTGGGACCGCGACCCGGCCTGAGCGCTGACGCGCGGAGCACGCCGGCGGCCGGTGACTGGCCTGCCGATCGGCCCCTCTGTCGGGCCTGCCGGATCAGACCTTCCAGCCCAGGTTCGCGCAGATCTTCAGGCTCGCGTCGGCCTGGTTCATCGTGTACAGGTGCAGCCCCGGCACGCCGGCGCTGCGCAGGCGGTCGCACAGCGCGGTGACGACCTCGAGGCCGAAGGCGCGGATGCTCGCCAGGTCCTCGCCGTAGCCGAGCAGGCGAAGCCGCACCCAGCGGGGCACCTCGGAGCCGTTGGCGTCGGCGAAGCGCAGGATCTGCGTCGAGTTGGTGATCGGCATGATCCCGGGCACCACCGGCAGGTCGGCGCCGAGCCTGGCCGCCTCGTCGACGAAGCGGAAGTAGGCGTCGGGGTTGTAGAAGAACTGCGTGATCGCGCTGCTCGCGCCGGCCTTGACCTTGGCCGCATAGGCCTGAAGGTCGGTCGCCGGCGACTTGGCCTGCGGGTGCGTCTCGGGATAGGCCGCCACCTCGAGGTGGAAGTGGTCACCGGTCTCGGCGCGGATGAAGGCGACCAGATCGCTCGCGTAGCGGAACTCGCCGAAGCCGCTGCCGTAGCCGCTCGGCAGGTCGCCGCGCAGCGCGACGATGCGCTGCACGCCGGCGTCGCGGAACTGCGCCAGTTGCTCGCGCACGCCTTGGCGGCTGGCGCCGATGCAGGTCAGGTGCGGCGCGCCGACATGGCCCTCGGCCAGGATCTCGCGCACTGACTCGAGCGTGCCCTGCTGGGTCGAGCCGCCGGCGCCGTAGGTGACCGAGCAGAACTCGGGTGCCAGCGCATACAGCTTCTGGCGGGCGCCGCGCAGCTTCTCGGCGCCCTCGGGCGTCTTGGTCGGGAAGAACTCCAGGCTCAGCGGCAGGGAGGACGTGACGGTGTTCATCGGGAAGGCTCCTGCGACGCTTCGGGCGCCGTGGACGGATGGGTAGGGGCGCCGCGGGCCGCGTCGGACGCAAGGCCTGCCAGCAGGAAGAACTCGCGGTTGCCGTCGCCGCCGGTGACCGGGCTCGCGAACCAGTCGAGCACGGCAAGCCCGGCTTCGACGGCCACGGCGCGCAGGCGCGCCTCGACCTCGGCATGGTGGCGCGGGTCGCGCACCAGGCCGCCCTTGCCGATCTGCGCCGGTTGCAGCTCGAACTGCGGCTTCGCGAGCAGCAGCAGGCGTCCGCCGGCGGCGACCAGCGGCACGATCGCTGGCAGTACCTGGGCGAGCGAGATGAACGACAGGTCGGCGACGACGCGATCGAACCCCGCTGCCGGCATCGCTGCGCCGAGCGCGGACGTGGTCAGGTGGCGTGCGTTGAGCCCTTCGAAGGCAGTGACGCGCGGGTCGTCGCGCAGCCGGGGCAGCAGCTGCCCGTGGCCGACGTCGACGCCGACGACATGTGCCGCGCCCGCGGCGAGCAGCACGTCGGTGAAGCCGCCGGTGCTCTGGCCCACATCGAGGCAAATGCAGCCCGCGACCGCGAGGCCGCTGTGCGCCAGCGCGCCTTCGAGCTTGAGCCCGGCGCGCGAGGCCCAGCGCAGCTCGGCGTCGTCGGTGATCTGCAGCTCGCAGTCCGCAGGCACGTCCTCGCCGCCCTTGGCCGCGACGGCCCAGGCGGCGGGTGCGACCGGGACGGTGGCTGCGGCGCGTCGCCAGCGCACCGCGCCGCGCGCGATCAGCCGCTGCGCGGCCGATCGCGTCGGCGCGAGGCCCTGCGCGACAAGAAGCTGGTCCACCCGCATGGCGCGGCGAGCACGAGCAACGCGTGCGCCGCGCCGGGCGCGGGCACGCGCCGCCGGGCCCGGCTCAGTAGCGGTAGGTCTCGGGCTTGTACGGGCCCTGCTTGGGCACGCCGATGTAGGCCGCCTGCTCGTCGGTCAGCTCGGTCAGCTCGGCGTTGAGCGTCTTCAGCTGCAGGCGGGCGACCTTCTCGTCGAGGTGCTTGGGCAGCACGTAGACCTTGCCGACCTCGTAGTAGTCGCTGTGCGAGTACAGCTCGATCTGCGCGATCGTCTGGTTCGCGAACGACGAGCTCATCACGTAGCTCGGGTGCCCGGTGCCGCAGCCCAGGTTCACCAGCCGGCCCTTGGCGAGCAGGATGATGCGCTTGCCCGGCTTGCCGTCCGCGCCCGGGAAGATCACGTGGTCGACCTGCGGCTTGATCTCTTCCCACTGGTACTGCTCGAGCGCGGCGACCTGGATCTCGTTGTCGAAGTGGCCGATGTTGCAGACGATGGCGTTGTGCTTCATCGCCAACATGTGCTCGTGCGTGATCACGTCCTTGTTGCCGGTCGTGGTCACGAAGATGTCCGCCTTGTCGGCCGCCCAGTCGAGCGTCACGACGCGGTAGCCCTCCATCGCCGCCTGCAGCGCGTTGATCGGGTCGATCTCGGTCACCCAGACCTGCGCCGACAGCGAGCGCAGCGCCTGCGCCGAGCCCTTGCCCACGTCGCCGTAGCCGGCCACGACGGCGATCTTCCCGGCGATCATCACGTCGGTCGCGCGCTTGATGCCGTCGACCAGGCTCTCGCGGCAGCCGTAGAGGTTGTCGAACTTGCTCTTCGTGACCGAGTCGTTGACGTTGATCGCGCGGAACAGCAGCGAGCCCTTGGCCGACATCTCCTTCAGGCGGTGCACGCCGGTCGTCGTCTCTTCCGTGACGCCGAGGATTTTCGCGCTCTTGCGCGAGTACCAGCTCGGGTCCTGGGCCAGCTTGGCCTTGATCGAGGCGAACAGTTCGCGCTCTTCCTCGCTGCCCGGGTTGGCGAGCACCGAAGCGTCCTTCTCGGCCTTCTTGCCCAGGTGCATCAGCAGCGTCGCGTCGCCGCCGTCGTCGAGGATCATGTTCGGGCCTTCGCCTTCGCTGCCCTTGGGGCCGAAGTCGAAGATCCGGTGCGTGTAGTCCCAGTAGTCGGCCAGCGTCTCGCCCTTGTAGGCGAAGACCGAGGTACCGGCGGCGACCAGCGCGGCGGCCGCGTGGTCCTGGGTCGAGAAGATGTTGCACGAGGCCCAGCGCACCGTGGCGCCCAGGGCCTGCAGCGTCTCGACCAGCACCGCGGTCTGGATCGTCATGTGCAGCGAGCCGGTGATGCGCGCGCCCTTCAGCGGCTGGGCGGCGGCGTATTCCTCGCGGATCGCCATCAGCGCGGGCATCTCCGTCTCGGCGATGCGGATTTCCTTGCGGCCCCATTCGGCGAGGCTGAGGTCGGCAATGTGGTACTGGTCGTCGTGCAGCGGCTTGAGCACAGCAGCGTTCATCGTGGACTCCGTCAACTGAGGGCAGGGACCCGCGGCAGGCCTGGCGGCAGGGGGAGGTTCGCGACGAACTCACCCGGCCGAAAAACCTTCGCGGGTGAGCGCCGTTGCGGGTGCGAGCGCAGGGCCCGCAGCTTCCGAGCCTGGGACCTGGGCCGCGCCGGCGGGCGCCGGGGCTGGGTCTCGCAACGCTCCTCGGAAGGGGCGCGATTTTAGCAGCGCCGCCGGGGCGTGCCAGGGGCCGGGCGGCGAGGCGGGCGCGAGGCGGCTCGGCCTGTGCAAGACTGCCCGCATGGACGAAGCCGGGGTCCGCCCCTTCGCCGACGCGACGCGCGCCGCTCTGGCCGCCGTGGCCGGCGTGCTGACCGACATCGACGACACGCTGACGCGCGACGGCGCGATCGAGCCCGCGGCGCTCGACGCGCTGCAGGCCCTGCACGACGCCGGCCTGCCGGTGTTCGCGATCACCGGCAGGCCTCAGGGCTGGAGCGAACCCTTCGCCGCCGCCTGGCCGGTCGAGGCGATCGTCGCCGAGAACGGCGCGGTCGCGATGTTCCGCGAGGCGCCCGGCGGCCCGCTGCGCATCGAGTACGCGCAGGACGCCCCGACGCGCGCCGCCAACGCGCTGCGCCTGCGCGCAGCCGCCGCGCGCGTGCTGCGCGAGGTGCCGGGCGCGGCGCTCGCGCGCGACAGCGCCGGCCGGGTGACCGACATCGCGATCGACCACGCCGAGTTCGCGCAGCTCGACGCCTCGCAGATCGACGCCGTCGTGCGCGTGCTGCGCGACGAGGGCCTGAACGCGACCGTCAGCTCGATCCACGTCAACGGCTGGATCGGCGCCCACGACAAGCCGAGCGGCGCGCGCTGGATCGCGCAGCGCCGCCTCGGCCGCGACCTCGACGCCGAGCGCGGGCGCTGGCTCTACGTCGGCGACTCGCCGAACGACCAGCCAATGTTCCGCGCCTTCCCGCTCTCGGTCGGCGTCGCCAACCTGCGCGCCTTCGCCGGCCGGCTGCGCGACTGGCCCGCCTACGTGACGGCAGGCGAGCGCGGTGCCGGCTTCGCCGAGGTGGCGTCCGCGCTTCTGCAGGCGCGGCGCTGAGCCGACGGCGGCGCGCGATGCGGGCGTCCGGGGTCCACGCCATGTCGCCGCTGCGCAGTGCGGAGCAGGTGCTGTGGGCTGCCGCCGCGCTGGCCTTGGGCGCGGCGGTCTCGCTCGGCCTGGCGCGCTTCGCCTATGCGCTGCTGCTGACACCGATGCGCGCCGACCTGGGCTGGAGCTACCTGACGGCCGGCGCGATGAACACCGTCAACGCCGCCGGCTACCTGGTCGGGGCGCTGGCGATGCCGCGCGTGCTCGAGCGGGTCGATGCGCGCGCGGCGCTGCTCGGCGGCTGCGTGGCCAATGCGCTGCTGCTCGCCGCCCATGGCGTCGCGACGGCCGACGGCGTGCTCTACCCGCTGCGCCTGCTGTCGGGCGTCGCGAGCGCGGCGACCTTCGTCGCCGGCGGCCTGATGGCGGCGCGGCTGTGCCAACCCGTCGCGGCCGGCCCCCAGGTGGGCGCCGGCCTGGTGCTCGGCCTCTATTACGGCGGGACCGGGCTCGGGATCATCGTCGCCTCGCTGCTCGTGCCGCCGCTCGCGACGCGCGGCGCGTCCCATGCCTGGCAGGCCGCCTGGTGGGCACTGGGCGTCGCGGCGGCGCTCGCCAGCGCCGTGCTCGCCGGCGCGACGCGGCCGCTGCGGGCGCCACCCTCGCCGCGCAGCGCCGGCGGCGAACGCCCGCGCTGGGCCGCGCTCGGCTACGGGCTCGCCGGCTACCTGCTGTTCGGCATCGGCTACATCGGCTACATGACCTTCGTCATCACGCTGCTGCGCGAGCAGGGCCTGGTGGAAGGCCGGATCGTCGCCTTCTACGTGCTGCTGGGCGCCGGCGTCATCGCCTCGTCGTGGATCTGGGCCGGCCTGCTGCAGCGCTGCCGCGGCGGGCAGGCGCTGGCGCTGCTCAACGCGCTGCTCGCGGTCGCGACGCTGCTGCCTGTCGTCAGCGCGCACCCGGCCGCGGTCTATGCCTCGGGCGCGCTGTTCGGCGGCGTGTTCCTGTCGGTGGTCGCCTCGACCACCGCGCTGGTGCGCCACAACCTGCCGCCCGCCGCGTGGGCGGCTGGCATCGCGGCCTTCACGATCGTCTTCGCCTTGGGCCAGATCGTCGGGCCGACCATCGTCGGCTGGGTCGCCGACGGCCCGGGCGGCCTGGCGCGCGGCTTCGTCTGGTCGGCAGGCGCGCTGGGGCTGGGCGCGGTGCTGGCGGCGCTGCAGCGGCCGCTCGTCTCGCGCGCCTAGGCGGCGCGCGCCCTGCTTGACGCGCGGGGCTGGTCAGGCCGGCGCGGCCAAGCGTCGCGCCGCTGCGGATAAGATCCGCCCCCGCTACGTTTCGTCTGATGTCCTGAAAGGTCGCCTCTCCACGAGACCGACCGAGACGGGGCCGGGTTGCAGCGACCCCGGCCCCACGCCAGCCGCCGCCAGGCCGCACAGCCGGATACAGGTCTTCGCACCAGGGAATGGGTGCCGCAGATGCGGCCGGCCCGCCATGGGTCGAGGCTCCGCCCGGTCCCCCTGTCGTCCGTCGTTCCCAGGCCGAGGCTGGCCCTTGCTGACCCGCTACTACCGCGATCTGCTGCACTTCTGCCTGCGCAAGGTCCGCGACCACCACGCGGCGGCCGACCTGGCGCAGGAGAGCATGCTGCGCGTGATCGGCATGCAGCAGCGCGGCCAGGTCATCAGCGAGCCCGCCGCGCTGCTGCGCCAGGTGGCGACCCGCGCCAAGATCGACCTCGACCGCCGGGCCGCGGTGCGCGCAGCCGAGGACATCGACGCGCTGGAGGAGTTCCGCCAGCCGGCCGGCCCGCGCGACCAGCAGCCGGAGGACGCCTGTGCCTCGGCCCAGGCGGTGCAGGCCTACCTGCGCACGATCGAGGCGCTGCCGCCCCGTTGCCGCGAGGCCTTCTGCCTGCACGTCTTCGACGGCCTGCCCAAGCCCGAGATCGCCGAGCGCATGGGCGTCTCGCTGAGCATGGTCAAGCAGTACATCACCCGCGGCAAGGCCGCCTGCGCCAGCTGTCGCGACGCGCTGGACGGCCCCGCCGGGTCGGACGGGCCGCGCCCATGATGTCGATCCTGCGCGGGCAGGGTGGCCGGCAGGCCGGCTGCTGCGTCTAACTGGTAGAGATGAGTCCTTCGAGCCCTCCCGTCTCACGCGCGTCCGCCCCGCTGGACGAGGCCGCCGAGGCACGCGCCCACGATGACTACATGCGCGGGCTGGACCCGGTGGTGGCGGCAGCGGCCGACTGGCACACCCGCGCCGAGGACGGGCTCGGCCCGGATGAGGCGGCGGCCTTCCGGCAGTGGCTGGCCGCCGACCCGGCCCATGCGCGGGCCTACGCCCGGCTGGAGCAGAGCCTCGAGACCCTGCAAGGCCTGCCGGACGCGCATCGGCCCTCGAGGCGCGCGACGCTGGGCCCGTCGGGTGTCGTCCCCGGGCTGGCGACGCCGGCCGCGACGCAGGCCCCAGCGCCGTCCGCTCCGGCCGCAGCCGGCCCGCGCCGGCCCGCCCCGCGCCGCCCGTGGTGGATGCCGCGGCCCGTCGCCGTGGCTGCCTGCGCCGTGCTGTGCCTGGCCGGCGGCCTGGCCTGGCAGCAGTGGCAGCAGCCCACGTACCGCCACGCCTATGCGACGACGCCGAGCCAGCGTCTCGAGCTCCGCCTGCCCGACGGCAGCGTGCTGAACCTCGACGCCCGCAGCCGTGCCGAGCTGCTGCTGTACCGCGACCGGCGCGAGGTCCGCCTCGACCAGGGGCGGGCGATGTTCGCGGTCGCGCCCGATGCGGGCCGGCCGTTCGAGGTCGCGGCGGGCGAGGTCCGGGTCACCGTGGTCGGCACCCGCTTCGAAGTGCGCCGCGAGGCCGAGGGCCCTCGCGCCGGCGGCGTCGAGATCGCGGTCGAGGAGGGTCGCGTCAGCGTTCGCAGCGCGGGCACCGATGCGCGGCCCGCGGCGCCCCGGCCCGAGGCCGTGCTGACCGCCGGCCAGGCCCTGCGCGTCGATGCCACGGGCGCCCATGGCGCGGTGACCAGCATCGCGGCCAACAGCGTGGCGCTCTGGCGCAAGGGCCTGATCCGCTTCTCGAACACGCCGCTGGCGCAGGCGATCGAGGAGCTCGAGCGCTACGGGCCGACCGGGCTCGTGGTGTCGGACCCGGCAGTGGCACGCCTGGCCATCGGCGGCGCCTACGAGACCGCCCGCCCGGCGGACCTGGCCAAGGTGCTGCCTGCGATCCTGCCGGTCCGGCTCGTGCCCCGCGGCGACGGCCGGCTCGAGGTGGTCGGCACGCGCTGAGCGGCGCGTGCCGCCGGCCCGCTTGCGCGAGGGCCTCCCGCCGCGGGGGCGGCCCGGCGCCCTGGTGCGGCGCCGGGGTGTCCGGATCGGCCGCTCGTGCGTCTTAGCTGGCAGTGCCCCTTCGTCCCCACTGCCAACCCAGGACCCCTCGATGCCCGCGTCCCCGCTCCTGCACTCGGTTCCGCCCCCGCGGTGGCTCCCGCTCCAGCTCACGCTCGCCATCGCGATCGCCTTCTCGATGCCCGCCGCCGCGCAGGCCCAGGCCCAGCCCGGCCCGGAGGCCGGGCCGGAAGCCACCCCCATCAGCATCGCCGCGCAGCCTCTGGGCGATGCGTTGAACGAGCTTGCCGCGGCCACCGGCACGCCGATCGCCTTCTCGCAGGCGCTGGTCGCGGGCAAGACCGCGCCGGCGGTGTCGGGGCGGCTCACGCCGCGCGAAGCGGTCGAGCGCCTGCTGCTCGGCAGCGGGCTGCGCGCCGAGCCGCGGGGGGCGTCCGGCATCGTCATCACCGCGCCGCCCGCGCCCGACGCCGCGGTGCTGACCCCGGTCACCGTCGCGGCGCGTGCCGAGCGTGCCGCCACCACCGAGGGCAGCAGCTCGTACACCGCCCGCGCCAGCACCATCGGCAAGACGGAGCAGTCGCTGCGCGAGATCCCGCAGTCGGTCACGGTGGTGACGCGCCAGCAGCTGGACGACCTCAACGTCACCACGTTGCCGGAAGCGCTGCGCTACGCGCCCGGCATCACGATCCAGCAGAACCCCGGCCGCGACCCGGGCTGGATCAACGCCCGCGGCTACGACACGCTGCAGATGCAGTACGACGGCGTGACCAGCGCCACCCGCACCTACGGCGACGTGCAGGCCAACATGGCGCTCTACGACCGCATCGAGATCCAGCGCGGCCCGGCCGGCCTGCTGCAGGGCTCGGGCAACCCGGCCGGCACGATCAACCTGGTGCGCAAGCGCGGGCTGCGCGAGTTCGGCGTCATCGGCAGCGTCGGCGTCGGCAGCTGGGGCCGCCTGCAGGGCGACATCGACGTCACCGGGCCGCTCAACGCCTCGGGCAGCGTGCGCGGCCGCGCGATCCTGGCCGGCTACCGCCACGACGCCTTCTACGACCACGCGCGTGCCGACAGCCTCACCGGGCATGCCAGTGTCGACATCGACCTGGCGCCGCGCACCACGCTGGGCCTGGCCGGCACGCTGGAGGACGGGCGCGACGCGGTCTTCGACGGGCTGCCCACCTACACCGACGCGCGCCAGCTCGAGGGCCCTCGCTCGCGCAACCTGAACGCGCCCTGGAGCCGCACCGACACGACGCTGAAGGAAGTTGTGGCCGACCTGCGGCATCACTTCAACGACGACTGGCACTTGCGCGTCGCGGCGCGCTACCGCGAGACCGACCTCGACCTGCGCTCGGGCAACGTCCGGTCGGCGGTGGACGTGGGGGACCACACGGTCACCGCGATCCGAACCGAAGACCAGGCGGTCTACAGCCAGTACCTGGCGGCCGACATCAACCTGAACGGCCGCTTCGAGGCCTTCGGCCGCCGCCACGAGCTGCTGCTGGGCTACAGCCGCGACCACACCGAGTTCGACTACTGGTGGGAGGTGCAGCCGCTCGACGGCCCCTTCGACATCGGTGCGCTGCCCTACGACGAATCGACGGTGGTCGAGGCGACGCCGAAGTCGCGCCACGAGACGCTGCAGTCCGGCGCCTACGGCATGCTGCGCCTGCATCCGACCGACACGCTGAGCCTGATCCTCGGCGGGCGCCTGTCGCGGTACGACAGCCGCAGCCGCTCGATCATTCCGGGGGGCGACGCCTCCTGGGCCCAGGGTGCGCGGGAGAAGGACGAGTTCAGTCCCTATGCGGGCGTGGTGTGGGACTTCTCGAAGTCGGTCTCGCTGTACGCGAGCTATGCCGACGTGTTCATCCCCCAGACCTCGATCGACTGGACCGGTCGCACGCTCGACCCGCGCGTCGGCTGGCAGATCGAGACCGGCCTCAAGGGCGAGTTCTTCGACGGCGCGCTCAACGCGGCGCTGGCCGTCTTCCGCCTGCGCGACAAGAACCGGCCGATCCCCGACCCGGACCCCAGCCACAGCGTCTGCGGCATCACCGGCACCGGCAGCTGCGTGATCGAGGGCGGCCTGCTGCAGAGCCAGGGCTGGGAGCTCGAGGTCAGCGGCAGTCCCGCCCCCGGGCTGGAACTCAGCGCGGGCTACACGCGCCTGCTGCGCAAGTACCTGAACGACGCCAACAACCCCGTCGGCGTGACCCTGCCCGGCGACACCTCGAACCCGCACGACCTGCTGAAGGCCTGGGCCAAGTACAGCTTCGGCAATGCCCCGTTCGGCGGCCGGCTGCGCGGACTGAGCATCGGCGGCGGCCTGACCGCCCAGTCGGAGACCTGGCCCTCCTGGTGGGGCAGCGGCCCGGGCATCCGCCAGGGCGGCTACACGGTCTATTCGCTGCAGGCGGCTTACCACCTGTCGCCGCGATGGTCTCTGTCGCTGACGGTCAACAACCTGACCGACAAGCGCTACCTGTCGAGGCTGGGCTCGGGCAGCAGCAACAACTTCTACGGCGAGCCGCGCAACGCCCTGTTGACGTTGCGCCGCAGCTGGTAGCGCGCCCGAACCCGCAGGGGCTTGCGCCGGGGTCGCCGCGCCCGCGCGACGTCGACCCTGGCGGCGACAGGGCCGAAGCCGGCCGTACCGGCGCGGCTGCACCCCGTCGTGTGCAAGACTGGCGCGATGGATGCGGCCGACATCCGCCCCTTCGCGACGGCGCCACGGTGGTCCGCCTTCCTGGCGCTCGGCTTCCGCCCGCTCTACCTCGCCGGCTGCGGCTGGGCGGCGGTGTCGGTCGCGCTGTGGGTGTTCGCGCCCGGCTGGCTGACGGGCCGGCTCGGTGGCGTGGCTTGGCACGCGCACGAGATGCTGTGGGGCTTCGTCGCCACCATCGCGGTCGGCTTCCTGTTCACTGCGGGCAGCAACTGGACGGGTGTGAACCCGCTTCATGGGCGCCCGCTCGGGTTGCTGTGCGGGCTCTGGCTGGTGGCGCGGGCGGGCTTTCTCGTCGCGCATCCGGTCGCGTTCGGCATCGCCGCCGCGGCCGAGCTGCTCTTCTTCGGCTGGGCGGCCGCCGCGCTGGCGGTCGTGATCTACGGCACCGGCAACCGGCGCAACTACGGCGTGCCGCTGCTGGTGCTCGCGCTGGGCGCGGCCGACGCGGCCTACCTGGCGGCCGCCTGGCGCGGCGACCACGCGCTGCTGATGCAGCGCTTCGAGACCGGCCTGCTCTGCATGGCCGTCGTCGCGATGCTGGTGTCGCGGCGGGTGATCCCGTTCTTCGCGATGCGCGCGATCGACGGCTTGGTGATCCCGATGCACCAGCGCAGCGGCGCCTGGCAACTCGCGGCGGGCACGCTGGCGATCGGGTTCGGGCTGCTCGGTACCGCGCGGCTGCAGGGCGCCTGCCTGGCGGTCGCCGGCGCGATCGCGCTGTGGCAGCTCGCGAGCTGGCGGCCGTGGGCGGTGCGCCGCGTGCCGCTGCTGTGGATCCTCTATGCCGGCTATGCCGCGCTCGGTGCCGGCCTGCTGCTGGCGGCGGCGCGGGCGGCCGGCGCCGGCCCGGTGGCGGCCTGGCCGGTCCACGTCATCGGCGTCGCGGGCTTCTCGGTGCTGATCATCGGCATGGTCACGCGGACGGCGCTCGGGCACCTGGGGCGGCCGCTGCGCGCCGACGGCAGCGTGCAGCTGGCCTATGCGCTGGTGCTCTCGGCGGCGCTGCTGCGGCTGCTCGCGCTGTGGCCCTCCAGCCTGGCCGGGACCGCGCTGCAGGCCTCGGCCCTGGCCTGGACGCTGGCCTTCGCGCTCTACGTCTGGCGCTTCCTGCCGCTGATGATCCGGCCTCGCCAGGATGCGCCGGCGCCGTCCACGCCCCGCCCCGCGGCCTGAAGTGGCCTGCTGACGCTGGGCGCATCGCCCGTCCGGCCGGAGGCCGTTGCAACGGCGCGCGTCGGCGCCGGCCTCGGAGCGCGCGTCGTTCAGGCCGGTTCGAGGAAGGCCGCCATGCGGTCCAGCTCCTCGTCGAGCGCGACGCGGAAGGCGCGCTCGCGCGGCGCCCGGCCGGCGACGTAGCCGAAGTCGGCCTCGAGGCGCTCTTCGCGCCGGGCGAGGTTGGCCCAGCCGATCACCTGGTCGCGCCACAGCAGCGGCAGCGCGTAGTAGCCGCGCAGGCGGCGCGCGGCCGGGGTGTAGGCCTCGAAGCGGTAAGCCCAGCGCCAGAACAGCTCGAATCGGCGCCGGTCCCAGACCACGGGGTCGAAGGGCGCGAGCAGGTGCAGCGTGTCCTCCGGCGCGTGGCGCTTCGCGCGCGGGTTCTCGCCTGCCGGCCAGAACCATTCGTGGCCCTCGACCCGCGCATGCGGCAGGCGCTGCACGGCGCGCTTCAGGGCCGCGCGCCGCCGGTCGCCCCACTGCGGCGCGCCGAACTGGAGGTGGGAGACCAGCTCGCCGAGCGAGCGCAGCGGCAAGGGCGCGTAGAGGCCGACGACGACGTCGACGAGCCTGTCGAGCGCGGCATCGGCCTGCGCGGCGAGGGCGTCCGGTGGTGCTGCCGCGCCGGCTTCCGGGGCGCCGTCGCGCGCCGCATACAGCCGCACGCCGCCTTCCCGCCGTGCCACCCGCAGCCAGCCGCGGTAGTGCATGCCGTCCAGCAGCTGCGTGCTGGCGTTGCTCGAGCCGCCGAACCAGTTGCGTGTCTTGCCGTGTGCGAAATGCCCGTCGACCTCGCGCGGGTGGACCACACCGCGTTCGCGCACGAAGGCGAGCACCGCCTCGGCCTGCGCCGCGCGCTCGGCGGGCCAGGCGTGGCGCGGCGTGCGCGGGTGCATCAGCGCGCTGGTCGCGCGCGGCAGGAAGCCGTAGTTGACGAAGCAGTCCTCCTCGATCTCGAGGCGTGAGTAGCGGCGTTCGAGGTCACCGGCCCTGTAGCCGGTGACGCGGTGGCGCAGCGTCAGGTCCTGTGCGCGTGCCGGTGCGCGGATCGGGTCGGCCTGGACGAAGCCGAGGCGTGAAATTGCACGCGCCAACGTGGTCGGCTTGAAGAGAGAACGCGACACCGCGTGGCGCCGCAAGTCTTCGATCGTGAACGGCATCTCGCGATCATGCCGCGCGATGTCCCTGCCGCTGGCAGCACCGGACCCTGCCGCGTATGCTGATTTCATGCTTCAAGAAGAAGGACCCCTGCGCGCCACGATCCGCAGCCGTTTGCGCGGCTTCGACACCCAGGCACTCGAACGTTCCGACACGCGCCGCGCGGCGGTCGCGGTCGTGGTCGTCGAGGGCGGCCACGGGGCGGACCTGCCCGGCATGCCGCGCCATGCGTCCTGGCAAGACGCACCGGCGCTGCTGCTCACGCGGCGTGCCGCCCACCTGCGCCGCCACGCCGGCCAGTGGGCCCTGCCCGGCGGGCGCGTCGACGACGGCGAGACGCCGGAGGACGCAGCGCTGCGCGAGCTCGAGGAGGAAGTCGCACTCCAGCTGTCGCCGGCCGACGTGCTCGGCCGCCTCGACGACTACCCGACGCGCTCGGGCTTCGTCATCACGCCGATCGTCGTCTGGGGCGGCGCGGCGCGCGGCATGCGGCCGCAGCCGGACGAGGTGGCCAGCATCCACCGCATCCCCGCGAGCGAGCTGCTGCGCGAGGACGCGCCGCTGCTCGACCCGGCCCACGACGACGACGGCCCGCCGGTGCTGAGCCTGCCGGTCGGTCAGGGCTGGATCGCCGCGCCGACCGCGGCGGTGCTGTACCAGTTCCGCGAGCTGTGCCTGCTCGGGCGGACGACGCGGGTCGCGCACTTCGACCAGCCCGAGTTCGCCTGGAGGTAGATGGGGCACCCGGCGTCATGAGTACATGACGCCACCCGCCGGGCGGGTCGCAGGCCGGCTTGGGGCGGCCCGGCGCTCGGCCCGCGGAGCACCCGGCGCCGCGCGACCACGGCGCCACGCGTTCAGAACAATCCGACCACGCGGCCCGAGTCGTCGATGTCGATGCGCTCGGCCGAAGGCACCTTGGGCAGGCCGGGCATCGTCATGATGTCGCCGCAGACCATCACGACGAAGCCGGCGCCGGCCGCCAGGCGCACCTCGCGGATGTCGAGGTCGTGGCCGCTGGGCGCGCCGCGCTGGGCGGGGTCGGTGGAGAACGAGTACTGCGTCTTGGCGATGCACACCGGGAAGTGGCCGTAGCCGGCGTCTTCGAGCTGCCGGATCTCGGCGCGCACCTTGGCGCTCGCGATCACGTCCGACGCGCCGTAGATCTTGGTCGCCACCGCGCGGGTCTTGTCGAGCAGGCCCACGTCGTCGTCGTAGGCGTAGCGGATCTCGCGCGGGCCTTCGCGCTCGACCAGGCGCACCACCTCGCGCGCCACCGCCTCGGCGCCGCGGCCGCCCTCGGCCCAGTGGCGCGCGTCGATCACCGGCGTGTCGAGCGCGTCGAGGCGATGGCGCAGCAGCGCGCGCTCGGCCTCGGTGTCGAAGCTGAAGGAGTTGACCGCGACCACGCAGGGCAGGCCGAAGTGCTCGCGCAGGTTGAAGACATGGCGTTCGAGGTTGGCGATGCCGCGCTCCAGCGCTTCGAGGTTCTCGACGTCGAGCGACTTCAGGTCGACCCCGCCGTGGTACTTGAGGGCGCGGATCGTCGCGACGACCACCGCCGCATCGGGCCGCAGCCCGGACTTGCGGCACTTGATGTCGACGAACTTCTCGGCCCCCAGGTCGGCGCCGAAGCCGGCCTCGGTGACCACGTAGTCGGCCAGCTTCAGGCTCGCCTGCGTCGCGATCACCGAGTTGCAGCCGTGCGCGATGTTGGCAAAGGGGCCGCCGTGCAGGATCGCCGGGTTGTTCTCGAGCGTCTGCACCAGGTTCGGCTTCAGCGCGTCCTTCAGCAGCACGGTCATCGCGCCGTGCGCCTTCAGGTCGCGCGCGGTGACGGGCCGGCGCTCGCGCGTGTAGCCGACGACGATGTTGCCCAGGCGCTGCTTCAGGTCGGCGAGCGAGGTCGCGAGGCAGAAGATCGCCATCACTTCCGAGGCGACGACGATGTCGAAGCCGTCCTGCCGCGGGTAGCCGTTGCCGGGGCCGCCGAGCGAGACGACCACCTCGCGCAGCGCGCGGTCGTTCATGTCGACGACGCGCTTCCAGGTCACGCGCCGGACGTCGATGCCGAGCTCGTTGCCGTGGTGGATGTGGTTGTCCAGCATCGCCGCCAGCAGGTTGTTGGCGAGCGCGATCGCGTTGAAGTCACCCGTGAAATGGAGGTTGATGTCCTCCATCGGCACCACCTGCGCATGCCCGCCGCCGGCCGCGCCGCCCTTCATGCCGAAGACCGGGCCGAGCGAGGGCTCGCGCAGGCAGACCAGGGTCTTCTTGCCGATGCGGTTCAGCGCATCGCCGAGGCCGACGGTGGTGGTCGTCTTGCCTTCGCCGGCCGGCGTCGGGCTGATCGCGGTGACGAGGATCAGCTTCGCCTCGGGCCGTTCGGGCAGGCTGGCCAGGTAGTCGAGCGAGATCTTGGCCTTGTAGCGGCCGAAGGGCTCCAAATGCTCTTCCGGGATGCCGAGCTGCTCGGCGGCGAGGGGGACGATGGGCTTGAGCGTCGCGGCCTGGGCGATCTCGATGTCGGACGGCATGCGTGCGTTCCGGGCGACGGCCGCGCTTGCGTGGAAGCCGCGTCGCAGCCGGGGGTCACGAGGGGCGAGGATGATCGCACAGCACCCTATCGGCCCGCGGCCGGGCGAAGGCCACGACCCCGAGCAGCGCCACGGCGGCCAGGGCCGCCGGATAGCCGATCGTCGGGGCCCATTGCAGCAGGGCGCCCGAGGCGGAAGAGGCCGCCATGCTGCCCAGCGTGTAGGCCAGCACGAGCACGGCGGTGGCGTTGATCAGCGCCAGGCCCTGGTCGCGCGAGCCGATGTCGATCATCGCCACCGTGTAGAGCGCGCCGCCCGCGCCGCCCCAGAGAAAGACGATCGGCCACACCAGCGCGTCGGTGCGCGCGGCGAAG
The DNA here is from genome assembly GCA_035911095.1 of Ideonella sp. Lineage (GTDB taxonomy): Bacteria > Pseudomonadota > Gammaproteobacteria > Burkholderiales > Burkholderiaceae_C > JAMHWF01. The sequence goes on along the minus strand of JAMHWF010000128.1, from coordinate 9,277 downwards.
GGCATCGCCAGCGTGGCCGCCAGGGAGACCAGGCAGCAACCGAGCATCAGCGAGCGCAGCGCCCAGCGGCCGGCGTAGCGGTCGACCCACACGCCGGCCGAGGCCGAGAGCAGCGCGCTGCCGACGCCGCTGGCCGACACCAGCAGCGCGCTGCCGGCGGCGTCCAGGCCGAGCTGCAGCCCGTAGAGCGGCAGCACCGAGGCGATCCCGCTCTCGAAGAAGCCGGCGCAGAAGCCGGCCAGCAGCAGCCAGGGGTGCAGCCGCAGCACCTGCCGCAGCCCGCGCCAGCCCAGGGCAGGCAGTTCGGTCTGCCGCGCGTCGATCAGGGCCGGCGTGAGGAAGCTGCACGCCAGCCCGCTGGCGAAGAGGCCGGTCACCCAGGGCAGCGCCGCGAGGTCTTCGGTGCCGGCCGCCACCAGCAGCATCGGCCCGATGACGAAGGTGGCGGCGACCATGGTCTCGAACATCCCGACGTAGCGTCCGCGCTGCGCCGGCGGCGCCAGCTCGGCCACCACGGCTTCGGCCAGCACCCAGCGCAGCCCGGAGGCCATGCCCGCGACCAGCTCCAGCGCGAACCACACGGCCAGATGGTCGGTGGCCGCCAGGCCGAGCGTGGCGAGGGTCGGCGTCAGGGCCGACAGCCAGAGGCAGCGCCGGCGGCCGAAGGCATGGGCGAGTGCCGAGGCGAACGGCGTGACGAGGAAGATGCCGGCCCAGCCCGTCGCCGCGAACAGCCCCGCCGTCGCGCTCGAGACGCCGCGCCCCTCGAGCGCCAGCATCAGCATCGGCAGCAGCATGAAGTACGCCACCAGCTCGAAGAAGGTGGAGCCGAAGACGCCCGCCAGCCCCAGCGGCTGCTGGAGAGGGCTCGCGCCTGACGGCCCGGCGCCGGCCTGCGTGCCTGCTGCGGTGCCCGCCGGCGTGTCCGTGTGCTTGTCCATCACGCGACCCGCACGTTCTTGAACTGCCAAGGGTCGGCGGCGTCGACGTCCTCGTCGAACCAGTCCGGCCGCGCCCGCAGGGGCGTCCAGTCGGTGTAGACGCCGATCACCGGCCCGAGATAGGGCCGGCAGATGTCGAGGCAGCGCCGGAAGTCGATCTCGTCGGGCTCGACGACGCCGGCCCGCGGATGCTCGACCGCCCACACCATGCCCGCAAGCACCGCGGCGCAGACCTGCAGCGAGGTCGCGCTGTTGTAGGGCGCCAGCCGGCGCGCCTCGGACAGCGTGAGCTGCGAGCCGTACCAGTAGGCGCCCTGGGCCTGGCCGGCAAGCAGCACGCCGAGCTCGTCGGCCCCGTCGACCAGTTCGTCGCGCAGCACCCGGTGCCGCGGGTGGCGACGCGCGTAGCCCTTGCCGGCGAACTCGTGGATCGAGCTCACCGCGTCGTCGCAGGGGTGGTAGGCATAGTGGCAGGTCGGCCGGTAGACGGTACGGGGGCCGTCGGTGAGGCTCAGGTGGTCGGCGATCGAGATCGATTCGCCATGCGTGATCAGGAAGCCGTGATACGGCCCTTCCAGCGGCGTCCAGCTGCGCACCCGCTGCGACATGCCGGGCCGGTTGAGGCAGATCGCGGCCCCGCTGCCATAGCCGTGGCGCAGCCCGTCCTCGGGGAACGAGCGCTCGTGGCTGCCCCAGCCCAGCTCGGCCGGCTGGCAGCCTTCAGAGATGAAGCCCTCGACCGACCAGGTGTTGACGAACTCGCCGCGCCGGCGCGGCGCGGCGGCCGATTGCGTGTCGCGCTCGGCGATCTGGATCAGCCTCACGCCGAGCGCCTGGGCCAGCCGCGCCCAGCCCTCGCGCGAATCGGGCACCGGCGCGTCGCCGGGGCCGTCCTGGCGACCGTTGTGGCGCTCGTGGCTTGCCGCCCGGGCCGCGCCCCGCAGGTCGAGCAGGGCCTGCTTGACGAAGTGCGACACGAGGCCCGGGTTGGCGCCGTGCGTCACCAGCGCGGTGGGCGCGCCTGGCCCGGCGCCGGCCGTCTCGCGCAGGCGCAGCGCCGATTCGCGCAGCGCGTAGTTGGAGCGCTGCGAGAGGTCGAGCGCGGCGTCGGTGTAGTGGCCGGGCCAGGGCTCGATGCAGGTGTCGAGGTACAGCGCGCCCACCGCCTGGCAATGGTGGATCAGCGCCAGGCTCGACACGTCGACGCTCAGGTTCAGCAGGAAGTCGTCCCGCCCGACCAGCGCACGGAGCACCTCGCGGTGGTTCTTGGGCGTCAGGCGTTGCACGAGGAGGCGGCAGCCGAGGCCCTCGGCCATCGCGCGGGCGCTGGCCTCGCGATCGTCATCGGCGGTGACGATCGTGATGTCCTGCGCGCGGACCGCGAGGTGGCGCAGGATCAGCGGCAGGCTGCCCTGGCCGAGGCTGCCGAAGCCGACGATGACGAGGCGCCCCGGCAAGGCACCGTGGACGGGATGGCCGGACATGCTGGTCCCCTGAACCGACGCGTGCGGTGATGCGCGGGGATTCTTCTTCGGCCTCGGTGCCGGAGGCCGACCCCGTATCGGTCAGGCGGGGGACGGCATGGGGCCCGGAGGCCCGAAAGTGGCGAACCTAGGGGGGCCGCGTCGCCAGGCCCGCACGGCGGGTGCTGGCGGCGGCTCAGATCGCAGTGCGCTCTTCGGTGTCGATCTGCATCTCGAAGCTGAAGAAGCGGTTGCGCCCCTGGTGCTTGGCGGCGAACAGCGCCTGGTCGGCGCGCACGACCATCGCCTCGGCATGGGTGTCGGCGTCGGGCACGCAGGTGGTGATGCCGCCGGAGATCGTGACGTGCTCCGCCAGGTCGGAGGCCGGGTGCGGGATCGCCAGCTGCTGCAGCATGCGCTGCAGCGCACGCGCATAGGTCATGGCGCCGGACTTGGGCGTCGCCGGCAGGATCAGCGCGAACTCCTCGCTGCCGTAGCGGGCGACGAAGTCCCGGGTGCGCTGGCAGACCGTCGCCAGCAGGTGGCCGACGTTGCGCAGGCATTCGTCGCCCTGGACGAGGCCGAGCGAGTCGTTGTACTGCCTGAAGCGGTCGACATCGCACAGCATCACCGTCAGCGGCTGCCCGCTGCGCCGGGCCTCGGCGATCTCGTCGTCGAGCCGACGGTCGAACATGCGCCGGTTCGCCAGGCCGGTGAGGCTGTCGCGTTCGGAGAGGTCCTGCAACTGCGCGTTGGTGCGGCGCAGCTGGGCCGTCAGTTCCATGAGCCGGCGCTGCATCGCCTTCAGACGCAGCATGGCGCGCAACTTGGCCTCGAGCACGACGCGAGACACCGGTTTCGAGAGGTAGTCGTCGCCGCCGCTGTCGATGCTGCGGCAAAGGTCCTGCTCGTCGCGGCTGCCCGACAGGAAGATGATCGGCGTCCAGCTGCCGGACTCGGCCGCGCGCATCTGCCGCGCCGCCCAGTACCCGTCATGGCCGGGCATGACCACGTCGAGCAGCACGGCGTCCGGCCGGCGACGACGGAACAGCGCCACCGCGCTCGGCGCGTCGCTCGCCTCGATCGCCTGGTGTCCCAGGACGGCGAGCATCGCGCTCAGCACCGTGCGGGTGGCGGCCTGGTCATCGACGACGAGGATCGTGAGGCAACTGGCTTCGGACATGGTGGCGAGGGGGCGCGCCCGGCTGGGCGGTTCAGCCCCCTATCGGCCACGGCGGGGCCCGCCTGAAGCGCGATTCGCGCACGGAATCCGCCGGAGCGTGGCCTGGTCCCCGGCCGGGCCGCCTTGTCGCAGGTCGACCCCGTCGCCAGGCAGGGGCCGGCTCAGCTGCCCTCGCCCGCCAGCTGGTCCTCGCCGACCGTCGACACCAGCGCGGGCCGGCCGACGATCAGCGGGTCGATCGAGCCGATGCGGGCCAGGTCGCGCTGCGCGTAGGGCAGGCGGTGCAGCACGAAGCGCATCGCGTTGAGCCGTGCGCGCTTCTTGCAATCGCTCTTGATCACCGTCCAGGGCGCGTCGCTGGTGTCGCAGTTGAGGAACATCGCCTCCTTGGCGCGCGTGTAGTCGTCCCACTTGTCGAGGCTGGCCATGTCGATCGGGCTCAGCTTCCAGTGCTTGAGCGGGTGCGACTGGCGCTCCTTGAAGCGGCGGCGCTGCTCGCTGCGGCTGACCGAGAACCAGAACTTGAGCAGGTACACGCCCGAGCGCACCAGTTGGCGCTCGAACTCGGGTGTCTGGCGGAGGAACTCCTGGTACTCCGCCTCCGAGCAGAAGCCCATCACCCGCTCGACGCCGGCGCGGTTGTACCAACTGCGGTCGAACAGCACGATCTCGCCGCGCGTGGGCAGGTGCGAGATGTAGCGCTGGAAGTACCACTGACCGCGCTCGACCTCGCTCGGCTTCTCGAGCGCCACCACGCGCGCGCCGCGCGGGTTCAGGTGCTCCATGAAGCGCTTGATCGTGCCGCCCTTGCCGGCGGCGTCACGGCCCTCGAACAGGATGACGACCCGCGCGCCCGTCTCCTTGACCCAGGCCTGCAGCTTCAGCAGCTCGACCTGCAGGCGGTACTTCTCGCGCTCATAGCTGCGCCGCGAGAGCAGGTTGCGGTAAGGGTAGGCGCCGCTGCGCCATCCCTTCGACAACGCGCTGTCGGCTTCGGCGGTGCTGCTGCTGGCGCTGTCGACGAGCTGCTGGCTCAGCAGGCGGCGCAGGCTGCGCAACTCGTCGGGCGACGCGCCGGCGATCAGCGCCTTGGCGCTCTCGATCGCCACGTCGCCCGCGGGCGACGGCGACCCGTCTGCCGGGGCATGGGCCAGCGCGTCGGCGAGCGCCAGGGCCTGGACGGCGCGGGTGCGCTCGACCGCACGCTCTGCGCTGTGGCGCTCGAGGGCCTCCGGCGCCATCGTCGGCGGCACGTCGCCGGCCGCGACGCGGCGGGGCGCCCGGGGGCGGGCAGTGGTTGCGCGGGCGGGCGGCGTGGGCGTGCCGGGGGTTTCCTTGGCCATGGCGATGCAGCGCTCCTCTTGCGGCGAACGAGGACCCCAGCATATTCCGCGCCGGTCGGCGGCAAGCCGCCGCCGCCGGAGCCCAGCGGCCCGCGCCCCGGCCTCAGAACCGCGCCGTCAGCGTCAGGATCGCGTTCAGCGGTTCGCCGTAGAAGTTGCCGTAGCCGCTGTTGCCGACCGTGCTGTAGTAGTGCTTGTCGAACAGGTTGTTGACGTTCAGCGCCAGGCTCCAGTGCGGGCTGATGTCGTAGGCCGCGCGCACCGACCAGATCGCGTGGCTCGCCTGGTCGAAGTTGTAGTCCTGCCAGGCGCCATCGTATTCGCCGGTGGTCGGGTTGTAGGTCCGCACCGAGCCGGAGACGTAGCTCTTCGACTGCGCCGAGACCCCGGCGCCGACGCTGAGGCCCGGCACCCAGCCGCCGAGCAGGTGGTTCGACCAGACCTTCAGCAGGTGGCGCGGCGTGATCGTGCTGAAGCGGGCGTCGTTCGAGCGCCGGTTCTTGTTGCTGTTGTAGGTGTAGCCACCGCTGAGCTCCCAGTTCGGCGTGATCCGGCCCTGCAGCTCGAACTCGATGCCGCGGCTCGACTTGTCGCCGCTGGCCGTGTAGCAGCACCAGCTGTTGCGCCCGGTGGGATCCCAGTTGATGAGAACCGCCTCCTTCTCCTTCTTGACATCGAACAGCGCGACCGTGAAGAGGGCGCGGCGGTCGAACAGCTCGCTCTTCAGCCCGATCTCCAGGTTGCTGCCGGTGGCCGGCTCCAGCGAGGGGCCGCGCAGCGCCGACAGGTTGTTGAGCTGGGACTTGAAGATCTCCGCCCGGCTGGCGTAGACCGAGGTCGTCGGGGTCAGCTCGTAGACGGCGCCGAAGTAGGGGATGAACTTGTCGTTCTGGGCGCCGCCCAGGGGAAAGTCGTCGCGGTTGCCGGTCGCGCGGTTGTCGATGGTCTGCGACTCGTTCAAGGTCTTGCGGCCGCCGACGATCAGCGCCAGCCGGTCGATCGGGCGGATGCGGAGCGAGCCATAGACCGACAGGGTGCGGGTCACGGTGCGGGTGTCGGTTGCCCACGCCACCGGAGGGTCTGGCAGCAGCGGCGGTGCGACGCGGTCGAAGGCATCGCCCGGCCCGTAGCGGATCCAGTTCTGCCGGTAGTGCCGGTCGCGGTGGGTGCCGTCGAGGCCGACGATCACGTCGTGGGTGCGGCCGAAGGCATCGAATGCGCCTTGCAGGTTGACGTCGGCCGTCGTCTCGTCCTCCCGCGTCGCGTCCTGGTAGACCCACCAGGTCGACTGGCGCGTCGTGTACGAGATCGCGTCCTCGAGTTCGGCGCCGTTGATCCTGTCGTCGCCGGCGTTGCGGCGCAGGTTGGCGTTGAGCGTCCAGCGCGACCCGAGGCGCTGGCTGAGGTTGGCGAAGACGACGAAGTTCTCGCGGTCGAGCCAGCCGTCGGGCGAGCCCATCGTCGCGCTGCGCGGGAACTGCGTGTCGGCGCCGTCGACATAGCGCATCAGGCTGGCGTTGAAGGCCGACTGGTGGTCCTGCTGCAGGCTGGCGCCGACGAGCAGCGTGGTGTCGGGCGTGGGCCGGGCCTGCAGCGCGCCGTACAGCATCTTGCGGCGGCTGTGGGTCGGCTTGTAGAAGTGGTCCTGGTCCTGCACGACGCCGACGACGCGGACGCCGAGCTCGTTCGTCTCCGACAGCGGGGTGCTGGCGTCGACCATCAGCCGGTAGTTGTGCCAGCGCGCGAGGCTGAACGAGGCCTCCACGGCGGGCGTGTCGAGCGGCCGCTTCGACTTGAAGTTGATGACGCCGCCGGCGTCGCCGGCGCCGAACAGGCCGTCGACCCCGCGCAGCACCGAGAGCTCCTCGAACTGGGCCAGGTCGGCGCTGTTGTTGCGGTCGGTGACGGTCGAGACCGCACCGCCGTCGTAGCGGATGCTCTCGATCTTCAGGCCGCGGGCGTAGTAGTTGTTGTTCAGCCAGAGCTGCTCGCGCGTCACGCCGGTGACCTTGAGCATCGCGTCGTCGAGCGTCTGCAGCGCCTGCTGCTCGATGCGCTCGATGGTCAGCGTCGTCACCGACTGCGGGACTTCGCGGATCGCCTCCTCGCCCTTGCCGACCGCGGCGGTGGGGCGATTGCGCGCGCCGCGCACCTGGACCGGCGCCAGCTCGGTGCCGCGGTTCGGCGCGGGCGCGGACGCCGCCGGGGCGGCGCTCGCGGCCTGGGCCACGGTGGCCGGCGCGGACGGCGCCTCGTCGGCCCAGGCAGCGCCGGAGGCACCGGCGGCGGCCGTCAGGCCGGCCAGCAGGGCGCGACGGGCCCGTCGCGGGCCCGCCCTGTGGCTGCGGGTCGATCGGGGAAGGGAAGGGCGAACCAGGTCCACGGAGCTCTCCTCAGGACGTTTCTTGTTGTCGCGGAGGCCCCGGAGAGGTGCCTCGCGCACGGCCGTCTCGGACGCGGACAGCTGGCGCGGGTCCCGACGCACTGCCCGCCAGGCGGGCAGCGCCGCCGTGTCACCGTGGCGGCGGCAGCGCGGTGGGCGGGTGTCGATCTGCAGTGGGGTTCGACGGAAGGCGCTGGAGAGCGCTGACGACGGAACCGCCGAGCCGGGTATCAGACGAGAACGCTTCTCATTCTATTGATCTCGTTCCCCATCCGACACGGCAGCGTCGTGACAGCGCGACAGTGCCCGCCTGCCCGCTGCGCGAGACCTGGGACCGCGCCTGTCTCGAGCCGCGGCCTGGAACGGGATCAGCCGATCCGCTGCCGGATCGCATCAGCTGGGCGGCACATGGCCGATGTCCAAGCCAACCGGACCAGCGCAGCCGGTGCAGCGCCCGCACCCACTCCGCGGGGTCGAGCCCGCAGTTCGCGAGGAACAAGACCGCACCATCGGCGCCCGAGGCCCGCACGAAGCCCGGCACGTCGCCGAAGGGCGTGCCGGCCAGGTGCAGCAGCACGTCGATGCAGCCCCCGACCAGGCGCCCGCGCATCGTCACGGCCTCGCGGCCGTCGAGCGACTGCCAGCGGGTGGGCTCGGTGAGCTGGCAGGTGGTGTCGGGCACCTCGGCGAAGTCGGTCCACTGGCGCTGCCAATGGCTGCTCTGCGCCTGGGTGAAATCGCTGCAGCCCAGCTGCTGCAGCGCCTCGCGCGTCAGTGCCGAGTGCCGCCCAGTCCAGGCGGTCCAGGAGCTCGATCGCCAGTTCGCCGCCCCAGGGCGGGAACACGGCGGCGACGTCGTCGCGCAGCAGGAAGCGCATCAGCTCCCCGGCCCTCGCCGCGGCGGGCGCACTGGCGCCGGCCTGCTCGTCGCGCATGCACCCGCCTTCCTCGACCACGAAGCCCTGCGCGCGCAGATGGCCGAGCACGATCTCGAGCCGCCGGTGCAGCGACGCCGGCACGCCCGAGCTGGGTGCGGTGACCGCGATGCGGTCGCCCGGGCGCAGCGGTGGGGGGAAGCGCAGGGGCGGGGCCTTCATCGTTCGACCTCGGGCCTCCTCACCGCGGCGCGGCGGGTCCTTGTGGCTCCGGCCCGGCGCTGCGCGCCTGGCCTTCGCTGCGCGAAGTCAGCCTTCGCCGCAAAGGCCACGGCGCGCTGCGCGCGCCGGGCCTACAGCCCGGCCGCTGCACGCAGCGCCTGGGCCTTGTCGGTCGCTTCCCAGGAGAACTCGGGCTCCTCGCGGCCGAAGTGGCCGTAGGCGGCGGTCTTCTGGTAGATCGGGCGCAACAGGTCGAGCATGTTGACGATGCCCTTCGGGCGCAGGTCGAAGTGCTTGCGGATCAGCGCGGTCAGCGTCTCGTTGCTGATCTTGCCGGTGCCGAAGGTCTCGACCATCACCGAGGTCGGCTCGGCGACCCCGATCGCGTAGGAAATCTGCACCAGGCACTTGCTGGCCAGCCCGGCGGCAACGATGTTCTTGGCCACGTAGCGGCCGGCGTAGGCGGCGGAGCGGTCGACCTTGGACGGATCCTTGCCGGAGAAGGCACCGCCCCCGTGCGGGGCGGCGCCGCCGTAGGTGTCGACGATGATCTTGCGGCCGGTCAGGCCACAGTCGCCCTGCGGGCCGCCGACGACGAAGCGGCCAGTCGGGTTGACCAGATACTTGATGTCGCCCTTGATCAGTTCTTTCGGCAGCACCGGCTTGATGATCTGCTCAATGGTCGCTTCGCGCAGGTCTTCCAGGCTGATGTCCGGCGAATGCTGGGTGGACAGCACGACGGTGTCGATCGAGTGCGGCTTGCCATCGACGTAGCGGATGGTGACCTGTGACTTGGCATCCGGGCGCGCCCACGGCAGGCGGCCGTCCTTGCGCAGCATGGCCTGGCGCTCGACGAGGCGGTGCGAC
>JAMHWF010000127.1:0-1262 GCA_035911095.1 Ideonella sp. | reverse complement strand
CCCGCTCGACCGCAACCTCGCGCTCGCGCAACGCCTCGCCGTCCAGGGCACGCCCACCCTGGTCTGGGCAGATGGCACTCGCACCGACGGCTACGTCGACCGGGCCGTGCTGCTCGCGCGCCTCCAGCAGGTGTCACAGGTGGCGGGGGGCAAGCCATGAAGCAGTCCGCCGTCGAGTTCCCCGCGGCTCCGACATCGCGGGCTGCCCCAGCCACCGGACTGGCCGCGGCGTCGGTGCTGCTGGCCTGGATGCTGAGCGGCTGCATGAGCATGAGTGGTCTCAGCGGCAGCTCCAGCTATGCCTGCAAGGCGCCGGACGGCGTGACCTGCGACTCCGTCTCCGGCACCTACGCCAATGCCGTGCAGAACAACCTGCCGAGTCAGCGGCGAACGGCCGGTGCCAGCCCAGGCACGCCGAAAGCTCCGCGCGCGACGGAGGGCATCACCGGCGCAGCCGCAGCGGGCGCTGCAGGCGCGGCAGCCTCCCGCATCGCCGTGTCGCCATCGGCGCCGCCCGCGCCCACGGCCATGCCGCTCCGGTCGTCGGCCCGCATCCTGCGGCTCTGGTTCAAGCCCTGGGAAGACGCCGATCGCGACCTCCACGACCAGGGCTACGTCTACGTCCGGGTCGACGACGGCCAGTGGCTCGTCGAGCACGCGCAGCGGCAGATCCGCGATGCCTACGCGCCGCTGCGGCCTCCGCCGCCCGCATCCGGACGTCCTGCAGGCGGCGCCACCGAGTCGCGCGACCTCAGGACATCGAACCAGTCCGGCCGGACAGATCAACCGAGTGGTTCGCTGTCCCTGCCCGGCCTGACACCTCCGGCGGGCCGGCCGCAGATGCCCGTCGATCCGCGTGGCAACGAACCCAACGACTGACCTGACATCTCTTCCGGCCATCCCTGCGAGGCACGCTCTATGCCCACTCCGTTCGCCCCGACCGCTTCGACCCGATCCGCCGCCTGTCCCGGCGGGAGCCGCCCCGGCCACGGCAGCCTGGGCTGGCTGGGCCTGGGCTCGCCTCCGGACACGCCGGCCGAGCAGTTCGCGTCCTGGCTGCCCTACTCGGCCTACCTCGCCGACGAGAAGCTCTTCGTCAACCGCGACAGCCTGGGCTTCATGCTCGAGCTGATGCCGCAGTCGGGTGCCGACGACCGCATGGCCGAGGTGCTGATCTCGCTGTACTCGACCTGCCCGCCAGCCACCGGGATCCAGTTCCACCTGTTTGCCTCGCCGCACATCCGCGAGCAGCTGCGGCGCTA
>JAMHWF010000126.1:0-99205 GCA_035911095.1 Ideonella sp. | reverse complement strand
TGCGCCTGCGCACCTGCGTCAAGCCGGTCCAGTGCTACAGCCTGGCCGGCCTGGCGGAGCTCAAGCGCGTGCTCGACGACATCAGCGCCAGCCCGGGCCTGGTGCGCCACCTGCTGCTCAGCTCCGACGTCGCCGGCGTCTTCAACTTCGGCGGCGACCTGGCGCTCTTCGTGCTGCTGGTGCGGGCCCAGGACCTCGACTCGCTGAAGCTCTACGGCCGGCGCTGCGTCGACCTGATCTGGTGGCTCGAGAACGCCGCGAGCATCGGCGTGCACACGACGGTGCTGGTGCAGGGCGACACGCTCGGCGGCGGCCTGGAAACGGTGCTGCCGTTCCACCGCGTGATCTTCGAGCGCAGCGCCCAGGCCGGCTTCCCCGAGATGCTGTTCAACCTCTTTCCGGGCATGGGGGCCTGGCACTTCACGATCCGAAAGGCCGGGTTCGCGGTGGCCAACGAGATGATCCTCTCGGGCCGCCTCTACACCGCCGACCAGCTCTTCCGCCGCCAGCTGGTCGACCTGGTGGTCGAGGACGGTGACGGTGACATCGAGGTGGAGCAGATCATCCGCGCCCTCGACCCGCGCCTGCGCGGCACGTTGGCCGCGCTGCAGGCCCTGCGTCTGGCGATGCCGATCACCCTCGAGTCGCTGCATGCGGTGGTCGACTGGTGGGCCGAGTCGGCGATGTCGCTCACCACGCGCGACCTGCGCCTGATGGACCGGCTGGCGCGCGCCCAGGCGCGCAAGGTCGGCGGCGAGCAGGAAGGCGCGGTCGAGGAGATCAAGCGCCTGGAGCTCGACTCGGCCTGGGACACCGAGCGCAGCAGCCTGTCGGCTTCGCTCTCCACGGACTGAGGTCGCCGGCGGGCGCGGCCGGCCGGCCGCGCCTGCGCCCGTCTCGGGCGCTCAGATCCAGCGCCGCAGCAGTTCGCCCAGCTGCTCGCGGGTGTAGGGCTTGGCGAGGTGGGCGTCCATGCCGGAGGCCAGCGCATGCGCGGCGTCCTCGTCGAAGGCGTCGGCGGTGAGGGCGACGATCGGCGTGCGCGTGAGCCCGCCTTCGGCTTCCTCGATGCGGATGCGCCGCGTCGCCTCGTAGCCGTCCATCTCGGGCATCTGGCAGTCCATCAGCACGAGGTCGAAGCGCTGCTCGCCGAAGCGCGCCAGGGCCTCGGCGCCGTCCTCGGCCAGAGTGACCTCGGCGCCCAGGGAGTCGAGCATCTGCTCGGCGATCACCCGGTTGACCGGGTTGTCCTCGACCAGCAGCACCCGTCCGCCGGGCACCGGCCGCAGCTGGGCATTCGCCGCCGGCGTGGCGCGCGGGTGCGGCACCGGCGCCGGGTCGGCCTCGAAGGCGAGCGTGAACTGGAACACCGAGCCCTCGCCGACCTTGGTGTGCACCTCGATGCGGCTGCCCATCGCCTCGATGATGCGCTGGCTGATCGCCAGGCCCAGCCCGGTCCCGCCGCGACGGCGGTTGCGGCCGCTGTCGGCCTGCTCGAAAGGCTGGAAGAGTCGGCCGAAGGCCGAATCGTCGATGCCGATGCCGCTGTCGATCACCTCGATGCGCGTGCGCGCGAGCCCTTGCGGGCCGGGCTCGACCGCGCGTGCGCGCAACGTGACCCGGCCGCGCTCGGTGAACTTGATCGCGTTGCCGAGCAGGTTCATCAGCACCTGCTTCAGGCGCTGTGCGTCCCCGAGCACCGCATTGGGCACGCCGGCGCCGATCTCGATCTCCAGGCGCAGCTCCTTGGCCTCGGCGTTGGCGCGGAACAGGTTGACCACGCTGTGCAGCAGCAGGTGCAGCGACATCGGTGCATGGCTGAGCTTGAGCTTGCCGGCCTCGATCTTCGAGTGGTCGAGCACGTCGTTGAGGATGTGCATCAGCGACTCGCCCGACGAATGGGCGGTGCGCACCAGGCGCCGCTGGCGCACGTCAAGGTTCGACTGGCGCAGCAGGTCGAGGGCGCCCAGCACGCCGTTCATCGGCGTGCGGATCTCGTGGCTCATCGTGGCGAGGAACTGCGACTTGGCGACGTTCGCGGCCTCGGCCGCTTCCTTCGCGCGCAGCAGCGAGGCGTTCGACTCGCGCGCCTCCAGGCCCGCGCGTACCGAGCGGATCACCGCGTTGCGGAACTCCTGCGACGAGCGGTACATCGTGAGGCCGAACATCACGATCAGCACCGCCAGTGCATTGGTGCCTGGCTCGAGGCCCATCAGGCATGCGACGGTCAGCGCGCCGAGCTCGGGGACCACCAGGAGCAGGAACGAGCGGCCGATCAGCGCCAGGAACAGCGCCGCCACCGCGACCGAGCCGCAGATCACGACGACGAATGCGGTGGCCTCGGGCCCATGCACGTCCGGGTAGATGCCGAGAGCGGCCACGGCCCACATCAGGCCGGCGACCGCCGCGTTGAGCTCCAGCTGGCGCGTCGCCCGCGCCAGGTCCACGGCACCGAGTTCCGTGTCGCCGCCGAAGCGGCGGGTGATCCACAGGCGCCAGCCCACCACCGCGAGCCCCAGCGCGGTGACCGCGGCCGAAGCCACGACGCATTGGTTGACGAAGCCGATCGCCACGATGACGCCGATCGCTGCCAACTGAAGGGGCACGCTGCGCGCCGTGTTGCGCAGCGCCAGGCGCAACAACGCGCGCTCGACCGGGGGCTCGTTGAGAGCGTTCGCCGTCATGGGGTGCGGAGCATATATCCCCCAAAGGAAGGGGACCCATACGACCCATGGGTGATGTCGCGACCTTGCGACGTAGGTTGGAGGCGTAGTGCCGATCCGATGCTATTCCGACTCGGCGAGACGCACCGATTGGCGTCGCACCTGACCGGCGCGAGTCAGCTGCAGCACAGCTTCGTCGCCCGGGCGACGCTGTTCGAGGGCGACCATCAGATCGTCGAAGCTGCGCACCGGCTCGCCGTCGACCGCGGTGATCACGTCGCCGGCGATCAGCGCGCCGTCAGCGCGGCGCGCGAAGGCGCGGATGCCGGCCCGGTCGGCCGGCGCGCCCGGCTGCACGCGGCCGACGGCCACCCCTTCGGGCAGCCTGAGCGCCCGCGCGGCGGGCGCCGGCAGCGGGCTGATGCCGAGCGCGGGGCGCACGAAGCGCCCGTCGCGGATCAGCCGCGGCACGACGCGGTTGACCTCGTTGGCCGGGATCGCGAAGCCGATGCCGGCGCTCGCGCCCGAGGGGCTGAAGATCGCGGTGTTGACGCCGATCAGCCGCCCGGCCGAGTCGAGCAGCGGGCCCCCGGAATTGCCCGGATTGATCGCCGCGTCGGTCTGGATCGCGCCGCGGATCGTGCGCCGCGTGACCGATTCGATCTCGCGGTTGAGCGCGCTGACGATGCCGGTGGTGAGCGTCTGGTCGAGGCCGAAGGGGTTGCCGATCGCGTAGACGCGCTGGCCGACCAGCAGGCCGTCGCTGCTGCCCAGGGCGATCGGGCGCAGCTTGTCGCGCGGGGCGTCGATGCGCAGGACCGCGAGGTCGCGGTCGGCGAAGGCGCCGACGAGCTGAGCCCGGAAGCTGCTCTGGTCGGCGAGCGTCACGCGCGCGGCGTTGCCGCCCTGGATGACGTGGAAGTTGGTCACGACATGCCCGCGCTCGTCCCAGATGAAGCCGGTGCCGGTGCCGCGCGCGACCTCGGTCGGGTTGCCCGAGAAGAGGTCGCGCGCCACCTCGAGCGTCGTGATGTGGACGACCGACGGCGACACCGTGCGGAAGAGGTCGACGTTGGCGCGCTCGTCGGCATCGAGCGCGCCGCGCGGCGTGACCGGGCGCGGCCGGGCCTCGCGGTCCTGGGCGCGGGGGGCGCTGGCGCTGGCGCAGGCGACGGCCGCGAGCCCGGCCAGCAGGAGGAGGCGGCGCGTCTGGCGGCGTTGCGGGCCGTCGGGGGCGTGGCGGGAGGCGTTCATCGGCGCGGGTCGGCAGGCACCAGGGGCGGCGGCGATCATACGGAGCTGCCTCGGGCAGCCTGCGCTATCGTCGCGCGGTGCAGCAAGACCTCCGGCCGACGAGCGCGGCGACCCAGACGCCCCGGGTGGCGCGCGCCGACCGGCTCGACGCGCTGCGCGGCGCCGCGATGCTCTGGATGGCGGCGTTCCATTTCGCCTTCGACCTCAACCACTTCGGGCTGATCCCGCGCCAGGACTTCTACCGCGACCCGGTGTGGACGACCCAGCGCGTGCTGATCGTCAGCCTGTTCCTGTTCTGCGCCGGCTTCGGCCAGGCGCTCGCGCTGCAGGGGGAGGGCGGCGGCGTGCGCCTGGACCGGCGCTTCTGGCGCCGTTGGGCGCAGGTGGCGGTCTGCGCGCTGCTGGTGACGGCGGGCTCGCTGGTGATGTTCCCCGCCAGCTTCATCCACTTCGGCGTGCTGCACGGCATCGCGCTGATGCTGATCGTGCTGCGCCTGAGCGCACCGCTGGGCGCGGGGCTGTGGCTGCTCGGCGCGCTGGCGATCGCGCTGCCGCAGTTCGTCTCGCATCCGTTCTTCGACAGCCGCTGGACCGACTGGCTCGGCCTCTATACCCGCCGCCCGCGCACCGAGGACCATGTGCCGCTGCTGCCCTGGCTCGGCGTGATGTGGTGGGGCCTGGCGGCGGGCCGCTGGGCGCTGGGCCAGCGTCCCGGTGCCCTCGGGGCGGCGCTGCCGCGCGCGCTGCGGCCCCTCGCCGCCCTGGGCCGCTGGCCGCTCGCTTTCTACATGCTGCACCAGCCGCTGCTGATCGGCGGCCTGACCGTGTGGAGAATGGCGGCCCGGTGAACCCAAGGCGGGTTCCGCGACTGGCCCGCCGGGCCGGCGCCCGAGGGTGGATTCCGAAAGTGACCCGATGAGCAAGCGCCTCCTGTTTGGCTTCCATGCAGTGGGCGTGCGCCTGAAGACGGCGCCGGCCTCCGTGCTCGAGGTGCACGTCGACACGACCCGGCGCGACCAGCGCATGCGCCAGTTCGTCGAGCGTGTGCAGGCCGCCGGCGCGCGCCTGGTCGAGAGCGACGACGAGCGCCTGCAGCGCCTGTGCGGCACGCACCGCCACCAGGGCGTCGTCGCGCGGGTCGAGCCGCTGCCGGCGACCGCCTCGCTCGACGACCTGCTGGACACCGTCGAGGGCGCGCCGCTGCTGCTGGTGCTCGACGGCATCACCGACCCGCACAACCTTGGCGCCTGCCTGCGCGTGGCCGACGGCGCCGGCGCGCACGCGGTGATCGCGCCCAAGGATCATGCGGTCGGCCTGAACGCGACGGTCTCGAAGGTGGCCAGCGGCGCCGCGGAGACGGTGCCGTACTTCATGGTCACCAACCTCGCGCGCACGCTCGGCGAGCTGAAGGAGCGGTCGATCGAGGTGGTCGGCACCTCCGATGACGCGCCGCAGAGCCTCTACGCGCGCGACCTGCGCGGGCCGCTCGCCCTGGTGCTCGGCGCCGAGGGGCGCGGCATGCGCCAGCTCACCGCGCGCAGCTGCGATGCGCTGGTGCGGCTGCCGATGAAGGGCGCGGTCGAGAGCCTGAACGTGTCGGTGGCGAGCGGCGTCTGCCTGTACGAGGCGCTGCGGCAGCGCGAAGGCTAGGCCCGGGCAAGGCGGTCAGTCCCGCGCCGCCACCTTCTCGAGCAACTGGATCAACTGCCGGCGCTCGCCCGGGCTCAGCTTCTCGGCGATCCGCTTCTCGTACTCGCGCGTCTTCTCGTGCAGCGTGCGCAGCTCCGCCTGCCCCGGCACGGTCAGCTCCAGCGCATAGCTGCGCCGGTCGCCCGGAATCGAGCAGCGCTCGACCAGCCCGAGCTGCTCCAGGTTGTCGATCACCTTGACCATGCTGGCGCGCGTGACCCGCAGGCGCTCGGCCAGCGATGACTGGTTGATGCCGGGCTGCGCGCCAATGATGAACAGCGCGGTCATCCGGGCCGGCGAGATCGCGTCCGGCCCGAGGGTCGCGAAGAGCTGCTCGTAGGTGCGCACCTGCGCCCGCTTGATGGCGTAGCCGAGCGAGTCCTGGAGCACGTCCGGCCCGAAGCGGTGCTCGGCCGCCTCATCGGGGCCGTCGGCCGTTGAAGGTCCGGCACCGGCCGCAGCCGACCGCGAACGCCCGGCTCCGCGTTGCTTTGCTTCCACTGGTTTTCCCTAGGGTCAGGTGAGGGTCTGGAGACTATCATTCCGAAACTGTTTACCAGGTAAACAGATATCTGAACTAACAAAGGAGACACCGTTGAAGGCAAGCATCGCGTTGAAGGCCGCCGCCGCCGGGCTGCTGATCGCTGTTCATGGGGCCTGGGCCGACGTCCGGGTGGGCGTGAGCACGTCGCTGACCGGGCCCGGGGCCTCCCTGGGCGTGCCGGTGCGCAACGCCTTCTCGATGTGGCCGAAGGAGATCGGCGGCCAGAAGATCGAGCTGCAGGTCCTCGACGACGCCGGCGACCCGACCGCGTCGACGAAGAACGCGCGTCGCTTCGTCGAGGAGAAGGTCGACGTCATCGTCGGCGCGGCCAACACGCCCGCCTCGATCGCGATCGCCCAGGTCGCCAACGAGGCCGGCGTGCCGCACCTCTCGCCGACGCCGGTCGAGCTGCCCGCGGGCCGCGACGCCTGGACCTTCCGCCTGACGATGGACTCCGGCTTCTTCACCGAGGGCATCCTGGCCCACATGAAGCGCAACGGCGTCAAGAGCGTCGGCTTCCTCGGCCTGTCGGACGCCTACGGCGAGGTCTACCTGAAGGCGCTGAACCAACAGGCCGAGCAGGCGGGCATCAAGGTCACCGCCGTCGAACGCTTCACCCGGGCCGATGCGAGCGTCGCCGGGCAGACGCTCAAGGTCGTGGCCTCCCGGCCCGATGCGGTGCTGGTGGTCGCGGTGGGCGGCGGGGCGGCGCTGCCGCAGAAGGCGCTTGCCGAGCGCCGCTACAAGGGGCTCGTCTATCACACGCCGGCGTCGGTCTCCGGCGACTTCCTGCGCCTGTCGGGCAAGGACGCCGAGGGCGCGCTGGTGATCTCCGGGCCGGAGCAGGTGCCCGAGCAGCTGCACGCCAGCCACCCGGGCCGCAAGATCGCGCTGGCCTTCGTCGAGGAGTACGAGGCCAAGTTCGGCCCGGGCTCCCGCACCCAGTTCGCCGCCCACGTCTACGACGTGGCCCTGGTGCTGCAGCAGGTGATCCCGGTCGCGCTGAAGCAGGCGCAGCCCGGCACGCCCGAGTTCCGCCAGGCCCTGAAGGCGGCGATGGAAGGCAGCGGCGGGATCCCCGTGACCAAGGGCGTGCTGCACTACACCGCCAGCAACCACTGGGGGCACGGCCCCGATGCGCGCGCGATGCTGGTGGTCGAGAACGGCCAATGGAAGCTGCTGCCCTGAGCTGAAGCCGCGAAGGAGCCAGCCTCATGAACTCGCTCGAACTGGGCGTCCTGCTGGCGCAGGACGGTGTGACGACGGGCGCCATCTATGCCTTGCTCGGCATGGCGCTGGTGCTGGTCTTCTCCGTGACCCGCATCATCTTCTTCGGCCAGGGCGAGTTCGTCGCCTTCGGCGCCCTGACCCTGGCCTGGCTGCAGGCCGACCGGACACCCGGCACCGTCTGGCTGCTGCTGGCGATGGCGCTCGCGGTCGGCGCGATCGACGCGGTCGCGGCGGTCCGCGGCGGCAAGCCGGGGCGCCTCGGCGCGATCGCGCTGCGCTATGCGGTGGCGCCGGCCGCGCTGGCCGCGCTCGTGGTCTGGTCCTCGTCGCGCGGGCTGCCGCTCTTCGTGCAGTTCCTGCTCAGTCTCGCGATCGTGACCCCGCTCGGTCCGCTGCTGTACCGGCTGATCTACCAGCCGATGGCGAATGCCAGTGTCCTGGTGCTGCTGATCGCTTCGGTCGGCGTCCACTTCGTGCTGGCGGGCGTGGCGCTCTGGCTGTTCGGCGTCGAGGGCTACCGCACCCCCGCGCTCTGGGACCACGACCTGACCCTCGGCGACTGGGTCGTCAGCGGGCAGAGCGTGATCGTGCTGGCGTCGTCGCTCGCGCTGATCGCGGTGCTCGCCTCGGTGTTCGGCTTCAGCCTCTACGGCAAGGCGCTGCGCGCGGCGGCGTCCAACGCCACCGGCGCCCGCCTGCTCGGCATCTCGATCGGCTTCTCGGGCCAGACCTCGTTCGCGATCGCGGCCTTCATCGGCGCGCTGTGCGGGCTGCTGATCTCCCCGATCGTGACGATCTACTACGACTCGGGGCTGCTGATCGGGCTGAAGGGCTTCGTGGCCGCGATCTTCGGCGGCATGGCCAGCTACGGCTTCACGCTGCTCGGCGCGATGACGATCGGCATCGTCGAGTCCGGCGCCTCGTTCCTCGCGAGTGCCTACAAGGAAACCATCGTCTTCCTGCTCGTGATCCCGGTCCTGTGGTGGCTGTCCGCCCGCAGCGGCCCGGTCGAGGAGCACTGACCGCAGCGCGCCGACCCAAGCGCTGACCGAAGACCCCCCGACGCGACCGGCCCCGCGCCCCGCAGACCTTCACTCGACGGTGCCCGGCCGGGCGATCGACCCGGCCGGCCACCTCCCAAGACCTCGTCCATCGAGAACGACATGAACCCGAAGACCTTGTCTCGTCCGGCGCAGCCGTCCGGCGCCGGGCCGTCGCCGGCGCGGCGCGGCCGCCTGGCGCTCGGGCTGGTGCTGCTGATCGGGGCGGTGCTGCCGTTCGCCCCGCTGCCCGACTTCTTCATCACCCAGGCCAACTACGTCGGCCTCTACTCGATCGTCGTGCTGGGCCTGGTGCTGCTGACCGGCATCGCCGGGCTGACCTCGTTCGGCCAGGCGGCGTTCGTCGGCATCGGGGCCTACACCACCGCCTACCTGACCACCGGCTTCGGCTGGTCGCCCTGGCTCACGCTGCTGGCGGGCCTGGGCGTGACGGGCGTCAGCGCCTGGCTGATCGGCGTCATCACGATGCGCATGTCGGGCCACTACCTGCCGATCGCGACGATCGCCTGGAGCATCGCGCTGTATTACCTGTTCGGCAGCGTCGAGGCACTGGGCAAGTACGACGGCCTGGCCGACCTGCCGAGCATCGGGCTGCTCGACTGGAGCCTGGGTGGCAGCCGGCCGATGTTCGCGCTGATCTGGATCACCGTCGGCCTCGGCGCCTGGGGCCTGCTGAACCTGCTCGACTCCCGGCCCGGCCGCGCCATCCGGGCCCTGCGCAGCGGCGCGCAGATGCCCGAGGCGATGGGGGTGGACACCACGCGGCTGAAGGTGACGGTGTTCGTCATCGCGGCGCTCCTGGCGTCGGTCTCGGGCTGGCTCTTCGCCCACCTGCAGCGCGCGATCAACCCGACGCCCTTCGGGCTGGAGGCCAGCCTGAAGTACGTGATCATGCTGGTCGCCGGCGGCATGTCGCATGTCGGCGGCGCGATCCTGGGCTCGTCGGTGATGACGCTGCTCCAGGACCAGCTGCAGGTGCTGCTGCCGATGGTGTTCGGCGGCGCCGGCAACTTCGAGGTGATCGTCTTCGGCCTGCTGCTGGTGCTGCTGCTGCGCTTCGCGCCGGGTGGCCTGTGGCCCAGCATCGGCCGCTGGCTGCCCGGCCCGGGCCCGCGGCCGGTGCCGGCCACGAAGGCCGCCCTGCCACGTCGGGCACCGGCGCCCGCCGGCGAGGTGCTGCTGCAGGTGCGCGGCGTGCAGAAGCGCTTCGGCGGCCTGCTGGCGGTCGACGGCGTCGAGCTGGCGGTGAAGGCCGGCGAGATCGTCGCCCTGATCGGGCCGAACGGGGCGGGCAAGTCCACCACCTTCAACCTGATCACCGGGGTCCTCGCGCCGAGCGCGGGCGAGGTCGTGTTCCGCGGCCAGCGCATCGACGGCAAGCCAGCACGCGAGATCTCCCGCCAGGGCCTGGCGCGCACCTTCCAGCACGTCAAGCTGATCGCCGACATGAGCGTGCTGGAGAACGTGGCCCTCGGGGCCCACCTGCGCGCCGATGTCGGCGTGGTCGCCGCCGTCCTGCGGCGCGACCGCGAGATCGAGGCCTCGATGCTGCAGGAGGCCGAGCACGCGCTGCGCCGCGTCGGCCTGGGCGACCTGGTGCACCGCCACGCCGGCAGCCTGGCGCTGGGCCAGCAGCGGCTGGTGGAGATCGCCCGCGCGCTGTGCTGCGACCCGGCGGTGCTGCTGCTCGACGAGCCCGCCGCCGGCCTGCGCGCCTTCGAGAAGCAGGCCCTGGCCGCGCTGCTGACCGAGCTGCGCGCGGAAGGCATGGGCATCTTGCTCGTGGAACACGACATGGAGTTCGTGATGAAGCTCACCGACCACATCGTGGTGATGGTGTTCGGCCGCCGGATCGCCGAAGGCCCGCCCCAGGTCATCCAGACGCACCCTGCGGTGCTCGAGGCCTACCTCGGAGCGGCGCCATGAGCGGCCTCGCACCTCCGCCGGCCGCGCCCGCGGCGAGCGCCACACCGCTGTTCGAGGTCAGGGACTTCGGCGTCTGCTACGGCGAGGTCAGTGCGCTGCAGGAGGCCGCGCTCGAGATGCCGGCCGGCAGCGTGGTGACCGTCATCGGGCCGAACGGCGCCGGCAAGTCGACGCTCCTCAACGGCCTGATGGGCCTGCTCGCGAGCACCGGCGAAGCGCTGTTCGAGGGCCGCCCGATCACGCACAAGAGCACCGAGGAGCGGGTCATGGCCGGCATCTCGCTGGTGCCGGAGCGGCGCGAGCTGTTCTCGGACATGTCGGTGATCGACAACCTGAAGCTCGGCAGCTTTCGTCGGCACCGCCTGCGGGACGCGGCGCCCGACGACCAGCTCGACTGGATCTACGGCCTGTTCCCGCGCCTGAAGGAGCGCTCGAGCCAGCTGGCCGGCACGCTCTCCGGCGGCGAGCGCCAGATGCTCGCCGTGGGACGCGCGCTGATGGGCAAGCCGCGCCTGCTGATGCTGGACGAGCCCAGCCTGGGACTCGCGCCGCGGATCGTGCAGGAGATGCTCGACGTGATCGGCGGCCTGCGTGCCCACGGCGTCTCCACGCTGCTGGTCGAGCAGAACGCACGCGCCGCGCTGGCCCTGGCCGACTACGGCTACGTGCTCGAGAACGGCCGCATCGTCCTGCAGGGCCCGGCCGGCGAGCTGGCCGGCAACCCGCGCATCGCCCAGAGCTACATGGGCGTGTCCGCCAGTGACGCGGACGCGCCGACCGCCACCCCGCACTGAGACCCCGTACCGGAGGAACCGCAACTTGAACACGTCCCCCCCCACCGCGTCGCGTCTGGTGACGCTCGAGATCGACGGCGCGGTCGCCGTCGTCACGCTCAACCGGCCCGAGAAGCGCAATGCCCTGAGCCTGCGCGTGATCTCGCAGCTGCGCGAATGCTTCGCCGCCTTCCCGGACAGCGTGCGCGTCGCGATCGTCTGCGGCGCCGGCGAGCACTTCAGCGCCGGGCTCGACCTGTCGGAGCTCTCCGAGTCCACCGCCGGCGAAGGCATCCAGCATTCGCTGGCCTGGTATGAAGCCTTCTCCAAGATCCAGTTCGGCCGCGTGCCGGTGATCGGCGTGCTGCACGGCGCGGTCGTCGGCGGCGGCCTCGAACTGGCGTCCTGCCTGCACGTGCGCGTCGCAGAGGAAAGCGCCTACTTCGGCCTGCCCGAGGGGCAGCGCGGCATCTTCCTGGGCGGCGGCGGCTCGGTGCGGGTGAGCAAGCTGATCGGCTTCTCGCGCGTGACCGAGATGATGCTCACCGGCCATGTGGTCGGTGCGCAGGAAGGCCATGCGATCGGCCTCGCGCACTACGTGACGCCGAACGGCGAAGGCCTGCGCAAGGCACGCGAACTCGCCGCGCGCATCGCCTCGAACGCGCCGTTGTCCAACTTCGCGATCCTCAACGCGCTGCCGCTGATCGCCGAGCAGCCGATGTCGCACGGCCTGATGACCGAGGCGCTGATGGCCACCGTCACCCAGAGCGCACCCGAGGCGAAGGAACGCGTGAACGCCTTCCTGCAGAAGCGCGCCGCCAAGGTCAGCCCGACCTGAGCGTCGGCCGCCGCCACCCAGTGCCGCCATCCAGCCCAGAGAGAACCCCATGACGCACCCTGTCCCGTCCGCCGCGCCGGTCGAAGGCGCCCGGCGCCCGACCCTGCTACCCCTCTTCCGACCGACGTCCGTGGCGATCGTCGGCATGTCGTCCAAGCCTGGCTCCGCCGGCCAGGTCGTGCTCGACAACCTGCTGCGCGGCGGCTATGCCGGCAGCGTCCACCTGGTGGGCCGCAGCGGCGGCGAGATCATGGGCCGGCCGGTGCTGACCGACGTGTCGCAGCTGCCCGCGGGCGTGGACCTCGCGATCCTGATGCTGCCCGCCGACGCGGTGCTCGCGACGATCGAGGCCTGCGTGGCGCGCGGCGTGCGCGGCGCGGTCTGCTTCGCCTCGGGCTTCGCCGAGATGGGGGAGGCCGGCCGCGAGGCGCAGCGCCACATCGCCGAGGTCGCCCGCGCCGGCGGCCTGGCGCTGCTCGGCCCGAACACCGTGGGCTACTTCAACTACGTCGACGCCTTCCATGTCTTCATGGTCGAGCAGACGCTGCCGCCGCAGCTCGACCCCGCCGCCGGCAAGGCCGTGGCCGTGGTGGCGCAGAGCGGCGGCGTCGGCGCCCACCTCGCCACCTCGCTGCGCATGCGTGGCGTGCCGCTGTCCTACATGATGACCACCGGCAACGAGGCCCAGCTCGGCCTCGCGGAGATGATCGACTTCTTCGTCGACGACCCGCACACCGGCGCGGTGGTGGTGTATGCGGAGCAGATCCGCAGCGCGCCGGACTTCCTCGCCACCGCCGGGCGCGCACGGGCCGCCGGCAAGCCGGTGGTGCTGCTGCACCCGGGCCGCAGCGAGCGTTCGCAGGCGGCGGCCCAGTCGCACACCGGTGCCTTGGCGGGCAACCACGCGGCGATGCGGCTGATGGTCGAGCACGCCGGCGTCCTCGTCGCCGAGAGCCTGGAGGAGGCGATCGACCTCGGCCAGCTGTTGCTGCGGCACCCCGAGCCGCCGACCGGAGGCCTCGGCCTGGTGACGGCCTCGGGTGCGCTCTGCGGCATCGCGCAGGACTACGTGGAGCCGCTGGGCCTGGACCTGCCCGCGCTCTCGCCCGAGCAGACGGAGCGGCTGCGCGAGCACCTGCCTGACTACACGCCGCCGCGCAACCCGCTCGACCTGGGCACGCTGGTGGCCTGGAAGCCGGAGCTGATCACGCTGGGCATCCGCGCGATCCTGGCCGACGCCGCGGTGGGCAGCGTGGTCGTCTCGCTGCCGATGCCCGGCCCGGAGACGGCGGTGCTGTGGCTGCGCCACTACCTGCAGGGCCTCGAGGGCAGCGCCAAGCCGGCGATTCTGGTGATGCAGAACGAGGACGACCCGCTGCCGCCGGCGTTCGTCGACGAGGCGAAGCGGCGCGGCGCGATCGTGATGCGCTCGCCGGAGCGCGCGCTGCGTGCGCTGGCCCGGCTGACCCGCTTCGGGCGGGCCCGCGCGGCGGAGGGCGGTGCCCCGGCGCGGCTCGCGGCAGCCGCGGCGCCGCTCGGCCTCGGCCGCGGCACGCAGGCCGAATGGGTCGGCAAGCAGCTGCTGCGCCGGCTGGGCCTGCGCGTGCCGGCCGGCGGGCTGGCCACTTCGGCCGACGAGGCGGTGCGCATTGCCGCGGACATCGGCTACCCGGTCGTGCTGAAGGCGCAGGCTGCGACGCTCGCGCACAAGAGCGAGGTCGGCGGCGTGTTGCTCAACATCGCCGACGAGGCCGCGCTGCGCGCCGCCTGGCTGCGGCTGCATGAGAACGTGGGGCGGGCGGAGCCGACGCTGAAGCTCGACGGCGCGCTGGTCGAGAAGATGGGCGAGCGCGGGCTCGAGCTGGTCGTCGGTGCCAGCCGCGACAGCGCCTGGGGCCCGGTCCTGATGGTCGGCCTGGGTGGCATCTGGGTCGAGGCGCTGGGCGACGTGCAACTGCTGGCGCCGGGCCTGCCGCGGGCCGCGATCGTCGACCGGCTGCGCGGCCTCAAGGCGGCGAAGCTGCTCGACGGCTTCCGCGGCGCGCCGCCGGTCGATCTGGACGCAGTGGCCGAGGTGGTGAGCCTGGTGGGCGAGCTGATGCAGCAGCACCCCGAGGTGACCGAGGTCGACATCAACCCGCTGGTCGCCTACGGCCGCGGCGAGGGCGTCGTCGCGCTCGACGCGTTGGTCGTCACCCAATGAGCGTTCGCGCCGGCACCCACACATCGACGGAGACAGCATGGACCTGAACGGAACGCCCGTCCTGGTGACGGGTGGCGCGCAAGGCCTGGGCGAGGCCTGCGCGCTGGAACTGGCCGCCCGCGGGGCACGCGTCACGGTGCTCGACATCCAGCTCGAGCGCGCACAGGCGGTGGCCGATCGCATCGGCGGCCTGGCCCTGCGCTGCAACGTGACCGACCCGGCCGACGCAGCCGCCGCGATCGCAGCCGCCCGCGAGCGCCACGGCGTCGCGCGCCTGCTCGTCAACTGCGCAGGCGGCGGCGCCGCGCGGCGTGTCGTCGGCAAGGACGGGCCGATGCCGATGGAGGACTTCGTCCGCGTCGTCAACCTCAACCTCTTCGGCGCCTTCAACATGACGCGCCTGGCGGTCGCCGACATGATGGGCGCCGAGCCGATCGACGGCGAGCGCGGCCTGGTGCTGTTCACCACCTCGGTGGCGGCCTTCGAAGGGCAGGTCGGCCAGGCGGCCTACACCGCCTCCAAGGGCGCATTGGCCGCGCTGGCGATCCAGCTGGCGCGCGAGTTCGCGCCGCAGGGCGTGCGCGTGATGGCGGTCGCGCCGGGCATCTTCCACACGCCGCTGCTCGACACCCTGCCGCCGCAGGCCCAGCAGTCGCTGGCCGACAGCATCCCGTTCCCGCGCCGGCTGGGCCGGCCGGAGGAGTTCGCGCAGCTGGTGGCCGAGATCGCGCGCAACGCCTACCTGAACGGCGAGGTGATCCGCCTCGACGGCGCGGTGCGCCTGGCACCGCGCTGAGGGGCACCGGCATGCTGCACTACACCCCCCCGCTGCGCGAGCTGCATTTCGTGCTGCACGAGGTGCTGGGAGCGGCTGAGCGCCTGCGGGCGCTGCCGCGCCACGCCGACATCGACGCCACCACGCTCGACGCCCTGATCGAGGAGGCGGGCCGCTTCGCGGCGGAGCGCATCCTGCCCCTCAACGCCGAGGCGGACCGCACGGGCTGCCGCTGGGCCGACGGCACGGTGACGATGCCGCCCGGCTTTGGCATCGCCTACGCCGCCTACTGCGAGCTGGGCTGGCCCGGCATCTGCGCCCCCGAGGCAGAAGGCGGCCAGGCGCTGCCGACGGTGGCCTTCAGCGCGGTCAACGAGCTGGTGGCGTCGAGCTGCCATGCCTTCGTGATGATCGCGGCGATCAACCACTGCGCCGCCGCCTGCCTGCGCCATTCGGCGAGCCCCGAGCTGCAGGCCCGCTGGCTGCCCGGCCTGGCGAGCGGGCGGGTGCTCTCGTCGATGTGCATGTCGGAGCCGAACGCCGGCTCGGACATCGGCCTGCTCACCACGCGGGCGGTGCCCGCCGCCGAGGGCGGCCACTACCTGGTGAGCGGCAACAAGATCTTCGCCAGCGGCGCCGAGCACGACCTGGGCGAGGACATCGTCCACCTGGTGCTGGCGCGCACGCCCGGCGCGCCGGAGGGCTCGCGCGGGCTGAGCCTCTTCCTCGTGCCCCGGCGGCTGGCCGGCGGCCAGCGCAACGCGGTGCACTGCGACGGCATCGAGCACAAGATGGGGCTGCACGGCAGCCCGACCTGCGCGATGCGCTTCGAGGCAGCGCAGGGCTGGCTGGTCGGCGAGCTGCACGGCGGCCTGCGCGCGATGTTCCCGATGATGAACGAGGCGCGCCTGCTCTCCGGACTGCAGGCCGTGGGGCAGAGCGAGCTGGCGCTGCAGAACGCACAGGCCTATGCGCTCGAGCGGCGGCAGGGCCGTGCCGCCGGCGGCGCGCAGCCCTGCCTGCTGGTGGAGCATGCCGACGTGCAGCGCATGCTGCTCACGCAGAAGGCCTGGACCGAAGGCGGCCGCGCGCTGGTGCACTGGGCCGCGCTGCTGATCGACGACGCGCGCGAGCATCCGGACCCGGACGCCGCGCGCGCCGCCGGCGCGTTGCTGGGCCTGCTGACGCCGATCATCAAGGGCTTCCTCAGCGAGAACGCGCAGCAGTCGATCAGCCTGGGGCTGCAGGTGTTCGGCGGGCACGGCTACGTGCGCGAGACCGGCATCGAGCAGCTGGCGCGCGACGCGCGGGTGATCACGATCTACGAGGGCACGACGACGATCCAGGCGCAGGACCTGCTGATGCGCAAGGTGCTGGCCGACGGCGGGCGCAACCTGCAGGCGCTGCTGGCGTTCGTGCGTGACTGGCTCGAGGGCCCGGGCAGCGAGGCCGCGCTGGCGGCGTTCGCCGCGCCGCTCGCGCGCCGGGTCGACGAGCTGCAGGCGCTGACCGAGGCGCTGGCGGCGCGTGAGCGCGAGCAGCCGGGCGCGGCGCTCGCGGCCTGCACCGGCTACCTGCGCCTGGCCGGGCACCTGGTGCTGGCCTGGCTGTGGGCGCGCATGGCGGCGGCGAGCCTGGCGCCGGCCGCCCAGGGCGAGCGCTGGCATGCGTTGAAGCTCGAGACCGCGCGCTTCTATTTCACCCAGCTGCTGCCGGAGACCGAGGCAGTGCTGGCCGCCGTGCGCGCGCCCGTTGCCGATGCGCGCGAACTGCTGACCGCATGAAGGGAGGAGGAACCGACATGTCACTCAAGGGACAGGCCTACATCGTGGGGGCCTACGAGCATCCGACCCGCCATGCGGTGGACAAGTCGCTGGCGCAGCTGCACGCGGAGGTCGCCGCCGGCGCGCTGGCCGACGCCGGCCTCTCACTCGAGGACGTCGACGGCTACTTCTGCGCCGGCGACGTGCCCGGATGGGAGGCGCAGGGCGCCGGCCCGCTGTCGATGGTCGAGTACCTCGGCCTGCGGCTGCGTCATCTGGACACCACCGAGAGCTGGGGCTCCGCCTACCTCAACCATGTCGCGCATGCGGTGCAGGCGATCGCCGCCGGCAAGTGCCGCGTCGCGCTGATCACCCAGGCCGGGCGGCCCCGCGCCGACAAGTTCTCGCCCGAGGCGAGCCACCGGCAGCAGGCGCAGACGGGCGCCGATGCGCAGTTCGAGGCGCCCTACGGTCCGGTCGTCACCAACATGTACGGCATGTGCGCGATGCGCCACATGCACCTGTACGGGACCACCGCCGAGCAGCTGGCGTGGATCAAGGTGGCGGCTTCGCAGCATGCGCAGCACAACCCGCATGCGATGCTGCGGCGGACCGTCACGGTGCAGGAGGTGCTCGACTCGCCGATCGTCGCCACGCCGCTGCACCGGCTCGACTGCTGCGTGATCAGCGACGGCGGCGGCGCGGTGGTGGTGGCGCATCCGGAGGTGGCGCGTGGCCTGCGGCGCCCGCTGGTCACGCCGATCGGCGCCGGCTTCGCGGTCAAGCACCTCAACGGCGGGCACTTCGACATCCTGGCCTCGGGCGGCGTGCAGACGGGCAAGGAGGCCTTCGGCCAGGCCGGCGTGGGGCCGGGCGACATCCAGTACGCCTCGCTCTACGACAGCTTCACGATCACGGTGCTGGTCCAGCTCGAGAACCTGGGCTTCTGCGCGCCCGGCGAGGGGGGACGCTTCGTCGCCGACGGCGGGCTGATCAGCGGCAGCGGGCGGCTGGCGGTGAACACCGACGGCGGCGGCCTGTGCAGCAACCACCCGGGCAACCGGGGCGGCATGACCAAGCTGATCGAGGCCGTGCGCCAGCTGCGGGGCGAGGCCCATCCGGCGGTGCAGGTGCCGGGCTGCCGCCTGGCGCTGGCGCACGGCACCGGTGGCCAGCTCGGAGGGCGCCATGGCAGCGCCACCGTCATCCTGGAACGGGAGGCCTGAACCATGGACATCCGCACTCCCCCGGCACCCCAGCCCTGGCCCGAGACGGCCGCCTACTGGGCCGCCGCCAACGAAGGCCGGCTGCTGTTGCGCCGCTGCCTGGACACCGGCCGTGCCTACCACTACCCGCGCCCGCACAGCCCGTTCACCGGCAGCGCGAACACCGAGTGGTTCGAGGCGAGCGGTTCCGGCCGCATCTACTCGTTCAGCGTGCTGCCCCGGGCCGAGCCACCGTACTGCATCGCCTACGTCGAGCTCGACGAGGGGCCGGTCCTGCTGACCAACCTGCTGGCCGAGGACTTCGGCGCCTTGCGCGTCGGCCAGCCGGTGCGCGTGCGCTTCGTGCCGAGCGCGGACGGCCAGCGCGTGCCGATGTTCACCCCCGACGACGACCCGGCCGGGCCGCCATGACCCGGCACGGGGCGCCGCACATGGCGCCCCGCGCGCACCGCGTGCCTGCCTGAGGCCGCGGGCGGGGCCCCGGGCCCCGCTGTGAGCGACACCGGCCGACCCCGGCCGGGCGTCGAGCACGGCGTTCGTGCCAGCCGCCTTCACCCGTCTTCCCGTCCGGGCGACCCGGCGTGGGCGGGTCCGCGGTTGATGGTTGATAGGTAAACAATCAGTTGAGATAACAAAGGAGATGATCTTGAGATCCGACATCGTGTTGAAGATGGCCGCCACGGGCCTGCTGGTGGCGGGGCAGGGCACATGGGCCTAATCGTCCGTGACGATCTACGGGGGGCTGGACGTCTATGCCGCCCGCTACACCGCCAGCGGCAGGGAGGCGCTGCACGGGCTGAACTCGGGCTTCAACCCGAACACGCTCGGCTTCGCCATCCGCGAAGACCTGGGCGACGGGCTGAAGGCGGGGGCCGTGCTCGAGATGCAGCCCACGCTCGACAGCGGCACGTTCGGCCAGGGCGGCAAGCCCTTCGGCAGGCAGTCGTACGTCTACCTGGGCGGTGGCTGGGGCACGGTCAACCTCGGCCGCATCCACCTGCCGGGGCGGGCTTTCGGCGTCAGGCACGCCGCCACCGGCTGGCTCACGGCCGACCCCTCGGGCACGATGCTGATCGCGATGGGCAGCGCGCTGGCGCCGGCGATGAACGTCGACACCACGGGCTCGCGCGTGAGCAACGCCGTCAGCTACGTGTCGCCGACCTGGAACGGCATGACGTTCACGCTGCTGCAGAGCGCGGGCGAGGGCCAGACGATCGCCACCGGCTCCGCCAAGGTCACGGCCGCCGGCCTGAGCTACGTGCGCGGCCCGCTGACGGCCGACTTCGTCTACAACAAGATCTACGACATCCGCGGCCGGCAGGTGGGGCAGGACGACTTCTCGATCGGCACGACCTACGACTTCAAGGCGGTCAAGGTCTACGCGGCCTACTGGCAGCGCACGGGCTCGGCTGTGGCCACTGCGGGATCGACCGAGGCGGTCGAGGGCTCGCGCGGGCGCGACCGCCTGTACTACCTCGGCGCCAGCGTGCCGGTGTTCGGCACCGACACGGTCGGCGTCGCCGTCGGGCGAATGCGCGTCGCCGATGCCCACCGCGGGCTTTTCGCGGCGAACATGAGCCCGCCGTTCACTGCCAGCGTCGACGACGCGACCTCCTGGGCGGTGTCCTACACCAAGCCGCTCAGCAAGCGCACGATGCTGTTCGCGGCGTACTCCACCTTCGACAACGACGGGGTCGGCACCGGCGCGATGAGCCCCTCCGCGCGGCCGACGCCGGGCGGCCGCTCGGCGGTCTACGCCGCCGGGCTGCGGCACAACTTCTGAGTGGCGTCAGCGGCCGGTCGGAGCGCCGGCCGGCAGCAAGCCGGCCGGGCACCCGGCGGCGCTCAGTGCTGTTCGGCGATCGGGTGCATCAGCTTGTCGGTGTACGCGATCGCCATCGCCGAGCAGAGGAAGGCGATGTGGATCGCCGTCTGCGCGATCAGCACGCGGTCCGAGTAGTTGTCGGCGCTGATGAAGGTCTTCAGCAGGTGGATCGAGCTGATGCCGATGATCGCGGTGGCGAGCTTGACCTTCAGCACCGAGGCGTTGACATGGCTCAGCCATTCAGGCTGGTCGGGATGCCCCTCGAGGTTCATGCGCGAGACGAAGGTCTCGTAGCCGCCGACGATCACCATGATCAGCAGGTTGCTGATCATCACGACGTCGATCAGGCCGAGGACGACCAGCATGATCACCGTCTCGGTCAGCTTCGGCTCGCTGCCCTCGAACTGCGCCTTGTAGCCGCTGCTCTCGACCAGCAGCGCCAGCGCCTCCTTGTTGCCGAAGACCGCTTCGATCAAGTGCAGCAGCTCGACCCAGAAGTGGTAGACGTAGACGCATTGCGCGAGGATCAGCCCGAGGTACAGCGGCAGCTGCAGCCAGCGGCTCGCGAAGATCAGGTTGGGCAGGGGGCGCAGACGGGAGGTGACGGGGTCGGGGAGCTTGGCCATGGTGGTTCGAAGTCAAGCGGCGGATTCTATGGAGCCGCGTGGCGGGCGATCTGGCGCTCGAGGCGCCGCCGGGTGACGCATCGATCGTGCCGGCGACACCGCCGGCGTCGGCCTGCAGCGACTTCCGCCCATGGCATGCGCAGCGGGGCGGGCGACCGGCCCGAGGCGGCGGCCGAGATGATCGCCATGCCCGTCATGGCCGACATTGCATCGCCGGCGATAGTGGTTTGACCGACCGATGGCTTGCGCCCGTCGATCAAACGGCGCCGGTTGCTCCACAATGGCGCGGCAGACCGTCGGAACGGAACCTGCATCAGCTCGAGCCCTGTCGACGAGTAAGGGCGTCGTAAGAGCCGGTGCCTAAGGTTTACCCGAGACGCAATAAGCAACCGATAGCCAAAAGGAGACAAGCATGTCGAGTGCCGAAAACGGCTCCGAAGCCAAGGTGTACGCGCCGCCCGCCGAACTTGCGAAGGCGGCCTACGTGTCCGGGATGGACGCGTATCAGAAGCTGGTCGCCGAGGCGGAAGCCGACCCGTCGGCCTACTGGGGGCGTCTCGCGAAAGAGCTCCTGTCCTGGAAGAAGCCCTTCACCAAGGCGCTCGACCGCAGCGACGAGCCGTTCTTCAAGTGGTTCGAAGACGGCCTGCTGAACGCCTCCTACAACTGCCTGGACCGCCAGGTCGAGGCCGGTCTCGGCGACAAGACCGCGATCATCTTCGAGGCCGACGACGGCAGCGTCACCAAGGTCACCTACAGCGAGCTGCTGGCGCGTACCGCCCGCCTGGCCAACGGACTGAAGTCGATCGGCGTCAAGAAGGGCGACCGCGTCGTCATCTACCTGCCGATGTCGATCGAGGGCGTGGTCGCGATGCAGGCCTGCGCCCGCATCGGCGCGACGCATTCGGTGGTCTTCGGCGGCTTCTCCGCCCAGAGCCTGCGTGACCGCATCGCCGATACCGGCGCGGTCGCCGTGATCACCGCCGACGAGCAGGTGCGCGGCGGCAAGAATCTGGCGCTGAAGGCGATCCTCGACGAGGCCTTCGGGCTCGGCGGCTGCGAGTCGGTGAAGAACGTCATCGTCTATCGCCGCACCGGCGGCAAGGTCGCCTGGCAGGCGCCCCGCGACCTGTGGCTGCACGAGCTCAGCGACGCGCAGTCCGAGACCTGCGAGCCCGAGTGGGTCAGCGCCGAGCATCCGCTGTTCCTGCTCTACACCTCGGGTTCCACCGGCAAGCCCAAGGGCGTGCAGCACAGCACCGGCGGCTACCTGCTGCACGCGGCGCTGACGACGAAGTGGACCTTCGACCTGAAGCCCGACGATGTCTTCTGGTGCACCGCCGACATCGGCTGGGTCACCGGCCACACCTACATCACCTACGGCCCGCTGGCGCTGGGCGGGACCGAGATCGTCTTCGAGGGCATTCCGACCTACCCGGATGCAGCCCGCTTCTGGAAGATGATCGAGAAGCACAAGGTCACCGTGTTCTACACGGCGCCGACGGCGATCCGCTCGCTGATCAAGGCCGCGGAGTCGAACGAGGACGTCCACCCGAAGAAGTCCGACCTGTCGAGCCTGCGCATCCTCGGCTCGGTGGGCGAGCCGATCAACCCGGCGGCCTGGGAGTGGTACCACAAGCATGTCGGCGGCGGCCGCTGCCCGATCGTCGACACCTTCTGGCAGACCGAGACCGGCGGACACATGATCACCCCGCTGCCGGGCGCGACGCCGCTGGTGCCGGGCTCCTGCACGCTGCCGTTCCCGGGCATCTCCGCTGCCATCGTCGACGAGACGGGCAACGACGTGCCGAACGGGCAGGGCGGCATCCTCGTCGTCAAGCAGCCGTGGCCGAGCATGATCCGCACGATCTACGGCGACCCGGAACGCTTCAAGAAGAGCTACTACCCGCCGGAGCTCAAGGGCTACTACCTGGCCGGCGACGGCGCGATCCGCGACAAGGACACCGGCTATTTCACGATCACCGGCCGCATCGACGACGTGCTGAACGTCTCCGGTCACCGCATGGGGACGATGGAGATCGAATCGGCCCTGGTCGCGCACACCGAGCTGGTGGCCGAAGCCGCCGTGGTGGGTCGCCCGGACGAGACGACCGGCGAGGCGATCTGCGCCTTCGTCGTGCTGAAGCGCGCGCGCCCGACCGGCGAGGAGGCGAAGAAGATCGCCGCCGAGCTGCGCAACTGGGTCGGCAAGGAGATCGGGCCGATCGCCAAGCCGAAGGACATCCGCTTCGGCGACAACCTGCCGAAGACGCGCTCCGGCAAGATCATGCGCCGCCTGCTGCGCTCGATCGCCAAGGGCGAGGAGATCACGCAGGACACCTCGACGCTCGAGAACCCGGCGATCCTCGACCAGCTGTCGCAGACGAACTGACGGCCAGGGCGGCGGCGCGGCGCGCAGGCGCCGCGCCCTGAATGAAGAAGGCCCCGCACGCGGGGCCTTTTTCACGCCTGGAGCGTCTGGGCGCCGTCACTTGAGCGTGAGAATCCAGTCGACGATCTTCTTCGCGTCGGCTTCCGACACGCTGCCTTCCATCGCCGGCATGGCCATCGGGCCACCCCAGGCGATCGGGCCGCCCTTGCGGACCTTGGTCGCGAGCTTGGCGGATGCGTCCTTGTCGTCGGCATACTTCTTCGCGATCTCCTTGAACGATGGCCCAAGCACCTTCTGGTCGAGCGCATGGCAGGACATGCAGGTCTTGTCTGTGGCGAGCTTCTGTTCATCGGCGGCCAGGGCAGGCAGCGTGGCAAGACTCAGTGCGGCGCAAGCGGCGGCGGGCAGCAGGGGTTTCATCATGACCTCTCGTTCGTGGCGGGACGGGATGGCTGCGGCATCGTCTGGACTGCGAAGCCGCTGGGATTGTAGTGTCGCCATCTGCGGCGCGGCACGCTTTGTGGGAGGGGTCGAACATGTACTTCGTAGCGCTGGGCGTCGTGCTGTTGCTGTTGAAGGTGCTCGACATCGCCTCGGTCGGCAGCTGGTCGTGGTGGTCGGTGCTGTGGCCGTTCGGGGCTGCCGTCGCGTGGTGGGCCTACGCGGACAAGAGCGGCCTCACCAAGCGACGCGAGATGCAGAAGATGGACGACCGACGCGCGGCGCGGCGCAAGAAGCAGCTGGTGGCGCTGGGCCGCAACCCGCGCAATGACCGGGACGCTCGCGCGGGCAGGGCCGCCCGGAAGCGGGTGAGCGGCTTCGACACCGGCCAGCCGCCGAGCCGGCGCGACGAGTAGCGCCGGCGGACAGGTCCGCGAAGGCGGGTCGGCCCTCGCGACCCGCCTGACGCGCGTCGCATGCCAGGCGGTCGTGTGGGCTCAGTCGCGCGGCTCGAAGCGGTCGAGCACGGCGCCGGTGCTGGCGCTCGAGGCGTTCATCGCGAACTTGGCCAGCACGCCGCGCGTGTAGCGAGGCGGCGGCGCCTTCCAAGCCTGGCGGCGGCGCGCGAGTTCGTTGTCGTCGACCTCGAGTTGCAGCAGCAGCCGATGGGCGTCGATCGTGATGCGGTCGCCTTCCTGGATCAGCGCGATGTTGCCGCCGGCATAGGCCTCAGGTGCGACATGGCCGACGACCATGCCCCAGGTGCCGCCGGAGAAGCGCCCGTCGGTGATCAAGCCGACCGACTCGCCCAGGCCCTGACCGATCAGCGCGCCGGTTGGCGCCAGCATCTCGGGCATGCCGGGGCCGCCCTTGGGCCCCAGGTAGCGCAGCACCATCACGTCGCCCGCGACGATCTGCTTGCCCATGATCGCGGCGAGCGCCGACTGCTCGTCGTCGAAGACGCGCGCCGGGCCGGTGATCACGGGGTTCTTCAGCCCGGTGATCTTGGCGACACAGCCCTCGGGCGCGAGGTTGCCCTTGAGGATCGCGAGGTGCCCCTCGGCATACAGCGCCTGCTCGACGGTCCGGATCACCTGCTGGTCGGCGCGTGGCGTGTCGGGCACGTCGGCGAGCATCTCGGCGACGGTCTTGCCGGAGATCGTCAGGCAGTCGCCGTGCAGCAGGCCGGCCTTGAGAAGGAGCTTCATCACCTGCGGGATGCCGCCGGCCCGGTGCAGGTCGACGGCGAGGAACCGGCCCGAGGGTTTCAGGTCGCACAGCACCGGGACCTTCTTGCGTACGCGCTCGAAGTCGTCGATCGTCCAGTCGACGCCGGCCGCGTGCGCGATCGCGAGGAAGTGCAGCACCGCGTTCGTCGAGCCGCCGGTGGCCATGATCACCGCGACGGCGTTCTCGAGGCTCTTCTTGGTCACGATGTCACGCGGCTTCAGGTCGCGCTTCACCGCCTCGACGAGCACCCGGGCGGACTCGCGCGTCGAGGCGACCTTCTCGTCGTGCTCGTTGGCCATCGTGCTCGAGTAGGGCAGCGACAGGCCGAGCGCCTCGAAGGCCGAGCTCATCGTGTTGGCGGTGTACATGCCGCCGCAGGAGCCGCTGCCGGGGATCGCGCGACGCTCGATCTGGCAGAAGTCCTCCTCGCTCATGCGCCCGGCGGTGAACTGGCCGACCGCCTCGAAGACGCTGACGATGTTCAGGTCCTCGCCCTTGTAGCGCCCGGGCAGGATGGTGCCGCCATAGACGTAGATCGCCGGCACGTTGGCGCGCAGCATGCCCATCATGCCGCCGGGCATGTTCTTGTCGCAGCCGCCGACGACCAGCACGCCGTCCATCCACTGGCCGCCGACGCAGGTCTCGATGCAGTCGGCGATGACCTCGCGCGAGACCAGCGAGTACTTCATGCCCTCGGTGCCCATCGCCATGCCGTCGCTGATCGTCGGCGTGCCGAAGATCTGCGCATTGCCGCCGGCCGCCTCGATGCCCTCGACCGCGGCGTCAGCGAGCTTCTGCAGGCCGGAATTGCAGGGCGTGATCGTCGAGTGGCCGTTGGCCACGCCGATCATCGGCTTGGCGAAGTCGCCCTCCTGGTAGCCGAGCGCATAGAACATCGAACGGTTCGGCGCGCGGGCGACCCCCTCGGTGATGTTCGCGGAGCGGCGGTTGATCTTCATGCGGATCTCCTGGGTGTGGCGATGGCTGCGGGCGCAAGTATCGGCGAAGCCCGCATCGCACCGCGGTCGCCGTCGTCCGCGAGGGAGCGCCCATAGGCCTGTTCGGCGCAGGGCACGGGAGGCTCTGCGGTATCGTTCGCGACCCTTCGCCTCGCGCCTTCGCCCGTACGCCTGATGCTGGTTCACCCCGAGTTCGACCCGATCGCGATCCGCCTCGGCCCGCTCGCGATCCACTGGTACGGGTTGACCTACCTGGTCGCCTTCGGGCTCTTCGTCTGGCTCGCGTCGCGGCGCACGCGGCACGAGCCCTTCGCGAGTCTCGGCTGGCAGCGGCGCGACGTGGAAGACCTGCTGTTCTTCGGCGTGATCGGCGTCATCGTGGGGGGGCGGCTCGGCTATGCGCTCTTCTACAAGCCGGACCACTACTTGGCACATCCGCTCGAGATCGCGGCGCTGTGGAAGGGCGGGATGTCCTTCCACGGTGGCCTGATCGGCGTGCTCGTGGCGCTGGCGGTGTTCGCGAAGCGGCGCGGGCGGCGCTTCCTCGAGGTGAGCGACCTCGTCGCGCCCTGCGTACCCACAGGGCTGGCCAGCGGGCGCATCGGCAACTTCATCAATGGCGAGCTGTGGGGCCGGCCGGCCGATCCTTCGTTGCCTTGGGCGATGGTGTTCCCGCAGTCTGGCTCGCCGCTGCCGCGCCATCCCTCGCAGCTCTACCAGGTGGCGCTCGAGGGGTTGTTGCTGTTCGTGCTCCTGTGGCTTTACGCGAGGCGGCCGCGGGCGATCGGTCAGACCTCGGGTGCCTTCCTGGTGGGCTACGGGGTGCTGCGCTTCGTCGCCGAGTACTTCCGCGAGCCCGACAGCTTCCTCGGTCTGCTGGCGTTCAACATGAGCATGGGGCAGTGGTTGTGCCTGCCGATGATCGTGGCGGGCGCGTGGCTGTGGCTCTGGGCCGGCCGGCAGGCGCTGCCAACCTCCCGCACCGTATGAGACTGATCTTCCTCGACACCGAAACCACCGGCCTCGGGCCCGACTCCGGCGACCGCATCGTCGAGATCGGCTGCATCGAGATGGTCAACCGGCGCCTCACCGGCGAGCGCCGTCACTTCTATCTGAACCCCGAGCGGCGCAATGGTGAGGGCGCAGTCGAGGTGCACGGCCTCACCGACGAGTTTCTTGCGGACAAGCCGCTGTTCGCGCAGGTGGCGGATGACCTGCTCGCCTTTCTCGATGGCGCCGAAGTCGTGATCCACAACGCCGCCTTCGACGTGGCCTTCCTCGATGCCGAGCTGCGCCGCCTGTCGCGCCCGGCCTTCCATACGCGGGTGGCGCGCATCTCTGACAGCCTGGCGATGGCGCGCGAGATGTACCCCGGCAAGTCCTGCTCGCTCGACGCCCTGTGCAAGCGCCTGGAGGTCGACTTGTCGAGCCGGACGCTGCACGGCGCGCTGCTCGACGCCGGGCTGCTCGCCGAGGTCTACATCCGCATGACGCGGGGCCAGAACGCGCTGGTGATCGATGCGGCTGACGGTGCCGGCGCCGGCTTGGAGATCGCGGCGATCGACTTCTCCGCCTACGACCTCAGGGTGCTGCACGCGAGCGACGAGGAATGCCTCGCGCACGAGGCACTGCTCGTCGACCTCGACAAGGCCTGCGGCGGCAAGGCGGTGTGGAAGGTGGCGGCGGAACCTGCTGCCGCGGGTTGAGCGCTCGCGGCGCCGGACCGCGTGGGTCGGCTGCGGGCCTGAGACGCGCCGGACCGGTCCGGCGCTTTGGGAGAGGGGATGGCGAGCGCGGCGGCCGACGAGGGCGTTCAGGCGGCGAGTGGCGCCTGACCGGCGGTGGCGGCGCGGCTGCGGCGGCGCGCCTGCCAGAGCACGACACCGAGCCCGATGCCCATCAGCGCATAGGTCGAGGGCTCGGGGACCGGGGCGAGGGTGCTGACCTGGTATTCGAGGTCCTGATAGAAGGAGAACCAGGCGACCTGGTTGGTGTTGTTCGCGAAAGTGAGCGACATCGTGCGCTGCGCCTCGACCGGCGCGCCGAACACGCCGGTGGCGCTCAGGCTGTCATTGAAGGAGCCCGACCCGAGTGCTGGGTTGGAATTCGCCCAGTCCCAGTTGGCGCCCAGGCCGACGGTGGAGGTGGCAACCTCGCCCGGGGCGTCGACCGACGCCTGCACGTAGGCGGTGACCGTCACGGTCACGGAGGTGAAGGGGAGTACCGAGTACTCCCCGCCGACGTAAGCGCCGCCCGTGTGGTCGAACGCGTTCGGGCCGGTGGTACGGCTGTTGAAGCAGACGTCCAGCGCCACTCGACAAGGCTCGTCGCGCACGAAGGGACCGTCCGAGGTGTCGTAGTAGCGCCAGTACTCCGGCCAAGTCTGCTCGATGCCGGCCTCGAAGCTGTCACTCGGCGTCAGGTCGAACACCGTCAACCAGGCGTCGCCGGTCGCCGCCGTGGCACTGGCTGCATTGGCGATGCCGGCGCTGAGCGCCAACGCGGCCGAGATGATTCCTCGCTTCATCACAGACTCCTCCGGTACTTCATGGCGTTGCCCGGCCTCGACGAGCGGCCGGAGCAATGGATCGGGGTGGGCAGGGCGCGCTTCGTTTCGGATCCCATCGTCTGGCGGTGGCTGTGTGCACGGCGCACCGGCATTCCTGGACGAGCGCAATAGAGTTCTGAGCGTCGTCTCTAGACGCTCAAATGCCTACCCCTGTTTCGGTGATTGACCATCCCAAGGCTCAATTTGGCCCGTGACTTCTCCTCAGTATGGGTGTGAGGCCGGGGTCGAAGCGGAAGGTCGGGGCCTGTGTCTCGTCTTGATGGCCGGCGCGGCCTCGGGCAAATCCGGTTCGGTGCAAAGTCGACGCCGTTTTCGACGCCCTTCGGAGCGATCCAAGGCCGATGGCATAATGCGCGGCTTTTCCGGACCGACCTGGTCCGGTCCCGGCACCGACCGGGCGGTTAGCTCAGCGGTAGAGCACTGCCTTCACACGGCAGGGGTCGCAGGTTCGAACCCTGCACCGCCCACCACTCCCTTCAGGCTGTTCACCGCGTGGTCTTGAGCGCGGCTCGGTGACATCGACGGCCGCCCTGCGTTGACGAAGTCATCGCATGCCTTCGAAGGCGCCAGCAGCAAGGCCGCAGTGCGTGCCTTGCCGGTCGGCACCCCGTGGCTGATGCCAATCGCGCTGTCGTGTTTCTCGAAGGCGCCCGTTGGCCGGCGCTGTCGACGACCGCGACGCTGATCGCCCCGTCGTGACGCCCGGCTTCGACATTTGCCGCGGCGAGCGCTGCTTCGCTGGTGTGCGACCGGGCCAGCGCAAGGGCAGAGTGCTTCGCCTTGCACATGGAGCTTCCTTGTGTACCAAACCTATCGGTACGTATAGCGGTGATCTTGGTATCTCGCCGAGCTCGGCCGCTCGTATCGTGCTGGCGCCGACCGGGCTTGCGTTGTTTCGGGTCGCGGCGGCCGAGGCGCCGCGCTTCCCGGCGCTGGGGCGCCAGGTTCTACCTGGCTGGTCCCAAGGCAATCGCCGCGATGGTCGGGTCCAGCTGGCGGTCGGCAGCTTTCTTCGCTCGTTCGGCATCGACCGGCCCGCAGCGGGCTCATGACTCGCATTCTTACCACCTCATCCCAACCGAAAGGAGTCCATCGTGTCCCTCAACGTCGCCGTCCTCGTCGGCAGCCTCCGCAAAGGCGCCTTCACCCGCTCGATCGCTCTGGCCGCGAGGGAGCTCGCCGCGCCGCGTCTGAACCTCGAGATCGTCGAGATCGGCGATCTGCCGCTCTACAATCCCGACCTCGAGACCGATGCGCCGCCGGCGCCCTGGGTGCGCTTCCGGGAGGAACTCGCCAAGGCGCAGGCCGTGCTGTTCGTGACGCCGGAATACAACCGCTCCGTCCCGGGTGGCCTGAAGAACGCGATCGACATTGCCTCGCGTCCCTATGGCAAGAGCGTCATCAGCGGTAAGCCGGCGGCGATCATCAGCGCCTCGCCCGGCCTGATCGGCGGCTTCGGTGCCAATCACCACCTGCGCCAGCCGCTCGTCTTCCTCGACATGCCGATCCTGCAGCAGCCCGAGACCTACATCTCGAAGGTCGGCGACCTCTTCGACGCGGACGGCAAGCTGACGAGCGACTCGACCCGGACCTTCCTGAAGGGCTTCGTCGACAAGTTCGCCGACTGGGCCGAGCTGACCGGTCGGAAATGAAGGGCGCGAAAGGACCTCGGCCGGCTGGGCGGCGTCAAGCCGCCTGCTGAGGCCCTTCCGCCGTCTGCCAGCGCCCGTCCACCAGCACCTCGTGCGGCTGGAACTGGGCCTTGTAGGCCATCTTCCGGCTCTCGGCGATCCAGTAGCCGAGATAGACGTTCGGCAACTGCAGCAGGCGCGTCTGCTCGATCTGCCACAGCACGTTGAAGGTGCCGTAGCTCATGCCCGGCTCGGGCTCGTAGAAGGTGTAGACGGCCGAGAGGCCGTCGTTCAGCACGTCGAGGATCGACACCATCTTCAGCGCCCCCGGGCTGCCGTCGGGCGTCGGCTCGCGGAACTCGACCAGGCGTGAATTGACGCGGCTTTGCAGCAGGAACTGCGTGTACTGGTCGATGCTGTCGTGGTCCATGCCGCCGCCGCTGTGGCGGCCCGACTGGTAGCGCAGGTAGAGCTGGTAGTGCTCGGGCACGAAGCACAGGCGCAGCACGCGCGACTTCAGGTGCTGGTGCGCCTTCCAGGCGCGGCGCTGGCTGCGCGTCGGGCGGAAGCGCTCGACCGGCACGCGCAACGGCACGCAGGCCTTGCAGCCGTCGCAATAGGGGCGGTAGGTGAACATGCCGCTGCGCCGGAAGCCGTTGGCCACCAGCCCCGAATAGGCATCGGCATGGATCAGGTGGCTCGGCGTGGCGACCTGCGAGCGCGCCATGCGGCCGCTGAGGTAGCTGCACGGGTAGGGCGCCGTCGCGTAGAACTGGAGCGAGGAGAGAGGAAGCTCTTTCGGATGGGTCACTGCTGCGCATCCTCGGGGGCGTCGGCCCCCTCGAGGCCGAGGTGGCGCCACAGCGCCGGATGATAGGTCCAATCCCCGATCGGCACGGCGCCCACGGTCTGCGCCAGATGGGCCTCGAACGCGATGCGTGGAATCTCTCGCGCACCGAGCGAGGCGAGGTGCGCGGTGTGCTGCTGGCAGTCGATCAGCGGCACGGCGTGCTCGCGGCAGAAGCACACCAGCGCCGCCAGTGCGATCTTCGACGCATCGGTCTGGTGCGCGAACATCGACTCGCCGTAGAACATGCGGCCGAGCGCCACGCCATAGAGGCCGCCGACGAGCTCGCCGTCGACCCAGGTCTCGAAGCTGTGCGT
Organism: Ideonella sp.; assembly: GCA_035911095.1. Lineage (GTDB taxonomy): Bacteria > Pseudomonadota > Gammaproteobacteria > Burkholderiales > Burkholderiaceae_C > JAMHWF01. The sequence goes on along the minus strand of JAMHWF010000126.1, from coordinate 68,423 downwards.
GCCGCCCGCGAGGTGCCAGCGCCGGTAGGCGTCGAGCATCTCGGGCACGATCCAGGTGCCGCCCTGGCCCTCGCGCGGCGTGCCCGCACAGGTGGCCATGACGCGTGCGAAGTCATGGTCGATGCGCAGCTCGCAGCCCGGCGTGCGGATGAAGCGCCGCAACGTCTTGCGCAGCGAGCGGCTGAGGCGGAAGCCGTCCACCGGCAGCACCATGCGCGGGTCGGGCGCCCACCAGAGCACCGGCTGTCCGCTGCTGTACCAGGGGAAGATGCCGCGCGCATAGGCCGCGGCCAGCCGCTGCGGGTGCAACTCGCCGCCGGCGGCAAGCAGGCCCGGCGCATCGCTGCTGCCGGGCAGCGCGCGAGAGGTGGGGGGGAAGGCGGAGTCGTCGTCGAGCCAGGGAATCATGCGTGGACGGCGGCGGTCGCGATGCCGTGATCGTAGCGACAGGCCTCGCGAGGCAAAGCATCCAGCCGGCGTTGTCCCCAGTCGCGGGTTGGCGCGTACGTGCCCGTAAGTGCCGGTGAGCACCGTGTGGAGGTTTTGCCGTGGCGCGTCGTCTGTGGCTTCGACTCCACAGCCACCCCCCTGAGGCAGGGCTGTCCTGAGGTCGGGGCCCTGACAGCGGGTGCAGAGGCTTTCGACAATCCTCCGATCGTCGGATGACAGCGGCAGCCGGTTGTCGCGGCCGACGCACCGGAGTACTTGCGATGCCCATCACCTACAACGTCGGTGCCCGTTCGATCTTCGTCACCGTGACCGCCTGGGTCTTCATCGTGCTCGGCGTGCTGGCGAGCGTCTCGGCGCTGGTGCAGAACGCGGCCGTCGCCTCGCTGCTGCCGCAGGCCGCCGGGGCGGCTGCGGCGGCGCGCCTGCCGGTCCTGACCGGCTGGCTGGTCGGCTACCTGCCGTGGATCGTCGGCAGCGGGTTCGTCGTCTCGCTGGCCCTGCTGGCGTCGGCCGTCGGCCTGCTGCTGCGCCTGGACTGGGCGCGGCGCGTCTTCATCGGCCTGCTCGCCTTCGCGATCGTCGCCAACCTGCTCGGGCTGTGGCTGCAGCACGAGGTGGTTCAGTCGCTGGTGGCGCAGACGCTGCATGGCGCCACGCTGCCAGCGCAGGCGAAGAGCGTGTTCGGCGGCTTCGTCACCGCGGCCCAGGTGATGGCGGTGATCGTCAGCTTCGGCCTGTGCGGGCTGCTCGGCTGGGTCATCGGCCGGCTGCGCTCGGCGGCGGTGCGGCAGGAATTCGCCTGAGCGTTCAGGCGGCCAGGTCGCCGTCGACGTAGAACCAGCGCCCGCCCCCGCGCACGAAGCGGCTGGTCTCGTGCAGGCGCTGGGCGCGTCCGCCGACCTTGTGGCGGGCGACGAACTCCACGCTCTGGTGGTCGTTATCGACCACCGTGTGGCGGCGCACCGAAAGGCCGATCCAGCGCGCCGGCACGGCCGGCAGGTCGAGCGCGGCAGGGCGCGTGTCGGGGTGCCAGGTCGCGAGCAGGTAGTCGACCAGGCCGAGCGCGTAGGCGCTGTAACGCGAGCGCATCAGCGCCGCCGCATCCGGTGCCTGCAGGTGCAGCGGGCCGGCGTGGTAGCGGCCGCAGCAGTCGGCGTAGCGGCGGCCGGTGTCGCAGGGGCAGGGTGGGTCGATCGGGGGCATGGGCGGCAGGCGGGCCCGGCAGCAGGCAGGCGGGCAGTGTGCCTTCGGTCATGAACCTCAGGCTTGTCTCAGGAGACTGTATGGATATACAGTTATTCGACGATGAACAGCCTGCCACCCATTGCCATCGCCGCGGCGGCCCCCGTCGCCCGTGCATCCAAGGCGGGCCTGGAGACGCCCTGCGACGCAAGGGCAGGGGCAGGGGCGGCGGGGAGGCCGCGGCCAGCGCACCCCCATCCGCGGCGGCCTCCGGGCGGCATGCCCGCGCCGGAGGCGCTGCACCCGGCCCTCTGGCGCGCCGACCAGCTCGGGAGCGGCGTGCTGGCGGGCCTGCCGAGCGGTTTTGCCGCCCTCGATGCCCAGCTGCCCGGTGCCGGCTGGCCGCAGCGCTGCCTGACCGAACTGCTGTTGCCGCACCCCGGGGTCGGTGAGATGCGCCTGCTCGGCCCCTGCCTGGCCGGGCTGCTGCGGCAGGGCCGGCCGGTGATGCTGTTCGACCCGCCGGCCGGGCTCTCGGGCGCTGCGCTGGCGGCGCTGGGCATCGATGCGGCGCAGCTGCTCGTCGTCTACACCCGGCGCGGGGCACTGCCGGCCGATGGGCAGACGGCGACGCCGACTTATCGCGCACGCGCGGCCGCGGCCGTCATCTGTGAGTCGCCTGCGGCTGATGCCCCGCTGCGCGGTGCCGACAGCCATGTCGAGCCCGGGGGAGACCCGCTGTGGGCGCTCGAGCAGGCGCTGCGCAGCGGCCATGTCGGCGCGGTGCTCGCCTGGCTGCCGCCGCGCCTGGCGCCCGAACGCCTGCGCCGCCTGCAGCTCGCGGCACAGGCGCATGACGGCCCGGCCTTCATGCTGCGCGAGGCCGCCGCCCGCGAGTGGCCGAGTGCCGCGCCGCTGCGCCTGGCGCTGCGTGGTGCCGGGATCGACCGGCTCGCGGTGCGCGTGCTCAAGCGCCGTGGCCCGCTGCTGTCCTGGCCGCTGGTGCTGGCGCTGCCGCCGGTGCTGCCACCCTGCGTGATCGCGCAGGTCACGGCCTTCGACCTGCTGCAAGGGGTGGCCTCGCGCCGCAGCGTGTTCTCGGGCACGGAGCAGCCGCCAGCCCGGGCCGCGCAGCGGGCGCCGGAGGCCGAGACAGTGGCGCGCCCGGCTCCACCACCCCAGGCCTCGCCACCGCCGGCCTCGACGCCGCTGCCAGTGCTGCCGAAGTCGCCGCGGCCACCGACGGTGCCGCCGCAGGCCGTGCCGGCCTGACGGTCACCCGCTTCCGGGTCGTGATCCCGGGAGCAACAGGCCTGGTCGCACGTTCGTCCGCTGCCCGCCCGCGCCGTGCCTGCGTGCCGTCATGTTGTGGATCGCGCTGCACCTGCCGTGGCTGTCGCTCGAAGCCTTCGCCGCGACCCTGCCCGGCGACGCGCGCACGGCGCCGCTGGCGCTCGTCGAGGCGCACCGCATCCGCGAGGCGAATGCCGCGGCCCGGCAGCTGGGTGTGAAGCCGGGTCTGGCGCGCGCCACCGCGCTCGCGCTGGCGCCGCGCCTGTGCCTCGGCCAGGCCGACGCGCGGCGCGACGCCGATGCGCTGCACGCGGTGGCCCATGCCGCGCTCGCCTTCACGCCGGCGGTGGTGGCGCCGCCGCTGGCCGGCCTCGGCGAAGGGGCGGCGCCCGAGGTGCTGCTCGAGGTGCAGGCCAGCCTGCGCTGCTTCGGCGGCCGCGAGGCGCTGTTGCAAAAGCTCTTGCAGGTCCTCGCACCGCTGGGCCACCGCATCGCCGTCGCGAGCGCGCCGACCGCCCTGGGCGCCGCCCTGCTGGCGCGCGACGGCCCGCCGGGGCCGCCCCGGCATTGCGGCCACCTGGCGGCCCTGCACGCCGCGCTCGCGCGGCTGCCGGTGTGGCGGCTCGGCCCCGGCCGAGAGCACTGGGAGGCGCTACAGGGCATGGGCCTGCGCACGCTGGCCGACCTGCGGACGCTGCCGCGGGCCGGGCTGGCGCGACGCTTCGGCGAAGGCCTGCTCGACGAGATCGACCGCGCCTGGGGTGATCGGCCCGACCCGCGCCCCTGGCTGCTGCCGGCCCACGTCTTCGAGAGCCGGCTCGAGCTGCATGCCCGCGCCGACCATGCCGAGCAGCTGCTGCACGGCGCTGGCGTGCTGCTGGCGCGGCTGGTCGCCTGGGCGTCGGCGCAGCAGCTGCGTGTGTGCGGTCTGCGCCTCGAGATGCGGCACGAGCTGCGTCACCGCCGGCGCGACCCCGTCGATGGGGAGGACGCAGACGAGCTTCCGCCCTGCACGCCGCTCGAGATCGCGCTGGCCGAGCCCTGCGCCGACGCGGCCCACCTCGCCGGCCTGCTGCGCGAGCGGCTCGGCCGGCTGCGGCTGCCGGCACCGACGCTCGAACTGGTGCTGCACGCCACCGAACTCGTGCGCAGCCCGCCGCCGGACGGCGAGCTGTTCCCGACGCCGCGCAACGAACGCGACGGCCTGGTGCGGCTGATCGAGCGCCTGCAGGCGCGCCTCGGCCCGGCCGGCGTGCGACGCCTGGTGCCGACGCCCGACCACCGTCCCGAGCGGGCCTGCCGCAGCGAGCCGGTGACGCCGGCGACGGCATCCGTCGTCCCGCCCGGCGCGGCATCCACACCCGCCACGGCCTCGAAGGGCGCCGCAGCCGCGCAGCCGCGGGCCGCCGCAGCAGCCCGCGCACGCCCGGCGCCGGCGTCTTCACCGCAACCGCAGGCTTCCGTCCGCCGCGCGAAGCCCTCGGCGCCTGCCGCTGCGCCCGAGGCTGCCTTCGGTCCCGACCCGGCGACGAACGCATCCCGCCCGGTCTGGCTGTTGCCCGAGCCGCTGCGCCTGCGCGAGCGCGGCCGCGTGCCCTGGCTCGACGGCGCGCCGCTGACGCTGTGCAGCGGCCCCGAGCGCATCGAAGCCGGCTGGTGGGACGGCCACCTGGCCGAGCGCGACTACTTCATCGCCCGCGGCGCCGAGGGGGTGCTGGTGTGGATCTTCCGCAGCCGGCGACCAGGCGAAGCGGATGCGGCCTCGGGCTGGTACCTGCAAGGGCGCTTCGGCTGAAGCCGGCGGCGACATCGGTGAACCCGGCGATCGACACCGCGGCCGACGGCCCAGGGCCGCCAGCAGGCCCGGGCCCGCGCTGACGCCTTCAGCCGGCCCCGACGACCAGCGCCCGCCCCGCCGCCGGCGCGCCGAAGGCCGCCTCGCCGGCCTCGAGGTCGGGCGCCGACAGGTCGCTGAACAGCGCGGGCGGCGCCTCGGCGATCGCGGTGTCGGCAAGCAGGCGCTGCCAGGCCTGGCGCCGCTGCGCGAGCCGGGCCTTGGCGTCGGCGCCGCTCAGCCGCTGGTGGAAGCCCGATTCGTCGATCAGCACGACGAGCCGCGCGCCGGCCGGCAGCACCCGGGCCAGGGATTCGAGGAAGGCACCGTGGTTCTCGCGCTCCGGCGTCGAGGCCAGCGGCAGCAGCGCGACGACGACATCGGGTGCCGTCTCCTCGGCCGGCAGCAGGCGTTCGGGCGCGTCCTCGGCGCCGAGCGGCAGCGGCGGCGCGACGTGCAGCGCGAGCTTGGGGCCGAAGGCGCGGTCGAGCAGCGCATGCAGGCCGGGCTCGTTGGCCAGCGGCAGGCGGTAGCTGTAGGGCAGCACCTGGGCCAGCACCGGCGTGTCGCGGTGGGCGCGCAGCAGGCGCTCGAAGTAGGGGTCGTCGAGCGCGAGCGGGAAGCGTCCCGCGAGCCAGCGCGCGCGCAGCCCTGCCCAGGCGGCGAGCAGCAGCCTCGGCAGCACGACGACCGCGCCGACGGTGATCGCGTAGAGGTGGATCCAGCGCGCCGCGTTCTCGCCGCCGCCGGTCGAGAAGCGCAGCGCCTCGAGCGCGCCCGCGTCGGGCAGCGCGATACCCGAGACAGCCGCCGCCGGCCCGAGCACCAGCTGCAGCAGCGCGGCCACCGCATCGGATGCGAGGAAGGTGCTCTCCCAGCCGGCGCGGTACTCGAAGGCGAGGCCGCGCAGGTACATCGAGGCCAGCGCACCGAGTGCCAACGCCGCCGCCCCGGCATGCAGCGCCTGCGCAAGGCGCGCGCCGGCCAGCGGCCGCGCGGCCAAGCCCCAGTCGGTGGCGAAGCGTGCCAGCGCCGGATGGGCGCTGCGCGCACCGACGCCCGGCAGGCGGGCGAGCCGTGCCAGCAACGTGCGCAGCGGGCCGGCGGCCGCGGGCTGCCCGGCCTTCGGCTTGCCTCCGATGAACGGCCGCAGCAGCAGCACCAGGTAGACGCCGAGGTTCCAGGCCAGCAGCGCGACCAGCGGCGGCGCCAGGATGTTGATGCGCTGCGTCGAGCCGATCGCGTCGCCGGCGACGCCGACCACGAGGCCGAGCACGACGCACAGCGCGACCAGGCCCGGCGGCCCCGCCGCATGCCGGCGCCAGGCGGCGATGCGCGGCTCGCGCGCGCCCAGCCTTTCGAGCGCGACGGTGGCGCGCCGTCGCAGCCAGCCGAGGTTCGCCGCATCGCTGCCTTCGCTGCGCTGCGCCTGCTCGCTGGCCCAGCGGGCGTCGGCCTCGGTCCAGGGGGCGGTGGGCGGTGTCTCGAAGGCGCGCACCAGCAGCAGGTCGCGCGCCTGCTCGGCGGTCAGCGGCACGGTGACGGCGCGGGCAGGACGGCGGGCGTCACATCCCCGAGTAGTTCGGCCCGCCGCCGCCCTCCGGCGTGACCCAGACGATGTTCTGCGTCGGGTCCTTGATGTCGCAGGTCTTGCAGTGCACGCAGTTCTGCGCGTTGATCTGCAGGCGGTCGCTGTGGTCGTCGTTCTTGACGAACTCGTAGACGCCGGCCGGGCAGTAGCGGCCCTCGGGGCCGCCGTAGAGCGCGAGGTTGGTCTTCACCGGCACCGAAGGGTCCTTCAGCGTCAGGTGCGCCGGCTGGTTCTCTTCGTGGTTGGTGTTGCTGATGAACACCGAGCCGAGGCGGTCGAAGCTCAGCTTGCCGTCGGGCTTGGGGTAGTTGATCTTCTGGCTCTGCGAACCGGTCTCGAGATAGAGGTGGTCGGCCTTGGTGCGGTGGATCGTCCAGGGCGGCGTCTTCACGCCGAGCTTGGGCAGCAGCCACTGCTCGACGCCGGTCATCACCGTCGCGGTCGAGCGGCCCTTCTTGAACCACTGCTTGAAGTTCTTCGCCTGCATCAGCTCGGCGTGCAGCCAGCTCTTCTCGAACGCGGCCGGGTAGCCGAAGAGCTCGTCGCGCTGGCGGCCGGCGACGATCGCGTCGAAGGCGCTCTCCGCGCAGAGCATGCCGGTCTTGATCGCCGCGTGGCTGCCCTTGATGCGGCTCGCATTCAGGTAGCCGGCATCGCAGCCGACCAGCGCGCCGCCGGGGAAGATCGTCTTCGGCAGGCTGAGGATGCCGCCGGCGGTGATCGCGCGCGCGCCGTACGAGAGGCGCTTGCCGCCCTCGAGGTACTTGCGGATCTCCGGGTGCGTCTTGAAGCGCTGGAACTCCTCGAAGGGGCTGAGCCAGGCGTTGCGGTAGTCGAGCCCGACGACGAAGCCGATCGAGACCTGGTTGTTCGCCGCGTGGTACAGGAACGAGCCGCCGTAGGTCTCGGCATCGAGGGGCCAGCCGGCGGTGTGCACGACGAGGCCGGGCTGGTGCTTGGCGGGGTCGATCTCCCACAGCTCCTTCAGGCCGATGCCGTAGCTCTGCGGGTCCTTGCCGGCATCGAGCTTGAACCGCTCGATCAGCCGCTTGCCGAGATGTCCGCGCGAGCCCTCGGCGAACACCGTGTACTTCCCGTGGAGCTCCATGCCGAGCTGGAAGGCCTCGGTCGGCTCGCCGTCCTTGCCGATGCCCATGTTCCCGGTGGCCACGCCCTTCACGGCGCCGTTCTCGTCGTACAGCACCTCGGCGGCGGCGAAGCCGGGGAAGATCTCGACGCCCAGGCCCTCGGCCTGCTGGGCGAGCCACTTGACGACATTGCCCAGGCTGACGATGTAGTTGCCGTGGTTCTTGAAGCAGTCGGGCAGCAGCCACTCGGGCGTTGCCTTGGCACCGGTCTCGTCGAGGAAGAGGAAGCGATCGCTCGTCACCTCCTGCTCGAGCGGCGCGCCAAGCTCCTTCCAGTCCGGGAACAGCTCGGCGATCGCGATCGGATCCATGATCGCGCCGCTCAGGATGTGGGCGCCGGGCTCCGAGCCCTTCTCGAGCACGACGACCGAGATCTCCTGCTCCTTCTCGGCGGCAAGCTGCTTCAGGCGGATCGCGGTGGCCAGGCCGGCGGGGCCGGCGCCGACGACGACCACGTCGTACTCCATCGCCTCGCGCGGCCCGAACTGGGCAAGTATTTCTTCTGAGGTCATGGGCTCGGGTCTCGCCTGTGCTGTCTCGTCTTCGGCGGATTCTACGAGTCGTGCACGAACCGATCGTGCGCGATGCGCCTGGGGTGCCGTTGAGGGGCATTGCGCCACATCGTGGTGCCGTGACGCCCAGTGGTATGCAAGTTGCGACGGGGCCTGTGTCCAGAACCGATCCAGGTCGAACGGCGCGCCGGCCCGGCGCCGCATCGGCACCGGGGTCAGCGCTCGTCCACGGGCCCGTCCTCTCGAAAGGAGCGACCACGATGTCCCACGACGCCCAGGATGCACACGACGTCCTCGAGATCAGGAACGCCGCGCCGAGCCTCTACAACCACGAGCTGGCACCGCTGAAGAAGCAGACCTGGACCAGCTACAACATCTTCTGTTACTGGATGAGCGACGTGCACAGCGTCGGCGGCTACATCTTCGCGGGCAGCCTCTTCGCGCTCGGCCTCACGAGCTGGCAGGTGCTGGTGTCGCTGGTGGCCGGCATCATGATCGTGCGCTTCTTCTGCAACCTGATCGCCAATCCGAGCCAGGCGCACGGCGTGCCGTACCCGGTGATGTGCCGCTCCTCGTTCGGCGTGCGCGGCGCCAACATCCCGGCCATGATCCGCGGCTTGATCGCGGTCGGCTGGTACGGCATCCAGACCTATCTCGCCTCGCATGCGCTGGTGGTGCTGATGCTCAAGTTCTGGCCCGAGCTCGCGCCCTATGCGCAGGTCGAGCAGCACGGCTTCGCCGGCCTCTCGACGGTCGGCTGGGTCGCCTTCATGACGATGTGGGTGCTGCAGGCGCTGGTCTTCTGGAACGGCATGGAGTCGATCAAGAAGTTCATCGACTTCGCCGGCCCCGCCGTCTACGTGGTGATGTTCATCCTCGCCGGCTGGATGCTCTGGAAGTCGGGCGGCAACCTGAACCTGAAGCTCGGCGACAAGGCGCTCGAAGGCTGGGGCGTCGTCACGACGATGATCACCGCGATGGCGCTGGTGGCTGGCTACTTCGCCGGCCCGGTGCTCAACTTCGGCGACTTCTCGCGCTACGCGAAGAGCTTCGACGAGGTGAGGCACGGCAACTTCCTCGGCCTGCCGATCAACTACCTCGCGTTCTCGATCGTGACCGTGGTGACCACCGCCGCGACGGTGCCGGTGTTCGGCGAGCTGATCACCGACCCGGTCGACATGGTGGGACGGATGGATTCCCCGACCGTCGTGCTGATCGGCGCCGTGACCTTCGTCATCGCCACGATCGGCATCAACATCGTCGCCAACTTCGTGCCCTCGGCCTTCGACTTCACCAACCTGGCGCCGAGCAAGATCAGCTGGCGCATGGGCGGCATGCTGGCCGCGATCGGCTCGATCTTCGTGACGCCGTGGAACCTCTTCAAGAACCCGGAGATGATCCACTACACGATCGACATGCTGGCCTGCGCGATCGGCCCGCTGTACGGCATCCTGCTGGTCGACTATTACCTGGTGAAGAAGCGCTCGGTGACGGTGCCCGACCTCTACACCCTGTCGCCGACGGGCCGCTACTGGTACCAGAACGGCGTCAACATGAAGGCGATCTACGCGCTGGTGCCGGCCTCGCTGATCGGCTTCGCGACGGCGCTGCTGCCGGCGCTCTCGCCATTCGCCCATTTCTCGATCTTCGTCGCCGGCAGCGTGGCGGGCCTGATCTACTGGGCGATCTCGCGGCAGTCTGTCTCGGTGCCGGCGCTGGAGGTCAACGCCGCGCCCTGAACCGCGGGACCCCGTGCTATCTTGGCTGCTCCGCACACGGGCGCAGCCCGCCGGGCGCGGCTTGCCGAAGGCAGCGCGTGCCCGGACGAGAAGCACGAGGAGTCCCATGAGCTATCAGATCGACCTGTCGGGTCGCGTCGCGCTGGTCACCGGCGCGTCCAGCGGCCTGGGCACCCAGTTCGCGAAGACGCTCGCGAAGGCCGGGGCCGCGGTCGTGCTGGCGAGCCGGCGCGTCGAGCGCCTGAAGACCCTGCGCGCCGAGATCGAGGCGGGTGGCGGCGACGCCCACTTCGTGCGCCTCGACGTGACCGACCACGACAGCATCAAGGCCGCGGTCGCGCACGCCGAGACCGAGATGGGCTCGATCGACATCCTGGTCAACAACTCCGGCGTCAGCACCACGCAGAAGCTGATCGAGGTGACGCCGGACGACTACGACTACGTCTTCGACACCAACACCCGCGGCGCCTTCTTCGTCGCGCAGGAGGTCGGCAAGCGCATGCTGGCGCGCGCCCGCGGCGCGGCGCCCGGCACCTTCACCGGCGGGCGCATCGTCAACATCGCCTCGACGGCCGGCCTGCGCGTGATCGGGCAGCTCGGCGTCTACTGCATGAGCAAGTCGGCCATGATCCACATGACGCGCGCGATGGCGCTCGAATGGGGTCGCTACGGCATCAACGTCAACGCGATCTGTCCCGGCTACATCGACACCGAGATCAACCAGCGGCACTGGCAGTCCGAGCAGGGCCGCAAGCTGATGGAGATGCTCCCGCGCAAGCGCGTCGGCCAGCCGGCCGACCTCGACGCGGTGCTGATGATGCTGTGCGCCAACGAGAGCCACTTCGTCAATGGCGCGGTGATCCAGGCCGACGACGGCTTCTCGGTCTGAGGCACGACAGCCATGAGGGCGCTCTCGCTGCTCGAATGCCGGGTCGCCGGCGTGCTGTTCGAGAAGCAGCACACGGTGCCCGACAGCTATCCGCTGTCGCTGAATGCGCTCGTGCTCGGCTGCAACCAGAAGACCGCTCGCGAGCCGGTGACGAACGCCAGCGACGCCGAGGTGCTGGCCGCGATCGACGACCTGAAGACGCTGAGCCTGGTCGTCGAGGTGAGCGGCAGCCGCGTGCTGCGCTACGAGCACAACCTGCAGCGCGCGATCGGCGTGCCGACGCAGTCGGCCGCGATCCTCACGATGCTGATGTTGCGCGGCCCGCAGACGACGGCCGAACTGCGCGCCAACACCGAGCGGTTGCACCGCTTCGCCGACATCTCGTCGGTCGAGGCCTTTCTCGACGAGCTCGAGGGTCGGCCGGCCGAGAAGGGCGGGCCGCTCGTCGTTCGCCTGCCGCGCGCGCCGGGAGCGCGCGAGGGGCGCTGGGCGCACCTCGTGGGCGGCCCGATCGACATCGCCGCCGCGGCGGCCGCCGCGCCGCAGGACGACCTGCTGGCCGCCGGCGAGATCGCCGCGCTGAAGGCCAACCAGCAACGCCTGCAGGCCGAGGTGGCGATGCTGCGTAGCCAGCTGCACCGCATGGCGGCGGAGCTCGGCATCGACCTGTCCTGACGCGGCGCCCCTCGCGCCGGTCTTTTCCGACGACCGAGAAGAAGTCTCCATGCGCATCGACCTGCCCGAAACCAAGCGACTGACTCATGAGCTGGTCATCCCGATCCGCTGGGGCGACATGGACGCGATGGGCCACGTCAACAACGCGGTCTACTTCCGCTACCTCGAGACCGCGCGCGTGGCGTGGCTCGAGAAGGAAGGCTTTGCGGTCGACCCGCGCGGCACCGGCCCGGTGATCATCAACGCGTTCTGCAACTTCCTGCGCCAGCTCGAGTACCCGGGCGAGGTGCTGGCCCGCCACTACGTCGGCGAGGTCGGTCGCAGCAGCTTCGACACCTATGTGCTGCTGTCACGCACCGACGACGCGGACACGCTCTACGCGGCCGGCGGCGCGACGGTGGTGTGGACGGACTTTCCGAAGCAGAAGTCGGTGCCCTTGCCCGAGAGGGTGAGGGCGGTGCTCGGCGCCTGATGCAGCTGATATGAGAATGGCGGTGCTCACCCCGCCGGGTCTGCGCTGTGGGCCGGCTGAGTCGGCTGGGCTGCCGCGGCAGGGCGCAGCGCGGGCTCCAGGGCCAGCAGCCGTTCGGCCAGGCGCTTGAGGGGCGCTTCGAGCGGCTGCAGCCACTCGATCTCCGCCCGGCCGGCGCCGCCGCCCCGCGCCGCGACCGGCAGGCCGTCGCGGTAAACGACCCGCGCGCCCGCGATGCGCGGCACGCGGGCGCCGGGGAGCACCGAGCCGAGCAGGTTCGCCGGGTCGGCCGCCGCGAGGACGACGAGCGCCCCGTCGGCAGGACGCCGACGGGCCTCGCGCAGCGCGCCGATCGCGTCCGGCAGCGCGAACTGCTCGCCCGGGACGCCGGCGATGAAGCGACCGCCACGGATGTCGCCACGCGCCTCCAGGCGGCGGTAGACGCGCACCAGCTCGCGCCAGGGCGGCAGCCAGGCCGCCTCGCGTTCGAGCAGGCGCCAACAGACGACGCCATACCGCCGCAGCAAGGTGCGTGCGACGTGTTCGACGCGCTCGTTCGTGGCTGCCGCCGCGGCGGCCGCGGTGGCTCGTGCGTCGGCGGCCCTGGGTGCTTCCGCAGCTGGGTCTGCGCCCGCCTCGACCGCCGGGTCCGGGTCGGGCATGCCAGCCGCGAGCGCACCGGAAGGCGCCACCGGCGCGCGCAGCAACGCCCAGCGCCCGGCGTCCTCGATGCCGCGCAGCGGCAGGTGGCGGCGCGAGCGGCCGGCGGCGGCACGCTGCGCGGCGGGCATCAGCAGCGCGCGCAGGCCGGCGTAGCTGTCGCAGCCGATGCGCCCGGCGACGACCAGTTCGGCCAGCGCGTCCTCCAGCTCGGCGCGCAGCAGGTGGGCGCCCTCGGCCAGCTCGTCGAAAAATGAGGCGCCGTGGGCCGCGAGGTGGTTGGCGACGCGCTGCGCCCGCGAGCCGAGCGGCGGCGCCGGCGTGTCGGCCGCGGCGAGCAGGGCCCAGGTTGCCGCGCTGCGGCGCGGCAGCAGCAGGATCGGCGTGGCCCGCAGCGAGCCGCGGCCGCCGCCCGGGCGCGGGGCGCCGGTCGGTGCCGGCCTGTCGGCATCGGAGGCGGGCGCTGCCAGGCCTTCGAGCCCGGGCGTGCTGCCGACATCGGCCGCGGCGTTCACGCCCGCCACCGGCCGCAGCCGCGTCCAGAGCGTGCGTCCCGAGACGCAGAGCTCGTCGAGCCAGGCCGGCACGTAATCGGCCACGCGGGCGGGCAGCAGCTCGGCCTCCCACAGCGCGGCCGGCGCCTCGTAGCCCTCGAGCTGGGCGAGCACCGCGGGCAGGGCCTCGGCGCCGCTGACGCGCGCCTCGGCGCCGACGTGCTGCCATTCGAGCAGGAAGCGCTGGAAGTCGCGCGGCTCGACCGGCTCGATCTCGCGCCGCAGCCGGTTCAGCGTGTAGCGGTGGATGCGCGCCAGCAGGTGGCGCTCGCACCATTCGGTCTCTGGCGCGCCGGGCGTGATCGTGCCGGCCATCACGCTGCCTTCGGCGCGCAGCGTTTCGAGCGCGCCTTCGACCTCGCTGCGGTCGACGGCGAGCTGCGCCGCGAGCGTGGCCGCTGTCACCGGCCCGAGGCCGCCGAGGCGCGCGCGCAGCAACTCGCGCAGCGCGTCTTCCCGCGTCGCCGGCTCGGTGCCGGCCGGCACCGCGAGCGGCGGCTGCGGGCTGGCCTGCGGGTGCAGTGCGAGCGCCTGGCCGAGGCGCTCGACGGCGACCCACAGGCCGACCGTGTCGATGCCCCCCACCGCGCCGGCAGCGCCGGCTTGGGCCCCGTCCGTCGAGTCAGCGGGACCGGCAGCCACCGCGATGCGGGGCTCCGCATCGGCCTTCGGCGCCGCGTCACCCGCCGCATCGAGTGCCAGCCGCGTCGCCCGCCGCCCCTGCGCCAGCGCGGCCAGCCAGGCACTCCAGCCCTCGCCGCGCGCCACCTCGGCATCGGTGACGACGCCGAGCGCCATCAGCGCCTCGTGCATCTCGTCGGCGCTGCGCACCTCGGGCCAGGCCTCGTCGCGCACCGCGTCGATCGCCTGCGGGTCGAGCCGGCCGAGCTCGCCGACGGGCTCGGCCTCGCCGTAGCGACGGCGCTGCACGGCCTGGGTGCGGCGCTCTTCCAGCGGCGCGTCGTCGAGGAAGGCGTAGGGCTTGGCGTTCAGTACCTCGTCGGCGAGCGGCGAGGGCGTCGGCAGGTCGCGCGCGACGACTTCGATCTCGCCCGCTTCGAGACGGCGCAGCACCTCGAGCCAGCCCGCCGTGTCCATCGCCTCGTACAGGCAGTCATGCAGCGTCTGCGCGACCAGCGGGTGGTCGGGCACGACGCGGGCGCCGGTCAGGTTCTCGAAGCAGGCGACCTGGTCGGGGAAGACGGCGGCGAGCAGGTCCTCGGCCTTCATGCGCTGCAGCTGCGGCGCGACCTTGCGCCCGCCGACCATGCGCGGCAGCGCGAGCGCGTTGGTCGCGTTCCAGCGCCAGCGCGCACCGAAGAGCGGCGCGTCGAGCAGGGCCTGGGTCAGCACGTCGAGCGCGGTGGCCGGGCGCAGGTAGCGCGCCACGTCGGCGAGGTCGAAGCTGTGGCTGGTCGACAGCGACAGCACGATCGCGTCCTCGGTCGCCGCCGCCTGCAGCTCGAAATTGAACTGGCGGCAGAAGCGCTTGCGCAGCGCCAGGCCCCAGGCCCGGTTGACGCGGCTGCCCCAGGGCGCGTGCAGCACCAGCTGCATGCCGCCCGAGGCGTCGAAGAAGCGCTCGAGCACCAGGCGCCTCTGCGTCGGGAGCCCACCGAGCACGGCGGCCGCGGCGGCGAGGTAGTCGACGATCTGCTGGGCGGCCGCGGCGTCGACGCCCTCGATCGCGAGCGGCACCGCGAGCGCCTGCTCGATGCGCGCGTCGCCCGGCGGCGTCGCGGCCAGTGCCGCCTCGACCTCGATGCGCAGCCGCTGCACCGCGAACGAGAGCTCGTCGCTGCGCCCCGGCGCCTCGCCGAGCCAGAACGGGATGTTCGGCGGCGCGCCCTTCGCGTCCTCGACGCGCAAGCGGCCCGGCTCGACGCGCAGGATGCGGTAGCTGGTGTTGCCGAGCTGGAAGATGTCGCCGGCCAGGCTCTCGATCGCGAAGTCCTCGTTGACGGTGCCGATGCGCTCGGCCTGCGGCTCGAGCCAGACCGCGTAGTCGCCGGTCTCGGGGATCGTGCCGCCCGAGGTCAGCGCCGTCATGCGCGCGCCGCGACGGGCGCGCACGCTGCCGCTCACGCTGTCGCGGTGCAGGTAGGCGCCGCGCGGGCCCTGGCGCGTGGTGTAGCCCTCGGCCAGCATGCGCAGCACCTCGTCGAAATGCTCGCGTGGCAGCGCCGCATAGGGTTCGGCGCGACGCACCAGCGCATAGAGCGCGTCTTCCTGCCATTCGTCGCTCGCGACCTCGGCCACCAGCTGCTGGGCCAGCACGTCGATCGGCGCCGGCGGCACGCGCAGCGCGTCGAGCTCGCCGCGGCCCACCGCGTCGAGCAGCGCGGCGCACTCGACCAGCTCGTCGCGCGTCTGAGGGAAGAGCCGCGCCTTCGGCGTGCCGTCGACCGCGTGGCCGGCGCGCCCGGCGCGCTGCAGGAAGGTCGCGATCGCGCGCGGCGAGCCGAGCTGGCACACCAGCTCGACGTCGCCGATGTCGAGCCCGAGCTCGAGCGAGGCGGTGGCCACCAGCAGCGTCAGCTCGCCGCGCTTCAGGCGCTGCTCGGCGTCGAGCCGAAGGTCGCGTGACAGGCTGCCGTGGTGGGTCGCGACACGCTCCTTGCCGAGGCGTTCGGTCAGGTGGCGCGCGGCGCGCTCGGCCATGCGGCGCGTGTTGACGAAGACCAGCGTCGTGCGGTGCTGCAGCGCCAGCTCGGCGACGCGGGCGTAGACCTGCTCCCATTGGTCGTTCGACATCACGGCCGAGAGCGGCGTCGGCGGCAGCTCGAGCGCGAGGTCGCGGCGGCGGCGGTAGCCGATGTCGACGATCGTGCAGTCGACCGGAACGGGGTCGGCGGCCGCGGCGTTGGCGGGCGCAGGACAGCCAGGCTCGTGCACGACGGCCGCCGCGTCGGTGGCGGCGCGGTCGGCCGCCGGCAGCGCCGGGAACGCGCTCGCCTCCGGCTCGAACAGCAGCTGCTGCCCGCGCGGCGTGCTGCCGGCCCGGGCGGTGGCCTCGCCGGTGCCGCGTCCGACGAGGAAGCGCGCGACGACGTCGATCGGCTTCTGCGTCGCCGACAGTCCGATGCGCTGCAGCGGCGCGCGGCAGACGGCCTGCAGCCGCTCGAGCGTCAGCGCCAGGTGGCTGCCGCGCTTGTTCGCTGCCAGCGCATGGATCTCGTCGACGATCACCGTGCGCACGCCGGCCAGCATCCGGCGCCCGGAGGCCGAGCCGACCAGCACGTAGAGCGACTCGGGCGTCGTCACCAGCAGGTGCGGCGGCTCGCGCAGGGTCAGCCGCCGCTCGGCGGCCGGCGTGTCGCCGGTGCGCACGCCGGTGCGGATCGCCACCTGGGGCAGGCCGAGCCGCTCGAGCTCGGCGCGGATGCCGGCGAGCGGCGCCTCGAGGTTGGCGCCGATGTCGTTCGACAGCGCCTTCAGCGGCGAGACGTAGACGACGAACGTCTCGCCCGGCAGCGCACCGCCGCGCGCGACGCCCTCGCGCACCAGCACGTCGATCGCGGCGAGGAAGGCGGTCAGCGTCTTGCCCGAGCCGGTCGGCGCCGCGACCAGCGTGTGGCGCCCGGCGCGGATCGCCGGCCAGGCGGCGCGCTGCGCCTCGGTCGGTGCGGGGAAGCGGCTGGCGAACCAGGCGGCGACGGCGGGGTGGAAGTCGGCGAGCGGCATGGCGTCCTGGGGGTGCCGCGCACCCGAGGTGCGGAGGGCGCCGGGCGGGGCGCGTCGGGGGCGCGGCGAGCGGGCCAGTATGCGCCGCCGCGCCGCCTGTCGTGGCCCCGGCCGGTCCTGCCCCGACGGCGGCCGGGGCCGACCTCAGCCCGCCTGAGGGCGGTCCTTCGTCAGCACCAGGTGCAGCGCCGCCGCCGTGCCGACGCGCTCGCTGACGCGGTAGCCGAGCGCCGGCAAGTCCAGCCCCGCGAACGGCGCCTCCCCCGAGCCGAGCAGCACCGGCGAGATCGCGAGATGGAGGCTGTCCACCCGGCCGGCCAGCACGGCCTGGCGCACCGTCGACGCCCCGCCGCCGAGGCGCACGTCCTTGCCGCCGGCGGCCTCGCGCGCCCGGGCCAGCGCCGCGTCGAGGCCTTCGGTGACGAAGTGGAAGACGGTCCCGCCTGCCATCTCGACCGGCTGGCGGGCGTGGTGCGTGAGCACGAAGACCGGCACGTGGTACGGCGGGTTCGGGCCCCACCAGCCCTTCCATTCGTCGTCGGGCCAGGGGCCGCGCACCGGGCCGAACATGTTGCGGCCCATGACCCAGGCGCCGAGGTTGTCGAAGCCACGCGCGACGAAATCGTCGTCGGGACCGGTCGTGCCGCCTTCCCGGCCGGTGAGGCGGTGGAAGCCGCGGGTCGCGACCATCCAGCCGTGCAGGTCCTCGCCGCCGACGCCGAGCGGCGTCTGCAGGCTCTGGCGCGGGCCGGCCGCGAAGCCGTCGGCGGAAAGGGTGTAGTTCTCGATGCGCAGCATGCTCATGGTGGTGTCCGTCGGGTGGTCGATGCGTCCCGCCTTCGGTAGACGATCCAGGCCAGCGCGGATCGACACGCATCGCCGGCGACGGAGCGATGTTGAACGCCTGTCGGCGGGGAGATCGCGTTGGCGCGTGCCAGCCCTGGCCTGCGAGCGATGCGCAGAGCGAGCCCTCAGTGCATCGAAGCACCGGATCAGAGCGGCATCTGCCGCATCGCAGCACCAGCGAAGCGCGCCAAGCGCCATCAGGCGCCTCGAACCCGTGGCCAACCGCACCGATGCGGTGAGGCCATCTGCGTGCCGGGCGTCGCGACAACTTTGACCACGCCGCGTCCGGCGCTTCGAGCCTGCCGCGGCGCTTAGACTTGCGCCTCCGACGGGTGCCCTGCGCCGTCCGATGCCGGGCGTGGCGCGTCTGCAGCTCCTGTTTCCCCACTTCCGACGAGGTTCATCGATGAACAAGGTCTATCCGAGCGCGGCCGCCGCGCTGGAAGGTGTCGTGCGTGACGGCCAGCTGATGGCCGTCGGCGGGTTCGGCCTTTGCGGCATCCCCGAGGCGCTGATCGACGCGCTGAAGGACAGCGGCGTCAAGAACCTGACGGTGATCTCGAACAACGCCGGTGTCGACGGGTTCGGCCTCGGCAAGCTGCTCGAGACGCGCCAGATCAAGAAGATGATCTCGAGCTACGTCGGCGAGAACAAGGAGTTCGAGCGCCAGTACCTCGCCGGCGAGCTCGAACTCGAGTTCACGCCGCAGGGCACGCTGGCCGAGAAGCTGCGCGCCGGCGGCGCGGGCATCCCGGCCTTCTTCACCAAGACCGGCGTCGGCACCGTCGTCGCCGAAGGCAAGGACCTGCGCGAGTTCGACGGCCAGACCTACGTGCTGGAGCGCTCGTTGCTGCCCGAGGTCTCGCTGGTCAAGGCCTACATCGCCGACAAGTCGGGCAACCTGATCTTCCGCAAGACCGCGCGCAACTTCAACCCGAACGTCGCGCAGGCGGGCAAGACCACGATCGTCGAGGTCGAGAAGGTCGTCGAGACCGGCACGCTCGACCCCGACCAGGTGCACCTGCCGGGCATCTTCGTGCACCGCATCGTGCTGAACGAAAAGCCCGAGAAGCGCATCGAGCAACGCACCGTCCGCGCCGCCAAGGCCGCCTGAACCCCGAGGAGATCCGACATGGCATGGAACCGCGATGAGATGGCCGCGAAGGCCGCGAACGAGCTGCGCGACGGCTTCTACGTGAACCTGGGCATCGGGCTGCCGACACTGGTGGCCAACCACGTGCCGCAGGGCATGGAAGTGTGGCTGCAGAGCGAGAACGGCCTGCTCGGCATCGGCCCCTTCCCGACCGAGGACGAGGTCGACGCCGACATGATCAACGCCGGCAAGCAGACGGTGACGACGCTGCCGGGCTCGAGCATCTTCAGCAGCGCGGACAGCTTCGGGATGATCCGCGGCGGCAAGATCAACCTCGCGATCCTCGGCGCGATGCAGGTCAGCGCCGAGGGCGACCTGGCCAACTGGATGATCCCCGGCAAGATGGTCAAGGGCATGGGCGGCGCGATGGACCTCGTCGCCGGCGTCGGCCGCGTGCTGGTGCTGATGGAGCACGTGGCGAAGAAGAAGGACGGCACGATCGACCTCAAGATCCTGCCCAAGTGCACGCTGCCGCTGACCGGGCTGGGCGTGGTGAACCGCATCATCACCGACCTCGCGGTGCTCGACGTGACGCCCGAAGGGCTGAAGGTCGTCGAGATGGCGCCCGGCGTGACGCGCGAGGAACTGCAGCAGAAGACGGGCGTGCCGCTGCACTGAGCCCGCAGCCTGCGCGGCGCCCTGCGGCGCCGCGGGGCACTGCGGCAACGTCGCCTGCCGCCGGATGCAGGCCGCTTCGACTCTAGGGATGCGCGGCGACCGCGCCGCGTGATGTGATCTCGCTTCCGATCGCGATCACCGGCTCGCCATGCGCGAGCCATCCCCAGGAAGACGAAGCCATGACCTCCGAACGCATCTCCCGCGCACGCGGCTACGTTGCCGACGCCGACATCGGTCCCGAGCCAGCGCGCCGGCGCGACGGCGGGACCGTCGACCTGGCCCTGCAGTCCGGCAAGCAGCAGGCCGCCGTCGTCGGCTCGGAGATCGTGTCGTTCGGTTCCGCCGTCGACTCGCCGTGGCGGCAGGACCTGGTCAACAGTTCGCTGCTGGCTCAGCTGGTGGCGAAGAAGCAGGTGCCGGACCCGACCCGCATCTTCGACTGGTACGGCGTGTACTTCGACACGCTGAAGCAGCTCGGCTGGGCCGTGCAGGACGAGGCCTTTGCCGTCTACGTCGAATCGAGCCGCAACTTCGAGGCGCACCAGGCGATCCTGAAGGTCGCCACCGCGCTGCTGGGGCCTGCCACCACCTCGCTCGCGCTGGTGACGACCACGCTCGAGGCGCTGCAGTCGATGAACAGCGACACCCCCTGGCTGACGCTTTTCGAGCGCGAGACGCAGGCGACGCGGGCTTCGCGCTTCCAGGTCAGCGTCGTCGAGCAGGCGCCGGGCGGCGAGCTCTCGGTCTCGCTGCTCGCCTTCGGCCTCGAGGCGGAGTCGAGCCTCACCCAGGTGCTGTTCTTCAAGTCGCTCGCCAGCCAGGTGACGCTGCGTCACTGCTCGGGCCGGGTCGCGATCGCGACCGATGTGCTCGCCGGCGTGCGCGAGCCCCTGAAGGAGAAGGTGGTCGGCTTCTCGCGCGACTTCGTCAAGACGCTGGACCTGTAGCAAGGGCCGCACAGCAGCAACGGGGGGCGCCATGCGCGTTGGAGCCTGGGTCGCGATCGTTCTCGCGTCGGCACTGGCAGGCTGTACCGCGATCCCGCATCGAACGGCCGACGGCGAGCTTTGCGCGATCGGCCCGCCGGAGCGGGTGAGGGGCGACTGGGTCTGGGAAACGGCCGAAGGCCCGTGCCGCAACCACTGGTCGGTCAAGGCCGAGACCCACGATGTCCACTACGTCGAGATCGACGAGCAAGGCATGCCCCACAGCCGCAAGGCGATGGAGGCGGCGCTGGCCCATGCCGAGAGCCCGCCGTCGAGAGACGACAGCTACGCCTACGTCGTCGTCTTCATCCACGGCTGGCACCACAACGCCGCCGCCGACGACGGGAACGTGCAGGCCTTTCACAGTGCGCTTGCCGCCATCAAGCGCTGGCGACCGGATGCGGACGTCCGTGGCGTCTACGTGGGCTGGCGCGGCTCGTCGCTGCCCCTGCCGCTGTTGCGCTACCTGACGTTCTGGGAGCGCAAGAACACCAGCGACGAGGTCGGGCGCGGCGCGTTGCTGGAGTTCCTGCTGCGCCTCGAGCGCGCGGCGAAGCCGGAAGGTTCGAAGAACCGCCTGGTGCTGATCGGCCACAGCTTCGGCGCCTCGGTGGTCTTCAACTCGCTGGCCCACGTCTACATGAACCGCTTCGTCGAGGGGCTCTACTCGAGCAAGACGACGGATCGCTTCCGCGGCTATGGCGACCTGACGGTGCTGATCAACCCGGCGATCGAGGCGATGCGCTACATGCCGCTGCATGGCGCAATCGAGTACTACTCGAAGCGCAGCGAGCCACCGAAGTTGAGCTTCGAGTTCGAGCGCAAGCCGCGGCTGGTGATCCTCTCCTCGGAGGGCGACCTGGCGACGCGCGTCACGTTCCCGATCGCGCGCGTCGTCTCGACGGCGCTGGAGGCGCGCAACCGCATTTCGCCCGTCGCGAGCCCTGATCCAGACGGCGGGTATGTCGAATGGAACATGGACCGCGACACGCTCGGCAACTATGCCGACTTCAAGACGCATTGGCCGCTGCACGTTGCCCGCGCTTCGAAGGACGACGGCGGCAGGGTGAAGAAGCTGGAGTCCGGGCAGGCGAACGGCTGTCGTCAGATCGCCGCCGCGGAGGCGATGGCCCGCCTGAACGAGAGCTCGGCAAGCGAGCCCGGCCCCGACACGGCGTACGGCGAGTTCCCGGATTCAAACATCCGCGTGCTGGCGAAGAAGAGCCGCATCCCGAATTCGCCCTACATCGTCGCCGACGTCGGCCGCGAGATCATCGACGGCCACTCCGACATCGACAGCCTGAACCTGATCTGCTGGATCAACCAGCTCGTCGATGCCGACTGAGAAGGTCGGCGCTCAGGTGGCGCGGCGGGCCGATGTGCGCCGCGCGAGGGCCTCGGCCGCCTCCGTCACCAGCGCCGGGCCGCGATAGATGAGCCCGGTGTAGATCTGGACCAGGTCGGCGCCCGCCTCCAGCTTGGCCAGCGCGTCCGCCGCGCCGAACACGCCGCCGACACCGATGATCGGGTACACGGGGCCCAGCGCCTCGCGCAGCGCGCGGATCACGCGGTTGCTCGCCTCCAGCACCGGCCGCCCCGAGAGGCCGCCAACCTCGTCGCCGTGCGCCTGGCCGCGCACCGCCTCGCGCGAGACGGTGGTGTTGGTGGCGATCACGCCGTCGATTGAATGGCGCTTCAGCGTCGCGGCGATGACGCCGACCTGCGCCTCGTCGAGGTCGGGCGCGATCTTGACGAACATCGGGACCACGCGGCCGTACTGCGAAGCCAGTTGCAGGCGCCGCTCCTGCAGCGCGCCGAGCAGCGCGTCGAGCGCCTCGTCGCTCTGCAACTCGCGCAGGTTGCGCGTGTTGGGGCTCGAGATGTTGACCGTCACGTAATCGGCGTGCGGGTAGACGCCGTCGAGGCAGGCGCGGTAGTCGTCGGCCGCGTGCTCGATCGGCGTCGTCGCGTTCTTGCCGATGTTCAGGCCGAGCACGCCGCCGGCGGCGCGGAAGCTCGTCGCCACGCCCACGTGCCCGACGAAAGCGGCGAGACCGTCGTTGTTGAAGCCGAGCCGGTTGATCAGCGCCTGCGACTGCGGCAGCCGGAAGATGCGCGGCTTCGGGTTGCCCGGCTGCGCCTTGGGCGTCACCGTGCCGACCTCGATGAAGCCGAAGCCCATCGCGCCCAGGCCGTCGATGCAGCGGCCGTTCTTGTCGAGGCCGGCGGCCAGCCCGACCCGGTTGGGGAAGCGCAGCCCCGCGACCTGCACCGGGTCGTCGATGCGGCGCTGGGCCCAGGCGCACTGCAGCGGCGTGTTCTGGAAGCGTGCGACGGCGCCGAGGGTCAGCTCGTGCGCCTGCTCGGCGTCGAGGCCGAAGAGCAGCGGTCGCGCGAAGGGATAGAAGGCGCCAAGCGACGGCAGGAGAGACCCGGGTGCGAAAGTCATAATCGATCGATTCTCGCAGACCGCCTGCGGATCACCGGAGACCGCCGCATGGACCGCCCGCCCGCCGCCACCCCGCAGGACCAGCTGAAGGCGCTCGTCGCGCGCGCGGCGCTCGAGCACGTCGTCGAAGGCGGCCTGGTCGGCGTCGGCACCGGCTCGACCGTCAACCTCTTCATCGACGCGCTGGCGACCATCCGCGAGCGGGTGCGCGGCGCGGTGTCGAGTTCGGTCGTGAGCACCGAGCGGCTGCGCGCGCACGGCATCGCGGTGTTCGATGCCAACGAGGTCGAGTCGCTGCCGGTCTACATCGACGGCGCCGACGAGATCGACGGCAGCGGCTGCATGATCAAGGGCGGCGGCGCGGCGCTGACGCGCGAGAAGATCGTGGCGGACATCGCCGAGCGCTTCGTCTGCATCGCCGATGCGTCGAAGCTGGTCGACACGCTCGGGCGCTTTCCGCTACCGGTCGAGGTGATCCCGATGGCGGTGGCGCAGGTCTCGCGCCGCCTGCGCGCGATCGGCGGCGAGCCGGCGCTGCGCGCCGGCGTCACGACCGACAACGGCAACGCGCTCCTCGACGTGCGCGGCCTGCGCATCGTCGACCCGCCGGCGATGGAGACCGAGATCAACCAGTGGCCAGGCGTGGTCTGCTGCGGCATCTTCGCCCGCCATCGCGCGAGCCTGTGCCTGCTCGGCACGCCGCAAGGGGTCAGGACCTTGACCTTCTGAGGCGGCCGCCGGCCGGGCGCTTCAGCGGGTCGAGGTCTGGGTCGATTCTTCCGGCGTCAGGTAGCGGTCGATCAGCGCGTAGAAGCGCTCGTAGAAGGCCGGCAGGTCGATCGTCTGGCTCGCCACCTTGACCAGCGAGTCCTCACTCGACGAGAACGGCAGCGAGACCGAGCCGAGCGCCGGCAGGCCGACGCTGGCCGAGCTGGCGGTGCGCTTGAGCGCGTAGCGGTCCTCGGTGCCGCTGACGAAGACCAGCGCGGTATCGCCGCCGTCGTTCTCGCGCGCGCAGACGACGCGCATGTCGATCTCGACGTGCGAGTCGCGTGTCGGCTGGAAGCTCTTGCGTCCGTTGACGAACTCGGCGCTCGACGCGCCGATCACGTAGCCCTGGCTGAGCAGGGCGCGCCGCGCGGCCTCGCAGGCACGCGCGACGTCGGCGTCGTAGGGCCGCGAGTGGAGCGCCGAATCGAAGGTCTCGGTGCGTGAGGCCGGCTCGGGCAGGCTGTTGCTGGCGCAGGCGGCGAGCGCCGACGCGGCCGCGAGCACGGACAGGCGATGAGGCAGGGCAGGCATGGCGCGGGACGAGGGACGGACGTGTCGGGCGCGTTGCGCCAAACCGGGGATCGTAAGGGCCGCGCCTGTCCGCTTTGGTTCCGTGGGCACGCCGCGGCGGGAGCGGGTTCCGTTCAAGGCCCGTCGCGCTGCGCCGGCGCGGCCGCCGCGTTCCCCGTGCCGATCGTTCCGGTCGTACCGGCACCGCGCCGGCTGGCGCGTGCGGCGAAGCGTGCCGCATCGACCGCGTCGAGCAGGCTCGACTCGAGCGGGGCGGGTGTGCCTGCGATCAAGGCGGCCAGCGTGCGCGCGCCGAGCGCCGCCCAGGTCAAGCCGCGCGAGGCGAGCGCCGTGAACACATGGAGGCCTGGCAGGCGCGGCAGCCAGCGCACCTGGTCCGCGTGAGGCCCGGCCGCAGCGCAGGGGTCCGCCGGGGCGCCGATCAGCGGCAGGCGGTCGTCGGTGGCGAGGCGCCAGCCAACGCGGCCGTGCAGCGCGCCGTCGGGAAGGTGGTCGACCGCCGGCAGCGGCCGGCCGAGCAGCGCCTCGAGGCGTTGGAGGTTGCGTGCGTGGTCGCCGACGCGCACGGCGGCGTCGCCGTCTGCGTCCTGGGAGGTGGCGCCGAACAGCACACGCCCTTCGTCCGGCGGCAGCAGGTAGCCGTGGCCCGAGACGGCGCAACGCGGCACCGGCAGGCCGAGCGCCGCCCAGTGCGCGGCGCCGATCGTGCTCGTCTGGCCGCGCAGCAACTGCAGCGGCCAGGCCACCGCGCCGGCCCAGGGTGCGAGCAGGCGCTGGGCGTCGGCGGCGCTGGCGAGCACGAGGTGCGTGGCGCGCTCGATCGTGTGCCCGGCGGCATCGACCAGGGCCCAGCCGCTTCCGTCCGGGTGGATCGTGTCGACGGTGAGGCCTCCGCGCCAGCGCAGGGCCGGGCCTGCCGCGGCGCACCAGGCGGCGGCCAGCGCGCGCGGCGAGACGGCGCCGCCCTGCGGGAACCACCAGGCCGGGGCGTGCAGCGGCAGCCCGGCGAGGGCCGAGGCCTCGACCACATCGACCGCGCGCAGGTGGTCGGGCGGCAGGCCCTGCCGCTCCAGCAGGGCGCGCATCGCCGCGACGCCGCCGTCGGCGAAGTCCAGGCGCAGCACGCCGTGGGCGAAGCGCAGCGGGTGGCCGGCGGCGTCGGCGCCGCGCGAGGGTGCTGTCTCGGCCGCAGCGCCGCCCAGGCCGTTCAGCGCGTCGATCGCACGCGCCGCGCAGAGCGCGGCGGCGCGGTTGAAGCGTGCATGCGGCCCGTCCTCTGGCAGCACGATGCCGTGAAACAGCCCGGCCGCCTGGCCCGAGGTCTCGGCCGCCGGCGCCGTATGCCGCTCGACGATCACGCTCTCGATGCCGAGCGCCGCGAGCGCCGCCGCGGTGGCGCAGCCTGCCAGCCCGCCGCCGACGATCGCCACCCGCTCGCCTTCGGCGAGCGTCCCGAGCCTTGACGGCGCGCGCTTGGTGCCGGTGTGCGGCGCATAGCGCGCGACCGTCATCTCGCGCTTGCCACCGAAGCCGGGTGCCTTCTCGACCGCGAAGCCCGCGGTCGACAGGCCGTCGCGCAGCTCGCGCGCGACGCTCCAGGTCGCGGCCGTGGCGCCGGGCGCGGCGAGGCGGCCGAGCGCCTTCAGCACCCGGGGCTCCCACATCGCCGGGTTGCGCGCCGGTGCGAAGCCGTCGAGGTAGAAGGCGTCGACCTGCGCGACGAGCTCGGGCAGCACCGCGCGCACGTCGAAGAAGGCGAGCAGCAGGCGCACGCGCCCGCCGTCGAGGTCGAGCGGATGCAGGTTTGGCGTCAGCGAGGGCCAGTGGGCGAGCAGCTCGCGCGCGAGCGGGGCGGTGGCCGGTGTCGGGCCCGGACCGCCGGCCAGCCTGTGCGCGGCGGCCAGCGTGTCACGCGTCGGCGGGTGCTTCTCGATCGCGACGTAGTGCAGCCGCGCGCCGCGCCGCGGGTCTTCGCGCCAGGCGCGCCAGGTGGCGAGGAAGTTGTGGCCCAGGCCGAAGCCGGTCTCGAGGATGGTGAAGTCGCGCCGGCCCGCCCAGCGCCCCGGCAGGCCGTTGCCACCGAGGAAGACGTGGCGCGTCTGGCCTTCGGCGCCGGCCCGCGCGTGGTAGACGTCGTCGAAGTCGGGCGCGTAGGGCAGGCGGCCGCCCTGGCCGTCGTCGTCGAAGCGGACATGCGCCGGCCGCACCGGCTCGGTCTTCATCCGGCGGCGCGGCGGGCGAGCCAGTCGAGCAGGCGGGCCTGGGCCGCCCCGAGGCCGCGGTAGGCGAGCACGGACGGGCTCATCGAGGCGAGCGCGGCGCGGACGCGCGCGGCGCGTGCCGGCGTGTCGAGCGCTGCGGTGAGCGGCTGCACGTCGACCAGGATCGTGAACACCGCCTGGCCTAGCGCCGGCAGCGGGATGAAGGTCTGGCGCTCGGTGCGCCACCAGGCCCGGGCGACAAGGGCGTCGGCGTCGAGATGCGCTGGCCAGCGTTCGCCCGGCGGGAGGGCGCCGCGAGCGGGGTGCCCGTCGAGCCGGCCATGCGGGCTGATCGTCCAGACGAAGCGCTCCCAGCGCTCGTCGCCGGTGACGAGCCGCAACAGCGCCGGGCCGGCCTGCACGACGAGCTGGTTGTCGGCGACCGGGGCATGCACTTCGCCGAACGGGCGGCCGACCTTCTCTGCGGGCGCCCAGCCCGAAGGCAGGGCCACGGCGAGCCAGGGGATCGTGGCGTCGCGCGCGTCGACGATGGCGAAGTCCTCGGCGAGGGCGAGGCTGAGCAGCGCGGCGAGGCGCCAGCAGGGTTCGATCTGCGCGAGGGTTGCGCCGGCCTCGGGCCCGTCGTCGCGATGTCGCTCGATGTGGCCGGCGGCATCGACCGACCAGCCGAGCGACGCGAAGCGGCCGCCTTCCCAGGCGCAGTGCGCCGGGTGTTCCCGCGCGGCCTGCGCCGCAAGGGCGGCGAGCGCGGGGACGGCATCGAAGCCGTCGCGTTGCAGCAGTGCCTGCGCGGGGTGCCCGCAGAGCACGTCGAGCTTTTCGTGCCAGTGCGGGCGGGGCGTGCCTGCGGCGTCGAGCATCGGCGTCAGCTGCGGCGCCGCTGGCGGCAGGCGCCGCAGGCCCGGCTGCATGCGGAAGGGCGCCGTGACCGCGGCGTCGAAGTCGAAGCTCATCGGTCGACGATAGCAAGGGCGATGCGGCGTCGGGAACGACGCGGGGCACCGAAGTGCCCCGTCGCCTCCTGCCGGCCCGGCGAGCCCCGGGCAGCGATCAGACCCGCTTGCGGTACTCGTGCGTGCGGGTGTCGATCTCGATCTTGTCGCCCTGGGCGACGAAGATCGGCACCGGGATCTCGAAGCCGGTGGCGATCTTCGCCGGCTTCAGCACCTTGCCCGAGGTGTCGCCCTTGACGGCCGGCTCGGTCCAGGTGATCTCGCGCACCACGGAGGTGGGCAGCTCGACCGAGATCGCCTTGCCTTCGTAGAACACGACCTCGACGGTCATGCCGTCCTCGAGGTAGCTGATCGCGTCGCCCATGTTCTCGGCCTCGACCTCGAACTGGTTGTATTCCTCGTCCATGAAGACATACATCGGGTCGGCGAAGTAGGAGTAGGTGCACTCCTTCTTCTCGAGCACGATCTGGTCCATCTTGTCGTCGGCCTTGAAGACGACTTCGGTGCCCGAGTTGTTGAGCAGGCTCTTCAGCTTCATGCGCACCGTCGCGGCATTGCGGCCGCCGCGGCTGTACTCGGTCTTGAGCACGACCATCGGATCCTTGCCCTGCATGATGACGTTGCCGGCGCGGATTTCCTGTGCGAGTTTCATGACGTTCGTTCCCGAAAAGGGTGCGGCGCAGGCGTTGCGCGCAAAGCCCGCCATTCTAGCGTTTGCCGGTCTCCCTCATGGCCGGCCCGCCACGAAGCGCAGCAGCGCCGTCGTGAGATCGGGCCGTGCGGCGAGGCGGTCGCGCCAGGCCACGGCATGGCGCCGCCAGGCGTCGAGGCCGGGCAGCGTGGCGAGCGCTGCTGGCAAGTCGCCCGCGGGCCCGCCGCGCCCGGCCTCGCCGCCCGGGAGGCCGTTCCAGTCGCGCCAGAGCGCCCTGACTGCGCTGGCCAGGCCGGGCTCGGCACCGTCCAGATGGCGGTCGAGGAAGGCCTCGAGCTTCGGCGCCTCGGCCCCGTCGCGCTGCGGGTAGAGCTGCCAGACGAACGGGGCGCCGGCCCATTGCGCGCGCACGGCCGAGTCTTCGCCGCGCACGAAGTTGAGGTCGCAGGCCCAGAGCAGTTCGTCGTAGGCCCGCTGGCTCAGCCAGGGCAGCGCCTGGACGCGCAGCGCGCCGCGCCGGCGCTGGCCCTGCATCGCGGCCTCGACCTGCTGCTGCGCCGGGCCGGGCGTGGCCAGCAGCAGCGTCGGCTGGGCGGCGTCGGCGGCCAGCGCGTCGAGCAGGGCCGCGAGCCGCGGGTTCTGGTAGCAGAAGAGGCTCAGGCAGCGTTCGCCGGGCAGCAGTGCGATGCCCTGCGCGGCGCGCCAGGCCGCGGCATCGAAGCCGGCCTGACGGGCCGGAAGATCGGGTTCGCGGAGGAGGCCGCCGGTCTGCGCGTCGAAGCCCGGATAGAAGAACCACTTGACCAGGCCGGCGCCGGGCCCGGACGCCTGCGGCGAGGGCAGGCCGTGGCAGCGCCCGACCCAATCCTCGGCGCTGAGGTACTCGAGGTTGATCCAGACCGGCGGCCGCTCGCGCCGCATGCGCGCGACGAAGGCTTCGGGCGGGTCGCAGCCGAAGGCCTCGACGACGACCTCGCCCGGCTCGGGCATCGGGGGGGCGGGGGGCGTCCAGCGGCGCAGCTCGACGCCCGGCGCGCCGGCGGGCGCCATCCAGGCCAGCGCCTCGGGCGCGTCGACCCAGAGACGCACTGCGACGCCACGCGAGGCGAGGTCGGCTGCCAGGCGCCAGCACATGCCGAGGTCGCCGTGGTTGTCGATGACGCGGCAGAACAGGTCCCACATGGCACCGATTATCGAAAGCCGGCGAGCACAGGCCGCCTCGGCGGATCCCGCCCCGCGCTGCTGGCGCCGGGCCTGGAGCCAGTGCCCGGCAGCGGTGCAGGTCATCGGCCCGGCGGCACAATCGCCGCGATGCCCACGCCGCGCCCGCCCGTCGCCTTGCCGCCCCGTGTCGAGGGCTCTCCGCCGCCCGACGGGACGCTCGACGACGTGGCGGTCGACACGGCCGCGTCGCCCGCGCCTGCGCCGTCGAATGCCGCGGCCGACCGGGCCCGCTTGCTGGCCGAGGTCGCCGCCCTGCCGGGCCTGCCCGGCGTCTACCGCTACTACGACGCGCAGGGCGGCGTGCTCTACGTCGGCAAGGCGCGCAACCTGAAGAAGCGCGTCTCGAGCTACTTCCACAAGGACCACGGCGGGACGCGCATCGGCCACATGGTGTCGCGCATCGCGCGGCTCGAGACGACCGCGGTGCGCTCCGAGGCCGAGGCGCTGCTGCTCGAGAACAACCTGATCAAGACGCTCGCGCCGCGCTTCAACATCCTGTTCCGCGACGACAAGAGCTACCCCTACCTCAAGATCACCGGCACCGGCGCGAGCGGCGGTGGCGTGCCGGCGAATGCCGCGGCGCTCTATCCGCGCGTCGCCTACTACCGCGGCTCGGTCGATCGGCGCCACCGCTACTTCGGCCCCTACCCGAGCGCCTGGGCGGTGAAGGAGTCGATCCAGCTGATCCAGAAGGTGTTCCGCCTGCGCACCTGCGAGGACACGGTCTTCG
Source organism: Ideonella sp. (assembly GCA_035911095.1). Taxonomy (GTDB): domain Bacteria; phylum Pseudomonadota; class Gammaproteobacteria; order Burkholderiales; family Burkholderiaceae_C; genus JAMHWF01. Next base: position 38,605 of record JAMHWF010000126.1, on the reverse strand, counting down.
CCAACCGCACGCGGCCCTGCCTGCTGCACCAGATCCGCCGCTGCTCCGGGCCCTGCGTCGGCCTCGTCGCGCCGCAGGAGTACGCGCGCGACGTGGCCGAGGCCGAGCGTTTCCTGCAGGGCGACCAGGACGAGGTGATGGGCGCCTTGCAGGCGCGCATGCTGGCCCATGCGGAGGCGCTCGCGTTCGAGCAGGCGGCCGGGATCCGCGACCAGATCGACGCTTTGTCGCGCGTGCTGCACCAGCAGTCGGTCGAGGAGAACAGCGCGAGCGCCCGCGACCGCGACGTCGACGTGCTGGCGGTGAAGGTGCAGGGCGGGCGGGCCTGCGTGAACCTCGCGATGGTGCGCGGCGGCCGCCATCTCGGCGACCGGCCGTACTTCCCGGCCCATGTCGAGGACGCGACCGGCGTCGGCGCCGAGGCGCAGGCGCTGGCCGAGCGCGCCGTTGGCGCGGAAGGCGAGGGCGCGGAAGACGGAGGCACGGAAGGCGCCGGCGCGGAAGCCGGCGCGAGCCGCCCGGGCGTGGAAGCGCAGGTGCTCGAGGCCTTCGTCGCCCAGCACTACCTCGAGGTGCCGCCCCCACCGGTGCTGATCACGAGCTGCGCGATCGACCGCGCGCTCGTCGAAGCCCTCGCGGTGCAGACCGGCGTGCGCCTGGCCGCGCAGCATGCGCCGCGCGGCCAGCGCCGCATCTGGCTCGACATGTGCGAGCGCGGCGCCGGGCTGGCGCTGGCGCGGCTGCTGGCGGAAGAGGGCTCGCAGCAGGCACGCACGCGCGCGCTGGTCGACGCGCTCGGCCTCGACGTGCCGGCGCTCGACGGGTTCCGTGTCGAGTGCTTCGACGTGAGCCATACCGCGGGCGAGTCGACCCAGGCCTCGTGCGTCGTGTTCGAGCAGCACCGCATGCAGAACGCGCAGTACCGCCGCTACAACATCGAGGGCATCGCCGGCGGCGACGACTACGCGGCGATGCGCCAGGTGCTGACGCGGCGCTACGCGAAGCTCGCCGAGGCCGCGCGCGAAGGCGGCGCGCGCCTGCCCGACCTGGTGCTGGTCGACGGCGGGCGCGGCCAGGTGTCGATGGCGCGCGAGGTGTTCGAGGAACTCGGCCTCGACCTGTCGCTGATCGTCGGCGTCGAGAAGGGCGAGGGGCGCAAGGTCGGGCTGGAGGAGCTCGTCTTCGCCGACGGGCGGCCGAAGGTCGCGCTCGGCCGCGACTCGGCCGCGCTGATGCTGGTCGCGCAGATCCGCGACGAGGCGCACCGCTTCGCGATCACCGGCATGCGGGCGCGGCGTGCCAGCGTGCGCACCGGCGGCAGCCGGCTCGAGGACATCGCCGGCGTGGGCCCCAAGAAGCGCGCGCGGCTGCTGCACCGCTTCGGCGGCGTGCGCGGCGTGAGCGGCGCCAGCGTCGAGGACCTGGCGAGCGTGGAGGGCATCTCGCGCGAGCTGGCCGAAGAGATCTACCGCGCGCTGCACTGACCGCGATGGACAGCCAGCCCCATCCCGGCCCCGCGCGGGGCGCCGCGGCGCCAGGCGGCGCCGACAACCTCGTCCGGCACAATGCCCCGATGTTCTTCACCCTGCCGACCCTGCTGACGTGGGCACGCATCGTCGCGATCCCGCTGATCGTCGCGGTGTTCTACCTGCCGCTCGAGCAGCCGACGCGCAACCTGATCGCGACGACGCTGTTCATCGTCGTCGCGTTGACAGACTGGCTCGACGGCTACCTGGCGCGGCGCCTCAACCAGACCTCGGCCTTCGGCGCCTTCCTCGACCCGGTGGCCGACAAGTTTCTCGTCTGCGCCGCGCTGGTGGTGCTGGTGCAGCTCGGCCGCACCGACGCGCTGATCGCGCTCGTGATCATCGGGCGCGAGATCGCGATCTCGTCGCTGCGCGAATGGATGGCGCAGATCGGCGCCTCGGCCAAGGTCGCGGTGCACATGGTCGGCAAGGCGAAGACCGCGGTGCAGATGGTCGCGATCCCGTTCCTGCTCTACGACGGCATGCTGTTCGGCGTGATCGACACGCGCATCTGGGGCTGGGTGCTGATCGTCATCGCGGTCGTGCTGACGATCTGGTCGATGGTGTACTACCTGATCAAGGCGATTCCCGAGATCCGGGCCAAGGCCCGTTGACCGCGGCGCCGCGCCCGGCCTTTCCTCGAGACCCATGAGCGCGACGCAGCCGGGCAGCGCACAGCGCTGGGCGCGCGCGATGCCCTGGGTCTTCGTGCTGATCTGGAGCACCGGCTTCGTCGTCGCGCGCTACGGCATGCCGCATGCGCCGCCGATGAAGTTCCTGGCGGTGCGCTTCGCGCTGTCGGTGCTGTGCTTCGGCATCTGGATCGCGCTCACAAGGCCGGCCTGGCCGCGGGACCGCCGGCAGTGGCTGCACCTCGCGGTGGTCGGTGCGCTGATGCAGACGGGCTATCTCGGCGGCGTCTGGGCGGCGGTGCGGCACGGCGCCTCGGCGGGCACGGTCGCCCTGCTGGTCGGCTTGCAGCCGGTGCTGACCGCGCTGTGGGTCTCGGCGACGGCGGCGTCTGCGGGCGAGCGCCGCGTCGAGGCCTCGCAGTGGCTGGGCCTGGGGCTGGGTTTCGCCGGTCTGGTGCTCGTCGTCTGGCGCAAGCTCGGCATCGGCGAGGTCAATGCGGTCAATCTGTCGTTTGCGGTGATCGCGCTCTTCGCGATCACGACCGGCGCGCTCTACCAGAAGCGGCACGTCGCCCCCTGCGACGTGCGCACGGCCGGCTTCGTGCAACTGCTGTCGGCCCTGGTGTCGACCTTGCCGTTCGCGGCGCTCGAGCCCGCGTCGATCGAGTGGCATCCCGAACTCATCGGCGCGATGACGTGGTCTGTCCTGGTGCTGACGCTCGGCGGCAGTTCACTTCTGTACCTGTTGTTGCAACGTGGCGCAGCCACGCGTGTGACAAGCCTGCTCTATCTCGTACCGCCTTGCACCGCCGTGCTGGCTTGGCTGCTCTTCGGCGAAGGGCTCGGTGCGGTCGTGCTGGCCGGTATGGGCCTTGCGGCGCTGGGCGTCTGGCTGGCCTTGCGCCGGCCTGCGCCAGCATGAACGCAGCCGCGGGCCGCGACCCGCGCGGGTACTCACTTGCCTGCGTGCTCTCGGGAGCGCGTCGGCCGTGCGTCGGCCGTGGGCCGGGGTTCGTGACGAGGGCCGCAGATTGCGATGCAGCGTCACGTACGGATTCGTTTTGCTCCCTTGACACTGCCAGGGTGGGGGGCTGTAATCGTCCTCCGCTGCGCCCGGCAGCGCCCGTGCCGACGCCTTCGCGCGCACGCCCAATACCATCCCGCAAGACCAGACGCGCATACGCGACCACAGGGGAAAGTTACGTGAACAAGACCGAGTTGATCGACCACATCGCCAAGCAGGCGGACATTTCGAAGGCTGCCGCGGGTCGTGCGCTGGAAGCCGTGATCGCTGGCGTCAAGCTGACCCTGCGCAAGGAAGGTTCCGTCGCGTTGCCCAACTTCGGCACCTTCACGGTGTCGGTTCGCGAACCCCGCACCGGCCGCAATCCGCGCACCGGCGCCGAGATCAACATCAAGGGCGCCAAGGTGCCGAAGTTCCGTCCCGGCAAGGGCCTGAAGGAAGCGGTCAACTGAACGACCGGCGACAATGCGCGCGATCGGCATGACGACCCGCAGGCCTGCGGCGTCGGGTGCTTAGCTCAGCCGGTAGAGCGGCGCCCTTACAAGGCGTAGGTCGGGGGTTCGAACCCCTCAGCACCCACCATTGCATGGCATCGGTGCCTTGCGGCAGCCCTCGCGGGCGCGCAGCAGGGCCCGGTTAGAATCGTCGACGCCGAGCGGTTGCCAGCCGCCGAGGCCCGCCGGCGATGCGGGCCGGATGCCTGGGCCGAAGGCCGAGGCGAGACGCGGGGTCGAGCACGGTATCGGCTCCGTTTGCGGGGCCCTTCCACCCCACCGCCACACACGCACACTGCCCGATGTTCGGCGCGCTGGCGTGCATCAACCGGGACCGTCGATGTTCGAGTTCGTCCGTAGGCACACCCGTCTGCTGCAGTTCGTCCTGGTGCTGCTGATCTTCCCGTCGTTCGTGTTCTTCGGCGTGCAGGGCTACGAAGGCTTCAGGGATTCGACGAACGTCGTCGTCGCCGAAGTGGGCGGGCGCGAGATCACGCGGGCAGAGTGGGACGCGGCGCACCGCAACCAGGTCCAGCGCATGCGCCAGCAGCTGCCCGATGTCGACGCCGCGATGTTCGACACGCCGGCCTTCCGTCAGTCGACGCTCGACTCGCTCGTGCGGCAGAACGTCATGCTCGCCGCGGTCGAGCGCCAGCACCTGGTGACCAGCGACGCGCGGTTGCAGCGGCTCTTCCGCGCCGACCCGCAGTTCTCGTTCCTGCGCAATCCCGACGGCAGCGTCAACGCCGCCCTGCTGCAGGCGCAGGGCATGAGCTCGGAGCAGTTCGCCGAGCGCCTGCGCCAGGACTATTCGGTCGGCCAGGTGATGGCCGCGATCAACGACAGCGCGGTCGCACCTGCCACGCCGGCGACCGCGGCGCTCGACGCCTACTTCCAGCAGCGCTCGGTGCAGGTGCAGCGCTTTCGCACCCAGGACTACCTGAAGTCGGTGAAGGCCGACGACGCCGAGATCGAGGCCTGGTACAAGGACCCGGCGCATGCCGCGCAGTTCAGGGCGCCCGAGCAGGCCGACATCGAGTACGTCGCGCTCGACCTCGATGCCGTCGCCAAGGGCGTGAACCCGAGCGAGGAAGAGTTGCGCAAGTTCTACGACGAGAACGCCGCCCGCTACACGACGCCCGCCGAGCGACAGGCCAGCCACATCCTGATCAAGGCCGAGAAGGACAGCGCCTCCGAAGCAGACCGCGCGGCGGCGAAGGCGAAGGCCGAGGGCCTGCTCGCCCAGGCCAAGGCCGCGAACGCCGAGCAGTTCGCCGCGCTCGCGAAGAAGGAGTCGCAGGACCCGGGCTCGGCCGCGAAGGGCGGCGACCTCGGCTGGTTCGGCCGCGACGCGATGGTCAAGCCGTTCGAGGACGTGGCCTTCAGCCTCGCGCCGGGGCAGACCAGCGACGTCGTCGAGAGCGACTTCGGCTTCCACGTCATCCGCGTCACCGGCGCCCGCGGCGGCGAGAAGAAGAGCTTCGAGGCTGCGCGGGCAGAGATCGAGGCCGAGGCCCGCAAGCAGCTCGCGCAGGCGCGCTTTGCCGAATCGGCGGAGCAGCTGACCAACCTGGTCTTCGAGCAGGCCGACAGCCTGAAGCCCGCGGCCGACGCACTCGGGCTCACCGTGCTGCAGGCCACCGTGCAGCGCCAGCCGGAGCCGGGTGCCACCGGCGCGCTGGCCAGCAAGCGGCTCTTCGATGCGCTCTTCGACGAGCAGAGCCTGAGCGGCAAGCGCAACACCGAGGCGACGGAAGTCGGCCCGAACCAGCTCGCCGCCGCGCGCGTGGTTGCGTACCGGCCCGCGCACGTGCGGACGCTCGACGAAGTGCGCGACGAGGTGCGCCAGGCAGTGCTCGCGGCGAAGGCGGCCGAGACCGCGCGCAAGGCCGGCGAGGCGCGTCTCGCCCTTGGGCGCAAGGAACCGGCGGCCGGGCTTGGCACGCCGACGCTGCGGGTCTCGCGCGCGCAGCCGGGCGAGCTGCCGCCGCAGGCGCTCGAGGCGGTGCTACTGGCCGATACCGCCAAGCTGCCGTCGTGGCTCGGCGTGCTGGTCGATGGCGAGGGCTACGTCGTGGCGCAGGTGCTGAAGGTGGACGGGCGAGACCCGGTCGTCGCGGCTGACGCCGACGCGATCCGCCGCCAGTACGCGCAGGCCTGGACGCAGGCCGAGACGCAGGCCTACTACACCGCGCTGAAGGACAAGTACAAGGCGCGGCTGACCGAAGCGGCAGCGACGGTCGCCAACGCCGCGTCGGAGTGAGTGCACCGGCGGTACACGCTCACACGCCAAGTCGTGCCTAGGGTCGGGCGATAAGCCGCGGCCAGCGACGGTGCCCGCTGGCGGGCGCTGTACGCGGAAGCGGCTCGGAGGGAAGCCCTGTTGGCCCTCGGACTCAGCGGCAGAGGGGCTGCGCGGTCCGGGGTGCCTGCCTTGAGCGGCTGGGCTGACTGGGGTGGCTGATGGGACTCGAACCCACGACGACCAGAATCACAATCTGGGACTCTACCAACTGAGCTACAGCCACCGGAGAAGCGGCCGAGTATAGCGGAGGCGTCCGCCGGCACCGTGCCGGCGAGGCGCCTCGCGGTGCCTCAGCGCGTCGCCTCCCGGATCATGTTGCGCGCGATCACCAGTTGCTGGATCTGGCTCGTGCCCTCGTAGATGCGGAACAGCCGCACGTCGCGGTAGAAGCGCTCGATGCCGTGGTCGGCGACATAGCCCGCGCCGCCGAAGATCTGCACCGCGCGGTCGGCCACCTTGCCGCAGACCTCGGAGGCGAACAGCTTGCAGCAGGACGCCTCGGTCGCGACGTCCTCGCCCTGGTCGCGCCGCCGGGCCGCGTCGATCACCATGCAGCGTGCCGCGTACGCTTCCATCTTGCTGTCGGCGAGCATCGCCTGCACCAGCTGGAATTCGGCGATCGGCTGGCCGAACTGCTTGCGCTCGACCGCGTAGTGCAGCGCGTCCTCCAGCATGCGCTCGGTCACCCCGACGCAGATGGCGCCGATGTGGATGCGGCCCTTCTCCAGCACCTTCATCGCCGTCTTGAAGCCCTGGCCCTCCTTGAGTCCGATGACGTTGGCTGCCGGCACCCGGGCGTTGTCGAAGATCACGTCCGCCGTGTGCGCGCCGCGCTGGCCCATCTTCTTGTCCCGCTTGCCGACGCTGACGCCGGGGGTGTCGCGGTCGACGATGAAGGCCGTGACCCCGCCCGCGCCCTTGTTGTCGGGGTCGGTGCGCGCCATCAGCGTGAAGACGCCGGCCTGCGGCGAATTGGTGATGAAGCGCTTGGTGCCGTTGACGATGTAATGGTCACCTTCGCGTCGCGCCGTCGTGCGCAGCGAGGCCGCGTCCGAGCCTGCCTCGGGCTCGGTCAGCGCGAAGGAGGCGATCAGCTCGCCGCTGGCGAGGCGCGGCAGGTAGGCGTCCTTCTGCGCCTGCGTGCCGTCCATCAGGATGCCCTGCGATCCGATGCCCACCGTGGTGCCGAAGAGCGAGCGGAAGGCTGGCGAGGTGCGGCCCATCTCGAACATCACCAGCGCCTCTTCCTCCATTGTCAGCCCGAGGCCGCCGTAGGATTCGGGGATCGTGAGGCCGAACAGGCCCATGGCCTTCATGTCGGCGACGATGTCCTCGGGGATCTCGTCGGTCTCGGCCACGGTGTGCTCGGCCGGCACGAGGCGTTCCTTGACGAAGCGGCGCAGGCTGTCGAGGAAGGCGGTCATGGTGTCGGGGTCGCGGATCATCTTGTCTCCTCGCGGGGCGATCGTTGTGGTGGGTTCAGGTCGCGCGCGCCAGGATCGACTGCGCGCGCAGGATGACGGGCCGGTCGACCATCGCGCCGTCCAGCGCGATGGCGGCGCCGCCGGAGGCAGCGGCCGCGGCGAGCACGCGCTGCGCCCAGTCGATCTGGGCCGGCGTGGGCGCGAACCCCTGGTGAACGGGCGCGAGCTGCTTCGGGTGGATGCAGAGCTTGGCGCCGAAGCCGAGGCGTCGGCCGCGCACGGTCTCGGCATGCACCCGCTCGGGGTCGTCGAAGGCGGTGCTCACGCCGTCCACCGGTGCCGCGATGCCGGCCAGGCGCGACTGCAGCACCAGGGTCGAGCGGAACAGCAGCAGTTCCTCGCCGTCGCCGTCGATGCCGAGGTCGTGCTGGAGGTCGATGCTGCCGAAGACGAGCCGCTGCACCGCCGGGGCGGCCGCGATCTCTGATGCCGCTGCGATCCCGCGGGCGGTCTCGACGAGCGGCAGCAGCGACAGGCCGGGCAGGGCGCGCGCCAGCCGTTCGAGCTCGGCGGCGCGTTCGCTCTTCGGCAGCATCACCGCCTGCAGGCCGCCCGGCCCGACCTGGGCGCAGGCGCCGACGTCCGTCTCGAAGTCGGGCGTATCGGCCGCGTTGACGCGCACGACGACCTGCGGCGCACGGGCCTCGGCCGTCGGGTTCGGGCCGGCCGACGCTGCCGCACGGTCGCGTAGCCAGGCGGCGACGGCCTGGCGAGCCGCCGCCTTGTCCGTTGCCGGTACCGCGTCTTCCAGATCGAGCACGACGGCGTCGGCGCCGGCCGCCATTGCCTTGTGGTAGCGGTCGGCCCGATGACCGGGCACGAAGAGATAGCTGCGGGGCAGGGCGTTCACGGCAGCAGGCGCTCCACCCGGGGCCAGTCGGCCAGGCACCAGACGCGGTCGATCACGCTGCGCATCTCGGCCTCGCTCGCGCCCTGGCCGTAGGCCGCGAGCTGCAGCGCCTTGGCCTCGATCTCCGGCCGGCTCAGCGTGTTGCCCGGGTCGCCCTTGGGTTCATCGACGCGGCCGTGCAGCCTGCGGCCGTCGCGTGTCACCACCTCGACCTTGCCGATCCAACGCTGCGGGTAGGCGGCGTCGACCTCGGGGTCGAGCACTATGTGCACCTTGCGCCGCACCTCGACGACGCGCGGGTCCAAGTACGAAGCGTCGAATTCCGCCAACCCCGCGCGGTCGCACACCGCGATCAGACCCAGCACCGTGCCCATCGAGAACTTGCTCTGGTGCACCGTCTGCGGGTCGACCACGGGGCCCAGCACGTCGATCGCGCCCTGGTGCACCTGCGCCGTCACGCGTTCCAGATCTGCGGCCGCCAGACCGTGCGCGCGCATCACCTGCTGCAGCGCATCGGCGGCCGGGTGGGTATGGCGGCAGGAGGCGTGGTACTTGAACGAGGTCTCGGCCAGCGCCCAGCGCGTGCCGAGCCCGTCGGTCAGCTTCGCCGGGTCGGCGTCGCTCGACATGCCGGCCGCCATGCCCTGCAGCCCTTCCAGGATGTGCCGGGCGCCGGTGAAGCCCGCCTGCGCGAGGCAGGCGGCGGTGAGCCCGTCGGCGGCCGCCTTGCCGGTGTGCAGCTGCTTCGAGTCGGCGGCGTCGCGCAGGAACTCCCACAGCCCCGCGGCCTGGGTGCCGGCCGATCCGAAGGCATGCAGCATGCGCGTCGCATCCAGCCGCAGCAGGCGCCCGACGGCCGCCGCCGCGGCGACGGTGCCGGCGGTGGCCGTGGTGTGGAAGACCTTGTAGTGCGAGCGCCCGAGGAACTCGCCGACGCGGATGCCCACCTCGTAGCCGGCAACCGAGGCCGCCAGCAGCTCGGCACCGCTGGCGCCGATCGCCTGCGCCATCGCGAGCGCCGGCGGGAAGACGACCGCGGCGGGGTGGAACACCGAGCCGTTGTGCACGTCGTCCTGCTCGGCATAGTGCGAGGCGGCGCCGTTGACCAGCGCGGCAAACAGCGGGCTGCTGCCGCTGCGCGAGATCAGCACTTCGCTCGCGCCGTCGGCCGGCCCCATCACCCGCGCGAAGCCGGCGATCGCCTCGACCGGGCGCGCGCCCTTGCCGGCCAGCACCGAGCCGAACCAGTCGAGGAAGAGGTCTTCGGTGCGGCGCAGCACCGGGGGCGGGATCTGCTCGATGCGCAGGCCGGAGGCGAACTCGGCGAGCGCGCGGCTCGGGTGGCTCATCGCGGGGCCTTTCAGAAGGAGCGCGGCAGCCCGAGCACGTGCTCGGCCACGTAGCTGAGGATGAGGTTGGTCGAGATCGGCGCCACCTGGTAGAGCCGCGTCTCGCGGAACTTGCGCTCGACGTCGTATTCGCAGGCGAAGCCGAAGCCGCCGTGGAACTGCAGGCAGGCGTTGGCTGCCTCCCAGCTCGCCTTGGCGGCCAGGTACTTGGCCATGTTGGCCTGGGCGCCGCAGGGCTGGCGGGCGTCGAACAGGCGGCAGGCCTCCCAGCGCATCAGGCTCGCGGCCTCGATCTCGATGTGCGCCTCGGCGATCGGGAACTGCACGCCCTGGTTCTGGCCGATCGGCCGCCCGAAGACGACGCGGTCCTTCACGTACTCGGACACGCGGTCGATGAACCAGTGGCCGTCGCCGATGCACTCGGCGGCGATCAGCGTGCGCTCGGCGTTCAGCCCGTCGAGGATGTACTTGAAGCCCTGGCCTTCCTGGCCGATCAGGTTCTCCGCCGGGATCTCGAGGTTCTCGAAGAACAGCTCGTTGGTCTCGTGGTTGACCATGTTCGGGATCGGCCGCACCTCCATGCCGTGGCCGATGGCCTGCTTCAGGTCGACCATGAAGATCGACATGCCTTCGGACTTCTTCTGCACGTCGGCCAGCGGCGTCGTGCGCGCCAGCAGGATCATGAAGTCCGAATGCTGGACGCGGGAGATCCAGACCTTTTGCCCGTTGACGACGTAGCGGTCGCCCCGGCGCACGGCCGAGGTCTTGATGCGCGTGGTGTCGGTGCCGGTGGTCGGCTCGGTCACGCCCATCGACTGCAGGCGCCACTCCCCCGAGGCGATCCTGGGCAGGTAGTGCTGCTTCTGCGCCTCGGAGCCGTGGCGCAGCAGCGTGCCCATGTTGTACATCTGGCCGTGGCAGGCGCCGGAGTTGCCGCCTGCGCGGTTGATCTCTTCCATGATCACCGAGGCCTCGGTCAGGCCCAGGCCCGAGCCGCCGTACTCCTGCGGGATCAGCGCGGCCAGCCAGCCGGCGCGCGTCAGCGCGTCGACGAAGGCCTCGGGGTAGGCCCGCTGCTCGTCGATGCGACGGAAGTACTCGTCGGGGAACTCGGCGCACAGCGCGCGCACCGCGTCGCGGATGTCCTGGTAGGGGTCTTGTACGTGTGGCTTCATGGCGTGGTCATTCGATCTCTGCGGTGGCCGTCATCGCCAGCAGGCCTTCGTGGTCGCGTGCCCAGAGGGCGATGCGGCCTTCGGCCCCGGGCTCGCCGTGCACCGAGAACGAGTGCAGGTCGAACAGCGGGCGTACCGCCTTGAAGGCGAAGCGGGTGAGCCGCGCCTGCGGCCGTTCGCGGCGCAGCAGGTCGACCAGCAGCGTGGCGATCAGCGGCCCGTGCACGACCAGGCCGGGGTAGCCCTCGACCTGGGTGACGTAGGGCTGGTCGTAATGGATGCGGTGGCCGTTGAAGGTCAGCGCCGAGTAGCGGAACAGCAGCACCGGGTCGGGCGTGATCTGGCGCGAGAACGCGCTGGACGCGGGCGCCCGCCGCGGCTCGGGCGCCGGTGCGCCGGGGCGCGGCGCCTCGCGGTAGACGATGTCGTGCTCCTCCTCGATCGCCAGGCCCTGGGCGTCGATGACCTCGTGCAGCACGGTGACGAACACCAGCTCGCCCGACTGGCCCGACTTGCCCGACACCGCGGTGATGCGCGAGCGGCGCTCCACCGCCTCGCCGGCGCGCAGCGGGTGATGGAAGCGGAACCGGCCACCGGCCCACATGCGGCGCGGCAGCGGCACCGGCGGCAGGAAGCCGCCGCGCCGCGGGTGGCCGTCCTCGCCGATTTCGCGCGCCGGGGCCGCCGGCAGGAAGTACAGCCAGTGCCAGAGCGGCGGCAGCGGGTCGCCGGGCCGTGGCGGCGCATCGTCGCGGTCGAGCGTCGCGGCCAGCGCGGCGATCGGCGCGAGCGTCACCGTGTCGGCCCGCGTCTCGCTGCGGCCGACCCACTCGGCGTAAGGGGCGGCAGGCGGCGCGGCCTGGGGCGCAGGGGTGCTCACAGCGCCTCCGCGAGGCCGAGTACCGCGGTCGCCTGGCTCGACAGCGTGCCGCCGTTGCCATGCGCCAGTGCCGTCTTCACGCCGGGCAGCTGGCGCTCGCCGGCCTCGCCGCGCAGCTGCCGCACCGCTTCGATCAGCGCGAAGATGCCGTACATGCCGGGGTGCACGCAGGAGAGCCCGCCGCCGTTGGTATTGACCGGCAGCCGGCCGCCCGGGGCGATCGCGCCGCCCTCGACGAAGGCGCCGCCTTCGCCCTTGGGGCAGAAGCCCAGGTCCTCGAGGAACAGCAGCACGTTGATCGTGAAGGCGTCGTAGAGCTGGAGCAGGTCGATGTCCTTCGGCCCCAGCCCGGCCATCGCATAGGCCAGGCGGCCGGACTCGCTGGCCGCGGTCACCGTCAGGTCGTGCATCGCCGAGATCTGCCGGTTCCAGCAGGCGGTGCCGTTGCCCAGCACGTACACCGGCGTCTTCGGCAGGTCGCGTGCGCGGTCGGCGTGCACCAGCACGAAGGCGCCGCCGCCGTCGGTGACCAGGCAGGCGTCGCGCACCGAGAGCGGGTCGCTCACCATGCGCGCGGCCAGCACCTGGTCGATGGTCAGCGGCTCGCGCATGAAGGCTTCGGGGTTCTTCTGCGCCCAGGCGCGCGCCGCCACCGCCACCTCGGCGAGCTGCCGTCGCGTGGTGCCGAATTCGTGCATGTGGCGCGACGCCGCGAGCGCATAGGCCGACATCGGGAGCGTCGGCTCGTACGGGTACTCGTAGGGCTGCGGGTCGAGGAAGCGGCGGCTGTTGACGATCTCGCGCCGGCCGAAGGTGGCGCTGCGCTGGGCGCTGCCGTAGGCTACGAGCACGGCATGGCACTGGCCCGACTGCAGCGCCTGCATCGCCGGCAACAGGTGGGCGATGAAGCTGGAGCCGCCGATCATCGTGCTGTCGATGTAGCTCGGCCGGATGCCGAGGTACTCGATCACCGGCATCGCCCACATCGTCGCGCCGCCGCTGGCGGTGCAGAGGCCGTCGATGTCGCTCATCTGGAGGCCGGCGTCCGCCACGGCCTGGCGCGCCGAGACGGCGAGCAGTTCCATGTCGGTGTAGCCCGGGGCCTCGCCGCAGCCGAAGGTGGCGGCGCCGGCGATGGCGCAGCTGCCGCGCAGCTGCTTCCAGTCGCTCTTCGTCAGGTGCTGGGTGTCGCTCATGCGGTGCTCCTCAGGCCAGCGGGTCGAAGACCACGAGGCCGCGGCCGTCGGTCACCTGCACGCGGGCCTGCACGCGCAGGCCGATCGTCACCTGCGCCGGCGGCAGCCCTTCGACGCGGCTCATCAGGCGCACGCCTTCGTCCAGCTCGACCAGCGAGACGTTCAGGTCGCCGCCAGCCTCCGGCTTGCGGCGCATCGTCGTCACCGCGTGCACGCTGCCGCTGCCCTTGGGCTGCTCCCAGGCCAGGTCGCCTGCGCCGCAGTGCGGGCACAGCTCGCGCGGGAAGTACACCGCCTTGCCGCAGCCGCCGCAGCGCTGGATCACGAAGCGGCCCTGGTCGAGCAGCGCCTGGTGGCGGGCCTGGACGCCGCCTTGGGGGTCGGGAGGAAGGAATGCGCTCATCGGATGTCTCTCGCGTGCTGTGGTGTGTCTCGTCTGTCGTCGAGGTGGATGCGCCTAGACCGCGCCGGCGTCACGCAGCGCGGCGATGTCGGCATCGGCGTAGCCGAGCCCGGCCAGGATCGCCGCGGTGTGGGCGCCGAGCGCGGGCACGGCGTCCATGCGCGGCGCGTAGCGGCTGTTGCCGGCCGGCGGCCACATCGCCGGCACCGGCCCGGCGGGGGTGTCGACCTCGGTCCAACGGCCGCGCGCGCGCAGCTGCGGGTGGGCCCAGAGTTCGTCGGCGCCGTTGACGCGCGCGTTCGCGATGCCGGCTGCGTCCAGCCGTGCCTCGGCCTGGGTCGCCCCTAGGCCGGCGAAGCGCGCCGCGATCTTCCCTTCGAGCACCGCGCGGTTCGCGGTGCGCAGCGTGTTGTTGGCGAAGCGCGGGTCGGCCGCCAGCGCGGGCTCGTCCAACACCTCGGCGCAGAAGCGCTGCCACTCGCGCTCGTTCTGCACGCCCAGCAGCAGCGTGCTGCCGTCGCCGAGCTTCACCGGGCCGTAGGGCGCGATGCTCGGGTGCGAGGCGCCCGAACGCGGCGCCGGCGGCTGGCCGTCGAAGGCGTAGTACATCGGGTTGCCCATCCACTCGGCCAGCGTCTCCAGCATCACGACGTCGATGCGCGAGCCGGTGCCCGTGCGTTCGCGCAGCAGCAGCGCGTTGAGGATCGAGGCGTAGGCGTACATGCCCGAGCTGACGTCGGCCGCCGAGAAACCGGCGCGCGCGATCGCGTCGCCGCTGCCGGTGGCCATCAGCAGCCCGGCCTCGGCTTGCACCATCAGGTCGTAGGCCTTCTTGTCGCGGTAGGGGCCGTGGTCGCCGTAGCCGGAGATGTCGCAGACGACGATGCGCGGGTGGCGCGGCGCCAGCGCCTCGTACGAGAGGCCGAGCCGCTGCGCCGCGCCGGGCGCCAGGTTCTGCACGACGACGTCGACGCTGCCCAGCAGGGCCTCGAGCACCGGCCCGGAGGCCTCGTGCTTCAGGTCAAGCGTCAGGCTCTCCTTCGAGCGGTTGGCCCAGACGAAGTACGACGAGAGGCCGCGCACCCTCTGGTCGTAGCCGCGCGCGAAGTCGCCGACGCCGGGGCGCTCGATCTTGATCACGCGGGCACCCTGGTCGGCGAGGTGGCGTGTGCAGACCGGCGCCGCGACCGCGTGCTCGAGCGCGAGGACGGTGATGCCGTCGAGCGGGCGCGGCGCAGCGGCCGTGGTCGCGGCGGAGGCCTCGGGTGTCTGTCGGCTCATGTCCGGGTCTCCCTGCCGGCCAGGGTGAACGGCAGGTCCCGGGCGCCGTCACACGGCGTGCTGCCGTCGACCGCCGATCTGTCCACGAACGCGGCGCCCGGCAGCCCGGCGGCAGCCGGCCTCGGGTGGGATCTCATCGCTTGTCTCCTCGCTCATGTCGGCATCGCGATGCGGCGCCGATGGGTGTGCCGACAGGATCGTCGCGACGCGACCGAGGCGCCATCTCGATTTTTGGAACGGGGTGTTCACCCTGCGGGCATCGCAGGGGGGCTGCCCCAGAATGCAAGCCATGCACTTCGACCTGGCCGACCTGCGGCTCTTCGTCTTCGTCGCCGAGGCGTCCAACCTGCGCAAGGGCGCCGAACGGGCCTGCATCTCGCTCGCCGCGGCGAGCACGCGGATCAAGCAGCTCGAGGAGAACATCGGCGCCAAGCTCTTCTATCGCAAGCCCCAGGGCGTGGAGCTGAACCCCGCCGGGGAGGCACTGCTGCATCACGCCCGCCTGGTGCTGCAGCAGGTCGACCACCTGAAGGTCGACCTGCGCGACTACGCGAGCGGCCTCAAGGGCCATGTGCGCATCCTGGCCAACACCACCTCGATCAGCGGCGCGCTGCCGTCGGCGATGGGCAGCTTTCTCGCGCGCTATCCGGACGTCAGCATCGACCTGCACGAGCGCCTGAGCCACGAGATCGTGCTGGCGATCAACGAGGCCCATGCCGACATCGGCATCGTCGCGGGCAACGTCGACACCGAGGGGCTGGATGTGCGCGAGTTCGTCGGCGACGAACTGGTGGTGGTGGTGCCGCAGGGCCACCGCCTGGCGCGCGAGCCGCGCACCGGCTTCGCCGCGACGCTCGACGAGCACCACATCTCGCTCGCCGACGGCAGCGCGCTGGCCAGCTTCCTGCCGGCGCAGGCGCGCGCGATCGGGCGCCATCTGCGCTTTCGCATCCAGGTCAGCAGCTTCGAGTCGATCTGCCTGCTGGTCGAGGCGGGCGTCGGCATCGGCGTCATCCCGCGCTCCTCGGCGCAGCGCCATGCCCAGACGATGAAGCTCGTGACGGTCGGTTTGCATGACGAATGGGCCCTGCGCGAGAGCAAGATCGTGACCCGTGCCGCCGCGCCGCTGCCGAAGCTCGCGCAGGCGCTGGTGGCGCACCTGGCGAACTGCAGGCTCGGCGAGCCGGCCGCGGCAACGGTCAGATCGGATCCCAGCTGAAGACATCGCCCGAGCGCTCGAGCGGGTAGAACTGCGCCTTCAGCGCCGGCAGGGCGTGGCTCACCACGTCTTCCGGCGACCAGCCTTCGCCGCGGTGCACCGAACGCACCGGCCGCGGCTGGCTGAAGAGGAAGATCTCGTTGCTGCGCACGCCGAAGATCTGGCCGCTGGTGCCGGCCGCGGCGTCGCTCGCGAGCGCGACCGCGAGCGGTGCGATCTTCGCCGGCGTCATCTGCTTCAGCCGCTCGATGCGCAGCTTCTCGGCTTCGGTCTCGGCCGGGATCGAGCCGATCATCCGGCTCCAGGCGAAGGGCGCGATGCAGTTCGAGCGCACGTTGAACTTCTGCATGTCGAGCGCGATCGACTTCGACAGGGCCGCGATGCCGAGCTTGGCCGCCGAGTAGTTGGCCTGGCCGAAGTTGCCGACCAGGCCCGAGGCCGAGGTCATGTGCACGTAGGCGCCCGAGCCCTGTTCCTTGAAGTGGGGGGCGGCCGCGCGGCTGACGTGGTAGCTGCCGTACAGATGGACCTTGATGACGGCGTCCCATTCGTCGTCGCCCATCTTGTGAAAGAAGCGGTCGCGCAGGATGCCGGCGTTGTTGACCACGCCGTCGATGCGGCCGTACACGTCGAGCGCGGTGGCGACGATGCGCGCGGCCGCGCGCGGGTCGGACACGCTGTCGGTGTTGGCCGCCGCCTCGCCACCGGCGGACTTGATCTCTTCGACGACCTTCTGCGCCGGACCGGCGTCGGCACCTTCGCCGGCGAGCGAGGCGCCGATGTCGTTGACGACCACGCGTGCGCCGGCGCGTGCCATCGCCAGCGCGATCTCGCGGCCGATGCCGCCGCCGGCGCCGGTGACGACGACGACCTTGCCTTCGAGCAATGAACTCATGGGTGCTCCTGTTTCCTGTGTCGGGTGCGTAAGGGGTGCGTGTCGGTGGCGCGAGATCAGCCCGGCCACTGGAAGCGCGGCGGGCGCTTGGACAGGAAGTCGGCCACCGCGTCGCGGTGCTGCGAGGTGCCCATCGCCAGGGCCTGGGCGTCGGCCTCCAGCTCGAGCCGCGAGGCCAGGTCGGTCGCGCCGCTGGCGAGCACGCGCTTGATGAGGCTCACCGCCGGCGGTGAGGCGCCGACGAAGCTGGCCGCCAGCGCCTGTGCGCGCCCGAGCAACTGCTCGGCCGGCTGCAGTTCCATCGCCAGGCCCAGGCGCAGCGCCTCCTCGGCGCCGATCTCGCGGGCCGACAGCATCAGCTCCTTCGCCCGCTGCGGCCCGACGATGCGCGGCAGCGTGTAGAAGAGCCCGAAGTCGGGCACCAGGCCGACCCGCAGGAAGGACGCACAGAAGCGCGCCCGCGGCGTCGCGATCAGGAAGTCCGCCGCCAGCGCGAGCCCGAAGCCGGCGCCGAAGGCGGCGCCGTCGACGGCGGCGATCACCGGCCGGTCGAGCGCCACCAGCTCGCCGAACCAGCGGTGCATGCGCTGCATCCGCTCGCGCCAGCCCTGGTTGTCGAGCTGGGCGTCGGCGATGTTGCGCAGGTCGCCGCCCGAGCAGAAGTGCCCGCCGGCGCCGGTGAGGACGACGGCGCGGACGGCCGGGTCGCGCGCGATCGCCTGCACCCGCTCGGCCAGGCGCGCGTGAAGCTCGGGGCTGAGCGCATTGCGCGTCGCGGGGTTGCAGAGCGTCAGCGTCGCGACCTGGTCGCGCAGCTCATAGCGCAGGCCCGAGGCGTCGGAGGCATTGGGGTCCATGGGGTGCTCACTGCGCCTGCACGGCGAGGCTCAGGTCGCGGCTGCCGTGCAGCGAGGCGCCGCCGTCGACTGGGATCACCGCGCCGCTGACGTAGGCCGCCAGCGGCGAGCACAGCACCAGCGCCATGTCGGCGATCTCCTTCGTGCTGCCGAAGCGGCCGAGCGGGATCGTCTTCTGCATGCGCGCACGGGCCTCGTCGGTGGGGGCGAGGCGGCGGATGCCCTCGGTGTCGGCGATCGGGCCGGGCACGATCGAGTTGAGCCGGATGCCCTCGGGGCCCCATTCCATCGCCAGCACGCGGGTGAGCATGTCCACCCCGGCCTTGGCTGCGCAGACATGGACCTGGTACGGCGTCGGGTTGAACGACTGCGCCGCCGAGATGTTGATGACCGAGGCACCCGGCTTGCGCAGGAAGGCATGCGCGGCCCGCAGCACGTTGAAGCTGCCGTTCAGGTCGATGTCGACGACGGTGCGGAAGCCGTTGCTCGACATGCCGAGTGCCGGCGCCGTGAAGTTGCCGGCGGCGCCCGAGATCAGCACGTCGATCGGGCCGTGGGCGGCATGCGCCTGCGACAGCGCCTGCTCGATCGCCGCGTAGTCGCGCACGTCGGCCGCGCAGCCCTGCGCCGCGCCGCCGTGTCGGCGCAGCTGCTCGACCGCGCCGCCGACGCGGTCGGCCGAGCGGCTGGCGATCGAGAGCCGCGCGCCGCGCTGCGCGAAGGCGTCGGCGATGGCGAGGTTGATGCCGCTGCTGCCGCCGGCGACGAAGACGTGGCGGCCGGCGAAGTCGAACGGGTCCTGGGTCGGTGTGTTCATGGAGTGCTCCTGCGCCTCAGTCGAGGCGGATCCGCGCTTCGGTGATGACCTTGCTCCACACCTGCTGGTCGGCGCCGATCTCGCGGGCCGCCTCATCCATCGTGTTGCCGCCGGGCACCAGGCCCATCCCGGTGATGTGCTGCGTGACCTCGGGCAGGCCGATCAGGCGGGCGAACTCCTCGGAGAGCTTGCGGCTGATGGCCGGCGGCGTCGCCGCCGGCACGAAGAGCGCGAACCACCCGTAGGGCTCGAACGAGTGATAGCCCAGGCTGCCCATGGTCGGTGCCTGGGGTGCCAGCGGCGACGAGCGCGCGCCGGTGACCGCCAGCACCTTGAACTTGCCCGAGCGGATGTGCGGCTGGGCCGAGCTGGAGTCGACCATCGCGGCGGTCAGCTGCCCGCCCATCAGGTCGGTGAGCAGGGGCGCCGCGCCGCGGTAGGGCACGTGGTTCAGTTCGATGCCGGCCTGCCTGGCGAGCATCGCGGCGTGGATGTGCGAGGAGGTGCCGTTGCCGTAGTTGCCGATGTTGGACTGACCGGGGTCGGCCTTGGCGAGGGCGATGAACTCCTCGACGCTCTTGGCGGGAGAGTTCGCCGGCACCGCCATCAGGTCGGCCGAGCGGGCGACGATGGTCAGCGGCGTGAAGTCCCGGACCGGGTCGTAGGGCACCTTCGAGAACAGCGCGGGGCCCTGGATCATCGCGGTGATGCCGAGCAGCACCGTGTAGCCGTCGGGCGGCGACTTGGCGACGAAGTCGTTGCCGATCATGCCGCTGGCGCCGGTTTTGTTCTCGACCAGCACGGTGGCCTTCCACGACTCGGCGAGCCGCGCGGCGAGCAGGCGCGCCAACGCGTCGGTGCCGCCGCCGGCGGGGTAGGGCACGATCAGGTGGATCGGCTTGCTCGGGTAGGCCGCCTCCTGTGCCAGGGCGGGCGCGGGGGTGGCGAGGGCGGCACAGCAGGTCGCGGCGGCAAGCGCGGCCGCGAGCATGCGGCGGCGGGGGACGAAGGGCATCTCGGTCTCCGGGTGGGGTTGCGGCTCAGCGCGGCGTGTCGGCAGCGCCTGGGGTCAGGTCTTTCCTGAGGGTGGTCTTGAGCACCTTGCCGGCGGCCGACAGCGGCAGTGCGTCGCAGTAGCTGAGGCTGCGCGGGCACTTGTAGCCGGCGAGTTCCTGCCGGCACCACTGCAGCAGCCCGGCCGTCGGGCCGTCGGGCGCGCCGACCGCGAGGCGGGCGGCGGCTTCGCGCAGCACGACCACCGCATGCACGCGCTCGCCCCAGTGGGCATCTGGCAGGCCGATCACCGCGACGTCGGCCACCGCGGGGTGGCGGCGCAGCACGGCTTCGACCTCGGCCGGGTAGACGTTCTCGCCGCCGCTGATGACCATGTCCTTCAGGCGGGCGACGATGTAGAGGTAGCCATCGGCGTCCATGCGGCCGCCGTCGCCGGTGTACAGCCAGCCGTCGCGCAGGGCCTGGGCGGTGGCCTCGGGCTGTTGCCAGTAGCCCTGCGTGACCATCGGGCCGCGGACCACGATCTCGCCCACCGTGCCGCGCGGCAGCTCCGCGCCGAGCTCGTCGACGACGCGGATCTCGGCGCCGAGCCCGGGCCGCCCCAGCGAGTGGGTGCGCGGGCCCGGCTGCCCGTCGACCAGGTGCTGCGTCGGCAGGTGGATGCACACCGCCGCCGACGTCTCGGTCAGGCCGTAGGCCTGGAAGAACACCGCATGCGGCCAGGTGGCGAGCGCGCGCGCGAGCAGGTCGGGCGGCATCGGCGCGGCACCGAAGGCGATGCGGCTCAGGCTCTTCGCGCGCTCGGCGCTGAAGCCCGGGTGGTCGAGCAGCGCCTGCAGCATCGTCGGCACCACGATGATGTCGCTGATGCGGAACTGCTCGATCGCGGCCAGCACGGCCTCGGCGCGGAACTGCGCCAGCGTCACGCAGGCGCCGCCGGCGATGGTCTGGCCGATCAGGCGGCCGAGGCCCGCGACGTGGAACAGCGGCGCGACCAGCAGCGAGACGCTGTCGCGCGGGCTGGGCAGCTCGGCGGCGCGCGACAAGGCGGCGGCCCAGAAGTTGGCGTGCGTCAGCATCACGCCCTTGGCGCGGCCGGTCGTGCCGCCGGTGTAGAGGATCGCGGCCAGCGCCTCGCCGCCGGTGCGCGTGTCGGGCACCGGCGCCAGGCCCTCGGCCTCGCATGCAAGCGCCTCGCCGTCGGTCATCGCCACCAGGCCGGCGAGCCCGTCGGCACAGGCCGCGCGCAGCGTGGGGTCGACCACCAGCAGGCGCGAGCCGCTGTCGGCCACCGCCTGGCGCAGCTCGGCCATCGTCTCCAGCGGGTGTTGAGCGGGCAGGCGACGGCGCCGAGCCACCAGCAGGCCAGCAACTGCACGACCAGCGCCGGCCCGTTGGGTGCGAACAGCGCCACCCGGTCGCCTGCGGCGACGCCGTGCCGGCGCAGCACCGCGGCGTGGCGCGCCACGCGGTCGACCAGGGTGACGACGCTCAGCGCCTCCGCCGGCCCGGCCTCGACGCTGTACAGCGCGGGCTTGTCCGGGTGCAGCTGCAACGCGCGGTGCAGCCCCTGGGTCAGGTACATCGCCGGTTCCCTCGTTCGATGTGCCGGCGCTCAGGCGGCGCGCGACCGGTAGCGGAAGCTGCCCATCGCCTGCGCGACGACCTCGCCGCTGTCGTCGACGATCTGCGCCTCGCAGAAGCAGATCGACTTGCCGCCGCCGGTGGCGCGGCCGGTCGCGCGCAGCGTGCCGGCGGCCGGCCGCATGAAGCCGATGTTCATGCCGACGGTGACCACCTCGCGGGCGAAGTCGATGCGGCTCAGCGCCGCATTCGCCATCGCGCTGTCGAGGAGCGTCATCACGACGCCGCCGTGCCCCGCCCCGTGGTTGTTGAGCAGGTCGGCGTGCAGCTCGATGCTGACGACGGCCTCGCCGCCGCCGACGCGCTCGCGGCGCATGCCGAGGGAGTGGAGGAAGGGGATGTGGCGTGCCGCCCCGGGTCCTGCGGCAGGCGCGCCGGGGGCCTGGGCGATCGTCTCGTCGTGCTTCATGCGCGGGCTCCGTGGCGTCAGCGTGCGGCCGGCGGGCTGTCCTGCTCGGCCTGCAGTTCGCGCCACATGACCTTGCCGGTACCGGACTTCGGCAAGGCCGCGCGGAACTCGACGCAGCGCGGCACCTTGTAGGCGGCCATGCGCTCGCGGCACCAGGCGACCAGAGCGGCCTCGTCGAGCGCGGCGCCTGGCTTCAGTGCGACCACCGCCTTGACCGTCTCGCCCTTGCGCAGGTCGGCGACGGCGACGACGCAGGCCTCGTGGATGGCGGAATGCTCGTAGAGCATGCTTTCCACCTCGGCCGGCCAGACCTTGTAGCCGCTGACGTTGATCATCCGCTTCAGCCGGTCGCGCATGAAGAAGTAGCCTTCCTCGTCCATGCTCGCCAGGTCGCCGGTGCGGAAGTAGCGGCGGCCGTCGCGCTCGAAGAAGCTCTGCGTGTTGGCGGCCTCGTCGTTCCAGTAGCCCAGCATCAGCTGCGGGGCGCTGGTCACCAGCTCGCCCGTCTCGCCCTGCGGCAGCTCGCGCAGCGTCTCCGGGTCGACCACGCGCGAATCGACGCCGAAGGCCGGCACGCCGAGGCACTGGCGCTTGCTGCGCTGCAAGGGGTTGCAGTGCAGGAAGGAAGCGGTCTCGGTCATCCCGTAGCCTTCGATGTAGGTGATGCCGAAGCGCGCCTTCAGCATCGCCGAGACGCTCTCGGGCATCGCGGCGCCGCCCCCGTTGAGCATCGCCAGGCTCGACAGGTCGCGCCGCGCGGCCTCCGGGTGGGCGAAGAAGTCGATCAGCATCGCCGGCGGCGCGCCCCAGGTGGTGACGCGGTGGCGCTCGATCAGCCGTGCGGCGTTGCCGGCGTCCCAGCGCGGCAGCATCGCGACGGTGGCACCCTGGCTGATCGGCATCAGCATGCAGTTCTGCATGCCCAGCAGATGGAACAGCGGGGCCACGCCCAGCACCACCGACTCGGTATGCATGCCGCGCCACAGGCAGGCGGACAAGGCCGAGGCGAGCAGCGTGCGGTGCGTGTGCATGCAGCCCTTGGGCCGGCCGGTGGTGCCCGAGGTGTAGGGCAGCAGGCAGAGGTCGTCGGGCGAGGTGGGCACCGGCTGCAGTGCGGTCCCCGCGGCCAGCGCCAGGTGCCAGGACACCAGCCGGGGGTCGTCCAGCGCCGCGCGCGGCGCGGCGACCCAGTCGGGCAGGTCGAGCCCGTCGGCCCCGTCCGACGGCAGTGCGTCGGCATAGGTGATGACGACCGCGTGCGTGATGCCGCGCTCGCCGAGCGAGGGGCGCAGCGCGGGCAGCAGCTCCTGCGCGACGACGGCGACGCGCGCGCCGCTGTCCTCGATGTAGTGCGCGAGCTCGCTGGCGGTGGACATCGCGTTGACCGGCACCACCACCGCGCCGGCGCGCAGGATGGCGTGGAACGCGACCGGGAACTGCGGGCAGTTCTGGCTCATCAGCAGCACGCGGTCGCCGTGGCGCACGCCGCCCGCCTGCTGCAGGTGGCCGGCGAGCGCATTCACCTGCGCCTGCATCTCGCGGTAGCCGAGCCCCCGCCCGAAGAACAGGAAGGCAGGCCGTTCGGGATAGCGCGCGGCGGCGACGTCCAGGTTGTGGCACAGCCCCACCGGCGGCACCTCGATCCGGTGCGGCAGGCCGCGCGGCCAGGCGCCGTACCAGGGAGCGATGGCGCGGTCTGTCATCGGGGTCGTCTCCAGTCTCGTTGTCCTGCCCGATGGCTCGGGAGGTGGGCTGCCGCGGCGTTGTCGCCGCAGGCCCGGCGGGGGTGTTCAGGGATGTTAGGAACGGCCCTGCGCCGGCGCCATCTGTCTTTGCGGAAGCGGGTGTTCGCGCGCGGTTGAGGCGGCGTCGCTTCAGAGGCCGCGCGAGATGAGTTCCTTCATCACCTCGCTGGTGCCGCCGTAGATGCGGTTGACGCGCGAGTCCACGAAGGCGCGGCAGATCGGGTACTCCATCATGTAGCCGTAGCCGCCGTAGATCTGCAGCAGTTCGTCGAGCGAGCGGCCGAGTTCCTCGGTGCTGTGGAGCTTGGCGATCGCCGCCTCCTCCAGCGTCAGGCGCCGTCGCATGTGCTCGCCGAGGTAGGCGTCGACCATCAGCCGCACCGCGGTGGCGCGCGCGCGGATCTCGGCGAGCTTGAAGCGCGTGTGCTGGAAGTCGAACAGCGGCTTGCCGAACACCTGCCGGTCCTTGGCGTACTGCACCGTCTCGGCGAGCATGGCCTCGAGCTTGGAGGCCGCGCCGAGCGCGATCAGGAAGCGCTCCTGCGGCAGCTCGTGCATCAGGTAGCCGAAGCCCTTGCCTTCCTCGCCCAGCAGGTTGGCCACCGGCACCCGCACGTCCTCGAAGAACAGCTCGGCGGTGTCGGCCGCCTCCTGCCCCATCATGTCGAGCTTGCGGCCGCGGCGGAAGCCCTCGCGCGTGGCTTCGACCAGGACCAGCGACACGCCCCTGGAGCCCAGCTCGGGCTGGGTCTTGACCACCACCACCAGGAGGTCGCAGTTGAGGCCGTTGGAGATGAAGGTCTTGGTGCCGTTGAGGACGTACTCGTCGCCTTCGCGGCGCGCAGTCGTGCGGATCGCCTTCAGGTCGCTGCCGGCGCCGGGCTCGCTCATCGCGACCGCGAGGATCACCTCGCCGCGGGCGACGGCGGGCAGCCAGCGCCGTTTCTGCTCGTCGTTGCCCAGGCGCTCGATGTAGGGCGCGATGATGTCGGAGTGCAGGCCGAAGCCCAGGCCGCCGATGTTGCTGCGCCCGATCTCCTCGGCGATCACGGCCGCATGGCCGAAGTCGCCGCCGCCGCCGCCCCATTCCTCGGCCAGCGCCGGGCACAGCAGGCCCTCGCGGCCGGCCTTGAGCCAGGTCTCGCGGTCGACCCGGCCCTCGCGGTCCCAGTCGGCCTGGCGCGGCTTGCATTCCTTCTCGAGGAAGCGCCGCACGCTGCTGCGCAGCATCTCGTGGTCTTCGCGGAACACGGTGCGCGGAAAGCCCAGCACGCCTTCGGACAGGTCGCTCATCTCGCTCTCCTGGCGCTCAGGGCCGGCCGCCGCCGCAGACCAGGGTCTGGCCGCTGACGTAGTTCGACTCGGGGATGCAGAACAGGTAGACGGCGCCGGCCGCTTCCTCCGGCGTGCCGCCGCGGCCGAGCGGGATCAGTGCCTCGGCGTTCTTCAGCACCTGCGGGTTGACGCCGACCTTGATCTGCTGGCCGGCGATGTCGATCTTTGCGTCGGCATCGGCGGCGGCCTCGGTGAGCCGGGTCATGATCAGGCCGAAGGCCACGCTGTTCACGTTGACCTTGTAGCGGCCCCATTCCTTGGCCATCGCCTTCGTCAGGCCGTTGATGCCGGCCTTGGCGGCCGCGTAGTTGGCCTGGCCCGCGTTGCCGTAGACGCCCGAGGTGGACGAGATGTTGACCACCTTGCGGAACACCGGCGTGCCGGCCTCGGCTTCCTTGCGGGCGGCTTCGCGGATGAAGCCGGAGGCGGCGCGCAGGATGCGGAACGGCGCGGTCAGGTGCACCGCGAGCATGGCGTCCCATTGCTCGTCGCTCATCTTCTGGACCACGTTGTCCCAGGTGTAGCCGGCGTTGTTGACGATGACGTCCAGGCCGCCGAAGGTGTCGAGCGCGGTGCGCACGAAGCGGTCGGCGAAGTCGGCGTCGGTCACGCTGCCGACGCAGGCGACGGCCTTGCCGCCGGCGGCGCGGATCTCGGCGACGGCCTCTTCGGCCGGGGCGGCATCGAGGTCGTTGACGACGACGGCGGCGCCTTCCTGCGCCAGCTTCAGCGCGATCTCGCGGCCGATGCCGCGGCCGGAGCCGCTGACGATGGCCACCTTGCCTTCGAGTTTGCGGGTCATGGGGAGTCTCCTGTGGATGTCGGGCGAGCGGTGGGGGCGGCTCAGGGCAGGGCGATCTCGGCGTCGCCGACGAGCTTGGTCTGGCCGTCGGCATCGGTGGTCGCGAGTTCGACGCGCACGCGCCGCTCGCCGTCGACCTCGAGCTTCTCGACGACCTTGCCGGTGCAGGTGATGCGGTCACCGACCTGGGTGACGGCGACGAAGCGCACGCCGTAGCGGCGCAGCTGCTGCTGCGGCACCCACTGCGTCAACAGCCGGGCCAGGTAGGCCATCGACAACATGCCGTGGGCGAACACGTCCTGCTGGCCGGCCTGGCGGGCGAAGTCGAGGTCGACGTGGATCGGGTTGTGGTCGCCCGAGGCGCCGCAGTACAGCGCCAGCGTCAGGCGCGAGATCGGCTCGGAGCGGAACGAAGGCAGGGCGTCGCCGACCTGGACGCTGTCGTAGCGGAGGGGGGTGCTCATGGGCGTCCTCAGGCGTTGCGGCTGACGGTGACGCTGCGCAGCTCGGCGACCAGGGCGCCGTGCTGGTTGCGGACCTCGGTGCGGCGCACGACGAACTCGAGCGCGCCGTCCTTCTTGTCGTAGATGTCCTCGATGCGCTGCTCGAAGCTCAGGGTGTCGCCGGCGTAGGCCATCGCATGGTAGGTGAAGGCCTGCTCGCCGTGCAGAAGCCGGCGGTAATCCAGGCCCAGCAGCTCGCGGATCGCCGCCGGGTTCGGACCGTCCATCTCGAGGCAGAAGAGGAAGGTCGGCGGCACCGGCAGCGCCGGGTGGCCCGCGGCGCGCGCGGCGGCGGGGTTGCTGTAGGCCGGGTCGGTCTCGCCGGTGGCCTTCGCGAAGAAGCGCAGGCGGCCGGCCTCGACGGGCACGCTGTAGGCCTCGAGCGCGTGGCCGATGTGCTTGCGGTCGATCATCTCGATGCTCCGGCTCAGGCCGCCTGGTACAGCGTCACGACGCAGGCGCCGCCCAGGCCGAGGTTGTGCTGCAGCGCCAGGCGCGCGCCCTCGACCTGGCGCTGGTCGGCCTCGCCGCGCAGCTGCCAGTTGAGCTCGGCGCACTGCGCGAGGCCGGTGGCGCCCAGCGGGTGCCCCTTCGACAGCAGGCCGCCGGAAGGGTTGGTGACGACTCGGCCGCCGTAGGTGTTGTCGCCGTCGACGATGAACTTCTCGGCCGTGCCCTCGGGCGTCAGGCCGAGGCCTTCGTAGGTGATCAGCTCGTTGGCGGTGAAGCAGTCGTGCAGCTCGACCACGTCCACGTCTTCCGGGCCGATGCCGGCCTGCTCGTAGACCTGGTGCGCCGCGGCGCGCGTCATGTCGTAGCCGACCACCTTGCGCATGTCGCCTTCGTCGAAGGTGCTGGGCGTGTCGGTGGTCATCGCCTGGGCGGCGATGAAGACCTTGGGCTTGAGGCCGTGCCGGCGCGCGAAGTCTTCCGAGCACAGGATCGCGGCGGCCGCGCCGCAGGTGGGCGGGCAGCACTGCAGGCGGGTCAGCGGGTCGAAGACCCTGGGCGAGGCCATCACCTCGTCCAACGTCACGGTCTCGCGGAAGACGGCCAGCGGGTTGCGTGCGGCATGCTGGCGCGCCTTGACCGAGATGCGGCCGAAGGTGTCGGGCCGGATGCCGTAGCGCTTGATGTACTCGCGGCCGGCGCCGCCGAAGAACTGCGCCGCCCGCGGCGTGGCCTCTTCAAAGCCCTGCAGCTCGGTCATGGTCTCGGCGAAGCGGGCCACCGGCGAGGGGCGGTCGTCGTAGGCGCCCTTCAGCGCACCGGGCACCATCTGCTCGAAGCCGAGCGCGATCGCGCACTCGACCGAGCCGCTCTCGACCGCCTGCCGCGCGAGGAAGAGCGCGCTCGAGCCGCTGGAGCAGTTGTTGTTGAGGTTGAACACCGGGATCCCGGTGAGGCCCACGCGGTAGATCGCCGCCTGGCCGGCGGTGGAATCGCCGTAGACGTAGCTCGCGTAGGCCTGCTGCACCGCGCCGTAGGGCACGCCGGCGTCTTCGAGTGCGAGCTTGGCGGCGCGCTCGCCCATCACCGTGTAGGGCTCGCTCTTGCCGGGCTTGGTGAACGGGATCATGCCGACGCCGGCGACGAAGACTTTGCGGTTCATGCCACTCTCCTGGGGTTCGGGTTGACGTGGCCGGGCGGCGCGCCCGGCCAGGGCGGGGTCACTGCAGCTTGATGCCGAGCTGCTCGAGCTGGACCTTCTCGCGGGCGGTCTGCTCGACCGCGTAGCGCGCGTACTCGGCGCTGTCCATGTACATGTCGCCCTGGTCGTTGAGGGCCAGCATGCGCTGGTAGTCCGGGTCGCTCATCGCCTGGCGGAAGGCGTCGTGCAGGGTCCTCACCACTTCGGGCGGCAGGCCCCGGGGCCCGGCCACGCCGACCGGCGAATAGACGGCGATGTCGTGGCCAAGCTCCTTGAGCGTCGGGATCTCGGGCCGGCGCGCCAGGCGCTGGGGGCTCAGCACCGCCAGCACGCGCGCCTTGCCGCTGTCGACGACCGAGCCCCAGCCCGGGTCGGAGATCACGTCGACATGCCCGCCGATCAGCGCGGTGGTCTGCTCGGCCATGCCCTTGAACGGGACGAAGTTCAGCTTCAGGTCGCCGGCGTCCCGGGCGAGCCGCTCGAAGGCGACGTGGCCGCCGGAGCCGATGCCGGTGGAGCTGTAGTTGATCTGCCCCGGGCGCGCCTTCGCGTCGTCGAGCAGTTCCTGCAGCGTCTTCCAGCGTGCGTCGCTGCGCACGACGATGCCGTTGGTGTAGCCGGTGAGGTTGATGATGTAGCTGAAGTCGGTCGTCGGGTCGAAGCTGACCTTCTGCAGGTGCGGCAGGCGCAACAGCGTCGCCGGCACGATCGAGACCGTGTAGCCGTCCGGCGCCTGCGAGCGCGCCATCTGGGCCGGGGCCAGCGTGCCCGCGAGTCCGGGCTGGTTGGTGACGATCACCTGCTGGCCGAGGTGCTTCGTCAGCGCGAGGGCCATCGCGCGCATCTGCGCGTCGGTGGCGCCGCCGGCGGGGAAGGGCAGGATCAGCGTGATCGGACGCGTGGGGTAGCGGGCCGGCCCTTCGGCGCCGGCCGCAGCGGGCAGGCCCGCCAGCACGGCACCGCCCAGGGCGGCCCCGAGTGCGCCCAGCGCATGCCTGCGGGAGATCGATCCTCGCTTCATCGCCCTGTCTCCTGTCGTCGTCCCGGGGCCGCTGTGTCGGCCGGCGCCACCTCGTGCGGGTGGCTGGCGGGAGGGTGGGTGGAACCTGTCTGTCGTTGAGCGGCAGTCTAGGAACCGGGGCGCTGTTCACCGATGGCCGAAGCGCTGTTTCGCATTGGCCCGAACGATCAATGCAGCGCCTGCCTCCCGGCAGGGCACGGCGGCCGGGCGCTCACCTGCCGGCGGGGGCGAGGTGGGTCTGCCGGTACTCGCCGGGAGCGACCCCCGTCCAGTGCTTGAAGGCACGGTGGAAGGTGCTCGCCTCGGAGAAGCCCAGCAGCGACGCGATCTCCGGCAGCGTCAGCTCGGGCCGCGCCAGGTACTCGATCGCGGCGTCGCGGCGCAGGTCGTCCTTGATCGCGCGAAAGCCCTGGCCTTCCTCGCCCAGGCGGCGGCGCAGCGTCTGCGGCGTCATCGCGAGCTGGCGGCCGATGGCTTCCAGCGACGGCAGCTCCTCGTCGAGGCTGCGGCGCAGGATGCGCCGGATGCGCTCGGTGAGGCTGCTCTGGTCGCGGTACTTCACCAGCAGGTCGGCCGGCGCCTGGCGCAGGAAGGCGCCGAGGCCCTGGGGGTTCTGCATCACCGGCAGTTCCAGCCAGCGGGCGTCGAAGCGCCAGCCGGTGCAGGGCTGGTCATGGCGGACCGGCGCCTGGAAGAGCAGGCTCGCATCGCTCGGCTGGTGGGCCGGATGCGGATAGTCGACCGCCAGCAGCGGCACCCGGCGCGCCACCAGCCAGCAGGCGAGGCCGTAGGCGAAGAAGGCGAAGCTGCGCTCCGCAAAAGCCTGCGCCGGCCCGCGCGGGCCGCGGGCGACCAGGCTCACCCGTGCCACGCCGTCCTGCACGACCAGGCGCGGCGCGAAGTCCGCGATCAGCAGCCGGTAGTAGCGCAGCCCGGTGTGCAGCGCCTCGTCGAGCGTGCGGCACTTGACCAGCAGCCGGCAGCCGAGGGCGAAGCTGCCGATCGGCAGCGGCCGCTCGCACAGGCCCCACAGTTCGTCGCGCAGCGCGCGGCTGAGCACGATGATCAGCCGCGCGTACTGCGCCTGCGTGACGCGCGACAGCGGCGACTCGATCAGCGCGGGGGAGATGCCGGCACGGCGCAGCAGCGCCTCGATGTCGGCGCCGCGACCGCGCGCGCCCAGCAGGATGCGATCGACCTGCTGGATCGCGATCGTGTGATGGGTGACGTGGGTCGTCGCCATCTCGCGGCGCTCGCCGACGACGCCTCAGCAGGCCGCGCCGCTCTCTTGCAATGCGGCGCGCTCGACGGCGCTGTAGCCGATCTCGGCCAGGATCTCGTCGCAGTGCTCGCCCGGGGCCGGCGCGGGGCGCCTCACCTCGAAGCGGAAGCGGCTCATCTTCACCGGGCAGCCCAGCTGGCGCGGGCCTGCCGCGGGTTGCACGACCATGCCGCGGGCGCGGAAGTGCTCGTCGTCGAGCGCCTCCTCCAGCCGCAGCACCGGCGTGACGCAGCAGCCGCTGTCGCGCAGGCGCTGCTGCCACCAGGCGTGCGGCTGGGCGCCGATGATCTCGGCGAGCTGCGTGCGCAGGGACTGCGTTGACGCGGCGTCGGGCGCCTGGTGCAGCGGCTTGAAGTCCTCGCGCCCGAGCAGCTCGCAGAAGCGGTCCCAGAACTTGCGCTCGAGCGCGCCGACGGCGAGGTGGCGGCCGTCGCTCGTGCGGTACAGGCCGTAGCAGGGCAGTGCCCCGGTCAGCTTGCTGCTGCCGGCCAACGGCGCGCGGCCGTGCGCGACCACGCCCATCATCGGCAGCACGCCGTGCGCCAGCATGCTGTCGACGATCGAGATGTCGACGTGGCGCCCGCGCCCGCTGCGCTGGGCATCGAAGAGGGCCGCCAGCAGGCCCATCGCCGCCGTCAGCGTGCCGCCCATCAGGTCGGCGACCGGGATGCCCGACATCGCCGGCGGTTCGCCTGCCCGGCCCATCTGGTCGGCTGCGCCGGCGAGGGCCAGGTAGTTGATGTCGTGACCCGGCTCGGCGCGGTAGGGGCCGGTCTGGCCGAAGCCGGTGATGCTGCAGTAGACCAGCTCGGGCCGGATCGCGGACAAGGCCTCGTAGCCGACGCCGAGCCGGTCCATCACGCCGGGGCGGAAGCTCTCGACCAGCACGTCCGCGCTGCGGGCCAGGGCCTTCAGCACGGCCACGCCCCCGGGCTGCTTGAGGTCGATCCGCAGCCCGCGCTTGTTGCGATGGACCAGGCCGCGCAGCGCGGGGGCGGCGTAGTCGCCGGCGCCGGTGTCCTCGATCTTGATCACGTCGGCGCCCATGTCGGCCAGGTGCAGCGTGCACATCGGGCCAGGCAGCAGGCGCGTGAGGTCGAGCACGCGCACGCCTGCCAGCGGGGCGGAGTCAGGTGGGGTCGAGGTCGGCATGGCGGGTCGAGGAAGGGGTCGGTGGCGGAAGGGGCTGGCGCGGGTCGAGGCGAGCACGCGCGGCAGTCTAGGCATCACCGGGGGTCGCCCGCGATGGCGGAATGCGTGAATCCGATTGGCAGGAACGCTCGCCGTTGTCGACGTTCCTGCGGCGAAGGGGGGGTTCCAATCTCTCGAATGGCGCATCGCCCTGGGTTGCCACAAGCTGCGCAGCTGGCAGGCCCGGCAGACCGAGACAGGCGCCGGGCGCGACACAGCAACGAAGGAGGCAGAACAATGAAGGTCATGGTGCCCGTGAAGCGGGTCGTCGATCACAACGTCAAGGTCCGGGTGAAGGCGGACGGCAGCGGGGTCGAGGTCGCGAACGTGAAGATGAGCATGAACCCTTTCGACGAGATCGCCGTCGAGGAGGCCGTGCGGCTCCGGGAGCAGGGCGTCGCGACCGAGGTCGTGGCCGTGTCCTGCGGCGCCGCCTCGTGCCAGGAGACCTTGCGCACCGCGATGGCGATCGGTGCGGACCGCGCCGTCCTCGTCGAGACGGGTGCCGAGCTCCAGCCGCTGGCGGTGGCCGCGCTGCTGAAGTCGCTGATGGACAAGGAGCGGCCGGGCCTGGTGATCCTGGGCAAGCAGGCGATCGACGACGACTGCAACCAGACCGGCCAGATGCTGGCCGCGCTCGCAGGGCTGCCGCAGGCCACCTGCGCGAGCCGCCTCGCGGTCGAGGGCGAGCGCGCGGTGGTGACGCGCGAGGTCGACGGCGGCCTGGAGACCTTGAGCCTGCGGCTGCCGGCCGTCGTCACGGCCGACCTGCGCCTGAACGAGCCGCGCTACGTGACGCTGCCCAGCATCATGAAAGCGAAGAAGAAGCCGCTGGAGACCGTCACGCCCGAGGGGCTGGGTGTGGACGTGACGCCGCGCCTGAAGACCCTCAGGGTCTCGGAGCCGCCCACGCGCGGGGCGGGCGTGAAGCTGCCTGACGTCGCCTCGCTGGTGGCGAAGCTCAAGAACGAAGCCAAGGTGATCTGAGATGGATGCTCTCCACGCACGCAAGTCCTCGACGCGCCGCTCCGGCGCAGGGGAGGCACGATGACCGTCCTTGTCATCGCCGAACACGACCACCGCAGCCTGAAGGCGGCCACGTTCAACACGGTGACCGCCGCCGCGGCCGCGGCCTGCGGCGGCGAGGTCCACGTGCTCGTCGCGGGCGCGGATGCCGGTGACGCGGCCCAGGCGGCAGCGCGCATCGCGGGCGTCGCCAGGGTTCTGCATGCCGACGGCGAGAGCCTCGCGGCGCAGACGGCAGAGAACCTTGCCGCGCAGGTGCTCGCCGTCGCTGGGGGCTACAGCCACCTGCTGTTCCCCGCCACGGCGCACGGCAAGAACGTGGCGCCGCGCGTGGCCGCGCTGCTCGGCGTGGCGCAGGTCAGCGACGCGACCCGGGTGGTCGATCCGGACACCTTCGAGCGCCCGATCTACGCCGGCAACGCGATCGCGACCGTGCAGTCGAGCGACCGGGTCAAGGTGATCACGGTGCGGACCACGGCCTTCGACGCGGCGCCCGCGCAGGGCGGAAGCGCCGAGGTGGTGCCTGTGGCCGTCGTGCCCGACAGCGGCGGCGCGAGCTTCGTCGGCGCCGAGATCGCCAAGCTCGACCGGCCCGAGCTGACCGCGGCCAAGATCGTCGTGAGCGGGGGCCGCGCGCTCGGCTCCGCCGAGCGCTTCAACGCGGTGCTGGCGCCGCTGGCAGACAAGCTCGGCGCCGCGCTGGGGGCCAGCCGGGCCGCGGTCGATGCGGGCTACGCCCCGAACGACTGGCAGGTCGGGCAGACGGGCAAGATCGTCGCGCCGCAGCTCTACGTGGCCTGCGGCATCAGCGGCGCGATCCAGCACCTGGCCGGCATGAAGGACAGCAAGCTGATCGTCGCGATCAACAAGGACCCGGAGGCGCCGATCTTCGCGGTGGCCGACTACGGCCTGGAGGCGGACCTGTTCGTCGCGGTGCCGGAGCTTCTGCAGTCGCTCTGAGCCTGCCCTCGGCGCAGGTGTCAGCGGCTCAGCACGACCTGCACGATGACGCCGGTGGTGACCGCCACCAGCACGAAGTCCGCGCCGACCTGCACCCAGCGCTGCCCCCGAGGCGGGCGGCTGAGTTTGTGGTCGCGCCAGTCGTCGACCACGTACTCCTGGCGTCGGTAGTCGGCGGGCAGGCGGTCCCCCTTGTGGAAGCGTCGGTCCGGCCCGGTGCCAGGGCCGCGATCGCTGCGCCGATCCGCCGCCGGGCCGCGCGCCGAAGCGTGAGCGCCGGGGCCGGACGCGTGATGGTCGGCCGCGCGACGGTCCGGAGCGCGCGTCGGCGGGGCTTGGCGCCCGGGCTGGCCCGCTGCGCGATGCGGCTCTTCCTGCCGCTGCGGGTCGTGGCGTGGCTCGCCGGTGCGGCGTTCCTGCGGCTGGTCCTGGCGCGGTCCCTCGTTCCGGTCGTCGCGCGGCTGCGCATGCGCCAGCCCCGCCTGCAGGCCGAAGGCAATGGTCGTGACCGCGAGGAGCTTGCGTGCTTGGGCGTTGAGCGTCGAGGCGAGTGTCGTGCCTGGGGTCGGGGTGTTCGTCGTCATCGGGGCGTCGGGCGCCGGTGGCTGGCGCGCGGCTGTTAGCGGATGACGGTCAGTGTGCGCGCGGCCCTCGAACGCACGATGGCTCGCATGTAAAGCATCGTGAAGAACTTCGAAGGGCTCGTACGTCCCCGCGCCTCGTACGCCCCCGCGCCGCCGGACGGCGCGGGGGCGCTTCCCGCGGCCCTCAGCGCACGAAGACGACGTCCGCCTCCGTGCCGCTGTCCTGCCGGTACATCAGCAGGAAGCCCTGCTGCGACGGCGACGCGGCCGCGCCACCGGCCACCACGCTGGCGCCGATCGAACGGCTCGTACCCGGGGCGATCGGCGTGCTGCCCACACGGGTCGGCGCGTAGCGCGGCTTGCCGGGGGCGTAGGTCATCGGCCCGAGGGCGTCGGTCGTCAGCCCGCTGAAATAGTTGTCCCGGGCGATGACCGCGAAATCGAAGCTGGCGCCGCTGCGCAGGCCCAGTGCCTCCATCGGCAACGTGAAGATGGCGTTGCGCGAGTTGAGGTCGGCATCCGCGTAGAAGTAGGCGCTCTGCAGGCCGGTCGCCAGGTCTTCCACGACGATCACCGTCTGGCCCGTCTCACCGAAGCCGAGGTCCTCCGCGTTGAAGGCGAGGTAGTCATAGCTGCCGTCGCGGTTGGCGTCGATGTAGACGTCCAGCCAGGCCGGATACGCCGGGTGCGAGCGCCGGTCGCGGGTCGCGATCGCGATTTGCAGCACGTCGATGCCTTCCAGCTGCGCCTGGCGTGCGCCGACGGCGCGCAGGTCGATCAGCGCCTGTCCGCTGCCGGGCAGCGGCTGGTAGTCGAGGCGGGGGCTGACGCCGGTGAGCGAGAACACGTCGAACGCGCCCGGGGCCACGCCCGCATTGCTCAGGCGGACGGTTTCACGGCCGGCCCTGATCGAGGTCTTGTCGATCGCGAAATCGGCCGACTTGCGCGGCAGGACGTGCCAGGGCACCGAGAGCTTCTCGGCGCCGGCCGTGAGCCGGATGTGGCCGTCGAACTCGACGCCGTCGAGCAGTTCGCCGGAGCCGCCGAGGTCGCCGCCGTTGAGCGTCCAGGCGGGCAGTTTCCGGGCGTCGATCTCGATCGTCACCGTGAGTTCGCGGCTGCCTCGCGCGGGCACCGTGACCTGCCTCGGCAGCGTCAGCCGGACGGCGCCGCTGGCGGCGTCCTGCGGGTCGCGGAAGCTCGCGCTGACGGTGTAGGTCTTGGCCTGCGTGCCGAGGTTCTGCACCACGAGCTTGCGTGCCTGCACCGTCCGGCGGTCGGCCTGCAGGAAGCCGAACGACAGGCTCGCGCTGCGGGTGTCGGCGCTGTAGGCGAGCGAGCGCAGCGCGAGCGCGCGCTGCACGCGCACCTCGCCGGCGCCGACGCGGGTCACCGGCGCCAGCACGCCCGGTTGCTGCGCCCGGTTGTGGTAGATGCCGGTCTCGGCGCTGTTCATGAGCAGCGCCTTGATCTGCAGCGGCGTGAGCTGGGGAAAAGCCTGCACCAGCAGCGCGGCCGAGCCGGCGACGACCGGCGTCGCGCCCGAGGTGCCGCCGAAGGGCTCGCTCAGGTTGCCGCTGCCGGAGAGGGCGGAGACCGTCGCGCCGGGGGCGCCGATCTCGGGCTTGATCGTCTGCCAGCTGAAGCTCGGCCCGCGGGCCGAGGTCGAGACCATGCTGCGCGACAGGTCGATCGCGTTGGCGGGCGACAGGGTCGCGTTCACCCCCTGGCGCGAGAGCGCGGCCTTGATGCGGTCGGCGAGCTCGAGCGTGATCACCAGCGTCGGCACGAAGAGACTGCCTTCGCCGAGGCTGAAGCCCGGGGCGTCACCCTCGACGTTGTTGGCGATCAGCACCGCCACGGCGCCGGCCCGGGCGGCCAGGTCCACCTTGGCGCTGACGTTGCAGCTGCCGCGGTCGATCAGCGCGATCCTGCCGACGACGGTCGGCGGGAACGTCGATTCGGGGCAGCCGAGGCCGACAGGGATGACCGCCTGCGTGATCGCGCGGTCGATCGGCGCCCATTCCAGCGCGGCCGTGTTGGCGTAGCTGCCGCGCAGCGAGGCCGGCGCCGTGATGACGAGCGGGTAGGCCTTCGCGTCGGGCTCGGTCGTCTGCGCGACGCTCAACGCGGCGGGGGCGACCGAGGCCGAGCTGACGATGTAGGGCTTATTGCCGTCGTTGCCCGCGGCTGCGACCACGACGACGCCGAGGCGTTCGAGCAGCGTGACCGCGAAGGTCGAGTCGTCCTCGATCTGGCCGTAGGCGCTGCCGAGCGAGAGGTTGACGACATCGACCGCGTCGTCGATGTCGCCGTCGCCGTTCGGGTCGAGCACGTAGTTCAGGCCCTGCATGATCGCGATGCCGCTGCAGGTGGTGGCCACCGAGCTGCAGACCTTGACCGCGATCAGCGAGGCGCCGGGCGCCACGCCACGGTGCCGGCCGTCGGCACTGCGCCCGGCGAGGATGTCGGCGACATGCGTGCCGTGGCCCTCGGTGCCGGGGGCATCGATCGGGTCGCTGTCGGGCTCCAGCGTGTCGCCGTTGCTGGGCCAGTTGTCGCCGACGAAGTCATGGCCGCCGATCACCTTGCGGGTCGGGAACAGGCCGTCGCGTGCCGGGCTGCCGAAGGCCGCGTCATAGGCGGCCGTGGTACCCGGCCCGCCCAGGTTGTAGTGGGTGTAGTCGATGCCCGAGTCGAGCACCGCGACGCGCACGCCGCGGCCGTCGATCGTCCGCGTAGAGGCGTTGGAGGGCGTCGCCTGCGCCTTGGCGCGCGCCGTCAACGGCTCGCGCTCGTAATTGACGACCGGGCGGATGCGCGCGACGCCTTCCATCTGCGCGATCCGCGGCAGCGCCGCGGCGTCCACCCGCAGCGCGACCGCGTTGTGGGCCAGCTCCACGCGGGCCAGCACGGTGGCGCCGACGCTCTGCACCTGGTTGGCCAGCGCCGTCTGGCGCGCCGCCAGCACGGTGCGATGGCTCGCCAGCTCGCGCGCCAGCGCGCTGCGGGTGGCCTCGGAGACGCTCGCGCTGGCGCCGCGCTCGCGCGCGGCCTGGGCGTAGACCCGCGGCGGCACGCCCAGGGCGGTGAGGCGGTCGGCCTTGAGCGCGCCCACCGACGGCTGGTCGAGGGTGACCCACACCTCGACCTGGCCGTGGGCGCGCAGCAGGCGGTGGTCGAGCTTCTGGCGCAGCTGCGGGTCGCGCAGCGCGAGGGGTCGCGCCGGGGTGGCGTCGTCCGCGCGGGCCGTGTCGGCGTCGGCCGGCGCCTGGCCGGCGCCGGCCGGGCTGCTGCTGCCGCCACCGCCGCCACCGCAGGCGCTCAGCAACAGGATGACGACGAATGCCGTGGCACGGCCCAGGCCAGCACGCATGATGAACCCTCCCAACGTTGACAAGTGGCTCTATTCCTGAGCCGGAAGATGTGTGAGTGGAAGCTTGCATTTCCCTCAGGCGAACGGATCCTGCGGTGCGGACCCCCCAGAGTCAATGCTCGCGAGCCCTTCGCCCTGACGAGGCCGGCATGGCCAGCGCGCGGGTGACGCCTTGCGTGATTCAGCGTTCGATGTCATGCACCGGCGAGACCCCGCGCACGCCGGGGATCTGCCGGGCCGCGGGCACCGCCTCGGGCGGCAGGCGCACGGCGAGCGCGTTGCGCAGCAGGCGCACGCGCGCGACCTCGACCGCGCCGAGCGCCTGCAGGCGGCGCATGACCTCGTCCTGCTGGTCGGCGACGCGCTGGCGCGCCGCCGCGTCGTGGGCGCCTTCGGCGAGCGCGGGTTCGCTGAGCGTCACCCACCAGAGCGACCCGCCGAAGCGGCGGCCCGCCGCCGGCGCCGGGCGGGCCACCGCCGGGAGCAGTGGGGTCAGCAGGGCGAAGGCCGTGCGCCTATCCATGCGCCACTTCTACGCCGGCGGGAGGGTGGACGCCAGGGGCGGGGCCTATACTTGAGAACCATTCTCAACCTCAGCCCGTCGCCACGGCGGCCAGGTACCCGATGCCCGATCTGTCCTCGCACTCTCGCCGCCGCCTGTTGCAAGCCGGTGCGGCCTCGCTGTTGGTTGCCGTCCCGGTGTTCGGCGTCGCCGCCACCGCGCCGGCCGCGGTCGTGGCGCAGTACGCGCGCCTCGTCTACGCCAACTACAGCGACACGGTGACGTCGGCCACCGCGATGCAGGAGGCGATCAAGGCCTTCACCGCAGGCCCGGACGAGGCGAAGCTCGCCGCTGCGCGCAAGGCCTGGCTCGCGGCGCGCGAGTTCTACGGCCAGACCGAGGCCTTCCGCTTCTACGGCGGCCCGATCGACGACGACAAGGGGCCCGAGGGGCAGATCAATGCCTGGCCGATGGACGAGTCCTACGTCGACCGCATCGAAGGCAACGAGACCTCCGGCTTCGTCAACAACCGCAAGTTCGTCATCAACAAGAAGAACCTCGCGGCGCAGAACGAGCGCGGCGGCGAGGAGAACATCGCCACCGGCTGGCACGCGATCGAGTTCCTGCTGTGGGGCCAGGACCTGTCGGAGGACGGCCCGGGTGCGCGCAGCGCCGACGACTACGTCGACGGCAAGACGCCGAACGCCGACCGGCGCCGCCTCTACCTCGAGACGGTGACCTCGCTGCTGCTCGACGACCTGCGCTTCCTGCAGCGCGCCTGGACGCCCGACACGAAGAACAACTACCGCGCCCGTTTCGAGAAGGGCGGCCAGGAGTCGCTGCGCAAGATCCTGGTCGGCCTCGGCTCGCTCTCGCGCGGCGAGCTCGCCGGCGAACGCCTCGAGGTGGCGCTCAACAGCCAGGACCAGGAAGACGAGCACAGCTGCTTCTCCGACAACACGCACCGCGATGCGGTGACCAACGCGCTCGGCATCGAGAACGTCTGGCTCGGCCGCTACAAGGCGGCCGACAGCAGCGTGCTCGAAGGCGCCTCGCTGCGCGACCTGGTGGCCGAGAAGGATGCGGCGCTGGCCGAGCGCACCACGAAGCAGATCCGCAGCTCGGTCGCCGCCGCCGAGGCGATCCAGCCGCCGTTCGACCGCGAGATCATCG
>JAMHWF010000125.1:0-99666 GCA_035911095.1 Ideonella sp. | reverse complement strand
GCAAGCGCAAATACACCGGGGACCGCCGCTCGGGGGTGCTGGTGAAGAAGCTGAGCTGACCGGCCCGGGGCGACGGCCCTTCGCGCCGGCGCCGCCCCCCCCCCTCGCACCCTTCGCAGCCCTGTGGCAAGGCCCTTTGCGCGTCCTGCGCGCCGCCTTGGCGCACGCGTCGCACAATCGCGGCTTGCTGCAGCCCGCCTACCGAGGAGTCCGAGATGAGCCGAACCGTCCAGTGCGTCCACCTGAAGAAGGAGGCCGAAGGCCTCGATTTCGCGCCCTACCCGGGCGAACTCGGCCGGCGCATCTACGACAACGTCAGCAAGGAAGCCTGGCAGCTCTGGATGAAACACCAGACCATGCTGGTAAACGAGAATCGGCTGAATCTGGCCGACCAGCGTGCGCGCCAGTATCTGGCGCGCCAGATGGAGAAATTCTTCTTCGGCGAGGGTGCCGAACAGCCCGCCGGCTACGTGCCGCCTTCGAGCTGACGAAACCGGTAACCGCCGGCGCCGATGTGACTGAATGCGTTGGCGCCGCGCATCGACGAGGCCTTACAAGATTCAGCTGCGCTTTCCGCGCGAAGTCCCCTAGAATCCCCGCCGAGCCAGTATCCGCTGGCCGACGGAATCTACCGGCACAAAGGAAGGCGCATGTCCAATCTCGACTCTCTGCTGGCCCAGAAGGCCGATCTCGAACGGCAGATCGACGCGGCACGCAAACAAGGCCGCAGCGACGCGATCAACAAGGTCAAGGCCCTGATGGCTGAACACGGCCTCACGCTGGCAGACCTGAGTGGCAAAACCACCTCGCGTGCCACCAAGGGCGGCGGCGGCAAAGTGGCGGCAAAGTATCGGAATACCGCCACCGGCGACACCTGGAGCGGGCGCGGCCTGCAACCCAAATGGTTGAAGGCGGCCTTGGCCGAGGGTCGCAAGATCGAGGAATTCGCGCTCTGATTCGCGCGCCGAGCGGGTTTCCCCGCTGAAGTGTCGCGGGCGCGGGCGCCGTCGCCTGCCCCGCCCGCCGAGGGCGCTGCCCCGAGGCCTCGCTAGACTTTCGGGCGTGATCCCGCCCGCCTTTCTCGCCGACCTGCTCGCCCGCGTCGACATCGTCGAGGTCGTCGGCCGCCATGTGCAGCTCAAGCGCGGTGGCGCGAACTTCATGGGGCTGTGCCCCTTCCACGGCGAGAAATCGCCGAGTTTCTCGGTCAGCCCGGCCAAGCAGTTCTATCACTGCTTCGGCTGCGGGGCCCACGGCAACGCGATCGGCTTCCTGATGGAGCAGTCGGGCCTGGGCTTCCTCGACGCGGTGCGCGACCTGGCCCAGCAGGTCGGGATGACCGTCCCGCAGGACGACGTCACGCCCGAGGAGCGCGCACAGGCGGCGCGCCTGAAGGAGCGCCAGGGAACCCTCACCGACACCCTCGCCCGCGCCGCGCGCCACTACCGTGCCCAGCTCAAGGCCAGCCCGCGCGCGATCGACTACCTGAAGCGCCGCGGCCTCTCCGGCGAGATCGCCGCCCGCTTCGGCCTCGGCTACGCGCCCGATGGCTGGCGCCCGCTGGCCAACGGCTTTCCCCAGTACGACGACCCGCTGCTCGAGGAGAGCGGCCTCGTCATCGCCCCCGAGGCGCCCGAGGGCGCCGACCCGGCGCAGCGCAAGCGCTACGACCGCTTCCGCGACCGGGTCATGTTCCCGATCCGCTCGGTGCAGGGCGAGGTGATCGGCTTCGGCGGCCGGGTGCTCGACCGGGGTGAGCCGAAGTACCTGAACTCGCCCGAGACGCCCGTCTTCAGCAAGGGGCGCGAGCTCTACGGGCTGTACGAGGCGCGCCAGGCGCTGCGGCAGCACGGCTTCGTCCTGGTCGTCGAGGGCTACATGGACGTCGTCGCGCTGGCCCAGCTCGGCTTCGCCAACGCGGTGGCGACGCTCGGCACGGCCTGCACCGCCGAGCACGTGCAGAAGCTGTTCCGCTTCACCGACTCGGTGGTCTTCAGCTTCGACGGCGACGCCGCCGGCCGGCGCGCCGCGACGCGCGCGCTCGAGGCCGCCCTGCCCCACGCGCGCGACACGCGCAGCGTGCGCTTCCTGTTCCTGCCCGCCGAGCACGACCCCGACAGCTATGTGCGCGCACATGGCGCAGAGGCCTTCGCCCGCTTCGTCGACGCCGCGGTGCCGCTGTCGCGCCAGTTGCTCGACAGCGCCGCCGAGGGCTGCGACACGGCGACGCCCGAGGGCCGCGCGCACCTGCTCGCCAACGCCCGGCCGCTGTGGACGGCGCTGCCGGACGGCGCGCTGAAGGCCCAGCTGTTCGACGAGCTGGCCACCCGCGGCGGCCTGCAGCGCGACGACCTGCGCCGGCTGTGGCAGCTCGAGGGCGCGGACCGGCGCCCCGCCGGCCCCGCACGCGCCGATGCCCCTCCCTGGGCACGGCCCGCCGCGGGCCGCGCACGCCGGCAGCTGGTGCAGGGCACCGCGACCCTGCTCGACCGCGCGCTGTGGATCCTGCTGCACGACCCGCTGGCCTGGGACCACCTCGACGGCGACGACCACGCGCTGCTCGCTGAGCAGGCGGTGCCCTACGGCGCGGCCTTCGCGCTGATCGAGCGCCGCCTGCACGACGCCGGGCCCGAGGCGGCGGGCACGCTGCTCGCGGCGCTGCGTGAGCAGGACCCGGGTCCGGCCACCGGCGCGCTGGCCGGGCGCGTCGAGGCCTTCGTGCCGCCGCTGCCGGAGATCGACCTCAAGGCCGAGCTGCGCCGGGTGCTCGACGGGCTCGAACTCCAGGCCGTCAATGAAGAGCTGAAGGACATGTTCGAGGTCGGCAGCCTGTCCGAGGACGCCTCGCGACGCAGCCGCGAGCTGATCGCGCTGCGTGCCCGGCTCAAGGGCCGCCTCGGCGCGCCGGCGGCGGCCTGAGCCTGGCGGCGGCGGGCCCTTAGACTGCGCGTCGCCGGCAGCTCTCCGACCGGCGACCCACAGAGACAGGCATGCACAGAATCGTGATCGTCGGCGGCGGCGCCGGAGGCGTTGCACTGGCCACCCAACTCGGGCGCCGCATGGCGCGCCGCGGGCTCGCCGAGATCACGCTGATCGATGCCGCGCGCACCCACGTATGGAAGCCGCTGCTGCACCAGCTCGCGGCCGGCAGCTACGACACCCATGCCGAGGAGATCGAGTACCTCGCGCAGGCCCACGCCCATCACTTCCGCTTCCGCCTCGGGCGCCTCGTGGGCATCGACCGCCAGGCGCGCCAGATCCAGCTCGCGGCGATCCACGACGAGCGCGGGGCCGAGATCGTGCCCGCGCAGTCGCTCGGCTACGACACGCTGATCCTCGCGGTCGGCAGCCTCACGAACGACTTCGGCACGCCTGGCGCCGCCGAGCACTCGATCAAGCTCGATTCGCCGCTGGCGGCCCGCCAGTTCAACGAGCGGCTGATCAATGCCTGCATCCGCGCCCAGTCGGTGCCGCCGGCCGCCGACGGCGGGCGCCTGACGGTGGCGATCGTCGGCGGCGGCGCGACCGGCGTCGAGCTGGCGGCCGAGCTGCACGCGGCCGCCCGCGTGCTCGCCCACTACGGGCTCGACCACATCCACCCGCAGACCGACATGCGCATCGTGCTGGTCGAGGCCGCGCCGCGCGTGCTGGCGCAGCTGCCCGAGCGGCTGGGCATCTCGGCCGAGCGCGAGCTGCGCAAGCTGTCGGTCGAGGTCTACACGAAGGAGAAGGTTATCGAGGTCACCGCCGACCGGCTGCGCATGGAGAGCGGCCTCGAGATCCCGACCACGCTGACCGTCTGGGCGGCCGGAGTCAAGGCGCCCGATTTCCTGCG
Organism: Ideonella sp.; assembly: GCA_035911095.1. Taxonomy (GTDB): domain Bacteria; phylum Pseudomonadota; class Gammaproteobacteria; order Burkholderiales; family Burkholderiaceae_C; genus JAMHWF01. Next base: position 95,831 of record JAMHWF010000125.1, on the reverse strand, counting down.
CGGCCTGGGCGGCGCCGACGAGGCTTCGGCGCTGGAGACGAACCGCCTGAACCAGCTCGTCGTCGACGGCAACCTGCGCACGACGCGCGACCCGTCGATCTTCGCGCTCGGCGATTGCGCCGCCTGCATCCAGCCCGACGGCAGCTACGTGCCGCCGCGCGCCCAGGCTGCCTACCAGCAGGCGATGTACCTGGCGGCGGCGCTGCCGGCACTCCTCGAACGGCGCACGGTCGCGCCCTACCGCTATCGCGACCAGGGCTCGCTGGTGTCGCTCGCGTCTTACTCGTCGGTCGGCAGCCTGATGGGCAGCCTGACGCGCGGCAGCATGTTCATCGAGGGCTTCCTCGCCAAGCTGATGTACTGGGGTCTGCACAAGCAGCACCAGTACGCGCTCGGCGGGTTCCGCAAGACGGCGCTGATCACGCTGTCCGAGCTGATCGACCGGGCGCACCGGCCGCGCATCAAGCTGCACTGAGCGCATGGGCCTGCCCGACGGCGAGCAGGCGCCGGCCGCTTCGGTGCTGGCCCGCATCCGCCTGCGCCACCTGCAGGCGCTGGTCGCGGTGACGCAGGAAGGCAGCGTCAAGGGCGCCGCGCAGAGCCTGTCGCTCAGCCCGCCGGCGGTGACGAAGACGCTCAACGAGCTCGAGGAGATGCTCGGCCTGCGCCTGCTGGCGCGCGAACGCGAGGGCGCCCGGCCGACGCCGCAGGCCGGCGCCTTCCTGCGCCACGCCCAGGCGAGCCTGGCCGCGCTGCGCGAGGCGGTCGACAGCGTCGGCGAGGCCGGCGCCGAGCGGCGGCCGCTGCTGCGCCTGGGCGTGCTGCCCACGCTCGCCGCGGGCCTGGTCGCGCCGGTCGTCGAGGCCTGGCGCCGCGAGTGGCCGCTGGTGACGCTGCGCGTCGTCACGGCTGCCAACACGCCGCTGCTGGCGCTGCTGCGCGGCGACGCACTCGACCTGGTCGTCGGCCGCTTCGCCGAGCCGCAGGGCATGGCCGGGCTGAGCTTCGAGGGGCTTTACGTCGAGCCGCTGGTGATCGCGGTGCGGCCGGGCCACCCGCTGGCGGCGGCCGGGGACTCGCCCGCGCCGGCCGCACTGGCGACGCACCCCTGGGTCCTGCCGCCGGCGGGCACCGCGATCCGCCATGCGGCCGACGCCTTCCTCGCCACCCACGGCCTGCGGCCGCTGGCGGGCGTCACCGAGACGCTGTCGATGTCGTTCGCCCAGGCACTGCTGCAGGGGGGCGCGCTCTGGTTCACGCCGGCCTCGTCGACCGAGCCCGGCCTGCAGGCCGGCCAGCTGCGGCGCCTCGCGCTGCCGCTGGCGAGCACCGACGAGCCGGTCGGGATGATCGTGCGCGCCGAGGCGCCGCGGCCCGCGGACGGCGCGCTGCGCGACCTGATGCAGCGCCTGCGCGACGAGGGCGCGCGCCGCCGGGCCGAGCGCGGCGCCACGGCGCCCGATGCGGTGGGCCTGGACGGGGACGAGCCCGCCTGACGCCCTCCTGGTGCGCCGCCTGCGCGCCGTCCGAGGCGGCCTGCGTCAGCCGGTGAGCACGGCCGACTGACGAACGCTCAGTCGGCGTGCGACCAGAAATCAATTGCCGCCCGCCCGGGCGCTCCCTAGAGTGCCCTTCGCACCCGCCGCCGCCGTGCACCGGACGAGGCGGCGCCCAGACCACAAGGAGACCGAATGAACGCGCCTTCCTCGCCCGAAGCCGCCTACGGGCCGTTCCGGCAGCGCGACACCTCGCTGCACCCCCCCGCGCTGACGCCCGCCTACAAGACCAGCGTGTTGCGCTCGCCGCGCAACGCGCTGATCTCGATCACCCAAACGCTCACCGAGCGCAGCGGCCCGCGCTTCTCGCAAGGCGAGCTGGGCGAGAAGGACAATGACCTGATCCTCAACTACGCCCGCGACGGCCTGCCGATCGGCGAGCGGGTGATCGTCCACGGCTACGTGCACGACGAATACGGCCGCCCGGTGCCGAACGCGCTGGTCGAGGTCTGGCAGGCCAACGCCAGCGGCCGCTACCGGCACAAGAAGGACCAGTACATCGGCGCCCTCGACCCGAACTTCGGCGGCTGCGGCCGCATGCTGACCGACGCCGGCGGCCACTTCATCTACCGCACGATCCGGCCGGGGCCCTACCCCTGGCGCAACCGGATCAACGAATGGCGCCCGGCGCACATCCACTATTCGCTGCAGGGCGACGGCTGGGCGCAGCGGTTGATCACCCAGATGTACTTCGAGGGCGACACGCTGATCCCCGGCTGCCCGATCCTGCAGTCGATCCCCGACGAGGAGCAGGTGCGCGGCCTGATCGCGCTCGAGGACCGGCCCCACTTCGTCGAGCTCGACAGCCGCTGCTACCGCTTCGACATCGTGCTGCGCGGTCGCCGCCAGACCTGGTTCGAAGGCCGCTGAGGAGACCACGATGCCGTTCACCGCCCCCCCTTCCTTCGGCATCCCGCCGGTGCGCGCGCTGCGCGAGACCGCCTCGCAAACTGGCGGGCCCTACGTGCACATCGGGCTCGCGCCGCGCCAGGCGGGCTTCGAGATCTTCGAGAACAACTTCGGCCATGCGGTCGCGGGGCCGGACACGCCGGGCGAGCTGATCCGCGTCGAGGGCTGCGTCTATGACGGCAGCGGCACGCCGATCCGCGACCTGCTGGTCGAGATCTGGCAGGCCGACGCCGAAGGCCACTACGCCCACCCCGCCGACCCGCATCCCTCTGCCTTCCGCGGCTGGGGCCGCACCGGCGCCGACTTCGAGACCGGCCTCTACCACTTCGACACGATCAAGCCGGGCCCCGTCCCCTCGTCCAGCGGCGGGCCGCCGCAGGCACCGCACATCGCCTTCGTGCTCTTCGCGCGAGGCATCAACCTCGGCCTGCACACGCGGATGTACTTCGACGACGAAGGCGAGGCGAACCGCGTCGACCCGGTGCTCAACTCGATCGAATGGGACGTTCGGCGCAAGACCCTGCTTGCGCACCGGAACACCCACAACGGCACCACGGTCTACCGCTTCGATATCCGCGTCCAGGCGCCGGACCCGGCGCTGGAGACGGTGTTCTTCGACATCTGACGGGTCCTTGACGGGGTCCTTGACGGCCTGGACTCCCAGGCCCGCCCCTCGCGCTGCTTCGGCTTCCCCGGCCTGCGCTGCGGCCGGTGAGCCCGCCCGATTCAAGACGAGATTGCACGGAATCGGCGGGTGCGATGCATGTCGTCTTTGACGTTTTCGCAAGGATCGACGATAATGCTCGGTTGTTACGCGCGGCAAGAGTGACGGCAGCACCTCCGGGCCCCGGCCACCTGAAGAACAGGTCATCGGCCACCCTTACCCGCAAGGGCTGCATCTCCAGACGTTCACGCCAGCTTGCCCAGCCCGTCGACCGCATGGCCCGTCGGCAGACCCCAAGGCAGCGCCCTACAAGGCGTCAGTCGATGAGTCTGTCCGAAGGTTTTGGCCTGCGCGTCGGCCAGGCCACTCCCCGGCCCTTTGTACGCCCCCGTCCCGCCCGGCGACCGCGCCGGGCCTCGGCATCGCCGCTCGGGCTTGCGAAGCGCCGCGAGTGCCCGCATCTGCCTTCGAACGCTCAAGGAATCGCATGACCGCGAAGAAATCGACGCCAGCCACGCCCGCGACCCAGCCCGTCCAGGCCACCGACGCCGTGGTGAAGAAGCCCGCCTCCCGCCCGGCCGAGAAGACCGTCGCCAAGGCCCTTGTCAAAGCCGTGCCCGAGAAGGCAGCGACCAAGCCGGCCGCAAAGGCGGCCAAGGGCAAGGACGCCAAGGGCAAGGCCGGCGAGTCGACGAAGGCCGAGGGCGACGAGGACTTCACCGACGTCGAGATCGAGTTCGAGACCGAGGTCGAGGCCGCCGAGACCACCGAGGACGCGGAAACCAAGGCCAAGGCCAAGCCGCTGCGCATGAAGGTCAGCCGCGCCAAGGAGCGCGCGCTGATGCGCGAGTTCGGGCTCGACGAGACCGCGCTCACCGAGGAGGAAGTCGCCAAGCGCCGCCTGGAGCTGAAGACGCTCATCAAGATGGGCAAGACGCGTGGTTTCCTGACCCACCAGGAGATCAACGACCATCTGCCCGAGAAGCTCGTCGACAACGAGATCCTCGAGGCGATCGTCTCGATGCTCAACGACATGGGCATCGCCGTCTACGAGCAGGCGCCCGACGCGGCGACGCTGCTGATCGCCGGCGGCGGCACGACGACCGCCACCGAGGAAGAGGCCGAGGAAGCCGCCGAGGCCGCGCTGTCGACGGTCGACTCAGAATTCGGCCGCACGACCGACCCGGTGCGCATGTACATGCGCGAGATGGGCACGGTCGAGCTGCTGACCCGCGAGGGCGAGATCGAGATCGCCAAGCGCATCGAAGGCGGCCTGCAGGCGATGATGCTGGCGATCAGCGCCTCGCCGACGACGATCGCCGAACTGCTGACCTACGCCGACCGGATCGGCGCCGCCGAGATGACGATCTCCGAGGTGGTCGACGGCTTCGTCTCCGAGGATGAGGCCGACGACTACGTCGCCGAGGAAGACGTCGACTTCTTCGACGAAGAGGAAGACGACGACGGCCAGGGCGGCAGCAAGGCGCTGACCCGCAAGCTCGAAGAGCTGAAGAACGCCTCGCTCGCGAAGTTCGAGGTGCTGCGCGTCAACTTCGACAAGATGCGCAAGGCCTTCGAGCGCGAAGGCTACAAGTCCGCCACCTACAACAAGGCGCAGCAGGCGATCAGCGGCGAGATGATGACGATCCGCTTCACGGTCAAGACGATCGAGAAGCTGTGCGACATCCTGCGCTCGCAGGTCGACGACGTGCGCCGCTACGAGCGCGAGGTGCGACGCATCGTCGTCGACAAGTGCGGCATGCCGCAGGAGCACTTCATCCGCACCTTCCCGCCCAATGCGCTGAACCTGAAATGGGCGGAGAAGGAAGTCGCGCTCGGCAAGCCCTACAGCACCATCCTCGCGCGCAACCTGCCGGCGGTGCAGGAGCTGCAGCAGAAGCTGATCGACCAGCAGTCCAAGGCGGTGGTGCCGCTCGAGGACCTGAAGGAGATCAACAAGAAGATGAATGAGGGCGAGAAGGCCTCGCGCGACGCGAAGAAGGAGATGATCGAGGCCAACCTGCGCCTCGTGATCTCGATCGCGAAGAAGTACACCAACCGCGGCCTGCAGTTCCTCGACCTGATCCAGGAAGGCAACATCGGCCTGATGAAGGCGGTCGACAAGTTCGAGTACCGCCGCGGCTACAAGTTCTCGACCTACGCCACCTGGTGGATCCGCCAGGCGATCACGAGGAGCATCGCCGACCAGGCGCGCACGATCCGCATCCCGGTTCACATGATCGAGACGATCAACAAGATGAACCGCATCTCGCGCCAGCATCTGCAGGAGTTCGGCTTCGAGCCGGACGCGCCGACGCTGGCCGAGAAGATGGAGATCCCCGAGGACAAGATCCGCAAGATCATGAAGATCGCGAAAGAGCCGATCTCCATGGAGACGCCGATCGGCGACGACGACGACTCGCACCTGGGCGACTTCATCGAGGACACGAACAACGTGGCCCCGGTCGATGCGGCGATGCAGGCCGGCCTGCGCGATGTGGTGAAGGACATCCTCGACTCGCTGACCCCGCGCGAAGCCAAGGTGCTGCGCATGCGCTTCGGCATCGAGATGAGCACCGACCACACGCTGGAAGAGGTCGGCAAGCAGTTCGACGTGACGCGCGAACGCATCCGCCAGATCGAGGCGAAGGCGATCCGCAAGCTCAAGCACCCGAGCCGCTCGGACAAGCTGAGGACGTACCTGGACAACCTCTGACCAGGGCGGCTCCGGCTGCGGAACCCTCCTTCGGGTGGGCCTCTAGAATCGGGCGGTCCATGGCACCGCCCGCGTCCCTGCCCGCCGCATGACCCACATCGCCGAACGCACGGTGCTGTTCGCCGATCTGCGCGGCAGCACCTCGCTCTACGAGACGCTGGGCAACGCCCGCGCGACGGCCGTCGTCACGCACAGCGTCTCGGCGCTGGCGGGCGTGGTGCACCAGTGCGACGGCACCGTCATCAAGACGCTCGGCGATGGCCTGATGGCGTTGTTCCGCCACCCGCGCGCCGCGGTGCAGGCTGCCGACGAGATGCAGGACCTGCTGGCCGCGATCGTCGCCGGCCAGGCGGCGAACGCGAACCCGACCCTCACCGGCCAGTTCCCCTCGCTGAAGCTGCAGGTGGCGCTGGCCACCGGCGAGGTCGTCGAGATGGCGGGCGACTGCTTCGGCGATGCGGTCAACGTCGCCGCGCGCCTGCTGGACCACGCCGGCGACAACGAGACGCTCGCCACCGGCGCCGTGCTGCGCAAGCTCACGCGCGGCGAGCAGCAGCGCTTCCGCAACATGGACCGCATCCAGCTGCGCGGGCGCGCGGAACCCGTCCAGGTGCACCTGCTCGAGTCACCGCGGCTCGGCGACGCGGTCGCGACGACCTATGGCGAGTTCGCGCAGGTCAACGAGCAGGAGGCGATCCGCCTCGTCTGGCTCGACCTGAACCGGGTCTTCGACGGGCCGAGCCTGCCGGTCGTGCTCGGGCGCAGCCCGCAGGCCACCTACTGCATCGACGACGCGCGCGTCTCGCGCTCGCATGCGCGCATCGACTGGCACGGCGGCACCTTCCAGCTGACCGACCTCAGCTACAACGGCACATACGTACGCTTCGGCCAGGGCGAGGAGATGCTCAGCCTGCGGCGCGGCAGCTGCACGCTGCACGGCTCCGGGCTGATCGGCCTGGGCACGCCGCTCACCGAGGCGGTCGCCGCCTGCGTGCGCTTCGAGGTGATCCGCTTCGTGGAGACGCAGCCGCAGTTTCCGCTGGAACTCTGAGCGATGACGCCGGCGGCGCGACGGTCAGCGGCCCAAGCGCCCGGCTCAGCAGCCCAGTGCGTCGGCCAGCACGCCCAGGTCGGGCACACGCAGGTCGGGCCCCCGGGCAGGCGCCTCACCTCGCCGATCGACCCAGACAGCCCGCAGGCCGGCGGCCAGTGCGCCGCGCACGTCCAGTTCGAGATCGTCGCCGACGTGCAGCACACGGTCCGGCGCCACGCCGAGCCTGCGGCAGGACTCGTGAAAGATCTCGGGCCGCGGCTTCGCCAGGCCGAACTCGCTCGCCGACAGGCCACCCGCGAAGTGCTCGGCCAGGCCGACGCGCCGCAGGTCGGCGTTGCCATTGCTGATCGCCCACAACGGGTAGCGCGCGGCCAGGCGGCGCAGCGCGGGCACCGCATCGTCATAGGGTTCGACGCGCTGCCGATGCTCGAAGAAGCAGTCGAAGGCCGGCTCGGCCAACGCCGGGTCGTCGCCCGCCTGCTCCAGGCCGCGCCGGATCGTCTCGAGGCGCAGGCGGCCGAGGTCGTGGGCCCACTCGGGCCGCTCGCGCTCGACGCGCTCACGCAGCGCGCGCCAGGCCGCCGCGTCGAGCGCGGCCCCGGTGGCCGGTGCGTGCGCGCCCAGCCAGTCGCGCAGCGCCCGCTCCGCCTTCTCGATCGTCGGCATGATCGGCCACAGCGTGTCGTCGAGGTCGAGGGTGATGGCCAGCGGGGGCGTCGGCACTTCGAGGCGCATGCGAGCTTATGACACACAATCCGCCCATGCGCCTGCTGTACGTGGAAGACAACCGCATCAACGCGCTGCTCTTCGAGGAGATGCTGATGCATCACCCGCGCCTCGAGTTGCGCATCGCCGAGACCGGCGGCGACGCGATCGACATCGCCCGGGCCTGGGCGCCGCATGTGCTGGTGCTCGATGCCCACCTGCCCGACACCAGCGGCCACGACCTGTTGCCCCGGCTGCGCGCCCTGCCCGGGCTGGGCCGGGCGCCGGCCTTCATGTGCTCGGCCGACGGACAGCCTGAAGACCTACAGCACGCCCGCGAGATCGGCTTCGACGGCTACTGGACCAAGCCGATCGACGTGGCGCGTGTGCTCGGCGACCTGGCGGCCCTGCGCCTGCCGCCGGCGTGAGCTACCGGCCCGAGCCCGCGGCGCCGCAGGCTGCGCCGCGCACCGGTGTGCTGCTGTGCAACCTCGGCACGCCCGACGCCCCGACGACGCCCGCGGTGCGGCGTTATCTGGCGCAGTTTCTCGACGACCCGCGCGTGGTCGAGATCCCGCGCTGGCTCTGGCGCCCGCTGCTGCACGGCGTGATCCTGCGCGTGCGCCCGGCCAAGTCGGCCGCCAAGTACGCGACGATCTGGACCGAGCAGGGTTCGCCGCTGCGCGTCTGGACCGAGAAGCAGGCGCGCCTGCTCGGCGGCTATCTCGGCGAGCGCGGCCACCGCGTGCTGGTGCGCGAGGCGATGCGCTACGGCTCGCCGTCGATCGGCGCCCAGCTCGATGCCCTGCGGGCCGAAGGCGCGACGCGCGTGCTGGTGCTGCCCCTCTACCCGCAATACGCCGCGGCGACGACGGCCAGCGTCTTCGATGCGGTCGCCGGCTGGGCGCAAGGCGCCCGCCACGTGCCGGAGCTGCGCTTCGTCAACCGCTATCACGACGACGCCGCCTACATCGAGGCACTCGCGCAGCGCGTCGAGTCCCACTGGCGCGGCGCCGGGCCGGCAGAACGCCTGGTGCTCAGCTTCCACGGCGTGCCGGCGCGCAGCATCGCGCTCGGCGACCCCTACGAATCCGAATGCCGACGCACCGCCGAGCTGTTGCGCGAGCGGCTGCAACTGCCCGCCGAGCGGACCCTTGTCACCTTCCAGAGCCGCTTCGGCCGCGCGCGCTGGCTCGAGCCGTACACCGAACCGAGCGTCGAGCGGCTGGCCCGCGAAGGCGTGCGCCGCGTCGACGTGCTGTGCCCCGGCTTCACCGCCGACTGCCTCGAGACACTGGAGGAGATCGGCGAGGAGGTGCGCGCCACCTTCCTCGCCGCGGGCGGCCGCGAGTTTCACCTGATCCCCTGCCTCAACGACAGCCACCCGTGGATCGCGGCGCTGTCGGCCATCGCGATCCGGCACCTGCAGGGTTGGCCCACCGATACCTCGGCCTGAGCGGGCCGACCAGCCGGCCGTCGCAGCCGGTGGCGCGCCACCGGGGCACGCCGCCTTCCGTCAGGACAGCGCCTCCTGCGAGGTCGGCGGCGCCGGCGGACGCAGGCGCTTCGCGAGGCGCGGCAGCACCAGCACGCCGACGATGACGACGAGCAGGAAGATCGAGCCCGGCCGCTGCAGGAAGACCGTCCAGCTGCCCTCCCCGATCGACAGCGCATTGCGCATCTGCGCCTCGGCGAGCGGCCCGAGGATCATGCCGACCACCACCGGCGCGGTCGGGAAGTCGAAGCGCCGCATCACCACGCCGAGCAGGCCGATCGCATACAGCAGCACCAGGTCGAAGGCCGACTGCCGCATGCCATAGACGCCGACCGTGGCGAAGATCAGGATGCCCGCGTACAGCGGCGCCTTCGGCAGCTTCAGCAGCTTCACCCACAGGCCGACCAGCGGCAGGTTGAGCACCAGCAGCATCACGTTGCCGATGTAGAGCGAAGCGATCAGCGCCCAGACCAGCGCGCCGTTGGTGTCGAACAGCTGCGGCCCCGGGTTGATGCCGTAGTTCTGGAATGCGCCGAGCAGGATCGCCGTCGTGTTCGAGGTCGGGATGCCGAGCGTCAGCAGCGGGATCAGCGTCGCGGTGATCGCCGCGTTGTTCGCCGCTTCGGGGCCGGCCACGCCCTCGATCGCGCCGGTCGTGCCGAACTCCTTCTTGTGGCGCGAGAGCTTCTTCTCGGTCGCGTAGCTGAGGAAGGTCGGGATCTCGCTGCCGCCGGCAGGAATGGTGCCGAAGGGGACGCCGATGAAGGTCGCACGCAGCCAGGCCGGCACCGAACGGCGCCACTCGGCCTTCGTCATGTGGACGCGGCTCATGCGGTTCTGCGTCTCGACGACGCGGCCCTCGTAGAGCACGTTGTAGAGCGCCTCGCCGACCGCGAACAGGCCGACCGCGACCAGCACCACCTCGAGCCCGTCCATCAGCTCGGGCACGTTGCCTGTGTAGCGCGCCTGACCGCTGATCTGGTCGATGCCGACCAGGCCCATCGCCAGGCCGACGCCCAGCGCGGTGAGCCCGCGCAGGGTGCTCTTGCCCAGCACCGCGCTCACGGTGGTGAAGGCGAGCACCATCAGCAGGAAGTACTCGGGCGGCCCGAGCCGGATCGCGTACTCGGCGACCAGCGGCGCGCAGAAGGTGACGATCACCGTGGCGATCGTGCCGGCGACGAAGGAGCCGATCGCTGCGGTGGCCAGCGCGGCGCCGGCGCGGCCGCTCTTGGCCATGCGATTGCCTTCCATCGCGGTGACCATCGACGCCGCCTCGCCCGGCGTGTTGAGCAGGATCGAGGTTGTCGAGCCGCCGTACATCGCGCCGTAGTAGATGCCGGCGAAGAAGATCATCGAGGCCGTCGGCTCGACCTTCAGCGTGATCGGCAGCAGCATCGCCACCGCGGTCGCCGGACCGATGCCCGGCAGCACGCCCACCGCGGTGCCGATCGTGCAGCCGACCAGCGCCCACAGCAGGTTGATCGGCGTCAGCGCCGTCTCGAAGCCCTGCATCAGCAGGTTGAGGGTTTCCATTTCCAGCCTCCGATCCCGGCGCTGCGCGAGGCCGGTTCGTTCCCGGGCCGCGCCGACCGGCGCAAAGCCCCTCTTCTGTCAGCCGACCCGCCAGGCAGCGGCGGGCGTTGCCGGGCTCAGATCCAGCCGCTCGCCGTCAGGCCGGGCAGGTTGATCTCGAGCAGCTTGCTGAACATCCAGTACACCGGCGCCGCGATCGCGAAGCCGACCGCCGCGTCGGTGAGCCACGAGGCGATCCCGGCCCGCGCAATGCCCTGCGAACGGCGGAAGCCCCGCACCGCCAGCACGAAGCACAGCGTGCAACCGAGGACGAAGCCGATCGTCGTGATCAGCAGCGCGCTCGCCAGCAGCCCTGCCGAGACCCAGACGAAGTCGCCCCAGTCGCCCTGCGCCGCGCCCGAGGGCTCCTCGCGCTCGCGGAAGCCGCCGGTCATCACCTCGCGCAGCAGGGCCACGCCGCACAGCACGAGCAGCAGGCCGATCACCCAGGGCAGGAAGTTGGGGCCGACGCCACCGTAGCCGGCGTCGGACGAGATCTGCGTCGCGCCGGCGGCGATCAGCGCGCCGAGCGCGAGCGTGCCGGCGGAGACCGCGCCTTCGGTCGGCTTCATCACACCATCCCGCTCTTGACCATCACCGCGCGAAGGCTCGCGAACTCGTCGTCGACGAACTTGTCGAACTCCGGGCTGGTGAGCACCGCGGGCGTCCAGCCGTTGCGCTCGAGCGCCTCGGCCCAGGCCTTGGACTTGGTCGCCTTCACGATCCCGTCGACCAGCGCCTTGCGCTGCTCGGCGCTGATGCCCGCCGCGCCGAACACGCCGCGCCAGTTGCCGATCACGACGTTGTAGCCCTGCTCCTTCATCGTCGGCACGTCGATGCCGGGAATCCGCGCCTCCGAGGTGACACCGATCGCGCGCATCTTGCCGGTCTTGATGTACTCGGCGAACTCGCTGTAGCCGCTGCCGCCGACGGTGACGTTGCCGCCCAGGATCGCCGCGATCGCCTCGCCGCCGCCGCGGAAGGCGACATAGTTGATCTTCGCCGGGTCGACGCCCACCTCGCGCGCCAGCATCGCCGCGGCGATGTGCTCGGTGGCGCCGCGCGAGCCGCCGCCCCACTTGACGCTGCCCGGGTCCTTCTTCATCTGCTCGACCACGTCCTTCATCGTCTTCAGCGGCGAGGCCGCCGGCAGCACGAAGACGTTGTACTCGGTGGTCAGGCGCGCAATCGGCGTCGCCTGCGAAAGGCTCACCGGCGACTTGCTCGTGATCAGCCCGCCGAGCATCACCGAGCCCATCACCAGCAGCGCGTTGGCGTCGCCCTTGCTCGCGTTGATGAACTGGGCCAGGCCGATCGCCCCGGCGGCGCCGCCCTTGTTGTCGTAGCTGACCGTCGAGGCGACGCCGGCGTCCTGCAGCGCCTTGCCGAGCGCGCGCCCGGTGATGTCCCAGCCGCCGCCAGGGTTGGCGGGGATCATCAGCTTCATGCTCGCGGCGGCCCAGGAGGGCAGTGGCAGCGCACCGGCGGCAGCCAGCGCGGCGAGGGACTTGAGGAAGGTGTCACGGCGCATCGTCTTGTCTCCTGGTTCTTCTGCAAGCGGGCATGTTCGCGCCGAGGGCTGTCAAATGGCTGTCGAACGACCTAGGGGAAACGCTGAACACCGGTCTGCCCCGGCCGTCATCCGGGGACCCACCGGCTGCTAAGGTCCTGGCCTGATGAAGCTGCTGATCGTCGAGGACCACGCCACGATGCAGGCGACGCTGCAGCGCAGCTTCGAGCGCCGCGGCATGCAGGTGAGCTGCTGCGGCGACGGTGCCAAGGCGCTGTCGCGCTGGCATGCGAGCGTGCCCGATGTCGTGCTGCTCGACTTGAGCCTGCCCGGCCAGGACGGGCTCGAGATCCTGGCGCAGGCACGTGCCGAGGGCCTCGCGACGCCGGTCATCGTGCTGACCGCGCGCGGCACGGTCGGCGACCGCATCCTCGGCCTCAACACCGGCGCGGACGACTACCTGCCCAAGCCCTTCGACCTCGACGAACTCGAGGCCCGCATCCGCGCCCTCGCGCGCCGCGCGGGGCCCTCGGCGGCCGGCACCGCGGCCGAACCCCAGACGCCCGAGTTCTGCGGCCTGCGCTGCGACCCGGTGAGCGGTGCGATCCACCTGCACGGCACGCCCTGGCCGCTCGCGCCGCGCGAGACCGCGATGCTGCGCAGCCTGCTCGCGCGGCCAGGCCTGGCGGTCGCGAAGGAGCGCCTGATCGAGGCGGTGTTCCCCGGCGAGGCCGACGTGCGTCCGGAGGCCGTCGAGGTCGTCGCCTACCGTCTGCGCAAGCGCCTGGCGCCGACCGGCGCGCAGCTCGTCAGCCTGCGCGGACTGGGCTACCTGCTGAAGGCCTGAATGCCGGCGGCCGACGACGCTGCGGCCTCCGCGGCCTCCGCGGACGCGCCTGTGCGCACCGGCGCGGCGCCGCCCGCAGCCCACACGCGCGCGCCGCGGGCGCCGCGCCTGTCGTTGCGCAGCACGCTGCTGCTCGGCATCCTGCTGCCGGTGCTGGCGCTGGTCGGCCTGAACGCGGCGAGCCTCTACCGCCAGACCCTTCGCGCGGCCGACACCGCCTACGACCGCACCCTGCTCGCCTCGGCAAAGACGATCGGCGAGCAGCTGGAGGTGGTGCGCGATGGCGACGGACTGCGCCTGCGCGCCGTCGTGCCCTATGCGGCGCTCGAGCCCTTCGAGGCCGACAACCGCAGCCGGATGGTCTACAAGGTCAGCGGCTTCGAAGGCGAATGGGTCTCGGGCTTCGAGGACCTGCCGTCCTGGCACGGCACGCTGCCCGACCGAGGCCCCTATGCGGCGCTGGTCGACTTCTACGACACGCGCTACGACGGCGCGCCGGTGCGCGTGGCGGTGCTGCTGCAGCCGGTGGCGAACGCCGTGGGGCACGGCGTGGCGACGATCCAGGTGGCCGAGACGCTCGAGCTGCGCGAGGCGCTGGCGCGGCGCATCCTCGTCGACACCCTGTGGCGACAGGCGCTGCTGCTCGCGGTGATCGTTGCCGTCGTGCTGTTCGTCGTGCAGCGGGCCACGCGACCGGTGCGCGAGCTCAGCGAGCGCCTCGCCGAGCGCCACGCCGACGACCTGACGCCGATCCCCGAAGGCGCCACCCCGCGCGAGCTGCGGCCCTTGCTCGCCGCGACCAATCAGGTCATGGCGCGACTCGCGCACTTGCTCGAGCATCAGCAGCGCTTCGTGCGCGACACCTCGCACCAGCTGCGCACGCCGCTGGCGGTGCTGCGCACCCAGCTGCAATCGGCACAGCGAGGCGACGTGCCGGCCGCGCAGGCGCTCGACGAGATCGCCCATACCGTGCAGCGGGCCACCGAGCTGGCCAACCAGATGCTGGCGCTGGCGCGCGTCGAGCAGCTGCGCGTGCAAGGCGAGGCGCCGCTGGCCGACTGGGGCGCGATCGTGCGCGCCGTCTCGCTCGACCTGGCACCGCTGGTGGCAGACAAGGCGCTCGACTTCGAGCTCGAGACGGTGGAGGCGCCGGTACGCGCACACGAGTGGTCGCTGCGCGAGCTGACGCGCAACCTGATGCACAACGCGATCCGCCATGCGCCACCGGGCTCGCCCTTCACGCTGCGCATGGCGCGCGACGGGCGCAGCGCGACGCTGACGGTCTCCGACCACGGGCCCGGCATCGACGAGGCACTGCGCGCGCGCCTGTTCCAGCCTTTCGCCAGCGGAACGGGCAGCCTGGGCGGCACCGGGCTCGGGCTCGCGATCTGCCGCGGGATCGTGGCGTCGCTCGGGGGCGAGATTGCGCTCGTCGACCGGCGCAGCGGCGACCGCGTCGCCGGGCTGGATGCGGTCGTGCGCCTCCCGCTGGAGGACAATGCAGCCTGAAGCCGCGCGAGCGTGGAGAGGATCGCCGACGGCTTCGGATCTCCGAGACGGACGCACGGAGGATGCGCGCACGGATGGTGAACACAGGCACACGCGCCGAAGACACTGGGACCACCCGGCTGCGGCTGGACAAATGGTTGTGGGCGGCGCGCTTCTACAAGACGCGATCGCTCGCGACCGAGGAAATCCACAAGGGTCGCGTCGAGGTCAACGGACAGGCGGCGAAGCCGGCGCACGAACTGCGGGCTGGTGACCGCGTGCGGCTGCGCCAGGGCACGGTCGATCGCACCGTCACGGTGCTGGGCCTGAGCGCGGTGCGCGGCCCGGCGCCGGTCGCGCAAGCGCTGTACGCCGAGACGGCCGAAAGCCTCGCCGCGCGCGAACGGGCGGCGGAGCAGCGGCGACAGGGGGTCGAACCGGCGCTGGGACTGGCGCAGGGGCGCCCCACCAAGCGCGACCGACGGCGACTGAGCGACTGGCAGCGCTGGAGCGTCGTGGCCGAGCCCGACGACCCGCCTTGATCCGCCCGGCTTCCGACCCACATTCCCCCCGAGCGACTTCTTGCAACCCGGCCGGATCCGGCCCGCACCGGCACTCGATCGCCCCCAGATGTGAGGAAGCGCATGCGCTGCGATGAAAACGGGGCCTTCGGCCCTCTTGAAAGCGCGCCTCGCGACCCCATTCCGACCGATCGAGGCTCAACCCCCGCACACGACATGACGACAACGGACCCGCAACGACCGCCCCCGACCGACGCCTTCGCCATTCCGGACGACCTGGCGACCCCGCCGACCGCAGAGGCGGCGCCCACGGCCGATGCCGCGACCCGGCTCGCCGAGCTCGAAGCCCGTCATGCCGAGGTCTCCGACGCCTACCTGCGCTCGAAGGCCGAGGTCGAGAACATCCGCCGCCGCGCCGAGGAAGACGCCGCCAAGGCCCGCAAGTTCGCGGTCGAAGGCTTCGCCGAAAGCCTGCTGCCGGTCAAGGACAGCCTGGAGGCCGCCCTCGCCCAGCCCGACGCCTCGGCCCAGCAGGTACTCGAAGGCGTGCACGCCACGCTGCGCCAGCTCGCCAGCGCCCTCGAGCGCAACAAGGTGATCGAGATCAACCCGCCGGCTGGCACCCGCTTCGACCCGCACCAGCACCAGGCGATCAGCATGGTGCCCGCCGCACAGGAGGCCAACACCGTCGTCAGCGTGCTGCAGAAGGGCTACCTGATCGCCGACCGCGTGCTGCGACCGGCCCTCGTCATGGTCGCCGCGCCGAAGTAGCCGGCATGGCACTCGCATGCCGTCCCGGGCATGCCCCGCGGGCTTGAAAGCCCCGAAGCGAACCACAACTCGAAGTCAACGAATTTCCGCATCCAGGAGCTTACGAACATGGGCAAGATCATCGGCATCGACCTCGGCACGACGAACTCGTGTGTCTCCGTGATGGAGGGCAACACCACCAAGGTGATCGAGAACAGCGAAGGCGCCCGCACGACGCCGTCGATCATCGCGTACCAGGAAGACGGCGAGATCCTCGTCGGCGCCTCGGCGAAGCGCCAGGCGGTGACCAACCCGAAGAACACGCTGTACGCGGTGAAGCGGCTGATCGGCCGCAAGTTCGCCGAGAAGGAAGTGCAGAAGGACATCGACCTGATGCCCTACAAGATCCTCGCCGCCGACAACGGCGACGCCTGGGTCGAGGCGCGCGGCAAGAAGCTCGCGCCGCCGCAGGTCAGCGCCGAGGTGCTGCGCAAGATGAAGAAGACGGCCGAGGACTACCTCGGCGAGCCGGTCACCGAGGCCGTGATCACGGTGCCCGCCTACTTCAATGACAGCCAGCGCCAGGCCACCAAGGACGCCGGCCGCATCGCGGGCCTGGAAGTCAAGCGCATCATCAACGAACCGACCGCCGCCGCACTGGCCTTCGGCCTCGACAAGCATGGCAAGGGCGACCGCAAGATCGCCGTCTATGACCTCGGCGGCGGCACCTTCGACATCTCGATCATCGAGATCGCCGACGTCGACGGCGAGAAGCAGTTCGAGGTGCTGTCGACCAACGGCGACACCTTCCTCGGCGGCGAGGACTTCGACCAGCGGATCATCGACTACATCGTCACCGAGTTCAAAAAAGAACAGGGCGTCGACCTGACCAAGGACGTGCTCGCGCTGCAGCGCCTGAAGGAAGCGGCCGAGAAGGCGAAGATCGAGCTCTCGAACAGCACGCAGACTGACGTCAACCTGCCCTACATCACGGCCGACGCCAGCGGCCCGAAGCACCTCAACATCAAGCTGACCCGGGCCAAGCTCGAGGCGCTGGTCGAGGAGTTGATCGAGCGCACGATCGCCCCCTGCCGCACCGCGATCAAGGACGCCGGCGTCCAGGTGAGCGCGATCGACGACGTGATCCTGGTCGGCGGCATGTCGCGCATGCCGAAGGTGCAGGAGAAGGTCAAGGAGTTCTTCGGCAAGGAGCCGCGCAAGGACGTCAACCCCGACGAGGCGGTCGCCGTGGGCGCGGCGATCCAGGGCCAGGTGCTCTCGGGCGACCGCACCGACGTGCTGCTGCTCGACGTGACGCCGCTGTCGCTCGGCATCGAGACGCTGGGCGGCGTGATGACGAAGATGATCAAGAAGAACACGACGATCCCGACCAAGTTCACGCAGACCTTCTCGACCGCCGACGACAACCAGCCTGCGGTGACGATCAAGGTGTTCCAGGGCGAGCGCGAACTGGCCTCCGGCAACAAGAGCCTGGGCGAGTTCAACCTCGAGGGCATCCCGCCGGCGCCGCGCGGCGTGCCGCAGATCGAGGTCACGTTCGACATCGACGCCAACGGCATCCTGCACGTGCACGCCAAGGACAAGGGCACCGGCAAGGAGAACAAGATCACCATCAAGGCGAACTCTGGCCTCGCGGAGGAAGAGATCGAGCGCATGGTCAAGGACGCCGAGGTCAACGCCGCGGAGGACAAGAAGAAGCTCGAGTTGGTGCAGGCCCGCAACCAGGGCGAGGCGATGGTCCATTCCGTCAAGAAGAGCCTGGCCGAGCATGGCGACAAGCTCGACGCCGGCGAGAAGGAGAAGATCGAGACCGCGCTGAAGGACGCCGAGGCGGCGCTCACCGGTGAGGACAAGGCCGAGATCGAGGCCAAGACCGAGGCCCTGATGACGGCCAGCCAGAAGCTCGGCGAGAAGATGTATGCCGACGCCCAGGCCGCGGCAGGCGCAGCCGCAGGGGCCGCCGGCGCCGGGGCTGCCGACGGTGGCTCGCCGCCGCCGCAGGACAAGCCGGCCGACGACAACGTCGTCGACGCCGAGTTCACCGAAGTCAAAGACAAGAAGTGACCGCCAAGACGCGCCGGCATCGCCCGGCCGTCTGCGCCGCGTACGAGCCTGTCGGCCTCGACAGCTCGACGCGGCGTCTTCGTTTCGATACTCGCTCTCGCATCAGGGGCCCGCATGGCTAAGCGCGATTACTACGAAGTCCTCGGGGTGGTGAAGAACGCCACCGAGGAGGACATCAAGAAGGCCTACCGCAAGCTGGCCATGAAGTACCACCCCGACCGCAACCAGGGCGAAAAGGCGGTGAAGGCGGAAGAGCAGTTCAAGGAGGCCAAGGAAGCCTACGAAGTGCTCTCCGACGGGCAGAAGCGCGCGGCCTACGACCAGTTCGGCCATGCCGGCGTCGACCCCAACATGGCCCGCGGCCAGGAAGGCTTCGGCGGCTTCGCCGAAGCCTTCGGGGACATCTTCGGCGACATCTTCGGCGGCCAGGGCGGCGGGGGCCGTCGCCCCGGTGGCCAGCAGGTCTACCGCGGCAGCGACCTGAGCTACGCGATGGAGATCACGCTCGAGGAGGCCGCCAAGGGCAAGGAATCGCAGATCCGCATCCCGGCCTGGGAGACCTGCGAAACCTGCAAGGGCAGCGGCGCCAAGGCGGGCACGCAGGCCAAGACCTGCCCGACCTGCAGCGGCTCGGGCAATGTCCACCTGCGCCAGGGCTTCTTCAGCATCCAGCAGACCTGCCCGCACTGCCACGGCAGCGGCAAGGTGATCCCCGAGCCCTGCACCACCTGCAACGGCCAGGGCAAGGTCAAGAAGACCAAGACCCTCGAGGTCAAGATCCCGGCCGGCATCAACGAGGGCATGCGCATCCGCTCGGCCGGCAACGGCGAGCCGGGCATGAACGGCGGGCCGAGCGGCGACCTCTACATCGAGATCCGCATCAAGCAGCACGAGGTCTTCGAGCGCGACGGCGACGACCTGCACTGCACGGTGCCGGTCGGCATGACGACGGCGGCGCTCGGTGGCTCGATCGAGGTGCCGACGCTCGGCGGCAAGGCCGAGATCGAGGTGCCCGAGGGCACGCAGCACGGCAAGACCTTCCGCCTGCGCGGCAAGGGCATCAAGGGCGTGCGCTCGAGCTACCCGGGCGACCTGTACTGCCACATCAGCGTCGAAACGCCGGTCAAGCTGACCGAGCACCAGCGCAAGCTGCTGAAGGAGCTCGACGACGCCTTCCGCAAGGGCGGCGACCGGCATTCGCCCGGTTCCAGTTCCTGGACCGACCGGGTCAAGGACCTGTTCAAGTAAGCCGGCTCAAGTCGGCCCGCGCGGCCGCCGATATGTCTGGACGCGGGCCGGGCCTGGCCCAGCCCCTCGACGCCGGACATGGACTTTGCCGACCTGCGCGGCACGCGCGCCCTCGTCATCGACGGTAACCCGACCTCGCGCAGCCTCCTCGTGAGCATGCTGCGCGACCTGGGCGTCGGCGTCATCGCGCAGGTGTCAGACGCAGCCGCCGCGCGTCGCGACCTGGACACGCGCCGCTTCGACGTGGTCTTGTGCGACTACCACTTCGACGGCAGCGACTACACCGGCCAGGACCTGCTCGACGACCTGCACCGCGCGCAACTCCTGCCCTTCTCGACCGTCTTCATCATGGTCACCGGCGAAGCCTCGTATGCGAAGGTCGCCGAGGCGGCCGAGTCGGCGCTCGACAGCTATCTCCTGAAGCCGCACAACGCGTCGGCCCTGGCCGATCGGATCCGCCTCGCGCGCGGCCGCAAGCAGGAGCTGCGCGACGTCTTCGAGGCGATCGAGTCCGGCGACCTGCCGCGCGCTGCGCGCCTGAGCGTGCAGCACTTCACGGCGCGTTCGCGCTACTGGTCACATGCCGGCCGCGTCGGCGCCGAGCTGCTGCTGCGCCTGGGGCAGCACGACGCGGCGGAACGCCTCTACGAAAGCCTGAGCGAGCTGCGCCCCCAGCCCTGGACGCGACTGGGCATCGCGCGCGCACAGGTCGACGCCGGCCGCCTCGACGACGCCCGCCAGACGCTGGACCGCTTGATCGAGCAGGAGCCGACCTACGCCGACGCCTACGACGTGCTCGGCCCGCTGCTGGTCGAGCTCGGCGACCTCGAGGCCGCGCTCGGCGCCTACCGCGTGGCCAGCGCCTTGACGCCCTACTCGGTGCCGCGCCTGCAGAAGCAGGGCAGCCTGGCCTTCTTCCTCGGCCGCCAGGACGAAGCGCTGGACAGCCTCGACCGCAGCGTCTCGGTCGGCATCGGCTCCAAGCGCTTCGACCCACAGGGCGTGATGCTGCTCGCGCTCGCGCGCTTCGACCGCGGTGATGCCAAGGGCCTGCGCCGCTGCGAGGAGCATCTCGCCCAGTTGCGCGAGCAATGGCGTGACAAGCGCGCCGGCGCCGACACCCGCCTGGAGCGCCTGGCGACACTGATCGAGCTGCTGACGCTGGCCGGCCGGAGCGCGGTGCGCGAGGGTATCGACCAGCGCCTGGAGACGTTGGCCGCGGAGCTACGGCTGCCGGGATTCGACTTCGAGGCGGGCTGCAACACCCTGGCCGTGCTGGCCCGGCTGCGCGCGAGCGAGTTCGAGCTGCCCGACGAAGAGACCTGGATCGCCGGCATCGGCCGGCGCCACGCGACGTCGAAGGCCGCGGCCGAACTGCTCGCCCATGCCGCCGCCCCCTGCCCCGCGCATGCCGAGCGCATCCGCCGCACGCATGCCGAGATCCTGAGCCTCGCAGAGCGCGCGATGACGCTGAGCCTGGGCGGCGACCCGGGCGGGGCGGCCCAGGAGCTCCTGCTCCACGGTGGCGAGACCCTGAATGCGAAGCTAATCGACATGGCCCAGATGGTGCTGCGGCGCCATCGCAGCCGCATTGCCGGAGCGGACGTCCTCGAAGAGACCGCCCTCGACCTGCGCCGCTGCTACGGCCGACCCGGCAGCCCCGGCCAGCTCGGCCAATCAGGCGCGCCCCGGCAGCCGGGCGGCCTGAACCTGCGCGCCCTGCCGTCGACGGCCGCTCTGGACCTGGCCTGATCGCGGGCGGGCCGGCCGACCCGGCTCAGAACAGCCGGCCCTGTGCGGGGCCGGCCGGGTCGCGGACCACCGGGGGCGGCGGCACGAACTGCCCCAAGTCGAGCTCGTGGCGCTCGCGGTTCAACCCCTGTCGCACGCAGGCCTTGTCGAAGCGCTGGCCGAGCAGCTGCGACCAGACGCCCTCGCCGCGCATGCGCTGGCCGAAGCGCGCGTCGTAGTCGCGCCCGCCGCGCATCTCGCGCACGCGCGCCATCACCCGCGCCGCGCGGTCAGGGAAGTGGCTCTCCAGCCACTGCTGGAACAGCGGGTTCACCTCCCAGGGCAGTCGCAGCACGGTCATGAAGGCGCTGCGGGCGCCAGCCTCGGCGGCAGCCGCCAGCAGCTTCTCGAGCTCGGGTTCGTTGATGAAGGGGATCATCGGCGAGACGCTGACGCCGACCGGCACGCCAGCCTCGGCCAGCCGGCGGATCGCCTGCAGGCGCCGCCCCGGGGCTGCCGCGCGAGGCTCCATCACCCGGGCCAGCGCCCCGTCCAGCGTCGTCAGCGAGACGTAGACAGCCGCGAGGCGCCGCTTGGCCAATGGCGCCAGCAGGTCGAGGTCGCGCTCGATGCCGGCCGACTTGGTGACGACCGAGAACGGATGCGAGGCCTCGGCCAGTACCTCGATCACCGCGCGGGTGATGCGCAGGCGCCGCTCGACCGGCTGGTAGGCGTCGGTCGCGGAGCCGATGTTGAGCAGCCCGGGCCGGTAGGCGGGGCGCGCCAGCGCCTCGCGCAGGCGCTCGGCAGCGTTGCGCTTGGCGACGATGCGCGTCTCGAAGTCGAGCCCCGGCGAGAGGTCGAGGTAGCTGTGCGTCGGGCGCGCGAAACAGTAGATGCAACCGTGCTCGCAGCCGCGGTAGGGGTTGATCGACAGGTCGAACGGGATGTCCGGCGACTCGTTGCGCGCCAGGATCGTGCGCACCGACTGCTCGATGACCTCGGTGCGCGCCGGGAGCATCTCGACCTCGGCCGCCTGGTCGAGCGTGCCCCAGCCGTCGTCCCAGGCCTCGCGCCCCTCCCGTGCGTAGCGATTCAGGATCGCCCAGCCGGTGCCCCGGCCCTTGGCAGGCAGCGGCACCGGTGGCAGCAGACCGGGCTCGAAGGGGTTCGAGGGCTCCGACATACTGTGAATATATACAGCCTTCGGATTCCTTTCCAGCCTCGCGCGGCGTCTCGTCCTCCCGACGGGCCGACCTGCGGTCGTTTGCCCTCCGCCCAGCTCAACGACGCGTCTTGGCGCGGGCCTTGGGCGCAGGAGGTGGCGCGGGCGGGTTGGCCCGTGGGGGTGGTTTGGCCCGGGCGCCCGACACGTCGACGGGTCGCACGAGCGCGTAGGCCGCCTTCTTGCGGTCCGAGACCACCACCCGCCGCGCCAGGCCGTGGTCGACCAGATTGCGCAGCGCCGGATGCACCGACGAGAACGGGATCGACCGGCCCGACGCACACATCCGCTGGAAGAGATCGCTGGCAAGGATCGGCGCACCGTCGAGCGCCTTCAGCACCCGGTACACCTCGATCCGCGCACGGGTCGGCGGCAGCGCGGCGCCGTCGAAGGGGGTGCGCCAGACCTCCATTTCCGGCGGCGTGACGAGAAGCCGCGGGAGCTCGCGCCGACGCAGCCTCGCGCCGAGCAGGGTCGAACCGAAGCGGGGTGGCGAGCGCTGAACGCCGGCCATCACCGGTTCCGCCGTCCCCGGCTTCGGGCGCGGCCCGGAGCCGCTGGCGGAGCCCCCGCTCCGGCGCCGGGGCGGCTGCGTCGACACGCTGTGGAATGCCCTTCGAGCGCGCCCCGGGCTCTAGCGGTAGCCCACACGATCCAGCATCTGCTGGACCTTGACCTGCTGCATCCCGATCACCGACACCGGGATGGTCTCGGCCTTGAAGTGCCCGAAGCTCGCCAGCGCGGGGTTGTCGGTCTTCACGCCCTTGACCACCGGCCACTCGTTGTTGCCGTCGGCGAAGTAGCGCTGGGCCTGGTCACTGGCCAGGTACTCGAGAAAGCGGACGGCGGCCGCCCGGTGCTTCGAGTGGCGCGCGACGCCGGCCCCGGCGATGTTGAGGTGCGTGCCCCAGCTGCGCTGGTCCGGGAACGAGACCGCGATCGCCTCGACCACCGCCTTGTCCTCCGGCTTGTCCGAACGCATCAGCCGGGCGAGGTAGTAGGAGTTCGTGAGCGCGATCTGGCACTCGCCGGAGGCCACGGCCTTGATCTGGTCGGTGTCGCCGCCCTTGGGGTCGCGCGCGAGGTTGCCCTTCAGCGCCGAGAGCCACTGCTCGGCCTTGGCTGGGCCGAGGTGCTCGGTCACCGCCCCGAACAGCGAGAGGTTGTAGGGGTGCGAGCCCGAACGCGTGCAGACCCGCCCCTTGTTCTTCGGGTCGGCGAGGGCTTCGTAGGTTTCGACGTCCGCCGCGGGCACGGTCGCCTTGCGGTAGACGATCACCCGCGCGCGGGTCGAGAAGCCGTACCAGTACGGCCCTTCACCGCTGTCCTTGCCGCGCAGGTTGGGCGGGATCCTGCTGCTCAGGACCGTCGAGCGCACGGGCTGGAACAGGCCGTCGACCTCGGCCCGCCACAGCCTCGCGGCGTCGACGAGCAGCACCACGTCTGCCGGCGAGGCAGTGCCTTCGCTCTTGAGGCGCGCGAGGATGCCCGCGTCGTCCCCGTCGATGCGATTGATCCTGATGCCGGTCTGCCGGGTGAAGTCGGCGTAGAGCGCCTCGTCGGTCTGGTAGTGGCGCGCGCTGTAGAGGTTGAGCGTCTCCTGCGCCCAGCCGCTGCCCGCCCCCAGGGCGAGCGCGGCGACGCAAAGGCGAGCCCATCGGAATAGCGTCATGTCTTGTCCCCTGCGTCAGTAGGTGGCGTTCAGCGTCACGCGGAAGGCGCGTGGCGAGCCCGGCGTGATGTTGTTGTTGCTGTGGGCGTTCAGGTAGTAGTGCTTGTCGAACAGGTTCTCGACGTTCAGTTGCAGCCGCAGCTGTCGCGAGAGCGTCGCGAAGACCGCCGCGTCGAAGCGGGTGTAGCCGGCCAGCTCGACGTTCGGAATCGGCGAGGCCGTCGTGGCGATCAGCTGGTTGGTGGCGAACATCCTCGACCGGTGGATGACACCGAGGCCGGCCCCCCACATCGGCGTGAAGTCATAGCGGTTCCAGAGCGCGAACGACTGGCGCGGCACCTGTCCGACGCGTGCGCCCTCGCGCAGCGTGGCCGAGGTGTCGGCGGTGAACTTCGCCCGCGTGTAGGCGTAGCCACCCGCGACCGACCATGCGGAGGTGACGTTGCCGGTCACGCCCAGCTCCAGGCCTTCGATCCGCTGCCCGTCGCTGAGCATCGTCGTGGCGCCGGTCGGGTCGGCCGGGTCGAGGACGACGACGTTGGTCCTGTCCAGGCGGAACACGGCGGCCGTGGCCGCGAGCGAGCTGCCGACATCCCACTTCGCACCGAGCTCGTAGTTCTTGAACTTCTCCGGCGCGAGCGCCGAGTTGTTCAGGCTCAGCGACGAGAGCTGCTCACCCGCGCGCGGCAGGTGCGCGAGACTGTAGTTGGCGTAGAGCGACAGCGCAGGCATCGGCTTGTAGACCACGCCGACGCGCGGCGACACCAGGTCGTCCTTCGTCTCGAAGCGGTCACCGTTGCGGTTGTTGCGGAAGTCGACCTCGAAGCGGTCGAACCGCAGGCCGGCGATCAGCTGCAGGCTAGGCGAGAGCTCGATCTGGTCCTGCACGTAGAGCCCCACCGTCTTCGCCGTTCCGCTGTTGTCCGCATCGGTCGCCGACTGGCGGAACACGATCGGCAGGGTCGGGCGCGGGTTGCCGAGCGGCACCAGCTCGCTCGTCTCGTCCCCGGGGAAGAAGCCGGTCAGTCGGGCGTTGTCTGTGTCCTGCTTGCTGAGCTCCAGCCCGCCGAGCAGCGTGTGCTTGACGCCGCCCGTGTGCACGTCGAGCGTCAGGTCGGTCTGGTTGAAGAGGCTCTTGCGCTGGGTGGCGTTGTTGTACGCGGCGATCGACACCCCGGTGCCCGCCGCGTTGACGGCGCCCGGAAACACGTTCTGATAGAACTTGTCCTGGTCAGACCAGCGGGTGCGGTTGCTCAGCCCGAGGCCGCTGGCAAAGCGGTGCTCGACGTGCAGAGAGACCGCGTCGAGCTCGGTGTCGGTCGGGCTGTTGTGCGGGTCGCCGAAGAACGTCGACCGGTCGGTCGCGACCGGCAGCCCGCGGTAGGACGGGATGCCGCGATCGGCCACCCGGTCATCCTCGAAGTGCTCGTAGGCGGCGACCACCCTGGTCTGCGCGGTCGGGCGCCAGGCGATCGACGGGTTGATGCCCTTGCGCCGGATCTTGACGTCCTGCCGATAGCTGTCCGAGCTCTCGTACATCGCGTTCAGGCGCAGCGCGACGTCGGCATTCAGCGGTTGGTTGACATCCGCGGTGATGCGCCGGTTGCTGTGCGAGCCCAGGGTCAGCGAGCCCGCATACAGCGCGGTGTTGCCCGGCACCTTGCTCACGCGGTTGATCAGGCCACCGGTCGCGCCGCGCCCGAAGATCATCGCGTTCGGGCCGCGAAAGATCTCGACGCGCTCGATGTTGTAGAGGTCGCGGTAGTACTGAACGTCGTCGCGGATGCCGTCGATGAAGAAGTCGCCGGTCGTGCTGATGCCGCGAATGATCGGCGTCTCGCGGTTGCCCTCGCCCTGCGCAAAGCCGAGACCCGGCACGTAGCGCGCGGCTTCCGCGAGGCTCTGCACGCCGCGGTCCTGCATCGACTCGCGCGTGATCACGCTGATCGACTGGGGCGTGTCGAGCAGTGGCGTATCGGTCTTGGTGGCGGTGCGCGATGACGGTGCCGCGTACGGTGCGTCCTGCTCTCCATGGACGGTCACCGGCGGCAGGGTCGCGTCCGTCGACTGGGCTCTGGATGCAGCACCGAAGGACAGGAGCACGAGGGCGCCGGCAACAGCCCGGGCGTAGGGAGTGCGCGCGAAACGGGGCGCGGTCTGGTCGAGCGACGACAGGGGATTCACGGCGGGGGCGAGACGTCGGGCAGAGGCGAGGCAGGCGTGCCGCAACGGGACGGCACGGGCGAACCCGGGATGCCCATAACAAGAAGCATTCGCAGGAATGCGCCGGATGCTAGGTGTCGATAGTAGTACTGTCAAGTACTACTGTTGCACCACTGGCGCGCGACGCACCGTCTGGCGCGCCCGCCCGCTCGCAGCCCTAGGTCGCGTCTCCGTCGACGTTGCCGGAGCGAATGCCGGGCAGCTGGCCCCGCACGGCCTTCCAGAAGTTGGAGGTGCCTTCGACGAGGCGCCAGGCATTGGAGCGGCCCGACAGGTCGCCCACCTCGGGCATCGCATCGCGGATGCTCTTCAGCCCGAGGATGCGCAGGTACTTGCGGATGGTTGCCTGGCTGTGGATCAGCAGGATCACCCGCCAGCCGTAGCGCTGCCCGATCACCAGCATGCCCACCGCGCTCGAAAGGTCGTTCAGGTTGCCCTTGAAGCCCTCGACGGCGGCGGTGATGACGCGGTCCACTTCGTCGGGTGTCGGGCTCGGCACGGTGCGGGTCGGTGAGGGTCGGGGCGCCAGCCTACACGTTCCCGGCGCGGCCCTGCCGTCTACAGGCAGGTGCGAACGATAATTCGACTCTTTCGCATCGCCTGCGGGGTGCCGATGTTCAACGCTTTCTTCGTCGTCTTCCGCGAATCGGCCGAGCTCCTGATCTGCATCGCCGCCTTGCGGGCCTGCCTTCAGACGCGCATGCCGGGCGGGCGAGACGCCGTCATCGCCGCGGGCTGCGCGGCGGGCGCGGCGATCGCCCTGGGCCTGCTGGCGACGCTGTCGGGCGTGGCCGTCGACCCGCGCCTGAGCCCGCTGCTCACGATCGCCTTCGCGCTCACGATGATGTTCATGGCGGTCGGCATGCTCACCTCGGTGGGCTCGCTGCGCGAGAGTGTGTCCTCGTGGTCCGCCCGCTGGCTGGACCGGGCCTGCCATCCGCTGGTCATCGGCGGCTTCGCGGCCTTCATCACGAGCCGCGAGATCCTCGAGGTCGTGCTGTTCCTGCAGGGCGCCTGGCAGGAGGCAGCGGACCCGGCCGAGCTGCTCCAGGGCGCGGCCCTGGGTGTCGGCCTGGCGGCCGCGCTGCTCGCGGCCTATCCGTTCGTCGCCCGCTCGCGGCCGACGCGCTGGATGCTCCACTTCGGCTTCCGGCTGTCGGCGCTGCTGCTTGCGGTGGTCGCCGTCGAGCTCCTCGTCGGCGGTCTGGCCGATTTCGTGTCGCACCACGGGGACGCCCACCCGGACAGCCTGATCGCCTCGGCCGGCAACGTGCTGCTCGACGGCAGCACCCGCGAAGCCCTGCTGGCTGCGCTGCTGATGCTGCTGCCCGCGGTCGCCTTCGTCCGCTCCTGGTGGAGCGAGGCGTCCGACGCCTGAGCAGGCGCGTGTCGCTAAGGCGGCCTGGAGCGGCTCAGCGCTCGTGGCGGCTGACGACGGAGCGGTGGGGCCCGCTCAGTAGCCGCTGTCGCCGTGCCCCGGCGCCAGGTTGTCGAACTTGGTCAGCGGCTTCAGGAAGGTCAGCTTGACCGTGCCGACCGGGCCGTTGCGCTGCTTGCCGATGATGATCTCGGCCACGCCCGGCTCCTTCGAGTCCTTGTTGTAGTACTCGTCGCGGTAGATGAACATGATCACGTCGGCGTCCTGCTCGATCGCGCCGGACTCGCGCAGGTCGCTCATCATCGGCCGCTTGTCGGTCCGCGACTCGACGCTGCGGTTGAGCTGCGACAGCGCGATCACCGGGCACTTGAGCTCCTTCGCCAGCCCCTTCAGACCGCGCGAGATCTCGCCGATCACGGTGGCGCGGTTCTCTTCGTTGGACGACGAGCCGGTCATCAGCTGCAGGTAGTCGACGACGATCAGGCCGAGCCGGCCGCACTGGCGGGCTTGGCGCCGGGCCCGGGCGCGCAGTTCCGAAGGCGTGAGGCCGGGGCTCTCGTCGATGAAGACCGGCGCCTTGCCGAGGCGGTCGACCGCCTCGCTGAGGCGGCCCCATTCATCGTCGCGCAGCGCGCCGGTGCGCAGGTGCTGCTGGTCGATGCGGCCGAGCGAGCCGACCATCCGCAGCGCCAGCTGCGAGGCGCCCATTTCCATCGAGAACACGACGACCGGCAGACCTTCCTGCACCGCGACGTGTTCGGCGATGTTGAGCGCGAAGGCGGTCTTGCCCATCGAGGGGCGCGCGGCGAGGACCAGCAGGTCGCCCGGCTGGAAGCCGGCGGTGTACTTGTCGAGGTCGTAGAAGCCGCTGCGCACGCCGGTGACGTCCTCGGCGCCGTTCTCGGCCAGCTCGTTGACGCGGTCGATCAGCTGGACGACCAACTGATCCATGCTCAGGAAGCCCTGCCGCGAGCGCGAGCCCTCCTCGCCGATGCGGAAGATCTTGCCCTCCGCCTCGTCGAGGATCTGCGCCACCGGGCGCCCCTGCGGGTTGAAGGCGTCGGTCGCGATCTCGTCGCTCACGCTGACGAGCTTGCGCAGGATCGCCCGCTCGCGAACGATCTCCGCATAGCGGCGCAGGTTGGCTGCGCTCGGCACGCTCTGCGCCAGCGCGTTCAGATAGGCCAGGCCGCCGCACTCCTCTGCCTTGCCGAGGCTTTGCAGCTGCTCGAAGACGGTGATGACGTCGGCCGGCTTGCTGCCGTTGACCAGCGTGCCGATCGCACCGTAGATCAGGCGGTGCTCGTGGCGGTAGAAGTCACCGTCGCCGAGCAGGTCGGCCGAGCGGTCCCAGGCCAGGTTGTCGATCAGCAGACCGCCGAGCACGCTCTGCTCGGCCTCGATCGAGTGCGGCGGGATGCGCAGGCGCGCGACTTCGTCGTCGTGCGGAACGCTGGTGGACGGCAGGTCGGGAGGCGAGAAGACAGCGGACACGTGAGGCGGATCCAGGACAGCAGGAGGCTGTGGGGATGATAGGCCGGCACCCGTGCCACGCCTGTGGACAAGGCTGGGGAGATTGCGTGGGAAGCCGGTGGGCAGCCCGGGACAACTCGGGCGCCAAAGCAGAAGGGCCGGCAAGCGCCGGCCCTTCGAGGCAGATCCGAGGCAACCGGATCGTCAGTCGTTCTCGGGGACGACCGCGACGCTCAGGTCGACCACGACGTCGGTGTGCGCGACCAGGCTCGCCTGGTGCTCGCCGACGACCTTCAACGGGCCGTTGGCGAGGCGCACCTGCGACTTCTGCACCGCGAAGCCGGCCTTGGTCAGTGCTTCGGCGATGTCGGCGTTGGTCACCGAGCCGAACAAGCGGCCGTCCACGCCGGCCTTCTGCGCGATGCGCACCGTGTAGCCGGAGAGCTTGTCAGCCAGCGCCTGCGCCTCGGACAGCTTGGCCGCAGCGATGCGTTCGAGCTCGGCGCGCTTCTCCTGGAACTCCTTCAGCGCGACCTCGGTCGCGCGGCGCGCGCGACGGGTCGGGATCAGGAAGTTGCGGGCGTAGCCGTCCTTGACCTTGACGATGTCGCCGAGGTTGCCGAGGTTGGCGACCTTGTCGAGAAGGATCACTTGCATGGCGGTCCTCCTCAGGCGCGGTGATGGTCGCTGTACGGCAGCAGCGCGAGGAAACGCGCGCGCTTGATCGCCGTCGTCAGCTGGCGCTGATAGAACGCACGCGTGCCGGTCAGGCGGGCGGGCGTGATCTTGCCGTTCTCGCCGACGAAGTCGCGCAGCGTGTCGATGTCCTTGTAGTCGATCTCTTTGACACCGGCGACGGTGAAGCGGCAGAAGCGCTTGCGGCGGAACAGCAGCGATTGCTGGTTGCGCTTGGGTTTGCGGTCCTTCGAGAACCGACCTTTACCACGTGGCGGGGGCATGTCTTACCTCTTTCGAAACGAGTGTGCGGGACGCTGGCTCAGACGAACTCTGTGATGTGGAAGACGAGTCCGCGGCCGTTGCGATGGGTCGTGAGGAATCCGGCGGCTTCGAAACCGTGGCCGAGAGGCATCGCACCGAGCGGGCGGGTGATGTCGCCGAGGGCCAGGGCCTTCAGCATCATCGACACCTTGCGCGGCTGCCCTGCCTCGACCACCTGCGAGTCGTGCTGCAGGCCGAGGTCGAGGGCGGGGATGCCGGCCGGGGTGTAGCGCATCGGGCCACGCTCGGCCAGTTGCACGCTCAGGACCAGGCGGTTCAACGCGCTCGGCGAAGCTCCGGCGCCGGGCCTCAGCTGGCCGCGGCCGGTGCTGGTTCCTGCGGCGCCTTTCGGGCCTCTTCCTTCTCGACCAGCTTCATCATCACCGAAGGCGTCGTCTCGGCCTTGTCCTTGACGACGGTCAGGTGACGCAGCACCGCATCATTGAAGCGGAAGCCGGTTTCCAGTTCGTCGAGCACCGCCTTGTCGCACTCGATGTTCAGGCACAGGTAATGGGCCTTCGCGAGCTTCTGGATCTGGTAGGCCAGCTGGCGCCGCCCCCAGTCCTCGACCCGGTGCACCTTGCCGCCGCCGCCGCCGATGGCGGTGCGGTAGCGCTCCAGCATGGCTGAAACCTGCTCGCTTTGATCCGGATGGATCAGCAGGATGATCTCGTAATGACGCATGAAGACTCCTTGTGGGTGACCGCGGCAGGGGGGCCTGGAAGCCCGAGGGCCTGATGGCCCGGCGCCGCGTGTGCAGCCACCCCGGGGCGTCGTACGGCGCGCCGCTGATTCGGGCGCCGAGCCGGGTGTGGCAAGGAAAAGCCGACGATTATATGCCGGAAGCACCAGGCCGCCGCGACCCACCCGTGCCCGTCGCCACGGCCGGCAGCTTCGGGTAGCGGACGAATTCGACCAGTTCGCGGGCCTCGGGGCCCGGCGGCGGCGTCAGCAGACTCACCACGACGATCACCGCGAAGCCCAGCGGCACGCCGAAAAGACCGGCCGAGATCGGCTGGATGCCGAACCACAGCTCGACCGGCGCGGTGACGCCGAACAGGCTGCGCAGCCAGGGCTGGGTCGTGGCCATGTAGTAGATCGTCAGCCCCAGGCCGGCGATCATGCCCAGCGAGGCGCCCCACTTGTTGGCGCGCTTCCAGAACACGCCGAGCACCAGCGCGGGGAAGAAGGCCGCCGCCGCGAACGAGAACGCCGCCGAGACCAGGAACAGGATGTCTGCAGGCTTCTGGGCCGCCACCGCGGCCGCGGCCAGGGCCACCACCAGCAGCAGCACCTTCGAGATCGTCACCCGGCGCACCGTCGACGCGTTGGGGTCGATCATCTTGTAGTACACGTCGTGCGAGAGCGCGTTGGAGATCGTCAGCAGCAGGCCGTCGGCGGTCGACAGCGCTGCGGCCAGGCCGCCCGCGGCCACCATCCCGGAAACCACGTAGGGCAGGCCTGCGATTTCCGGTGTCGCGAGCACGACGATGTCGCCGCCGATCTTGATCTCGCCGAGCTGCAGGATGCCGTCGTGGTTGATGTCGGTGACCGACAGCAGCGCCGGGTCGAGTGACGACCAGCTCTTGACCCAGGCCGGAAGGTGGGCCATCGGCGTGCCGACGACGGTGGTGAAGACCTCGTACTTCACCAGCACCGCGAGTGCCGGCGCGGTGAAGTAGAGCAGGAAGATGAAGAACAGCGACCAGGTGACCGACTCGCGCGCCTGCTTCACCGAGGGCGTCGTGTAGTAGCGCATCAGGATGTGCGGCAGCGCGGCGGTGCCGACCGTCAGGCAGAACACGAGCGCCAGGAAGTTGCGCCGCGAGTCCTCGAAGACCGCCCGCGCCGCCGCATCGCCGTGCGGGTCGCCGGCGTACTGCTGGGCATGCGGCGGCATGCCGCCGAGCGGTGCGGTGCGTTGCGCGTTCGCGCTGCGGGCCGCGGTCCACGCGGCCTGGGCGGCCGCCTCCTCCTTCGGCACCGCCGCGAGCGCCTTCTCGGCGGCCTGCACCTCGGCGAGCGGCGCATGGGCCGCCTTCAGGCTGGCGAGCTTCTTCTCCGCCGCGGCCTTCTCGGCGACCAGCGCGGTGGGCACGTCTCTCAGCTTGGCGTCGAACTCGGCCGCCTTGGCCTTGAAGGCGGCGATCACCTCCAGCTCCTTGGGGTCGTTGCGAAGCGCGAGCTCGCGCTCGCTCAGCTTCTCGAGCTGGGCGCCGTAGACCAGCTGCGGCAGCGGCACGCCGGTCTGCTTGACCGAAAGCCAGACCACCGGCACCAAGTAGGCAATGATCAGGATGATGTACTGCGCCACCTGGGTCCAGGTCACCGCGCGCATGCCGCCGAGGAACGAGCACATCAGGATGCCGCCCAGGCCCAGGAAGATACCCAGCGTGAAGTCCAGGCCGGTCAGCCTGGTCGTGATCAGGCCCACGCCGTAGATCTGCGCGACGACGTAGGTGAACGAACAGAGGATCGCGGCCAGCACCCCGAGCAGACGCGGGAAGTTGCCCTCGTAGCGCGCGCCGAGGAAGTCGGGAATCGTGTACTGGCCGAACTTGCGCAGGTACGGCGCAAGGAACAGCGCCACCAGGCAATAGCCCCCCGTCCAGCCGACGATGAAAGCGAGCCCGCCGTAGCCGGTCAGGTACAGCGTGCCGGCCAGGCCGATGAACGAAGCTGCGCTCATCCAGTCCGCGCCCGTGGCCATGCCGTTGTAGACGGCGGGCACGCGACGCCCGGCGACGTAATACTCTGCCGCGTCGGTGGTGCGGCTCACGATCCCGATGCCTCCGTACAGGGCCACCGTCGCCAGCATGAAGATGAGGCCGATCCACTGCCGCGGCATCCCCAGCCGCTCGAGCACGGCCAACAGCAGCACGAAGACGATGAAGCCGACCGTGTACCAGGCGTAGATGCGGTCGAGCTGTGCCCTGAAGCTCAGCTTGCGGGCGGCGCCGGCAGCGGCTGGCGCCGGCGGGCCGCCTGGCTCGTGGCCGGCCATCTCACTCGCCCTCGGCGACGCCGTGGGTGCGGTCGAGGCGGTCCATGCGATGCGCGTAGGTCCAGATGATCCCCAGGTGGACGATCAGGGCACCCTGGGCGGCCACCCAGAAGCTGAACGGCCACCCGAAGAACCGGAAGCTGAGCTCACGCGCGAAGTACGCGACACCGAAGGTGACGACGAACCACACCGCCATCAGCACCGAGATCAGGCGACGGTTGCCGCGCCAGTGGCAGCGGCGCCTTTCGGGCTCCGGCATCGGCGCCTCGGCCGTGCGCGCCGCCGGGGTTTCAGCAGCCACCGTGCCGGGGCGCCGCCCACGCCGTCTCGCGCCGCAGCTGCGCCGCAGCCCTCGGCTCGAAGCCTTCGAGGTGTCGAATGATCTGCAAGGCCTCGCGCGGGCGCTGGCGTTCAAGCTGGACGCGCGCCAGTTGCACCCAGCCGTGCGGGCTCATCGGCTGGAGCGCGGTGTTGCGTTCGAGCGCGGCAGCCGCTTCTTCGTAGCGGCCGAGCCGGGCCAGCACCAGGCCGAGCCCATACCAGGCCCGGTCCAGGCCGGGGTCGTGATGCGTGGCCTGCCCGAAGGCATGCAGCGCCTCGTCCCAGGCGCCGGCCTCCTCGTGAAGGAAGCCGAGGTTGAACCACGCCGCCGATTGCGACGGATGCTGCTGGACGAGCCGGCGCCCGTCGTCGATCGCGCCGCAACGGTCGCCGGCCTGCGCGCGAAGATGGGCGCGGCTGGCGAGCGCATGGGCGTCGCCGGGCCAGCGCACGAGCATCGCGTCGAGCACCCTGCGTGCAGCCGCCCTGCGGCCAAGGACGAGATGCCACTGCAGGACGCAGCACCGCCAACGGTAGGCCAGCCCGCTCCGAGTGGGCATCACCGACAGACCTCCAGGCCGATCGACAGACACAGCTTGATCTTCTCGATCGTGACCACTGCGTACACGATCGTCAGCAGCAGGAAGGTGACGACCGGCACATGCCGGTCGGCGACCTTCGAAGGCGTGAGCCTGCGCACCGGTCGCGTGAACGGCTGCCCGACGAGGCGCAGCAGCCGGTAGAAGAAGTTCTGCTCGCGTTGTGCCCCGGCCAGCAGGTGGAGCGCGCCCTGCCCCAGCAACGCGAGCAACGCGATGTACACGACGAGCTGAAGCAGATGAAGTGCGGTCAACATGGCCCAACGCCCCGGACCACTGCACTCTTGAACCGCGCCCTTACGGTTCTCTGACTCCAGCAGGCTGCCCCGGGCCGGACGCCCGGGGACTTTCCCTCAGGTCAGCTCAGGCCCCGGCCAGGCGACGCCAGGTGTCGACGACCGAATCCGGGTTCAGCGAGACCGACACGATGCCCTCGGCGGCCAGCCAGTCCGCGAAGTCCGGGTGATCGCTCGGGCCCTGGCCGCAGATGCCGACGTACTTGCCGTGCGCGCGACAGGCGGCGATGGCGCGCGAAATCATCGCCTTGACGGCCGGGTCGCGCTCGTCGAAGTCCTGCGCCAGCAGTTCGAGGCCCGAGTCGCGGTCCAGACCCAGGGTCAGCTGGGTCAGGTCGTTCGAGCCGATCGACATGCCGTCGAAATACTCGAGGAACTGGTCGGCCAGGATCGCGTTGCTCGGCACCTCGCACATCATGATCACCTTCAACCCGTCGGTGCCGCCGGAGGACGCGCGCTTCAGGCCGCGCTCGGCGAGCATGCCCACGACACGCTCCGCCTGCGTGAGGGTGCGCACGAAGGGGACCATGATCTCGACGTTGACCAGGCCCATGTCCGAGCGCACGCGGCGCAGGGCCTCGCACTCCATCGCGAAGGCCTCGCCGAACTCCTCGCTGATGTAGCGCGAGGCGCCGCGGAAGCCGAGCATCGGGTTTTCTTCCTCGGGCTCGTAGCGGCTGCCGCCGATCAGCTTCTTGTACTCGTTCGACTTGAAGTCCGACAGCCGCACGATCACCGGCTTCGGCCAGAAGGCCGCGGCGATCGTCGCGATCCCTTCGGCGAGCTTGTCGACGTAGAAGGCGCGCGGGCTGGCATGCCCGCGGGCCACGCTCTCGACTGCCTTCTTCAGGTCGGCATCGACGTTCGGGTAGTCGAGGATCGCCTTCGGATGCACCCCGATGTTGTTGTTGATGATGAACTCGAGCCGCGCCAGGCCGACGCCGCTGTTGGGCATCTGTGCGAACTCGAAGGCGAGCTGCGGGTTGCCGACGTTCATCATGATCTTCACCGGGCAGTACGGCAGCTCGCCGCGCTCGACCTCGGTGATCTCGGTCTCGAGCAGGCCGTCGTAGACGTAGCCGGTGTCGCCCTCGGAACAGGCCACGGTCACGAGCGCGCCGTCGGTCAGCGTCTCGGTCGCGTCGCCGCAGCCGACGACGGCCGGGATGCCCAGCTCGCGCGCGATGATCGCCGCGTGGCAGGTGCGCCCGCCGCGGTTGGTGACGATCGCCGCCGCACGCTTCATCACCGGCTCCCAGTTCGGGTCGGTCATGTCGGTGACCAGCACGTCGCCGGGCTGCACGCGGTCCATGTCGGCGACACCGGCGACGAGCCGCACCGGCCCGGAGCCGACCTTCTGTCCGATCGCCCGGCCTTCGGCCAGCACCGTGCCCTGCTGCTTGAGCTTGAAGCGCTGTTCGGCCTTGCCCTCCTCCTGGCTCTTCACCGTCTCGGGGCGGGCCTGCAGGATGTAGATCTTGCCGTCGACGCCGTCACGGCCCCACTCGATGTCCATCGGGCGGCCGTAGTGCTGCTCGATCGTGACGGCGTAACCCGCGAGTTCCATGACCTCTGCGTCGGCCAGCGAGTAGCGGTTGCGGTGCTCGGTCGCGGTGTCGACGGTGCGCACGAGCTTGCCGCTCTTCGCCTTCTCCTCGGGCGAGGCGAACTCCATCTTGATCAGCTTCGAGCCGAGGTTGCGCCGGATGATGCCGAGCTTGCCGGCCTTCAGCGCCGGCTTGTGGACATAGAACTCGTCCGGGTTCACCGCCCCCTGCACCACCGTCTCGCCGAGGCCGTAGCTGGAGGTGACGAAGACGACGTCCTTGAAACCGCTCTCGGTGTCGATCGTGAACATCACGCCGGCCGCGCCGAGGTCGCTGCGCACCATGCGCTGCACGCCGGCCGACAAGGCCACGTCAGCGTGCGCGAAGCCCTTGTGCACACGGTAGCTGATGGCGCGGTCGTTGTAGAGCGAGGCGAAGACCTCCTTCATCTTGTGCAGCACGTCGTCGATGCCGACGACGTTGAGAAAGGTCTCCTGCTGGCCGGCGAAGCTGGCGTCGGGCAGGTCCTCGGCCGTGGCCGACGAACGCACCGCGAACGAGGCTTCCGGGTTGCCCGCGACGAGGCGCTCGAACTCGGCGCGGATCGCGTCCTCGAGCGCCTTCGGGAACGGCTGCGCCTCGACCCAACCGCGGATCTCGGCGCCGGCCTCGGCCAGGGCGCGCACGTCGTCGGTGTTGAGCGTGTCGAGGCGCGCCTTGATGCGCTCGTCGAGCCGGTCGTTGGCGAGGAACTGGCGGAAGGCATGCGCCGTCGTCGCAAAGCCGCCGGGTACGCGCACACCCGAGGCGGCGAGCTGGCTGATCATTTCGCCGAGCGAGGCGTTCTTGCCGCCGACCGTCTCGACGTCGGTCATCCTCAGCTGTTCGAACGGTACGACCAGGGCGGTCGCCGATACTTGGCTGGACATGGGGAAGCTCCTTGAGGTTGAGAAACTCTGGCTCTCCCCGTGGCGCGGCAGCGGACGGGCACGGCGGCGGCTGTGTAATTCGAAGGGTTCTGGGCGGCCGGCCTGTGGACTGCGAGGGTGAAAGCGTATTGCCGGGCATTCTAGGGGTCATTGCCTATGATCGGCGCCTTCGGAGCGCCGCGCGGGCGCCCCCCATGCCGAGGCCCAGACCATGCCCAACCGCTCCGTCTTCTTCGTCTCCGACGGCACCGGCATCACCGCCGAGACCTTCGGCAACTCGATCCTCAACCAGTTCGCGGCCAAGCCACGGCACGTGCGGCGACCCTTCGTCGACAGCGCCGACAAGGCCCACCTGCTGGTGCGCGAGATCAACGCGACCACCGAGCGCGAAGGCAAGCGCTCGGTCGTCTTCCTCACGCTGATCGACCCCGAAGTGCGCGACATCGTCGTCACCGCCAACGCGCTCGTGCTCGACATGTTCCGCACCTTCATCGAGCCGCTCGAGCGGGAGTTCGGCATCACCTCGAACCACCGCGTCGGCCGCTTCGACGACGTCTCGAAGAGCCGCGAGTACAACGACCGCATCGAGGCGATCAACTTCTCGCTCGCCCACGACGACGGCCAGTCCTCGCGCAATCTCGAGGCCGCCGACGTGATCCTGGTCGGCGTGAGCCGCAGCGGCAAGACGCCGACCTCGCTGTACCTGGCGATGCAGCACGGCATCAAGGCGGCCAACTATCCGCTGATCCCGGAGGACTTCGAGCGCCGCCAACTGCCGCCCGCCCTGCTGCCGCACAAGCGCAAGTGCTTCGGCCTGACGATCGACCCCGACCGCCTGAGCCAGATCCGCAACGAGCGCCGTCCCGACAGCAAGTACGCCGCGCTCGCCAACTGCCGCTACGAGGTCCACGAGGCGGAGTCGATGATGAGGCGCAACGGGATCGCCTGGCTCTCGTCGACGCACAAGTCGATCGAGGAGATCGCGACGACGATCCTGCGCGACATACGGCCGGACCGCCTGATCTACTGAAACGCCACCGCGCCGACCTGCCGCTCCGCGACATTCCTTCGGCCATCACTGCCTTCGCGCGGCGCGCTTTCCTTCCCGCTCGAGGCTCGATTCGTAGAGGCAGATCGCCGCCGCCGCGGCGACGTTCAGCGATTCCTCGCCGCCGGGTTGTGCGATGCGCACCTGGAGCGTCGCGAGCGCCTGCAAGGCCGGGTCGCTGCCCTGCCCTTCATGGCCGAAGAGCCAGGCGCAAGGCCGAGGCAGGTCGGCCTCGTGCAGCCACGCGCCGGTGTGCGAACTCGTGGTGACGAGCGGCAGCCTGCGGGCCAGCGCCTCGAGCCCGGGCGCTTCGACGCCCTCGACCAGGCGCAGCGCGAAGTGCGCCCCCATGCCTGCGCGCAGCACCTTCGGCGACCACAGCGCGACGCTGCCCTTCAGCGCCAGCACCTGCGTCGCACCGAGCGCGGCCGCGCTGCGCAGGATGCTGCCGACGTTGCCCGGGTCCTGCAGCCGGTCGAGCACGACGCTCTGCGCCTCGGGGTCGGGCGTCTTCACTGTCGGCGCCTCGATCAGCAAGCCCAGGCCCGTCGGCGCCTCGAGTGCGCTGTGCGCGGCGAACAGCGCGTCAGGCAGCACGGCCACGCGCGGCACACGTTCTGCGAGCTCGCGCAGCATCGGTCGCGTCCAGGCGGTCTCGCCGATCACCGCCTGCGTCGCCGCGAGGCCAGCGTCGAGCGCCGCGCGACACAGGTGGTCCCCTTCCAGCCAGACCTCACCGAGGCGCCGGTAGGCCGCACCGTCGCGCAGCAGGCGACGCAGGCGCAACAGCAGCGGGTTGTCGCGCGAGGAGATGCGCTGGACGTTCACCCCGCCTCGCGCTCGTGCAGCGCCGAAGGCGCCGTGGCGAAGTCGCCAGCAACGGCGCCCGCCGTGACGGTGGCCGCGGTAGCCGTGGTGGCGACGATAACGCCCGCCATCCGCACCGGCGCGAAACTGCGCCGGTGCGCGACGCAGGCGCCGTGCGCGCGCAAGGCCTCGAGGTGGGCCGCGGACGCATAGCCCTTGTGGGCGTCGAAGCCGTACTGCGGGTGCCGCGCGTGCAACTCCAGGCAGAGCCGGTCGCGATGAACCTTGGCCAGGATGGAAGCCGCCGAGATCGCCGCCACCGTCGCGTCGCCACCGATCACCGCCTCGGCGGGCACCGGCAGCAGCGGCAGCCGGTTGCCGTCGACCAGGACACGCTGCGGCCGCAGGCGCAGTCCGGCCACCGCGCGCTGCATCGCCAGCATCGTGGCCTGGAGGATGTTGAGACGGTCGATCTCCTCGACGCTGGCCTCGCCAACCGCGCAGCACAGTGCGCGGGCCCGGATCTCGTCGTAGAGGCGCTCGCGCCGGCGCGGGGCAAGGCGCTTCGAGTCGTCGAGGCCCTCGATCGGTTGCAACTCGTCGAGGATCACCGCCCCCGCGACCACCGGCCCGGCCAGCGGCCCGCGCCCCGCCTCGTCGACGCCGGCCAGCAGGCCGCCAGCCGCGAACTCGAGGCCCAGCTGCTGCGGCCGGCGCCGCTCAGCGGCCGAGGAGCGTCGCGATCGCATCGGTGGCGGCACGCGCGGTGTCGCGGCGCAGGGTCTCGTGCAGGGTGCGGAAGCGCGAAGCCAGCGCCTCGCCACGCGCCGGGTCGTCGAGCCAGGCGAGTGTCGCGTTGGCCAGCGCCTCGGGGGTCGCCTCGTGTTGAAGCAACTCGGGCACCGCGAAGTCCTCGAGCAGGATGTTCGGCAGGCCCACCCAGGGCTGCAGCTTCTTGTGCTTCATCAGCAGGTAGCTGAGCGCGTGGATCCGGTAGGCGATGACCATCGGGCGCTTGTACAGGGCCGCCTCGAGCGTCGCGGTGCCGCTGGCGATCAGCGTCACGTCGCAGGCAGCCAGTGCCTCGTGCGAGCAGCCGTCGATGACACGGATCGGCGTGCCCGCCGCATGTGCGGCGACGAGCGGGTCGATCAGGCCGCGCAGCCCCGGCGCCACCGGCAGGACGAATGACAGCTCCGGGCGCAGGCGGTGCATCAGCACCGCGGCCTGCAGGAAGGCCGGCGCGTTGTAGTGGATCTCGGAGCGCCGGCTGCCGGGCAGCAGCGCGACGACGGTCGCCTCGCGAGACAGCCCCAGCTCGCGACGGGACTCGTCGCGTGGCGGCTCCATCGGGATCGTGTCGGCCAGCGGATGGCCGACGTAGCGCGCCGGGATGCCGTGTCTTTCGTAAAGCGCCGGCTCGAAAGGAAACAGGCAGAGCACCAGGTCGACCGCGCGGCCGATGGCGTGCACCCGCTCGGGCCGCCAGGCCCAGATCGACGGGCTCACGAAGTGCACGGTGCGAATGCCGGCGGCGCGCAGGCGCGTCTCGAGGCCGAGGTTGAAGTCGGGCGCGTCGACGCCGATGAAGGCGTCCGGCCGTTCGCGCAGCAGCCGCTCGCCAAGCGCCTTGCGGATCGAGAGGATGTCGGCCAGGTGGCGCATCGCCTCGAAGTAGCCGCGCACCGCGAGCCGCTCGCTGGGCCACCAGGCGTCGAAGCCGAGCGCGGTCAGGCGCGGGCCGCCGATGCCGGCGCAGCGCAGCGCGGGCCAGCGGGCCTGCAGGCCGCCGAGCAGCAACGAGGCGAGCAGGTCGCCCGAAGTCTCGCCGGCGACGAGCGCCAGACGAGGCCCGGGCAATGGGGCGGCAAGCGCCCGTTCGCCCGCCTCAGCCGACGCTGCGCCTGGCCCGGCCATGCCGGCAGGCGCGCCCGGGGCGGCGAGGGCCGAGGAGGCGGGGCCCGACGCCACGGCCGTCCGTTGCGCCGGCGGGGGCGTCAGCGCACGATGCCGCGCGTCGCGGCGGCGAGGAAGTCGCGCATCAGCGCGATGTCGTCGACGGCGGCCGGCGTGCTCTGCGCCAGTTCGTCGATCGCCGCGCGCGACTGCTCGAAGGTCAGGCTCGAGCGATAGAGCAGCCGGTGCATCTGCTTGACTGCAGCGATGCGGTCCGCATCGAAGCCGCGGCGGCGCAGGCCTTCGGCATTGATGCCGTGCACCGCGAGCGGATTGCCGGAGACCGTCATGTACGGCGGCACGTCCTGCGAGACATGGCTCTGGAAGCCGAGCATCGCGTGTGCGCCGACCTTGCAGAACTGGTGGATGCCGGACTGCCCGCCGACGATCGCCCAGTCGCCGACCACCACGTGGCCGGCGCAGGCCGAGTAGTTGGCGAAGATGGTGCGGTTGCCGACCTGCACGTCATGCGCGAGGTGCACGTAGGCCATGACCCAGTTGTCGTCGCCGATGCGGGTCACGCCCTTGTCCTGGACCGTGCCGCGGTTGAAGGTGACGTACTCGCGAATCGTGTTGCGGTCGCCGATCACCAGCTCGGTGGGCTCGCCGCGGTACTTCATGTCCTGCGGCGCGCCGCCGAGCGCGGCATGGGCGTGGATGCGGTTGTCGCGCCCGATCGTCGTCGGCCCGTCGATCGTGCAGTGCGAGCCGACGCTGGTGCCCTCACCGATGCGCACCTGCGGGCCGATCACCGTGAACGGCCCGACCGTCACCCCGTCGGCGAGCTCGGCGCGACTGTCGATCAGTGCGGTGGGATGGATCGTCGGCATCTAACGGCCCCTTGCCTGGCGTGTCAGTCGACGCGGCGCATCGTGCACAGCAGCTCGGCCGAAACGGCCAGCTCCTCGCCGACGAGCGCCTTTGCGCGGTACTTCCAGATCCCGCCGCGCAGCCGGTCGAGGTCGACCTCGAGCTTCAGCTGGTCCCCCGGCTCGACGACGCGGCGGAAGCGCGCATCGTCGATGCCGGCGAAGTAGTAGACCATCTTGTCGTCGGTCGACGCGCCCGCGCTCTCGAAGGAAAGGATGGCGGCCGCCTGGGCCAGCGCCTCGAGCATCATCACGCCGGGCATCACCGGGCGCCCCGGGAAGTGGCCGGCGAAGAAGTGCTCGTTGATCGTCACGTTCTTGATCGCGCGGATGTACTTGTTCTTCTCCAGCTCGACGACACGGTCGATCAGCAGGATCGGGTAGCGATGCGGCAGGCGCCGGAGAATGTCGTGGATGTCCATCATGTCGTTTTCTTCTCCAGGGCGCGCACCCGCTCGCGCAGCGTGTAGAGCTGGCGCAGCGTCGCTGCGTTCTTCTCCCAGGTGGCATTGTCGTCGAAGGGCCACGCACCGCTGTAGTGGCCGGATTGCCTGATCGAGCGCGACACGAAGGTCAGCGCCGACAGGAAGACGTGGTCGACGATCACGATGTGGCCGGCGATCATCGCCGAGCCGCCGATCGTGCAGTGGCGCCCGATGTCGGCGCTGCCGGCGACGCCGCAACAGGCAGCCATCGCGGTGTGGGCGCCGATGCGCACGTTGTGCGCAATCATGATCAGATCGTCGAGCTTGACGCCGTCCTCGATCACGGTGTCGTCGAGCGCGCCGCGGTCGATGCAGGTGTTGGCGCCGATCTCGACGTCGTCGCCGATCGTCACGGCGCCGAGTTGCTCGATCTTTACCCAGCGCCCACCCTCAGGCGCGAAGCCGAAGCCGTCGGCACCAATCACCGCCCCGCCGTGGACGATGCCGCGCGCCCCGATGCGGCAACGCTCGCCGAAGGTGACACGCGGGTGCAGGCGGGTCAGGGCACCGACCTGGGCCTCGCGCCCGACGAAGCCGTGAGCGCCGATCACTGCCCCCTCGCCGATCACCGCACCCGGCTCGATGACGGCAAGCGGGCCGATGCTCACGCCCTCGCCCACCGTCGCAGAAGGGTCGACGACGGCGCTCGGATGCACCCCTGGCGCCGGCTGCGGCCGCATGCGGCGCGCCCACCATTGCGTGAGGCGCGCGTAGTACAGGTAGGGCTCGGGTGTGACCAGCACTGCGCCGCGCGACGCAGCCGCTTCGCGCTGAGCCGGCGCGACGATCACGCAGCCGGCCCGGGTGGACGCGAGCTGTGCCGCGTAGCGCGGGTTGGCGAGGAAGGAAATGGTGCCCGGCGTGGCTCGCTCGTCGAGCGGGCCGATGCGGTCGATCGGGAGCTCGGGGTCCCCGATCAGCTCGCCGCCGACCTCGCGGGCGATCTCGCCGAGCGTGGTCGCCGCCACCTCACTTCGAGGCCGCGGGCTGGGCGTTGAGCGCCTGGATCACCTTCTCGGTGATGTCGACCTTGCCGCTCGCGAAGACGGCCTCCTGCAGGATCAGGTCGTACTTGTCGGCTTCGAAGATCTGCTTGATCACGCGGTTGGCGCGCTCGACCACGGCCGCAA
Source organism: Ideonella sp. (assembly GCA_035911095.1). Classification (GTDB taxonomy): domain Bacteria; phylum Pseudomonadota; class Gammaproteobacteria; order Burkholderiales; family Burkholderiaceae_C; genus JAMHWF01. Next base: position 53,016 of record JAMHWF010000125.1, on the reverse strand, counting down.
GCTCTTCGTTCTTGCGCTGGTTCAGGTCCTCCTGGAACTCGCGGCGGCGGCGCTGGAATTCGCGATCCTGCTCGAGCAGGTCGCGCTGGCGGCGCGCGCGCTCGGACTCGGCGAGCGTCGGAGACTCCTTGTCGAACTTCTCGGATGCGGACTTGAGACGGCCGGCGAGGTCTGCGAGGTCCTTTTCGCGCTTGCCGAACTCGGACTCGAGCTTGGCCTGTGCTGCCTTGGCCGGTGCGGCATCGCGCAGCACACGGTCGCTGTTCACGTAGCCGATCTTCAGTTCCTGCGCCATCGCACCTACCGCCGACAGCGCCAGCAGTGCTGCGACCAGCTGCGGCTTGAGGCTAGAAAACTTCATCAGAAGGCGGTCCCGATCTGGAATTGAAGACGCTGGATTCTATCCCCAGCCTGCGAGCGAATCGGGGTGCCGTAGCTCAGCTTGAGCGGGCCCACCGGAGAGATCCAGCTGAGGCCGAGGCCTGCCGAGGCGCGCAGGCTGTCGAGGCGGATGTCCTCCTCCTCGCCCCAGACGTTGCCGACGTCGACGTAACCGAACCAGCGCAGCGTACGGTCGTTGCCGGTGCCCGGCACCGGCAGATACAGCTCGGTGTTCGCGTTGAAGCGGCGCGTGCCGCCGATGTAGGCGCCGGTCACGTCGACCGGCCCGAGCGAGCCCTGGTCGAACGCGCGCACCGTGCCCAGACCGCCGCCATAGAAGTTCTTGAAGATCGGGTACGCCCGCCCGCCCAGCCCCTTGCCGATGCCGAGCTCGACGTTGAAGCCGAGCGTGTAACGCGGGCCGAGCGAGAAGTACTGCTGCGCCTGCAGGTTGGTGCGCAGGTAACGCGTGTCGCCGCCGACGCCCCAGTCGAAGTTGGCCCGCAGGTAGCGGCCCGAGGTCGGCACCAGCAGGCTGTCCCGGCCGTCGCGCGCCCAGCCGATCGTGAGCGGGATCGAGGTGCTGGTGGCGCCGAACTGCTCGCGGTAGAGGAAGTAGTTGTTCGGCAGCGAGCTGCCGCCCTTGATCTCGGTGCGTTCGAAGCCGATGCCGAAGAACACGGTGTCGAACTCGCTGAAGGGCACGCCGAAGCGGATCGACACGCCCGGTGTCACCAGCTCGTACTCCTCGCCCTGGCTGTTCAGCGGGCGCGAGGTGCGGTAGTAGATGTCGAACGCTCGCGAAACACCGTCGATCGTGAAGTACGGGTCGACCGTGCTCAGCACCAGGTTGCGGTTGTAGCGGCTGGTGTTGACCTCGATGCCGAGGTAGTTGCCGGTGCCGAACACGTTCTCCTGCTTGATCGAGGCCGTGAGCGAGAGCTTCTCGGCGCTCGAGAAGCCGGCGCCGAGCAGCAGGTTGCCGGTCGGCTTCTCGGTCACGTTGACGCGCAGGTCGACCTGGTCGGGAGAGTCGGGAACCTCCTCGGTGTCGACGTTCACTTCGGTGAAGAAGCCGAGCCGGTCGACACGGTCGCGCGACAGCTTGATCTTCGCTCCGTCGTACCACGAGGACTCGAACTGGCGCAGCTCGCGCCGCACCACCTCGTCGCGCGTGCGCGTGTTGCCGGCGACCTCGATGTTGCGCACGTAGACGCGGCGCCGCGGCTCGGACTGCAGCACGACCACCACCTGGCCGGTCGAGCGGTCGATGTCGGTACGCGGCTCGATGCGCGCGAAGGCGTAGCCGAAGGTGCCGAAGCGCTCGGAGAACAGACGCGTCGTCTCGGCAACGTCACCCGCGCGATACGGCTCGCCGGGCTTGATCCGCACCAGCGTCTTGAAGTCTTCTTCCTTGCCGAGGTAGTCGCCCTCGAGCTGCACGCCGGTCACCGTATAGGGCTGGCCTTCATCGATCGTGATCGTGATCGCGATGTGCTGCTTGTCCGGAGAGATCGTGACCTGGGTCGAGGTGATCTCGACCTCGAGGTAGCCGCGGTTCAGGTAGTAGGCGCGGATCGTCTCGAGGTCGGCGTTGAGCTTGGCGCGGGAGTAGCGGTCGGTCTTGGTGTACCAGGTGAGCCAGCCCGAGGTGCTCAGGTCCATCAGGTCGACCAGCGTCCCCTCGGAGAAGGCCTTCGAGCCGAGCACGCGGATCTCGCCGATCTTGGCGGCCTCGCCCTCGGTGACGGTGAAGGTGACGTTGACGCGGTTGCGCTCGAGCGGCGTCACGGTGGTGACGACCTCCGCGCCGTAGAGGCTGCGCGTCAGGTACTGCCGCTTCAGCTCCTGCTCGGCGCGGTCGGCGAGCGCCTTGTCGAACGGCTGGCCTTCGCCGATGCCCACGTCCTTCAGCGACTTGGTCAGCGCGTCCTTGTCGAACTCGCGGATGCCGACGAAGTCGACCGCCGCGATGATCGCGCGCTCGTCGACGATCACGACGACGACGCGGTCCTCGATCTCGATGCGCACATCCTTGAACAGGCCGGTGGCGAACAGCGCGCGCAACGCGGCCGCCCCCTTGTCGTCGTTGTAGATGTCGCCGACGCGGAACGGCAGCGACGCGAATACGGTACCGGCGTCAGTGCGTTGCAGGCCCTCGACACGGATGTCGTCGAGCTGGAACGGCTCGACCGCCCACGCGCTGCCCTGCAGGACGGCGGCGAGGAGGATGGACTGGAGGAGACGGCGGAACGGAGGGATCTGGCTCGCGGGCATCGAGTTCTACTGAAGGCCCATCAGGCGAGCCACGTCGTTGGACAGGGCCAGCGACATCATCAACAAGATGATGATGGCGCCGCCGCGCTGCAGCCACTTGAGCCACAGGTCCGAGACAGGGCGCCCCGTCAGCCCTTCAAAAATGTAATACATGAGGTGGCCGCCATCGAGCATCGGCAGCGGCAGCAGGTTGAGTACGCCGAGGCTCACGCTGACGAGCGCGAGAAAGCCGAGATAGTAGGCCAGGCCCAGACGGGCGGTCTGGCCGGCGTAGTCGGCGATCGTCAGCGGCCCGCTCAGGTTCTTCAGCGATGCCTCGCCGGTGAGCATGCGGCCGATCATGCGCAGGGTCAGCACCGAGACTTCCCAGGTGCGCGTGGCCGCGAGCTGCATCCCTTCGATCGGCCCGTGGCGCACAGTCACCATCTGCGCCGGCGGCCCGACGAAGGCGTCGATGCGCCCGATGCGGTCGCGCCCGTCGTCGAGCAGGCGCGGGCGCACTTCGAGGCCGAGGTGGCGCCCTTCCCGTTCGATGCGCCACTGCATCGGGGGCGCCAGCGCCTCGCCCGGTGCGGCCTGGCTGGCGCTGACGCGGATGCGCTCACGCACCTGGGCCGCGTCGTCGACCGGGCTGCCGTCGATCGCGAGCACCCGGTCGCCGCTTTTCAGACCCGCAGCGTCCGCGGGCCCTTCGGGTCTGACTTCGCCCAGCACCGGCTCGGCGTAGGGCACGCCGAGGCCGATGCGCCGCATCAGCGCCGCGTCGACGTCGCGCGCCTCGAGCCCGGCGAGCAGCAGCCGCAACTCGCGCCGGCCCTCGCGCCCGTCGTGACCAGCGACGGCCAGATCGAGGTCACGGCCTTCGAGCACCGCCTGCGTCACCTGCCAGCGCAGGTCGTTCATCGAGCGCACCTCGGTCCATTCCTGGCCGTCGCCCGACACCGCCTGCACCAGGTCGCCGGCGCGCACGCCGGCTTCGGCCGCCACTGACCCGGCCACCGGCGTCGCGACCAAGGCCTTGGGCTCGTCGACCCCGATCCAGTTGACGGCGGCGTAGAGCAGCACCGCCAGCAGAAGGTTGGCAGCCGGCCCGGCGGCGACGATCGCCGCGCGCTGGCGCAGCGGCTTGCGGTTGAAGGCCTGGTCGAGCTGGTCGGGCGGCACCGCCTCCTCGCGCTCGTCGAGCATGCGCACGTAGCCGCCGAAGGGCAGCGCGCAGACGACGAACTCCGGCTCGTCGGGGCTGCGCTGGCGGCGCCAGAGCACGCGGCCGAAACCGACCGAGAAGCGCAGCACGCGCACGCCACAGGCGCGGGCCACGCGGTAGTGGCCGTACTCGTGGATGACGATCAGCAGGCCGATGGCCAGCAGGAAGGCGAGAACGGTGGTGATCGGGGTCATGACGGATCAGGCGGCGATGCGCCGGACGCGCTGCTCGGCCTGACGGCGGGCGCGGGCGTCGAGCTCGAGCAGGCCCGCCGCACTGTCGCATTCGCCGGCCTGGGGCGCAATGCCAGCCAGGGCCTCGGCGTTGACGCTGTGAATCTGATCGAAACGGATCGTTCCCGCCAGGAAGGCGGCCACGGCCACCTCGTTGGCCGCGTTGAGCACCGCGGTCGAGCCCTCGGGGCCGCGCAGTGCCTCCCACGCGAGGAAGAGACCGGGAAAGTGCGCAGGATCAGCCGCCTCGAAACCCAGGGTCCCGAGCGAGGCGAAATCCAGCACCGCCGCCCCCGAGGCGATGCGCTCGGGAAACGCCAGCCCATAGGCGATCGGCACACGCATGTCGGGCGTGCCCAGCTGCGCCAGCACGCTGTGGTCGCGGCACACGACCATCGAGTGCACGATGCTCTGCGGGTGGATCACGACGCGGATCTGCTCGGGCGCGAGGTCGAACAGCCAGCGCGCCTCGATCACCTCGAGCGCCTTGTTCATCATCGTCGCCGAGTCGACCGAGATCTTTCGTCCCATGACCCAGTTCGGGTGCGCGCAGGCCTCATCGGGTGTCACGCGCGAGAGCGATGCCGGGTCACGTCCGCGGAACGGCCCCCCCGAGGCGGTCAGCACGATGTGGTCGATGTCCTCGTGCCAGCGCGCCCGGTCCAGCGGCAGGCACTGGAAGATCGCCGAGTGCTCGCTGTCGATCGGCAGCAGCGTCGCGCCGTGCTCGTGCACCGTGCGCACGAAGTGCGCGCCGCCGACCACCAGCGCCTCCTTGTTGGCCAGCAGCAGCCGCTTGCCGGCACGCGCCGCGGCCAGGCAGGGCAGCAGGCCGGCCGCGCCGACGATCGCGGCCATCACGACCTCGACCTCGGGATGGCCGGCGAGCTCTTCGAGCGCCCGGGGCCCGGCGTGCACCGCCGTGCCGACACCCGCCTCGCGCAGCCGCGCGCCCAGCGCCCTGGCCTGTGCGGCATCGGCCACCGCAGCGTGGGCCGGGCGCCATTGCAGGCATTGGGCGAACAGCTCGTCGACGCGGCTGTGCGCGCTGAGGGCATACACCTCGAAGCGCTCCGGATGGCGCCCGATCACGTCGAGCGTGTTGCAGCCGATCGAGCCGGTCGAGCCGAGGATGCAGACGCGCTGGCGGCCGTCGGGTCGTGTCGAAGACATCGCAGACTTCAGAGGGTGAGCAGGGCGAGCGACAGCGGCACGACGGGCAGCAGCGCGTCGACGCGGTCGAGGACGCCGCCGTGGCCGGGCAGCAGGCGGCTGCTGTCCTTCGCGCCGGCGCTGCGCTTGGCGAGCGATTCGATCAGATCCCCGACCACGCTCATGCCGCACAGGAACACCAGCGCCCCGACCAGGCCGGCGACGCCAATCCTCGCGGCAAGCGCGCTGTAGAGGCTGGGCGAATCGACTGGCAGTGTGCGGTCCAGCGCCATCCACGCGGCCGCCAGGACCACGACCCCGAGCATGCCGCTCCAGACGCCTTCCCAGCTCTTGCCTGGGCTGATCGAAGGCGCGAGCTTGCGGCGGCCGAAGGCCCGCCCGCCGAAGTAGGCGCCGATGTCCGCCGCCCAGACCAGGCAGAGGACCGAGAGCAGGAAGTTGACACCGAGGCTGCGGGCATGCACCAGCGCGAGCCACGCCAGCCACAGCGCCGCGAGGCCGAACAGCCAGCGCAGCGCGGTCGGCACGCGCGGCCAGGCCTCGGGCCCGGCACGCAGCAGCCAGAACCCGCCCAGCACCCAGAGAGGCAACGCCGTCCACCAGGCCCAGGACGGCGCGCGCTCGTTCCAGCCAACCCCCAGCGCGCCGGCGCAGGCGGCCGCGAGCAGCAGGCCGAAGGCGATCGACGCGCCCCCGCCCGCCTGGTTCAGGCGCACCCATTCCCAGCCGGCCGCGCCGATGAACAGCAGCGTCAACAGCGCGAAGGGCCAGGGGCTGGTGACCCACAGTGCTGGCAGGAGCACGGCCAGCAGCACCAGCGCCGTGAGGATGCGCTGCTTCAGCATCTCAGCCCGCGGTGGCGCTGAACGGGTCGGTTTCGGACTTGACGCCGCCGAAACGCCTGTCGCGCCCGCGGAACGCCGAGAGCGCCGCATCGATCTCGGCGGCGCCGAAGTCGGGCCACAAGCAGTCGGTGAAGAAGAGCTCTGCGTAGGCGACCTGCCAGAGCAGGAAGTTGCTGATGCGCATCTCGCCGCCGGTGCGGATGAAGAGGTCCGGGTCCGGCGCATACGCCATCGCCATCAAGCCGGAGAGGCGGGCCTCGTCGACCTCTTCCGGGCGCAGGCCCGCGGCGATTGCCTGGCGGCAGGCCTGGACCATGTCCCAGCGCCCGCCGTAGTTGAACGCCACCGACAGCGTGATGCGCGTGTTGTGCGCGGTGGCGCCCTCGGCCTGGTCCCAGGCGGCGCGCACCTTGTCGGAGACGGCGCTGCGGTCGCCGACGATGCGGATCTTGACGCCCTCGCGAGAGAGCTTGCCGAGGTACTTCGACACCGCCACCAGCACCAGGCCCATCAGGCCCGACACCTCGTCGTCGGGCCGCTTCCAGTTCTCGGACGAGAACGCGAAGACGGTGAGGTACTCGACGCCGCGGTCGGCACAGGCCTGCACCGTGCGCACCAGCGCGTCGACGCCCTGCTTGTGGCCGAAGAAGCGCGGCAGGAAGCGCTTCTTGGCCCAGCGGCCATTGCCGTCCATCACGATCGCGATGTGGCGTGGCGTGCCGCCCTCGACGGGCGCGGCCATGGCGCGATCCGGGTGCATCGAAGAGAGGGCCGACGGGTCCTGGCCGCTCAGACGGCCATGACCTCGGCCTCTTTGCCGGCGACGAGGCGGTCGATCTCGGCGATCGTGCGGTCGGTGAGCTTCTGCACCTCGTCCTGGCCGCGGCGCTCCTCGTCCTCAGACACCGTCTTGTCCTTCAGCAGGCGCTTGGCGTGCTCGTTGGCGTCACGGCGCAGGTTGCGCACCGCGATCTTCGCCTCCTCGCCGGCGTGGCGGACGACCTTGGTCAGCTCCTTGCGCCGTTCCTCGGTGAGCGGCGGCATCGGCACGCGCAGCAGGTCGCCCTGGGCCGCCGGGTTGAGGCCGAGGTCGGATTCGCGGATCGCCTTCTCGATCTTCTGGCCCATGCCCTTCTCCCAGGGCTGGACGCTGATCGTGCGCGAGTCGAGCAGCGAGACGTTGGCGACCTGGCTGATCGGCACCATCGAGCCGTAGTAGTCGACGTGGACCTGGTCGAGGATGCCCGGGTGGGCACGGCCGGTACGGATCTTCTGCAACTCGCCCTTCAGCGATTCGATCGACCGCGCCATCTTCTGCTCGGCGGTCTTGCGGATGTCGGCTATCGTCATGCGAACTTCTCCTCGGGCGGCGCGGCTCGGCGCTCAGACGTGCACCAGGGTGCCTTCGTCCTCGCCCATCACGACGCGGCGCAGCGCACCTGGCTTGAAGATCGAGAAGACCTTGATCGGCAGCTTCTGGTCGCGGCAGAGTGCGAACGCCGTGGCGTCGAGCACCTGCAGGTTGCGCGTGATCGCCTCGTCGAAGCTGATCCGCGTGTAGCGGGTCGCCGTGGGGTCCTTGTTCGGATCGGCGCTGTAGACGCCGTCGACCTTGGTCGCCTTCAGCACGATCTGCGCACCGATCTCGGCCCCACGCAGCGCGGCGGCGGTATCGGTCGTGAAGAACGGGTTTCCGGTGCCGGCAGCGAAGACGACGACCTTGCCTTCCTCGAGGTACTGCAGCGCCTTCGGCCGCACGTAGGGCTCGACGACCTGCTCGATCGAGATCGCCGACATGACGCGTGCCGTCATCCCCTCGACCCGCATCGTGTCAGCCAGCGCGAGCGAGTTCATCACCGTGGCCAGCATGCCCATGTAGTCGGCCGTCGCCCGGTCCATGCCGACCGAGCCGCCGGCGATACCACGGAAGATGTTGCCGCCGCCGATCACCACTGCCACCTGGCAACCCGCCTGGATCACCTCCTGCACCTCGCGCACGATGCGCACGATCGTCGCGCGGTTGATGCCATAGGCATCGTCGCCCATCAGGGCCTCGCCGGAGAGTTTCAGCAGGATGCGTTGGTAGGCTGGCATTCGTTGCGTTGGGGGGAAGCCGGGGCGGCGCGGCGCGCCGTCCATGGCGGTGGCGCAGTGTAGGCGAAGGCGCGCGCGACGAGCCTGCGTCGCGCGCTTCCGGTCAGCTGCCCTTGGCGGCCGCCACCTGGGCCGCGACCTCGGCCGCGAAATCGTCGGTCTTCTTCTCGATGCCCTCGCCCACGACGTACAGGGTGAAGCCCTTCACCGTGGTGCCGGCCGCCTTCAGCATCGCCTCGACGGTCTGCTTGTCGTTCTTGACGAAGGCTTGGTTGAGGAGCGAGACCTCCTTCAGGAACTTCTGCACCGAGCCTTCGACCCGCTTGGCCACGATCTCGGCCGACTGCACCGGCTTCCCCTCGGCCTTGGCCTTTTCCGCGTCTTCGGCGGCCTTCTCGGCGGCGATCTTGCGTTCCTTGTCGACCAGCTCGACAGGCACGTCGCTCGACGCCAGCGAGACCGGCTTCATCGCCGCGACGTGCATCGCGACGTCCTTGGCTGCGACGTCGTCGCCGACGTACTCGACGACCACGCCGATGCGCGTGCCGTGCAGGTAGCTCGCGAGCTTGGCCTCACCGGAGAAGCGGCGGAAGCGGCGGATCGACATGTTCTCGCCGATCTTGCCGATCAGGCCCTTGCGCACGTCCTCGACCGTCGGACCGAAGCCGTCCTGCTCGTAGGACAGCGCACCAAGGGCGGCCACGTCAGCCGGGTTCTTCTCGGCGATCAGGCGCGCCACCGCGTTGGCGAAGGCGAGGAAGGACTCGTTCTTCGAGACGAAATCGGTCTCGCAGTTGATCTCGACGATCGCGCCGACCGTGCCGTCGATCGCCGCGGCGACAACGCCCTCCGCGGTGACGCGCGAAGCGGCCTTGCTGGCCTTGTTGCCAAGCTTGACGCGCAGCAGTTCTTCGGCGCGGGCGAGGTCGCCGTCGGCCTCGGTCAGCGCCTTCTTGCATTCCATCATCGGGGCGTCGGTGCGGGCGCGCAGCTCGGCGACCATGCTGGCGGTGATAGCGGGCATCGGAAGTTCTCCTGGAATCGGGTGCGGTTCGGAGCCGGCGCAGCGGCCGGCCCCGAACGAGGCGAAAAGCCCGTGGGCCGGGCTCCCCGCGCGGGTCTGGTGGCAGCGGAACCTGGGTACGGCCGGAAGCGCCGCAGCGACGCTCGGCCGGGTCGAGCCTCTGCGGCTCAGGCGTTCTCGCTGACCTCGACGAACTCGTCGCTGCCGGTGGCAGCGGCCTGCGCTGCCTCGTTGCCGGCGTTTGCCTTGCCCTCGAGCACCGCGTCAGCCACGGCACGGGCATACAGCGCAACCGCCTTCGCGGAGTCGTCGTTGCCGGGAATCACGTAGGCGATACCGTTGGGCGAGTGGTTGGTGTCGACGACGCCGATCACCGGGATGCCGAGCTTGGTCGCTTCCTGCACCGCGATCTTGTGGTAGCCGACGTCGATCACGAACATCGCATCGGGCAGCGCGGTCATGTCCTGGATCCCGCCGATGTCCTTCTCGAGCTTGGTCAGCTCGCGCTGGAACATCAGCGCTTCCTTTTTGATCATCTGCTCGGTGCCGGCCTCGACCTGGGCCTGCATGTCCTTCAGCTTCTTGAGCGAGCCCTTGACCGTCTTGAAGTTGGTCAGCATGCCGCCCAGCCAGCGCTGGTCGACGTAGGGCACGCCGGCGCGCTGCGCCTCCTGAGCGATCACCTCGCGCGCCTGGCGCTTGGTCCCGACCATCAGGATCGTGCCGCGGCGGGCCGCCAGCTGGCGCACGAACTTCATCGCATCCTGGAAGAGCGGCTGCGTCTTCTCGAGGTTGATGATGTGGATCTTGTTGCGATGGCCGTAGATGTACGGGGCCATCTTGGGATTCCAGAAGCGCGTCTGGTGCCCGAAATGGACACCGGCTTCCAGCATTTCACGCATCGTCACGGACATGGGAACTCCGAAGGTTGGTTCTAGAATCCGGCTCGAATCGCAGCGGGGAGAGGAAACCCCGGCCGGGAGCAGTTTCCCGGTACTTGCACTGCGGCACCTTGAGAGAGCCGGTTCGCGGATTTCGCCGCCTTGCAGCGGCGGTCTGCCGTGGATCACCGTGGATCGGCATAGCCTCGGCAAAACCGGACGAGTATAACAGCCATGCCAGAGGCCGAGCCCGCGGACCTGACGACCACGGCACAGTCCCTGCACGCCGGTCGAGTCGATGCGACACGCCTGCTGCAGGGGAGCTTGGAGCGGGCCCGCTCCGAGGCGGGCAGGCACGTCTACCTCAACCTCTTCGAGCCATCCGCGTCCGCCGCCGCCGACACCGCCGACCGGTTGCACAACGCCGGCCGGGCGGCCCTCCCGCTCGCCGGCCTGCCGGTCAGCGTGAAGGCGCTGTTCGACGTCGCCGGCGAGCCGACCAGCGCCGGCGCTGTCGTGCTCGATGCGCCCCCCGCACCCGCCGATGCCGCCTGCGTGGCACGCCTGCGCCGCGCCGGCGCGGTGCTCGTCGGCCACACGAACATGACCGAGTTCGCGTTCTCCGGCGTCGGCCTCAACCCGCACCACGGCACGCCGGTCAACGCTGCGCTGGCGGCGATCGATCCGGTGCCGCGCATCCCCGGCGGCTCGACCAGCGGGGGCGCAGTCTCGGTGGCGATCGGCGCGGCGCAGGCGGCACTGGGCTCCGACACCGGCGGCTCGATCCGCATCCCGGCCGCGCTCTGCGGGCTGGTCGGCTTCAAGAACACCGCGCGGCTGACCCCGCTCGACGGCACGGTGCCGCTGTCGCCGACACTCGACACGGCTTGCGCGATCACGCGCTCGGTGCGCGACGCGGTCCTGGTGCACGAGGTGCTCGCCGACCGGCCCGTGAGGCTGCGCGGCCGGCCGCTGGCGGACTGCCGCCTCGCGATCGCCGCCGACACGATGCAGGAGGGCCTCGAGCCGGCCGTGGCCGCGGCCTTCGATGCGGCCTTGAACACGCTGTCGGCAGCCGGCGCGCAGCTGAGCGAGCGTCCGCTGCCGGTCGCCAAACTGGCGCGGCTGCACGCGCTCGGCAGCTTCGCCGCCGCCGAGGCCTGGCAGTGGCACCGTGAGCACCTGGCGCGCGACGAGGCGCGCTACGACCCGCGCGTGGCCTCACGCATCCGCCGTGGCGCGAGCATGAGCGCCGCCGACCTCGCCGAGCTGCATCGCGCCCGACGGGCCTGGATCGACGAGATGGAGGCCGCCCTGCGCGAGGTCGATGCAGTGATCAGCCCGACGGTGCCGCTGCTCGCGCCGGCGATCGAGCCGCTCGTCGCCAGCGACGAGCGGTTCTTCGCGACCAATGCGCTGCTGCTGCGCAACCCCTCGGTGGTGAACCTGCTCGACGGCTGCGCGATCAGCCTCCCCTGCCAGGTGCCAGGTCAAGCGCCGGTCGGCCTGATGCTGTGGACCGGGGCCCTGCGCGACGACGCCCTGCTCGAGCTCGCGCTGGCCGTCGAGCAGGCGCTGCGCGCGCGGGGCTGAGCGATGACGCCACGACCGACGCTTCAGCCCGCAGGGCACCACGCGGCCGAACGCCACGCGGCGCCCTCCGCTCGCCACTTGCCCGGCCGTTCGTGCCAGCGGCAACCGGAGGGCCGCTGAGATGCGCATCGCCGTGATCGGCGCCGGGATCGTCGGCGTCACGACCGCCTGGGAGCTCGCCGAGGACGGGCATGAGGTGACCGTCTTCGAGCGTCACGACAGTGTGGCGGCCGAGGCCAGCTTCGGCCCTTCGGGCCTGCTTGCCACCGGCCCGCTCGCGCCGGCGGCCTGGCCCGGGTTGCCGGGCGGCGCCCTGCCCTCGGCCTTCGACCGCGAGGCGCCGTTTCATTTGGGCGCGCGTTCCGACGTGTCCGGCCGCGGCTGGCTGCGTCGCTGGCGGCGCGCGGGTGAGACCGCGCTGGTGCCGACACAGATCGCGCTCGCGCCGCTCGCCTCGCTCGCCCGCGAACGCCTGCTGGACCTCCTGAGGAACGAGCAGTTCGAGCCCGAGCGCACGCACGGCGCGCTGGTGCTGCTGCCCGGTGAACGCGACCTCGAAGAAGCGCGCCCTTGGCTCAAGGCCCTGCACGCGCTGGGCGCGAGCTTCTCGCTCTTCGACGACGCGCAATGCCGTCGCCACGAACCCGGCCTCAACACCGAGCCTGCGCTGCGCGCCGGCGTGCACCTGCCGCAGGCCGAGCATCTGAACTGCCGCCAGTTCGTGCAGCAGCTGCGGGGGCTTGCGCAGCGACGCGGCGTCGAGTTCCGCTTCGGCGCGCGGGTGACGGCGTTGCAGGCGGGCGAGCGGCCCGGCGTCGAGGTCGAACCCGAGGCCGAACTGGAAGCGGCACACGGCTTCGACGGCGCGCCGTCGCGCTTCGCTACCCGGCCGAGCGTCCAGGCCGGCACTGAGGCCTTCGAGCAGGTCGTCGTCTGCGCCGCGCTCGGCGGGCCACCGCTGCTGCGCCGGCACGGCCTGCGCCTGCCGATGGCGCCGGTCTGGGGCGCGAGCGTGACGGCGCCGATCCGCCTGCTCGACGTCCACCCCGACCTGGGCCCGCGCGGCGTCGTCATCGACGCACGCAGTGGTGCGACGATCGGCCGCCAGGGGCAGCGCCTGCGAGTCGGCGTCGGCGGCCTCCTCACCGGGCCGTCGCGCCGGCCCGATGCCGATGACGAGCGGCGCTTCGACGAGCGCCTGTACGGCGCACTGGACACCTGGTTTCCGGGCGCGGTCGACCAGTCGAAGATCCAGCGCTGGACCGGCGCCCGGCCCAGCCTGCCCGACGGCCTGCCGGTGCTGGGGGCAGGGCCGGCGCCGGGCCTGTGGCTGAACCTCGGCCACGGCGCCTTCGGCTGCGCACTGGCCTGCGGCAGCGCGCGCGCGCTGGCCGACGCGATCATCGGGCGCACGCCGCAGGTGGCGCTCGACATGTTCCGCGCCGCGCGCTTCGAGTGACGCGGGGCCGACGATGCAGCGGGTGAGCGGCAGCCGCAACGCCTGGCCGCTGCTCGGGCCGGTCGCGACGCGGGCGCTCGAACGGGCCGCGCAGGCGGCGCTCGCCCCGCACACGCTGATGCAGCGCGCCGGCGCGGCGATAGCGCGCCTGGCCCAGGCGATCGCGCCGCACGCGCCGTCGGTCCAGCTGTGGTGCGGCCCGGGCAACAACGGCGGCGACGGGCTCGAGGCCGCGATGTGGCTCGCACGCGCCGGCCGCCGTGTACAAGTCGTGCTGCTGGCCGACGCAGGACGGCTTCCGACCGACGCGGCGGCCTCGCTGCAGCGCGCGCGCGAGGCCGGCGTTCCGATCATCGACCGGGTCGGTGCGGCTGGCGTGCTCGACGACGAGGCACTGCAGGTCGACGCCTTGCTCGGCCTCGGAAGCAACCGCGCGCCCGCCGGCGCGTTGGCCGAGGCCGCGGCACTGCTGCAGGCGGACAGCCACCGCCTCGTGCTCGCGATCGACCAGCCCTCGGGCCTCGACGTCGCGACCGGCACCGTGCTCGGCCCGGTCGCCGTGCGCGCCTCGCACACACTCGCACTGCTGAGTCTGAAGCCAGGACTGTTCACCGGCGCCGGCCGCGACCATGCGGGCGAGCTCTGGTTCGATCCGATCGGCGTCGAAGGCCAGGCGGCCTCCGCCGACGCCTGGCTCGCCGATGCGCTGGACCCGCTTGACGCGCAGCCCCGCGCGCATGCGAGCCACAAGGGCAGCTTCGGCGACGTCGAGGTGATCGGCGGCGCGCCCGGCATGGCCGGGGCCGCGCTGCTCGCGGCGCGGGCGGCGCTGGCCGCGGGCGCGGGCCGCGTCTACCTGCGAGTGCTGGATGCCGGCTTTCGCATGCCCGACCCGCAACAGCCCGAGCTGATGTACCGCGCGCCTACGGGAGGCTCGAGCGCCGGGTCGCACGGAACCGTCCTACTCTGCGGATGCGGTGGCGGCGATGCCGTGGCGCCCCTGCTGCCGGCGGCACTGTCAAACGCCGGGCGCCTCGTGCTCGATGCCGATGCCTTGAACGCCGTGGCCGGCGACCCGATGCTCGGCACGCTGCTCGGCGCACGCGCAGCGCGCGGCCTGACGACGGTGCTGACACCGCATCCACTCGAGGCGGCCCGCCTGCTCGGCACGAGCGCCGCGTCCGTGCAGGCCGACCGACTCGCCGCCACGGCCGCACTGTGCGAGCGCACGCGCGCCATCGTCGTGCTGAAGGGCTCGGGCAGCGTCGTCGCCGCACCGGGGCGGCTGCCCTCGATCAACCCGACCGGCAATGCCGCGCTCGCCACCGCCGGCACCGGCGACGTGCTGGCGGGCTGGCTGGCAGGCCGCTGGGCGGCTGGCGGCGCGCAGGCGTCAGATGTCGACGCGGCGCGCGCAGTTGCGCTCGCGGCGACCTACCGGCACGGGCTTGCCGCGCATGGCGCCCTTACGCCGCTGCGCGCCTCGGCACTGATCGAGCGCCTGCACGCGCTCGGCTGACGGGCGCCGCGCGGCGGCCGACGCGGCCGGCGCGCGGACTCGCGACCCGGGATCAGCGCCGCTTGCTCGCCGGGCGCCCGCTCGAGCTCTTGCCGCCGCTGCGCGATGACTTGCCGCCCTTGCCGCGAGAGGCGGCCTTCGTGGCGCGGTCGCTGCGCTGCAGCGCGGCCAGCGTGTCGCTCGCCGATCCGGTCGCGGCGCCGTCGCGCTCGCCGCGCGGCTCGCTGAACTTCTCGCGCTGGGCGCGCGCGAGCAGCCGCTCCTCCCCGCCTTCGTGGACGAGTCGGAAATCGATCTTGCGGCCATCGAGGTCGACGCGGCTGACCTGCACGCGCACGCGCGAGCCGACCACGTAGCGGATGCCGCTGCGCTCGCCGCGCAGTTCCTGGCGCACTTCGTCGAAGCGGAAGTACTCGCCGCCGAGCTCGGTGATGTGAACCAGCCCCTCGACGAACAGGCCGTCCAGCGTGACGAACAGGCCGAAGCTCGCGACCGCGCTGACGGTGCCGCCGAACTCTTCGCCCAGGTGCTCGCGCATGTAGCGGCACTTGAGCCAGGCCTCGACGTCGCGCGACGCCTCGTCGGCACGCCGCTCGTGAGCGCTGCAGTGCGCGCCGACGATGTCCCAGAACTGGGTCTCGCCGGTCACTGCGCGTGCCCCCTCGGCCGGCGCCGCGACCGCCGGCTTGCCGCGCCGCGTCGGCGCCTTCTTGCGCGAGGCTTCCTCGATCAGGCCGGCGGCCAGGTGATAGTGCTTGCCCGCCAACAGGGCCTTGATCACGCGGTGCACCAGCAGGTCGGGATAACGGCGGATCGGGCTGGTGAAGTGCGTGTAGGCCTCGTAGGCAAGCCCGAAGTGCCCGCTGTTGACCGCGGTGTAGATCGCCTGCTGCATCGAGCGCAGCAGCATCGAGTGGATCTGCGTCGCGTCGGGCCGGTCCTTGGTCGCGTCGGCGATCTGCTGGTACTCGGAGGGCTTGGGGTCGTCGCCGATGGAGAGACCGAGGCCGAGCGCCTTCAGGTAGTTCTGCAGCAAGGTCTTCTTCTCGGGCGTCGGGCCTTCGTGCACCCGGTACAGCGAGGCGTGCTTGGAGCGCGCGATGAAGTCGGCCGAGCAGACGTTGGCGGCGAGCATCGCCTCCTCGATCAGCCGGTGAGCATCGTTGCGGGTGCGCGGCACGATCTTTTCGATGCGGCCGTTCTCGTCGCAGACGATCTGGGTCTCGACGGTCTCGAAGTCGACCGCACCACGCCGGGTGCGCGCCTTCAGCAGCGCGCGGAAGACATCGTGCAGGTGCACCAGCTGGGGCACCAGTTCGCTGCGTCGCGCCGCCTCCGGGCCTCGCGTGTTGGCCAGGATCGCCGCGACCTCGGTGTAGGTGAAGCGCGCGTGCGAGCAGATCACCGATGGATAGAACTGGTAGGCATGCAGATCGCCTTCAGCGCTGACGAGCATGTCGCAGACCATCGCGAGGCGGTCCTCGTTCGGGTTCAGCGAGCACAGACCGTTCGACAGCTTCTCCGGCAGCATCGGAATCACGCGGCGAGGAAAGTAGACCGAGGTCGCGCGCTCATAGGCGTCGACGTCGATCGGCTCGCCCGGCTTCACGTAGTGGCTCACGTCGGCGATCGCGACGACGAGGCGCCAGCCGTTGAAGGCGCTCTTGCCGCGCCCCTGCTTGTGCGGCTCGCAATAGACCGCATCGTCGAAGTCGCGCGCATCCTCGCCGTCGATCGTCACCAGCGGCACGTCGGTGAGGTTGATGCGGTGGCGGCGATCCACCGGGCGGATCCGGTCGGGCAGGCCGGCCGCCTGGGCCAGCGCTTCGGGGCTGAAGCGGTGCGGCACCTCGTACTTGCGCACCGCGATCTCGATCTCCATGCCCGGATCGTCGATCTCGCCCAGCACCTCGGTGACGCGGCCGACCGGCTGCGAGTACATCGACGGTGTCTCGGTCAGCTCGACGGCGACCACCTGCCCGGCCGTGGCGTTGGCCGTCGCGTTCTTCGGGATCAGGATGTCCTGCGCGTAGCGCTTGTCCTCGGGCGCGATCAGCCAGACGCCGTTCTCGTGCAGCAGGCGGCCGATGATCGGCGTGTTGCGCCGCTCGAGGATGTCGAGCACCCGCCCTTCCGGACGGCCCTTGCGGTCGTAGCGGACGACGCGAACGCGCACGCGGTCACGGTGCAGGACCGCACGCATCTCCTGCGGCGAGAGGTAGATGTCGGCTTCGTGGTCGTCGCGCACGAGGAAGCCGTGCCCGTCGCGATGGCCCTGTACGGTGCCCTCGACTTCGCTCATCAGCGCGCCGCTCAATGCAGGCGCTGGCGTGTTGGTAGTGTTCTTGATGCTAGAATCCAAGGCTTTAGTCACCTGCCCAGGTGGCGGAATTGGTAGACGCACTAGTTTCAGGTACTAGCGGGTAACTCCGTGGAGGTTCGAGTCCTCTCCTGGGCACCATAAGTTGACGATTATCGAGGGCCGACACAGCGTGTCGGCCCTCTTGTTTTTTGTGTGCGCCTTTCTCGGACGCATCTCGGTGGGTGTCTTCCCTGCGCACCCGGCCTCGGGGCCGCTTTCGCCGGTCCGGGGCCGCGGCTCAGATCGCAAACTTTCGCGCCAGACCTTCGGGGCGCAGGCCGTCGTACTCTTCGAACGGCTGGTGGATCCAGGGGCTCGTCGGCAACAGTTCGACGTAGTAGTCGGGCTCGTAGGTCGAGACTGCCTTCGTCCAGATCACCGCCGAACGCAGCTCGCTGATCGCCGGCATGCCGCGCAGGCGATCGACCACCGCCCGCAGCGTGACACCGGAATCCGACAGGTCGTCGACGAGCAGCACCCGCCCCGCCAGTTCGCCCTTGGGCAGCGTGATGTACTTCGCCATGTCGAGCCGGCCCTGGATCGTGCCGGCGTCGGAGCGATACGAACTCGTCGACATGATCGCGAGCGGCTTGTCGAACACCCGCGACAGCACGTCACCAGGCCGCATGCCGCCGCGCGCGAGGCAGAGGATCTGGTCGAAGTCCCAGTTCGAGGCATGCACCTTGAGCGCCAGGCGTTCGATCAGCCGGTGGTACTCGTCCCAGGACACGTAGAGGTGTTTGCCGTCGTCGGTCAGCATGCGTCTGGGCTCCGGGGGTGTCGGGGGCGGTCGGGTTCGCGGCGTCAGGCCTGGTACGGGTGGCGCAGCAGGATCGTGTGCTCGCGGTCCGGCCCCGTCGACACCATGTCGATCGGCGCGCCGATGCAGGCCTGCACCCGCTCGAGGTAACGCCGTGCGTTCGTCGGCAGCGCGTCCCAGCGGGTGATGCCGGCGGTGCTCTGGTCCCAGCCGGGGTAGCTTTCGTAGATCGGCTCGCAGGCGACGATGTCATCGGCATCGAGCGGCAGGATGTCGACCGTCTCGCCGCCCAGGCGGTAGCCGACGCAGACCTTGATCTCCGACAGGCCGTCGAGTACGTCGAGCTTCGTGATGCACAGGCCGGAGACGCCGTTGATGATGATGCTGCGCTTGAGCGCGGCGGCGTCCAGCCAACCGCAGCGCCGCGCCCGGCCGGTGACGGTGCCACGCTCCTGGCCCACCGTCGACAGGTGATGGCCGACGCTGCCGGGCGCGTCGATCGGCAGCTCGGTCGGGAACGGCCCGCTGCCGACGCGCGTCGTGTAGGCCTTGGTGATGCCGAGGATGTAGTGCAGCTGGTCGGGCCCGACCCCGGAGCCGGCAGCGGCATTGCCCGCCACGCAATTGCTCGAGGTCACGTACGGATAGGTGCCGTGGTCGATGTCGAGCAGCGTGCCCTGCGCACCCTCGAACAGCAGGTTGGCGCCCGCCAGGTGCGCCTGGTGGATCCGGTAGCCGACGTCGGCCATCATCGGCCGCAGCGCCTGCGCCATGTTCATCGCGGCCTCGAAGATCGGCTCGAAGGCGAGCGGCTCTGCGTGCAGGTAGCCGGTGAGCGCGGTGTTGTGCAGATCGAGCAGTTCGCGCAGCTTGGACGCGAAGCGCTCCGGGTGCTTCAGGTCCTGCACGCGCAGCGCGCGGCGCGCGACCTTGTCCTCGTAGGCCGGGCCGATGCCCTTGCCGGTGGTGCCGATCTTGCCGACGCCGCTCGACTCGCGCAGCGCCTCGCGCGCGCGGTCGACCTCGACGTGGAAGGGCAGGATCAGCGGGCAGGACTCGCTGACGAAGAGGCGCGAGCGCACGTCGAGCCCGATCTTCTCCAGCCGTTCGATCTCGCCGATCAGGTGCGTCGGATCGACGACGACGCCGTTGCCGATGTAGCAGGCGACGCCCTCGCGCATGATCCCGGACGGGATCAGCTGCAACGCCGTCTTCACGCCCTTGATCACCAGCGTGTGTCCTGCGTTGTGGCCGCCCTGGAAGCGCACCACGCCCTGCGCGTGGTCGGTCAGCCAGTCGACGACCTTGCCTTTTCCCTCGTCGCCCCACTGGGTGCCGACGACGACGACGTTGCGGCCCGGCTTGACGCCTGCGGCGGTGGTGGCTGTCGCGTTCATCGCGTCTCGTTCCGTGTTGTGGGTTCGTGAAGTGGGTGGGGGCCGGATGCCTCGCCTGCCTCGGCGCCGGTCAGATGGGCTGCAACTGCCAGCCCTCGGCCGACGCAACGAGCTCGCGGTCACAGGCGAACTCCTGGGCCTCGTGCTCATGGCCGGGCAGCGTCCAGACCACGGTTTCGCCCGACTCGCGCAGGCGCCGCACCATCGCGCGCAACTCCGGCTCCTCGCTCCAGGCCGCGCGGATGGCGCCACGCGGCTCCGGCGGCCGGGCCAGCGCGGCGACCTGCTTCAGGTCCATGCTGAAGCCGACCGCCGGCCGGTTGCGCCCGAAGGCGGCGCCGACTTCGTCGTAGCGGCCGCCGCGCGCCACCGCGTCGCTCGAGCCGCTCGCGTAGAGCGCGAAGCGGGGGCCGCTGTAATAGGCATAGCCGCGCAGGTCGGCCAGGTCGAAGCCGAGGGCCACGCCAGGCTGGGCGCGGCGCACCTGCTCGGAAAGCCAGGTCAGGTCGTCGAGCGCCGCGCGAATCAACGGCCGGTCCGGCAGTTCGCTCCGCGCCAGGGCCAGCACCTCGACACCGCCGTAGAGCGAGGTGAGCGCGGTCAGCGCGAGGCGCGACGGCTCCGGGAAGGCGCGAGCCACCTCGACCAGTTGCGCCGCGTCCTTCGCCGCCAAGGCGGCCACGACCGCCTCCAGCGCGATCGCGTCGAGCGGCACGCCCGACAGCACGCCCCGCACGATGCGCGCATCAGCCATGTCCAGCGCGAGGTCGCGCAGACCGACCTGCGACAGCGAAGCAATCGCGATCTCGAGGATCTCGAGGTCGGCTTCCAGTCCGGCATGGCCGTAGGTCTCGGCGCCGAACTGGAGCGGCTCGCGCGTGGCCAGTGGCGCCGCGGGACGGGTGTGCAGCACCGGGCCGCAGTAGCACAGGCGCGCCACGCCCTGGCGGTTCAGCAGGTGGGCGTCGATGCGCGCGACCTGGGGCGTGGTGTCCGCCCGCACACCGAGCGTGCGGCCGCTCAACTGGTCGACCAGCTTGAACGTGCGCAGGTCGAGTTCATGGTCAAGCTCGGGGCCACTGCCGCTCAGCAAGGACTCCAGGTGCTCGAGGAGCGGCGGCATCACCAGTTCGAAGCCGTGGCTGCGTGCAACGTCGAGCATCGTGCGTCGCAGGTCTTCGACCCGGCGCGCCTCCGCAGGCAGAACATCGGCAATGTGCTCGGGCAGCAGCCAAGCGGAGGACATGGGAGGACAGCCGAAGCGACGAAGCGACGAAGCGGTCGATTCTAACGGCCGCACTCACCGCGCCCTCTTGAGCGTCAATGCGACAGAGGCCTGCGAGTGGCGCGAGAGGCAGGCGATGCAGTCCGGACGAAGCTCGCGCCAAGGCGCGCAAGCGGCATTGCGGCGCTGGTCGGCCGATGTCAGGGCCCGAACAGCAGCCACATGACGACGCCGGCCAGCATGCTCGCCAGCCCGATGAAACGGATCTGCCCGTCGTTCATCTCGGTCGCCCGGCGGAAGGCCTCCCGCCAGGTGGCCGGGCTGATGAAGGGCAGCAGCCCCTCGATGATCAGCATCAGCCCGAACGCGCCGAGCAGCAGGTCGCCCACCGGCGGTGCCGTTCAGCGGTTGGTGGGCAGGCTGCCCGCTCCCTGCATCACCTTGAAGAACTCGTTGCTCGGGTCGAGCACCATCACGTCGTTCTTGCCGCGGAAGCTCGACCGGTAGGCCTCGAGACTGCGATAGAACTGGGCGAACTGCGGGTCACGGCCGAAGGCGTCGGCGAAGACGGCGGTCGAGCGCGCGTCGCCCTCACCCATCGACTTCTGGGCATCGCGATAGGCCTCGGCGACGATCACTTCGCGCTGGCGGTCGGCATCGGCGCGGATCTTCTCCGAGTCGGCCAGGCCCTGCGAGCGCAGTTCGTTGGCGACGCGCTTGCGCTCGGACTCCATGCGGCGATAAACGGCGTCGGTGATGTCGGCGACGAAGTCGACGCGCTTCACGCGGACGTCGAGGATCTCGATGCCGAAGGCCTCCGATTCGTCGGTCAGCCGGTTGGCGACGCCACGCATCACCGCCTCGCGCTCGGTCGCCAGCACGCCGCTGACGGTGCGCCGCGTGATTTCCTCGTTGAAGGCGGCTTGCACCACCGGTGCCAGGCGGTTCTCGAGGTTGCGCAGGTCGACGCCGTTGTTGCGAATGAACTGGCGCGGCTCGGAGATGCGCCACTTCACCATCCAGTCGACGACCAGGCTCTTCTTCTCGGCAGTGAAGATCGGCCGCGTCTCCGGGCTGTCGAGGGTCTGGATGCGCTTGTCGAGGAAGACGACGTTCTGGAACGGCGGCGGCAGCTTGACCTTCAGGCCCGGCGTCGTGATGACTTCCTTGATCTCGCCGAGCGCGAAGACCGCGGCCACCTGGCGCTGGTCGACGATGAACAGCGTCGACGAGGCCGCCATCAACAGCAGCAGCAGGCCGGCGACGATGAATCCGATGCGGTTCATGTGCGTCTCCTCCACTCAGCGGCTGTCGCGCTCGCGCGTGCGCTGGCTCTCACGCAGGCGCACGTCGCTGGGCGACATCGGCAGGGTCTCGGTCGGCGTGGGCGCTGCAGAAGCCGCCGACGGTGCGACCGTGGTCGACTGCTGCATCAGCTTGTCGAGCGGCAGGTAGAGCAGGTTCGAGCCGTTGCGGCTCTCGACCATTACCTTGCTGACGTTGGTGTAGACCTGTTGCATCGTCTCGATGTAAAGCCTGTCACGCGTCACCGCGGGCGCCTTCTGGTACTCGGCAAGCACCGAACGGAAGCGCTGCGCATCACCTTCGGATTGCGCGATCACCCGCTGGCGGTAGCCTTCGGCCTCTTCACGCAGCCGGGCGGCCGTACCCTGTGCGCGGGGAATGACGTCGGCGGCGTAGGCGTCGCCCTCGTTCTTGAAGCGGTCGCGGTCGGCGCTTGCCTTCACGGCATCGTTGAAGGCGGCCTGCACCTGCTCGGGTACCTGCACGTTCTGCACGTTGACGTTGGACACGATGATGCCTGCGTTGAGCTTGTCCAGCTGCGCCTGCACCGACCGCACCAGGTCCTGCGCGATCGCGTCTCGCTGCTCGTAGAGCACCGAGTCGACGCGGCTGCGGCCGACGATCTCGCGCACCGCGGACTCCGCCGCCTGCACCACGGCCTCGTCGGGGTTGCGGTTCTCGAACAGGTAGGCGCGCGCATCCTTCAGCCGGTACTGCACGGTGAACCGGATGTCGATGATGTTCTCGTCCTGCGTCAGCATCGACGAGTCGCGCAGGCCGGTCGCCTGGGTGACGCTGCTGCGCCCCACCTCGACCGAACGCAGTTGCGTCACCGGCACCGTCTCGTGGGCCTGGAACGGAT
Source organism: Ideonella sp. (assembly GCA_035911095.1). GTDB lineage: Bacteria > Pseudomonadota > Gammaproteobacteria > Burkholderiales > Burkholderiaceae_C > JAMHWF01. The sequence continues at coordinate 30,419 of JAMHWF010000125.1, read as the reverse complement.
AAGGCCAGCGGTACTGGAAGCCGGCGTCGGCGGTGTGGCTGTAGCGGCCGAAGGACGTCACGACGGCCTGCTGCCCTTCCTGCACGATGAAGAAGCCGCTGCCGAGCCAGATCAGCGCGACCACCGCGGCGATCAGGCCGACGCCGATGCCCGCGCTCTTCATGTCGGGCTGGAAGCCGGAGCCGCCGCCACCGGCGCCGCCGCTGTCGCCACCGCGCTGCGGCCCGCCACCCTTGCCGCCGAAGAGACCGGACAACTTGCGATTGAAGTCGCGCCACAACTCGTCGAGATCGGGCGGCCCGTCGTTGCGGCCCTTGTTGCGGACCGGCTCCGGCCGGCCATCGGGCCCGGCGCCGCCGACCCGGGCGCCGCGCCCTTGCGTGAGAGAGGCCCAGCCGCCGGCCGCGAGGGCCAGCGCAGCGCGCGCGACGGCCGCCCAGCCGCCAGCCGGTCTGCGAGTGAGGGAATCGGTCGAACTCATCTTGTCGTTTTGTGAGGCTGTGCCTCGACTGTCGGTTCCGCAAACACGTGCGCATCGTCGGTAACGTCCGACGGCGCCACGTCCTCGTCCGCATCGGCGGGCACCGCAAAGGCCGCGGCCGTCACGGACACCGCCCGCGCGATTTCACGCCGCAGCACGTCGAGCCCTTCGCCTTCGAGCGCGCTCACGAAGACGCGCGGGCGCCGCACGCCGTCCCATTCGACCGCATCGACGAGCGTGCGCGGCCGCTGGCTCGGGGCCAGGCGGTCAAGCTTGTTGAAGACAACGATCTGCGGCACGCGCTCGGCGCCGATGTCGGCCAGTACGCGCTCGACCTCGCGCCGCTGCTCTTCGAGTACCGGGCTCGAGGCATCGACGACGTGCAGCAGCAGATCCGCGTCGGCCGTCTCCTGCAGCGTCGCCTTGAAGGCCTCGACCAGCTTGTGCGGCAGGTCGCGGATGAAGCCGACCGTGTCCGACAGCGAGACGGCGCGCCCCGCGTCCTCCAGCCAAAGCTGGCGCGTGGTGGTGTCGAGCGTCGCGAACAACTGGTCGGCGGCGAAGGCGCGCGCCTTCGCGAGCGTGTTGAAGAGCGTCGACTTGCCGGCGTTGGTGTAGCCGACGAGCGAGACGCGGAAGGTGCCGCTGCGCGTCCGCGCCCGCCGCTGCGTGTCGCGTTGGCGCTTGACCTTGTCGAGCCGCGCCGATACCGACTTGATGCGCTCGCCGATCATGCGCCGGTCGAGCTCGATCTGCGCCTCGCCCGGGCCGCCGCGCGCACCGATGCCGCCGCGCTGGCGCTCGAGGTGACTCCAGCGCCGCACCAGGCGGGTCGACAGGTACTGCAGGCGCGCCAGTTCGACTTGCAGCTTGCCCTCGTGGCTGCGCGCCCGCTCGGCGAAGATCTCGAGGATCAGCATCGTGCGGTCGGCCACCGGCACGCCGAGGAACTGCTCGAGGTTGCGCTGTTGCGCGGGCGACAGCGCCTGGTCGAACAGCACAGCGGCCGCGTCGTGCCCCAGCACCAGTGACCTGATCTCGTCGGCCTTGCCCGAGCCGATGAACAGCGCCGCATCCGGCGCCCGCCGGCGCGCGACGATGCGCGCCACCGGCTCGTCGCCGGCGGACTCGGCCAGCAGGGCCAGTTCGTCGAGGCTCGGGTCGAAGGCGGTGTCGTCGCCGAAGTCGACGCCGACGAGCACGGCCCGCGGGCGCGGCGGCACCAGGTCAGCCCCTGCGCCATGCGCCGCACGCACACCCGCGCCAGCCGCGTGCTGCGCGGACGGATTCGCCAGGTCTTGACGGACGGGCGATGCGTTCAGGGCTGTTCGCTCGGCTCGTTGGGATGGAAGTTCACGGCGCGCCCAGGCACGACGGTAGAGATCGCGTGCTTGTAGACCATCTGGGTCACCGTATTGCGCAGCAGAACCACGTATTGATCGAATGATTCGATATGGCCCTGCAGCTTGATGCCGTTGACGAGATAGATCGACACCGGCACGTGTTCTTTGCGCAGGAGGTTCAGGAAGGGGTCTTGTAGGAGCTGCCCTTTGTTGCTCACGATATGCTCCGTGATGGGGTTCGACAAGGCGTCACGTTAACACACCGTTGTGCGGTGCAATGTCGCCAAAGGGGCTTACGAGTCCTTTTCCCGGAAGGGGTTCCGCGAGCTGCGCATTTCAATGCGCAATGGGGTGCCGACGAGCTTGAAATGCTCGCGAATTCGACTCTCCAGAAACCGTCGATAACTGTCCGTCACATGCTCGAGCGAGTTGCCGTGCACGACGACGAGAGGGGGATTCGACCCGCCCTGGTGCGCGTAGCGCGGCTTCGGCCGGAACATGCCGACCCGCTTGGGCGCCTGATGTTCGACCGCCTGATGCAGCAGGCGCGTCAGGACCGGCGTGGGCATCTTGCGCCAGGCCGAGGCATGCGCCTCGGCGATCGCCTTCCACAGCGGCCCCAGCCCCTGCCGCTTCAGCGCCGAGATCTGCAGCACCGGCGCGAACTTCAGGAACGCGAGGCGCTGCGCGATCGAGCGTTCGAGCATCTGGCGCTGGTAGGCGTCGACCGCGTCCCACTTGTTGACCGCCAGCACGACCGCGCGGCCGCTGTCGAGCACGTAGCCCGCAATGTGCGCGTCCTGGTCGGTCACGCCCTGGGTCGCGTCGAGCAACAGCAGCACGACGTTCGCGTCGGCAATCGCTTGCAACGTCTTGACGACCGAGAACTTCTCGACCGCTTCGAACACGCGTCCCTTGCGCCGCAGGCCGGCGGTGTCGATCAACTGGAAGCGCTGCCCGTGGCGCTCGAAGGGCACGCTGATCGCGTCGCGCGTCGTACCCGGCTGGTCGAACGCGACGAGGCGCTCCTCGCCGAGCCAGGTGTTGATCAGCGTCGACTTGCCGACGTTCGGACGGCCCGCCACCGCCAGGCGGATCGGCGCGCTCTCGCCGTCCTCCTCGGGCTCGGTGTCGCGCAACGCCGGCGGCAGGCGCTCGAGCACCGCCTCGAGCAGGCTGCGCACGCCGTGGCCGTGCGCGGCGGACACCGGATGCACCTCACCCAGCCCGAGCTCGAAGAACTCGCCCAGCGCCGGCGATTCGCTCATCCCCTCGGCCTTGTTCGCCGCCAGCACGACGGGCTTGCCGGCGGCGCGCAGGAAGCGCGCGATGTCGTCGTCCTGCGCCGAGACGCCGGCGCGCAGGTCGACCACGAAGACGACGACGTCCGATTCGGCCACCGCGGCGCGCGTCTGGCGCGCCATCTCGCGCACGATGCCGGTGGTGCTGTCGGGTTCGAAGCCGCCGGTGTCGACGACGATGAACTCACGCTCGCCCAGCTGCGCGTCGCCATAGTGGCGGTCGCGCGTCAGGCCGGCGAAGTCGGCCACGATCGCGTCGCGGCTCTTCGTGATGCGGTTGAACAGCGTCGACTTGCCGACGTTCGGCCGCCCGACGATCGCGATGACCGGCTTCACCTGCGCAAGCCTCGTGTGCCGGAGCCGGCCGTCATCCGACGCCTCAGCGGCGCCGGTAGGCGAACAGGCCGCCGTCGCGCGTGACGACGAGCAGCGTGCCGTCGGCCTGCGCCGGCGGCACCGCGATCGCGCTGCCGTCGGTCGGAAGGCGCAGCTGCAGGTGGCCGTCGCTGGCCGCCAGGAAGTGCAGCTGCCCTTCGAAGTCACCGAAGACGAACGCACCGCCGAAGGCGGCCGGCGCACCGAGCTCGCGATAGAGCAGCCGCTCCGAGGTCCAGGCGACGTCGCCGTTGGCGGTGCGCCAGGCGGTGACGCGGTCGCTCGCGTCGGCGCCGGCGACATGCGCCTCGTCGCCCGCGATCGGGTCGATCCCGCCGGTGTTGCGCGACCAGCGCAAGGCGTTCGTCTCGGCATCGACGCAACCTACGGCCGACTGGAAGGCGCGCATGCAATACACCGAGCCGACGCGCGCCGGCGGGCCGACCAGGTCGGCCAGGCGCTCGACCTCGTTGGTGCCGCGCGGCGTGGCCACCGGCAGCTCCCAGCGCACGCTGCCGCGCAGCGGGTCGACGCCTGCCAGGCGCGGGCCCTGCCCGACCAGCAGCGTGTCGCGGAACGGCGAGACGACGCCCGCCTCGGCCAGCGTCAGCGCGTCGCCCGGACGCTGCAGGCGCCAGAGCGGCCTGCCGTCGATGCCGTCGAAGCCGAGCACCGCACGGTCGACACCCATCACGAAGACCCGTTCGCCGGCGACGAGCGGGGGCGTGGTCACGCGCGAGGCGAGCCGCGTGCGCCAGGCCACCTGGCCACCGTCGAGCACGACGAGCTCGTTGTCGCGCGTCACGACCGCAGCGCGGCGCCCGTCGCTGCCGACGCCGGCGGCGATGCCGGCCCCGACGTCGACGCGCCAAAGCTCGCGCCCGTCGGCCGCGGCGTAGGCGACGACCCGCCCGCCGTCGTCGGCGACGGTGAAACTGCCGTCACCGACGGCGACGCGCAGCGGCAGCGTGACGCGGCCGAGCCGCTGCTGCCAGACGCGCTCGACCGCGATCTCCGGCGTCACCGGTTCCAGCGGCGTGGGCTTGGGCTTCGGGGCGCTGCCGCAGCCCACCAGCAACGCAGCAGTTGCGGCGAGCACCGCGAGCGTCGTCCGCGCGGGCGAGAGGCGCCGGCGGCGAGGGAGCGGCGACCTCATCGGGAGGCCGCCGCAGCAGCGGCGCTCGCGGCGGGCGCCGGCGCGGCAGAGGTCGCCGACGCGGCGGCCGGCGCTTCCGCCGCCGCCGCTGACGGGTTCGCCGCACCGGTGGGCGAGCCGCCGAGCGCGATCAGCTTCGCCTCGACCAGGCGCCGGTACTCGACCCCGGGATCGAAGGCCTGCCAGGCCTTGCGGTAGGCCTCGACCGCGGCCGCCGCCTGGCCCTGTGCGGCCAGCACGTCGCCTCGACGGTCGGCGGCGAGCGCGGCGAAGGGGCCGGCCGGCACCGCGTCGACCTGCTTCAGCGCTTCTTCGTACTGCTTCTGGTCGAGCAATTCGCCCGCCAGGCGCAGCTTGGCGATCGAGCGGTACTCGTCCTCGACGGCATTCGCCGCGACCCAGCCGAGCACCGCACGAGATTCGTCGCCCTTGCCCTTCTCGACCAGCGTCGCGGCCGCGATCAGCCCGCCCTGCTGGGCGAAGGCGGTGCGCGGATAGCGGTCCTTCAGGTCGTCGAAGATGCGCGGCAGGCGGTCAGCCTCGCCGGCCTTCGCCGCGCGGTCGAGTTCGTCGAAGATCGCCGCCGCGTTCACTGCTTGGTCGCGCTGCCACCACTTCCAGCCGTTCCAGGCCGCGAATGCGGCGAGCACGACGATCAAGGCCCAGGTGATCAGGTTGCCGAAGCGTTCCCAGAAGTGCTTGACGGCGTCGAGCTTCTCCTGTTCTTCGAGATTGAGTTGGGTCGCCATGGGGTTCCGAGTGAATCCGGGATTATGCGTTCCCGCCCGTGCGCAGCCGGCCTGCCCAGGCTGCCAGGTCGTCGAGGGATTCGAGCCGCTGGGTTGCTGCTGCCGGGTCGGCGCCGGCGTCGGCCTGCGGGCCGGTCGCGGCGGCAGCCCGCGCGCCCGCGCCAGCAAGACCGGGCACCTCGCGCAGCGCCTTCACCGCCACCTGCCCTTGCGCCACCTCGGAGGCGCCGAAGATCAACGCGTGGTAGGCGCCGCTTGCGTCGGCGCGCTTGAACTGCGCCTTCATGCCGCCCCAGGCTTCGCGGCCGGCGGCGTGCATCAGCACGGAGATGCCGAGCGCGCGCAACGCCTCGACCGTCGCCATCGCCACCGGCAGCTCGGTCAGCGACGGCACGATCGCGTAGACGTCGGGCGGCGTCGCGGCCGGCAGCAGGTTCAGCTCGCCGAGCAGCAGCAGGAGCCGCTCGAGCCCGAGCCCGAAGCCGACCCCCGGCGCGGGCTTGCCGCCGAGCTGCTCGATCAGCCCGTCGTAGCGCCCGCCGCCGCACACGGTACCCTGTGCGCCGAGCCGGTCGCTGACCCATTCGTAGACGGTCAGGTTGTAGTAGTCCATGCCGCGCACCAGGCGCGGATTGATCCGGTAGGCGAGGCCGACGGCATCGAGCACGCCGCGCACCGCGTCGAAGTGGGCGAGCGACTCGGCGCCGAGGAAGTCCATCAGCTTCGGCGCGCTCTCGACCACCGGCTGCATCGCGGGCGCTTTGCTGTCGAGGATGCGCAGCGGGTTGCTGTGCAGGCGCCGCCTGGCGTCCTCGTCGAGCAGTGCGGCATGCGCCTCGAAGTGCGCGATCAGCGCCGCGCGGTGGGCACGCCGCTCGTCCGGCTGGCCGAGGCTGTTCAGCTCGAGACGCAGGTCGTTGCCCTCGCACAGCCCGAGCTCGCGCCACAGCGCACGGCCGATCAGGATCGTCTCGGCGTCGACGTCAGGCCCCGGGTAGCCGAGCGCCTCGATGCCGAACTGATGGAACTGCCGGTAGCGGCCCTTCTGCGGCCGCTCGTGGCGGAACATCGGACCGATGTAGTAGAGGCGCCGCCCGCCTTCGCGCAGCAGCGAATGCTCGACCACCGACCGCACGACGCCGGCCGTGTTCTCGGGCCGCAGCGTAAGCCGGTCGCCGTTCAGCCTGTCCTCGAAGGAATACATCTCCTTCTCGACGATGTCGGTGACCTCGCCGAGGCCGCGCACGAAGAGCGCCGTCGGCTCGACGATCGGCGTGCGCACGCTGGCGTAGCCGTGGCGCACCATCAGCTCGCGGATGCGTGCCTCCAGCCAGTCCCAGTGCGCCGACGCGGGCGGCAGGATGTCGTTCATGCCCTTCACCCCCTGCAGGGGCTCGGGCCGTCTCGCTTCGGCCATGTCTCGGGTCCGGGCGACCTCGCGGTCGGGGTTGCAGCCGGCGCGGCTCGGGCGCGCGCCGGCCGGGGTCAGGGCGCGATCGCGGCCTGCGCGCCGTAGCGCTTCTCGATGTAGTCCTCGACGATGCGCTGGAACTCGCGCGCGATGCCCTCGCCGCGCAGGGTCAGGGCCTTCTCGCCGTCGATGAAGACCGGTGCCGCCGGCGCTTCGCCGTTGCCGGGCAGGCTGATGCCGATGTCGGCGTGCTTGCTCTCACCCGGGCCGTTGACGATGCAACCCATCACCGCGACCTTCATCGCCTCGACGCCCGGGTAGCGCGCGCGCCAGACGGGCATCTGCGCACGTAGGTAGTCATCGATCTGCTTGGCAAGTTCCTGGAAGGTCGTGCTCGTCGTGCGGCCGCAGCCCGGGCAGGCGGTGACGCTGGGGTTGAAGCTGCGCAGGCCGAGCGACTGCAGGATCTCGCTTGCCACCACCGCCTCCTGCGTGCGTGGCTCGCCCGGCTGCGGCGTCAGCGAGACACGGATCGTGTCGCCGATGCCCTCCTGCAGCAGCACGCCGAGCGAGACGGCCGAGGCAACGGTGCCCTTGGTGCCCATGCCGGCCTCGGTGAGGCCGAGGTGCAGCGCGTAGTCGCAGCGGGCGGCCAGCGCGCGGTAGACGCTGATCAGGTCCTGCACGCCGGACACCTTGCACGACAGGATGATCTGTTCGCCGGGCAGGCCGATGCGCTCGGCGTCGCGCGCGGATTCGACGGCCGAGGTGATCAGCGCGCGGTACATGATCTGCTTGGCGTCGAGCGGCTGGGCGAGCCTGGCGTTCTCGTCCATCAGCCGCGCCAGCAGCTCCTGGTCGAGGCTGCCCCAGTTGACGCCGATGCGCACCGCCTTGCCGAGGCGGGCCGCCACCTCGACCATCTGCGCGAACTGGCGGTCGCGCTTCTCGCCCTTGCCGACGTTGCCGGGGTTGATGCGGTACTTGCTCAGCGCCTCGGCACAGGCCGGATGCTCGGTCAGCAGGCGGTGACCGTTGTAGTGGAAGTCGCCCACCAGCGGCACCTCGATGCCCATGCGGTCGAGCTGCTCGCGGATGTGCGGCACCGCGGCCGCCGCCTCAGGCGTGTTGACCGTGATGCGCACCAGCTCCGAGCCCGCGAGCGCGAGCTCCTTCACCTGGATCGCGGTCTCGATCGCGTCGACGGTGTCGGTGTTGGTCATCGTCTGCACGCGCACAGGCGCGTCGCCGCCGACGGTGACGACGTGGCTGCCCCAGGTGACGCGGGCCTGCCGGCTGCGTCGCGGCGCGGGGCGCGCGGCGGCGATCGGTTCGTCGAGTTCGATCGGCGGTCGGCTCATCGGTGGACTTTCCTGCGACGCATGGCGGCTCAAGGCACCTGCAGGCGGGCGACGTTGTCGCCCTTCGAGCCGCGGCTCAGGTCGACCACCTCGCCGCGCAGGCGCACTGTCGTACCGGCGATGTTGCCGACGACCAGATTCATCGGCAGCGGGCCGTCGAAGCTCAACGACTCGCCGGCCTTGACCTCGCGCGACAGCAGGGTGCGACCGGTGCCGTCGACCACACGCACCCAGGACGACTGACGCACGTCGATCGTCAGCGGGCCGGCCCCCGGCGTCGCCGCGGCGGAAGGCGTACCCGCCGCAGGCGGCTCGCTCGTGAGGGCCGCGGCGCCCGCGGCCACGCTCGCGGCAGGCTCTGCGGCCGCGGGCGGGAGCGCACCCGCGACGAGGGCCGGCTCGAACGGCGGCACCACGACCGCGGCGCTCGCGGCACCGGCCCCCTCGGGCGCGGCATCGGGCAGTTGCGACACGGGCAGGGTGACGGTGCCGCTCTCGCCGAGCGCGAGGTCGGCATCCGCACTGTCGCCGAAGCGGAAGTCGAACGGCAGGAAGAGCACCCCCAGCGCCGCGATCACCAGCAGCAGCGGGACCCAGACCGCCGGCCGGCCGAGCAGCGGGGTCTCGTTCGGCTCGATGCGGCCGGGCCGGTCGCGGAACGGCGCATTGAGGCCGCCGCCGAGCCGGTCGAAGCGCAGCTGCGCGCCCTGCGGCAGGCGGGCGAGCACCGGCTCGGGGTCGATCTTCAGCTGGCGGCAGACCGTCTGCGCGAGCGCGCGCGCGAAGGTGGCGTCGGGCAGTTGGTCGAAGCGGTCGGTCTCGAGCAGCTCGAGCTTTTGCGGCGAGACCTTGATCGCTGCCGCGAGCGCCGCGATGTGGATGCCCTGCGAGCGCCGCGCCTCGCGCAGCAGCGTGCCGGCGCTCAGCGGCGGGATGCCGCCCGACGCCGGCACGGGGGCCGCGGTGCCGTGGTCGTCACTCATCGAACTGCCCGCGAGCGTACGCGGCGGCCTCGCGTGAATCGGGGAAGCGGTTGCGCAGCTGGTTGCCCAGCTCGTCCCGGTGCTCCCGGTTGCCGGCGCGCTGCTCGATGCGCAGCGCGAGCCACAGGGTCTGGGCCGTGTTCTGCTCGGTCACGCCGTTGACGCGCTGGATGTAGAAGCGGGCCCGCTCCAGGTCGCCTCGGCGCAGCAGCACCTCGGCGAGGTTCACCGACACTGCGGAGTTCGCCGGGTTGAGGTCGAAGGCCCGCTGCAGGGTCGCCTGGGCCGCCTCGAGCTTCTGCGCCCGCGCCTGGCAGACGCCCTCGGCGAGCAGCGTGCGCTGGCCTTCCTGGTAGAGCGGCTGCTCGAGCGCGCGCCGGAACAGCGCGTCGGCCTCGTCGTAGCGGCGCCGTTCACAGCGGAACCAGCCGATGTTGTGCAGCAGTTCGCCGTCGCGCGGGTTCAACTGCAACGCGCGCTGGAAGCTGTCCTCGGCCATCGCGTCGTCGCCGAGGCTGGCGTAGATCAGGCCGCGCAGGTTGTAGGCCGCGCCCGAGTTCGGGTCGGCCTGCAGGGCGAGCTTGACCTCGTCGAGGGCGATCAGCGCCTTGCCCTGGGCGAAGTAGGCGCCGGCGAGCTCTAGCCGGGTGCCGGCACGGCGCGCGGCGTCGGTACGATCGGAGTCGGTCTGGATCTCGCGCGGGTCGCTGGCGCGCGGCGCCGAGGCGCCACAGCCAGCCAGCGCCGCCGCCAGCACCACGGCCGCCAGCAGCAGGCCGATGGAAGAGCTCGACCTCATGCCCGCGCCTCCCGTCGGGTCGCCGGCGGTGCCGACGCATGGATGCGGATCGGCGCCCGCGTCATCCGCTCGGCCGCGCGCGTGCGGTCCTGCACCTCGCCGGCGAGCTGGCCGCAAGCGGCGTCGATGTCGTCGCCGCGCGTGCGGCGCACGGTGGTCACGAGGCCGGCGTCCTGCAGCGTGCGCGCGAAGACGGCCACGCGCGGCGCCGGGGAACGCTTGAGCCCAGAGGCCGGGAACGGGTTGAACGGGATCAGGTTGAACTTGCAGGGCACGCGCGGGCGCCCGCCCTGCCCGCCCCAGCCGACGCAGTCGATCAGCGCCTGCGCATGGGCCGGCGTGTCGTTGACGCCGTCGAGCATGCAGTACTCGAAGGTGATGAAGTCGCGCGGCGCCCGCTCGAGGTAGCGCCGGCAGGCGGCGAGCAGCTCGTCGATCGGGTACTTGCGGTTCAGCGGCACGAGTTCGTCGCGCAGCGCGTCTTCCGGCGCGTGTAACGACACGGCGAGCGCGACCGGGCAGTCCTCGCGCAGCCGGTCGATCATCGGCACCACGCCCGAGGTCGAGACCGTCACGCGGCGCCGCGAGAGCCCGTAGCCATGGTCGTCGAGCATCACGCGCAGCGCCGGCACGAGCGCGGCGTAGTTCTGCAGCGGCTCGCCCATGCCCATCATCACGACGTTGTCGATCGCCCGCTCGCCCGGGGCGAGGCCGAGGCGGCGGCGCAGCGCGTGCTCCGCCTGCCAGAGTTGGGCGACGATCTCGCCGGTGCGCAGGTTGCGGCTGAAGCCCTGGTGCCCGGTCGAGCAGAAGCGGCAGCCGACTGCGCAGCCGGCCTGCGAGGACACGCACAGCGTGCCGCGATCGGCCTCGGGGATGAAGACGGTCTCGACCGCGTCACCGCCGCCGACGTCGAACAGCCACTTGACGGTGCCGTCAGCGGAGACGTGCTCCGAGAGCGCCGGCAGCGCGTCGATCGTCGCCTCGGCTTCCAGACGGGCACGCAGCGACTTCGCCAGGTCGGTCATCTGCGCGAAGTCGGCAGCGCCCTTCTGGTGGATCCAGCGGAACAGCTGGACCGCGCGGAAGCGCTTCTCGCCGACGCTCGCGCACCAGGCCGCCAGCCCTTCGAGGTCGAGGTCGAGCAGACGGACGGACATGCCTGGCGAACGACAGCCTCAGCGGCTGTAGACGTTCATCCCCGGGAAGAAGAAGCCCACTTCGACGGCAGCCGTCTCGGGCGCGTCGGAGCCGTGGACGGCGTTGGCGTCGATGCTGTCGGCGAAGTCGGCGCGGATCGTGCCCTTGTCGGCCTTCTTCGGGTCGGTCGCACCCATCAGCTCGCGGTTCTTCGCGATCGCGCCCTCGCCTTCGAGCACCTGGATCATCACCGGGCCGGAGATCATGAAGCTCACCAGGTCGGCGAAGAAGGGACGCTGGCGGTGTACCGCGTAGAAGGCTTCGGCTTCACCGCGCGACAGATGCGCCATCTTGGCTGCGACGACCTTCAGGCCGGCCCCCTCGAAGCGCGCGTAAATCTGCCCGATGACGTTCTTGGCGACGGCGTCGGGCTTGATGATCGAGAGGGTTCGTTCAACGGCCATGAGGTTCTCCTGGGATCGGCGTGGCAGGCAAAGCCTGTGATTTTAGCGGGCGCAGGCTTCACTCACACGACTTCGGGCCATCGCGCGGCGCCCATGCCACGCCGGGCCCGCCGCAAGGTCAGCGGCCGCGGCCGCCGCGGCCGAACCCGCCGAGGCCCCCGCCTCCGCCACCGCCACGGTTGCCGCCCCCTCCCCCGCCACCGCGGTTGCCGCGCCGGTGGAAGCCATCGGCGCCGATGTACCCGACCGAGGTCTGCATCGGGTCCGGCTGCTTGGGCCCGCCAGCCCCTCCGCCCTTCTTCGGCTGGCTGGCCTTGCTGCCGAAGCCGCCCGAGAAGCCGCCACCGCCGCCGCTGCCGAACGGGCGCTGCTTCTGCACGGCGCGCCGGTCGAAGGTCTGCTCGAGCGGGTTCGGGATGTTCGCGAACTCGTGGTCACCGGACTCGCGGTCGCGGTCGCGGTCCTGGCGCGGCCCCTGCCCGCCCCCCTGCGCACGCGCGTCGGGTCGGCCCGGCTGCTTCGGACCGCGCTTGTGCTTCGGCCCCGGATGCTGCTTCTGGCCGGCCCCCTGCTGCCGGTCGCCGCCCGCCAGCCGGCGGATCGCCCGCACATCCGACTCGTCGAGGTCGATCCAGGCGCCGCGTTTCAGCCCGCGCGGCAGCACCACCTGCCCGTAGCGGATGCGGATGAGCCGGCTCACCGTGAGGCCGACCGCCTCGAACATCTTCCGCACCTCGCGGTTGCGGCCCTCGGCGATCACGACGCGGTACCAGTGGTTCGCGCCCTCGCCGCCGCCATCCTCGATCGACAGGAAGTTGGCGTCGTGGCCGTCGACGGCAACGCCTTCGAGCAGGTCCTCGCGCTGGATGTCGTCGAGGGTGCCGAGCACGCGCACCGCGTACTCGCGCTCGACGCCGAAGCGCGGGTGCATCAGCTGGTTGGCCAGCTCGCCCGAGTTGGTGAACAGCAGCAGGCCCTCGGTGTTGATGTCGAGCCGACCGACCGACAGCCACTTGCCCTGCGGCAGGCGCGGCAGGCGACGGAACACCGTCGGGCGCTGCTGCGGGTCGTCGTGGGTGACGATCTCGCCGACCGGCTTGTGGTAGCAGACCACGCGCGGCGAAGGCTGCGTGATGCGCACCTTCACCGGCTTGCCGTTGACCTGGATGCGGTCGCCGAACGAGATGCGCTGGCCGACATGCGCGGGCTCGCCGTTGACGGTGATCTTGCCGTCGACGATCAGCGCCTCCATGTCGCGCCGCGAGCCGACGCCGGACTGGGCCAGCACCTTCTGGAGCTTGGGCGCGTCGGCATCGGGCTGCAGCACGCGCTTGGGCGGCGCCTCCTCGGCGGCAGGCGCCTCCGCCGCGTCCTCGGCATCGAAGCCGCCGGAAAGCACCTGCGCGAACACCTCGCCGGCATCCTTTGGCAGCACCGCGACAGGGCGCGGCGGCAACGCGCCGGCGTCGTCGGCATCCGCCTCGCCTGCCTCGCTGCCCTCGGCGCCTTCGCCTGCGGGTTCGAGACCGGCGGAGGCCAACTCGCCCTCGCCCTCGCGACGCGCCAGGCGCTTGCGATCGCGCCGGTTGCGCCGGCGCCGGCGCTGCTCGTCGCCGGCCAGCGGGGCGGCTGTTGCCTCGCCGTCGCCGTCGCCGGTGGCGACAGCCACGCCGTCGTCACCGGGCACTGCGGCTTCAGCCGGCGCGCTGCGGACCTCGGGCGCTGCGGGCGCCTCGCTGGCGTCGGCCGTGCTCGTCGCGACGGGCGCCGGACTGGCGTCCGCCGGCGCTTCCTCGGCGACGGCGGGCGCGGGCTCGGCCTTGCGGCGGCGGCGCTTCGGCGCGGCGGCGGGCTCGGCGGCCTGCGCGTCCGGCGCCTCGGCCACCGGCGCCTCTGCGACCGATGCCTCGGGCGCCTTGGCCTCGTCGACCGCGGCAGCGGCGGGTGTCGCCTCCGCTGCGGCTTCGGCCTTCGGCGCGCGGCGCCGGCGCACCGGCTTCGCCGGCGCCGCCTCGTCGGTCGACGACGGAGTGACCAATTCGAGCTCGGGAGCTTCGGGCTTCGTGTTCATGCCTGGCTTTCAAGCGGCGTCGTATCGGACGCGAACGGGGTCGGGGAGGCGGGGGACGACAGAGCGGCCACCGGGGTCGGGGTCGGCGCCGCCGCTGCGGCCGGCCCGGGTTCGTCGACGGCTGGCGCCCGGTCGACGCCGGCCGCCGGTGCGCGGTCGGTGGCTGGGTCCGGGTCGGGGGAAGCCTCGGGCGAGGCTGCCGGCGGCGCTGTCACCGGATCGAGGGCGGCCGCAGTGTCTGCGGCCACCTCGGGGGGCGCCTCGCCGGTCGGCAGCGCCGCCTGCGCCGCGGCGGCTTCGAGCAGTTCGACCGCCGGCGCCACGCCCTCGAGCACCGGCAGTTGCTCGAGCGACGCGAGACCCAGGTCGTCGAGAAACTGACGCGTCGTCGCAAACAGCGCCGGGCGGCCCGGCGCTTCGCGGTGGCCGATCGTCTCGATCCAGCCCCGGTCCTCGAGCTGCTTGACGACCGGCGCGCTGACGGTGACGCCCCGGATGTCCTCGATGTCGCCGCGCGTCACCGGCTGGCGGTAGGCGATGATCGCCAGCGTCTCCATCACCGCGCGCGAATACTTCGGCGGCTTCTCGGGATGCAGACGGTCGAGGTACTCGCGCATCTCGGGCCGGCTCTGGAAACGCCAGCCCGACGCCAGGGCCACCAGTTCGACGCCACGGCCCTCCCAGTCGCCGATCAGCTCGTCGAGCAGGCTGCGCACCGTGTCCGCACCCAGCGCATCGTCGAAGAGATTGCGCATCTCGCGCAAGGACATCGGCTGCTGGGCACAGATGAGTGCCGTCTCGAGGACGCGCTTGGCATCCTGTGTGTTCATCGACTGTCGTTCACACATGTGCCGCCGGTTCGTCACGGCGGTCGGTTGGAGGACCTGGGGTCCTGTGCCCTTTGGCTCGGGCCTGGTTTTGACAGCAGCCGGTGCGTGCGCCGGCTGTCCGGTGCGATCCTCACGGACCGTCATGCGTGGCGTCGGCGGCTTGGCCTCGACTTCGCTGGAGGCCGGACCCGGATTCGCGCGTCCTCTGGACTGCGCCTCGACGGCCGGCCTGCACGTTGGGGCGCCATTGTACCTGCCCCGCCCGCGGCGGCCTACCGTTGTGCGCCCTTCCTGCGCGACAACGGTGTCGGCACGGCGCAGGCCGGCCCGCGCGGCGGGTTCAGCGGCGGCCGGCGACCTGGCGCCAGGCCGCGGCGAGATCCTCCGGCAGCGGGGCTTCGAAGGCGAGCGTCTCGCCGCTGGCCGGGTGGGTGAAGGCGAGTCGCTGCGCATGCAGCGCCTGCCGCGTCAGGCCGAGCGCCGCAGCACCGCCGTAGAGCGCATCGGCGACCAGCGGATGACCCTGCGCCGCCAGGTGGACGCGGATCTGGTGCGTGCGGCCGGTGTGCAGCGTGCAGCGCAGCGCGCTGTACGGGCCCGAATTCGCCAGCCGCTCGACATCGGTGCGCGCCGGCCGGCCGCCGCCGACGACCGCCATGCGCACGCGCGAGCGCGGGTCGCGGCCGATCGGCGACTCCAGGCGCAGCGTCGCCGCCTCGAAGCGGCCATGCGCCAGCGCGAGGTAGCGACGATGGACCTCGCGCGTCGCGATCGCCCGCGACAGCGCCGTGACGGCGACGAGCGTCTTGCCGACCACCATCAGCCCCGAGGTGTCCTTGTCGAGCCGATGCACGATGCCCGCGCGCGGCAAGGCCGCAGCGCCCGCATGGTGAGCCAGCAGCCCGTTGAGCAAGGTACCCGACCAGTGGCCGGCGGCGGGATGCACGACCAGGCCCGCGGGCTTGTCGATCACCAGCAACTGCTCGTCCTCGTAGACCACCGGCAGCACGATCGCCTCGGGGCGGAAGGCCAGGCTCTCGGCGGTCGGCAGCAGATCGACCTCGACGCGCTGGCCGGCGCGCACACGGCGGGCGGCCACGGTCGCCGCCTGCCCGTCGATCCGCACCTGGCCGCCGTCGATCAGGCCTTGCAGGTGGCGCCGCGAAAACTCCCCGGCGACCGTCACGAGCAGCTTGTCGAGCCGTTCGCCATGCTGGGCCGACGTGACCTCGTGCTGGCGGCGCTCGGCGAGTTCGTCCGCCTCGCCGGGCATGTCGGGTCCCGAGAGCGCCGAGCTCGCGTCGCCGTCGTCTTCGGCCGGCATCGACGCGACGGGCGCGGCAGAGGCGCCCGCGCCCTCTTCCCCGCCCGCGGACGCCGCGGCGTCCGCTGCGGGCGTCGCCTTCCGGCGACGCGAGACCCGGTTCATATAATCGCCGCTCCTTGCGCTCGCAGGCGGCACGGCGGCCGCCGGATGTGATGATCTTGAAGCTGCGGGCGCCACGCGCCCTTGCTGGCGGCACGGCTCTGGTGTTGGCGATCACCCTCGCGGGCTGTTCGACGACGCGCGACGAGACCGCGACCATGCCGGTCGAGAAATTGTATGAACAGGCCCGCGAGGACGCCGCCTCCGGCGCCTATGACCGGGCGATCAAGGCGTTCGAGCGCCTCGAGGGCCGCGCGGCCGGCACGCTGCTGTCGCAGCAGTCGCAGCTCGAGCTCGCACACGTCTACTACAAGACCGGCGAACGCGCCCAGGCTCTGGCGACGATCGACCGCTTCCTGCGGCTGCACCCCACGAGCCCGGCCGTCGATTACGCGCTCTACCTGAAGGGCCTGACGAACTTCAACGACAACCTCGGGCTGTTCGGTCGTCTGGCGAGCCAGAACCTGTCCGAACGCGACCAGCAGGCCTCGCGCGACGCCTACGAGGCCTTCCGCCAGCTCGTCGACCGCTTTCCTGACTCGCGCTATGCGCCCGACGCGCGCCAGCGCATGGTCTACATCGTCAACTCGCTGGCCGAGTACGAACTGCATGTCGCCCGCTACTACTACCGCCGCGGCGCCTACATCGCATCGGCCAACCGTGCACAGCGCACGGTGCGCGAGTTCCAGCAATCGCCCGCCACCGAGGAGGCGCTGTCGCTGATGGCGCACAGCTACGACCGGCTGGGCCTGGCCGAGCTGCGCGACGACGCCGTCCGCGTGCTGAAGACCAACTTCCCCGAGAGCGACTTCCTGTCCGGCCTGGAGCCGAAGGCTCAGTAGGGCGGCACGCCCGCCGTCGCCTGATCGGGCGGCAGCCAGGGGTCCGCGGCCGCGAAGCCCGCTGCGCCTGCACCGTCATTGCGGCCGTCCTCCGGCCCCAGCCCGCTCAGTTGCATCAGCCAGGCGATCGCCTCGGCCTCGTCGCCCAGCCGGCCCATCGGCGGCAATGCGGCGCGCAGGCGCCGGCCGTAGTTCATCCCGGCCATGCGCGGGTCGCAGACGACGAGCAGGCCGCGGTCGCTTTCGCTGCGGATCAGGCGCCCCGCGCCCTGCTTCAGCGACACCGCCGCCTCGGCGACGAAGAAGTCGGCGAAGGCGTTGCGCCCCTCGGCCTCGAGGCGCTGCACGCGCGCCTCGACCAGCGGGTCGCCCGGCGGCGGGAAGGGCAGCTTGTCGATCAGCACGCATTGCAGTGCCTCACCGGGCACGTCGATGCCCTCCCAGAAGCTCTGCGAGCCGACCAGCAGCGCGCGCGGCCCGTCGACGAAGCGCTGCAGCAGCTGCCGCTTCGGCGCGCTGCCCTGCACCAGGACCTCGATCGGCTCGGGCGCGGCGGCCAATGCCTCGCGCAGCCGGCCGCCGATCGCCTCCATCGCGCGCAGCGTGGTGGTCAGCACGAAACTGCGCCCGCCGAGCGCCAGCGCGCAGCGCGCGGCAAGCGCCGCGACCGCTTGCGCATGGCCGCGTTCGTTGGGCTTCGGAAAGCGGGTCGGCACGTAGAGGCGCGCCTGCCGGGCGTAGTCGAACGGGCTGCCGACGCGCAGCATGCGCGCGTCCTCGAGGCCCGCCGGTTCGGTGAACCAGCTCAGCCGATCGTCGTCGCCGAGCGTGGCGGAGGTGAAGATCCAGGCCTTGCCCGGCACCGCGCGCTTTTCGCGCAGCGTGTCGCGGATGTCGAGCGGCGACTCGACCAGGCGCGCCTGGTGCACGCCGACGTCGATCCAGCGCACGCGCCCGAGCGGTACGGGCTGGGCGAAGGACTCGGCCAGCGCCGCCAGCTGCGCCGCGCGCTCGGCGAGCTTGGCAATGTCGGGGGCGGCGCCTTCGAACGGCCGCAGGTCCTCGCGCAGGCGCGTCAGGGTGCTGACGACGTCGCCGAGCGCCGCGGTGAAGGCGGGCGCGTCCGCGCAGGCGTCCCAGCGCAGTTTGGTCGCCGCACGCGGTGCAGCGGGCCGCGGGCCCTCCCCCCAGGCGTCGTCACCCGGGTCGCCGGCAATCGCCAGGCGCAGCTCGCGCGCCGCATGCTCACAGGCGGCGGACCACTCGGCCCAGGGCGCCAACCCGCGCGCCGATTGCAGGCCACCCGTCAACAGGTCGCGTCCGAGATCGAGCAGCTGGCTGGTGCCGAGCAGCCGGCCGAGGAACTGCACGCCGGCCTCGCCGAGCTGGTGCGCCTCGTCGAAGATCGCCACTTCGACGCTCGGCAGCAGCTCGGCCACGCCGCTGTCGCGTAGCGCGAGGTCGGCGAAGAACAGGTGGTGGTTGACGACCACGATGTCGGCCGCCATCGCCTCGCGTCGGGCCTTCATCAGGTGGCAGTTGCGATGCTCGGGGCACTCGCTGCCGAGGCAGTTGTCGCGCGACGAGGTGACCAGCGGGATCACCGGCGAGCGTTCGTCGAGGCCGTCGATCTCGGCCAGGTCGCCCTGGCGCGTCGCGCGTGACCATTGCTCGATGCGCGCCAGCGTGCGCAAGGCCCAGCGGTCGGCGAGATCGACCGAGGCACGCGCGTGCTGCAGCCGGTGCAAGCACAGGTAGCTGCCCCGCCCCTTCAGCAGCGCCAGCGTGCCCGGCACCGCGAGCGTCTCGCGCAAGCGCGGCAGGTCGCGCAGGAAGAGCTGGTCCTGCAGGCTCTTCGTCGCGGTGCTGATCAGCGTGCGCGCGCCCGACAGCAGCGCGGGCACCAGGTAGGCGTAGGTTTTGCCGACGCCGGTGCCGGCCTCGGCGACAAGGGTGTCACGCGACTCGATCGCCCCGGCGACGGCCTCGGCCAGCACGCGCTGGGCCTCGCGCTCGACGAAGCGCCCGTCTGCCCGTGCCAGCGGGCCGCTGCGCGCGAAGGCCTCGACCACGTGGGCACGCAGCGCGCCCGGCGCGACCTCGTCGTTCATGCCGCCGGTCTCGATCGGCCTGTGACGTAGTGCCGCGCGGCCGTCCTCAGCCAAGCACCTGGTTCGCCGGGGCTCATGCCGGCTCCGGCGGGTCGACCATTCCTTCGAGGCGGGCGATCTGGTCGCGCAGTTGCAGGCGCCGCTTCTTCAGGCGACGCAGCGCCAGCTCGTCGTCCGGGTGCTCGATGCGGGCGCGGTCGATGAGGCTGTCGAGGTCGGCGTGTTCGATGCGCAACTCGATCAGGCGCCGCTGCGGCGAATGCAGGTTCTGATCCATCGGGGCGCAGTGACTTTCCACGCGGTTGGCGTCGGTCGCGGTGCGAACCGCCTGCGTGGGCGGATTATAGTTTTCACCCATGAGCAGCGCCCCTTCGGGATACCGATTGACCGCCACCACCGGCATCCACCGCGGTGACCGGGCATACCAGCAAGACCAAGTCGAGATCATGGCCCATGCCCGCGTGCCCGGCTGCGCGCTGGCGATCCTCGCCGACGGCATGGGCGGCAAGAGCGGCGGGCGCAAGGCGGCCGACCAGGTCATCCTCACCGCGCGCCAGCTCTTCGAGCGCTACGCCCCGCTGAAGGACGACGCGCCAGGGCTGCTGCGGCAGATCGTGCTCGAGTCGCACCTGATGATCAAGCTGACGGCGATCACCTCGGAAGAAGAGCCGCACAGCACGGTGGCCGGCTTCCTCGTCAGCCCCTCGCGCGCCTGCGACGTGGTGCATGCCGGCGACTCGCGTGTCTATCACTTCTGCGGCACCGAGATGGTCAGCCGCACGATCGACCACTCCTTCGTCCAGCGCCTGATCGACGAGGGCCAGATCGACGAGGAAACAGCCAACACGCACCCGCAGGCCAACCTGCTGACCGGCTGCCTCGGCACCCAGCAGGACCCGCCGGTGACGCTGACGCACATCGACCGCCTGGAGGTCGGCGACACGGTCCTGGCCTGCAGCGACGGGCTCTGGCACTACTTCACGCCGAAGGAGCTCGGCGCGATCGTCGGCAGCCTGACGCCACGCGAAGCGAGCGAGATGCTGATCGGCAAGGCGCGCCAGCGGGCGCGCGGCGGCGGCGACAACCTGTCGCTGGCACTGGTCCGCGTCGCCGCGCTCGACTGATCACCGGGCGGCAGCCACCCGGCCCGCCCGCTCAGGTCAGCGAGGTATCGACCTCGCGACGCGACTCCGACAGGTACTCGCGCGACTGCATCTCGTTGAGGCGCGAGACCGTACGCGGGAACTCATGCGCCAGCGGCCCCTCGAGATACAGCTGCTCGGGCGGCACCTCGGCCGAGATCACCAGCTTCACGCGCCGGTCGTACAGCACGTCGATCAGCCAGGTGAAGCGCCGTGCCTCGCTGGCCATGCGGATCGACATCTGCGGCACGTCCGACAGGATCACGGTGTGGAAGCGGCTGGCGATCTCGAGGTAGTCGTTCTGCGAGCGAGGGCCGCCGCACAGTTCCCGGAAGCCGAACCAGATCGCGCCGCCGGCCTTGCGCCTGGCGACGATCTCGCGCTGCTCGATGTTGAGCACCGGGTCTTCGTCACGTGCCTCGGCCACCGACTCGAAGGCCTCGGTGAGCGCCGCATCGGTCTCCGGCCCGAGCGGTGTCCGGTAAAGGTCGACGCGCTCGAGCGTGCGGCGCCGGTAGTCGGTGCCGGCGTCAACGTTGATCACCTCGAGCTGCTGCTTCAGCAGCTCGATCGCCGGCAGGATCCGGTCGCGGTGCAAGCCGTTCGGATACAGGTCGTCCGGGTGGAAGTTCGAGGTCGTGACGATGCTGACCCGGTTCGCGAACAGCGCCTTCAGCAGGCGGTGCAGGATCATCGCGTCTGTCACGTCGGCGACGTGGAACTCGTCGAAGCAGATCAGCCGGAAGCGCCGGGCGATGCGCTCGCCCAGCGTGTCCAACGGGTCGGCCGTGCCTTTCAGCTCGAGCAGCTCGCGGTGCACCTCCCGCATGAACTCGTGGAAGTGCAGCCGCGTCTTGCGCACCAGCGGCACCGAGCGGAAGAAGCAATCCATCAGGAAGCTCTTGCCGCGGCCGACGCCGCCGTACATGTACACGCCACGAGGGATCGGCGGGCGCCGCAGCAGCTTCGTCACGGCGTTGCTGCGGCGCGCCTTGTAGTCGATCCACTCGCGTTCGCAGCGCTCGAGCGCCGCGACCGCGCGCAGCTGCGCCTCGTCGGCCTTGTAGCCGCGTTCGACGAGCGTCTGCTCGTAAAGGTCCCGAACCGACACGGAATGCCCGTGCCGACTCAGAAGTTCAGCGTGCGCTTGTCGACCGCGAGCGCAGCCTCCTTCACCGCCTCAGAGAGCGTCGGGTGGGCATGGCAGATGCGTGCGATGTCCTCCGCGCTCGCCTTGAAGCTCATCGCGACGACCGCCTCGGAGATCAGCTCGCTGGCCATCGGCCCGACGACGTGGACGCCGAGGATCTCGTCGGTCTTCGCGTCGGCCAGGATCTTCACCATGCCGGTCGTGTCGCCGAGCGCGCGCGCGCGACCGTTGGCGAGGAACGGGAAGGTCCCCGCCTTGTAGGCGACGCCCGCGTCCTTCAGTTGCTGCTCGGTGCGGCCGACCCAGGCGATCTCAGGGTTGGTGTAGATGACCCAGGGGACCGTCCCGAAGTCGACGTGGCCGTGCTGGCCGGCGATGCGCTCGGCCACCGCCACGCCCTCTTCCTCCGACTTGTGCGCCAGCATCGGGCCACGCACGACGTCGCCGACCGCCCAGACGCCGGGCAGGTTCGTGCGGCACTCGTCGTCGACGGCGATCTCGCCG
Source organism: Ideonella sp. (assembly GCA_035911095.1). Lineage (GTDB taxonomy): Bacteria > Pseudomonadota > Gammaproteobacteria > Burkholderiales > Burkholderiaceae_C > JAMHWF01. The sequence goes on along the minus strand of JAMHWF010000125.1, from coordinate 8,780 downwards.
CGCAGGTCGAGCTTGAGCCCGACGGCCTCGGGGTTCAGTCCGGCGGTGTTGGGCACGCGGCCGATCGAGACGATCAGGCGCTCGACCTCGAGCGTCTGGGCCTCGCCCTTGGCGTTCGTGTACGAGACGGTAACGCCCTTCTTGCCCACCTTCACCTCGCCGACCTTGGCACCGAGCTCGATCTTGAGGCCGAGCTTGTCGAAGGACTTGCGCGCCTCCTTGGCGATCTGGTCGTCAGCGGCGCCGAGGAAGGTCGGCAGGCCCTCGAGCAGGGTCACCTGCGAGCCCAGGCGGCGCCACACCGAGCCCATCTCGAGGCCGATCACGCCGGCGCCGATGACGCCGAGCGTCTTCGGCACGGCCTTGATCCGCAGCGCGCCGTCGTTCGACAGGATGAACTCCTCGTCGAACGGGACGCCGGGCAGGGCGCGGGCGCTGGAGCCGGTCGCGATGATCACCTGCTTGCCGACCAGCGTCTCGTTCGTCGCACCGGCGACGGCGATCTCGTAGCCGCCGTCGACCGCCTTCACGAACGAGCCGCGGCCGTGGAAGAAGCTGATCTTGTTCTTCTTGAACAGGTAGAGGATGCCGTCGTTGTTCTGCTTCACGACGGTGTCCTTGCGGGCGATCATCTTCGCCACGTCGATCGTGGCGCCTTCGACGCCGCCGATGCCATGGTCGGCCAGGTGGTGCCTGGCCTGCTCGAAGTGCTCGGATGATTGCAGCAGCGCCTTGCTCGGGATGCAGCCGATGTTGGTACAGGTGCCGCCGGGCGCAGGGCCGCCCTTGGCGTTCTTCCAGTCGTCGATGCAGGCCACGTTGAAGCCGAGCTGCGCCGCGCGGATCGCGGCCACATAGCCGCCCGGGCCGCCGCCGATGACGACCACGTCGAAGGATTTGCTCATGGTTGTCCTCAGATGTCGAACAGCAGGCGGGCCGGGTCTTCCAGCGCCTCCTTCATCGCGACCAGGCCGAGCACGGCTTCGCGCCCGTCGATGATGCGGTGGTCATAGGACATCGCGAGGTAGTTCATCGGGCGCACCACGACCTGCCCGTTCTCGACGACGGCGCGGTCCTTCGTCGCGTGCACGCCGAGGATCGCCGACTGCGGCGGGTTGATGATCGGCGTCGACAGCATCGAGCCGAACACGCCGCCGTTGCTGATCGAGAAGGTGCCACCGGTCAGTTCGTCGAGCGAGATCTTGCCGTCGCGGGCCTTGCTGCCGAACTCGGCGATCTTCTTCTCGATGTCCGCGAAGGTCATCTGGTCGGCGTTGCGCAGGATCGGCACCACCAGGCCGCGCGGCGAGCCGACCGCGATGCCGATGTCGAAGTAGCCGTGGTAGACGATGTCGTTGCCGTCGACCGAGGCGTTGAGCACCGGGTAGCGCTTCAGCGCGGCGACCGCGGCCTTCACGAAAAAGCTCATGAAGCCGATCTTGACGCCGTGCTCCTTCTCGAACTTGTCCTGGAAGCGCTTGCGCATGTCCATCACCGGGGCCATGTTGACCTCGTTGAAGGTGGTGAGGATCGCGTTCGTGGCCTGCGACTGCAGCAGGCGCTCTGCCACCCGCGCGCGCAGGCGGCTCATCGGCACGCGCTGCTCGGGCCGGTCGCCGAGGTTCAGCGAGGGCGGCGGCGCAGCGACCGACGGCAGCGCCGGCTTGGCAGCCGCGGCGGGCGCCGGCGATGCAGGCGGACGGGCGGCGGGCGGCGGCGCGGCCTTGCCGGCCTCGAGCGCGCCGAGCACGTCGCCCTTCGTCACGCGGCCGTCCTTGCCGGTGCCGGCCACGCTGCCGGGGGCAAGCTGGTTGTCGGCGATCAGCTTGGCGGCCGCCGGCATCGCGACGTCCGACTTGCTGCCGCCTGCGGCAGCGGCCGGTGCGGCCGCGGGGGCAGCAGCCGGCGCAGCGGCGGGGGTGGCAGCGCTGGCGGCCGAGGCCTTGCCTTCGGTGTCGATGCGCGCGATGACTTCGTCGCTGACACAGCTTTCGCCGTCCTGTTTGACGATCTCGGCGATCACGCCGGCCGAAGGCGCAGGCACCTCCAGCACGACCTTGTCGGTCTCGATCTCGATGATGATCTCGTCCGCGGCGACGGCTTCACCGGCCTTCTTCTTCCACTGCAGCAGCGTGGCCTCGGAAACGGATTCCGACAGCTGCGGCACCTTCACTTCGATGATGGACATGGTTGTTCTCGGGTCTTTTCGGCGCGCGTCAGGCGCGCTCGGGCCTGCGCGGGCAGCGGCGTGCGGCTCGGGGTGACCCCGGCCGACGCGCTGCGCCGCGCCCTCGCGTGGCGGTTACTTGGTGAGGATGAACCCCTTGAGCTTGGCGAATGCCTGGTCGAGCAAGGCCTTCTGCTGCTCCTGGTGGAGGTGCGCGTAGCCGACCGCCGGTGAGGCGGAGGCGGGACGTCCGGCATAGCCGAGCCGCTGCCCGTCGGCCATGTTCTCGTGGATGTAGTGCTGCACGAAGAACCAAGCCCCCTGGTTCTGAGGCTCGTCCTGGCACCAGACGATGTCGGTCAGCTGCGGGTAGTGCTTGATCTCCGCGGCGAACGCACGGTGCGGGAACGGGTAGAGCTGCTCGACGCGGATGATCGCCACGTCGTTGGCCTTGCGCTCCTCGCGCTTCTTGACGAGGTCGTAGTAGACCTTGCCCGAGCAGGCAATCAGGCGCTTGACCTTCGCCGCATCGATCGCCGCGTTCTGCTCCGGGATCACCGTGCGGAACTCGCCGCGGGTGAACTCCGACAGCGGTGAGGTGGCGTCCTTGTTTCGCAGCAGCGACTTCGGCGTCATCACGACCAGCGGCTTGCGGAACATGCGCACCATCTGGCGCCGCAGCACGTGGAAGATCTGGCTCGCCGTCGTCGGCTGGACGATCTGCATGTTGTTGTCGGCCGCGAGCTGCATGAAGCGCTCGAGGCGCGCCGAGCTGTGCTCCGGGCCCTGCCCTTCGTAGCCGTGCGGCAGCAGCAGCGTGAGGCCGTTCGACCGCCCCCACTTGACCTCGCCCGAGGCGATGAACTGGTCGATCACGACCTGCGCACCGTTGACGAAGTCCCCGAACTGCCCCTCCCAGATGGTCAGCGTGTTGGGGTCGGCCGAGGCGTAGCCGTACTCGAAGCCGAGCACCGCCTCTTCCGACAGGATCGAGTCGATGACAACGAAGGGCGCCTGGCCGTCGGCCACGTGCTGCAGCGGCACGAAGGTGCCTTCGTCGTACTTTTCGCGGTTCTGGTCGTGCAGCACCGAGTGCCGGTGGGTGAAGGTGCCACGGCCCGAGTCCTCGCCGGAGAGACGCACCGGGTAGCCACTGGCAACCAGCGAGGCGTAGGCCAGGTGCTCGCCCATGCCCCAGTCGACGTTGACCTCACCGCGGCCCATGGCGGCACGGTCGGCGATCACCTTCTCGACCAGCGGGTGAACCTTGAAGTTCTTCGGGATCGTCGTGATGCGCTCGGACAGGCGCTTGATCTCGGCCAGCGGAAGCGCGGTGTCGGCCCCGTCCGTCCACTTGCGGTTGAGGAAGGGGCTCCAGTCGACCGCGTATTTGCTCTTGTAGTTGGTGAGCACCGGGTCGACCGTGTGCTTGCCGGACTCCATCGCGGCGCGGAAGCCGCGCACCATCGCGTCGGGGTCCTCCGCGCCGATGATGCCCTGGGCGACCAGCTTGTCCGCGTAGAGCTTGCGCGTGCCGGGGTGCTGGGCGATCTTCTTGTACATCAGCGGCTGGGTGAGCGAAGGGGTGTCCTGCTCGTTGTGACCCAGCTTGCGGAAGCAGATGATGTCGACCACCACGTCCTTGTTGAACTCCTGGCGGTAGTCGAGCGCGAGCTGCGTGCACAGCACGACCGCTTCCGGGTCGTCGCCGTTCACGTGCAGCACCGGCGCCTCGATCATCTTGACCACGTCGGAGCAGTACAGCGTCGAACGGGTGTCGCGCGGATCGCTGGTGGTGAATCCGATCTGGTTGTTGATGACGACATGCAGGGTGCCGCCGGTGTAGTAGCCGCGGGTCTGCGCCAGCGCCAGCGTCTCCATCACCACGCCCTGCCCGGCGAAGGCCGCGTCGCCGTGCACCAGCACCGGCAGTACCGAATCGCCTTCGACGTCGCCGCGCCGGTCGAGACGCGCCTTCACGCTGCCCTCGACAACGGGGTTGACGATCTCGAGGTGCGAGGGGTTGAAGGCCAGGCTCAGGTGGACCGGGCCTGCCGGCGTCGTGACGTCGCTCGAGAAGCCCTGGTGGTACTTGACGTCGCCCGAGGGCAGCGCCTCCGGCGCGGTGTGGTCGAACTCGGCGAACAGATCCTTCGGCATCTTGCCGAGGGTGTTCACCAGCACGTTGAGCCGGCCCCGGTGGGCCATGCCGATGACGATCTCCTGCACGCCGGCGGTACCGCCGCGCTGGACGAGCTCGTCCATGCTGGCGATGAAGCTCTCGCCGCCTTCGAGCGAGAAGCGCTTCTGCCCCACGTACTTGGTATGCAGGTAGCGCTCGAGGCCTTCGGCCGCGGTCAGGCGGTCGAGGATGTGCTTTTTCTCGCTGATCGAGAACGAGGGCTTGCTGCGGATACTCTCCAGCCGCTCCTGCCACCAGCGCTTCTCGGTCGGCTCGGTGACATGCATGTACTCGGCGCCGATCGAACCGCAGTAGGTCTCGCGCAGGGCCAGCACGATGTCGCGCAGACTCATCTGCTCGGCCTTGCTGAAGTAGGTGTTCGTCGCACTGAACGTGATGTCCATGTCGGACTCGGTCAGGTCGTAGAACGCCGGCTCGAGCTCAGGGATGCGCGGACGCTCCTGGCGCTTCAGCGGATCGAGATCGGCCCAGCGCGAGCCGAGAAAGCGGTAGGCCGCGATCAGCGACTGGACATGGACCTGCTTGCGTGCGACGGCGAGGTCGGTGCTGCTCGCCTTGACGGCGAAGGCATTGGACTTGGCGCGCTGGGCAAAGGATTCGATGACCGGCGCGTGCGCGACGTCTCGACTCTCGCTGCCATCGACGGCCGGCACGTTCTGCAGCGCATCGAAGTACGACCGCCAGTTGTCGGGCACGGAGCCAGGGTTGTCGAGGTAGGCTTCGTACAGCTCCTCGACATAGGGCGCATTGCCGCCAAAAAGGTAGGACTGCGACCTGGACTGTTGCATCATCTTTCGCGAACCTTTCGCTCCGCTTTGCGGAGTTCCGGCTGGTTAAAAAACCTTCCGCGACACGGCTAGACCGGTTGGCGGATTGCGACCCGCCTAAGCTGCTACCAGCGAAGGGGACGGGAAGGACCTACAAGTCGGGCCGCGACTGTAGCACCGTATCGCCTTCTTGCCGACATCTTCGGCATTGTTGCGACACGGTTCGACGGCCCTCGAAAACCCTCTCATCCGGCGCCGGCCGACGCCAGACCCAGCCGTCGGCGCGCGGTCTGGTACTCGGTGCGCAGACGTTCGACAAGGTCACGCGCCGGCACCACGGCCTTGATCGGGGCGATGCCCTGGCCGCAACCCCAGATGTCGCGCCAGGCCTTGGCCGCACCATCGCCGCCGAAGTTCATCTTGCTCGGGTCGCCCGGCGGCAGGTGGTCCGGGTCGAGCCCGGCCGCGCGGACCGAACGCTTGAGGTAATTGCCGTGCACGCCGGTGAAGAGGCTCGAGTACACGATGTCGTCGGACATGCCGTCGACGACCGCCTGCTTCTGCGCCTCTGAGGCCCGAGCCTCCTCGGTGGCGATGAAGGCCGAGCCGATGTAGGCCAGGTCCGCTCCCATCGCCTGCGCGGCCAGCACCGCGTCGCCGGTGGCGATCGCGCCGCTCAGTGCCAACGGCCCGTCGAACCAGGCGCGGATCTCCTGCACCAGCGCGAAGGGGCTCTTGACGCCTGCATGCCCGCCGGCCCCTGCCGCCACCGCGATGAGGCCGTCGGCGCCCTTCTCGACCGCCTTGCGCGCGAAGGCGTCGTTGATCACGTCGTGCAGCACGATGCCGCCCCAGCCATGCACCGCGTCGTTGACATCGGTACGCGCGCCGAGCGAGGTGATGACGATCGGCACCCGGTACTTCGCGCACAGGGACATGTCGTGCTCGAGTCGCTCGTTGCTCTTGTGCACGATCTGGTTGATCGCGTAAGGCGCGGCCGGGCGCTCGGGGTGCGCGCGGTCGTGCGCGGCGAGCGCCTCGGTGATCTCGGCGAGCCACTCGTCGAGCTGCGACGCCGGCCGTGCGTTGAGCGAAGGCATCGCCCCCACCACGCCTGCGCAGCACTGCGCGATCACGAGCTTCGGATTGCTGATGATGAACAGCGGCGCGCCGATGACCGGCAGCGGCAGGCCCTGGAGGGCGGGAGGCAGGGGCACGGCGTCTCCTGGTTGGGGCGGCGGCCGGGACCTCGCGCCGCCGCGCGGATCAGAACGCGTCGATTTCCAGCGCCAGTACGCTCGCAGCGCCCTCGACGATGTTGTCGCGCAGGCCCGGCACGCGGGTCAGGATGTGATCGGCATAGAAGGACGCGGTCGCCAGCTTCGCCTTCATGAAGGCCGCGTCCTCGCCAGCCTTCCGGTCAAGCGCGACGAGCATCGCGCGCGCCAGCTGCCAGCCGGCCACCAGGTTGCCGGCAAGCATCAGGTAGGGCACCGAGCCTGCATAGGCCGCGTTCGGCGCCACCTTCGCCTGCGCGACGACGAAGTCGATCGCCTGCTCGAAAGCCTGCCGCGCCGCGGCCAGGCGCAGCTGCACCCGGCGTGCGAGCGGGTCGTCGTGCGCGGCCAGTTCTGCCTCGGTGGTCGCGATGCGCGCTGCGACCGCCTTTGCCACCTGGCCACCGTCCCTCGCGGTCTTGCGGCCGACGAAGTCGTTCGCCTGGATCGCGGTCGTGCCTTCGTAGATGGTCAGGATGCGGGCATCGCGCAGCAGCTGGGCAGCGCCGGTCTCCTCGATGTAGCCCATGCCGCCATGCACCTGGATGCCGAGCGAAGCGACCTCCAGGCTCATCTCGGTGCTGTAACCCTTCACGAGCGGCACCATGAACTCGTAGAAGGCCTGGTTCTGTTCCCGGGCCTTCGCGTCCGGGTGCGCGTGCGCAGCATCGTGGGCGGCCGCCGCGACCAGCGCCATCGCACGACAGCCCTCTGTCAGCGCGCGCATCGTCATCAGCATGCGCCGCACGTCGGGGTGGTGGACGATCGCTGCGCTGCCGGGCAGCGAGCCGTCGACCGGGCGGCTCTGCACCCGATCGTGGGCATATCCCACGGCCTGCTGGTAGGCCCGTTCGGCGACCGCGACGCCTTGCACGCCGACCGCGAAGCGCGCCGCGTTCATCATCACGAACATCGCCTCGAGGCCGCGGTTCTCCTGGCCGACGAGCCGGCCGATGGCGCCCGCACCCGCGTCACCGAACTGCAGCACCGCGGTCGGGCTCGCCTTGATGCCGAGCTTGTGTTCGATGCTGACGCAGCGCAGGTCGTTGCGCGCGCCGAGCGAACCGTCGGCATTGACGAGGAACTTCGGGACGACGAAAAGCGAAATGCCCTTGACCCCCTCGGGCGCCCCGGCGATGCGCGCGAGCACGAGGTGGACGATGTTGTCCGCCATATCGTGCTCGCCGTAGGTGATGAAGATCTTGGTGCCGAAGAGGCGGTAGCTCCCATCCGGCTGCGGCTCGGCCCGCGTGCGCACCAGCGAGAGGTCGCTGCCGGCCTGCGGCTCGGTCAGGTTCATCGTGCCGGTCCACTCGCCGCTGACCAGCCTGGGCAGGTAGGTCGACTGCTGCGCCTCGCTGCCGGCAGCGAGCAAGGCCTCGATCGCACCGTCGCTGAGCAAAGGACAGAGCGCGAAGCTCAGGTTCGCGCCGTTCAGCATCTCGCTGCAAGCGGCACCGATCGTCTTGGGCAGGCCCTGCCCGCCGAACGCAGCCGGGTGCTGCAGGCCCTGCCAGCCACCCTCGGCGAACTGGCGGAATGCGTCCTTGAAGCCGGGCGCGGTCGTGACCGCCCCGTCCTTCCAGGTCGACGGCGAGATGTCGCCCTCGCGGTCGAGCGGTGCGACGACTTCCTCGTTGAAGCGGGCGCACTCCTCGAGCACCGCGCGTGCGGTGTCGCGACCTGCCTCCTCGAAGCCGGGCAGCGACGCGATCTCGTCGAGTCCCGCCAGATCCTGCATGCAGAACAACATGTCCTGCACCGGTGCTCGATAGCCCATCTACCGCCTCCGTCGCCGATCAGGATCGCTTGAGTGCGTGATGCTCGGCGGCGTCACGCGCCGCGCCGTCAAAGCGCCTTGACCAGCTCCGGCACGGCGGCGAAGAGGTCCGCCTCGAGCCCGTAGTCGGCGACGCTGAAGATCGGGGCCTCAGGGTCCTTGTTGATCGCCACGATCACCTTGGAGTCCTTCATCCCCGCCAGGTGCTGGATCGCCCCGCTGATACCCGCGGCGATGTACAGCTGCGGCGCCACGATCTTGCCGGTCTGACCGACCTGCCAGTCGTTGGGCGCGTAGCCGGCGTCCACCGCCGCGCGGCTGGCCCCGATCGCCGCGCCGAGCTTGTCGGCCAGCGGGGTCAGCACTTCGTTGAACTTCTCGCTGCTGCCCAGCGCCCGGCCGCCCGAGACGATGATCTTGGCCGCGGTGAGCTCGGGGCGGTCGCTCTTGGCGATCTCCGCGCCGATGTAGCTGGAGCCGCCGGCCGTCGCGGTGGCGCTGACGCTCTCGACCGCCGCGCTGCCCCCTTCGGCGGCCGCGGCGTCGAAGCCGGTGGTGCGCACGGTCAGGACCTTGACCTTGTCGG
>JAMHWF010000124.1:0-1851 GCA_035911095.1 Ideonella sp. | reverse complement strand
GTGCCGCGGGTCGACGGCGTGATCGAGCAGATCCGGCGCGTGTACAGCCGGCCGGAGGCGCTCGAGCGCTTCGAGAAGGCGCTGGCCGAGCAGCCGACACAGCGCTATCAGGCGGCGTTTCGCCACCTGCAGCGGACGCGCGGGCAGGACCTGGCGAACGCGATCATCCGCCGCTGCGTGCTGCAGGCGCGCGTGCCGTCGCAGCGCTTCCCGCAGGTGCACGCCGAGATCGCGGACGGGGCGGCGGAGCTGTGTCGCAGCCTCGAGCACGACGTCGAGGGCTGGCACCTGCCGCCGGCCGTGAGGGCGCTCGGGCGGCTGTTGGCGGGCATCCCGGCGGCTTCGCGGCCGATCGTGCTGACCTCGAACTTTGATCCGCTGGTCACCGTGAGCGTGCACCGGGCGGGCGGACGGGCGTTCACGACGGCGCTGCACAGCGACGGCGGCTTCGCGGCGATCGACGGCCAGGGCACGCTGGTGGTCCATTTTCACGGCGATTGGTTTCGCAGCGACACGCTGCACACGCCGGCGCAATTGGGGCAGGACCGGCCGCGCCTGGCGGCGTCGCTGGCCCAGCTGCTCGGCTCGCGCACGCTGGTGGTGCTGGGCTACGGCGGGTGGGACGATATCTTCACGCGCAGCCTCGTGCAGGTGATCCGCGGGGAGCTGGCGGCGATCGATGTGCTCTGGACCTTCTATGGCGACGACGAGGCGACGCTGGTGAGCCGCAATGCCGGGCTGCTGGCCAGTTTGGCGCCGGGCATCGAGCGCGCGCGGGTGATGCTCTACAAGGGGATCGACGCGCACGTGTTCCTGCCGCGGCTGGCCGACGCGATCGGGTCGACGGTGCTGGCGCCGATGCCGGGGCCGCCGGTCGTGGCGACGTCACCGGTGACACCGGCGACGCCGGCGCCATCGACGGGGCACACGGCGGCGCCCCTGGGAGCGACGCAGGAGCTCGGGTCGGCGGGGGACAGCATCCTCGGCGCGACGGTGGTGAGCGACAGCGGCGTGCGGCCGCTCTCACCTGGCCTTTTGGACAGCACGCATTCCGACGGGCCGAAGAACCCGTTCCAGAAGTCGGGGGCGCTGGCGCCGGGCTCGCCGACCTACGTGATGCGGGCGGCGGACGCGGGGTTGGTGGCGGCGCTGGCCGAGCACCCGCTGATCGTGCTGCGGGGGGAGTTCTCGATCGGGAAGTCGAGCTTGTTGCTGCGCAGCGATCGCTACTGGGCGCGCGGGTCCGAGGCGGCGATCTGTCGCCTCGACCTGATGGAGATGCGCATCGACGACGTGAACCTGTTCTATGACGAGTTCTTCGCGGCGCTCGGGAAGTGCCTGGGCGTGACGGTGCAGGGCTGGCACGAGATCTCGGCGGCGATCGAGCGGCGGCCGTTGATGCTGCTCATCGACGAATTCAGCGGGCTGACGCCGGAGGTGGCGACCCGCTTCGTGCCGGCGCTGCACCGCCTGGGGACCCGGCACGGGGAGCGCCTGCGCGTGGTCGTGACGGCGCGAGACGCGTTCGAGGCGGTGCTGGCGAGCTTTCAGCTCAACAACCCCAACCTCGGCGAATGGAACACCGTCGAGATCTTGCCGTTCTCCGACGCGGAGCTGGCCAAGCTGTTGGGGCACCTGCCGCCGCGCGGGCGGGCGGCGGCGACCGGGCAGATCGCGGAGGTGCGCAGGTTGTCGGCGATGTGCCCCAAGCCGGCGCAGTGCCTGTGCTTCAACCTGTTCAAGGATGAACTGTCGGGGCGCAGCGACGCCGAGTTGGCGGCCCGCTGCGGCCGCAAGGACAGCTACCGATGACCCTCGAGAACCCGTATCGGGCGGCGGGGGCCTTCTCGG
>JAMHWF010000123.1:0-97968 GCA_035911095.1 Ideonella sp. | reverse complement strand
GTGGCGGGCACCTCCGGCACGCCCCACAGCGCAGCCACCTCGGCGCGGTGGGCCGGGTTCGCCAGGTCGCGGTGCGCGCTCAGCAGATTCGCCAGGCCACCGACCTCGCGCCCGCCCATCGCGTTGGGCTGGCCGGTCAGCGAGAACGGGCCGGCGCCCGGCTTGCCGATCTGGCCGGTGGCCAGGTGCAGATTGATCAGCGTGCTGTTCTTGTCGGTGCCGCTGCTGCTCTGGTTCAGGCCCTGGCAGTACAGCGACAGCGTGGGGGTGCGGCGCCCGGGAAGGCTGTCAAGCCCGCCGTCCACGATGCCGCCGAACCAGCGCGCGGCCTGCACGATGTCGTCGGCGCGCAGCCCGCAGACCTTCGCCGCATGCGCCGGCGTGAACTCGCGCACCCGGTCGCGCAGCGCCTCGAAACCCTGCGTGTGCTCGCGGATGAAGGCCATGTCGGCCAGGCCTTCCCACAGCAGCACGTGCAGCAGCGCGTGGTGCAGCACGACGTCGGTGCCCGGCAGCAGCGCCAGGTGCAGGTCGGCGCCGGCGGCCGTCTCGGTGCGGCGTGGGTCGGCGACGATCAGCTTCAGCGTCGGGTTCGCGCGGCGCGCGTCCTCCAGCCGGCGGAACAGCACCGGGTGCGCCCAGGCCATGTTCGAGCCGGTGATGAAGATCGTCTGCGCCAGCGCGATGTCGTCGTAACAGGCCGGCGGCGCGTCGGCGCCCAGGCTCTGCTTGTAGCCGGCCACCGCGCTGCTCATGCACAGCCGCGAGTTGGTGTCGACGTTGTTGGTGCCGAGCAGGCCCTTGGCCAGCTTGTTGAAGACGTAGTAGTCCTCGGTCAGCAGCTGCCCGCTGAGGTACAGGCCGACGGCGTCCGGCCCATGCTGCTGCACGGTGCCGGCCAGCCGCGTGGCCAGTTCGTCGAGCGCTGCGTCCCAGCCCACCGGCTGCAGCGGCTGGCCGCGCGCCGCGCGGCGCAGCGGCTGCTGCGCTCGCAGGCTGCGCAAGTGCGGCGCGGCGGTCAGCGCCAGCGTGCTGCCCTTGGTGCACAAGCGGCCGAAGTTGGCCGGGTGTTCGGGATCGCCGCGCACGCCGACGATCTGCGCGCCGTCGCTCTCGATGACCACCCCGCAGCCGACGCCGCAGTAGGGACACGTGGAGCGGGTCTCGGTCATGAGCGTCAGGCCGTGGCCCCGAGCTTCGGCCCGGCCACCGGCGCGGCCAGGTCCAGCGCCTTCGCGGCCAGTTCGTCGGCGTCGAGGAACACCTGGCCGGCCTCGACGCGGCAGGCGAAGCTCGGCGTGCAGCCTTCATCGGGCGCCTTGGCACAACCATCGGCGAGACCGATGTTCCAGTTGTGCAGCGGGCAGGCCACGCTCTCGCCGAAGACGATGCCCTGGCTCAGCGGGCCGCCCTTGTGCGGGCAGCGGTCGAGCAGCGCGAACACCTCGTCCTGGCTGTTGCGGAACACCGCGACCGCGATGCCCTTGGGGCGCGCGACGCGGCGCGCGCCGAGCACCGGGATGTCCTCGACCCGGCAGACGGGCTTCCATTCGCTCATCGTGGGCTCCTTGGCTTCAGGCGGGCTGCGACAGCGTCGCCGTCGCGGCCTCGGTGGCGGCTTCCGCCTCGACCGGCGTGATCGGCACGAACTGCCGCGTGTCGACCGAGGCCTGGATCGAGGCCAGCCAGGGGTCGGGCTCGCCGTCGAGCGCGAACTGCAGCCGCTCCCAGAGCGCCTTGCGGTTCTCGACGTCGTCGAGCACGCGCTTCTTCACGTGGTCGAGGCCGACGCGGCTGATGTAGTGCACGGTGCGCTCGAGGTACCAGCCTTCCTCGCGGTAGAGCTGCAGGAAGGCGCCGGTGATCTCCATCACCTCGGGCGCGGTCTTCACCTTGACGAAGAACTGCGCCACCTCGGTCTTGATGCCGCCGTTGCCGCCGACGTAGATCTCCCAGCCCGAGTCGACGCCGATCACGCCGACGTCCTTGATGCCGGCCTCGGCGCAGTTGCGCGGGCAGCCGCTGACCGCGAGCTTGACCTTGTGCGGCGAGTACATCGCCCACAGCGCATGCTCCAGCTCCTTGCCGAGGCTGGTCGAGTCCTGGGTGCCGAAGCGGCACCACTCGCTGCCGACGCAGGTCTTCACCGTGCGCAGCGACTTGCCATAGGCGAAGCCGCTCGGCATGCCGATGTCGCGCCAGACGTTCTCGAGGTCTTCCTTCCTGACCCCCAGCAGGTCGATGCGCTGGCCGCCGGTCACCTTGACGGTCGGGATCTTGTACTTGTCGGCGGCATCGGCGATGCGGCGCAGCTCGTCGGGCGTCGTCGTGCCGCCCCACATGCGCGGCACCACCGAGTAGGTGCCGTCGCGCTGGATGTTGGCGTGGCTGCGCTCGTTGATGAAGCGGCTCTGCGGGTCGTCCTTCGCCTCCTTCGGCCAGGTGCTGATCAGGTAGTAGTTGATCGCCGGTCGACAGCTCGCGCAGCCGTTCGGCGTGCGCCAGCCCATCACCTCGTAGACCTCGGCGTGGGTCAGCAGCTTCTGCGCCTTGATCGCCTCGCGCACCTCCTGATGGCTTGAGTCCGTGCAGCCGCAGACGGCCTTCTTCTTCGGCGTGGCCGAGTAGTCGCCGCCGGCGGTGAACATCAGGATCTGCTCGACCAGCCCGGTGCAGGAGCCGCAGCTGGCGCTCGCCTTGGTGTGCTTCTTGACCTCGTCCAGCGTGAAGAGGCCCTTCTCCTTGATCGCCTTGCAGATCGCGCCCTTGCTGACGCCGTTGCAGCCGCAGACCTCGGCCTCGTCGGGCATCGAGGCGGCGCTGGTGGCGCCGGCGTGTCCGGCGTCGCCGATGTTCGACTCGCCGAACATCAGCTTGTCGCGGATGTCGCCGACGCTGCGGCCGTCGCGCAGCAGCTTGAAGTACCAGCTGCCGTCGACCGTGTCGCCGTAGAGGCAGGCACCGATCAGCTTGTCGTCCTTGATGACGAGCTTCTTGTAGACCCCGCCGTAGGGGTCGCTCATCACGATCTGCTCGGTGCCCTCGCCGCCCATGAAGTCGCCGGCCGAGAAGAGGTCGATGCCGGTGACCTTCAGCTTGGTCGAGGTGAGCGAGCCCTTGTAGCGCCCGATGCCGAACTGCGCCAGGTGGTTGGCCGCGACCTTGGCCTGCTCGAAGAGCGGCGCGACCAGGCCGTAGGCGATGCCGCGGTGGGCCGCGCATTCGCCGACCGAGTAGACGCGCGCGTCGGTCACCGTCTGCATCGTGTCGTTGACGACGATGCCGCGGTTGCAATGCAGCCGCATGGCCTCGGCCAGCGTGGTGTTCGGGCGGATGCCGACCGCCATCACGACCAGGTCGGCCGGCACCTCGAGCCCGTCCTTGAACTTCACCGCCTTGACGCGGCCGCCCTTGCCGCCGTCGGTGTCCCCGACCAGTTCCTGCGTGTGCGCGCCGAGCAGGAAGCTGATGCCGCGCTCCTCGAGCGACTTGCGCAGCAGGCCGCCGGCCACGTCGTCGAGCTGGCGTTCCATCAGCCAGTGGTTGACGTGCACCACGGTCACGCTCATGCCGCGCACCGCGAGGCCGTTGGCCGCCTCCAGCCCGAGCAGGCCGCCGCCGATCACGACGGCGTGGGTGTGCGTCTTCGCCGTCTCGATCATCGTGTTGGTGTCGGCGATGTCCCGGTAGGCGATCACGCCCTGCAGGTCCTTGCCCGGCACCGGCAGCATGAACGGGTTGGAGCCGGTGCACAGCAACAGGCGGTCGTACGGTGCCTCGACGAGGCTGCCGTCGGCGCGCTTCGCGTGCACCACGCGCTTGACCCGGTCGACCTCGGTCACCAGGGTGCCGGTGTGCAGCGTGATGCCGTGCTCGGCGTACCAGTCGAGCGGGTTCAGGATGATCTGCTCGACCGTCTGCTCGCCGGACAGCACCGGCGACAGCAGGATGCGGTTGTAGTTCGGGTGCGGCTCGGCGCCGAACACCGTGATGTCGTAGAGATCCGGCGCGAGCTTCAGCAGCTCCTCGATCGTGCGGATGCCGGCCATGCCATTGCCGACCAGGACGAGCTTCATCTTCTTCATCGAGGTGTCCTCCCTGCTCAGAGGTCGAGCGTGATCACCGCGCTGATGACGCCGCCCGGGGCCACCGGCAGCGCGATCACCGAGCCCGCCACCGCCGGCACGCCGCTGGCCCAGGCCTGCGCGACGATCTCCGGCGGCGCGCCGCCGCCGCCTTCCTCGACCACGCCCTCGGGCTCGCTGAAGGCGAAGGCACGGCCGAGGGTCGGCGTGGCGCCCTGCACTTCCCATAGTTCGACGCGCCGGGCGATCGGCGTCGCGAGCGCCGACAGGAAGGCCATCACGCAGTACGAGCCGTCCGAGGTCGAGCACGGGATCGCGAAGCCGCGGTTGATGCCGACCTTGACCGCGTCGCCGCTGCGCAGGAAGCCCGAGCCTTTGCCCAGGTTGGGCAGCAGCACCGGGGCATTGCGCTCCCAGGCCATGCCGGGCAGCCCGGTGCCACGGCGGAAGCTGGTGGCGCGCGAGATGAACTCGAAGGTGTCGCCGGTGCTGCCGTAGTAGCCATCGACCAGGTCCATGTCGACGCCGTCCTGCGGATCGTTGCGCCAGAGCTCGATCGCGCCGGCGTGCGCGTCGTCGTCGCCGCAGAAGATCACCGCCACCGAGGCCAGCGTGTCGCCCTTGAAGGTCGGCACCGCGATGCCGCAGGTCAGGCCCTCGGCCTTCGCCGCGTTGGCGCGCCGGAAGTAGGAGCCGACCAGGTCCTTCAGCACGATCGGCCCGCCGCCTTCCCAGGCCTGGCCCGGCAGGCCTTCGCCGCGGCCGAAGCACAGGTCCTTGGTCGCCGCCTCGAAGCGGGTGGCGTCGCCGAACAGGCCGCCGCCGAACTCGAGCACGCCGGACTCCTCGCTCGGCACCCAGTATTCGACGACGCGGATGAACGTCTTGGAAGTCATGCGGCCTTCTCCACGTGAGCCTGGCGGGTGTAGAGGAAGTCGATCACCGCCTTGCGGTACTGCACGTAGTGGCGGTCTTCGGCGAGCTCGACCCGGCTGCGCGGGCGCTCGAGGTTGACGCTCAGCACCTCGCCGATCGTCGCGGCGGGGCCATTGGTCATCATCACGATCTTGTCCGACAGCAGCACCGCCTCGTCGACGTCGTGGGTCACCATCACGACCGTGCTGCGCGTCTTCTGGACGATCGCGAGCAGCTCGTCCTGCAGCTTGGCGCGGGTCAGCGCGTCGAGCGCGCCGAAGGGCTCGTCCATCAGCAGCACGTTCGGCTCCATCGCCAGCGCCCGGGCGATGCCGACGCGCTGCTTCATGCCGCCGGAGATCTCACCGGGCCGCTTGTGCGTCGCCGGCGTCAGGCCGACGAGCGCCAGCGCGGCGTCGGTGCGCTCCTTCAGCTGCTTGCGGTTCTCCTTGGGGCCGAAGACGCGCTCGACCCCGAGGTAGATGTTCTCGTAGCAGGTGAGCCAGGGCAGCAGCGAGTGGTTCTGGAACACCATCGCGCGGTCCGGCCCGGGGCCCGCGATCTCGCGGTTGGCGCACAGCAGCGCGCCGGCGGTGGGCTTCGTCAGCCCGGCGATCAGGTTCAGCAGCGTCGACTTGCCGCAGCCCGAGTGGCCGATCAGCGCGACGAACTCGCCCTTGGCCACGCGCAGGTTGATGTCGCGCAGTGCCAGAAAGACACCCTTCGGCGTCTTGAACGCCTGCTCGACGTCCTGGATGTCGATGTAGCGCTTCTCGTTGATGTCGTTCACGACTTCACCTCCTCGAACGTGAAGGCCGTCGCGATGCGCACCAGCAGCATCTCGAGCAGCAGCCCGACGATGCCGATGACGAAGATCGCGATGATGATGTTGGCGACGTTGAGGTTGTTCCACTCGTCCCACACCCAGAAGCCGATGCCGACGCCGCCGGTCAGCATCTCGGCCGCGACGATCACCAGCCAGGCCGTGCCCACCGCGAGGCGCACACCGGTCAGCATGTAGGGCAGCACCGCGGGGAAGAGGATCTTGGTGATCACCTTCCACTCCGACAGGTTCAGCACCCGCGCGACGTTCATGTAGTCGGCCGGCACGCGCTGCACGCCGACCGCGGTGTTGATCACCATCGGCCAGATCGAGCAGATGAAGATCGTCCAGATCGCCGCCGGGTTGGCGCCCTTGAAGACCAGCAGGCCGATCGGCAGCCAGGCCAGCGGCGAGACCGGGCGCAGCAGGCTGATCAGCGGGTTGAACATGCGCGACAGGAACTCGAAGCGCCCGATCGCGAAGCCGGCCGGGATGCCCACCAGCGCGGCCAGGCCGAAGCCGACGGCGACGCGCTGCAGCGACGACAACACGTTCCAGCCGACGCCCTGTTCGTTCGGGCCATTGCGGTAGAACGGGTCGCTGAACACCTCGACTGCCTGCGTCCAGGTGGCGGCCGGCGATGGGAAGCCGGTGGTGCTGGTCGCCGAGACGAACTCCCAGATCAGCAGCAGCACGCCGAAGCCGGCCAGCGGCGGGAGCAGGCGCATCCAGACCCAGCGCATGTCGATGCCCCGGCGCGGCGCTGCGGCCTTGGGCGCCTCGGCCGCGGCCGAGGCGCCCGGCTTGGCGGCGACAGGCGCGGACTCGCGCGCGGCACCGGCCACGGCGGGCTTCATCGGCGCATGAAAGACGGCACTCACCATGTCGTTCTCCTCAGACCTTCAGCTTGAAAGCGTCGGCATAGGCCTTGGGGTCCTTGCCGTCCCAGACCACGCCGTCGAAGAGCTTGCTGCTGCGCATCGCGTCCTTCGGCACCGACACCCCGGCCGCGGTGGCGGCCTGTTTGTAGATGTCGATGCGGTTCACCGCGGTGGCGACCTTCAGGTAGTCCGGGTGTTCCTTCAGCAGGCCCCAGCGCTTGTGCTGGGTGAGGAACCACATGCCGTCCGAGAGGTACGGGAAGGTCGCCGCGCCGTCGGCGAAGAACTTCATGTGGTTCGGGTCGTCCCAGGTCTTGCCCAGGCCGTTCTCGTAGCGGCCCAGGATGCGCTGGTTGATCGCGTCGACCGGGGCGTTGACGTAGCTCTTGCCGGCGATCGTCTCGGCCATCTTGGCCTTGTTGGCGAGGCTGGCGTCGATCCACTTGCCGGCCTCGATGATCGCGGCCGTCACCGCACGCGCGGTGTTCGGGTTCTGCTTGACGAAGTCGGCGGTGCTGCCGAGGACCTTCTCGGGGTGGTCCTTCCAGATGTCCTGCGTCGTGATCGCGGTGATGCCGATCCTGTCCATGATCGCGCGCTGGTTCCACGGCTCGCCGACGCAGTAGCCGTCCATGTTGCCGATGCGCATGTTGGCGACCATCTGCGGCGGCGGCACGACGATGTTCTTCACGTCCTTGAACGGGTCGATGCCCGAGGCCGCGAGCCAGTAGTACAGCCACATCGCGTGGGTGCCGGTCGGGAAGGTCTGCGCGAAGGTGTACTCGCCCTTCTCGGCCTGGATGAGCTTGGCGAGCGAGGGGCCGTCGACGGCCTTCTTGTCGGCCAGCTTCTGCGACAGCGTGATCGCCTGGCCGTTCTGGTTCAGCGTCATCAGCACGGCCATGTCCTTCTTCGGGCCGCTGACGCCGAGCTGCACGCCATAGACGAGGCCGTAGAGCACGTGCGCGAAGTCGAGCTCGCCGTTGGTGAGCTTGTCGCGCACGCCGGCCCAGCTGGCTTCCTTGCTCGGCGTGATCTTCACGCCGTACTTCTTGTCGATGCCGAGCACCGAGGCCATCACGACGCTGGCGCAGTCGGTCAGCGGGATGAAGCCGATCTTCACCTCCTCCTTCTCGGGCTTGTCGGATCCCTGCGCCCAGACCGCGGCCCGCAGCGCAGGGTCGATGGCCAAGGCCCCGACGGCTGCGCCTTGCAGCACCTGGCGGCGGGTGATCGTGGGTTTCGGCGTGTCGGTCATGCGGCGGGCTCCAGGGCAACGGGCGGTGGCGGCAACGACGAAGGCAGGCGCCGCACGAGAGTCGTGCGACAAAACAAAAAGGCGCCCACATCGACAAGAAGCTCTCGCTTTGAGAAGCGGGCTGCTGAGATGCGGACGCCTTTGTCCGGCCGACCGGCACATCCGCCGTTGGATGCACCCGTCTGGAGACCTTCGTCGGTCTATGACCAAGACATTGCAAGGGGTATGCCAGTGAGGGCAGCGAGGGCCGGAACGCGCCGGCTGCCGGCACCCGGCCTGCTCTGGCGCAGGCTCAGGGCAAGGGCTTCGGGCTGACAGGCTGAGGGGCCGCGGGATCGCGTACGGCAATGGTGCAATGCACCATTCAGGCGCCATCCGGCCAGACGTCGGCCATCGCGAGCACCGACTCGGCGACATCCACGAGCCGGCGGCTCTGCTTCATCGCCGCCTGGCGCATGACGCGGTGCGCCTCCTGCTCGTCGATGCGCCGGCGTGCCATCAGCAGGCCCTTCGCGCGCTCGACGAGCTTGCGCTCATTGAGTGCAGCGCGCACCGCATCGAGCTCTTCGCTCATGGCCTGCACGCGGCGCGACTGCTCGTGCAGCATGTCGAGCACCGCGCGCTCGAACTGCTGGCCGAAGGGGCCTGCCGGTTCGCCCACCGCAGGAGCGCCGCGCACAGCCTCGCCCGGGGGATCGAAGTAGTGGCTGGCGGCCCCCGCATCGCCGCCGTCGGAAGGCAGGCGGTCGAGCAAGGCCTGCTGTGCCTCGGCGTCGTCGAGGGCCTGCGCAACCCGTCGCTCGCAGCGTGCCTGCAGCAGCTCGGTCATGTGGTCTTCGACCACCTTCATCGCGTCGATGCGCAGCGAGCAGCAGTCGAACCAGGCGGCGCTCAGCTCGGGGTCGAGTGGCGTGTCGGCCGCGGTGCAGGCGATGCGGCGCAACCGCTCCAGCTCGGCCGTCTCGGCCGCGGGCTGGCCGCGCTGCCATTCCTCGACCAGCGCCGGCTTGCCGAAGTCGGCGAAGAAGCGGAAGCAGCGCTCCTGCGCGGCGATCAGCCGCAGCCACTGCTGTCGGCGCGACTCGACGGCGCGGCCGACGGCGAAGGCCGCGGCACCGCAGGCGCGCTCCTGGCCCGCGAACTCCTTGCCCTGCATGAAGTTGAAGAGCGCTGCGAGCAGGCCCGAGATCTCCGGGTCCGTTGCACCGTCGGCGGCCTCGAAGACGACCGCGAGCAGGCCCGCGATCAGCTTGACGTAGGCAGCGGTCGCCTCGTCGACATCGACCTCGAGCGCGCCGATACGGCGGCGCAGCGCCGGCAGCGCGACGAGGCCGGGCACCACCGCGGCGATGCGGCTGAACAGGCGCGAACGGTTGCCGACACGCGGCGGGGCGGCCCCCAGCTGTTCGAAGCCCGCCCGCACCGCCTGCTCGAGGCGCAGGCTCTCGCCGAGCTGCGCCTGCCGCTGCGCCGCGAAGCGCTGCCCGCGCGAGGCGAGCAGCACGTTGGACAAGCCGCGCTCGCGCTGCAGGCCATGCACCAGCTGGCCGATGGCGCCAACCAGGGCGCAGGTGCGCGCGAGCTGTTCGAGTTCTTCGATTTCGCTGCGACGCGCCAGCACGAGAAAGGCAAGGGCGGATTTCATCGCAGGCGGCGGCGCGCGGTAGACATGGGTCACTGGGGCAGCAACATCCGTGCCCCTCGGTCGTCGACCATAGAATGCGAATGGTTCACATTCTCTGACCTGCACCCTTCGGCACCGGGTCGTTCCTTCCAACGCCCCGAGACCGATCGCGATGCCGCGTCCTGCTGCCACACGCCCCTCCTCCGACCCTTCTTCCGGCCCCTCTTCCGGCCCCTCTTCCCGCCTCGTCACCGGCGCCCTCGCCGGCTCCCTTGGGGGCCGCCCTCCTCGGCGCCTTGCGCTGGGCCTGTCGCGCCCGTGCCCGGCACCCGCGCTGAGTGCCATCGTCTGCGCCTGCATCGCCGCCCCCGTCGTCGCCCAACCGGCGGAGCCGGCGCCAGCGCCCGCGTCGGCCAGCACCCCGGCCCCCCCAGCGGCGCGCGAGCCGGCCGCGGGCGCCGCGCCCTCCGCCGGCGAGACGCTCATGCCCGCGGTGCGCGTCAACGCCAGCGCCGTGCGCGATGCCGGCACCGAGGGCAGTGGCGCCTACGCCGCGCCGGCGACGACGATCGGCAAGGACGCCCGCCCGCTGCGCGAGATCCCGAACTCGGTCACGGTCATCACCCGTCAGCAGCTCGACGACCAGAACATCGTGACGATCGAAGACGCGCTGAAGCAGGTCACCGGCGTGACCGTGCAGCGCTACGACGCCGCCGGCAGCTACACCCAGTTCATGGCGCGCGGCTACGCCGCCGACAACTACCAGCTCGACGGCCTCACGCTGCAGACCGACGCCAACGGCATCTACTTCGACCTCGCGGCCTACGACCGCGTCGAGGTGCTGCGCGGCGCCTCCGGCATCTTCAGCGGCGCCGGCGACCCGGCGGTGACGGTCAACATCGCGCGCAAGCGGGCGCTGGCGACGCCGCAGCTGCTCGCGGGTGTCAGCGTCGGCTCCTGGCAGAACTACCGCGGCGAGCTCGACGTCACCGGCGCGCTCGATGCCAGCGGCGCGGTGCGCGGCCGGCTGGTCGCCGTGCTGCAGGACTACGACACCTTCATGGACCAGATCGACGGCGACAAGAAGCTGGTCTACGGCACGCTGGAGGCCGACCTGCGCCCGGACACCACGCTTTCGGTCGGCGCGCTGTGGCAGGGCGTGCACAGCGTGCTGTCGCGCGGCCTGCCGACCTGGCCCGGCGGCCGCCTGATCGACATGCCGCGCTCGACGATGCCGGTGCAGGACTGGAACCGCCAGTTGCTGCTGTCGAAGAGCTACTTCGGCGAGCTCGAGCACCGCCTCGCGAACCAGGGCCGCGTGAAGCTCTCGCTGCGCCGCGTCGAGCGCAGCAACGACTCGCGCTACCTCGACCCGTCGGTGCCCGCCGCGGACGGCACGATGGACGCGCTCTCCGCCTCCGCCTTCGAGCGCGACGACCAGGACAACAGCGCCGACCTGCACCTGTCGACGCCGTTCACCTGGGGCGGGCAGACGCACAACCTCCTGATCGGCGCCGACTACCGCCGCAGCGGCAACAACACCCGCTATGCCGGCTACGACGAGGTGCCCGGCAGGATCAACCTGTTCGACGTCGACCCCTACGCGATCCCCGAGCCGGCGTTCGACCTCGACACCGACGTCTCGCGGGTGCGCGTCAGCTCCTACGGCACCTACACGCAGCTGCGCATCAAGCCCGCCGCCGCCTGGACCCTGGTCGGCGGCGCGCGGCTCAGCTGGTGGAAGTCGAGCGGCGTGTCGTTCGGCACGCCGACCACCTTCAAGGCCAGCGCCGAGCTGACGCCCTACGCCGCGGTGATCGCCGACCTGACGCGCTCGACCTCGCTTTACCTCGGCTACAACGAGGTGTTCAAGCCGCAGAACGGCATCACCGCCACCGGCGAGGCGCTCGAGCCGCGCACCGGGCGCCAGTTCGAGCTCGGCCTGAAAGGCGAGGCGCGCGACGGCCGCCTCACCTGGTCGGCGGCGATCTACCGTCTGGTCGACGAGAAGCGCGCCTTGACCGACCCGAACGACGACCGCTTCTCGATCGCCTCCGGCAAGGCGCGCAGCCAGGGCCTCGAGGCCGAGCTGCGGGGCGAGATCACGCCCGGCTGGTCGCTGACCGCGGGCTATGCCTACACCGCGACCAAGCTGCTGCGCGCCGCGGCCGGGCAGGAAGGCACGAGCCTGAGCAGCTTCACGCCGAAGCACAACGTCAACCTCTGGACCCAGGTCAGGCTGGACGCCCTGCTGCCCGGGCTGGAGGCGGGAGGCGGCCTGCGCGCGGTGAGCCGCTTCTACAACAGCAGCGGCGTGAACCGGGTCGACGGACCGGGCTATGCGGTCGCCGCGCTGCAGGCGGCCTACCGCTTCAACGATCACTACCGCGTCGCGCTCAACATCGACAACCTGTTCGACCGCACCTACTACGAGAAGGTCAGCTACCCCGGGCGGCAGAACTTCTTCGGCGAGCCGCGCAGCGTCACGCTGAGCCTGCGCGCCTCGTACTGAGACACCCGCCTTCGGACTCGCGCGCCCGCACGCGGCCCGGTCACGCCCGGGCCGCCGCCAGCTCGCTTCATCCCGGCGGCAGGCGCGCCGCCTGGCGCGCCTGAGCCGCCTCCTCGGGGCCCGCGGGCAGCCGCAGCCGTGCGAGCAGCCCGCCCTCGGGGGCGGTGTCGAGCGCGAGGCTGCCGCCGTAGAGCCGCACCGTCTCGTCGACGATCGCCAGGCCCAGGCCGGTGCCGGGCCGCGTCTCGTCGAGACGGCGCCCGCGCTCGAGCACCGCGGCCCGGTCGGCGGGGGCGATGCCGGGCCCGTCGTCCCCGACCTCGACGACGAGCTGCGCGCCCTCGCGCCGCGCGGCGATCGACACCCGCCGCGCCGCCCACTTGGCGGCGTTGTCCAGCAGGTTGCCGACCATCTCCTGCAGGTCGGCGGCATCGCCGCGAAAGCGCAACCCCGGCGCCGCCTCTAGCGTCAGCGCCACGTCGCGGCCGGCGTGCAGCCGCTCGACGGTGCGGCGCAGGTCCTCGAGCAGCGGCGCCACCGCGCAACCCGGCCCGCGGCCGCGCACGGCGGCCGTGCTGCGGGCGCGCGCGAGATGGCGCTCGACCTGCTCGCCCATGCGCCCGGCCTGCTCGGCGACCAGCGCGGCGGTCGGCCCGGGCAGTTCGCGCGTCGCGTTGGCGATCACCGCCAGCGGCGTCTTCAGCGCATGCGCCAGGTTGCCGGTCTGGGTGCGCGCGTGCTCGACGATCGCGGCGTTCTCGTCGAGCAGGCCGTTCAGCTCGTCGACCAGCGGCCGCACCTCGTCCGGGAAGCGCCCGTCGACCCGCGGCGTGCGCCCGGCGCGCAGCCCCTGCAGCGCCGCATGCAGCCGCGCGAGCGGGCGCAGGCCGAGCTGCACCTGCAGCACCGCGGCGCCGATCAAGCCGAGGCCGAGCACCGCCAGCGAGCCGGCCAGCGTGCGGGTGAAGGAGGCGCTCATCTGGCGCTGCCGCGTCGTGTCGGCCCCGACCGCGACGCGCAGCGGGGCCGCCGCGCCGGCAAGGCGCACCTCGCGCGCCCAGAGCACCAGCGGCTGCCCGCGCGGGCCGGCAGCCTCGAGCCGCTGCACGCCGTCATCGGCGACCGCGCCGGGTGCGGCGGGCAGCACAAGCGGGTGGTCCCAGAGCGAGCGCGAGCGCAGGCCGGTGTCCACAGCGGCGCCCGGTTCGTTTGCGCCCTCGCCGCTTGCCTGGCCACCCGCTTGTTCGCCCGCTTGTTCGCCCGCTTCTCCACCGGCTTCTCCGCCAGCCTGGCCTTCCTCCTCCCCGCCAGCCTGGCCGCGTTCGCCGGCTCCCGCAGCGGCAGGCATCGGCTCGACGATCCAGTAGAGCCCGCTCGCGGGCTGGCGGAACAAGGGCTCCGAGAGCTCGCGCGCCAGCATCACGCGCCCGTCAGGGCCGACCATCAGCGCAGCGACCAGCTGCTCGAGGTGGCCGCGCATCCGCTCGGCCAGCTCCGCCTCGACATGCGCGCGGAACAGCGTCGCGAGGGCCCAGCCTGCCAGCAGCAGCGCGATCGCGACCCAGGCCGCCGCGGCGGCCAGCAGGCGGACGCGCAACGACCCCATGCGTCAGCGCCCCCGCCCGCCGGTCAGGCGGCGGACCCGGCCGCCGACGGCAATCCGGCAAGGCCCGTGATCACCGCCGCGTCGGCGGTACCGCAACCGGTTGCGTGGCCTCGGCCTCAGCCGAGCATGCGCGGCAGCACGTTCTCGTGGGCGCGGCGGCGGTGCCAGAAGGCCATCGTGATGTGGCCGACGGCCAGTGCGAGCAGGACCCAGCCGAGCTCGCCGTGCAGCAGGCCGCCCAGGCTTCGCATCCACTCGATCTCGTCGCCGGGGCGGGCGTCGATCAGCGGCAGGCCGAAGGGCTCGAACGCACGGCCCGACCCGTACTGGCGCAGCAGGCCGATCGCCGGGATCGCGAACATCAGCGCGTACAGCGCCAGATGGCCGAGCCGGGCGGCGGCGTTGAGGTGCGGCGGGCGCCGGCCCGCATTGAGCAGCGCCCAGAGGCCGCGCAGCACCACCAGCGCCATCAGCACGACGCCGAGCGTCTTGTGCAGCGGCCAGAGCAGCTCGTCGAGCGCGCTGTCCTCGGCCAGCAGGTGGGTCAGCGCGGTCGTGAAGATCAGCAGGAAGCCGAGCGCCATCGTCCAATGGAACAGGCGGCTGACGGTGCCGTAGCGGCTCGGCGAATCGGGCTCCACCCAGGTGGCGGCGGCGCGAGAGGTCGTCGTGGAGGTCATGAGGGTTTTCCCGAAGTCTTCGAAGCCCTCGATGGAATGGGCCAGGCGGGTGAAGTTCCGAGCCAAACGGGCCCGTGACGGCCATCGAGCGGCCGGCCGTGGCGGCTGTCACGGCGCCGCCGTCGACAGCCACCAACCGTCGCCGATGCACCAGGCCGTCCCGTCGGGCTGCGTGCCACGCCGCAGCGACCGGATGTCCTGCGCGTCGCGTCTCGCAAGCGCCATGCCGAAAGCGAGTGCCGCGGCCGGGCTGCGCGCCCCGATGCACGGCACGAAGGCGACGCGCGCCAGGGCCGTCGCGGCAAGGCCCACGGCGCCGGCGTGCGCGCTGCGCACGACGCGCATCATCAGCCCGAGGCCTTCGTCGTTCGTCCAGGGAAAGACGAGCCGCCCGCCCGGCGCGAGCGCGTCGAGCCAGGCCTCCGGCGGGTGGCTGACGCCGGCGCTGGCGTAGACCAGGTCGCTCGCCGGCAACGGGCCCTCGGTCGCCGAGGCGGCGCGCAATTCGACCTGCGGCAGCTGCGCGAGGTTGCGCGCCGCGCGCGCCGCGAGGTCGGGCTCGATCTCGTAGGCGACGACGCGCCCGCGCGGCCCGACCAGGGTCGCGAGGATCGCCGTGTAGTAGCCGGTGCCGGCACCGACATGCACCACCGCCTCGCCTTCGCGCAGCTGCGCGGCGGCGATGCAGGCGGCATGCAGCGAGGGCTGGCCGTTGTTCAGGCCGCGCTCGGGCGCCAGGCCGACGAGCACATCGTCGTAGAGCCGCCGCGGATCGGCTGCGCGCTCGTCCAGGTAGTCGCCGCCGGCGAGCGGCAACTGCCACGGGCCGGGGCCGACATAGTCCTCGCGCGGCACGGCGGCGAAGGCGGCGACGAGCCGCGGATCGTCGGTGCCGGCGAGCGCGGCGATCCTGTGCGCATAGGCGCTGCGAAGGGCTTCCAGGCTGTCCATCGGCGGGCCGCGGCCGGCCTGCACTGCCGCGCCGGCGCGGGGCTGCCACTCTACGCCTCGACCCGGAAGCCGAGCCCGCGCACGGTGACGATGAAGCCGGCCGGCAGCTTGCGACGCAGACGCGCGATGAAGACGTCGAGCGTGTTGCTGTCGCGGTCCTCGTCCTGCGCGTAGAGATGATCGACCAGCTCGCCGCGCGGCACGGTGCGCCCGGCGTGATGCATCAGGAAGGCAAGCACGCGGTACTCGTGCGCGGTGAGCGCGACCGGCGCGCCGTCGGCCTCGACCAGGCAGGCGCGCGGGTCGAGCCGCACCCGGCCGCAGACCAGGTCGGGCTGCGCCAGCCCCTTCGAGCGGCGGATCAGCGCCCGCAGCCGCGCCAGCAGCTCCTCCATGCGGAAGGGCTTGGCGAGGTAATCGTCGGCGCCGGCGTCGATGCCCAGCACCTTCTCCTGCCAGCTCGCGCGGGCCGTCAGCAGCAGCACCGGCACCGCGCGGCCGTCGGCGCGCCAGCGGCGCAGCACGTCCAGGCCGTCGCGGCCGGGCAGGCCGAGGTCGAGCACGACCGCGTCGTAGGGCTCGACGCTGCCCAGGTGCAGCGCCTCGACCCCGTCGGCCGCCTCGTCGACGCTGTAGCCGCCCTCGCGCAGCGCGGCGGCGACCTGGGCGCGCAGCGGCGCTTCATCCTCGGCGACCAGCAGCCTCATCGCGTCCTGTATCGCATGGCCTCACGCGGCAGACCGGGAGTTCACCTCGTCGCCTCGCCACGCGGCGGGCGCGGCGGCAGGCGCTTGTCGGTCGGCGACGTGGCGGGCGGGTGGGTCGCGTCCGGCGGCGCGCCGGGCGTCGACGCCCCGGGCGCGGCGGGGGTCGCCGGGGCGACCGGCCGCGGCGTCGAGGTGCCGGCGGCGAACAGCGTCTCGAGACGGGCGCCTTCGAGCTTGCGCCAGCGACCGTCGCGCGCGTCGACCTCGAGCTCGATCACGCGGCCGTCCGGCAGCAGCAGCTCGAACTCGTAGACCGGCACGCCGTCGTCGAAGTCGAAGTCGACGTCGATCGCGCGGCCGCCGATCGCCCGCTCGGCGGCCGCGAGCAGCGTTTCCATCGCCAGCACCTCGCCGCGTGCGCGCGCGGCGAGCGCGCGCTCGTGGTCGCGGCGGTCGTCGGCGCGGGCGGCAGTCAGCAACGGGGGCAGGCTCATCGGCAGGGCGAAGGCGAGTGCGAGGACGACCATTGCGCGCCCGGCACGGGCCGAAGGACGGGAGCGCGCGCTGGGCGTTCCCGTCGCAGGGCCGGCGGCGCGTACGGTGTTCGAAGCGGTCATCGAACGCCCGAGCTTAGGCAGGTGCGCATGAACGGTCCATGAACGGCGCGTTCACCGGCCGTTCATCCAGGCCCGCGCAGCATGGCAGGGCCGGTCGCGATGCGACCTCCTTCCCTCAACCTGCACCGGAGTGCCAGATGCCGATCACCCGCCAATCCCTTGCCGCCCGCCGCGCCGCGCCGCATGCCCTCGTTGCCGCTGCCGCCCTGGCCGCTGCGCTCGCAGCGCCGCTGGCGTTCGCCCAGGCCACGCCGCCGCAGGCCCCGCCGGCCGCCACCGCCGCGTCGATGGACATCCCGCGCGTGATCGAGCACGTCACCTCGCTCGGCTACCGCGACGTCGAGGAGGTCGAACGCAAGGGCGACAAGCTCTACGAGATCAAGGCGCGCAACCCGCAGGGCGAGCGCGTCGAGATCACGGTCGACGCGCGCAGCGGCGAGATCCTGCGTTCCGAGCGCGACCGCTGAAGCCGCGGGCCGGAGATGGACGCCCTGCCCCGCGCCGGCCTCGCGCTGCCGCTGCTCGCCGCGCTGCTCGTCGCGGCGCCGCGGCCGGCCGGCGCGCGCCCTTCCGACTACATCTTCAGCCCCATCGTCGAGCCCGGCGAATGGGAGGTCGACAGCAAGGCCGGCCTCGCACGGGGCCGCGACCGGCACAGCTTCTGGTCGGCCTCGCTCGGCGTCGAATACGGCGTGACGCGCTGGTGGGCGACCGAGGCGACGCTGAACTTCGGCCGCGAGCCCGGCGCCTCGACCCGGGTCGACTCGATCGAATGGGAGAACCGCTTCCAGCTCACGCCGCACGACGGCCGCCCCTACGCGGTCGGCGCGCTGCTCGAGATCGAGCGCGCGCGCGACCGTGCCGAGGGCTGGGAGCTGCGCTATGGCCCGCTGCTGCAATGGCAGCCCGGGCGCATGCAGTTCAACCTCAACCTGTTGTTCGAGCGCGCGGTCGACGCCGACGAATCGGAGCCGACGCGCTTCGGCTACCAGTGGCAGTGGCGCCACGACCGCGCGGCCGCCTTCGACGTCGGCCTGCAAGGCTTCGGCGACCTCGGCCGCTGGGACCACTGGGCGCCGCGGCGCGAACAGTCGCACCTCCTCGGGCCGGCGTTCTTCCTCCAGTTCGGCGACGACGAGGACGAGCCCTCGTTCGAGCTCGGCCTGCTGTTCGGCACCGGCGGCGCGGCACCGCGCCAGACACTGCGGCTGCAGGGGATGTTCCCGTTCTGAGGGCGGCGTCAGGCCGCCGCGCCCGCCCGTCGCCGGCCCGCGCCCGGACGCCCCCGGCTGGCGCCCCGGGCGGACCTGGCCTATCGTTTGCAGCTTCCGGCCCTCGGGCCGACGCGGCGCGGCCGCAGGAGCAGACGATGAGGGGACTCGGAGCCAGCCAGCAGGAGCGCGAGGAACTCGAGGCGCGACGCCAGCGCTTCGAGCGTGAACGTCGGGTGACCCTGGCCGCGACCGGTGCACTGGCGCTGGTCTTTGCCGCGCTCGTGCGACCGGCGCGCGCGGCAGGCCCGGCCGAGGCCCCCGAGCTGGCGGCCTTCGACGGCGACCCCTACCGCACGATGAGCTGGCCCGACATGCGGCGCGACTACCTCGGCGGCCAGCGCGCGGTCTTCGACGACCGCGTCCGCGTCGAGGGCCCGGCCTTCGCGGTCGACCCGATGACGGTCCCGGTCACCGTCTCGGTCGACGGGCTGACCGATGTGCGGCGCGTCATCGTGCTGGTCGACCGCAACCCGATCCGCAAGGTGCTCGAATACGAACCGCTGCTCGCGACGCCGACCGTCTCGTTCCGCTTCAAGCTGGAGCAGGCGAGCCCGGTGCGCGCCGCGGTGCAGACCGGCGACGGGCTCTGGCATGTCGGCGGCGCGTTGGTCGATTCGGCCGGCGGCGGCTGCACCGTGCCCGGCGCGACGCGCAAGGACGGCAGCTGGGCGAAGACGCTCGGCCAGGTGCGCGGCCGCGTGTTCGACGCGCCGTCGACGCTGTTCGGCGACGGCGGCCCCTTGCTCGCCTCGACGGTGCCCGCTGCCGGCGCGGCCCCTGCCCCCCGCGGCAGCACGCCGGTCGCCGGCCTCAACGCCACCGGGGCGCGCCTGCGCCTCCACCTGATGCACCCGATGGACACCGGCCTGGTCGGCGGCATCCCCGCCTTCTACCTCTCGCGCCTCGAGGTGCGCGACGCGCTCGACCGCGAGCTGCTGCGCCTGCAAACCTATGAGCCGGTGAGTGAGAACCCGGTCTTCTCGTTCGACTTCCGCGAGCGGCCGCCCGGGCCGCTGCGCGTGCGCGGGCGCGACAACAACGGCAACCGCATCGACGCCACGGTGGCCTCATGAGTGCGTCCGCCCTCGGGCCCACCGCCCTGCTCGCCGTCGTGCTCGCCGCCGCGCCGGCCTTGGCCGCCAGTGCGGCCGCTGCCGACCCGTCGGTCCGGTCGACGGCACCGGTGGAGGCCACGAAGGCCAACGCGCCGCAGGTCGATGTCGCCCGCAAGGACTACGGGCTGCGCGCCCGCGCGCTGGCCGAGGGCGTCTGGGTCGTCGAGGGCGCGAACGCCGACTTCACGCCCGCCAACGGCTGCAACATCATCAACACCGCCTTCGTCTCGACCGGCGTCGGCGTGCTGGTGATCAACACTGGGACGTCCCGCCTCTACGGCGAGCAGCTGCGCGCGCTGATCGCGCAGACCACGCGGGAGCCGGTCGTGCAGGTGCTGCACCTGAACCTGCACCCCGACTACTTCCTCGGCAGCCAGGCCTTCGCCGACGTGCCGCGGCTGGCCACGCCGGTCACGCGCGAAGGCATGCAGCGGGAGGCGAAGGCCTACGAGGACAACCTCTACCGCCTCTGCGGCGACTGGATGCGCGGCACCGAGGCGCTGCTGCCGGACCGCGACTTCCCGCCCGCCGACGCAAGCACGGCGACGCCGGCGGCGGCCGGCAGCAAGCTGCCGGCCTCGGGGCGCTTTCGCATCGGCACGCGCGAGTTCTCGTTCGTCGAGCTGTCGGGCCACACCGACTCCGACCTGGTGCTCGTCGACCGCGCGAGCGGCATCGGCTTCGTCGGCGGCCTGGTCTTCGTCGACCGCATCCCGACCACGCCGCACGCGAAGATCGGCCCCTGGATCGCAAGCCTCGACCGGCTGGCCGCGCTCGGGCTGAAGACGATGGTGCCGAGCCACGGCCCGGTCGTCTCCGGCCCGCGCGGCATCGACGACACCCGCGCCTACCTGCAGTGGATCGACCGCGAGTTTGCGACCTACGCACGCGACGGCTGGGAGATCAGCGAGGTGCTGCGCGCCCCGGTGCCGCAGCGCTTCCGCGACTGGGCCGCGTTCGACACCGAGTACGTGCGCAACGTCGTGCACCTGTACCCGCTGTACGAGCGCGCGGCGCTGCCGGAAGTGGGCTCCGGCGCGCGCTGAAGCGCGAGGCCCCGGCGCAGGCCGGGGCCGGCGTTCGGCTCAGGGCGCCACCGGCGGCAGGTCCGGCAGGGTGCGCGGCTGCGGCAGCGGCCGCGTCTCGACGAAGCTGCGGATCGCCCAGATCTCCTCGCTCGTCAGCTTGCCGCGCCAGGCCGGCATGTGGACGATGCCGGCGCGGACCTTGCCGTCGAGCACCGAGGCCAGGTAGTAGGCGTCGACATCGCGCCGGCAATGCGGCTTCAGCGACTCGTCCTTGAGCCGGCGGCAGAAGCCGTCGAGGCGCCGCAAGTCCGGGCCCTCGGCGGCGGGTGTCACCGAGCCCTCACCGTGGCAGGACGCGCAGTGCTGCGCATAGGCGACGCGGCCGATCTCGATCGCGGCGGCGTCGCCGCGCAGCGGGTTCGGCGGCGGGGCGGGCGGCGCCGACCCCGTCGCGCAGGCCGCGAGCACGGCCGCGGCGACCGATGCCACCACCGCGCCGGGCAGCAGGCGCCGGGCGGTGGATCGAAGGCCTTGCAGGCGGCTGCGCGCGGGCACGGCGCGGCGAATGGCGGGTGGCAGGAGGCGTCCCATCACTGCCCCCCCGGACAGCCGCGGCAGCCATCCTTGAACGCGTCCGGAAAGATCGTGTAGCGCAGGACGCTCCCCACGAGGTTGGCGTCGCGCAGGTTGGCGCCGTTGAACTTGGCCTCCTGCAGGTCGGCGTTGGCCAGCGTCGCGCCGACGAGCCAGACGTTGTTCAGCTTGGCCTGCTCGAGGTTGGCGGCGGTCAGGTCGGCGCCGCTCATGTCGGCACGGAAGAAGCGCCCGTGCTCGAGATTCGCGCCGATGAGCCTGGCGCCGCGGAACGACGCGCCGGGCGCGTTCAGCGCATAGGCCTTGAGGCCGGTCATGTCGGCGCCGTCGAAGCGGGCCCCGGCCACGTTGGCCGAACGCATGTCGGCGCGCGCCATCTGCGCGCCCTGGAAATTGACGCCGCGCAGGTCGAGCCCGACCAGGTCGGCATGGCGCAGGTCGGCGCCGGGGCATTGGGCGTAAGGCCAGAGGTGGCAGCCGTTGATGACACGCACCTCGCCCGGCTCCACGGCGCCGGCCGTCAGGCAGGCGGCGGCGAGCAGGCCGGCGAGGCCGCAGCGGGCGGCGGCCCGTCGCCGCGAGGGGATGGCGGCAGCTTTCATCGCAGTCTCCGTGCGCTGCGCCACCGGGCGGGCGGCGCGGCGCCTACAGCAGCAGGCAGCAGGGCCGTTGCCGGCCATGCAGCGTTCGGCGCCCCGGCACGGCCGCGCGCGGCCGTGCTGCTGGGCGCCGTCGCGCTCAGTTCGCGCGCGGCAGCTTGAAGACCCAGAAGCTGCCGCCCTGGGTCACCTGCTTGGTCAGGTCCGCCATGTCGCCGCCCCACAGCGGCACCGCGCCACCGTAGCCGGAGGACAGGCCGACGTACTGCTCGCCGTCCTGTTCCCAGGTGATCGGCACCGAGACGACGCCCGAGCCGGTCTGGAACTTCCACAGCTCGGCGCCCGTCTTGGCGTCGAAGGCCTTGACGTAGCCGTCGGAGGTGCCGGTGAACAGCAGGCCGCCGGCGGTCGTCAGCGTGCCGGCCCAGAAGGGGAAGGTCTCCTTGTGCTGCCAGACGATCTTGCCGGTCTTCGGATCGATCGCGCGCAGGATGCCGACGTGGTCGTCGAACAGCCGCTTGATGCGGAAGCCCTGGCCCAGGTACGCCGCGCCCGGCTTGTAGGTGACATGCTCGGTCCAGTAGTCCATCGCCCAGTGGTTGGCCGGGATGTAGAACAGCCCGGTGTCCGGCGAGTAGGACATCGGCATCCAGTTCGTGCCGCCGAGGAACGGCGGCGAGACGAAGATCGCCTGGCCCTTGTCGGCACCGGCGGCCGGCAGCGGCGGACGCTGGCCATCGACCTCCTTCGGCCGGCCGGTCTTGACGTCGATGCCGGTGGCCCAGGTGATGCCCTCGACGAAGGGCCAGGCACCGATCAGCGAGGTCGGCTTGTTCGGGTGGCCGCCGGCGGCCGCGAGCTTCTCGCGGTCGGTGACGTAGAAGAAGCCGTTGCGGTCGGCGTGCGCGCTGGCCTTGATCGTCTTGCCGCTCTTCGGGTCCTGGTAGTCGAACAGCACGACCGAGTTGTTGCCCGAGAAGTCCCAGGCGTCGTTCGGCGTGTGCTGGTAGAAGCCCTTGAGTTCGCCGGTCGAGGCATCGACATACGCCTGGCCCGAGGTGAAGAGGCTGTCCCAGTCGCGCGGGTTGCCGCCTTCGGCGGTGCGCTTCCAGGTGTTCCAGGGCGCGGGGTTGCCGGCGCCGATCACGATGGTGTTGGTCGCGGGGTCGAAGGCGGCGCTCTGCCACGGCGCGCCACCGCCCTGATGCCAGGCCTCGACCGGCTTGCCGTCCTTGTCGCGCGGCCAGGTCGGCGCCTTCGCGTCGCCGGTGGGGGTGCTGTCCTTGCCGTTCAGGCGGCCGGTATGGCCTTCGACCAGCGGGCGGGCCCAGACCTCCTCGCCGGTTTCGGGGTCACGGGCGTAGAGGTAGCCCAGCACGCCGAACTCATCGCCCGAGGAGCCGTGGATCAGCAGCACGCGGCCGCCCTTCTCCTTCACGATCGTCGGCGCGCCGGTCATCGTGTAGCCGACCTTGTGGTCGCCGAACTTCTCGTTCCACACGACCGAGCCGGTCTTCCGGTCGAGTGCCACGATGCGGGCGTCGAGGGTGCCGAAGTAGACCTTGTCGCCGTAGATCGCGGCGCCGCGGTTGACCACGTCGCAGCAGGGCATGATGTTCTCGGGCAGCCGGTGCTCGTAGGCCCAGAGCTGCTTGCCGGTCTTGACGTCGAGCGCGTAGATCCGCGAGTACGAGGCCGTCACGTAGGCGACGCCGTCGTGCACCAGGGCCTGCGCCTCCTGGCCGCGCTGCTTCTCGCCGCCGAACGAGAAGGTCCAGGCCGGCACCAGGTTCTTGACGGTCTTGGTGTCGAGCTGCTTGAGCGGGCTGTGACGCTGGGTCTCGAGGCCCAGGCCGTAGCTGAGCACGTCCTGCGTGGTCTTGTGGTCGTTGGCGATGTCGTCCCAGGTCACGGGCTTGACGGCCCGCTCGGTGACGGCCTGCGCGGCGGGGACGGCCAGCAGGCCAGCGGCGATGGCAGCGGCGATCGGCGCGAATCGATGGGTCATCTCAGGTCTCCTGAAGTCTCGGTAGGGCGCGGCGTGCCCGGGGTCTGCGGCGAGCACGCCGCACTACGTCGGGCAGGGCTCGGAACGCCGGCGGGACTCTAGGCAGCGGGCTGCGGCGCGTCGTGGGAGTCACGCCCGTTCATGACGGGAACGCTTCCCGGCCCCGAAACGGCCTCGCGGGCGTGCGACTTGCAGCGTGGAGGGCCCTGCAACAGGAGGCGACCCGTGATCCGATTGCTGCTGCTCGACGACCACGCGGTCGTGCGCCAGGGCTACCGCCGCCTGCTCGACGGCGAGCCCGATCTCGACGTGCGGGCCGAAGCCGGTGACGTGCGGACGGCCTATGCCGCGCTGGCGACGCACGACATCGACGTCGCGGTGGTCGACCTGCATCTGGGCCGCGACGCCAGCGGCCTGGAGGCGATCCGCCGCATGAAGGCCCGCCAGCCCTCGCTGCGCGTGCTGGTCTTCTCGATGCACGACACGGCGACCCACGTCGTGCAGGCGCTGCGCGCCGGCGCCCAGGGCTACCTGAGCAAGGCGAGCGCCCCGACCGAGATGATTGCTGCGCTGCGGCAGATCGCCGCCGGCCAGCGCGTGCTCTCGCCTGACGTGGCGCGTGCGCTGGCCGACGACAGCCTGGACGGCGCGACCGCGCTGGCCTGCCTGACGCCCCGGGAGTTCGAGGTGCTGCGCCTGTCGGTCGGTGGCGACCCGGTCGGCCGCGTCGCCGAGCGGCTCAACCTGAGCCCGAAGACGGTCTTCAACCACCTGTCGATCGTGCGCGCCAAGCTGGGCGTCTCGAGCGAACTGCAATTGCTGCAGCTGGCCGCGCGCCACGGCCTGGTCGACCTGGGCGAGCCGGCGCTCGCCTGAACAGCGGCTGGAACACCCCCCCGCACGGAGCAGCGCGAGTGTTCGACGCTGCAACAGCCCTCCGGCGTTTCCCCTAGGCCCGCAGGCCCTCCGAAGGCCTCGATACCCACGCGGCGCGGTGCCGGTCGAATGGCATGGTTGTTGCCGGGAAGGATTCCCGAGTGTTGCCATCCGGCGCGCACCGCCCCCGTCCCTGGAGATCGAGGAGACCATGATGAAAGTGAAGTTGCTGAGCCTGCTGATCGGCCTCGGCGTGGCTTCGATGGCGCAGGCCGTCGTCACCGACCAGATGATCGTCGACGACGCCAGCACGCCGAACGACATACTGTCCTCGGGCCTGGGCACGCAAGGACAGCGCTACTCGCCGCTCAAGCAACTGACCCCGGCAACGATCGACCGCCTGACGCCGGCCTGGGCCTTCTCGTTCGGTGGCGAGAAGCAGCGCGGCCAGCAGGCGCAGCCGGTGATCCACGACGGCATCATGTTCGTCACCGCCTCGTACTCGCGCATCTACGCGCTCGACGTCAAGACCGGCAAGAAGCTCTGGAAGTACGAGCACCGCCTGCCCGAAGGCATCATGCCCTGCTGCGACGTGATCAACCGCGGCGCGGCCCTGTTCGACGATCTCGTCATCTTCGGCACGCTCGACGCGCAGCTCGTCGCGCTCAATCAGAAGACCGGCGACATCGCCTGGCGGACCAAGATCGACGACTACGCCGCCGGCTACAGCTACAGCGCGGCGCCGCTGATCGCCCAGGGCCTGCTGCTCACCGGC
Organism: Ideonella sp.; assembly: GCA_035911095.1. GTDB lineage: Bacteria > Pseudomonadota > Gammaproteobacteria > Burkholderiales > Burkholderiaceae_C > JAMHWF01. The sequence goes on along the minus strand of JAMHWF010000123.1, from coordinate 73,040 downwards.
GTGTCGGGCGGCGAGTTCGGCGTCGTCGGCCGTGTCGAGGCGCGCAACCCGAAGACCGGCGAGCTGGTCTGGATCCGCCCGATGGTCGAAGGCCACATGGGCTACACCTTCGACAAGGACGGCAACAAGAAGGAAGCCGGCGTCACCGGCGGCGGCGCGGGCAAGACCTGGCCCGGCGACCTCTGGCAGACCGGCGGCGCGGCGACCTGGCTCGGCGGCACCTACGATCCGAAGACCGGCCTCGCCTACTTCGGCACCGGCAACCCCTCGCCCTGGAACAGCCACATCCGCCCCGGCGACAACCTCTACTCGTGCTCGACCGTCGCGCTCGACCCCAAGACCGGCGAGATCAAGTGGCACTACCAGACCACGCCGAACGACGGCTGGGACTTCGACGGCGTCAACGAGTTCATCACCTACGACGCGCCGAACGGCAAGCGCCTGGGCGGGAAGGCCGACCGCAACGGCTTCTTCTACGTGATGGACGCGACGACCGGCAAGCTCGAGAACGCCTTCCCCTTCGTCAACAAGATCAGCTGGGCCACCGGCATCGACCTGAAGACCGGGCGCCCCAACTTCACGCCTGACGGCCGGCCCGGTGACCCCACCGCCAGCCCCGACGGCAAGAAGGGCGCCGCGGTGTTCGCGTCGCCCTCGTTCCTGGGCGGCAAGAACCAGATGCCGATGGCCTACTCGCCCGACACGCGCCTGTTCTACGTGCCGGCCAACGAATGGGGCATGGAGATCTGGAACGAGCCGATCACCTACAAGAAGGGCGCGGCCTACCTCGGCGCCAGCTTCACGATCAAGACGATCGCCGACGACCACATCGGCGTGCTGCGCGCGGTCAACCCGACGACCGGCAAGATCGTCTGGGAAGTGAAGAACGAGGCGCCGCTCTGGGGTGGCGTGCTGACCACCGCCGGCAACCTCGTCTTCTGGGGCACGCCGGAGGGCTACCTGAAGGCCGCCGACGCCAAGACCGGCAAGGTCGTCTGGCAGTTCCAGACCGGCTCGGGCATCGTCGCACCGCCGGTCACCTGGCTGCAGGACGGCGTGCAGTACGTCTCGGTCGTCTCCGGCTGGGGTGGCGCCGTGCCGCTCTGGGGTGGCGAAGTGGCCAAGAAGATCAACCTCCTCGAGCAGGGCGGCATGGTCTGGGTCTTCAAGCTCGGCAACGTGAGCGGCAAGACGGCCGAGGCCCCGACGGCGCAGAAGGTCGCGCAGAAGAACTGAGCACGGCCTGATCTCCGGGCGCGTCATGCGCCCGGACCCCGCGGCCCCGCGGCGGCGCCCCCAGTGGCGGCCCCGCGGGGCCGCTTCGTTCTGCCCGGTCGGCGGCGGGCCGCCCGGCCCCGGGCCGCCGGCGCCGGCTCAGTAGGTCGCGCGCAGCGTCAGCGTGAAGCTCCGGGGCTCGCCGTACCAGTTGCCGTAGGCGGACGTCCCGAGTGTCTGGTAGTAGCGCTTGTCGAACAGGTTCGCGACCCGGACGGCTGCCTGCCAGTGGTCGTCGATCCGGTAGTCCGCGAAGAGGTCGAACACGGCCCGCTTGGGCTCGACGATGCGATAGGGCACGCTGGGCCCGTCGTACTGGCCGGTCTGCGGGTTGTACGTGGTCACGCTGTCGGCCTGGTAGATGCCGCTCTGCGCCGTCACCCCACCCCCGACGCGGACCCGGTCGAGCGCCGCCGGCAGGCGGTAGTTCGACCACAGCTTGAGCAGGTGGCGCGGCGTGATGCTGCTGTAGCGGGCCCCGGTCTGCTTGTCGTCGGTGTCGTTGTAGGTGTAGCCCCCGCTCACCTGCCAGCGCGGCGTGACGTTGCCGTTGACCTCGACGTCGAAGCCGCGGCTCGTGACCTTGCCCGAAGCGAGGTAGCAGCAGCTGCTGCCGAAGCTGCCCGAGCTCGGCGGATAGGCCGGGTCGTCGACGCCGCTGCCGGTGCGGTCGATGCGGTAGACCGCGAAGGACGCGGTCAGCCGCTTGTCCAGCAGCTGCCCCTTCACGCCGAGCTCGAGCGCGCGCCCGTCGATCGCGTCGAGCGGCGTGCCCGGCGGCGGCCCCTTCAGCAGCGAGGCCTGCGACACATAGGTCTGGGCGTAGCTGGCGTAGGCCGACCAGTCGGGGCCGAGGGCATGCACCAGGCCCACGTACGGGGTGAACACGCGGTGGTCCTGGTAGGCGGTCGGGAAGCTGTCGGTCGGCAGGCCCGTGGCGCGGTCGTAGAAGCTCAGCCCGTAGTCGTAGTCGTAGCGACTCAGCCGGCCGCCGAGGTACAGCCGCAGCGGCTCGGTCAGGTGCAGCGCGAGCGAGGCGTAGACGCCGCGCTGCTTGACCTCCTCGCGGTAGCTGAAGAACTTGCGATAGGGCTCGGCCGTGATGTAGGCCTCCGGGTCGAACTGGAAGATGTCGTCGATCAGGATGAAGGTGTCCCTCCGGTTGCCGGTCCCCGGCCCGACGCCCTCGCTGTAGTTGGCACCGACGATCATCTGCTGGCGCCGGCCCAGCAGGTCGAAGCCGCCCTTGACCACGACGTCGAAGCCCTTCTGCGTCTCCTCGTACTGGTAGAGCGCCCCACCCCAGTCGCTGATCAGGCCCGAGCGCGTCACCGGGTCGATCGCGCCGGCCCACAGGAAGTCCTGCCGCGCGTTGTCCGACGCGAGCCGGCTGGCCTCCACCGCCAGCGACCAGTCCCGGCCCCAGGCATGGTCGAGCCGCGCGAAGAGCGCGTTGTTCTTGCTCAGGTAGCGGTCGTCCTTCGTGCCGAGGAAGAAGCTGCGCGGCAGGCCGATGTCGTCGCCGTTCGAGTAGCGCGGCAGGCCGTAGCGCATGTAGGTCGCGTCCTCGCGGCTGTAGTGGCCGCCGAGCGTCAGGCTCGTCCGCGCGGCCAGGGCGAGGTCGACGACGCCGTAGACCAGGTGCTTGTCGGCATGCGAGACGTCGTAGAAGTAGTCCTTGTCCTCGTACACGCCGACGAGCCGTCCGCGCAGGCTGCCGCTCGCGTTCAGCGGGCCGGCCACATCGACCTCGCCGCGATAGGTGTGCCAGCTGCCCGCCGAGAGCGAGCCGCGAATCTGCAGCTCGCTGGTCGGCCGCTTGCGCACGAGGTTGATCGCCCCGCCCGCCTCGCCGGCATTGCCGAAGAGCGCATCGGCGCCGCGCAGCAGCTCGACGCGGTCGTAGAGGGCCATGTCGAGGCGGTCGGCGTTGAGGCCCTTGCCCACCGAGGTGCTGCCGTCGACCATGAGGTTGGTGATCGTCAGCCCGCGCGAGAGGAAGCCCGCGCTGACCGTGTCGTAGCGCTCGAGGGTGACGCCGGTCGTCTGCTCCATCACCTGTTCGAGCGTGACCAGGTTCTGGTCGTCCAGACGCTGCCGGGTCATGACGCTGACGCTCTGCGGCACGTCGATCAGGGCCTGCCCCTTGCCGAACGACACGCGGTCGGCGGCGTAGCTCTCGCTGCCCTCGGTGGTGCCCGAGCGGTCCTGCGCGCCGGTCACCTTCACCGGCGCCAGCACCGCCGACCCGGACAGTCCGTCGGAGGAGGCGGACGCGATCCGGTAGGACCCGTCTCCGCCGTCAATCGCGACCAGACCGCTGCCGGCGAACACCGCCCGCAGCGCCTCGGCCGTCGTCATCGTCCCCTGCACGCGCGCCCCCTGCTGCGTGGCAGCGAGTGCCGGCGCCACGTCGATGCGCGCGCCGGACGCTGCGGCAAGCCGGGCGAGCGATTCGGCCAGCGGACCTGCGGGCAGGTCGAAGGCATGGGCCGCCTGTGCAGCGGCGGCGGCCTGTGCACGGACGGGAGACCAGGCGAGCGTGGCACCCGCACCCAGGCCCATCGCGATCGCCAGCGCGGCCAGGCGATCCGCTCGTACGCGCCAGGTCGGCCTCGGGCTGCTAGCACGCGCGGCGCGGGGGTGTGCATCCATCATCGGTTCCTCTTCTCGGTGGGAATGGAACGCGCACGCCGCGGCAGGTCCGCGGGGCGGCGCGACCCGGGCGTGCGGGCGTCGATCGGAGGAGGCGTGGGGATCGCCCCGGGCCGCGGGCACGGGGGCGCCGGCTGGCTGCGCAGGGCAGCCTCGGCATGGTCAGGCGGCACGACCTCGGGAGTGCGCAAGGGCGCAGGCATCGACGGCAACCCAGGAAAGGTGAGACCCTGGCTGCGCGAGCTGGCTGAGGCGTGGGGGGCGACTGTAGCAGCCGGTAAGAGTCGTCAGGCACCGGCCTGGGCACCGGCGCTCACGGACAATCCGCGGACTGTCGTGGCCGAGCAGCTCCCCGTGGCGCGACCTGTGTCGGAGAAGCCCTTGCCGAGTCCCGCCTTCCTGCACCGCCTGCTACCGCCGCTGGCGCTCGCTGCCGCCTCGGCCTGCGTCTGCGCCGCGCCACCGGCCCCGGTCGAACCGGTCATCCCGGTCACGGACGAGATGCTCGACGCCGACGCCGCAACGCCGGGCGACATCCTGTCCTCCGGCCTCGGCCCCCGGGGACAGCGGCATTCGCCACTCAAGCAGCTCGACCGCGCCACGGTCGGCGCGCTGCGCGTGGCCTGGGCCTTCTCCTTCGGCGGCGAGAAGCAGCGCGCCCAGCAGTCGCAGCCGCTGGTGCACGACGGGCGGCTCTTCGTCACCGGCTCGTACTCGCGGCTCTACGCGATCGACGCGAAGACCGGCCGCAAGCTCTGGAAGTACGAGCACCGGCTGCCCGAGGGGATCATGCCCTGCTGCGACGTCGGCAACCGCGGCGCCGCGCTCTACGGCCGGCTGGTGATCTTCGGCACGCTCGATGCGCAGCTCGTCGCGCTCGACCAGGCGACCGGCGAGGTCGTCTGGCGCGAGCGCATCGACGACCACGCGGCCGGCTACAGCTACACCGCCGCGCCGCTGATCGCCGGCGGCCTGCTGCTGACCGGCCTGGCCGGCGGCGAATTCGGCGTGCTCGGCCGCGTCGAGGCACGCGACCCGACCACCGGCAGGCTCGTCTGGACGCGGCCGACCGTCGAGGGCCACATGGGCTACCGCTACGACAAGGACGGCAAGCGGCAGGAGGCCGGCACCTCCGGCACCGCCGGCACGACCTGGCCCGGCGACCTCTGGAAGCACGGCGGCGCCGCGCCCTGGCTCGGCGGCACCTACGACCCGACCACCGGCCTGGCCTACTTCGGCACCGGCAACCCTTCGCCGTGGAACAGCCACCTGCGGCCGGGCGACAACCTCTACTCGTGCTCGACAGTCGCGCTCGACGCGAAGACCGGCCGCATCGTCTGGCACTACCAGAACACGCCGAACGACGCCTGGGACTACGACGGGGTCAACGAGTTCGTCCTCTTCGACGGGCCCGACGGCCGGCGCCTGGGCGCCAAGGCCGACCGCAACGGCTTCTTCTACGTGCACGACGCGGCGGGCGGCAAGCTGGTCAACGCCTTCCCCTTCGTCGAGAAGATCACCTGGGCCAACGGCATCGACCTCGCGAGCGGGCGGCCGAAGCTGGTGCCCGAGAGCCGGCCCGGCGACCCGATGAAGGTGAGCCAGCGGGCGAAGAACCTGATCGGCCGCGTGATTCCCTCGTTCGCCGAGGAGCGACCGGGCAAGGTCTTCGCCGCCCCGGCCATGATCGGCGCGAAGAGCCAGATGCCGATGGCCTGGTCACCCGAGACGCGGCTGTTCTACGTGCCGTCCAACGAGTGGGGCATGGACATCTGGAACGTGCCGGTCACCTATCGCAAGGGCTCGAGCTACCTGGGCGGCGGCTTCCTCGTGAAGCCGGTCCACGACGACCACGTCGGCGTGCTGCGCGCGATCGAGCCGATCAGCGGGCGCGTCGTCTGGGAGCAGCGCCACGAGCTGCCGCTCTGGGGCGGCGTGCTGACGACGGCCGGCCGCCTGGTCTTCTGGGGCACGCCGGACGGCTTCCTGAAGGCTGCGGACGCCGACAGCGGCAAGGTCCTGTGGCAGTTCCAGACCGGCTCGGGCATCGTCGCCCCGCCGGTGACCTGGCTGCAGGACGGCGAGCAGTACGTCGCCGTCGTCTCCGGCTGGGGCGGCGGCGCGTCGATGTGGCCGGGCGAGCTGCTGCGCAAGGTCGCGCCGATCGAGCAAGGGGGCACCCTCTTCGTGTTCAAGCTCGATGCCGCGTCGGCGGCGCCCACGGCCGCCGCGCGCTGAGGCCGCGCCGGGCACGCCGGGCGCGGCGTCATCGAAGCGGGCAGCGGCGCGGCGCTCGTCGAACGCAGATCGCCGCAAGCCCGCTACGCTGCCGCCATGCGCATCATCGAATTCGACGCCGCCTCGCGCGCCCTGCCCTTCGAGCGCCTGATCCCCGCGCTGCGCGAGCGCTTCGCCGAGGGCGCCGAGGTGCCGCCGCGCCAGGTGCTCGAGATCGCCGGGGCCGACGGCGGCACGATGACCTCGCTGGTGATGCCGGCCTGGGTGCCGGGCCGCTACTACGGCCTCAAGTGCATCAACATCGCGCCCGGCAACGCGGCGCGCGGCCTGCCGGGCCTGCACGCCAGCTACCTGCTGCACGACGCGACGACCGGCGTGCCCCTCGCGCTGATCGACGGCGATGCGCTGACGGTGCGCCGCACCGCGGCGGCCTCGGCGCTGGCGGCCGGCTGGCTCGCGCGCGAGGACGCGACGCGCCTGCTCGTCGTCGGCGCCGGGCGCATCGCACGGCTGCTGCCGGCGGCCTACCGCGTCGTGCGGCCGATCGGCCGGGTCGGCATCTGGGCGCGATCGCCGGCCGCGGCTTCGGTGCTCGCCGACGACTGGCGTGCCGAAGGCTTCGACGCCGTCGTGCACGACGACCTGGCGCGGGCCGTGGGCGAGGCCGACATCGTCAGCTGCGCGACGCTGGCCACCGCGCCGGTCGTCGCCGGGCGCTGGCTGCGCCCGGGCAGCCACCTCGACCTGATCGGCAGCTTCACGCCCGAGATGCGCGAGGCCGACGATGACTGCTTCCGCGGTGCCTCGATCTTCGTCGACACGGCGGACGCGCTGCGCAAGAGCGGCGAGCTGCTCGGCCCGATCTCGCGCGGCGTCTTCGCGGCCGGCGACGTGCGGGCGACGCTCGCAGACCTCGCATCCGGCCGCGCCGAAGGGCGGCGCAGCGCCGGCGAGCGCACCGTCTTCAAGTCGGTCGGCGACGCGCTCGAGGACCTGGCGGCGGCGATGCTCGTGGTCGAGGCGGACGCGCCCGGATGAGGCCGCGCCCGGCCATGTGCCGTCTCGGTACCACCGGCATGTCGATTTCGCCCCCGGCCGTTCGTCGACGAAGGCGTGCCGATGTCAGGCTTGTCGCCTGACACCTGCGCCGTCCCTCGCGAAAGGAAACGCCATGCCCCAGCTGAATGCCTACCTGTCCTTCGACGGCACCTGCGCCGAAGCGATGAAGTTCTACGCCGACGTTCTCGGCGCGAAGCTCGAACGCGTCATCACCTACGGCGAGGCGCCCCCCTGCGACGAGGCGCCGCCGATTCCCGATGACCAGAAGGGCAAGGTGATGCACGCCTACCTGTCGCACCCCGAGTTCGGCCTGATGGCCGGCGACACGCCGCCCGGCATGCCCCACGCCGGCATCCAGGGCGTGATGCTCGCGCTGACCTACCCGACGGCGGCCGAGGGCCAGCGCATCTTCAATGCCCTGGCCGAAGGCGGCCAGGTGCAGATGCCGCTCGGCGAGACCTTCTGGGCCGAGCAGTTCGGCATGGTCACCGACCGTTTCGGCGTGCCCTGGGGCATCAACGGCGGTCCGAAGATCCCGGCTTGAGCGCCTCGGCGCCGCACCGCCGAGACCGCCCGGCTAACGCCACGCCATCAGCTCCATCGTCAGCGTGCCGCCGCCGATGAAGCTCGAGACGCCGGGCTCGTGCCGCTCCAGCCGGGCGAGCCCGACGCCCGGGCAGTACCACTCGAGCGCGGTCAGCGGCACCGGGCGCCAGCCGAGGACCGGGTCGGCGTAGAGGCGCAACTGGGCCTCGCCGTGCACCCGCAGGCAGCCTTCGAAGCGGCCGGCCGGGGTGTCGAGCGCCTCGCCGGTGGCCTCGATCGTGTAGTTCATCGCGACCGACGGATAGACGTGGCGCAGCTCGCGCGGGTACTCGTGCTCGCGCACCAGCAGGTACGGCGTCGTGCTCGTCTGCCAGCTGGTGCCGACGGTGTAGGGCGCGCGCAGCACATAGCGCCGCCCGGGCTCGGCCGTCGAGTCGAGCGTGGGCTCGGCATCGAGGTCGCTCTTGCTCGCGACGCGGTAGATGCCGCTGGCGTCGCTGCGCAGCCAGTAGTCCATCCCGCCCTCGCTGCGCCGGCGCCAGGCCGACTGGCCGTCGACCGTCTCGGCCCCGAGCGTGCGCAGCACCAGTTCCTCCTGCTCCGGGTCGGCGTTGCCGGCGGTCGTCGAGACGCGGTAGGTCCACTCGTGGCCGGCGGCGAGCGGGAACAGCGAGGTCTCGCGCGGCGGCGCGTCGCAGCCGGCGAGCAGCGCGGCGCCGAGGGCGGCGGCAAGCGGCGCGACACCGTGCCGGCACAACAGGGGCAAGGGACGGAAGCTCACCTTACTTCTCGGGCAGCTGCGGCACCGGCAGGTCGCGGATCTTGATCTGCTGCTCGTCGCTGCCGGCGCGCAGCCAGGCGAGGAAGCCCTTGCCGCCGGTCTTGGGCTCGGCGGTGCCGAGCTGGGCAATGCCCGAGCGGGTCTTCTTCACCGCGTCGCCGAGCAGCGCGTGCAGGTCCTTCGCATACGGCAGGCGGTAGGCGCGCGGCTGCGCCGTCGGGCGGCCGTCGACGAGCGGCTGCGCCCAGACGTAGAGCGCGCCCTCGCGCTGCTTGGTCGGCTCGTCGATCACCGCGGCCAGCAGCACGAAGCGCGCGGGCAGCGCCTGCGAGCCGGGCCAGCCCCAGACGTTGTCGAGCGCCTCCTCGCCGACGAAGTAGAAGCCGGTCGCGGCCACCAGCAGCAGCACGCGCGACCAGCGCGGCAGGGTCGAGATCATCGCGGCCAGCGCGGCCAGGAAGACGAGCCCCACGTAGAGCCAGAGCAGCAGGTCGGTCGTCGGCGCGTTCATGGTCGCAGTCGGAAAGGGTCATTGGCGCTGCACGAGCGTCTTCGGCAGGCGGTTGGTGGAGACGACGTGGCCGTCGCGGTCGAGCGTGAAGCGCACGAGCGTGACCTCGTCGCCGGGCCGCGCAAGGGTGGCGTTGCCGTAGAAGACGACCTCGGCACGCGGGTTGACCTTGACGATCGACACCGTGATCGGCACCGGCTCGCGGTCCTTCGAGTCGTAGTAGTGGGCGTTCAGCGTGTACTCGCCGGCGGCCACGCCGCGGATCGTCACGACCTCCTGGTTCAGCGGGTTCACCACCTTCTGCCCGTTGATCACGATCGTGTCGTTCGACAGCCCGCGGTCGTCGCGGTCGAGATGCATCATCCCGGCCTCGCGCGAGCGGAACCACACCGTGTTGCCGGCCGGGTCCTGCACCCAGGCGTCGATGTCGTTCGGGTTGTTGTCGGGCCAGGTCAGGGTGATGATGAACTCGGCCTTGGCGTCGATCACGCCGCTCTTCGCCTTCGGGTTCATCGCCAGCAGCGCGATCGCGAAGAGCATGACGAAGGCGAGCAGCGTGTTGAACAGCAGGTCCGAGAACGGGTCGATCTCGTCGTGCCGGCGTCGGCGCAGCATGGCCATCGCAGGCCTCTAGGATCGAGAGGTGCCCGACGCGCCGGCACCCATCCCGCCGACACCCGGCCCGCCGGCCGCCTGCGACGGATCGGGCAGCGGATGGCCATGGCCCGGCGGGCCGCCTTCGAGGGCGACGATGTCGGCCACGACGCGGTCGGCCATGCGGTCGAGCAGCAGCAGCTGCAGGCCGAGCCAGAGGTTGCCGATCAGCCCCGCGAGCGTCGTGTAGAGCGCGATCGCCATGCCCAGCGTCATCTGGCTCAGCAGCGTCTGCGCCTGCTCGAGCTCGAAGCCCTGGCTGCTGCGGCCGATCTGCATCGACATGTAGATGAAGCCGACGACGGTGCCGAGCAGGCCGAGCTTGATCGCGCTGGAGGCGAACCACCAGGCCGTCTCGTGCGGCCCGTGCGAGCGTTCGGACAGCAGCTGCGTCGCCTGTTCGGGCGCGGTCGCGCGCTCCACGCGATAGGCCTCGCGCCAGCTCGAGCCGGGCTGCACCTGCTGCATCAGCAGCCAGGCCCGCCGCCCGCACCAGGCGGTGCAGAGCGAGCAGACGATGACGATGCCGACGCTGATGCCGCTCGGGTCGCCGGCCACCAGCGCAGCCCACATGCCGCGCCGCTGCAGCCACCAGGCGGCGAACAGCGCGACCCCGGCGCCGAGCGCCCAGCCCCAGAAGAGATGGCGCGCGCCGGCGTCGAGCGAGCTGCCGTCCGGCCGTGCGCGCGAGCGCCTGCCCGCGAGCTTCAAGATGCCGCCGAGCTCCAGTAGAGGCGCCGGTAGATCGTGTTGCGGCTGATGCCGAGTTGCTTCGCCGCGGCCGAGATGTTGCCGGCGTGGGCGTCGAGCGCCTGGCGGATCATCTCGATCTCGCGCTCTTCGAGCGTGCGCGGCGTCTCGGCGACCGTCGGTGGCGGCGGCTCGCTGCCCAACGGACCGAGGGCCGTGGCGCCCGGTGCGGCCGCGAAGGCGCTGCCGGCGAGGCCGAGCCCGGCCATCCCCGCCGCGACCCCGCCCTCGCCGGGCACGACGGCGTCGAGCAGCGGATCGGTGTCGACGATGAATTCGTCCGAGAGGTGGCTGCAGTCGATCAGCGGCTCGCCGGTCGCCATCACGCAGGCGGTGCGCAGCACGTTGGCGAGTTCGCGGACGTTGCCCGGCCAGCGGTGCGCGTGCAGGCGCTGCACCACGCGCGGCGCGAGGCGCGGCGGCGTGCCGCCCTGGGCGGCCAGGATCGAGCGCACCAGCGCGCCGAGGTCGCTGCGCTCGCGCAGCGCAGGCAGGCGCAGCACCAGGCTGTTCAGGCGGTAGTAGAGGTCTTCGCGGAAGGCCTTCGCCTCGATCATCTGGCGCAGGTTGCAGTGCGTGGCCGCGATCAGCGTCACGTCGACCGGGATCGACTTCGCGCTGCCGAGCGGGGTGACGCGCCGTTCCTGCAGCACACGCAGCAGGCGCGCCTGCAGGGCGAGCGGCATGTCGCCGATCTCGTCGAGGAAGAGCGTGCCGCCATGCGCCTGCAGCAGCTTGCCGGCCGCGCCGCGGCGCCGCGCGCCGGTGAAGGCGCCGTCCTCGTAGCCGAACAGCTCGGCCTCGATCAGCGACTCCGGGATCGAGGCGCAGTTGACCGCGACGAAGGGCTGCGCGGCACGGCGCGAGTCGTCGTGGAAGGCGCGCGCCAGCATCTCCTTGCCGGTGCCCGTCTCGCCGAGGATCAGCAGCGGCAGGTCGCGGTCGAGCGCCTTGCGCGCCTTGGCGATCACGGCGCGCAGGCGCTCGTCGCCGGTGTCGAGCGCATCGAGCGCGGTGCGCGCGGCGCCGGGCGCCACGAAGGGGGCCGCCGGTGAACCCGCCGCGACCGGTGCCAGCGCCGCGGGAGACGCCGGTGCCTGGCGCGCCTCGAGCGGCGCGGGCGGGTCGACCGGCAGAGGCTCGGCCACAGGCGCCGACGGGGCATCCGTGGCCTTCACCGGCCCTGCTTCGGCGGGCGGCGGGCGCGAGCCCGCCGCGTCGCCTTCCTCGCGCGAGCCGAACCATGTGCCCCAGTCGAAACGCGCCTGCACATGGCACAGCGTGCCGCCCGGCAGGTGCAGTGGCAGCGGCGAGGCGAGCGGCGAGCGGAAGTGGTCCACCAGCGCGCCGACCGTCGTGCCGAACAGGCTCGTCACGCTGTGCATCCGCGCGGCCGCGCCCGAGAGGCCCAGGTGGTCCAGGGCGCTGCGGTTGGCACCAAGGATGCGCCCGTCGCGGGACACGGCGAGGATGCCCTCCATCAACGTCCCCAGACACTCGACGCGCGTGTGCAGGTGCAGACGCATGACGTGACGGAAATCTTCGCTCAGCCAGTGGTTCTCGATCATCCGGGCAGACATCTTCACCAGTCCCATGGTGTGCTGGTGGAATCGGCGGTGGTCGCCCGAGACGTCGAGCACGCCGAGGATGCTGCCTCGCGGGTCGAAGATCGGGGACGCCGAACAGGTCAGAAAATGGTTCGCGTGCATGAAGTGCTCGTCGGCGTGGACGAGCGTCGGCGTCTCGCTGACCAGTGCGGTCCCGATCGCGTTCGTGCCCTTCGACGATTCGGACCAGTTGACGCCCGCCTGCAGCGCGACCTTCGAGGCACGCGCGAGGAAATCATCGTCGCCGGTCGAGTGAATGATCGTGCCGCAGACGTCGGTGAGGATCACCATGCTCTGCGTGTTCACGATCTGCTCGTAAAGCATCTCCATCACCGGCGCGGCATGGGTGTATAGGCGCCGATTGCGCTCCCGCGCGTGGCCCAGGTCACTGCGTCCCATCGGCGCGAACTCGGGCGACTGGGTCCGGCTGAGACCGATCGTCGCGCAGCGCTGATACGACTGCTCGATCACGTCGGCATGCACATGGTCGAGCGAGAGTGCAGAGGCGATCGGTCGTTCAAGCTCGAGACCGCGCCGACGCAAGCGTTCGCTGCCGTCGAGCGCCGTGAGGACTTGCTGCATCTGTTGTCTCCGTTGTAGGGGCCTCGCGTGCCGGCCCTGCCCTAAGGCTGTTCCACATCGTCACATCGCGTCGCTGCTTTCAGGGTCGCCCCGGGAACGGTACCCGGGGTCGCCTTTGTCGCACAGCGCATCGCGGGCGCGATCATGTGCGATCTTGATCTTCTCTGGGCGACGCGGCGCGACGATACCGTCAGGTGACGTCGCGTTGTGCGACAGCGCTGCAACCGGGCACGAAACACCCCCGAATGGCATGTGCATTGCAGATGACGGGTGTCGAACGACGACTTGGAGCACGCGACATGAATCAAACCCTCAAGAGACAACGCCAGCTTTCCACTCGCTGGCGCCTGGCCTTCGCCGCCGCGGCCTGCCTGATGGGCACAGCCGCTTGGTCCCACGGCGACGTCACGCCGCAAGCCGTCGACACCACGGGCCTGGCCCCGCTCGGCGCCGACTGGAAGACGTCCAACCCCTACAGCGGCGACGAGAAGGCGATCAAGATCGGCACCTCGGCCTTCGCCCAGAACTGCGCGCGCTGCCACGGCCTCGACGCCGTCTCCGGCGGCATCGCACCCGACCTCCGCAAAATCGACGCCGACTGTGCGACGATGAAGGCCGAAGCTAGCAAGAAGAGCTGCGTCAAGGAGATGGACGAGTTCTACGTCGGCAAGGTCCGCCACGGCGTGACCCGTAACGGCGCCGTGTACATGCCTCCGTTCGAAGGCGTGCTCAGCCAGGAAGCGGTGTGGTCGATCAAGGCTTACCTCGAGACGCGGCGCGAGAAGCCGCTGTGAGCAACGACGAGGCAGCGCCTTCGCGCCGCCGCTGCCTGACGGCGGCGAGCGCGTTGCTGCTGGGGCTCGGCGCGGGCGGTGCGAAGGCGCAGACCGCGCCTGAGGACCTGCCTGCGCTCGAGCGCATCCGCCAGCGCGGCGTGATGTCGATCGCGATCTACAACGACATGCCGCCGTTCAACACCGACGGCGCCGGCATCGATGTGGATCTCGCGAAGGCGATCGCGGCAGCGGTCGGCGTACCGCTCTCGCCGTTGTTCTTCAACGCCGGCGAGGAGATGGCCGATGACCTGCGCAACATGGTCTGGCGCGGTCACTACCTAGGCCACGGGCCGGCCGACCTGCTCCTGCATGTGCCGGTCGACCGTCCGCTGATCGACGCCACGCCACAGGCCATCATCTTCGGCCCCTACTACCGCGAGACGCTCGCGATCGCGCGCCGCGTCGACAAGCTGCCTGCGATCCAGACCCTCGAGCCGCTCGCGCAGGAGCGCACCGCGGTGCCGGGGTTGTCGCTGGCCGGCTGGCTGCTGATCGGCGCCGACAGCGGCGCCTACCGCGAAAAGCTGGTCACGCACCTGAAGGACGGTGTTGCGGCCGCCAGGGCCCTGCAGGCGGGCGAGGTCACCCTCGCTGCCGGCTTGCGCTCGGAACTCGAGAGCGTGCTCGGGCGCGACCCGGCCTACGCAATCGACCCCTTGCCGAGCCCGCGCGCCCCGCGCAACGGCTGGGCGATCGGATGCGCGGTCAAGAAGGAAGCGAAGGACCTGGCGCAGGCGGTGCAGCAGGCGATCGACGGGATGTCGAACCCGGAAGGGCTGGGCGCGATGTTCTCGCGCGCCGGCGTGAGCTGGCGGCGGGCCTGAGCGCGTTCATCTGGCCGCTGCGCGGCCAGGTGACTGCCAGCGTCCAGCCGCGCGCGATCTCTCCCAACCCTGGCCTAGACGGCCGCACCGCCGACCGGGCGGTCTACCTGCTCGACGAGCGCCTGCGCGCCCATGCCGTCGACACGCGCCTGCAGGCGAAGCTGCAGACCGCTGCCGTGCAGCACGCCGAGGGCGCGCTGCGCACCGACTCGGCCTACACCGTGGACATCGAGGACTCGGCGACCACCGGCCGCGCAGGGGTCGTCCACCTGTTCGGCCAGACGCGCGACGTGCAGCTGTCGCTGCGCTACCGCTGGTCGCCCAGCCCCGGTCTCGCCTGCAGGCAGTCGACGATCCGCCCCGCCATCCGCGCCGCCGCGCCGCGATGGCGCCGTGCGAAGTCGAGCGCCCGGCGCGACGCCGCCTCGCGCGCGCCGGGCTCGAGCAGCGCCAGCGCCGCCTGCACGCCGGCTTCGACGTCGGGCACGCGCTCGGCGGCGCCCGCGGCAAGTGCCAGCGTCGCGGCCTCGTCGAAGTTGAAGGTGTGCGGCCCCATCACGACCGGGCAGCCGCAGGCCGCAGCCTCGATCAGGTTCTGCCCGCCCAGCGGCGCGAAGCTGCCGCCGAGCAGGGCCACCTCGGCGGCGGCGTAGTAGAGCGGCATCTCGCCGAGCGAGTCGCCGAGCCAGACGTCGGCGGCGGCGGCCGCGGCGTCGGGCAGCACCGCACCGTCCGCCGCGGGCGGCCCCCAGGCGCTGCGCCGCGCGAGCCGCAGGCCCTGCTGGCCGACGATCGCCGCCACCTCGTCGAAGCGCTGCGGGTGGCGCGGCACGAGGAGCAGGCGCGGGCGCAACGCCGGTGCGGCTCCCGCGGCCGGCGACCCTGCCGCGCCCGATGCAACCTCGTGCAAGGCCAACGCCGCCCGCCATGCGCGTAGCAGCGGCTCCTCCTCGCCCTCGCGCGTGCTCGCCGCGAGCACCAGCGGCCGCCCCGCCGCCCGCGCCGCGCTGCGCCAGGCCTCGCCGGCGGCCACCAGCGCCGGGGCCGGCGTCATGTCGAACTTCAGATTGCCGCAGACCTCGACCTGGCGCGCGCCCCTGCGACGCATGCGCTCGGCGTCCTCCTCGGTCTGCGCGAGCACCAGCGCGAACGAGGCGGCCGCCGGACGCAGCAAGGCGTCGAGGCGCGCGCCGCGGGCGTCGCTCTTCGCGCTCAGGCGCGCGTTGGCCAGCACCATCGGCACGCCGGCGCGCTCGGCACCGCGCAGCAGGTTGGGCCAGATCTCCGTCTCCATCAGCACGCCGAGCGCCGGCTTGAAATGCGCGAGGAAGCGCGCCACGGCCTCTGGCGTGTCGACCGGCAGCCAGGCCTGGAGGTCGCCCGCGTGGCCCGGCCCCGCAGGCCGCAGCAGCGCGGCGCCGGCGGCGCGGCCGGTCGCGGTGCCGTGGGTCAGCAGCAGGCGCAGGCCGGGCCGCTCACGCCGCAGCGCCTCGACCAGGGCGGCGGCGGCGCGCGTCTCGCCGAGCGAGACGGCGTGCAGCCAGAGCAGCGTGCGCGGGGCGGGGGCCGCGTCACGGTAGCGGCCGAAGCGCTCGCCGATCGCTTCGCGGTACGCCGGCTCGGCACGCCCGCGCCACCAGAGCTTGGCCAGGTAGGCCGGCTGCAACAGCCGCAGCAGCAGCGAATAGGCCGGCAGCGCCAGCCGGCGCATCGTCAGTAGGGCACCGTGCGTTGCGATGGCGCGACCTCCTGCCACGCCGACCAGACCGCGTCCAGCGTCGGCGCGCCGCGGGCGCCCTCGACCGACAGCTGCTGCCGGTGCCCGTGCCCCGGCAGCGGCCCGGTGCGCCAGGCCGTCGGGTGGTTGTAGATCTGCACGTGCGGCAGGCCGAGCGCCACCGCGATGTGGCTGAGCCCGCTGTCGACGCCGATCACGCCCTGCACGCCGGCCAGGCGGTCGATCACCCCGTCGAGCTTGAGCGTCGGCCAGACCTGCACCAGCGGCGCGAGCTCGAACTGCAGCGCCGCGGCGATCAGCTCGGCGCGCGTCTGCTCGGCCTCGCCGGACTGCGGCAGCGCGATGCCCCAGCCCTGCGCCAGCACCCGCTTGCCGAGCGCGATCCAGTTCTGCTGCGGCCAGAGCTTGTCCTCGCGCGAGGTGCCGTGCACGAAGGCGACCATCGGCGCCATCGGCGGTACCACCGGCCGCGTGCGCAGCGCGACCTCGGGGCGTCCGAAGTTCGTGTAGCCGAGCGCCTGCGCGCAGAGCTCGCGCCCACGGTCGAGCGCATGGATGCGCGGCTCGATCGTGACCGGCCGGTCGACCAGCCAGCGCGCCGGCGCCTCCCAGCCCGAGCCCTCGGTGCGGTTGCCCAGGCCGTAGCGGTGGCCGCCCGGCGCCAGCGTCGCCAGGCGCGCCAGCACGGCCGACTTGGTCAGGCCCTGCAGGTCGATCACCGCGTCGTAGGGCGCGGCCGTGAGCTTCGACCGCACCGCACCCAGCGCCTTCCAGGTCGCGGGCGACCACCAGCTGCCGCGCAGGGCGCGCAACGGCGCCTCGATCACCGTGCCGACGCCGTCGACGCGGCGCACCAGCCCGGCGAAGGCCGGCTCGACCAGCCAGTCGATCTGCGCCTGCGGCAAGGCATGGCGGATGTCGTGCACCACCGGCAGGGTGTGCACGACGTCGCCGAGCGACGAGAGCTTGACGATCAGGACGCGCACGCCGGGCGCAGCCGTCCGTCCAGGCGCGGCAAAGGGCTGCCGCTCAATGCGCCGCAGCGGCGAAGGTCGCGTCGGGCTTGACCGCGCGCAGCGCCGACATGAACTGCGCCTCGATGCGCTGCAGCGCCGCCTCGCTGTGGCCTTCGAAGCGCATCACCAGCACCGGCGTCGTGTTGGACGCGCGCACGAGGCCGAAGCCGTCGCCGTACTCGGCACGCAGCCCGTCGATCGTGATGACCTCGATCGCACCGGGAAACTCCGCCGTGCGGCGCAGGTCCTCGATCACACGGTGCGGCTCGCCTTCGGCGCAGGGCACGTTCAGCTCGGGCGTGTTGAAGCTGGTCGGCAGACCGTTGAGCACCGCGCTCGGGTCGGGGCTGCGCGAGAGGATCTCGAGCAGGCGCGCCGCCGTGTAGGTGGCGTCGTCGAAGCCGTACCAGCGCTCGCCGAAGAAGATGTGGCCGCTCATCTCGCCGGCGATCGGCGCGGCGATCTCCTTCATCTTCGCCTTCACCAGCGAGTGGCCGGTCTTCCACATCACCGGCACGCCGCCGGCCTTGCGGATCACCGGCGCCAGGCGCTGCGTGCACTTGACGTCGAAGATGATCGAGCGGCCCGGGTTGCGGCCGAGGATGTCGGTCGCGAACAGCATCAGCTGGCGGTCGGGGTAGATGATGTTGCCGTCGCGCGTGACCACGCCCAGGCGGTCGCCGTCGCCGTCGAAGGCCAGGCCCAGCTCGGCGCCGGTCTCCTTCACCGTCTCGATCAACTCGACGAGGTTCTCGGGCTTGCTCGGGTCCGGGTGGTGGTTCGGGAAGTCGCCGTCGACCTCCGAGTACAGCTCGATCACCTCGCAGCCCAGGCCGCGCAGGATCTCGGGCGCCGAGGCGCCGGGAATGCCGTTGCCCGAGTCGACGACGATCTTCATCGGCCGCGCCAGCTTGCAGTCGCTGGTGATGCGGTGGCCGTACTCCGGCACGATGTCCATCGCCGCCGAGCGGCCCGGCGCCGAGACGTAGTCCTCGGTTTCCATGCGCAGGCGCAGGCCCTGGATCTCCTCGCCGTAGATCGCACGCCCGGCCAGGACCATCTTGAAGCCGTTGTAGTCCTTCGGGTTGTGGCTGCCGGTCACCTGGATGCCGCTGTGGCAGCCGTACTCGCCGCGCGTCGCGGCCACGTAGTACAGCATCGGCGTCGTCACCGCGCCGAGGTCGACCACGTCGAGCCCGGTCGAGGCGAGGCCGCGGATCAGCGCGGCCGCAAGCCCGGGGCCCGACAGGCGCCCGTCCCGCCCGACCGCGACCGCCTTCTCACCGGCCAGCACCGCTTCGGTGCCGAAGGCCCGGCCGAGATGCTCGGCAAACGTTTCGTCGATGGTTTTGTCGACGATGCCGCGAATGTCGTAAGCCTTGAAGACAGAGGCGTGAACTTGCATGGGGTGTGGTCCGGCACGCGGACAGTGGAGGCGAAACCCGGGCGGACCGCGGCGGCCCTCCTTGGGGATCGGCATTGTAGGCAGTCCGCCTGACGCTGAAGCGTCGATCCGGGCGCCCTTGTCGTCAGACACTCCACACAGCTTTCACCTCAGCGCTGGGTGCGCCGCGCGCGGGTGAACACCCACGCGCCGCGGGCCCGGGGCCCCGGGTTCAGGCCGCGACGTCCAGCGTCGAGGGCGAAGCCGCGCTCGCGGCCTGGCTGTAAGCCTGGACCACGAACTCGCGCAGCGCCGCGAGCACGTCGCGGCTCGAGGCGGCCTCCGTGCCCGACGCGGATTCGGCCCCCGCGATGCGCTCCAGCGCCGAGACGATGCCGTCGCCGTTGGTGTCGAGCGCGTCGTCGCTGTCCGAACGGCTGCCCGAAGCGCTGCCCGCGCCGCCGCCCGGCGGCGGCTCGCCCGGCGGAGGGGCACCCTCCATGCCGCCCGGCGGCGCCATGCCTTCGCTGCCGGCGATGCCGGCGGCGAACTCGCCCTTGCTGAGCGTGCCGTCGCCGTCGGTGTCGAGCGACGCGAGCACCGAGGCGCCGGACGAGCCCGCCGCGCCGCCGATCTCTTCCAGAAGGGCGCTCAGCTCCTCGCTGCTGACCCCCTCGTCGCCGTCGGCGTCGTGGGTGTCGAACATCGCCTCGGTCGCCGCGCCGGCATCGCCATGGCGCTGCTGGACGAACTGCATCGTCGACGCGGGCGGCGGCATCAGGCGCTTCATGCCGGCGTCGAGCTCGTCGGCGCTCAGGCTGCCGTTGCCGTCGCCGTCCATCTTCGTCATCAGTTCGCTCGCGTCGCCGGCCTCGGTGCCGGTCTTCGCCGCGAGGTCCTTCAGCATCGACGCGAGCTCGGTGGCGTCGACGCCCTTGCTGCCGTCGGCATCGACCTTCGAGAACATGCGCTGCTTCATCGCTTCGGCGCGCGAGGCGCCCTGGCCGGCCCAGGCGCTGCTTGCGCCGCCGACCCCGCCGATGGATGCCATGAGAGGCTCCCTGGGTGGTTGAACAAGCCCTTGATTCTTCGCAGCGCGCGTCACGGCCGCATGTCCGCTTTGTACCGACGGCGTGACGCAGGCTCGCCAGAGCGCCCGAAAAGCGGCGGACTTGGACCCTTGTTCGCACGCAGGCCCGGCGCCGACACCCCTAAGCTGCCCGACCGTGACCCCCGCCGAGAAACCCGTGACCCAGTTGCTCATCGTCGACGACGACGAGGAAATGGCCGGGCTGCTGTGCGGCTATCTCGCCCGCTTCGGCTTCGACGCGCGCGCCGCGCGCGATGGCGTCGCGATGCGGGCCGCGCTTGCGGCACGGCCAGCCGACCTGATCGTGCTCGACCTGATGCTGCCGGGCGACGACGGGCTCAGCCTGGCCCAGGCCCTGCGCGCCAGCTCGTCGGTGCCGATCGTCGTCCTCAGCGCGCGCGCCGACGCAGCCGACCGCGTGGTTGCGCTGGAGGTCGGCGCCGACGACTTCATCGCCAAGCCCTTCGACCCGCGCGAACTGGTCGCCCGCATCAAGGCCGTGCTGCGCCGCAGTGCCGAGGCGCCAGGCGGCCGGCGCGTGCCACCCGCCGACGACGTGGTCCGCTTCGACGGCTGGTCGCTCGAGCGTGCCGAACGCCTGCTCACCTCGCCGACCGGGCTGGCAGTGCCGCTGTCGCATGCCGAGTACCAGTTGCTCGTCGCGCTGCTGCGGGCGCCGCGCCGCGTCGTCAGCCGCGAGCACCTGATGGCACAGGCCTGCGGCCGCCCCAGGCAGGACGCGGCGCGCAACATCGACATGCTCGTCTCGCGCCTGCGGCAGAAGCTGCACGACGGCAGCGGCGAGGCCGACGCGCTGATCCGCACCGTGCGCGGCGCCGGCTACCTGCTCGACGCGCGGCAGGTGCAGGCCGCGCCACTGCTCGCCGCCTGAGCGGCCGCGGGCGAACGACGCGCCCTTCCCGTGGCGGTCAGGGCCGCGCCACCAGCGGCGGTGCCAGCGGCTGCAGGCGCTTGCCCGGCCCGCCCCACTGCCCCGGCAGGTTGTTCGTCGCCGAGTAGAGGCGCGCCAGCACCTTCAGCAGGTCGTCGCTGAACTGCTTGGCCTTCGGGTCCTTGGTGTTGCGCCGGGTCGAGAAGGCATGGCCGTGCTTGGCCGCGAAGTCGGCCTCGAAATCGCTGCCGCCGGCCTCGGTGCAGAAGCCGAACTGCTCTCGCCCGTCGTCGACCAGGTACCAGCCGTAGTTCTGCGCGTTCCAGGCGAGCTGGCGCGCCGCCTCGCTCTTCAGGCCGAGCGAGGCGATCGAGACGCTCTGCGGCAGGTAGAGCAGCGTGCCCATGCGCAGCGCCGAGGGGCCCGGGATCTTGCGCCCGTACTGCGCCATCGCGTACGAATCGGCCGAGCGCGCCGGGGCGATGAAGGTGTCGCTGCGGTTCGAGGGCAAGGCCCAGAAGCCGCAGTCGGCGAGCGCCTTCAGCGGGTGGCGCGGGCCGGGCATGCCCGGGTCCATGTCGCCCGCCTGCAGGTTGCCGAGCGCGGCGGGGAACTTGCTGCCGCCGTGCGGCCCGGGCACGTCGAAACCGTCGCCCCAGCAGTCCATCGCGCCGTAGGCGACGAGCATGAAGGCGTCGCCCTCGTCGTCGACGATCGTCGCCGGCTGCCCCTGGCGGTAGCGCAGGCCGCCGTCGGCGAGGAAGGCGGCCGCGATGTTGTGGTTGGTCGGCGGCAGGCGCGCGCCGCGCGGCACGGGCGCCTCGAGCAGCACCTGGCGCGGCTGGACGGCGACGGTGCGCTGGTCCTGCTTCCAGCCGCTCTTGACGAAGCTGCGCATCGGGGCCGACGGGTCGCGAAACACCGCCACCGGGTCGGCATACGGGAAGGACACGTAGGGGCTCGGATAGGCGGTGAAGATCGGCGTCGGGATGCCCTGGATCCCATCGCCCAGCGGGGTCAGCAGCGGCGAGTCCGGCGTGCAGGGCATGTCGCCCTTCGACGGGTCGCGGGCGGCGGCAGCGCCGCGTGGCGCCGCAGCGGGCGCGGCCCCGGCGCCGGCCGCCCAGCAGGCGCCGAGCCCGCCGGCGAGTTGGTGCAGCACGCGGCGGCGCTGCGCATCGGGGCCGACGGGCGCGGGCTCGGTCAGGCCGGGCGCGAGAGACTGGGCACGGGCAGGCGATTTGGCGCGAGGGGGCATCGGAGGCTCCTGGGTTCCAGGGCGCAACCATAGCGCCGCGCCGCCGCAACCGCCCCGGGTCCGACCCGGCGCGGGGGTCACAGGGACATGTCCGGAAACGGCGAGCCGTCCCCGCCGCGCTGCCTATGATCGTCCGCATGCCAGGCCCGTACCCTGCCCTTTGCCCCGGCCCCGTCCCTGCGCCGCACGCGCCGGACCCCGACGCTGCGTGGCGCGCCCTCGTCGCGCGCGACGCACGACAGGACGGGCGCTTCTTCGTCGGCGTCACCTCGACCGGCGTCTACTGCCGGCCGATCTGCCGCGTGCGCACGCCACGGCGCGAGAACTGCCGCTTCTTCGCCAGCGCCGCGCAGGCGGAGGCGGCGCGCTTCCGGCCCTGCCTCAAGTGCCGGCCCGAACTCGCCCCCGGGCCTGGGCCGGCCTGGTCGGTGATGGACGCGTCGCGCACCCTCGCGCGCCAGGCCGCGGCCGAGCTCGACCGCCTCGCCTGCGCGCCCGCCGGCGAGGCGCCGGCACTCTCGGCACTGGCCGCGCGGCTGGGCATCAGCGACCGGCACCTGCGGCGCATCTTCGTCGCCGAGCACGGGGTGACACCGCTGCAGCACCTGCAGACGCGCCGGCTGCTGCAGGCCAAGCACCTGCTGACGGACAGCGCGCTGCCGGTGACCGAGGTCGCGCTGGCGAGCGGCTTTCGCAGCCTGCGGCGCTTCAACGCCGCATTCGCCGAGCACTACCGGCTGAGCCCGCTCGCGCTGCGTCGCTCGGCGCCGGGGGCGGCGACCGCGGCGGGCGTGGCACCAGGGACAGGACCGGGATCCGGGCCCGGCAGCCTGCCCCGGGCCGCACCCCTCGCCGCGCCGGCGGTCGAATTGCGCCTCGACTACCGGCCGCCGTTCGACGTCGAGGGCCTGCTCGCCTTCTTCGCCCAGCGCGCGGTGCCCGGCGTCGAAGCGGTCGAGCTCGGGCCACGGCGGTTGCGCCGCGGCCTGCGCGCCGGGGCGATCGACGGCGTCGACCACGGCGCAGGCTGGCTCGAGCTTGTCTTCGAGCCCGCCCGGCCGGCCGTGCGGCTGCGCCTCGCGCCCGCGCTCGCGGCGCACAGCGCGGCGCTGGCCGGTGCGGTGCGGCGCTGGCTCGACCTGGACGCCGACCCGCAGGCGATCGGCGAGGCGCTGGCCTGCCTCGCCCCGACGGCTGCCCCGGTCTCGTGTGACCTGGACGCCGCCGCGGCTGCCGGGACGGACGGGACGAATGCCGGTTTCGACGCCGGTGCCGATCCCGCCGACGCGCTGCCCGCCGGTTGGCCGTCAGCGCCCGCCGCCAGCGGGCTGCGCCTGCCCGGCGCGCTCGACGGCTTCGAGATCGCGGTGCGCGCGGTGCTCGGCCAGCGCGTCACGGTGGCTGCCGCCCGCACGCTCGCGGCGCGCCTGGTCGAACGCTTCGGCAGCCCGCTCAAGGCGCCCTGGCCTGAACTGCGGCGCGCCTTTCCCACCCCGGCCGCGCTGGCGCAGGCCGAGCCGTCGGCGCTCGGCACGCTCGGGCTGCTGCGCCGGCAGGTCGCGGCGATCCAGGCGCTCGCCCGGCTCGAGCCGCGGCTGGCGGCGCTGGCGCGCGGCAGCACGGCGCCGCAGGCCGCCGCCGAGGCGCTGCTCGCAGCGCTCGACGACGTCCCCGGCCTCGGGCCCTGGACGGCGCACTACCTCGCGATGCGCCGCCTCGGCTGGGCCGACGCCTTCCCGCCCGGCGACGTCGCGGTGCTGAACGCGCTCGGCCTCGGCCGGCGCGCGGCCGACCTGCGCGAAGCCGCACGGCGGGTCGAGCCCTGCCGCCCCTGGCGCGCGTACGCGGTGCTGCGGCTGTGGCAGGTGCCGCCGCGCAGCGCCGCCGGGCCGACGGCGCTGCCACCGGCCTCGACGGCGGCACAGGCCTCGGCCCCCGCGCAACCCGGCGCGGGCCCTGCCGCTTCCCGGAGCACCACATGACGATCCCCCTCCTCACCCCCGCCGCGCCGTTCAGTGCGCGCCTCGATGTCGACTCGCCGGTCGGCACCCTGCGCCTGGTGCGCTCCCCGGCCGGCCTCGGCATCGTCGGCTTCCTCGGCGTGGAATGGCCCGAGCCGCCGCACGAGGACCTGCCCGTGGCACGGGGCGACGAACTGCTGGACCGCACGCGGCGCCAGCTCGACGAGTACTGGGCGGGCGAACGGCAGGATTTCGACTTGCCGCTGGCGCCGGTCGGCACGCCCTTCCAGCGCCGCGTCTGGGAGGCGCTGCTGCGCATCGGCTTCGGCCGCACCTCGTCCTACGGCGTCGTCGCCGAGGCACTCGCGGCGCCGACGGCTTCGCGGGCCGTCGGTGCGGCGGTCGGGCGCAACCCGCTGGCCATCATCGTGCCCTGCCACCGCGTGCTCGGCCGCGACGGCTCGCTGACCGGCTTCGCCGGCGGGCTCGACCGCAAGATCACCCTGCTTCGTCTCGAGGGGTCCTGGATATGACCGCCCCCAGGGCCGGGCGGCGCGTGGCGAGCGGCCGATGAACGGCCGCGACCGGCTCGAGTTGCTGCTGCTCGGCGCGATCTGGGGCGCGTCGTTCCTCTTCATGCGCATCGCGGCCGAGCCCTTCGGGCCGGCGGCCCTGGTCTGGCTGCGCGTGGCCGGCGCGACGGCGACGCTGCTGCCGCTGCTGTGGTGGAGCGGCGACGCCGCCGCGATGCGGCGCCACTGGAAGCCGATCTTCGTCGTCGGCTTCTTCAACTCGGCCCTGCCCTTCGCGTTGTTCGCCTACGCGCTGCTGCACGTCACCGGCTCGCTTGGGGCCATCTTCAACGCGGCGACGCCGCTTTTCGGCGCGGTCATCGCCTGGGCCTGGCTCGGCGACCGGCTCGACCGCTCCCGCGTGCTCGGCCTGGCGATCGGCTTCGCCGGCGTCTTCGGCCTGGCAGGACGCGAGGCCGGGCTGCGTGCGGGCGCGCAGGATCATGAAGCGGTCTTCGCGATCGTCGCCTGCCTGCTCGCCTCGCTCAGCTATGGCTTCGCGGCCAGCATCACCAAGCGCCATGCGCTCGGCGTGCCGCCGATGGCGATGGCCGCCGGCAGCCAGGTGGCCGCGACGCTGGTCTGGAGCGGCCCGGCGCTCTGGCTCTGGCCGCCGGTGTCGCCGTCGTCGGGGGCCTGGGTCGCGGCGCTGCTGCTGGCGGTGGTCTGCACCGGCTTCGCGTACGTGCTGTTCTTCCGCCTGATCACGAACGCCGGGCCCGCCAACGCGCTGACCGTCACCTACCTCGTGCCGGCCTTCGCGATGGGCTGGGGCGCGCTGCTGCTCGGCGAGCGGCCGACGCCGGCGATGTGGCTCGGCTGCGCGGCGATCCTGGCCGGCACGTCGCTCGCGACGGGCTGGTGGAGGCCGCGGCTCGCCGCGCGCGGCCGCGCCTGAGGCCTGCGCCTCAGGTGCCGCAGAAGGTCTGGTAGCCGGCCGTCACCTCGGCCGGTGCCGGCTCGGCGTAGGGGGCCAGCGCCGGGTCGTCGTCGTAGGGGCGCTGCACCGCGGCGAGCAGGCGCTCGAAGGGCGCGAGGTCGCCGGCGGTCGCGGCGGCGAGCGCCTCTTCGACGCGGTGGTTCCGCGGGATGATCCGCGGGTTGACTTCGCGCATCCGCGCGGCCCGCGCCGCCGGCGACGACGGCCCGCCGTTCGCGCTGTCACGGGCGCCGCACTGGCGCCAGCGCGCGAGCCAGACGTCCAGCGCCCCGCGGTCGGCGAAGAGGCCGTGAAGCGCCGTCTCGCCGGGCTCGACCGCATCGGCCAGCAGCCGCCAGGCCGAGGTGTGGTCGACCTGCTGCGACTGCAGCAGCGCGAACCAGTCGCGGATCAACGCCGTCTCGGCCACCATGTCCTCGGGGGCGAGGCCGGCGGTGGCGCCCAGGCCGAGCTTGGCCCGCTGGAGGCGCTGCGTCTCCGCCTCGTGGACCTGCTGGAACCCGTCGAGCACCGGCAGGATCTCGTCGACCGCCGCCTTCAGCGCGGCCTCCTCGTCGGCGGTGGCGATCAGCGGCAGCAGCGCGATGGCCAGGCGCTCGAGGTTCCAGCGCGCGATGCCGGACTGGTTGTGGTAGGCGTAGCGGCCGCCGTGGTCGATGCTGCTGAACACCGCGGCCGGGTCGTAGGCCTCCATGAAGGCGCAGGGGCCGTAGTCGATCGTCTCGCCCGAGATCGTCATGTTGTCGGTGTTCATCACGCCGTGGATGAAGCCGACGCTCATCCACTGCGCGATGAGCCGCGCCTGGCGCCGCACCACCGCGCGCAGCAGGCCGAGGTAGCGGCCGGGCTGGCCGACGAGCTCGGGATCGTGGCGCGCGATCGCGTGCTCGGCCAGGCGCGCGAGCACCGCGCGGTCGCCGCTGGCATTGACGAACTGGAAGCTGCCCACGCGCAGGTGGCTCGCGGCCACGCGCGTCAGCACCGCGCCGGGCAGGCCGACCTCGCGGCGCACCGTCTCGCCGGTGGCGGCGACCGCGAGCGCGCGCGTGGTCGGGATGCCCAGCGCCTGCATCGCCTCGCTGACCAGCGCCTCGCGCAGCATCGGGCCGACCGCCGCCTTGCCGTCGCCGCCGCGCGAGAACGGCGTGCGGCCCGAGCCCTTGAACGCCACGTCGCGGCGCTGGCCGGTACGGTCGGTCAGCTCGCCGAGCAACAGCGCGCGGCCATCGCCGAGCACCGGCGAATAGCCGCCGAACTGGTGCCCGGCATAGGCCTGGGCGACGGGCTCGGCGCCCTCCGGCAGCGTGTTGCCGGCGAAGAGCGCGGCGCCTTCCGGCCCCCGCAGCGACGCGGTGTCGAGCCCGAGTTCGTCGGCCAGCGGCTCGTTCAGATAGAGCAGGCGCGGCACGGGCACCGCCGCCGGTTTCCAGGCCACCGCGAGCTCGGGCAGGTCGCGGGCATAGCTGTTGTCGAAACCGAAGGGGCGCATGGCAGGTGCAGAGCTGAGACTGGGCCTTGGAGCGCCGCCGCGGCGCCTCGACCGACAGTGTCGCCCCGACGGCCGCGCCGGTCGGCGGCAGGGTCGATCGTTGCAGCGCCATGGCCTGTCCCGCACCGTGTGTCCGGGTAGGGATTTGCAGCCCGCCGTGGCATGCGGCCTACTGCGCGGTCGATCCGCTGCGGGAGCCCGCCTTGAGCGCCTTGAATCTCCGTCCTTCGCTGCCTGGGCCGTCGCTCGCGCGGGTCGCCACCGCTTCCGCCATCGCCTGCGCCGCCGCCTGGGCCGCGCCCGCCGGCGCGGCGTCACCGCTGCCGCCGTCCGACGTCGAGTGCACGCCGGTGCGGCCCGCGGCGCCGGCGGCGCTGCTGGCCGAGCCGGGCTTCGAACTGGCCAGCGTGCTGGTGGAGGTCGAGATCGTGCCGCCCGGCGTCGTCGGCAAGCTCACGCAGCGCCAAAGCACCGGTCACGCGGCCTGGGAGGCCGCCGTCACCGAAGCCTTCAAGGGCGCGCGCTGCGACCTCGGTGCGCCGGTGACCGAGGCCTTCGTGATCCAGCAGACCTTCACGGTCAACGCGCGGCAGCAACGCGGTGCGGCCGGCACGCCGCCCCGCGCGCCGGCGTCGGCGCCGACGCGCTGACGGCAGCCTTCGGCCGCGCAACCTCCGCGGGGCGTCGCGCAGAGTCGCCTCAGGAAAGGCCTTCGCGCCCGGCCTTGCGCTCGCCGCGCTCGCGCACCGGGTCGGACACGGCCTCGCCGAGCGACTTCAGCGGGCTCTCGTCCTTGACCTTCGACGGATCGCCATAGGGCTCGTCGTCCTCGTCGTCGTCGAAGGGGATCGGCTGGATGCGCTTGGGCGCCGGCTCGGCCGGCTGGGCTCGCGGCGTCTTCTCGGTCGGCATCGAAACCTCCGTCATGGAAAGGTGGATCGGAAAGGCATCGTCGCGCGCAGCGCAGCGGGCTGCCGTCCGACTTCGCCGATTCGCTTGTGGTTCCCAGCCGACACGCGGCGGCGTGTCGCGAATGCCTCGCATTAACATCCATCGCACAACAGCACAGAACGACGCCAGCCATCGCCAGCGTTCGATCGAGAACGTCGTGGGCCCACCGGGTTGCCGCTGACCGGCAGCCCTTCGCGCAACCGCAGCCCTGGAGTCCGGCATGACCCGTCGCCTTTCTGCCCTTCCCTTTCACCCGACCTCGACCGCGCTGGCGTCCGCGCTGCTGGCACTCGCCGGCGGCCATGCCGTCGCACAGGCGCCAGCACCCGCGGCGGACGCGGCCTCGGCCGCCCCTGCAAGCACCCCTGCAAGCGCCGACGCGACGACGCTGCCAGCCGTCCGCGTGCGTAGCAGCGCGGAGACCGAGAACGCCACCGGCCCGGTGCCCGGCTACACGGCCCGGCGCAGCGCCACCGCGACGCGGACGGACACGCCCCTCAACGAGGTACCGCAGTCGATCACCGTGATCGGCGCCGAGCAGGTGCGGGACCAGAATTCGCTGACGATGCAGGAAGTGCTGCGCTACACGCCGGGCGTGCGCGCCGAGATGTACGGCCTCGACAACCGAGGCGACTACTACGGCCTGCGCGGCGGCAGCGACGGCTCGAACCTGCTAGACGGACTGCGCCTGCCCCTCACCGGCTACTGGGCCGCGGTGCGCAACGAGCCCTACGCCTTCGAGCGCATCGAGGTGCTGCGCGGCCCGTCGTCCCTGATCGCGGGCCAGAACGGGCCGGGCGGCGTCGTGAACCTCGTCTCCAAGCGACCGCTCTTCGAGCCGCAGCGCGAAGTGCAGGTGCAGCTGGGCAATCACGCGCACAAGCAGATCGCGGCCGACCTCTCGGGCCCGGCGACCGACGACGGCCGCCTCGCCTACCGGCTCGTCGCCTTGCGCAAGGACAGCGGCAGCCAGGTTGACCACGCCGACCAGGAGCGCACGTTCGTCGCACCCTCGCTCACGTGGAAGCCGCTCGCCGGCACCACGCTGACCGTCTACGGCGAGTACCAGAAGGACAAGAGCCTCAACGAGAACGGCTTCTTCCCGGTCGCCGGCACGCTCAACGAGGCGCCGAACGGCCGCATCCCCTACGACACCTTCATCGGCGAGCCCGACTGGGATACCTACGGTGGCACGCGCAAGCGCTTCGGCTGGGAACTGGCGCAGACGCTGTCCAGCCAATGGACGCTGCGGCACCGCTTCCGGCGCGACAGCGTCGATGGCCACCTGGCGACCGCCTATGCGGCCTGGTGGCTGGGCTTCGCGGATGCGAGCGGCGCGCCGGACGCGAATGGCACCTACCTCAACCGGATCGGCTACGTGGCCGATGACCGCTCCCGCATCAGCAACGCCGACCTGTTGCTCGAAGGCAAGCTCGATTTCGGCCGCACGAAGCACACGCTGGTGACCGGCGTCGACTACATGTCGCACCGCATGGTCCACGACGACTTCGGCGTGTTCGGCGAGTTCGAAATGTCGCCGCTCGACGTCTACAACCCCGTGTACGGCACGTCGCCATTGCCGCAGCTGCCGCTGTGGGACACGGTGGACACGCAGACGCGCAACGTCGGCCTGCTGCTGCAGGACCAGGTCAAGTTCGATGATCGGTGGGTCATCGTGGCGGGCCTGCGTCACGACCGCGCCAGGAGCAACACCGCCACGGCCTACACGGCGTTCGCCGAGAGCCAGGGGCAGGAAGACTCACGCGACAGCAGCAGGGACAGTGCGAACTCGAAGAACCTGGGCGTCGTGTATCTGGCCGATGGCGGCGTGTCGCCCTACCTCGGCTACTCCGAGTCGTTCGAGCCGATGGCAGGCAACTTCGCACCCGAGCGTGGCGGCGGTGCGTTCAAGCCAAAGCGCGGGAAACAGTTGGAAGCCGGCGTCAAATGGATGCCGGCCCACTCGCGTGTCAGCGCCTCGGCGGCGATCTACCGCTTGAAGGAGACGAACCGGCTGGCCACCGACCCGGATTACGTCAACCAGTCGATCCAGGTCGGCGAGGCCACCGTCGACGGCGTCGAGCTCGACACCACGGCCTCGCTCGCCGACTGGGACTTCCTCGCCAACTACAGCTACACGCATGCCCGCCTGACCGGCGCGACCGACGACAACCGCGGCGAGCAACTCTCCAGCATCCCGAAGCATTCGGCCGCGGCCTGGGCGGTCTACCGCTTCGGCGCGCTCGGCCTGCCGGGCCTGCGTGCCGGCGGCGGCGTGCGCTATGCCGGGCCTTCGTGGGACGGCGCCGGCAACAACCGCGTGCCCTCGGTGACGCTGGTCGACCTGCTGGTCGGCTACGAGACCGGCCCCTGGTCGGTCTCGCTCAACGTCAACAACCTGGCCGACCGGACCTACATCGCGACCTGCCTGTCGCGCGGCGACTGCTGGTTCGACACCAAGCGCCGTGCCGTGGCCACGCTCGCCTATCGCTGGTAGGCCGGCCGGCCGGCACCGGCGGCCGGCGGCGCGCGACCTGCTCCCTGGCGACACACCGTGACCCGATGCAGCGGGGAACAATTCCCATGCGCTGACGCATAGGCTCGGGCGCTGGCTCCCCCACGCCCGCGCATGAGACTCCGTTACCGCCTTGCCCTCGTCGTCGTCCTGTTCATGACGACCTTCCTCGCCGGCTTCAGCCTGATGCTGCTGCGCGAGGTGCCCGACCGGGCCGATGCCGAAACCGAGGCCGCGGTGCAGTGGGTGTGGAGCCTGCTGCCCGAGCGCGTCGATGCCAGCGCGCGCGGCCCCGACGCGGCGCTCGAAGACCTGGTGCGCCTGGTGCGCGGCCTCGAGAAGATCCGCCACGTCACCGTCGCGCTGCACCGCCCCGACGGCGAACGGCTCGCGCTCGCGCCGCTGCGCCCGCAGGCGGTGCCCGACTGGCTGCAGGGCCGCGTCAAGGGCACCGCGCCGCTGCGCAAGACGGTGACGGCCGGCGGCGTCGAGGTCGGCTACTTCGAGGTCGGCGCGGCCACCGGCGACGAGATCGCCGAGCTGTGGGAGGACTTCCTGCGCAGCACGATGCTCGCCGTCGCGCTCTCGCTCGTCGCGATGACGCTGATCGTGTGGTTCACCTTCCGCGCCCTGCAGCCGATCGAGCGCATCCGCGCCGCGCTGCGCGCGCTGGAGGGCGGCGACGGCGGCACCCGGCTGCCCGCCTTCGCCAGCCCCGAGATGGACGAGATCTCGACCGCCTTCAATCGCATGGCCGACGCGCTCGAGCGCGGCCGCGCCGAGCAGCAGCGCCTGCTGCGCAAGCTGGTCGACAGCGAGGAACACACGCGCAGCTCGGTGGCGCGCGACCTGCACGACGAGCTGAGCCCCTACCTGGTCGCGATGCAACCGCTGGCGCGCATGCTGCAGCTGCAGTGCGCGGCCCACCCCGGCACGACCGAGCTCGCCGCCACGGTCGACGACCTGGTGCAGCACCAGACGCACATCCTGCAGACGCTGCGCTCGATCCTCGTCGGCCTGCACCCGCCCGACCTCGAGACGCTCGGCCTGCGCGGTTCGCTCGAGCGCATGGCCGCGCCGATCGCCTCGCCGACGCAGCGCGCGCTGCGCGTCGAGCTGCGCCTGGTCGGCGCCTGGCGCAGCTTCGGCCCGACGCTGGACGTGAGCGTCTACCGCATCGTGCAGGAGTGCCTGACCAACGTGCGGCGCCATTCGACCGCCGCCCAGGCGGTGGTCGAGATCGACCCGACGCGGCCGCTCGGCGGCCGGCGCACGTTGCGCATCGCGGTCGACAACCCGATCGGGCAGGCCTCGCCCGCGGGCCAGGGCGGCAGCGGACTGGGCGTCGTCGGCATGCGCGAGCGCTGCCAGGCGCTCGGCGGCACTTTCAGCTCCGGGCCCCAGGGCGGCAGCTGGCAGGTGCGCATCGCGCTGCCACTCGACGCCGCCCTCGCAGAAGACCCCGACGCCGGTTCGCACCCGCAGCCGGAACCCGTGGCCTGAGCGCGGACACGGCCCGCAGCGCGGGCACCTGATGCCCGAGCCGCTAGCATCGGGCACACGCTGTTCGGGGCCGTCGCCCCGGCGTTGACGTCCTGACGCCATGCGCCGTTCGCTTCGCTTTTTCGTCTACGCCGTGGTGGCCGTCGCCGTCACGGCGGGGGCCTCGTGCATGAGCACCGGGGCCGATTGGCGCACCGCCAGCCGCGAGCCGGTGGGCCTGGCGCCCGACCCCGCCGAGGTCCCGGAGGCGATGGTCCAGGTCTACGGTGCGCGCGCCGTCGGGGCCAAGGGCCTGTTCGGCGTGCACACCTGGGTCGCCGTCAAGCGGGCCGGCGCGCCAGAGTGGACGGTCTACGAGGTGATGGGCTGGCGGCTGCGCTGGTCGTCCAACGTGGTGGTGGCGCACCAGCGCGCGCCCGACGGCCGCTGGTTCGGTGCCGCGCCGGAGCTCTACGCGCAGCGGCGCGGCGCCGGCGTCGACGAGCTGATCGATCGTGTCGAGCAGGCGGTGCAGTCCTATCCCTATGCCGGCGAGTACCGCGCCTGGCCGGGGCCCAACTCCAACACCTTCACGGCCTGGATCGCCCGGGCGGTGCCCGAGTTGGAACTCGACCTGCCGGCCACCGCCATCGGCAAGGACTACCTGGGCAGCGCCATCGTCGGCGCGGCGCCGAGCGGCAGCGGCGTCCAGCTGTCGTTGCTGGGCGTGTTCGGCGTGGCGGTGAGCGGGGTCGACGGACTGGAGCTGAACCTGCTCGGCCTGAACTTCGGCGTCAGCCGCAACGGCCTGAAGCTGCCGATGGTGGGGCGCGTGGGGTTCGGCGGCGGCGGGCCTGTGGCGAAGGCGTCGGAGCCGTAGGTGCGATCAGGTCCTGGCTGCGCTCGCGATCGGCAACGGCCTCTTCCATGCATAGATACCGCATAGATACTCCGGCATGGCACCAACACGTCGGCCGGCCCCGGTGCCCCGAGTTCGAATCGCAGATGGCGGCCGCTCGCAAGAGCATGAAGCAGCGCCGGCAGGTGCTGCGTGAGCTGGCGAGGTGAACACGCCCTGGGTCTGGCTGGACCGACAGGTGATGCTGGCCGTGTCGGCCTTCAAGCTGGCTTGAGCCTTCCCGTGGCGGTCTGCCGCCTTCAACCGGCGGCGCCGCCGCCCTGGGCGGCGAAGGCCCGCGCGATGAAGTCGACGAAGGCCCGCACACGGCCGGAGAGCTGGTGGTGCTGCGGGTAGACGGCGTAGATGTCGGCCGGTGGCGTCTGGTAGGCGCCCAGCACCTGGCGCAGGCGACCGCTGCGCAGGTACTTGGCAACGTCCCACTCGGCACGCATCAGGATGCCGTGCCCGTCGAGCGCCCATTGCACGGCCACGTCGCCGTCGTTGGTGCTGAGGCCGCCGCCCAGCTTCACCGCGGTCTCGCGGCGACCGGCCTTCAGCCGCCACACGCCGTAGGCCTCGTCGCCGTGGCGGATGAACACGCAATCGTGGGCGGCGAGATCGCGCGGCGAGCGTGGAATGCCGCGACGCTCCAGGTAGTCCGCTGAAGCACAGAGGATGCGCCGGTTGCGCGCCAGCAGGCGCGCGACGATGCGCGCATCGGGCGGCTCGCCGAAGCGGATGCAGACGTCGTAGCTGTCGTCGGTGAGCGCCGGCGGGTTGACCGAGAGCTGCAACTGCACCTGCACGCCGGGGTAGGCCTTGGCGAAGCGCGACAGCACCGGCGCCACGCGGTTGCGGCCGAAGCCGAGGGTCGCGTTCACCCGCAGCAGGCCGCGCGGCTCGGCCACCGCGCTGCCGATCTGGCGCTCGACGTCGTCGATGTCGGCCAGGATGCGTCGCGCGCTGGAAAGGTAGACCTCGCCCTCGGCGGTGAGGCTGATGCGCCGGGTGGTGCGATGCAGCAGCGAGACGCCCAGACGCGCCTCCAGCTGGGCCAGCCGCTTGCTCACCGCTGGCGGCGTCACCCGCATCTCCCGCGCGGCCGCCGCGAGACTGCCGCAGCGCATCAGCTCGCTGAAGAAGGCCATTTCGGCCGAGGCGCCGGGATGGCTCATTGGTGAGCTCCAGGTGAAGAGCGAGGTGAGGAACCGCCTGATCCTAATCGGGCCGCGGGTCCTACAGTGGGCCTGAACGGAGCACCCGACACCCACGCGCCGGCGACACGACCGGCAGTCCCACAGGAGACAAGCCATGCCCCTCGACCATCCTTCGCGACGCCGCCTGCTGCAGGGCCTGGCCGGTGCCCCGCTGCTCGGGCTGACCTGGCCCGCCCTCGCCGCGGACGGCTACCCGGGCAAGCCCGTCACCATCGTGCTGCCCTACTCGCCCGGCGGCTCGACCGACATCGTCGCCCGCGTCGCCGCCAGCTACCTGGGGCCGCAGTTGCACTCGACCTTCATCGTCGACAACCGGCCCGGCGCCAGCGGCACCATCGCGATGGGCCTGGTGGCCCGCGCCGCACCAGACGGCTACACGCTCTACATGGCCGAGATGACCTCGACCATCGTCGGCGCGCTGGTGCCCAAGCTGCCCTTCGACCCGGACACCGCCTTCACCCCGATCTCGATGATGGCCGAGACGCCCTACGTGCTCGTCGTCAACAACGACGTGCCGGTGAAGACGCTGGCCGAGTTCATCGCCCATGCCAAGGCGCGGCCGGGCGAGCTCAACTACGGCTCGGGCGGCGTGGGCAGCGGGCCGCACATCGCCGGCGAGCTGTTCAAGTCGCTGACGAAGACCGACATCCGCCACGTGCCCTACAAGGGTTCGGGCCCGGCGCTGCAGGACCTGATGGCCGGGCAGATCCAGATGCTGATCACCGCGGCGCCCACGGTGGCCTCGATGGCGGGCAAGGTGCGGGCGCTGGCGGTGGCCAAGCCCGAGCGCATCGCGCGCCTGCCCGACGTGCCCTCGGCGCGCGAGGCCGGCCTGCCGGAGTTCGTCGTCAGCAACTGGTTCGGCCTCTCCGCGCCACGCGGCACCCCCGACGCGGTGGTGCGCGCCGTCGACGACGCAGTGCGCGCGGTGCTGGCCAACCCGGAAGCGCACGAGAAGTTCAGGACCTCCGGCGCGGAGCCGCTCTACATGCCGCCGGCCGAGTTCCGCGGCAAGGTCGACGCCGAGACGCGTCGCTGGTCGGCCCTGATCAAGGAAGCCGGCATCAAGAACGACAACTGATGCCCCTGCCCCGCGCCCTCCTCCCGTAGCCCGTCGCACCACCCCGAACCTCGTCTGCCATGAAGATCACCCGCATCGAGCCGCTGCACGTCGGCCAGTTCATGTTCGCCCGCGTCACCACCGACGAAGGCATCGTCGGCGTCGGCGAAGCCGGCACCTGGGGCCACATCGAGGCCGCCGGCACCTGCATCCGCCGCTTCGCCGAATACCTGGAAGGCCGGGACGCGTTCGCGATCGAGCACCACTGGAACGTGATGCACCGCTTCAGCTACTTCACCGGGCTGGCGGAGAACGCGGCGATCTCGGCCATCGACATCGCCCTGTGGGACATCAAGGGCAAGGCGCTCGGCGTGCCCGTCTACGAGCTGCTCGGCGGCGCCGCGCGCACCAAGGCGCGGATCTACGGCCACATCTACGAGCACAGCATCGACAAGATGCTGGTCGAGTGCCAGGCCAAGATGGAGGCCGGCTTCAACGCCTTCGGCCACCTCAACCCCTTCCTCGACGAGGGGCACGACCAGGTCTACTTCAAGACCCACATCAGGAAGATGCGCGACGCGATCGAGAACACCGAGCGCATGCGCGAGGTGGTGGGCGACCGGGTCGACCTGCTGATTGAGATCCACCGCCGCCTGACGCCGGCCGAGGCCATCGTCTTCGGACGCGGCATCGAGCACACGCACCCAATGTTCATCGAGGACCCGATCCGGCCCGAGGGACCGGACGCGATGGCGCGAGTCGCCGAGAAGATCCACGTGCCGATCGCGACCGGCGAGCGCTTCGCCAACCTCTACGAGTTCCAGGCGCTGCTGGCGCGCGGCGGCGTGGAGTACGCGCGGGTCGACCTGTGCCTGTGCGGCGGGATCACCGGCGCGAAGAAGGTGGCGGCAATCGCCGAGGCGCACCAAGTGCAGGTGGTGCCGCACAACCCGCTGTCGCCGATCGGCCTGGCCGCCTGCCTGCAGCTGGATGCGGCGATCCCGAACTTCGCGATCCAGGAGTACGCGACCGGCTTCGAGGCCGGCATCTTCGAGTCGCGGCCGGTGCACCTGGGCAGCGACATCGTCGACACGGTGCCGCTGCCGCTGAACGGCTTCGTCGACATCCCGACGGGCCCGGGCCTGGGCATGAACCTGCTGCCGGATGCCCAGAAGGTCCGCCCGCCGCTGGTCAAGCCGATCACGATGCGGCCGCACCTCGACGGCTTCGTCGTCGACCAGTGACGGGCCCGCGGCGGCCCGCGAAGGATCAAGCCGAGAAGACCTCGATCGCCTCCGCCAGCCGGCCGGCCTGGCTTTTCGTTGTCGCCGTCGCCGCGGCGGACTGCTCGACGAGCACCGCGTTCTGCTGCGTGAGCTGATCGAGCTGCACGACGGCCAAGCTCACCTGGCCCACGCCGCTCGACCGCTCCGCCGTCGCGCTGCCGATCGCCCCGATGAGCTGGGTAACGCGCGAGACGCGCTGCACGATCTCGCCCATCGTGCTGCCCGACTCGCCGACATGGCGTGCGCCGCTGTCGACCTTGCCGGCGCTGTCAACGATGTCGGCCATCGCGCTGAGCTGGAGCGCACAGTGGGGGAAGTCCCCTGCTCCCTCGCGAGACACCGCACCCGGGCACAGCGGGGAACATTTCCCACCCGCGGACGCATAGGCTCCTGCGCTCGGCCTGCACGCCCGGCGGCCCGACCCCGGCCCGCCCCGAGGCCCGCACCTCCACAGCCCCCACCCGTGACATGAGCGCCACCATCCGCACCCTGATCGTCGACGACCACGCCGTGGTGCGTTCCGGCTACCGCACCTACCTGCAGCAGATGTCGGGCTTCGAGGTCGTCGCCGAGGCCGAATCGGCCGACGACGCCTACCTTCAATACAAGCGCCACCTGCCCGACGTGGTGATCATGGACATCATGATGCCGGGCGCCAGCGGCATCGACGCCAGCCGGCGCATCCTCGCCACGCACCCGCAGGCGCGGATCCTGGTCTTCTCGATGTATTCGAGCCCGGTTTTCATCCAGCAGGCGCTGGACGTCGGCGCGCTCGGCATCGTCGGCAAGGAATGCGACCCCGACACCCTGTGCGAGGCGGTGGCCACGGTGGCCCGCGGCGACAAGTATCTGGATGGAAAGATGGCCCAGTCGCTGGTTTTCTCCAGGTACGACGAAGGTCAGCGGATATTCGATACCCTCTCGGCGCGCGAATTCGAGATTCTGCAGCTGATGATGTCGGGCGCCACGGTGGAGCAGATCTCCAACACGCTCTCGCTCAGCGGCAAGACGGTGGCGAACCGGGCCAGCATGATCCGCCAGAAACTCGGCGTGGCCACCGACATCCAGCTCGTCAAACTCGCCGCCTCGGCCGGGGTCGTGCCCTGGGCGCTAGGCGCCGCCGGCGGCGCCGCCAGCTGAGACGCCGGGAGCAGCCCGGTCGGGCCGCACGCCGCGCCGCTTTCCCGCCGCGTTCCGCTCCGCTTTCCGCGTGCTTCAGAGCCCCCCGCCCGCCAGCTAATCCCGACGCTGCCGCAAGGGTATCGGCGCCACGATTGTCCCAATCTGACAAAGCCTGTGCCGCGCTGACGTAACACCTTCCGACCAGCCCGGAAAAACCCTTTGCGCAGCGGCTCCGAATACGGGTAGACGCGCATCAAAGCAGGGACTATTTCCCGTCATGGAAGGTGATGGATTCCCCGCTTCGCAGGGCTTTGTTCCCCGTCTCCCACAGAAACACGGACCCTAGAATCCGTCCGACCGTTTGAATCGAAGGATATTTTCGTCACCACGCGAATCAATATCCGGCAAGAAACGGCTGATTATTCATAAAGGAGACCGGAATTGAATCCAATCGCCTTCGAACTTGGGCCGCGGCGCGGCTTGCTCGCGACGTCGATCCGCGCGGCCCTGGGCGTGCTGGTCCTCGCCGTGAGCGTGCCCGCGGCGCATGCAAACGCCGAACTCGTCCGCCTCAGCCAGGACCACAAGCAGTGGGTCATGCAGGGCAAGGACTACGACCACACCCACTACAGCGGCCTCACGCAGATCAACCGCAGCAACGTCAAGAACCTGAAGGCCGCCTGGACCTTCTCGACCGGCGTGCTGCACGGGCACGAAGGCGGCCCGCTGGTGGTCAACGGGATCATGTACGTCCACGCGCCGTTCCCGAACACCACCTTCGCGATCGACCTCGACAACCCGAACAAGATCCTGTGGGAACACAAGCCGAAGCAGGACGCCTCGGTGCGCGCGGTCGCCTGCTGCGACGTGGTCAACCGCGGCCTCGCCTACGGCGACGGCAAGATCTTCAAGACCCAGCTCGACGGCAACGTGGTCGCGCTCGACGCGAAGACGGGCAAGGTGATCTGGCAGATGGAGAACAGCGACCCGGCCGTCGGCTCGACGCTGACCCAGGCGCCGCTGGTCGTCGAGGACCTGGTGATCGTCGGCTCCTCCGGCGCGGAGCTCGGCGTGCGCGGCTACGTCACCGCCTACCGCATGTCCAACGGCGAGCAGGTCTGGCGCGCCTACGCGACCGGGCCCGACAGCGACCTGCTGCTGGCCGACGACTTCAACGCACCGAACCCGCACTACGGCCAGAAGGGCCTGGGCACCAGCACCTGGGAAGGCGACGCCTGGAAGATCGGCGGCGGCACCAACTGGGGCTGGTACGCCTACGACCCGGCGCTCAAGCAGATCTACTACGGCTCGGGCAACCCGGCGCCGTGGAACGAGACCATGCGCCCCGGCGACAACAAGTGGACGATGGCGATCTGGAGCCGCGACGCGGCGACGGGCAAGGCCAAGTTCGCCTTCCAGAAGACGCCGCACGACGAGTGGGACTACGCGGGCGTCAACTGGATCGGCCTGTCGGAGCAGGTGATCGACGGCAGGAAGCAGAAGATCCTGACCCACCCCGACCGCAACGGGATCATCTACACGCTCAACCGCGAGAACGGCAACCTGCTGCGGGCCGACAAGATGGACCCGACGGTCAACGTCTTCAAGGGCTACGACATGAAGCAGGGCGTGCCGATCCGCGACCCTGAATACAGCACGCGCATGGACCACCTGGCCAAGGGCATCTGCCCCTCGGCGATGGGGTACCACAACCAGGGCCACGACTCGATCGACAAGAAGCGCGAGCTGGTCATGCTGGGCACCAACATGATCTGCATGGATTGGGAGCCCTTCATGCTGCCGTACCGGGCGGGCCAGTTCTTCGTCGGCGCGACACTGAACATGTACGCCACGCCGGGCAACAACGGCAACATGGGCCAGGTGAAGGCCTACGACGTGAAGACGTCGAAGTTCAAGTGGACGAAGGACGAGAAGTTCTCGGTCTGGGGCGGCACGACGAGCACCGCCGGCGACCTGGTCTTCTACGGCACGCTGGACGGCTTCATCAAGGCCCGCGACGCCGACAACGGCGAGCTGCTGTGGGAGTTCAAGCTGCCCTCGGGCGCGATCGGCCACCCGGTCACCTACGAGCACAAGGGCAAGCAGTACGTCGCCATCTACTACGGCGTGGGCGGCTGGCCCGGCGTGGGGCTGGTGTTCGACCTGACCGACCCGACCGCCGGCCTCGGCGCGGT
The DNA here is from genome assembly GCA_035911095.1 of Ideonella sp. Lineage (GTDB taxonomy): Bacteria > Pseudomonadota > Gammaproteobacteria > Burkholderiales > Burkholderiaceae_C > JAMHWF01. Next base: position 33,653 of record JAMHWF010000123.1, on the reverse strand, counting down.
GGGTGCGTTCAAGGAGCTGCAGCAGTACACCAAGATGGGCGGCGGGATGATGGTCTTCGCGCTCTGAGCGTGACCTCCAGCCGAACCTTCAGGTGAAAGGACCCGGGCCGCGGGAGCGGCCCGGGTCGACGTGGCGGTGCCGCATCGGCACCGCGAGGAGTGCCTCCCATGCGAACCCAGACCCTGATCGCGGCCGCGGCCGCGATCCTCGCCGCCTCGGCCGTGCCCGCCCAGGCCTCTCAGGCGCTGCGCGTGTGCAGCGCCGACCAGGACCAGCCCTACACCGCCGCCGACGGCAGCGGCTTCGAAGACCGCCTCGCGCGCGAACTCGCGAAGGCCCTCGGCGCGAGCGTCGAGCGCGTGCCCTTCGCCGACCCGCGCTACGTGGTGCGCGACGGCATCGACAAGTCGACCTGCGACGTGATGATGGGCGTCGACGCCGGCGACCCGCGCCTCGCGACGACCGGGAGCTACTACCGCTCGAGCTACGTCTTCCTCACGCGCGAGCAGGACGGCCCCGCACCGCGCGACTGGAGCGACGCCTCGCTGAAGACGGCGCGCATCGGCGTCATCCCCGGCACCCCTGCCGAGACCATGCTGCGGCAGATCGGCCGCCACGCCGACTCGTTCCGCTACCTGATGAGCCTGGGCGGCAACAAATCGATGCGCAACCGCTTCGTGCGCTACGACGTCGAGAAGCTGGTGAAGGACGTGGCCTCCGGCGAGATCGACGTCGCCGTCGTCTGGGCGCCCGCCGCCGCGCGCTACGTCAAGGCGAGCCCCGTGCCGCTGCGTGCCGTGCCCGTGCCCGACGCGAAGCGCAGCGACGGCGAGCCGGTGGTCTTCAGCTACGACACCGCGATCGGCGTGCGCAAGGACAACGCCGCGCTGCTCGGCCGCATCGAGGCGGCCCTGCCGAAGCTGCAGCCGCAGATCCGGGAAGTCCTCGAGGGCGAAGGCATCCCCGCGCTCACGAAGAAGGAGTTCTAGGCCTATGAATCGCAGTACCGCCCGCCTGTGGCCCCTGTGGGCAGCGCTCGCGTCCGCCATCGCGATCGCCAGCACGCCCGCCGCCGCACAGACGCCGCGCTTCTACAACCTGATCGAGGGCACGCCGCTCGATTTCAGCGGCCTGAAGGAGACCGAGACCGCCGCCGTCAAGTCGTTCAAGACCGACGGCAAGAATCCCTACAACGGCAACGCCGAGGCGATCACCAAGGGCGAGTCGCTGTTCTCCACCGCCTGCTCCGGCTGCCACGGCCACCATGCCGAGGGCAAGCTCGGCCCGGGGCTGAACGACAGCTACTGGACCTACAAGCAGGCGGCCACCGACCCGGGCCTGTTCTCGGCGATCTACGGCGGCCTGTCGGGCTCGATGGGGCCGCTGCGCAACCGCATCACCCAGGACGACATGCTCCACATCATGGCCTGGCTGCGCTCGATCAACACCGGCGCCGCCCCGGGCGGCGCCAAGCCCTAGCGACCCCGCCCGGCCCGGCCCGGCGCTGCACCCGTTCCCATCCCCCCTCGCACGACATCAAGACCAAGGAGACCGTGGCATGAAGCTGATCCCCACCCTCGCGATCGCCGCATCGGCCCTCGTCGCCGCCGCCGGCGCCCAGGCCTACGACGGCACCAAGTGCAAGGCGCCCGGCAACTGCTGGGAGCCCAAGCCGGGCTTCCCCGAGAAGATCGCCGGCAGCAAGTACGACCCGAAGCACGACCCGGCCGAGCTGAACAAGAACGAGCAGGCGGTCAAGGCGATGGAGGAGCGCAATGCCAAGCGCCTCGCCAACGCCAAGAAGACAGGCAGCTTCAAGTTCGATCTGGACTGAGCGGGCCGCAGCCGATGGCGGACGACCGCTCGCTCGCCGACTGGCGGGACCGCGCGCTCACGCTCGAGCGCGCGGTCTCGTCGGTGATGCTGGGCATGCCGCACGCGGTGCGCCTGGCCGTCGTCGCGCTCTTCGCGCGCGGCGACGTGCTGCTCGAGGGCGACGTGGGCGTCGGCAAGACGACGCTGCTGCGCGCGCTGGCGCGCGGCATCGGCGGCGCCTACCAGCGCATCGAGGGCACGATCGACCTGATGCCGGGTGACCTCGTCTACTACACCCAGCTCGGCGACGACGGCCGCCCGCGCGTGCTGCCCGGCCCACTGCTGGCGCAGGGCGAGGCGCTGTCGATCTTCTTCTTCAACGAGATCAACCGCGCCCGGCCGCAGGTGCATGCGCTGCTGCTGCGCCTGATGGCCGAGCGCACCGTCAGCGCCTTCAACCGCGAATTCCGCTTCCCGCACCTCACCGTGTTCGCCGACCGCAACCGCGTCGAGCGGGAAGAGACCTTCGAGCTGCCGGCCGCCTCGCGCGACCGCTTCATGATGGAGATCCTGGTCGAGGCGCCCGAGGCGCGCGACCAGCTCGAGGCGTTGATGTTCGAGCCGCGCTTCCACGACACCGGCGCGCTCGTCGCGCCGGTGCCCGCGGGGCTGGTCGACCCGGCCGCGCTCGACGGCCTGGCCGCGACGCTGCAGCGCGACATCAGCGCTAGCCCCGCGCTGCGCCGCTACGGCAGCGAGCTCTGGCTCGCGACGCGGCGCCCGGCCGACTACGGCATCGCGCTGCCCGAGGTCGAGACCGACGAGCTGGTGCTCGCCGGCGCCAGCCCGCGCGGCATGGCGATGCTGGCGCGCGCGGCGCGGGTGCACGCCTGGCTCGAAGGCCGCAACGCGATCGTGCCCGAGGACCTGCGCGCGGTGTTCGTCGAGACGGTCGCGCACCGCATCGCGCTGCAGCCGGTCTACGAGGCGCAGCGCGCGGCGCTGGCGCGCCCCTTCGCCGAGGAGATCCTGCGCCGGGTGGCCGCGCCGTGAGCCCGCCGGCCCGTCCCCAGGGCGACCCCCGGAAGGCGAGGCCCGAAGGCAGCCCGCGCGCCGGCGAGCTGGACTACCGCATCGGCTGGCGCGCTGCCGGCGTCCACCCGGGCAGCCACCGCTCGCGCATCGGCGGCGCGGCCGAACGCTTTCGCGGCGTCGTGCCGCTCGGCGAAGGCCGCGACGCGCGACGCATCGACGCCCGCGCCAGCGCCACCGACCCCTTCGACCGCCCCTGGGTGCGCGACTTCCACCAGCCGGCGCGCATCCCCGTGGTGCTGCTGGCCGACCTGTCGCGCTCAATGCGCTTCGCCGGCGCCGCCAGCCGCCTGCAGCTGGTGGCCGACTTCGCACGCGCCCTCGCGCGCGGCGCCTTCCGCCGCGGCGACGCCTTCGGCTTCGTCGGCTGCGACCGCGAAGTGCAGCGCGGCCTGTTCGCGCCGCCAACGGTCTCGCGCCATGCCGGCGAGCGGGTGGCGCAGCGGCTCGAGGCGCTGGCGGGCGGTTCGTCGCCCGAGCAGGGCCTGGGCACGGGCGCCGGCACGCACAGCCGCGAACGCGGCGCCGAGGGCCTGCTGCAGGCCGCCACGCGCTGGCTGCCGCGCCAGCGCGCGCTGGTCTTCCTGCTCTCCGACGGCTACCTGCCCGACGCGCTGCTGGACGGTGTGCTGCGGCGCCTGGCCCGGCACCAGGTCGTCGTCGCGCTGCTGGCCGACAGCGCCGAGCGCCTGCCGCCGGCGCGATGGGGCCTGGTGCGGCTGGCCGACCTCGAAGGGGCCGGCGAGCGTCTGCTGCTGCTGCGCCCGGGCAGCGCGCGCCGCCTGGCCGAGCGCCAGGCCGAGCGGCTCGAGGCCGCCCGCCGCAGCGTGCGCCGCCACGGCGCGAGCCTGCTCGTGGTCGAGGACGCGCTCGACCTGCGGGCCGCGGCGCGCCACTTCCTGCGCGAGGGCCCGGGATGAGCGCGACCGCACGCCCGGGCCACGGCGGCAGCGGCCGCCGCGACAGGTGCCCTGCACAGCGCGAGGGGGCAGCGCGTGCTGCGCCCCCCTTCCGCAGCTTCCTGCTCGGCAGGTTGGGCGACATCTTGCGCGGCCTGCTCCGCGGCCTGCCGCTCGGCCTGGGCCTCGTCCTGCCAGGGCTCTCACCCGTCGCGGCCCACGCTGCCGACGACGGCCCGCTGCCGCGCCTGCTGGCCTTCCAGCCGCCGCGCGACAGCGCGCGCCTGCTCGGCGACAGCGTGACCTACCGCGCCCTGATCGCCTGGCCCGCCGGCTGGGAGATCGACCGCGACGGCCTGCCGGGCGCCTCGCGCGAGGACCGCGCGGTCGAACTGCGCGCCCACCGGGTGCTGCCGGCGCCGGGCGCCTGCGCCGACGGCGCCTGCCGCTGGCTCGAACTGGACTGGCAGATCTTCAAGGGCGTGCGCATGGTCGAGGACGTGCCGCTGCCCGCCACCCCGGTGCGGCTGCGCCAGGGCAGCCGCATCGCGATCGTCGAGCTGCCGGCGGCGCGGGTGGCGGTCGCGCCGCAGGTGCCTTGGGAGCGGCGCCGCGACTGGCTCGACAGCATGCGGCCCGGCTGGCAGGCCCGGCCCTACGACACCGCGCGCCCCTGGGGCGACGCGGCGGCCTGGCTCGGCGTGGCCGCGGTGTCGCTGCTCGGCTGGGGCTGGTCCAGCGGGCGCCTGCTGGCGCCGCGCGCCCGGCGGCCGTTTGCCGTCGCCTGGCGCCAGGTGCGGGCGCGGGTGCGGGCGCGGGACCGCTCGTCGCCGGCAGGCTTGGCGCCGTCGCGCGGCGAGGTCGGCACCGAGGACCTGCGCGACTGGCACGGCGCCTTCGACCAGACCGCCGGCGAGACGGTCTTCGCCGCCGACCTGGCGCGCTTCTTCGCGGCACAGCCCCATTTCGCGCCGCTCGCGGCGCCGGTGGGCGAGATGTTCGAGGCCTCGCGGCAGTTGCTCTACCTGGCGCCTGGCCGTGCCCCGGCGGTGAGCCGGCAGGAGCTGGCGCAGCTGCTGCAGCGGCTGGCCGAACTGGAGTTCCGGCCGCTGGCACGGCGCGGCGCGACGCCCGCGGCGTCATCCACGCCGGCACTGAACCCGGCAGGCGGCTCCCCGCCCCGCCCGAGGGCCCCGCATGCCGGCGTTTGAGCAGCCCGCCTGGCTCGCCGCGCTGCCGCTCGCGCTGCTGCCCTGGCTCTGGCACGGGCAGCAGCGGGTGGCCTGGGCGAGCCTCGCGGCGCTGCCGCGCGACCCGGCCTCGCGTGCTGCCGCGCTGCTGCTGCGGGCGCTGGGCAGCCTGGCGATCGTCGCGGCGGTCGTCGGCCTGGCGGGCGCCTACTCGGGCGGCGAGCCGGTCGAGCGCGTCGGCAGCGGCGCCCATGTGGTCGTCGTGCTCGACCGCAGCACCAGCATGGCCGACGGCTTCGCCGGCAGCGGCGCGGTGCGGGCCGGCGAGGAGTCGAAGGGCCAGGCCGCGGCCCGCCTGCTCGACGCCTTCGTGCAGCGGCGCCCGCTCGACCTCTTCGGCCTCGTGCTGTTCTCGACCGCGCCGATCCACGTGCTCGGGCTGACGGTCGACCACGCGGCGATGCGGGCGGCGATCGAGGCCTCGGCCGCGATGGGCGTCGGCCTCACCAACATCTCGGCCGGCCTCACGATGGCGCTCGAGCAGTTCGGCGACCAGCCGCGCACCGGCTCGCGCGTCGTGCTGCTGGTGTCGGACGGCGCGGCGGGCATCGACCCGCGGGTGCAGCCGAAGATGCGGCGCCTGTTCCAGGAGCAGCAGGTGCAGCTCTACTGGATCTACCTGCGCACGCCGGGCGGCAACAGCCCGACCCGCCTGCCGACGCCGGACGCCGGGGTCGATGTCGCGCCCGAGTACTACCTCGACGATTTCTTCCAGGACCTCGGCGTGCCCTACCGGCTGTACGAGGCCGACAACCCGCGCGCGCTCGAGGCGGCGATCGACGACGTCTCGCGGCTCGAGAACCTGCCGCTGCGCTACCTCGAGCCGCAGCCCCGGCGCGAATGGCGCGCCTGGTGCGACGCACTGGCGCTGGCCTGCACCCTCGCGCTGCTCGCCGCACGCCTGCTGGAGGTGCCCCGGTGGCGGCCGGCGTGAGGGCGCTGCTCGCCGGGCCCTGGTGGTCGCGCGGCTTCCTGCTGCTGGCGATCGTCGCCTGCGCCTGCGCGGTCGCGCGTGGCGTCGCCGCCTGGCAGCAGACGCAGGCCAACCAGCGCATCTCCGCCGGCGCCGCGCTGCCGGGCGACGACCCGCGGGTGCTGTTCGCGCAGGCGGTTGCGCTCGATCACCGCGGCCGGATCGACGAGGCGATGAGCGCCTATGCCGAGACCGAGGCGCTCGGCTCGCCGGTGCTGCGCCATGCGGTGCGCGTCAACGTCGCCAACCTGCACCTGCGCCAGGGCATCGCCGCCGCGCGCGAGGAAGGCGGCGCGCAGCGCGCGATGGCGCTGCTGCTGCTGGCCAAGAGTGGGCTGCGGCGCGCGCTGCGCGAGGACCCGGACGACTGGAACGCGCGCTACAACCTCGAGCTCGCGACGCGCGTGCTGCCCGACTTCGAGGCGCGCAGCTGGCGCCGCTCGGGCGACGAGTCCGAGATCGAGGAGGCGCTGCGCAAGGACAAGCCGGCCTGGACCGAGATGATCGGCCAGCCGCGCGGGATGCATTGAGCGTGATCGGACCCGCCCCGTCCGCCCGCCTCACGACGGCCCTGCAGGCGCTGCGCCGCCGCCCGCGCGCGCTGCTGGTGGCCCTCGCCGCGCTGGCCTTCGCGCTCGCGCTGCTGCGCCCCGGCATCACGCTGCCGGGCCGCGCCGGCACGACGCTGCTGGTGGTCGACATCACGCAGAGCATGAACGTCGAGGACATGGCCGCGACCGGGCCCGGCACGCCGGCGGGCGCCGCCGCGCAGACGCGCCTGGCCTACACGCGCGAGCTGCTGCGGCGCGCGCTGCGCGAGCTGCCCTGCGGGCACCGCATCGGCGTCGGCGTGTTCGCCGAGCGCAGGACGATGGTGCTCGTCGCACCGCTCGAGGTCTGCGCGCACTACGGGGCGCTCGACGACGTGCTCGACGGCATCGACTGGCGCATGGCCTGGGCGGCCGACAGCCACCTCTACTACGGCAGCTACTCGGCGCTCGACGAGATCGAGCGCCGCTGGCCGGGCGCGGCACTGGCCTTGTTCACCGACGGCGACCAGGCGCCGGCGCTCGCCGCGGGCCGCGAGCCGCGCTTCGAGCGCCGGCCCACGACGCCGCCGGGCCTGCTGTTCGGCATCGGCGGCGAGCTGCCGCAGCCGGTGCCGCGGCTCGACGCCGACGGCCGCATCACCGGCTACTGGACGGCCGACGAGGCCGCCGCCTTCGCCAGCACCGGCGGGCCGACGCTGTCGGTGCTCGACATGGAACGCATGGCCGCCGGGCAGGACGTGCGCAACGCGCCGCAACGCGCCCCCGGCAGCACCGCGCAGCACCTCTCGGCGCGCCGCGACGCGGTGCTGCAGGACGTGGCCCGCGTCACCGGCCTGGGCGTCGGAGACGCCGGCAGCGCCGGCGCCGTCGTCGCCGCCTTGCGCGCGCTGCCGGGCGGCCACACGGTGGAGCGCCGGCACGAACTGCATGACGCGCTGGCCGTGCTCGGCGTGCTGGCCCTGCTCGCCAGCCTGCTGCCGCTGCCGCGGCGCCGACCGGCCGGCGCGCAGGCCGCCCCGCCGCCGGCGCCTGCGCCCCCGACCCCTTCCATCCCGAACCCCCACCCGACGCTGGAGCCGGAACCGACATGAGCCAGACCCCTCGCCCCACCCTCGCCGCGAACGCCCAGGACCGCAATCACGACCACGGCGAGGCCCAGCCCACCGCTTCGCGCGGCATCGACCGCCGCCGGGCCATCGCCTGCATCGCGGCGCTGTGCGCGGCGCCCGCCGCGAGGGCCCACGGCCCCACGCCGCAGAAGGTCGACGAGCAGGTCGAGATCGCCGCGCCGCCGGCGGCCGTCTGGGCGCTGGTCGGCGACTTCGGCGCCTTCGCCGCCTGGCACCCGGGGCTGACCTCGAGCAGCGCCGACAAGGGCAACGCGGTGGGCTCGGCGCGCCGGCTGGTGCTCGCCGAAGGCGGCGGCAGCGTGACCGAGGAGCTCGACGACTACGACGCGGCGCAGATGAGCCTGTCGTACCGCTCCGGCCGCGACCTCGACCCCAAGGTGCTGCCGGTCAGCTCCTACTCGGCACGGCTGCGCGTGACGCCCGCCGGCAGCGGCAGCCTGCTCGAGTACCGGGCGCGCGCCTACCGCGCCGACACCGGCAACGAGCCTGCTGCCGGGCGCGACGACGCCGCCGCCGTCGTCGGCCTGCGCAAGCTGATGCGCCCGGCGCTGGAGGCGGCGAAGGCGAAGCTGGAGAAATGAGCGCGATGGCGGCCGTGGACGATCAGCCGCAGTACCCGAGCGTCACGTCGGCCTGCGGCGCGCTGCCGCCCTGGATGAACCCATGGAAGCCGCCGTTCCAGTTCAACGGCGTCCCGTTGAGGTAGTAGACCGAACCTGGCTGGTGCGTCCCGCCCGGAAACGCCGATCGGTTGACGATCGCCAGCTGAGGAAAGCCGGTGGTCGCCGACCGGACGACCTGGGCGTACGAATGGATGTTGTGCTGGACGGCAGGAATCGCCGTGCCGGTCTGCAGCACCCAGCGCCCGAACCGATGCGCGCCGGACAGCACGTGCACCTCGACGCTGCCGGCGGTGTTCCACTTCTTGATCGCGAGCAGGTCGAGCCGCCCGTCGGTGCGGCCGTTCAGCGTCAGGTCCACGACGCTGAAGTCGAAGTCTTCGCCGGTCTCGTGCAGCAGCGTGCCTGTCTGCAGCAGGAACGACTGGAAGCCGCGCCGCCCATCCAGCACATGCACCTCGGTCGAGCCGGTGCCCGTCATGTACTTCTTGATCGCGAAGACATCGAGGACGCCGTCGCGATGCCTGCGCGCGTGACCTCGTGCAGCGCCGTCGAAGCACTGAGCAGCGCGCGCTGGTACTTGCTGGCGCCGTCGTAGATGTGCACCTGGGTGGCGCCGCTGCCCGTCACCGTCTTGATGTGGACGAGATCCGGATGGCCGTCGCGATTCCAGTCGACCAGCCGGTACACGTTGGGCTCGAACACGACCTCGGGCAACGAGGACGCAATGCTCGTCACTCTCGAGAAGGCTTGCGCTGCCCCTGCCTCACGGACGACGCAACAGAGGAAAAGCGCCAGCGCGAGCCAGGCGACCAGGAAAGGCGACCCTCTCGGCCGGGCGGCGTGCAGGTGGGACATCGAAGGCTCCTGTGGTTCATGGGGGCCCGACCTTGCGGGCGCCGCCCGGGCAGGTCCTCACGGTTTCCTCACGATCCATCGGAAGGCCGCAGGCCTTCGCCTCGTCGTAGGAAGGGCCGGTGACGGCGGGCGCCGCCACGCGGCGCCCACGGGCCCACGTCGTGCTTGTGGCGGCCAGGCGGCGGACTTAGGATTCCCGCCCGCCGGCTCCCGGCGCGCACGACAGGCGAGCACCACATGCCCATCGACAGGATTGGAGACCTCAGGCTCGCCACGCGGCCGCTGCGCGGCGCCTGTGCCCTCGCGACCGCCGCGCTGCTGCTCGCTGCCTGCGGCGGCGAGACCGCCGCGGTGCTCGGCGTCATCGGGGCCGCCGGCGGCGACTTCTCGGTCGACAGCAACGGCGACGGCCGCATCGACGGCAGCGACGACGGCAGGCGCATCAACCTGCAGGTCGACGTCGACGCCAACGGCAACCCCTGGCAGGTCTACTACACGCCCGAGTACAGCGTGAAGAGCAGCGCCGAGAGCGACCTCGGCGCGGGCGGCTGCGCCAACCTCGTCGGCTGGGTGCGGCGCGACCGCATCGACCTCGGCAGCTGCTTCCAGGGCCGCTTCGCCGACGGCAGCGTCAACAAGGTGGTCTCTGACAACGGCGCGACGGTGCTGTACTTCGGCACCTTCAACCCCTCGCTGGCGACGGGTGTCTGGACCGACATCGACGACCCGGCGCGGCGCATCCGCTTCCGCGACGACTCGACCCAGGACCCGACCGACGCCAACCGCCTCGTGCAGACCGGCTGCGAGCTGCGCGACGGCGCCCTCACCGGCAGCCAGGTGAGCCTGGTGCGCCAGGCCGCCGACCTGTCGCAAGGCATCTACGACGACGTCGTCTCGCTCACTGTCGGCACCTCCGCGTGGACGGCCGGGCGCTACGTCGGCATCTCGGGCATCGAGGTCAGCGGCGCGCCCGGCACGCTCAAGCTGCAGCGCGAGCGCGATCCGGGCGGGCTGCCGGCCTGCCCCTGAGGTCCCGGCCGACAGCCGACAGCCGGCCGTTGCGCCGCTACCACCCAGGCCGCCTGGGGGCAAGGACCGCCGGGCCTTCGGCTGCGGCGCGAGGCCGCCTATAGTGGCCGCGGCCTCGGCGGACGAGGCCCCGACATTTCGGCCGCTGCAGTTGTCCGGCGCCGAACCGGCAGGGACGACCCTGCCCGCATCACCCCCCGCCCGGGACGACCCGCGCAACGTGGCGTCTGGGCGCCCGGAGGTGGCCCCTTGGCCTGGGTCGTGCTCGTCATCGCCGGTCTGCTCGAAATCTGCTGGGCGATCGGACTCAAATACACCGAGGGCTTCACGCGCCTGTGGCCGACGGTCGGCACCCTGACCGCAATCGTCGCCAGTATCGGCCTGCTCGGCCTCTCGATGAGGACGCTGCCCGTCGGCACCGCCTATGCGGTGTGGACCGGCATCGGAGCGGTTGGCACGGTCGGCCTCGGCATGCTGCTCTTCAACGAGCCGGCGACCGTCTCGCGCCTGCTCTGCATCGGCCTGATCCTCGCCGGGATCGTCGGCCTGAAGCTCACCACCTGAGCGGCGTCGCGGCGCGGCTGCCGTCAGCCGGCCTCGCGCATGCGGCGCGCCAACTCGTCGTGCCCGCGGGCGTCGAGCGCGTTGGCATCCAGCCCCTCGGGTCCGTGCGTCACCAGCAGGCCGAGCGGGTGCTCGCGGATGATCCGCTGCAGGGCCGCGGGTCGGTCTTCGGCGAAGTGCGGAGGACGTACATGGCGGCGGCGTGGCGGTGAGTTGGTGGACTGTCGACGATACGTCGCCGCGCTCAGCCCGGGGGGCCTGACCAAGGATCGACCAGTTGCAGGCCCAGGCCGTCGAAGTCGCGGACGTTGCGCGTCACCAAGCTCAGGTCATGCTGAAGCGCTGTGGCGGCGAGCAGGCCGTCGATCACCGGCAGCGTACGCCCGGCACTCGCTTGCAGGCGGCCCCAGCGGTCGGCGACCGCGGCATCTATGCCAAGCAGTCGGCCGACGAAGTAGTTGGGCAGGTCGGCTTCCAGCCAGTCGGTGAGGGCCTGGCGGAAGGCCGGATCGGTCACGCCTTCGATGCCCTTGCGGATCTCGCCCAGGCTCAGCACGCTCAGGTACAGCGACTGGCGCGGCCGCAATTGCATCCACGCCACCACGCGCGCATCGGCTTGGCGCCGACGCAGTTCGGACAGCACATTGGTGTCGACGAGGTAGCTCAAAACGCGACTTCGCGCGGCAGCCCACGATCGCGCTCGAAGGCGATTTCGTCGTGATCGTGCAGCGGTGACGCGCGCATGAACTCGACCAGAGACTGTTCATTACCCGAGAGTCGGTCGAACAGTTCGCGCGACACCACCACCGCCACCGACCGGCCGTGCAAGGTGATCTCCTGCGGCCCCTGCTGGGCCGCATGCTTGACCAGTTCCGAGAAACGCGCCTTGGCTGCCTGCATCTGCCAGCTTTGCATCCGTACTCCTGAAATTCGACACATCTGACCTGACAAGTCAGAAGTCTATGCGGGGTACGCAACCCTGTCCAGCCACGCGGCGCGCTGCCACGGATGAAGGCGTGGCGGTGGCCGCGCCCGTTCAGCCCAGCAGCGGAAAGAACACCGCCCGCGCCAGCCGCGCCTGCCAGCGCCGGCTGTCACGCTCGAGCTCGAACATTGCGTCGTCGCGCCCGTGCAGCGCGCCCCAGAGCACCGCCGGCGCGGTCGGGGCCAGGCCGCCGTCGAGGCCGGCCAGCAGGTCGCCCGGCTGCAGGCCGGCCCGCTCGGCCGGCCCGCCCTGCAGCACGCGGTCGAGCATCAGCCGGCCGTCGTGGTGGCGCGTCACCGCGAAGCCGAAGCCGCCCGGCAGCGCGCTGCCGGCGGCCGCACCGCCGAGGATCTGCAGCCGCCCGCCCTTCAGGTCGAGCGTGAAGGCCGCGCCCTCGAACAGCGCGACGCCGACGCTGCCGAGCAGGCGGTCGAAGTGGCCGCCGCGGCGCGCGCTGCCGCCGCGCTCGAGCGCGATCGGCACCTCGCGCCGGCGGTAGCTGCCGATCGCCGCCTCGGCGCTGCGCGCATAGGCGACCTCGACCACGCCGCCGAGCTCGCGCGAGACGAGCATCGGCAGATGGCGGTCGCGCACCAGGCGCTCGGCCGCGTGGGCGAAGAGCACGACCGAGCCCGCGTTGCCGGTGTCGAACAGGCAGTCGCCGGCGATGCCCGGCGCCAGCTGCGGCTCGAAGGCGACGAGGCCGCCGCTCGCGCGCAGCGGCACCTCGACCGCGCCCTGTGCCGCCGGCCAGGGCTCGACGTCGAGCGCCAGGGTGCCGGCGGCGAGGTCGAAGCGGGCGACGCGCCCGGCCAGCAGCGGCGCGCCGAGCAGGCCCTGCACCGCGTCACCGGCCACGTCGCGCACCGCCTGCAGGTCGACCGCCAGCGCCTGCGCGGCGCCGATCCTGGGGCCGATCTTGGGGCCGATCGCGGGGCCGATCCCCGCCTCGGCGAGGCGCAGCGGCGGCAGCCAGACGCGCTCGACGCGCTGGCGCCCGCCGGCCGTCGCCAGCTCGACGCTGCCGGCGCCCTCGAGCCCGAGGCGCAGCGCGAGCGCGCGGTCGATCAGGTGCGCGGTCGAGCCCGAGTCGACGAGCCAGAGGCCGCGCGTCGCGCCCGGACCGCTGGCGTCCTCGTCATGCGCCTCGATCGCCACCTCGACCGCCAGCAGGCCGCCCAGGTCGCCTGTGCGCAGGCGGTGCAGCCTGACGCTGGGCGCGCTGGCGGCGGACGGCTCTGCCGGCCGGCTCTGGCTCGCCTGGGCGGGCTGAGCGGACGGGGTGGGCTGCGTGGCTGCGGCGCCCGGCGCGTCCTCGTGCTGCGCGGCCGCGGGCCGCCCCTGCGCCAAGGCGCCGGTCGCCGCCACGCGGGCGCCCCAGAGGCCGAGCGCGCCGAGGGCGGCGGCGCCCGGCCCGCCGGCCAGCGCCGCCCCGGCGGCAGCGATCAGCGTGTCACGGCGCGTCGACATGCCGGGTCCGGGCTTCGCTCGGGCGGTCGCTCAGATCTCGCGCTCGATCTCGGCCACGAGATCGGTCGAGCGGGTCGACATCCTCTCCAGCGCCGCCGCCGCCTGCGCGAGCAGCGCCTCCTTCTGCGGCTCGAGCGCCGCCTCGCGGGCGGCGACGTCGGGGGCCTTGGCCTCGTGCGCGAGGTCGAGCGCGTGGATCATTTCGTGGATCTCGTTGAGCCGGTACAGCGCACCACGGTAGACCTCGTTCTCGATCAGGTCCATCGCGTCGCGGATGTCCTGCGTCAGCCGACGGTAGTGGCTCCAGGCGGTGCACAGCCGCTCGCGGTGCAGGTCGAGCCGCGGGATGAAGCGGTCGGCCACCTCGTTGTAGCGCGCCACCGCCTCGCGCACGCGGTCGAAGGCCTCCTGGTTGGTCGAGAGCATCGCCAGCGGGTTGCCCAGCGTGGCCAGCCACATGAAGGCGACCTGCTTGAACTCGGTCAGCTCGCGGTTGAAGTCGGCCAGCATCTGGCGCCGGCCGCTCGAGCGCAGCGTCTCGACGAGCCGGCTGGCCAGCGCGAAGAGCTCGCCCGCGATGCGCTCGCCGGTGCGGCGCACGCCCTCCGGCGTGGCGTCGGTGGCGTCGAAGAAGACGCGCTCGCCGAGGTCGCCGAGCTTCGGCAGTTCCGCGGCGAGCGGCTCGAGCAGCACCGGCAGCAGGAAGGTGCGGCGCAGGTCGCCCTCGCGCATCAGGGCCATGCCGACCTCGCGCCGCACCCACTCGGACTCGATGGCGTGGCGGTCGACGAAGACCAGCACGAAGTCGCACTCGTCGTTGATCGCGCCGCCGATGTGCTCGGGCAGGCGCACGCCGGTGGCGAGCTCGTCCTGGTCGAGCCAGACCTCGACGTGGGCCGGGAAGCAGGCGGCGATCTGGCGCACCCGCGGCTTGGTCTCGGTGGCGTGGCTGAGGAAGACTTTCATGCGCGCCGCAGCAGGCCGACGCGCGGCCCCTCAGCCTCGCGCGGCCGCGGCGCGGGCCATGCGCGCGAAGGCGACGACCTCGCCGGCGACCCTTTCGCAGGCCTCGACGGCGGCCGGGTCGTCCTGCCCCTCGGGCGAAAGGAAGGGCCGCGGGCGCCCGTTGATCGCCGCGGCATAGGGCGTCGGCCAGCCGCGCAGCGCGTGGACGATCGAACGCATCGCCGCCAGCGTCGAGCCCAGGCCCTGCGGCCCGTCGGCGCTGACGATGCAGCCGACCGCGCGACCGGACAGGTAGGCGCGCGGGTCGTCGCGCATGTCCTCGACGAAGTCGACCGCGTTCTTCACCAGGCCCGAGATGCCGCCGTGATAGGCCGGTGTCGCGATCAGCACGCCGTCGGCCCGGCGCAGCGCCGCCACCAGGGCCAGCGCGCGCGCGCTGCGCTCGACGCGCGAGGGGTCGTAGGCCTCCTGCGGCAAGGCGTCGCAGCCGAGCAGCACGGTCTCGCAGCCCAGGCGTTCGGCGTGGCCGAGGGTGGCGGCCAGCGCCCGCTCGACCGTCGAGCCCGTGCGCGTGGTGCCGCCGAGTCCGACGATGTAAGGGCGATCGTTCACTGGAGTCCTTCGGGCTGCGCCCTGGGGATGCGCCCTTCGGGCGGCCCCGCGGGCTCTTGGCTGTTCGGCGGGCAGTCTAACGACATGCGCAGCCCGCACCGGGCCCAGGGACAGCGCCGGCGGTACCGGGGCATCGACACCTCGCGGTGCTAAGCTCCCCGCCCCCTTTGCGACGATGGCGCCGCCGCGCGCCGAAGGATGCCGCCATGCCTGCCCTGCGCCCCGATGTCGATCCCGATGGCCTGCTCGAGTACTCGGTCGTCTACACCGACCGCGCGCTGAACCACATGTCGCGCAAGTTCCAGCAGGTGATGCGCGACATCTCCGGCGTGCTGAAGGAGGTCTACCACGCGCGTTCGGCGGTGGTGATCCCCGGCAGCGGCAGCTTCGGCATGGAGGCGGTCGCGCGCCAGTTCGCCACCGGCAGGAAGACGCTCGTGATCCGCAACGGCTGGTTCAGCTACCGCTGGACGCAGATCCTCGAGATGGGCGCGATCGACGCCGGCTCGGTGGTGCTGAAGGCCCGCCCCACCGGCCCCGGGCGGCAACAGCCCTGGGTGCCGCCGCCGGTCGAGGAGGTGATCGCCGCGATCCGCGAGACGCAGCCCGATGTCGTCTTCGCGCCGCACGTCGAGACCGCCTCCGGCATCCTGCTGCCCGACGACTACCTGAAGCGCGTCGCCCATGCGGTGCACGAGGTGGGCGGCCTCTTCGTGCTCGACTGCATCGCCTCGGGCGCAGTCTGGGTCGACATGGCGGCGCTGGGCATCGACGTGCTGGTGAGCGCGCCGCAGAAGGGCTGGAGCGGCTCGCCCGGCTGCGCCTTCGTGATGCTCGACGCCACGGCGCGCGAGCGCATCGAGCAGACCACCAGCACCAGCTTCGCCTGCGACCTGCGCAAGTGGCTGCAGATCATGGAGACCTACGAAGGCGGCGCCCACGCGTACCACACGACGATGCCGACCGACGCGCTGCTGCGCACGCGTGACGCGATGTTCGAGTCGCGCGACTACGGCTTCGAGAAGCTGCGCGGCGAGCAGTTCGCGCTCGGCCGCGCGGTGCGCGCGATGCTCGTCAAGCGCGGCATCAGGAGCGTCGCCGCCGAGGGCTACCAGGCGCCGGGCGTGGTCGTCAGCTACACCGACGACCCGGGCTTCCAGAGCGCGAAGAAGTTCATCGCCGAAGGCCTGCAGCTCGCCGCCGGCGTGCCGCTGCAATGCGACGAGCCGGTCGACTTCTCGACCTTCCGCATCGGTCTCTTCGGCCTCGACAAGTGGCACGACCTGCCGCGCAGCGTCGGCCACCTCGAGACGGTGCTCGACAAGCTGCTCGCGCAGCGCGAGCCCGCCGCCGCCGCGGCGAAGTAGCCAGCCGCGCACCTGGCACGGCGGCCCCTCGAGCCGCCGTTCAACCGTAGCGGTGCACGACGTGGTAGCCGGCCGCCGACTCCGCGCGCCGTCCAGCGCACTGCAGCCGCCTCGCCGAAGACAACGCCAGCCGCACGCCGGGCCAGCGTCACGTGCGGGCGATAGGGCCGGGCGTCGACGGGCAGCGCCGCCGCATCGAGCGATCCGGCGAGCCGCGCATGCAGCCGCTGCAGCGCGTCCGGCACCGTCGCCGGCAACAGCGCTGCGATGCCGTTCGACCAGAGCACGGTGCGGTCGAGCACGATCTCGAAGGGCTCGGCCGGCACCGCCAGCGCGGGGCCGAGCGCGGCGAGCCGCGGGCGCGGCACGGCGCCGATGAAGTGCAGCGTCAGATGCAAGCGCTCGGCCGGCGTCGGGCGGGCCGTGCACGGCCACTGCGCGGCGTCGCGCCGGGCGAGCAGGGCCTCGCGCACCGGGGCCGGCGGCCACAGCGCGAGGAAGAGGCGCGCGGTCGGCGGCTGGCCCTGCAGCCGGGGGACGCCCTGGGGGTCCTGTGAAGCGTGCGCGTCGGCGTCGGGGGCCATGCCCCGATTGTCTCGCCGGGCCCTGCCCGCGCCGCCGGCCCGCTCAGCGGCGCATGCGGCGCCGCGCCTCAGGCGTCACTTGGGGACGTTGAACTCTTCGTCCGGCGCTGCCGGCATCCGCGAATGCGCGTAGTGCCGCATCACGCTCGCGCAGGCCGAGACCTGCCAGGCGAAGACGACGAAGCGGATGAACGGCGCCGAGATGTCGAGGCCGAGCAGGCCGAACACGCCGACCGCCAGGTCGACGCCGATCGACACCGCCAGCACCAGCGCGAGCAGCACCGAGTGGGCACGCCCGGCGAAGCCGATCAGCAGCGTGAGGTACAGCGCCAGCGCGACGGTGTGGCGGTCGAGGTTGCCGCCGGCCACCGCGACGTGGCGCAGCAGGCCGGCGCAGACGAACAGGCTCGAGAGCGCGACGAAGGTGAAGCTCCTGAGGCGCAGCCGTTCCGGCAACCATCGGTGCGGCTGGCCGAAGAAGGCAGCCGAGTAGAGCATCGAGCCGAGCGCGTGGGCGAGGCGAAGGAAGGCATTCATGATGGCCAGCACTTTCGTCCGCCGCGGCCCGAACGGCGAGCGCCCGCCGCTGCGAACATGGCGCGGGTGTGGAAATTTCCGCGTGCGGTTTGCGCGCGCAGTTCCGCGTGCAGCGGCGCCGCTTCGGCGCGGGTTGCGCGGCGGGCGGTGCCCCGACCGGGTGCGTCGCCCGCCGGCCTTAGCGGTCCGATGAAGCCGCTCTGCGCTTCAGGTGGGCGACGAAGGCGGTGGCCACGTCGCTCAGCGCCTCGTCGCGGCGGGTCAGCACGCCGAAGGCGCGCAGGCTGCGGCCGACGGCGATCGGCAGCGCATGCAGCAGGCGTGCCTTCACGTGGTCGCGCACGACCGATTCGGGCAGCACCGCGACGGCATTGCTCGACTGCACGAGCTGCAGGGTCGCGAAGATCGAGGTGCACTCGATGACGTCCTCCGGCGTCGTCACCCCGGCGTTCGTGAATTCCTCCTCCAGCAGCACGCGCGCCGGGCTGCTGAGCGTCTGCAGCACCCAGGGCCAGCGCACGAGTTCGGGCCAGTCGAGCGGACGCTTGCGGGCCAACGCGTGCCCGCGCCGAACGACCGCGCGCAGGGGCTCGTCGGCGAGCGGCGCGAAGTCGAACTTGTTGTGCTGCAGCGGGCTCGTGAAACGGCCGACGGCAAGCTCGATCTCGTGCTGCTCGAGCAGCACCCCGATCTGGTCGCTGGTCTCGCCCAGGATGCGCACGTTCAGCCGCGGGCGCTCGCGCTTGATCTCGGCCACCGCCCGGGCGACGAGGTCGGGCGCCGCGCCCATGATGGCGCCGAACACCAGGTGGCCGTGGCCGCCGCGGCGCTTGATCTCGAGGCCTTCGAGGAAGCGGTCAAGGCCGGCCTGCGCCTGGCGCGCGTAGAGGACGACCTCGCCGCCGAGCGGCGTCACGCGCATGCCACGGGCATGCCGCTCGAACAGCGCGAAGCCGAACGCGCCCTCGATGTCCGCCAGCATCTTCGTCGCCGAAGGCTGCGTCACGTGGATGCGCGCCGCGGCCTGGTTCAGCGTCGTCGTCTCGCCCAGCGCGCTGAGCAGCGACCAGTGCTTCAGCCGCAAGCGATTGACCAGCCGGAGCGTCTGCGCCAAGGCCTTCCTCCCGATTCATCAACCACTCGATCCGCCCCCGGATGCAACTCGGCGGCCTCTCTTCATTCACATTCCAAAGTGGAATCACTCTACGCAATCTTTCGATTGGAATGATATCGGAACGACTTCTACAGTTCGCCCATTCCAACCACGCACACAGGAGACCGAATGAAGCTGCTCCGCTACGGGCCGCCCGGCTGCGAACGTCCCGGCCTGATCGATGCGCAAGGCCGGCTGCGCGACCTTTCCGCCGAGGTACAGGACATCGGCGGCGAGGTGCTCTCCCCCGCCTCGCTCGCCCGCCTGGCCGCGCTCGACCCCGCGACGCTGCCGACGGTCGATGGCGAGCCGCGCCTGGGCCCCTGCGTAGCGCCTATCGGCAAGATGGTCTGCGTCGGCCTCAACTACTCGGACCACGCGGCCGAGTCGAACATGCCGGTGCCGACCGAGCCGGTGCTGTTCGCCAAGGCGACGAGCGCAATCTGCGGCCCCAACGACGACGTCGAGATCCCGCCCGGCGCCGAGAAGGTCGACTGGGAGGTCGAGCTCGCCATCGTGATCGGCAAGGCCGCGAGCTACGTCTCGAAGGCCAACGCGCTCGACCACGTCGCCGGCTACTGCATCGTCAACGACGTCTCCGAGCGCGCCTACCAGCTCGAGCGCGGCGGCCAGTGGGACAAGGGCAAGGGCTGCGACACCTTCGGCCCGGTCGGCCCCTGGCTCGTCACGCGCGACGAGGTGCCCGACGCGCAGGCGCTCGACATATGGCTCGAGGTCGACGGCAAGCGCTACCAGAACGGCAGCACGCGCACGATGATCTTCGACGTGCCGACGCTGGTCTCGTACATCAGCCAGTTCATGAGCCTGCAGCCCGGCGACGTGATCTCGACCGGCACGCCGCCGGGCGTCGGCATGGGCCAGAAGCCGCCTCTCTACCTGAAGGCCGGGCAGACGATGCGCCTAGGCATCACCGGCCTCGGCGAGCAGCGCCAGCGCACCGTCGCCGCCAAGCTCGGAGGCGCCCGATGAACCGTCTCGACTTCGTGGGCCGGGTCGCGGTCGTCACCGGCGGCGCGCAAGGCATCGGCTACGCGGTGGCCGAACGGATGCTGAAAAGCGGCGCCACGATCGTGCTGTGGGACATCAACGAGGCGCAGCTCGCCAAGGCGCGAGAGGCGCTGGCCGGGCTCGGCAAAGTCGGCACGGCCGTCGTCGAGCTGTCCGACGAGGCTTCGGTCGCCGCGGCGGCCAACGCCGCGATCGCCGCCTACGGGCGCATCGACGCCCTGGTCAACAGCGCCGGCGTCACGGGCGGCAACGGCCCCACCTGGGAGCTCGACCCCGAGGTCTGGCGCCGGGTGATCGAGGTGAACCTCGTCGGCTGCTACCTGACCTGCCGCGCGGTCACGCCGCAGATGATCAAGCAGGGCTACGGGCGCATCGTCAACATCGCGTCGGTCGCCGGCAAGGAAGGCAACCCGAACGCCTCGCACTACAGCGCTTCGAAGGCCGGCCTGATCGGGCTCACGAAGTCGCTCGGCAAGGAACTCGCGAAGACCGGCGTGCTGGTCAACGCGGTGACGCCGGCGGCGGCGAAGACGCCGATCTTCGACTCGATGAAGCCCGAGCACATCGAGTTCATGCTGTCGAAGATCCCGATGGGCCGCTTCCTGCAGGTCGACGAGGCCGCTTCGTTGATCGCCTGGCTCGCCACCGAGGACTGCGCCTTCAGCACCGGCGCGGTGTTCGACCTCTCGGGCGGGCGCGCGACCTACTGACCGCCCGCGGGCCGCCCGGCCCGCCCCCACCCACGACAACAGATGCCGCGCGCAGACGGCAGGGGCCGACGCGCGCGTGCACAGGAGACAAAGATGCAATCCACGACCGCCCAGCCGGCGCTCGACGCCGTCATCGGCAAGGCGATCCGTCGCCTCGTGCCGTTCCTGCTGCTGATGTACGTGCTGGCCTTCCTCGACCGCGCCAACGTCGGCTTCGCGAAGAAGGCCTTCCAGCTCGACACCGGCCTTTCCGACGCGGCCTTCGCCTTCGGCGCCAGCGCCTTCTTCATCGGCTATGCGCTGTTCGAAGTGCCGAGCAACCTGATAATGCACCGCGTCGGCGCCCGCGCCTGGATGTGCCGGATCATGGTCACCTGGGGCCTGGTCTCGGCCGGGCTGATGTTCGCCCACACCGAGACGACCTTCTACGTGCTGCGCTTCCTGCTCGGCGTGGCCGAGGCCGGCTTCTTCCCCGGCGTCATCTACTACCTCACGCGCTGGTTCCCGGCCGCGGCACGCACGCGGGTGATGGGCATGTTCTATTTCGGCGCGCCGCTGGCCTTCATCTTCGGCAGCCCGCTGTCGGGCCTGCTGCTCGAAATGAACGGCGTGCTCGGACTGCGCGGCTGGGAATGGCTGTTCCTGGTCGAAGGCCTGCTGGCCACGGCAGTCGGCATCTGGGCCTGGTGGTACCTCGACAACGAACCGCGCGACGCGAAGTGGCTGACGCCGGCAGAGCGCGAGACGCTCTCCAGCGCGATCGAGAGCGAGGAGCGCCACAAGAACGCCCACGGCCCCGCCACGGTGCTGAAGGCGCTGACCAACGGCCGCGTGCTGTTCCTCGCGCTGGTGTACTTCCTGATCCAGGCCAGCGTCTACGGCGTCGTGTTCTACCTGCCGACCCAGGTGGCAGCGTTGATGGGCAAGAACGTCGGCTTCGAGGTCGGTCTGGTCACCGCCATCCCCTGGGTCTGCGCGCTCGCCGCCGCCTACTGGCTGCCTCGGGTCGCCGAGCGCAGCGGCCGCCATGCGCTGCTCGCCCTGGCGACGATGCTGGTCTGTGCGCTCGGCATCGCCGTCTCGGTCAATGCCGGGTCACCGTTCGTCGCCCTGATCGCACTGTGCTTCGCCGCCGCCGGCTTCATCGCCGTGCAACCGCTGTTCTGGACCTTCCCGACCGCGTTCCTCGGCGGCGCCGCGGCGGCCAGCGGGATTGCGCTGATCAACTCGCTGGGCGCGGTCGGTGGCTTCGTCGCGCCGAACCTGAAGACCTGGGCCGAACAGGCATTCGCCTCGAGCAGCGCGGGCCTGAACCTGCTGGCCGGCACGACCGCGATCGGCGGCCTGCTGTTCCTCGCGCTGATGCAGCGCCGGCGTGGGCGCCTCGACCACTCCGAAGCGCACGCCTCCTGAAGCCTTCCGATTCCGCTGGAGTCCTGACCATGTCCATGCCGACCATCAAGCACATCCGCGCCTTCACGCTGCGAGGCGCCGGCGCCGACTACCACGACCAGGGCGCCGGCCACTGGATCGACGACCACATCGCGACGCCGATGTCGAAGTACCCCGAGTACCGCCAGAGCCGTCAGAGCTTCGGCCTCAACGTGCTCGGCACGCTGGTGGTCGAGGTCGAGGCGAGCGACGGCACCGTCGGCTTCGCGGTCACCACCGGCGGCGACCTCGGCTGCTGGATCGTCGAGAAGCACCTCGCCCGCTTCGTCGAGGGGCAGAAGGTCACCGACATCGAGAAGATCTGGGACCAGATGTTCAACTCGACGCTCTACTACGGCCGCAAGGGCATCGTGCTGAACACGATCTCGGGCGTCGACCTCGCGCTGTGGGACCTGCTCGCAAAGGTACGCGGCGAGCCGGTACACGCGTTGCTCGGCGGGCCGGTGCGCGACGAGTTGAGCTTCTACATGACCGGCGCCCGGCCCGACTTCGCGAAGGCGCAAGGCTTCATCGGCGGCAAGCTGCCGCTGCACCATGCGCCGGCCGAGCGCGAGGAGGGGCTGAAGAAGAACCTCGAACTGCTCGCCGACATGCGGGCCAAATGCGGCGCCGACTTCTGGCTGATGTATGACTGCTGGATGAGCCTCGACGTCGAATACGCGACGCGCTTCGCGACCGCCGCCTACAACGAGTTCGGGCTCAAGTGGATCGAGGAAGCGCTGCCGCCCGACGACTACTGGGGTTACGCGGAGCTGCGCCGCAACGTGCCGCGCGGCATGCTCGTGACCACCGGCGAGCACGAGGCGACGCGCTGGGGTTTCCGCATGCTGCTCGAAATGGAGTGCTGCGACATCTTGCAGCCCGACGTCGGCTGGTGCGGCGGCATCACCGAGCTGGTGAAGATCTCGGCCCTCGCCGACGCGCGCGGCAAGCTCGTCGTGCCGCACGGCTCGTCGGTCTACAGCTACCACTTTGTGATCACGCGGCACAACAGCCCGTTCGCCGAGTTCCTCAACATGTCGTCGGGCGCGGACGAGATCGTGCCAATGTTCCACCCGCAGTTGCTCGACGAGCCGGTGCCGGTGAACGGGCGCATGAAGGCCTCGGCGCTCGACAAGCCGGGCTTCGGCGTGCGGCTGAACCCCGAGTGCCCACTGCACCGGCCTTTCCCGCGCTGAGGCGCATCGAGGCCTTCACGCATCGCGGTTGCGGCTCCGCCGCACCCCCTCGTCCACGCACATCGCTTCAACCACACCATGGCCACCCAACGACGGCTTCTTCTTCAGCTCGCCGCCGGCACCTGCCTGGCCGGCGGGCTTCCGACGTGGGCGGCCGACGGCTAT
Source organism: Ideonella sp. (assembly GCA_035911095.1). Taxonomy (GTDB): domain Bacteria; phylum Pseudomonadota; class Gammaproteobacteria; order Burkholderiales; family Burkholderiaceae_C; genus JAMHWF01. The sequence continues at coordinate 10,663 of JAMHWF010000123.1, read as the reverse complement.
CCGGCTCGACCCATCGAGCTCATCGTTCCCGTCTCCGCCGGCGGCGGCACCGACATCGTCGGCCGCGCGTTTGCGGACGCGGCCAAGAAGCACCTGCCTCAGCAGCCGATGACCGTGATCAACAAGCCCGGGGCCAGCGGCGCCATCGGCATGGGCGAGGTCGTCCATGCGAAGCCCGACGGCTACAAGATCGGCATCGTGATCGTCGAGCTGACGATCCTGCCGAGCCTCGGCAACATTCGCTTCAGCGCATCGGATCTGCAACCGATCGCGCGCCTCAACGCCGACCCGGCCGCCCTCACGGTGCGCGCCGACGCGCCATGGAAGACGATCGAGGATCTGCTGGCCCATGCGCGCGACAAGCCGAAGCAGGTCGCGATGGGCAATGGCGGCAACGGCTCGATCTGGCACCTCGCCGCCGCCGCGCTCGAGGAGAAAACGGCCGTGCAGTTCAACCATGTGCCGTTCCAAGGCTCGGCGCCCGCGGTGGTCGGCCTGCTCGGCGGCCATGTCGATGCCGTCAGCGTCAGCCCCGGCGAAGTCGCACAGCATGTCGCCGCCGGCAAGCTCAGGACGCTCGCCGTCATGGCCGACCGTCGATGGAGCGGCGACTTCGACGCCGTGCCGACGCTGAAGGAACGCCGGATCGAGCTTTCGGTGGAAGCCTGGCGCGGCCTGGCGGTGCCGAAGGGCGTGCCCCAGGGCGTCGTCGACACGCTGTCGGTGGTCGCCAGGAAGGCAGCAGAGGACGACGCCTTCAAGGCCACGCTGGCGAAGGCGAACCTCGGTTGGTCCTATGCCGACGCCGCCGGCTTCCAGGCGACGATCGACCGCGACCGCGCGTTCTTCGAACAGCTCGTGCCGCGGCTGAACATCAAGAACTAGCTCGAGGCGGGCTCTTCGATGAAGCAACGCATCCTGATCGCACGCGCGATCTTCCCCGACGTGGTCGAACGCCTGCGCGAGCACTTCGAGGTCGACACCAACGACGACGACCTGCCGCTCACGCCGGCGCAGATGCAGCGGCGCCTGGCGGACAAGCACGGCGCCTTCGTCATGGGCGACCGGGTCGACGCCGCGATCCTCGCCTCGGCCCCGGGCCTGCGCGTCGTCAGCAACATGGCCGTCGGCTACAACAACTTCGACCTCGAGGCGTTCAACCGGGCCGGCGTCCTGGCAACCAACACCCCCGACGTCCTGAACGAGTCGGTGGCCGACTACGCCTGGGCGCTGATGATGAATGTCGCCAGGCGCGTCACCGAGTCCGATCGCTGGGTCCGCACCGGCGCCTGGCGCCGCTGGTCCTACGACCTGTTTCTCGGCCAGGAGGTCTACGGATCGACGCTGGGCATCGTCGGCATGGGTCGCATCGGGCAGGCCGTGGCGCGTCGCGCCCAGGGATTCGGCATGCGCGTGCTGTATCACAACCGCTCGCGCGTCTCCGAGGAGACCGAGCGCCGCCTGGGCGCCAGCTACCGCACGAAGCACGAGCTGCTGCGGCAGTCGGATCACGTGATCCTGGTGCTGCCCTACACGCCCGCGAACCATCACACCATCGGCGCGGTCGATCTCGGGCTCATGAAGCCCAGCGCGACGCTGACCAACGTCGCGCGCGGCGGCATCGTGGACGACGCCGCGCTGCTGACGGCGCTGCGGGAGCGCCGCCTCGCAGGCGCGGCGCTGGATGTCTTCGAAGGAGAGCCGGACTTCCTGCCGGGCCTGCTCGAACCCGCGAACGTCGTGACGACGCCCCACAACGCGCCCGGCAGCGAAGCCACCCGCCACGCGATGGCGAAGGTGACAGCCGACAACCTGATCGCGGCGCTGGGGCAGGGCCCGAACGCCGGGCGTCCGGCGAACCCGGTCAACCCTGAGGTGTTGAGCCGGCTGAGGTGACGGACGGCGAGGTCGATCGTCGTCGCGGCGACGACGACCGTGCCGCCCGGTTGCGGCACGGAGCGCCGCAGCAGACCTCTCGCTCACGGCCGCCGTAGACCACTGCGGCTACCATCGCCCACCCGCAAACGAGAACAGCGGCAGGGCGGTCGATTCTGGAATGAGCGCTGAGGACGATGGCCGAGAGCACGACGAGCGCGAAAAGGCGTTCGCCACCGAGCCCGGAGGCCCCTCGTTCCGCCTGCCGCTCCCTGCTGCGCAGGCACCGCCCTGGGAGCGGCCGCTCGAAAGCCTGCAGACGCACTTCCTGCAACCCGACGAAGGCAACCTCGGCGCGCTGCCCCGCCTCGTCGAGGCGCTGCTGAACCGCATCGAGCGCCCCGACCCCGGCGCCCCGCGCCTGGGCGCCCGCATCGACCACGAGCAGGCGCTCGCGCCCTTCGAGGCACTGCCCGAGGACGGCCTCGACACCGGCGTGGTGCTCGCCGCCCTCGGCGGCATGCTCGCCGGCCTGCCCAAGTGGCAGCACCCGCGCGTGATGCACAACGTGCACCCGGCGCCGATGCTCGAGACCGTCGCCGCCGGCGCCGTGGCCAGCCTCTACAACGCCAACGCGCTGTGGGACCACGTGAGCGCCGGCGCGACGGCCGCCGAGCGGCAGGTGGTGCGGCAGCTCGCCGCGCTGGCGGGCTGGGATGCCGGCCGGGCCGGCGGCGTCTTCACCTTCGGCGGCAAGGGCTGCCTGACCTACGCGCTGCGCCTCGGGCTGAACCGCGCCGTCAAGGGCTCGGCGAAGACCGGCCTCGCGCACGGCGCGGCGCCGGTCGTCGTCTCGAGCGCCGCGGGACACGACTCGATCGACAGCGCCTGCGCGCTGCTCGGGATCGGCAGCGACAACAGCCTGCGCACCGCGGTGCAGGCCGACGGCAGGATGGACCTCGACTCGCTCGCCGAAGTGCTCGGCGCGGCGCTGCGCGAGGGGCGGCCGGTCGCGGCCGTGGTGCTCTCGGGCGGCGACACGCTGCACCTGAGCATCGACCCGGTGCGCGACGCGCTCGCCGTCGTCGAGCGGCTGTGCGCCGCCCATGCGCTCGGCTACCGGCCCTACGTCTACTTCGACCTCGTCGTCGGCTGGCCCTGGCTGACGTTCGCCGGCTACGACTTCACCGCCAACCCGCTGGCCCTGCCCGCCCCGGTCGCGGCCCGGCTCGAGGCCACCTGCCGACAGGTCGCGCAGGTGGCGGGCGTGGACGGCTTCGGCGTCGACTTCCACAAGCTCGGGCACTGCCCGTACGCGACCAGCCTCTTCCTCAGCCGCGAGGCCGCGGAGCTGCACGCGATCTTCGGACGCGAGCCGGCACCCCTCGCGCCGCGGCCGCAGGGCGCGAACTTCCTGCAGCACCACACGATCGAGCACTCGCGTTCGGCGGCACCGATCCTTGCCGCCTGGGCCGCGCTGCAACTGACCGGTCGCAGCGGCACCCAGGCCCGTCTGGCCAACGGCCTGCTCGTCGCCGACGAGCTCCGCCGCGTGCTCGGCGCCGGCGGCTTCGAGCTGCTCAACCCCTACGGCAACGGCTTTGCCTCGGTCTTCGCGGTGCGGCCGCCCGGGCCGGCGGACGATCAGACGCTCCGCCAGGCCTCCGACCCGGCATCCGCACCAGCCCGCGGAACGGCGCCGCACCACGCCGCCGACTACGCCGCGGTGCTCGCCGCGCCGGCCGAGACGGTGCAGGCGCACAACGCCTACACCTACGCGCTGGCCTGCTTCGTCGACGAGGGCGGCGCCGGGCCCGGCTTCGTGCTGCGCTTCCTGCCGCAGTACCGGCGGGCGGACTGCGGACTCGATGCCGCGGTGCTCGTCGTCCATCCGATGGCGCCTTCGCTCGGGCCGGCGCAGGCCGGCGACCTGGGCCGGGCGCTGGTCGCGCTGAAACGCGCGTTCGACGCCCGGCGCGCATCGCTTGCGGCACCCGGCGTTCCGATGCCGCGCCACGTGCCGCAGTGAGGCGGCGCGCGGCGCTCAGTAGCCGCGCGTCCCCCGCTGCAGGTCGGCCGGGTTGCGCTCGTCGACGTAGAGCTCGACCGGCGGCGCACCCGCCGACGGCCGGCAGGCGACGATCACGTTGCTCTCGTGCTGCCGGCGGTTCAGCACCTCGACCGCGCAGCGGCCCAACGCGCGCTCGATCGTCGCCAGCAGGTTGCGCGCATAGGCGCTCTGCAGCGAAGGCTCGAGGATCAGGTTGACGACGACCAGCCCGCCCTCGGCCAGCACGCCCGGCAGCGCCGACCAGAACTCGAGCGTCACCAGGTGCGCCGGCACCGAGGCATGGGCACTGAACACGTCGACCACCACCGCGTCGTAGCGCCGGCCCGCGCGGGCGACGAAGCGGCGCGCGTCCTCGGCGACGAATTCGCCCTGCACGGCCCCATGCAGGAACTCGCGCTCGGCGATCGCGCGGATCGCCGGGTCGATGTCGACGTAGGTGTAGCGGTGGCCATCGTCGCCGAGCGACAGCGTGAAGCCGCCCGCGCCGAGCACCAGCACCTCGCCCCTGGCCAGACCCGGCTCCTCGCGCAGCAGCGCGGCGATGCGCTCGATGTAGGGCGAGCGGCGCGGCGGCTGGCTCGCGTCGAGCGACGAGGCGCGCTGGCCGTTGACGACGAACTGCGACGCGGGCGCGGTGCCGCCCGGCGGCAGCTGGGGCAGCTCGACCGGCACGACGCGGTAGTCGGCATACGCCGTCTCGGTCAGGCCGGCCGCCGGCCACAGGTTGGCCGCGACGAGTGCGAGGCCAAGCGCGACGGGCGCGAGCGGCCCTGGGCCCCCGCCCGCGAGCGTGCGCGCTCCGCGCACCGGCGCGGCCTGCGGCGGCGCCGATGCGGATGCGGATATCGATGCGGATGCCGACACCGGCCCACCCGCCTGCGCCTCGGCCAGCTCGCGCCGCGCGGCCCGCCACGCCAGCCAAGCGCCCGCGCAGAGCGAGACCACGCAGGCGGCGACCGCGGCCGACACGCCGAGCCAGGGCATCACCAGCAGCGAAAGGCCCGCGGCGGCGGCGACCGAGCCCGCGGTCGACGCGGTGAGCGCGGCGCCGCTCGCCTCACCCACGGTCCGGCCTTCGCCGTCCCTGCGGCCCTCGCCCGCCGCAGGGCCCTCGCCACCCCTGCCCTCGCCGACGGGCCCCGCCCCGCCCAGCGCCCCGGCGACCAGCGGCACCGCCTGCGCCAGCAGGTAGGCCGCGGGGCACACGACCACCGCCATCAGCAGCCCGTAGGCGAGCCAGGGGTCGGACGCGGCGCCGAACAGCGCATCGACCCCGACGCGCGACAGGCCAACCCCGGCCAGCAATGCGGCGACCAGGAAGTTGCGCCCGATGCGCGCCAGGGCCGGTTGAGCGATGCGCGCGCCCGAGGCGTAGCCGAACGCCAGCGCGAGCAGGAAGAGGCCGATCGTCGGCGCGGTGACGACGATCGAGCTGCCCAGGTGCGGCACGAGCCGGCGCAGCGCGATCACTTCGATGCCGAGCGAGCCGAAGCCCTCGGCGGCGGCGATCAGGGGGAGCGTGAGGGGGCGCATGGGGCGATCTTGCCCCCTTGGCGCCTGCCGCCCAGCGACCGCCCGGCCGTGGCCCGGCGCCCGGCCGGCTTCGCGGCCGCTGCGTCCGTCACCAGGCCGCCCCCTTCAGGCCGACAGCAGCCCCCAGCGCAGCGCCACCAGCGTCAGCTCCGACTGGTTGCTCGCGTTGAGCTTCTGTTTCACGTGGTAGAGGTGGGTGCCGACGGTGCTGGTCGAGACCTTCAGGTTCTCGGCGATCTGCGCGACGCTCAGGCCCTTGGCGAGCTGGAGGAAGACCGAGAACTCGCGCTCCGAGAGCACGTCGGCCGGGCTCGTGCCGCCTTCGACCTGCGCCACCGCGAGCGCGCGGGCGGTCTGCGCATCCAGGTAGCGCTCGCGACGCGCAACGGCGCCGATCGCGGCGATCAGCTCCTCCGGCGCGCTGCGCTTGGCCAGGTAGCCGAGCGCGCCGGCGCGCAGCACGCGGCGCGGGTGCGCAGTGTCCTCGTGCGCCGAGAGCGCCAGCACGCGCACCTGGGCGTCCTGCGCGACCAGCCGGCGCACCGCCTCGAGCCCGCCCATGCCGGGCATCGACAGGTCCATCACGACGACGTCGGGCTGGGCCTGGGCGTAGGCCTGGCAGGCCTCCTCGCCGTTGCCGGCCTCGGCGACGACCTCGATCTGCGCATCGGCGAGCAGCATGCGAAAGCCCATGCGCACCAGCGCATGGTCGTCGACGAGCATCACGCGGATCGGGTTCAAGACGCCTCCAGCGGCAACCACACCTGCAACTGCACGCCGCGCGGCGACGCCGCCTCGACACGCAGGCGGCCGTGCAGCGACTCGACCCGCTCGCCGAGCCAGCGCAGGCCGTAGTGTCCTTCCTTGTCGGCCCAGCCCGGCGCGAGGCCGCGGCCGTCGTCGCGCAGGCGCAGGTGCACGCCCGGCGGCCCGGCGTCGGCCTTGCCTTCGCCGCCGCCTTCGCCGCTGCCTGCCCCGTCACCGCCGCCCTGGTGGTCGAGCCCTCCGGCCCGGACCTCGAGCGCCAGCCGCGTCGCCCCGCCATGGCGCAGCGCGTTGGTCACGCCCTCCTGCGCCGCGCGGTACAGCGCCAGCGCGGCGTCACCGCCTAGGCTGGCCTCGCCAAGCTGCACGTCGAGCGCGATCTCGACGCCCGGCTGGCTGCGGCGCGTGCGCTCGACCAGGTCGGCGAGCGCATCGGCGAGGCCGAAGTTGTCGAGCACCAGCGGCGTCAGGCGCGGGATCAGCCCGTGCATCGCGTCGTAGAGCCGCGAGGACTCGTCGGCGATCAGGCGGGCCGCCTGCTCCGACTCCGCGTCGCGCCCCTTCGCGCGCTGCGCGATCGAGAGCGCCATGCTGCGCATCGCGGTCACCGACTGGCCGAGCTCGTCGTGCAATTCGCGGGCGATCATGCGGCGCTCCTGCTCGATGTGATGCTCGATCCAGCGCGTGAGCTCCCGGCTGTCGGAGAGCTGCTGCTCGGCGCGCGCGGCGCGGCGCTCGTTCTCGATGTTCTCGCGCAGCACGCCGAGCATGCGGTTGAAGGCGGCGCCGATCGCGCCCGCCTCGCGGCCCGCGAGCGGCGCGAGCCGGACGTCGAAGCGGCCGCCCTCGACCCGGTTCAGCGCCTCGACGATCTCGCCGAACGGCCGCGCCGCCCGCCCGACGACCCAGAAGACGAGGCCGTTGACGACCACCAGCAGCGCTGCCGCGGCCAGCGCGAGCTTCACCAGGTCGTCCCAGGCGTCGAGCACCGCGCGCGAGGCGTTCGAGCGCACCAGCAGCCGCCCGTCGGCGACCTCGATCACGCGCTCGATCGGCAGCGGCGCCACCAGTCGCGCGAACCAGGCCGGCGCGTCGCGCCCGGCCTTGTAAGGCGACGGCGGCGAGGCATAGAGCGTCTCGCCGTCGGCGCCGACGAGCGTGATGTCGTTCGAACGCACGCGGCCGATGCCCTGGAGGAAGCTGAGCATGCCGGGCGTGCCCTGGGCGGTGTAGCGCCAGGCCATGCGGTCGAGCAGCTGCGCGGCGACCCGGCTGGCCGCCTGCACCTCCTCGTTGACCGAGGCGCGCATGCCACGCAGCTGCAGCGCCAGCACCGCGCCGACGAACAGCAGGGTCAGCAGGCCGACGACCAGGTTGATCTTGAAGCGCAGGCTCATCGCGGGGCCCGGATCGTAGAAGAGACGCGGGCCTCCGTGGCCCGACGAATCATGAAAATCATGAGACCCGAATCATGATCCGGCGGCTGTTGCGCCGGCCCGCGGCGAGCGACGATGCGGCTCAGGATCTCGACGATCCCCGCGCCACGGCACCGCGGCGCGCCACCGCAGCGAAGGAGATGACTATGCAATGGACCACCCCGACGGCCACGGATTTCCGCTTCGGCTTCGAAATCACGATGTACGTCGCTGCACGCTGAGTTCAGCGGACGCGGCACCGACGCCCTGGCCCGCCAGGGCGTTTTCGTCTGCGCCCCTGCAGGCCGACACCAGGACCTCCCTCGATGCGCATCACCGTGCTCGGCTCGGCCGCCGGCGGCGGCTTTCCGCAGTGGAACTGCAACTGCCGCAACTGCGCCGGCCTGCGCGCCGGGACGCTGCACGCCAAGGCGCGCACGCAGTCGTCGATCTTCGTCCGGCCCGATCCGACGGACGGCCATGACGGCATCGACGGCGTGCTGTTCAACGCCTCACCCGACATCCTCGAGCAGATCCGCGCCAACCCGGTGCTGCAACCGGCGCGCGCGCTGCGCGACACCGCGATCGCCGGCGTCGTGCTGATGGACGGCCAGGTCGACCACGCGACCGGCCTGTTCATGCTGCGCGAGCGGCGCGGCGCGCTGCCGCTGTGGTGCACCGACCCGGTCCATGAAGACCTGACCACCGGCAACCCGGTGCTGAAGGTGCTCGACCACTACTGCGGCGTCGCGCGCCAGCGCATCGCGCTCGACGGCGCGACGTTCGCGGTGCCCGGGGTGCCGGGGCTAGAGTTCCGTGCGCAGCCGCTGGACAGCAAGGCCGCGCCCTACTCGCCGCACCGCGAGGCCTCGGTGCCGGGCGACAACATCGGCGTCACGGTGACCGACAGTGCGCGCGGCACGCGCCTGTTCTACGCGCCCGGCCTCGGCGCGATCACGCCGGCGGTGTTCGACGCGATGGCAGGCGCCGACGCGGTGCTCGTCGACGGCACCTTCTGGACCGACGACGAGATGCCCGCGCTGGGCATCGCGCCGAAGCGCGCGCGCGAGATCGGCCACCTGCCGCAGTCCGGCCCGGGCGGGATGATCGAGTGGATGGCGAAGCTGCCCTCCACGACGAAGCGCTGGCTGATCCACATCAACAACACCAACCCGATCCTCGACGAAGACTCGCCCGAGCGCGCCGCGCTGACGCGCGCGGGCATCGGCGTCTGCGAGGACGGGCAGCAGATCGAGGTCTAGATGCTCCTTGCCGACCGCCTGCAGGAAGGCCGCCACCCCGCCGAGGGCGGCACGCCCTGGGACCGCGCCGCCTTCGAGGCGAAGCTGCGCGAACGCGGCGCGGCGTACCACATCCACCACCCGTACAACGTGATGCTTAACACCGGCCTCGCGACGCCGGAGCAGGTGCGCGGCTGGGTGGCCAACCGCTACTACTACCAGATCGCGATTCCCGTGAAGGACGCGGCGGTGCTGTCGAACTGCCCCGACCGCGCGGTGCGGCGCGGCTGGGTGCAGCGCATCCTCGACCACGACGGCTACGAGATCGTCGGCACCGACGGCCAAACGGTGCGCGACCCGGGCGGCATCGAGGCCTGGCTGCGCCTGGCCGAGGCGGTGGGCCTCGCGCGTGAGGAGGTCGAGGACCTGCGCCACGTCGCCCCCGGCGTGCGCTTCGCGGTCGACGCCTACGTCAACTTCGCGCGCCGCGCGCCCTGGCAGGAGGCGGTCTGCTCGTCGCTGACCGAGCTCTTCGCGCCCGAGATCCACAAGCAGCGCCTGGCCACCTGGCCGCAGCACTACGCCTGGATCGACCCCGAAGGGCTGGCCTACTTCCGCAACCGCGTGAGCCAGGCGCGGCGTGATGTCGACCAGGGCCTGGCGATCACGCTCGAGCACTTCCGCACCCGCGCGCAGCAGGAGCGCGCGCTCGAGGTGCTGCAGTTCAAGCTCGACATCCTGTGGTCGCTGTCGGACGCGCTGGTCGCGAAGTACGGCGTCACCGCCCCGGCGACCGGGCAATGACGATGAACGCCACCGCGCCCGGCCTCGACACCCGCCCGCGCATCGGCCCGGGCTTTCGCCTGCAGTGGGAGCCGGCGCAGGAGGCGCATGTGCTGCTCTACCCGGAGGGCATGGTCAAGCTCAACCCGAGCGCCGGCGAGATCCTGAAGCGCTGCGACGGCACGCGCCCCCTGCGCGAGATCGTCGCCGAGCTCGAGGCGGTGTTCAACATGCAGGACCTCGAAGGCGATGTGCTCGCCTTCGCCGAGATGGCCGGCAAGCAGCGCTGGCTGGCGTGGGACGCGGCGTGAAGAACGGCATCGGATCTCCGCTGTGGCTGCTCGCGGAGCTGACCTACCGCTGCCCCCTGCACTGCGCCTTCTGCTACAACCCGGTCGACTTCGCGCAGCAGGCCGACGAGCTCGGCACGGACGACTGGCTGCGCGTGCTGCGCGAGGCGCGCGCGATGGGCGCGGTGCAGCTCGGCCTCTCCGGCGGCGAGCCGCTGGTGCGTGACGACCTCGAGGTCATCGTCGCCGAGGCGCGGCGGCTCGGCTTCTACACCAACCTGCTCACCTCCGGCGTCGGCCTCACCGCCGCGCGTGCGAAAGCGCTGAAGGACGCCGGCCTCGACCATGTGCAGCTGTCGTTCCAGGACTCGACGAAGGAAGTCAACGACTTCCTCTCGCACACCAAGACCTTCGACCTGAAGAACCGCGTCGCGAAGATCATCAAGGACCAGGGCTGGCCGATGGTGATGAACGTGGTGATCCACCGGCTCAACATCGACCACGTCGACCGCATCATCGGCATGGCCCACGAGATGGGCGCCGAGTACCTCGAGCTGGCGAACACGCAGTACTACTCCTGGGCCTTCCTGAACCGCGAGCAGCTGCTGCCCACGCGCGAGCAGCTGCGCCACGCCGAGGCGGTGACCGATGCCTGGCGCGCGAAGCTGGGCGAGTCGATGCGGCTCTTCT
>JAMHWF010000122.1:0-5299 GCA_035911095.1 Ideonella sp. | reverse complement strand
GACGACGCCGGGGCGACCTGGCTGCGCGTGATCTGGGACGAGCGCGAGCACCCGCGCGAGCTCCTGCCCGATCCGCGGATGGCGGCGCTGCAGGGCCCGGCGCTGCTGTTTGTCAACGACCAGGTGTTTCGCCCGGCCGACCTCGACGCGATCCGCCGCATCGGCGAGAGCTCCAAGTCGGCGCTCGGGCCCAAGACCGGGCGCTTCGGCCTCGGCTTCAACACCGCCTACAACGTGACCGACCACCCGAGCTTCGTGTCGGGGCGCTTCGCGGTGGCCTTCGACCCGCACCATCGCAGCTGCAGCAGCGACGGCGAGGGCACCGGCCGGCGGTGGGAGCTCGCCGACCTGTGGCAGTTCGCGCCGGACTGGCTGCACGGCTTCTCGGGCGCCGGCCTCAGCGCGGGCGCGGCGGAGCACCCGGCGACGATCTTCCGCCTGCCGGTCCGCGACGCGGTGCAGGCGCGCAGCAGCGAGATCTGCGAGGAGCCCTTCGAGCGCGAGCACTTCGAGCAGATGCTGCGCGACCTCGGCGACGCGGGCGACGAGCTGCTGCTCTTCGCGCGCAACATCCTCGACCTCTCGGTCGAGCGCATCGACGCCGACGGGACGCGCCACGAGCTGCTGCGGATCTCGACCCTGGCGCGCGAGGAGGTGATCGCCGCGCGTGCGCGCGGCAACGCGGCGGTCGAGGGCGACATCGCCGAGAACATCGCGGCCTGGCGGATCGCCGCCGATGACCTGACGCAGACGACCTACCGCCACACCCTCGAGGTCTGGTCCCCGCGCCGCCACGAGCGGCGCCCGTGGCAGATCGCGGCGGGCCTGTTTGTCGACGCGGTCGGCGAGCTGCTCGGGATCAACGAGGCGATGGTGCGGCTGCACGAGAAGGCGATCCCGTGGGCGGGCGCGGCGATCCGCCTCGAGGCCCGCGACGACGGGACCCTCGCGGTCGCCAACCAGCGCGGCAAGCTGTTTTGCACCTTCCCGCTGGTCGACCAGGCCGAGGTGCTGCCGCTGCACTTCAACGCCTGCTTCGACCTCGACTCCTCGCGGCGACAGATCTCGATCGACGAGTCGGTGTACGCCGAGGCCGACCAGGTGCGCGTGGCCTGGAACCTCGCGCTGCTGCGCCACGCCCTCCCGCAGGCGGCCGCGCTGGCGATCGCGGCGCTGGTGCCTGTGGTCGCCGAGTCGAGCCTGGGCCACTTCTACGCGCTGTGGCCTGACCTCACGCGCATCGAGGAGCCGTGGCAGACCCTGCACATGGCGCTCACGGCCCGCCTCGCCGAGCTGCCGCTGATCCGCACCCGCGCCGCGCAGGAGCTGGCCTGGGGCACGCTGTTGAGCAGCCGCCTGCCGCCCTCGTTGTTCGGCCCGGACCTGCAGGAGGCGCTGCGTGACGACGGGCTGCGCCTGCCCGACCCGGAGCTGCCGGTGCGGATGATCCGCGCCGCCGAGACGGCCGCGGTGGCGACCCGGCGCTACCGGCCCGGCGAGCTGCGCGAGTGGCTGCGCTGCGCCGAGCCGCTCGGGGTGCCGCTGGCCGAGGCCCCGCGCGCCTGCCTGCGCGAGCGCTCGCACCTCGTCGACCTGCTGCAGTTTTGCCTGTCCGATCGCAAAGACGACATCGCCGGGCTGCCCCTGGCGCTGACCTGCGACGAGCGGGTGCGGACCTTCGGCCTGGCGGGCGAGCTGTTCCTCGCCGACGACACGACGCGGCGGATCTTCGCCGACCACGCCGCGTGGTTCATCGACCCGGGGGTGCAGCAGCACACGCGCCTGCAGCCGTGTGAGCCGGCGCAGCTGCGCGAGATGGCCCCGGCCCAGGTCGTCGCGCGGCTGGCTGAAAACATGTCCCTTCAGACAGGTGAGACCCTGCTGTGGGACCCGGACGGCGAGGCGGCGCCCAACGCCGCCTGGCTGGCGCTCGTGCTGCACTACCTCGCCGAGCGCGTCCCGGCGAGCTTCGACGCGGTGCTCGCCACGCTCGCGCTGTTCCCGGACCCGCAGGGCCGGCTGCACAGCGCGGCCGGCGGGGCGCTGCTGATCCCCGGCGAAGACGTCGGGCGCGGGCTCTTGACCGCGCTCGCCGCGGTCGGGGTGCACCTGGTCGCCGGCGGCTTCGAGGTCGTCAACGCGGTGCGTGCCTTCCATGCCCGGCATCCGGGCCCGATCGCGGCGCTCACCGGTCCGAGCCTGGCGCTGCGCCTGGTCGGCGCGCGCGAGGCCCTCGCCGCCCTGCCCGGCTCGGCCAGCGAGCGGGCCGCCCTGCTCGACTACCTCGCCGCGCCGCGCTGGCTCGATCGTTACGGCCCGGCCGAGCGGGCCGCCCTGCGCGAGCTGCCGCTGCTGCGCACGCTCGAGGGCCGGGCCGCCTGCGCCGCGTCGCCGGGTGTGCACCTGCCGGGCGGCTTTCGCCCGCCGACGCTGATCGACGTCGAGGTCGAGCTGGTCGACGTCGGCCCTGGCGGTCGCTGGCGGCCGCTGATCGACCTGCTCGCGGTGCCCGAGATGGGCCCGACCCATTACCTCGCGTCGGCGCTGCTGCCCGCGTACGCCGGGCTCGCGCCGGAGCTGCAGCGGGCCGCGCTCCTGTGGCTGCGCGACGAGGTCGACCTGCGCGGCCTGCCGTCCCTGATCGTCGGGAGCATGCAGCGCACGCCGCTGGTCCGCGCGCGCGACGGCGGGCTGCACGTGGCGGCCGCGCTGTACGCCCCGGACGAGCAGGCCTCACCCGCGCGCCAGGCCGCGACCCCGGACATGGAATTTTATCGCGGCGACGCCGCCCGCTGGCTGGCCCTGTTTGCCTGGCTCGGGCTCGGCCAGGACCCGCCGCCGGCGCTGCTGCTGCGCGAGCTCGACCTCTTGCTCGCCCAGCACGGCGAGGACCGCGAGGCGGCGCGCCGCGGCCTGCTCGCGCTGCGGACGGAGGTGCAGCGCCGCTTTGCGACGCTCGCCGAGGCGGACGCGGCGCTGCTGATGACCGGGCTGCGGGCGCGCGCGTGGTTGCCCGCGGTGGTCCACCCGCCGCAGACGATCGCCGGCCTGCTCGCGGTCGACGACCGGCTGTACCGACCCGACGAGCTCTACCCGCCCGACGCGCTCTTGCAGGTCGCCAGCCAGGGCCCGGTGCTCGCGGCGGCGGGCGAGCGCCTCGATCCCGGCCTGTGCCTCGCGCTCGGCCTGCGCCCCGTGAGCAGCGCGGCGATCCTCGCTCACCTCGAGCTGCTGCGCGCGCGCTGGGCCGAGGCGCAGCACGGCGGCCTCACGGCGGACAGCGTCGGCCTCGCGGCGGCGGCGACCTACGCGGCGCTCGGCGATCCAGCCCGCGAACTGAGCGAGGCCCAGCTGGCCACGCTGGCGACCCGGGCCTGCATCTGGGACCCGACGCGGCAGCGCTTCTGGCTGCCCGCCCACGCCTTCGCGGCGCCGGTCGCCGACCTCTTTGGCGAGCTGCGCGGGCACGTGCCCGGCGACACCGACGAGGTCCGCCGCGGCCTCGCCCGCCTCGGCCGCCGCGCGAGCCCCGACGCGGGTGACATCGTCGCCGCGCTCGCGGGGATCCAGATGACGCTCGGCGAACGAAGCCTCGCGGAGCTCGAGCTCGAGCTGGTCTTGCGCCTGCTGCGGCGCCTGCAAGATCTCGAGCTCGACGACGACGCCCGCGCGCAGCTGCGGGTGCCGACCCGCGAGGGCCAGCTGCGCCACGCCAGCGAGGTCCGGGTGGACGACGCGCCCTGGTACTCGGCGCGCATCCCGGGCCACGCGCTGGCCTTCCTGCACCCGCGGGTCAGCGCCGAGCTGGCCCTGCGCCTCGGCCTGCGGCGGCTGTCGCTGTGCACCCGCGAGGAGCTGGCCGAGCGCCCGGCGCTCTCGGGGGACGCCGATCGCCAGCATTTTTGCCGCCAGCTGACCGCCACGATCCACGACCCGGCCTTCGCCGCCGGGGTCGCGCGGGTGCTCGCGCACCAGGGCGCGCAGCCAAACGGCGGGCTCGACCTGCTCGCCGACCTGCGCATCGTCGCCACCGACCGCCTGGTCACCGAGCTGCGGGTCGCCGGCCTCGCGGTGCCGGTCGGCGCCGAGGAGGTCCCGGTGTTCGCCGACGAGGACCTCAGCGTCGTGTACGTCCGCGGCGACCAGTGGGACAGCCTCGTCGTCCAGATCAGCGAGGCGATCAACCGCGTCCTCGACAGCGCGCTGCAAAACCTCGCCCACCTCGAGGCGATCCTCCGCACCAGCCCCGCCGACATCGTCGCGCTGCTCGATGAGCGCCGCGTCCCGCGCTTGCACGACTACGTCGCGCCGCCCCGCAGGTCCGCCGACCCGGCCCGCGGCGAGCTGCCCGCCGAGCTCGCGCCCGCGGGCGCCCGCGGCACCCCCAGCGTGCTGACCCACGAGCGCCTCGCCGTCGTCGATTCAGACCCCCGCAGCAGCGCCGCCGACCCCGACGTCGTCGCCGCGGCGATCGAGCTGGCCCTCGCCAGCGAGCGCGCGCTCGGCCGCGACCCGCGGGTGAGCGGCAAACAAAACCCCGCCTACGACCTGCAGGTCGGCGACCCCGGCCACCCCGACGCCCGCTTCATCCGCGTCGTCGGCCTCGACGGCGCGTGGGACCGCGTCCAGGTGGTCCTCAGCGCCCGGCACTACAACGCCGGTCGCGCCTTTGGCCGCAACTTCTGGCTGTACGTGGTGGAGCACGCGCTCGAGCCGACGCGGGCCAAGGTCCACCGCATCCACGATCCTGTCAGCCGGGTCGCGCGCTTCGTCTTCGATCACCGATGGCGGGTCCAGAGCGAGCACAACACCGCCGGCATCGACAGCCACCTCGGCTGGTCGCATCAGGCGCCCGACGGCGAGCGCGGGGTGATCGAGGCGGTCGAGGCGGTCGGGATGTTCATCTGGCTGCGCGTGCGCCTGACCGACGGCACCCAGGAGCGGCGCTTCTACAAGCCCGGCCTCGACCGCCTGCTCGCGCCAGACTCGGCCGAGCCCGCGCTCGCCTGATCAGCGCCCGCGCGGCGGGCCGGCGGCGGCCAGCGCCTCCGCCAGCCCGCCGAAGCTGCGCACGCCCACCA
This sequence comes from Ideonella sp., assembly GCA_035911095.1. Classification (GTDB taxonomy): domain Bacteria; phylum Pseudomonadota; class Gammaproteobacteria; order Burkholderiales; family Burkholderiaceae_C; genus JAMHWF01. Next base: position 218 of record JAMHWF010000122.1, on the reverse strand, counting down.
GCGCTTCGTGGTGGGGTCGCAGCGCCACGGCGATCTCGGTGCCGACACCCGAGAGCGTGCGCCGGACTCCGTGGGCAGCGAGCGCCGCGACCATGCGGCAGATCTGCTGCGGCGTGTCGCCGGTGGGCGACGCGCCCGTCAGGTCGAACACGACGTGGCGGATGTCATGGGCCAGCACGCACGCGAGCACCTCCTCCTGGCTCCGCTCGGCGCGCACG
>JAMHWF010000121.1:0-1143 GCA_035911095.1 Ideonella sp. | reverse complement strand
GTAGGTGGTGTTCGCGGTCGAGATGCCCTGACCGATGCCGCTGACGACGCCGGCCATCCGGGCATTGGCCAGCATCTGGCCCTGCTTGGTGACGAGGCGGCCGCGCATGCCGACCTTGCCGTCCTCGCCGTACACGCTGCCCTGGATCCGCACCTCCAGCGCCGTGCCGTCGGCGCGCACGCAGGAGAGCGACTCGGTGCGAAGGTAGGCGCGCTCCGAGCTGATGTCGCCGTAGCCGGCGGCGATGACGAAGCACTCCCGGTACTCGGCCCGGAACCGGTTGGGCAGCACCGAGTTGTCCGACAGGCGGATCAGGATGGGGTGCGGGTTGGTCTGCGACTGGCCGCCCGTCGGCGCGTCGAGGCCGCCCAGCAGGACACCGCGCGTGAAGCTCACGGGGAGGTAGGTGTCGATGGTCTGCGGGGCCGGCTTGCCGGATCCTTCAGGGGCGGCATCGCTCGCCTTTGGCTGGGCTATCGCCACCCGGACCAGCGCCGGCTGCGGCGGTGCAGCGGATACGTCGATTCCGAACGGCGGCACCTGGGATGGCGTGCCCGGCGGCATGCCAGCTCGCGACGTCGGCAGCGGCGGCGGCGGCGGCGGCGGAGGTGGCAGCGCAGTCCGGGCGAGCGCTGCATCCGGCGGGAGACGGTTCGCGGCGGCAGGGATGGCCGCCGTCGGCGCCGAGGCGGCCGGGGCCGGTTCACCCGGAGAGGCCTTCAGGCGGGCTTCGAGATCGGCAAAGCGCCGCATCAGGTTGTCCTCGGCCTCCTTGCGTTCGCGGTTGATGCGACGCTGGTCGTCTCGCTCGCTCTCGTATTGCGCGAGCTTCTTGCCGGCCTGGCCGACCCATGCCTCTACCTCGCGCACCTGCGCGCCCGGCGCCATCAGGTCCACGTTGGTCGGCTTCAGATCGCCGGCGCCCGCCGCGACCGCGCTGCGTTGCGGCGAGTCGCCGGAGCCCATCGCGAACACGGTCCACAGCACGCCGACGGCCACCGCCGAGATGGCGCCGATGGTCGCCCACTGACGCGCGCGCGGCGACATCCGCTCGATGAGCGTGGACGCGCGGTCCCTGATGCTCGGGCCCATGGTCAGCCCCCCTGACGGATCACGAAGACCGTCGTGCTGTCACCCGGGCGC
>JAMHWF010000120.1:0-1111 GCA_035911095.1 Ideonella sp. | reverse complement strand
CGATCTTGTCGAAGTACGTCCGGTCGTAGCGCACGGCGCTGCGCAGGCCGTCGAGCACCGGGTCATAGATGCGCACCTGGGACAGGTACTGTTCGAGGGCCACCACGCGCTTCTCGCGCCCGATCATGTTGCGCGGGATGTTCTTGTCGTTCAGCTTCGCTTCGAGCTGGACGATGACCTCCCAGGCCTTCGGCTCGTTCTTGGCGAAGTAGTGCTGGGCGTACTCGATGAACAGCGCGTCGATGTTGATGACGTGGCGCTGGATCAGCAGGTAGTCCGGCCGCTGCCCCAGCTCGACCAGGGCGCGCGCGATGATGTTGACGAAGCGCCAGGCGAACTCGCGGAACGCGGCGCTGTTGCCTTCGCCCGAGAGCTGTCCGGCGATGCGCGTGGCCACCTCGGAGATCCGCCCGAACCGGCCCACAGCGTTGTAGCGCGCCGAGATGTCCGGCCAGCCCAGATGGAAGACGTAGAACTCGCCTTCGCGCCCGGCACGCTTGGCCTCGACGTACATGCGCTTGAGCAGGTCCGCATCGCCCTTGGGATCGAAGACGATCACCACCTCGTGCTCGCCGCGGACCTTGCGGCGGATGTCTTGCGTGATGAACAGCTCGGCCAGCCGCGTCTTGCCCACGCGCGTGGTGCCCAGCACCAGGGTGTGGCCGACGCGCTCGCCCAGCGGCAGCGTGACATCGACCTCGGCCGGCTCGATGCCATGCAGGCGCGGCAGTCCGCCGACCGGCGGCAGCGGCCGCGCCGGGTTGAGCGGGCTGTCCCAGGCCAGCGCGCGCGCCAGCGTCGAGACGGGAAACGGCGCGAACTCAAGCCGCTCTTCCAGTCGCCGGGCGGCCCGGTAGATCGCCGTCGGCTCGACATAGCGGCGGAACTCCGGCCGGTAGGTCTGCATCAGCCGGTGTGTGTGCCGCTGCTCCCAGCGAAAGCCCCGGCCGACGAACAGCCGTTGCTGACTCACCGGCACGTCGCGGCTGGTCATCACGTAGCGCGGCAGGCGGCGGATGTTGCGGCGATAGCGCAGGATCGCCCAGGCATCGCGCAGGCGAATCGCGCCGAAGGTCAGGAAGGCCAGCGCCGAGCCCAGGCCGAGCAGCGG
>JAMHWF010000119.1:0-1376 GCA_035911095.1 Ideonella sp. | reverse complement strand
CGCCACGACGGCCGCGAGACCGCGCTTCTCGCCCAGCGGCACCGCGTCTACCTCGCCGCGCGTGCCCGCCACCCCGGCCGCTGGACCGGTCATACCCGCAACTGGAAGCCCATCGCGGTCGTCCGGTTGAACCCCGACCACCGCGCTGTCGAACGAAACAACTGACCACCACTCACGCGGCATCTATCTTGACACTCACCGACCCGCCCCGGTGGGGTAGCGAGCCGGCTGACACAGCCCGAAGCACCTGTATCTCCGTGTGCAAGGTGCCTCACGCTTCGGTCAGGGGCTGGATCGATTCTCGCTATAGGCACCTGCATGCCCGACTTCGCCCGCTGGCGCGAGACCTACGCTCACGATGTGCTCGGCTCGTCGCCCAAGCTGACCCAGGCGCTTCAGTTCGTCCGGCGGATCGCCGGCAGCGACTCGAGCGTGCTGCTCACGGGTGAGACCGGCACCGGCAAGGAGGTCTTCGCGCGGACCATCCACCGCTCGTCCGCGCGCAGCGCCCGCCCGTTCATCGCCGTGAACTGCGCGGCGATCCCCGACTCGCTGATCGAGGCCGAGCTGTTCGGCTACGTGAAGGGCGCGTTCACCGGCGCCGCCAACGCCCGCGCCGGCAAGTTCGCCGCGGCCCACGGCGGCACGCTGTTCCTCGACGAGATCGGCGACCTGCCGCTGGCCGCCCAGGCCAAGCTCTTGCGGGTGCTCGAGGAGAAGGCGATCTGCCCGGTCGGCGCCGACCACGAGCTGCCGGTCGACGTCCGCATCGTCGCGGCGACCCACCGCGACCTCGAGGACATGGTCGAGCGCGGCACGTTCCGCGCCGACCTGTACTTCCGCATCTCGGTGCTGCCGCTCGAGCTGCCGGCGCTGCGCGACCGCGGCGAGGACATCCTGGCGCTGGCCGAGGCGATCCTGGCCCGCGCGGCCGGGCGCTCGGTGCCGGCCGGCCTCAACGACAGCGCCAAGGACGCGCTCCTCGCTCACAGCTGGCCCGGCAACGTCCGCGAGCTCCACCACGTGATCGAGCGGGCGCTGCTCCTGGCCCCGAGCCCGATGCTCGGTGCGAACGACCTGCAGTTCGGTAGCCGCCGCAAGTCGCAGCCGCAGATGGCCGCGGTGATCCCGTTCGAGGCCCCGGCCGCCGCGACGCCCGCGGCGCAGCCGCCGGCGACGACGTCGACCAGCGACATCCTCGACGCGGCGACCGACCTGCGCACCGCGCTCGAGAGCCTCGAGCGCACGATGATCAACCGCGCGCTGACCCGGGCCCAGGGCAACCGCACCGAGGCCGCCGCGCTGCTCGGCCTCAACCGCACCACGCTCGTCGAGAAGCTGCGCAAGTACGGCTGATCGACACCCGCCCGTCGAGA
>JAMHWF010000118.1:0-140071 GCA_035911095.1 Ideonella sp. | reverse complement strand
GTCAGGAAGAACTGCCGGAACAGGAAGGTGGCGGTGGCGCTGGCGATCAGCGGGATGGTCAGCCCGGCATAGCTGTTGAGCATGCCCAGATCACTCACCACCTTGTAGGTGGGGGAGATGCGCACTTCCACCGGCAGCATCAGCGTGACGAAGATGGCCCAGAAGAAGAACATCTTGAACGGGAAGCGGAAGTAGACGATCGCAAACGCCGACAGCAGCGAGATGGTGATCTTGGCGATGGCGATGATCAGCGCGCTGATCAGGCTGACCTGCATCATCTGCGCCACCGGCGCCTTGCTGCCAGGGCCGCTGATCTGGCCGCTGAGCGCCTTGGTGATGCTGTCCCAGAAGTGCCCGCCGGGCAGCAGCGGCATGGGCGCCTGCACGATGGCTTCGGCCGTGTGGCTGGCCGCCACGAACGTGAGGTAGACCGGAAAGGCCACCACCGCCACGCCCAGCAGCAGCACGGCATGGGACAGCAGGTTCAGCCAGGGGCGGCGTTCAACCACGGCGGGTTTCTTTCCGATGTTCCATCAATAGTTGACGCGGCGTTCCACGTACTTGAACTGCACGATGGTCAGCAGCACCACGATCACCATCAGCACCACCGACTGCGCGGCGGACGAGCCGATGTCCATGCCCTTGAAGCCGTCGTAGTAGAGCTTGTAGACCAGGATCTCGGTCTCCTTGCCCGGGCCGCCGTGGGTGGACGCATCGACGATGGCGAAGGTGTCGAGGAAGACGTAGACCACGTTGACCACCAGCAGGAAGAAGCTGGTGGGCGACAGCAGCGGGAAGATGATGGTCCAGAACCGGCGCCAGGGGCGGGCACCGTCGATGGCCGCGGCTTCGATCAGGCTCTTGGGGATGCTCTGCAGCCCCGCCAGGAAGAACAGGAAGTTGTAGCTCAGCTGCTTCCACACCGCGGCCATCACGATCAGCCCCATGGCGTGGTTGCCATTGAGCAGGTGGTTCCACTCGAAACCATAGGCTCGCAGGTACCAGGCCACCACACCGATGCTGGGCGCAAACATGAACAGCCACAGCACGCCGGCCACGGCCGGTGCCACGGCATACGGCCAGATCAGCAACGTCTTGTAGACGGTGCTGCCGCGCACGATGCGGTCGGCCATGACCGCCATCAGCAGGCTGACGCTCAAGCCCAGCCCTGCCACCAGCACCGAGAACACCAGCGTGGTCTTGAAGCTGTCGAAGTAGGTGGCGTCGGAGAACAGCCGCTGGAAGTTCTCCAGCCCCACCCATTCGACATGGGTGCCGAAGGCGTCCTGCTGCTGCAGCGATTGCACCAGCGCCTGGCCCGCAGGCCAGAAGAAGAACACCGCGATGACGATCAGCTGCGGCGCCAGCAGCAGCCAGGGCAGCCAGGACGACTGGAAGAGAACGCGCTTTTCAGCTGCCATGCGGTGATGGGCTCATTGGGCGCCTCCCCGCTCGGCGGGGAGGTTGGGAGGGGTGCCCCATGACTGCGAAGCCAGCAAGTCAGTCAGGACTTGTTGGCTTTCTCGAACCGCTCGAGCAGTTCATTGCCGCGGGTGACGGCCGAGTCCAGCGCTTCCTTGGCGCCCTTCTTGCCCGACCAGACCTGCTCCATCTCCTCGTCGATCACGGTGCGGATCTGCACCATGTTGCCCAGGCGGATGCCGCGCGACTTGTCGGTGGTCTTGCGGATCATCTGCGTCACCGCCACGTCGGTGCCGGGGAACTTCTTGTAGAAGCCGCTCTTGTCGGTCATCTCGAAGGCCGCGGTGGTGATGGGCAGGTAGCCGGTGCGCTGGTGGCTCTTGGCCTGCACCTCGGCGTTCGACAGGAAGTTGAAGAACGCCGCCGCACCCTTGTACTCGGTCGGCTTCTTGCCAGACATCACCCACAGGCTGGCGCCGCCGATCACGGTGTTCTGCGGCGAACCCGGCACATCGGGGTAGTAGGGCAGGGTGCTGATGCCATAGGCGAACTTGGCGTTCTTCGACACGCTGGAGTACAGCGCCGACGAGCCGGTGTACATCGCGCACTCACCCGACGGGAAGGTGGCGTCGGGCACGTTGGCGCGTCCCTTGTAGACGAACAGGCCCTGCTTGCTCATGTTGGCCAGGTTCTCGATGTGGCGCACATGCAGCGGGGTGTTGATCACCAGGCGTGTGTCGAGCCCGCCGAAGCCGTTGTTCTTGCTGGCGAACAAGGTGTTGTGCCAGGCCGAGAAGCTCTCGAGCTGGGTCCAGCTCTGCCAGCTGGTGGTGAACGGGCACTTGTGGCCGGCGGCCTTGAGCTTGCCGGCGGCGAGCGCCACCTCGGGCCAGGTCTTGGGCGGCTTCTCCGAGTCGAGGCCGGCGGCCTTGAACGCGTCCTTGTTGTAGTGGAAGACCGGGGTCGAGCTGTTGAACGGGAAGCTGAGCATCTGGCCGTTGGGCGCCGTGTAGTAGCCGGCCACCGCTGGCACGTAGGCGGCGGGGTCGAAGCTCAGGCCGGCGTCCTTCATCACCTGGGCGACCGGCACGATCGCCCCCTTGCTGGCCATCATCGTCGCGGTGCCGACCTCGAACACCTGCAGGATGTGCGGCGCGTTGCCGGCGCGGAAGGCGGCGATGGCGGCCGTCATCGATTCGTCGTAGCTGCCCTTGAAAGTCGGGACGATGCGTACCTCGGTCTGGCTGGCGTTGAAGTCCTTGGCCAGGTCGTTGACCCATTCGCCGAGCGCTCCGCCCATCGAATGCCACCACTGGACCGTGGTCTGGGCCTGTGCCGGTGAAATCCAGCCGAAGCCGAGGAGGGCGGCCGATGCGATGGCAGCGAGGCGATGCGAGCGGGACATGACGACTCCGTGACGCGATGTGGAGGAACGGCGACCGGCGAGTCTCGGTGCCGTTCATGACAGCGACGTTTCTGTCATGTGGGCTGCACGGGGGGCAAGCGGGATAACCCCGTCGGCAGTCGAGCCGCCGCACGCCGCACAGCGGGCCGTGTTGCGCTGCGGTAGGATGCGCATCCACATCCCTGCTCAGGTGCCCCTTCGCCAGGACATCGGCGCGCCTGGACACCATGAATGCTCCGCAGTCGATGACCCAGCTGGCCGCCGCATCGGCCGGCGAAGACGAGGCCGCCGCCGCTGCCCCGCGGCTGCGCGAGATCCCCTACAACTACACCTCGTTCTCCGACCGGGAGATCGTGATTCGCCTGCTCGGCGAACGCGCCTGGGAGATGCTCGACCGCCTGCGCGGCGAACGTCAGACCGGCCGCTCGGCGCGCATGCTGTACGAGGTGCTGGGCGACATGTGGGTCGTGCAGCGCAATCCGTACCTGCAGGACGACCTGCTCGACAACCCCAAGCGACGCCGTCTGCTGATCGATGCGCTCGGCCACCGGCTGGCCGAGGTCGAGAAGCGGCGATCGCCGGCGGCGGACGCCCGGCGCGACGCGGTCGTCGGTGAACTCCTCGACGCCGCGCGACGCTGCGTGGCGCGCTTCGCGGCCGGCTTCGACGAGGTATCGGACCTGCGCCGTCGTGCACGCCGCGTGCTCGGGCGCCACACCGCGAAGGACAACATCAAGTTCGACGGCCTGTCGCGGGTGGCGCACGTGACCGACGCGACCGACTGGCGCGTCGAGTACCCGTTCGTCGTGCTGGCGCCGGACACCGAGCTGGAGACCGCTGCCCTCGTCAAGGGTTGCATCGAGTTGGGACTGACGATCATCCCGCGCGGCGGCGGCACCGGCTACACCGGTGGCGCGGTGCCGCTCACCTGGAAGAGCGCGGTGATCAACACCGAGAAGCTCGAGGCGATGACCGAGGTCGAGATGCGCCGCCTGCCGGGCGTCGAGCGCGAAGTCGCGACCGTCTGGACCGAGGCCGGCGTCGTCACCCAGCGTGTCGCCGACGCCGCCGAGCGGGCGGGCTATGTCTTCGCGGTCGACCCTACCTCTGCCGAGGCAAGTTGCGTCGGCGGTAACGTCGCGATGAACGCGGGCGGCAAGAAGGCGGTGCTTTGGGGCACTGCGCTCGACAACCTCGCCTCGTGGCGGATGGTCACGCCGGACGCGCAGTGGCTCGAGGTGATCCGCCTCGACCACAACCTGGGCAAGATTCACGATGTCGAGGTGGCGCGCTTCGAGCTGCGCCGCTTCGAAGCGAACGGCGACAAGGTCGACTGGAAGCGGCCGACGCGGGTCGAGCGGCTCGACATCCCGGGTGGCGTCTTCCGCAAGGAAGGGCTCGGCAAGGACGTGACCGACAAGTTCCTTGCCGGTCTGCCGGGCATCCAGAAGGAGGGCTGCGACGGGTTGATCACCAGCGCCCGCTGGATCGTCCACCGGATGCCCTCGCACGCGCGCACGGTCTGCCTCGAGTTCTTCGGCAACCCGCGCGACGCGGTGCCGAGCATCGTCGAGATCAAGGACACGATGTTCGAGCTGCAGGAGCGGCGCGCGCGCGAGGGCGAGAGCCCGGTGCTGCTGGCCGGCCTCGAACATCTCGACGACCGCTACCTGAAGGCGGTCGGCTACGCGACCAAGAGCCGGCGCGGCGGGTTGCCCAAGATGGTGCTGATCGGCGACATCGTCGGCGACGATCCGGAGGCGGTGGCGCGTGCCACCTCGGAGGTGGTGCGCATCGCCAACAGCCGCTCCGGCGAGGGCTTCATCGCCGTCAGCGCCGATGCGCGCAAGAAGTTCTGGCTCGACCGCAAGCGCACGGCGGCGATCAGCCGCCACACCAATGCCTTCAAGATCAATGAGGACGTGGTGATCCCGCTGCATCGGATGGGCGAGTACACCGAGGGCATCGAGCGCATCAACATCGAGCTGTCGCTGCGCAACAAGCTGGCGCTGGTCGACGCGCTGGAGTCGTTCTTCACTGCGGGCGCGCTGCCGCTGGGCCGCAGCGACGACGCCGGCGAGATCGCGAGCGCCGAGCTGCTCGAGGACCGCGTGCAGCAGGCGCTGGCGCTGCTGCGCGAGGTGCGGGCGCTGTGGGACGGCTGGCTGCACGGCCTGGATCGCATCGACCCGGAGAGCGGGCGCAGCTGCTTCGCGCTGCTGCAGGACCATACGCTGCGCGCGTCCTGGAAGCGGCAGCTGCGCGAGCCGCTGCAGGGCATCTTCGCCGGCGCGGCGCTCGAGCCGATCGTCGCGCGTTGCGTCGAGATCCACCGCGAGGTGCTGCGGGGCCGGGTCTGGGTGGCGCTGCACATGCATGCCGGCGACGGCAATGTGCACACCAACATCCCGGTCAACAGCGACAACTACGCGATGCTGCAGACCGCGCACGAGGCCGTCGCCCGCATCATGGCGCTGGCGCGCAGCCTGGACGGCGTGATCTCGGGCGAGCATGGCATCGGCATCACCAAGCTCGAGTTCCTGAGCGACGACGAGATCGCCGATTTCGCCGCCTACAAGCGGCAGGTCGATCCGGAAGGGCGCTTCAACAAGGGAAAGCTGCTGCGCGAGCCAGGGCTCAAGGCGGACCTGACGAACGCCTACACGCCGAGCTTCGGCCTGATGGGCCACGAGTCGCTGATCATGCAGCAGAGCGACATCGGCGCGATCTCGGACAGCGTCAAGGACTGCCTGCGCTGCGGCAAGTGCAAGCCCGTGTGCGCGACGCACGTGCCGCGCGCCAACCTGCTGTACAGCCCACGCAACAAGATCCTCGCGACCTCGCTGCTGGTCGAGGCGTTCCTCTACGAGGAGCAGACGCGGCGCGGCGTGTCGATCAAGCACTGGGCCGAGTTCGAGGACGTGGCCGACCACTGCACCGTCTGCCACAAGTGCCTGTCGCCCTGCCCGGTGAACATCGACTTCGGCGATGTCACGATGAACATGCGCAACCTGTTGCGCAAGATGGGCAAGAAGAGCTTCCGCCCGGGCAATGCCGCGGCGATGATGTTTCTCAATGCGACGAACCCGGAGACGATCAAGCTGGTGCGCCGGGCGATGGTCGGCGTCGGCTTCAAGGCCCAGCGCCTGACCCACGACCTGCTCCGTCGGGTGGCTCGCAAGCAGACGAAGGCGCCGCCGGCGACTCTGGGCCCTGCGCCGCTCAAGGAGCAGGTGATCCACTTCGTCAACAAGAAGCTGCCTGGCGGGCTGCCGACGCGCACCGCGCGCGCGCTGCTCGATATCGAGGACAAGGCCTACGTGCCGATCATCCGCGACCCGGCGCGCACCAGTGCCGAGACGGAGGCGGTGTTCTACTTCCCCGGTTGCGGCTCCGAGCGGCTCTTCTCGCAGGTCGGCCTGGCGACCCAGGCGATGCTCTGGCACGCCGGCGTCCAGACCGTGTTGCCGCCTGGTTACCTGTGTTGCGGATATCCGCAGCGTGGCAGTGGGCAGTTCGACAAGGCGGAAAAGGTCATCACCGACAACCGGGTGCTCTTCCACCGCGTGGCGAACACGCTGAATTACTTGGACATCAAGACGGTCGTCGTCAGCTGCGGCACCTGCTACGACCAACTGCAGGGTTACAAGTTCGAGCAGATCTTTCCGGGCAGTCGCATCGTCGACATCCACGAGTTCCTGCTCGAGAAGGGCATCGCGCTGCCTGCCGCTGGCGCGCCCGGTTACCTGTACCACGACCCCTGCCACTCGCCGATGAAGTTGCAGGAACCGATGAAGACGGTGACGGCACTGGTCGGCGGCAACGTGATCAAGAGCAACCGCTGCTGCGGCGAGAGCGGCACGCTGGGTGTCACGCGCCCTGACATCTCGACTCAAGTGCGCTTCCGCAAGGAAGAGGAGCTGAGAGGCGACGTGGCGACGCTGCGCGCCACCGGCACGGTCGCCGCGACCGGCGCGGTGAAGGTGCTGACGAGCTGCCCGAGTTGCCTGCAGGGGCTGTCGCGCTATGTCGACGATCTGGACAACGGCTTGCTGGAGGCTGATTACATCGTCGTCGAGATGGCACAGCGCATCCTCGGCCCGGACTGGATGCCGGAGTACGTCGAGCGGGCGAACCACGGTGGCATCGAGCGGGTGTTGGTTTGACGCACTTGGCGGGGTGGCCGGCCGACTAAACTCAACCGATGGGTTCGTCCGGTCGGCCTCCGTTGCCCCCTGCCGTGCAGCCGACGTCGCTGGTTCTGCACCAGCAGTCGCGCATGCTCGAGATCGCCTTCGATTCGGGTGAGGTGTTCCGGCTTCCGTTCGAGTTCTTGCGGGTGTACTCGCCTTCTGCCGAAGTGCAGGGGCACGGGCCCGGTCAGGAGGTGCTCCAGACCGGGAAGCGCGAAGTCGAGATCCTCGGCCTCGAGCCGGTAGGGCACTATGCGGTGCGCCCGCAGTTTTCGGACGGCCACGACTCGGGCCTGTACACCTGGGCCTACCTGTATCGGCTCGGTACGGAGCAAGAGACACTCTGGGCGCAGTACGAAGCCCGCCTGCAGGCGACGGGGGGCGATCGGGATGCGCCGATGCCCTCAGCGGGCGGGCGCGGCGCCGCAGGTTGCACCCACTGAACGTTGCAGAGAAGGCGATGAGCGAGACGCACTTCGGGTACCAGCGGGTCGACGAGACCGAGAAGTCGGCCAAGGTGCGTGGCGTGTTCGACTCCGTCGCGGCGCGGTACGACCTGATGAACGACCTGATGTCGCTCGGGCTCCATCGCGCCTGGAAGGCGTATACGGTGGCCTTGGCAGGCCTGCAGCCGGGTCATCGCGTGCTGGATATCGCGGGGGGTACCGGGGATCTGGCCTCTGCCTTCGCGCGCCGGGTCGGACCGACGGGCATGGTCGTGCATACCGACATCAACGAAGCCATGCTCGCGCGTGGTCGCGACCGGCTGATCGACGAGGGGCAGGTGCTGGCGACACTGATTTGCGATGCCGAGGCGCTGCCGTTCTCTGAGGACAGCTTCGATCGCGTCAGCGTCGCCTTTGGATTGCGAAACATGACGCACAAGGAGCAGGCGCTGCGCGAGATGTGCCGGGTGCTGCGGCCCGGTGGGCGGGTGCTGGTCCTGGAGTTCTCGAAGATCGCCCCGCCGCTGAGGCGTGCGTACGATTGGTATTCGTTTAGTGTGCTTCCGCGCCTCGGCGAATGGGTGGCAGGCGATGCCCAAAGCTACCGCTACCTCGCCGAATCGATCCGTATGCATCCCGATCAACTCGAACTGAAGAACCTCATGAAAACCGCTGGCTTCGGGCACGTCGATGTCCACAATCTGACGGCAGGCGTGGTTGCGCTGCATGTCGGCGTGAAGTGCTGACTGGCGGACACTCGCGGCGACGCTGACGTCGCTTGCACACCGGCTGAGGTGTGCGAACTTCACGGCTTGTTCTTCCTCCGAAGGATCTAGCCCGTGTCTGAGGGTGGCGAGGGTGTCAAGCCCCGCCGCTATACTCGTTTTCCTAGGGCTGCAGTGCCCTTGGTCAAGGCTTCACCGAGGCGCTCCGGAGATGACCATCGCAACAAGACTGCAGTCTGCGCGCTTGCCCGCTATTCCGATCTTGGCCGTGATCCTGGCAACCGCCGTTCTGTCTGCCTGTGGCGGGGCGAAGGACAAATCTGCGTCCCAGGTGGCCGCCAAAGTGAACACAGAGGAAATCTCCGTTCACCAGATCAACTTTCTGGTGCAGCGACAGTCTGGGGTGCGGCCGGATCAGGCGGAAGCTGCGAGGCGTCAGGCCCTCGAGCGATTGATCGACCAGGAGCTTGCCGTGCAGAAGGCCGAGCAGCTCCAGCTTGAGCGTGATCCCGGCGTGCTCATGGCGCTGGAGGCGGCGAAGAGGGAGGTTCTCGCCCGTGCGTACGCCGACAGGCTGGTCCAAGCAGTGTCCAGGCCTTCGAGGGAGGACGTGGCCAAGTACTACGGAGCGCATCCCGCGCTGTTCAAGGAGCGACGCGTCTATCAGCTGCAGGAGTTGTTTGTCGAAGGGAAGGGTGACAAGACGGACGACGTGATCGCTGCGCTGAAGGCGGCGCCAACCGCCGAAGGCATGGCGACCTGGCTGAAGAAGAACGACATCCGCTTCGCCGCCAATCAAGCGGTGCGAGCCGCGGAACAGCTACCTTTGGCAGATCTCGAGTCGCTGTCAAAGCTTCGGGATGGCGAGTCATTGGTCCGGAAGACACCGAGCGGGCTGCAGGTGATCGTGGTTGCTGGCTCCCGCTCGGAGCCCGTCGACGAAGCGCGCGCTACGCCCGCTATCGAGCAGTTTTTGTTGAACGAACGCAAGCGCGACCTCCTCGAGTCTGAACGCTCGGCGCTCCGCGGCGCTGCAAAGATCGAGTACGTGGGGTCTTTTTCCAATCAAGCGGAGCAAGTTACCGCAACTCCAGTTACGCCCGCTCCCTCGGGTGATTCCACGGCAACCGATGCGCCAGCGCTTGATTCGGGTGCTATCAGCAAGGGATTGAAAGGTTTAAATTGATGACAATGATTCGACACCTCCTTCGTTTGGTCTTTGCGACAGTATTTTTCACGTCGACCGTTGCCGGGGCTCAAACTGGGGCCACTGCGCGGGCAGAGTATGTTCTCGGCTCGGGCGACGTGATCCGCATCAGTGTGTATCAGAACCCGGATCTGAGCCTTGAAGCGCGTGTCTCAGAAGCAGGATCCATCTCCTATCCCTTGATCGGCGCTGCACGGATTGGTGGTCTGACGGTGAATGATGCCGAGAAGCGAATTGCCGATGCCCTGCGGCAAGGCAACTTCGTCCGGCAACCGCAAGTCTCCATCTTGGTTCTGCAGGTTCGAGGCAACCAAGCGTCGGTGCTGGGGAACGTGAACCGCCCGGGGCGCTATCCGCTTGAGGTGGCCGACATGCGTTTGACCGACGTTCTGGCGCTGGCTGGCGGGGTCAGTGCGACAGGGGCTGATCTCATCACCGTCGTCGGATCACGCAGTGGTCAGCCCTACCGCGCCGAGGTCGACATGCCGACCGTGTTTGGGCCCGGCAAGCGTGGGGAGGATCTGGTGATTCACAATGGTGACGTCGTTTGGGTCGACCGCGCACCGATGGTCTACATCTATGGTGAAGTGCAGCGGCCTGGCGTTCAGCGCCTCGAACGCGGCATGTCAGTGATGCAACTCCTCGCTTCGGGTGGCGGCCTGACTCAGCGGGGTACGGAGAAGGGCATGCGCCTGCATCGCCGCGGCTCCGATGGGAAAGTCGAAATCTCGCAGCCCAATCTTGACGATCCGCTGCGCGATGGCGATGTGATTTATGTTCGCGAGAGTCTCTTCTGAGGGTTTGAATCATGTCTCCGCTGCAACTGCTATCGATTCTCCGCGCACGATGGAAGATCGGGCTGGCGATTCTGCTCTTGACCGTGGTGACCACCATCGCGGTCAGCGTGAATCTTCCGAAGGGATATACCGCAACTTCGGCGGTATTGGTCGATATTCGACCTGACCCTGTTGCGGGGGTGGTCGTGCAGGGGGGTACGGCCGCTGCAGCCTATCTCGCGACTCAAATGGACATCATGGTCAGCGACCGTGTTGCGCGGAGGGTCGTGCAGAATCTGAAGCTTGCTGAGAATCCGGACACCCGGCAGCAGTGGATGGAGGGCACCCAAGGTACTGGCGATATTGAAGCTTGGCTCGCCGGATTACTTTCGAAGAAGCTCGTGGTGACACCTTCGCGCGAGTCCTCGGTCGTTTCGGTCAGCTACAGCGCTGGCGACCCCAATTTTGCTGCGCTGATCGCGAACGCGTTTGTTCAGGCTTATGTGGATACGACGCTTGATTTGAGGGTTGATCCGGCCAAGCGCTATTCGTCGTTCTTCGATGAACGGTCGAAGCAACTGCGCGACGATCTCGAGGCGAAGCAGACAAAGTTGTCTGCATATCAAAGGGAACGCGGGATTCTCGGCAATGACGAAAGGTTCGACATCGAGACGGCTCGCCTTACTGAGCTCTCTTCGCAACTGGTGACCTTGCAGGCTCTGTCGGCCGACTCGTCGAGTCGCAGCGCCCAAGCCAGAGTGGCCGCGGATCGCATGCAGGAAGTTCTGACCAACCCGACCGTCAATGGTCTGCGGGCGGAGGCCAGTCGATTGGAGGCACGCGTTCAGGAAATGAGTGCGCGGCTAGGCGAGAGCCACCCTCAGTTGATTGAACTAAAAGCGAACCTGGGCGAGGTGAGAAGCCGCCTTCAAACCGAGATCGGCCGGGTGTCGAGCAGCGTTTCGGTGGCGAATTCGATCAACCGCGGCAGAGAGGCAGAGATCCGCGCGGCCCTGGAGGCGCAGCGAGTTAAGCTGCTGAAGATGAAGGGCGAGCGTGACGATCTCGCCGTGCTTCAGCGCGATGTCGAAAGCGCACAGAGGTCCTATGACGCCATTCTCGCGAGACTGAGTCAAACGAGCTTGGAAAGCCAAAATACAAACACCAACATCTCGGTCCTGTCGCCTGCGGCCGCGCCGACGTCTCCGTCCTCACCGAAGGTGGCACTGAATACGATTCTCGCAATAGCTGTCGGGACGATGCTTGCAGTAGCGGCAGCTTTGCTGGTCGAGTGGGTCGATCGCCGAGTCCGTACGACTGACGACGTCGTCGCGGCGCTTGATCTGCCGATGATTGGTGTGATGCCAAAACCAGGGGCGAGGCGTCCCCTTATGGGACGTGCTGCAAATCCGATGATTCCCCGTCGGGTTCTTGCGAGGCTTCCTCAAGCGACCGTTCGGAGTAACTGATCTTGGCTACGTTCAGAGATTCGTCGAGTGCCGGGCAGTTGGCGGCAACTGTTGATACCACCGCTGTGCGAGCCGCACAGCCGGTTCATGACAGATCCATTGGCGACATCATTCGCCAAACCAAGAACCTGACGGCAGAGCAGGTTGAGCAGGTGCTGTCGTATCAGCGCGAGCATGGACTTCGGTTTGGTGAAGCTGCAATTGCGATGGGCTTGGCCAGCGACGATGACGTTCTCTTTGCCCTGTCCCAGCAGTTCCACTATCCGTATGCGCCGGAGGAGCGGCGACAACTCAATCCAGAACTGGTCACGGCTGCGAAGCCCTTTTCCACGCAAAGCGAAGCGTTTCGAGCCATCCGCAGCCAAGTCATGATGCGGATCTTCAATGGAGAGGAGCCGAGAAGGGCTCTTGCAGTTGTGAGTCCGAATTCCGGAGATGGCAAGACATTCTTCTGCGCCAATCTTGCGGTGGTGTTGTCCCAGCTTGGGGGACGAACACTCTTGGTTGATGCCGACATGCGTGGACCGCGTCAGCATGAGGTTTTCGGAATTCCGGGGACGGCTGGCCTGTCCGGTTTGCTCTCGGGTCGAGCAGAAGCCAATGTGATTTCACAGGTTCCGGACTTACCAAGCTTGTTTCTCCTTCCCGTGGGAATCACGCCTCCAAATCCACTTGAACTCGTGGAGCGCCCTGCCTTCGGGTTGCTGATGCGGGAGCTTCTTAACAAGTTCGACCACGTGATCATTGACTCGCCGGCCGCAGAGTTTGGATCTGACGCGAGTGTGATTGCGTGGAAGGCTGGTGCGGCCCTGGTCATCGCGCGAAGAGGGAAATCCAAGATGGGTGCGCTGGAGGAGTTGGTTGCCGCCCTTGGAGAGACGCCAACTAAGCTTGCTGGCGTCATCATGAACGAGTATTAACTCAAGGATTCGAGATGTCCGCGCGATTGCGGGCGCAGGGGTCGTGGCTCGATGGACAGCCGCCGATCTGGAGTGTGGTTGCTCTGGCGGTGGCGCCTCTATTTCTGATTTCGTTTTGGAGTCAGTGGCGCCAAGGTATTTGGGACGAGGAAGCCTATGCCCATCTTCCCTTGGTCGGGATCATCGCGGCATGGTTGTTCTGGCGCGCACCTCTTCCCAAGAGAGCTGGCCCTGTTCACGTTGTCTCATGGAGTTCGGGTCTCGCGCTAATGCTGTTCGGCGGACTTGGGTACTGGACGGGCTATGCGGCTGCGCTGCCGGCGATGTATCAGGCATGTCTGATCTTAATCGTCGCTGGCACCTTGCTGGTCGTCGGCGGCCGAGTTGCGCTTGCGGCTTGGTGGTTTCCCACTTTCTTTCTTGTGTTTTTGATCCCGTTGCCTGGTTTTGTGATCGATCACTTAACTGCAATGTTGAAGTGGCGCATTTCCTGGTTAACGGAGATTATGTTGTTCCACCTCGGATACCCCGTCGCGCGAGACGGGGTAACGCTTGTCATCGGGCAGTATCATTTGCTCGTCGCTGATGCATGCTCGGGATTGAATTCTCTATTCTCCCTGTCTGCAATGGGGCTCTTGTATATACATCTGATGGGTTATTCGAGCCGCCTGAAGGTGGGCCTCCTGGTTTTGTTGATTCTCCCGATCGCTGTGCTGGCCAATTTGATTCGAGTGGTCCTGTTGGTTTTGATCACCTACTACTTTGGTGACGATGTGGCCCAGAGTATGTTGCATGGAGCCGCTGGCATATTTCTTTTTGCTTTGGCTTTAATGCTTTTGTTCGGCACAGATCATCTAATTCAGCGAGTGCCGATGATGAGCGCGGCGCAACGGGCTTGACGGGCACGATCATGACGGATTGGATGCGCGTCGTCATCGTCGCCATGATTGCTGTCGCGCTTCTGCTTCTCGTCTCGATTTGGCCCCAACCCACCATCAAATCGGCCCCGCCAGATCTCCAGGGCCTGCCCGTCAGCCTCGGCGAATGGCGCCTTGATCCGAATGTAGTTCCGTTGCCGCCAGCTCCAGATGTCGCAGCGCAACTTGATCAAATCTACGATCAAGTTGTAGCGCGCACTTATGTCAACAATGCTGGTGAGCGTGTCATGCTCAGCATTGCTTACGGAGGCGATCAACGTGACGCACTGCAGGCGCACCTTCAGGAGGTGTGCTATAGGGCTCAGGGATTCAAGGTGTCAAACCTTGAGGACGTTGATGTCTCATTATCTGGTGAGAATATTAGAGCGACCAGAATGCTTGCGACTAGGGGTAGTCGCTCAGAGTTTGTGACGTACTGGCTCACCATGGGCGATCGCGTCGTCCGGCATCGGGGAGATCGATTGGCGGTTCAGGTTCGTTACGGGGTAACGCGCCAAGAGATTCCAGACGGCATGATGATCCGTGTATCAAGCCTAGGATTGGAAGCGGCTTCCGCCTACCAACGGCACGTCAGGTTTCTTGACGCCATGCTCGCGAGCATGCTCCCGCGCGATCGAGCGTCGCTCATGGCCAAGCCCCTCTAGGGAGCCACTCGGACAGCCAGTTCCGATTGATTCGGATATGACGAACACATGAAGTCAAGTGCTTTGACATTGGCGCGAGGTACGTACTCAGCGCCCAAGATTCTGATCGGAATTGCACTGTTCGGAATTATCGCCGGCCTGGCTATCCCATTTTTCGGATATTTGAGTCTCGTATTTCTGGTGGTTGCCGCTGCGGGTGCGGCCATACTATTCGACTTTCGGGTGGGGGTGGTGATGCTGGTTGTCATCTATCCTGTGATGACGCCAGTTATGGCAGCAAAGTTGCTGCCTGACATGTCGGTGCTGAAGCCGGAGCATTTGTTATTGGCGCTGACCTGTGGCTCATACTTGTTATCGAGAGTCGGGCGTCCGGTAGGCTATAAGTTGGTTGATTCTAGATTATTTTGGCTATATTTGTTGCCGTTTGCTCTGGCGGGGCTTCACGCCGCCCCTGATGCGTATCGCTTAGGCCGTTTATCGGACGTTTATCAGGAATCCTATGGTACCCCGGCAAAGTTCATGATTCAGTTGGTCATCAAGCCAGGGTTGATGCTGGTTTTCGCGTTGCTGATTGCCGCCGCGATTCGAGAATCAAAGAATCCGAGATTCTTTCTCTCGATCCTGTTTGTTGGTATGGTTCTCCCGGCCATATTTATCTTGTCGTTCTTCGCTGCATCCGGGGTAAATCCAGCCGCTCTCGTCCAGGATCGGACTTTTCTTTCTTCCCTTGGGTTTCACGCGAACCAGTGGGCGGTGCTGCTTAACTTTGCGACGGCGGTACTGCTCTTTACTGCATTGGCGGTGAAAAAGTGGTGGAGAAGGCTTCTCTTGAATGGCTTCGGTCTTTTCTTGGCAGCCGCGTTGGTTGTTACTTTCTCGCGGGGCGGGTATCTTAGTTTGTTTCTCATTTTCGTGTGCTACATCGTATTCTCGAAGAACTGGAAAGTCGCGTTTGGAGCGCTGTTTGTTGTGGTGATGTCGTTGCCATTATTACCTGATGCCGTTTTTGATCGAGTGACCTTGGGATGGACTCACGGCAGTCAAGATCAATTGTCGTCTGGGCGGATAGACAATTTGTGGCTGCCAATTCTTCCCGATATATTGAACTCTCCAATAATAGGTCATGGTTTGATCTATTTCGGTCGCAGTGATCTGGTGCTGAGCGGTCGAATCATGGGGGTTTCACAGGCGCACAACGCCTACATCGATCTTCTACTCGACGTCGGCATCGTCGGTCTTGTGCTTGTAGTTCTGTTTTTTGTTGGAATGATGCGAGATTTTCGCAATCAAGCGACGACCAATTCGGATCCCGTAATGCGGGGCTTCTTCATGGGCGCGGCCGTTGGCTTGGCTGCCCTGCTGTTGCAGGCCTTCACTGATGATCGGTTGTTTCCCAATGGTCCCCAGCTGTTCATGTGGATGACTTATGGGGTCTTGGTGGGGTGTCATCCGCGCTGGCTGCGTCAACCCAGGCGACCGCGTTGGCTTCGCGCCGGATCCCGCAAGAGGGTCGCAGAGAACTATCAGATCACGGCTTCGGACGAACGGGGCGGACCTGCGGTTGCGTCTTCTGTCTCCTGACTTGACCCCTATGACACGCATCTGTTTCGTTGGGTTTGAAACACTCGCGGCGCTGTCGCGTGAGCACAACCAGCATGGAATCGGGGGGGAGCAGGTTCAACACTCACTGTTGGCCAAAGCTTTTTCCCGGCGTGGTCACCAAGTTTCCATTGCATGCCTTGATTACGGTCAACGTGATGGAATGCAAGTCGATGGGATTTCGATCTATAAAACCTACCGGGAGTCGGCCGGATTGCCTGTTGTGCGCTTCGTCGCGCCACGCCTGACTGGTCTATGGAGCGCGATGAAGCGGGCGAACGCAGATGTCTACTACGCGAGTTGCGCGGGCATGCATCTCGGTATCGTCGCTGCCTTCTCTCGTCGATATGGCCGCCGTTCGTGCTTCCGAATCGCTCACGATACCGATTGTGATCCGAGGCACCTCTTGGTGAAGTACCGTCGAGATCGGTGGTTGTATGAGTTTGGCCTCAGACACACCGACAGAATACTGGCCCAGAGCGAGCAGCAGCAAGAAGCCCTGAAGAGAAATTATGGGCTCGAGAGCGTTGTTGCCGGAATGCTGGTGGAGCCGCAGACGCGCGATATCGCGATGAGCGGGCGAGACATCGACGTCCTCTGGGTCAATAACTTGCGCCCATTCAAACGGCCGGATCTCGCGCTCGATTTGGCTCGCCGTCTGCCTGGCTATTCGATCCATATGGTCGGCGGACCCCAGCCAGGCCATGAGGCAATGTTCGAGCAGGTCGCGTTGGAAGCCAAGTCGCTGGGCAATTTAACGTTTCACGGTCGCGTGCCATATCACGACGTCAACGACCTCTATGAGCGGGCTAAGGTGTTCGTTAATACATCTGACTCAGAAGGGTTTCCCAACTCATACCTGCAGGCTTGGCGGCGTGGGACACCAGTTGTCGCGTTCTTTGACCCTGACGGCATCATTGCAAAGCACGACTTAGGTCATGCGGCAGGAAGCATCGACGACATGGTGAAGGCGGTTGCCTCGCTACTGACGCAACCCGACCGGTGGCAGCAACATCATGACGGCTGCCAGCGATTCATGAATGAACACTTCGGCGATGAGCAGATCCTTGCGCCTTACCGTCGGGCCTTTGATGCCCCGTTGAGGGGAATCCCTGCCGCGACTTCTACGTGAGCACTATCGTTGTCGTGGCGCGCTCGCTCAAGACATTGACGAGCGGATATGACCTGCGTGTCATCAACCTCAGCGCCCAGCTGGGTGACGAAGCACATTTGGTCGAGGTCCCGCTGATGGGCTTGTCTGGTGTCGATCAGCATCGGTCGATCGATACCGGTCGATATTTTCGCAGCGTGACGACGCTTCCAGAGCTTGACCCTAAAAGGCGGTTCCGCCGGCATTTTCGCCGTTCGGAGGCGGACTTTCTGCGCTTGTCGCACCCTGTCTACTTCGAGCAAGCTCGAGATGTTCTGACCCGGATTGCGTCGAGTACGGGCGCCTCTCGGATGATCTTCTTTGGCTCGGACCTCACGGGCCTGGCCAGCGCATGCGGTTTTCCGTTCGTTGCCGTTGACGTTTGCGACAGTTACTCATTGACGCTCGAACGTCAGTTGGCTGTCATGAAGTCGGGAGGCGCGGGTCTCCGGTCTTTGCTTTCGGCGCGGATGGCGTTGGCTCGATGGAGGCGCGCGGAGGCTGAACTGCTCGAAGTGGCCGATGTCGTGACGACAATCAATGAAGCGGATTCCCGCGCGGTGCGAAGTCAGCACCCTGCACTGGGCACTCGCGTCACGACGATCCCAAACGGAGTCGAGGTACTGGAGGGTCTGGCCGCTGACGTGGACGCGATAGAGGCACGCACCGTGGCCTTCTGGGGCAATCTCGCCTTCGGACCGAACCGCGATGCGATGCGATTCTTTTTCGAGAACATCTACGTCCCCTACTTGCTTCCAAGAGGCGTCGGGGTCAGGGTCATCGGCCTGGGGGCCGAAGGATGGCTCAAGGATCTCGCCGCCCGACACGCGTTGATCACACTCACCGGGTTCGTGGAGGATCTTTCCGCTGCCTTGAAGGGCTGCTCGGTGATGATCAACCCGATGGTCTCCGGCAGCGGCATGAAGAACAAGGTCCTCGAGGCGTTCGCCCGCCGATTGGCCGTCGTCACGACCAGCCTTGGGGTGGAGGCGTTTCCGGAGGTCAGGGACGGCGAGCACGCGCGCGTCGAAGACGAGCCGAAGGCCTTTGCGATCACTTTGATCGAACTGCTGGATTCGCCGGCCTCGCGTTGCGCGATGACGGACAAGGCGCAAGCACTGGTGGGCAAAGTCTACTCTTGGGAAGCCGTTGGCGAGCGCTGGCGTCGACTGCTCGAGAGGGAGGTGCCAGTTCATCGTGCCGCCGTCACCGCGGCGCCTCACCTCGCCTGAGGCCGGTTCGCCGAGGCCGTCATGCATAGCTGGGACACCATCGCTCCCGAACGTTTGCGTACGGAGGTACCGCCCACACGCGGATCCGTGCTGCTTCTGGTCAATACGCTCGGGGTCGGCGGTGCGGAGCGGCACACGATCACTTTGGCCAATCTGCTGGCGAAAGAGTTCGACGTTGTTCTGGTGTCGTTGAAAGCCGGAGACGATGCCGACGGAGCCATGTCGCGACACGTGGATCGGCGTCGGCTCCGTGCCTTGGCGTGTCTCGATGTTTCGCGTCGCTTCGATGTCGACGCTGCGCAGCGTCTGGCGAAGCTCCAGCGCGAGCACCGTTCCGAGGTGGTGCTTTGCGCAAACACCTATCCACTGCTATACGCGCAGTGGGCCCGCTGGCGCTATGGCGCGCCTGCCAAGGTGGTGGAGGTCTATCACACGACCGTCGTCGCCCAATGGGGCGCACGTGCACAGTTGATGTTCTACCGACCGTTCTTCTGGCTGGCCACTCGCTTGGTCTTCGTCTGCGAAGCACAGCGGCGCTACTGTACGCGACGAGGCATCGTCGCGCGCCGGATGGACGTGATCCACAACGGGGTGGACGTCCGCCGATTTTCCGCTGATATGGTGACTTCCGCGGTAGAGACGCGCGCCCGCTTCGGGTTCGCTCCGGGTGATCGAGTCGTCGGCCTGTGTGCGGTCTTCCGACCGGAGAAGGCGCACGCGCATCTTCTGGAGGCCGTGGCCCGTCTCAAGGCCAGGGGTATCGCCTGGAAGGTTTTGCTGATCGGGGACGGACCGGAGAGGCGCGGTATCGAGTCTGCGATCGAGCGTCTCGGACTCAGCGAGGATGTTCGCATCACCGGCTTCCTTCCGGACGTCCGCGATGCCATCGTTGCCTGCGATGTGATCACCATCGTTTCAACTTCGATCGAGACCTTCTCGGTGGCCGCCCTCGAGGCGATGGCCCTCGGGCGGCCGATGATCATGAGCGACGTCGGTGGTGCCGCGGAACAAGTCATCGACGGCGTCAATGGCCTGCTCTTCCCGCCTAGCAACATCGACGCGCTCACAGACAGACTCGATCGCCTGTCGGATCGTGAACTCGCGGTAACGATGGGCGGGGCGGCCCGCCAGCGAGTCGTCGACCTGTTTTCCCAGGAGACGATGCTGGCGCGCTATGTGCGTCTCGTCAGCGAGCTATCGCCTCAGTTGGGGCGAGCGCCGGCCTGAGCCTGCCCTGCGTGGCAATGGGCGTCCCGAGCGGGCGCCGGCAGCGACGGCAGAGGGGTCGGATATGCTTGCGACGCACCTGTGAAAACGCCGCAAATGGCATCACCACAGGGTTAGAAAAGAAAGGGAATCTCTAGTGAAGATCACGGTGGTTGGCACCGGGTATGTCGGTCTCGTGTCAGGAGCCTGCCTGGCCGAAATGGGCAACGATGTCCTTTGTGTCGATGTCGACGAGCGCAAGGTCAAGACCCTGCGCGAAGGGGGAATTCCGATCTACGAGCCTGGGCTCGAAGAGATGGTTCGCCGCAATGCGGCCGCTGGTCGCCTGCACTTCACCAGTGACGCCAGGGAGGGTGTGCGGTTCGGGACCGTCCAGTTCATCGCCGTCGGGACGCCGCCCGATGAGGACGGAGCAGCCGACATGCAGTACGTGCTGGCGGCGGCCCGCAACATCGGGCGTCACATGAGTGACTACAAGCTGGTCGTCGACAAGAGCACGGTGCCGGTCGGGACGGCCGACAAGGTCAAGGCAGCTATCGAGCAGACCCTGGCCGAACGCGAGGTCGACGTCCCGTTCAGCGTCGTCTCCAACCCGGAGTTTCTGAAGGAAGGCGCCGCAGTCAACGACTTCATGCGGCCCGATCGAATCGTGGTTGGCGCTGATGACGACCGCGCAGTCCATCTGATGCGAGCGCTCTACGAGCCGTTCCAGCGCAACCACGACAAGCTGGTCGTCATGGATGTCCGTTCTGCAGAGCTGACCAAGTACGCCGCGAACGCGATGCTCGCCACCCGCATCAGTTTCATGAACGAACTGGCGCTGCTGGCCGAGCGCCTGGGGGCTGACATCGAACAAGTCCGCCGCGGCATCGGCTCGGACCCGAGGATCGGGCATCCGTTTCTCTACGCCGGATGCGGTTACGGGGGGTCGTGCTTTCCGAAGGACGTCAAGGCGCTCATCCGCAGCGCCGGCGAGGTGGGGCAGCGGCTGCACGTGTTGACCGCGGTGGAGGCCGCGAACGACATTCAGAAACAGGTACTGACGCGGAAAATCGTTGAGCGCTTCGGCGAACGCCTTGAGGGCCGAAGGTTTGCGGTATGGGGGCTGGCCTTCAAGCCCGATACGGACGACATGCGCGAAGCCCCGAGCCGTGTCCTGATCGGTGACCTGCTATCACGTGGGGCGAGCGTCGTGGCTCACGATCCAGTAGCCGCCGACGAGGCGCGCCGGGTCTTCGGCAACGCGCCGGGAATCGTCTACGCGAACGCGCCTATGGAGGCCGCCAAGGGTGCCGATGCCTTGGTCATCGTGACGGAATGGCGTGCCTTCCGAAGCCCGGATTTCGAGCGGCTGCGCACGGAGCTGAAGGAGCCCGTCGTCTTCGACGGTCGGAACCTCTTCGAGCCCGAGCGGATGAGATCGGCCGGGTTCGAATACTTCCCGATCGGCCGTAGTGCCAACTGAAGGCCCGGCATGCGGGTTTGGTCACCGGGTTCAAAGCGAGCCCGACTGGGCTAACTTCGGCGGGCGGGCAGGTCAGCGCGGGCGAGCCTGACCCGGCGATAGTGACGACGGAGATCTAGGCCGGCGGCAGGGCTGGCCGAAGCGTCTTGAGGTTCAGCCGCGCGGCTTCAAGAACCGCCGGCAGCGCGGCAGAGATCCTTTCGCGAGACGCCGGAAGATCCTCGACGAATCGCTCGATCAAGCCCTCGAGCTTTCCTTCGACGAGTGCTTCCGTGGGCGACAGCATCAACTTGTCGGGCAGCCCGAAATGCGTCAAGAGGCCTTCGAACTTGCCCTGGTACGTGACGCAGGCAACCGGTACCGCCTGACCCAGCGTGGCAATCGCAAGATGCATGCGTCCGGTGATGACGCCATCCAGCCGGCCCGCGATCGCTTTGAGTTCGGACGCACTTAGAGGCACATCTGCGTGACGAACCGGTACCCCACGAGCTCGCAGTTCCTGGGCGATTGGACCAAGACACAGGTTGTCGCCAACCTGATCGCGATAGTCGTGAGGCAGGAGAAGCCAGCGGACCTTATGGCGGCCAGCGGCCGATTCGAGCGCATCGGCACACCTTTTGATCAGCTGGGTAGCGCCGGCAGGGCCTTGGGCATCGACCAACCCAGGGTGCACGTTGAAGGCCAAAACATGAAAGCCGGCTTGCCTTTGGGCAAGCGCCCAGGTGTCGACTTCACTTACCCGCTGGGAAAGATCATCCGGGCGCAGCATGAAGGCAGCGTCCGCCACCAGAGTCGTTCGGGCGTTCGTGAACGAACGAAAACGACGCTGTGATATCGGGTCGCGCACGTTGAGATGCGTGGCCGGGGAAAGGGAGTCGAAGACCGGACGCAGTACGGGCGCCGGTCGATCATTGAAGCTGAAACCCAGCACGATTGTCCGCACGCCGTGACGGGCAAGGGCATCCGCCATGGTGAGACTGCGCGCGGTGAAAACAGGTGAGTAATGCCCGTCCATCATGTCGGCGCCAAGCAGGACCGTCGCGTCCACACCCCGCTTACGAGCCTCGTTGACGAGCCATCGGATCGGAGACCTCACCGAAGGAATGCGCAACGGCTCGTAGCCCAAGGAGCGAGCCGTTTCCTCGACATCGTCCGATGCCGTGGCCACAGTGACCTTGAGGTCGGGACGGTAGCCTCTGAGCTCGTCCACGACGGCTTGCATCATCGCTTGGTCGCCGCGAGCGCCTATCAGCGTAACGGGATCTGATGGCAGCAGCAGCAGATTCTTGATCGGCAGTGCCTTGGCGGGCATGGGCGTCGAGGGTTGCGCCCGCAGGTCGCGCAAGATGGCGCTGAAGGTCCGCCATTGCCGGAGGCGCATTCGCCACTGCGTCGGCTTGAGCCAAGTGTTCATTAAGAGATTGCGCGCGTTGAGCGAGGAAACCTTGTCGGGACCAGCGGAAACCGGCCTAGGCTCAGAAAGCCGCGTCGTAGGCCGCAAGTAGTTTCGGGGCTTCGTACTTCCACTCGAGTTGATTCATCACCCGATTTCTGCCGAAATCGCCCATCTCGCGCCTGCGCACGGGGTCGTCCAGCAATTCGATGATCTTGTCGCCCATGTCGCGTGCATCGTTCCGTTTCGCGTAGAGGGATGCCTGCAAAGCAGACGACCGCCCCTCGGTCAGATCGAACTGAACGATCGGCTTCCCTAGCGCCATGTACTCCATGATCTTGTTCATCGTGGACTTGTCGTTCATCTCGTTCGCGACATCAGGATTCACACAGACGTCTGCCGTGTTGAGCATCTCCAGAAGATCTTGATCGGGGACCCGGCCAGTAAAGGTGACGTGATCCGAAACACCGAGCTCGACGGACAACGCCTTCATCTCCTCCAGCGAGGTACCGCCACCCACCAAGCCGAAGTGAACGTCACGTCGCCCCAGGACGTTGACGATGTATGCCGCCGCCTGAAGCAGATAGTCGATGCCTTCCTGCTTTCCCATGACACCGACGTACCCTACCAAATACCTCTTTCCGTTCCTAAGAGATTCCACTGGCGGCAGGATACGCAAGCGATCCAGCTTCGGGCCACTGCGAACAACGAAAACTTTCGCGGGGTCCATGCGACCTCTGTCGATCGCGATCCGGCGGTAGGACTCGTTGGTTGCAATCGAAACATCCGCGAGACGAAACGTCAGCCGCTCAAGCTGAACAACCACGCGATACAGGAATCCTCGCCGACCAAACTTGGCCTCGTAAAGTTCCGGATTGATATCGTGGTGATCAAATATAAACTTCTTGCCCAGGAAGAACTTGAAAAAACCTCCAATCAGGAATATAAGATCGGGCGGATTGCATGCATGGATGACGTCAAATCCGTGGCGAAAAAGTACCTTCCACGCGAGCACGAACTCCCAGAACAATGCATAGGAGTACTCGATCAAATATCCGGCAGCGCCTTTGGCTTCGACGGGAAGACTGTGGCGATAGACGTGAATTCCATCGATCTCCTCGTAGCGCTTCTCGTAGCCCTTGCCCGTGGGGCAGATGATGCTGACCGTATGGCCGGCTGCCTTGAGCGTTGTCGCCTCTTGCCATACGCGTCGATCAAACGGCGACGGCAGATTTTCTACAATGATTAGCACGCGCCGAGGAGACGACAGCATTTTTACCTGCGCCCCGTTGGACGTGGACGAGCTTGTTGCAAGCATGTCAGGCACGGCGGCGCTTACCGTTGCATAGCGACCGTCTTCGACTCGCTTTGGTTTCATCTCAAGATTCACAGTCGATTGCTCGAACGCGAGGATCGCGTTCGCAGTCTAGACAAGAATTTCCATTCGGCTCCAGAGGGACGGGGACGCGAACCCCTCCTCGTTACCAGCAAATCCCTTCATAGCGCGCATCGCTGTGTGCGCCACCAATCCTGACGAGATCGATGATGTCTACGGCAGGGCCGACCCGAGCCAGGACATCCGCAAACTCCGGCGATGCATTCCCGATGACAAGAACCTCGGCGTGCTCGAGCACTGCGTCTATGTTCTTCTCCATGATGCGGGATATGTGTGGAATGTGATTCAGGATGTAGTCGCGATTGGCGCCGGTCAGGGCTGCAACATTGACGTTTCGATCGTAAAGTCGTAGGTCATAACCCTTTCCAATGAGCCGTTCGATTACCTCCACCACGGGACTTTCACGCAAGTCGTCGGTACTTGCTTTAAAGCTAAACCCTAGGATCCCGATCCGTCGCTTTCCTTTGGAGGTAACCATCGAGTAACCACGTTCGATCTGGCGTTCGTTACTCGGCAATATTGCATTCAAGAGTGGGAGATCCAGGTCGAGGGATCTGGATTTATAGGTAAGCGCGCGGACGTCCTTGGGGAGGCACGAACCACCAAACGCGAAGCCGGGCTTCAGGTAGTATGAAGACAGATTGAGTTTTGTATCCTTGCAAAAGATATCCATAACTTCATGGCTATCAATATGCAGGGGCTTGCAGATGTTTCCGATTTCGTTGGCGAAGGCAACCTTGGTGGCATGCCACACATTGTCGACGTACTTCACCATCTCCGCCGTCTCCACAGACGTTCTGATCAATGGCGCGTCCAGAGAAGAGTAAATCGATGCAAGTGCGTCACCACCACGCTTGTCGGTCTCTCCTATGACGGTCTTGGGGGGGTGCTTGTAATCGAAGACGGCGGTGCCTTCTCGCAGAAACTCAGGATTGTTGCAGACGCTGAAGTCTATCCCCGCGACTTTGCCAGAGGCTTCCTCAAGCGTCGGAATGACAACCTCTCGCATCGTGCCAGGAAGCATGGTGCTTCGTGCGACAACCACGTGATATTCGTTTTTCTCTTGAAGAGCCTGGCCTATTTCTTCGCAAACTTTGCGAACATAGCTGAGATCAAGTGCGCCGTTGATCTGGCTAGGGGTTCCGACACAAATGAACGAGAGGTCACTCTTTAGAACCGCCTCCCGGACATTGGAGGTTGCAGAAAGTCTTCCTTGTTCGACTGCTTTCGCAATCAGATCACCGATATCTTTCTCGACAATCGGTGAGACGCCTCTGTTGATCAAGTCGACCTTGGTCGAATTTGGGTCGACACCAATAACGGTATGCCCTTCCCCAGCCAGACATCCAGCTGCAACAACGCCGACATAGCCTAGACCGAATATGCTGATATTGATCATATATGTGTCTAAATACTCTCTGTTGCTAGACGGCGTCGAACAACAATTGGATCTCTGTTTCGATTATCGTAGAGCCTTGGATGTCAGCCCTGAAACGCAAAGTGAAGGCTGGATCCTTATGTCCGAGTCGCCGGGAGATCCAGCCCCCCATGTCGGGCGATGTGTCTCCGCGCGACACGAACGACGTCAAGGCGGCGGTGCTGGTCGCCGTGAGGAGCATCCGCACATTGTCGCTGCGTGCCTCGAAGCGGTTGGGCCCTACTTGGCGGATGACGACGTTCTCGGCAAAATGCCACGAAACGACGGCACGGTGACGAGCGCGGCAGCCGAGCCGGTCGGAGACAAGGATTCGACGATCCGCGTGCTGCGTCTCGATCTGCCGCTCGTGAGTGACAGGGTCAGCGAGAAATTCGTAGCCATCATGTGACGCGATCCAAATGTCGCGTTCATCACCGAACGCGGAATGCTGGAGAGTGGTCTGCGCTTTGCGCATCCACATGAAGGTGCCACCGATCTCCGACTGATCAACCCCGTCGATTTGTACCGTGTTGTGCGCAGAGGTGCCACGGAAGTAGTCTCGCCAAGCTCGCTCGGTGTGATAGGAGTATGTGCCTGGGTCGACCAATAGTTCCTTACCCGCGACATTGAGGGTGAAGGACAATGCGTCCGCATGGCCATGAGCTGCAATCGAAAGATAGCCGAGCGGACCAGAGTCGGCGATGAGTTTTATCTCTTCCGACGAACCGAAGCGGCTTCCAAGTATCGAGTAGCCGCCCTCCGGAAATGATCTCGTGATGCTCTGCGAACAAAGCTCTTCAATATCGATGCTGTCGTATATTGATTGCCCTTCAGGCCCGAGCAACCATTGCGCTTTCGAATCAAACTGTCGGGAGGCTGCCTTGAAATCAGCTCGGTCGAACAGGACCGCCCCGATGGCCAAAAGCGATTTGTAAGGGCACCAGTTTTCTTCGTGGTGCAGGCGGAGCATCAGCGCATCATCAGCATCGCCCCACATGGGGGCGTTTCCAGAAGAATCCAGAACAGCCAGAATGAAATCGAGCATTCGTTCGAGACGTTCGGCATATTCTTGTGGAAGTTCTGTGCCAGATAGACGTGCGGCCCTCAAGACAAGGACCATCATGTCGGCAACTTCATGATGATAATAGAGAGCTTGCTCTCTATTTACACCATCCACACTATTTTGTTTAAGCGCTTCGTCTGCGAAATCAATAAAGGCCGCCCGCCCCCAGCGGGTGACGTCATTCCAGTGCGGCCATACTGTGCTTGCGATATATATTCCCATCAACTCGCCGAGAAGATGGTTGTTCGCAGATGAAAACCTGGACAAGTGACCTTTGATGAAGCGGCAGTGAAGATAGATGGATTCAAGCCACCGATCTCGAATCAACGAAGCACGTGGCGACTTGAAAACCGAACTGGACAGTCCTCCCAATAGTGACCAGGCAACTGCCCAGTTGCACAATCTGATCGCCAGCTCCAGAGAACTGGACCAATGTATGCCAATGGGATGGGGGCACTGATCGATCCAAGAAGAAATCAAATCGAGTACCGCTTGAGCGTACTTCTCATCTCCGGATACAGAATACTGTTGTGCGAGCGTGACCAGCTGGAGATGGCGACTCGGCTCCCACAGAGTTTTTATATTGCCGACGAGTGATTCGTCACGATAGTTGATCGTCTTTCCAAATGTCAGCGGTGACCGGATGCCTGTTTCAGGATCTCTGTTCCAGTCGGGAGGGAAACCGATGGACACAGCTCTGCCAAAAAGATCAAAATCGCCTCGCGAAATGAAATCAGCCGCGGAACGATAAGTGTCTTTTCCGAAGTCAGAGCCGGAACCCGACAACAATCTTATCCCGACCCTCTCGAGTTGTGGCACTGGCGCCTTAACGCGGTGCTGGGTCCTACTTTCAATTTGAGCGGATACCCCTTCTCCCAGTCGATGCAAAACTTCGGCAGCCGACATGCATCTCAAGCGGCGGGCTTTCCATCGCCAGCCTCCTGATTTTTCAGTCGGTGAAGACGGGGCCTGAGAAGTGTTTTTTGATGGGACGATCTCAAGCGCCATTGTTGACCACCCATCTGAATTTTCCGGCCTTCGTTCTCGGAATCTCATCGCAAGCCACTACTTGAACGTTGATGGTGGCGTCTACGAAGCGGCGTATATTGTCGATGATGCGAACATCATCTTCCGATTGATAGTTCGGTCCGGGAATAATTCTAATCTTCCAGTTTCCTGGACTTTCCTGCACAACCTGCGACTGAAGAATATTTTGAAGACCCTTGAACGCAAACGTCACCACCGAGGGGCTGATGAAATCTCCCTTTGCATTCGATAGTTGATCTTCAAGCTTGCCAAAGATGGGTTCAATGCGAGGAAACGGGCTCCCGCAGCTACAGGATCCTCGAAGCCAGCGGGCTTGGTCCGAGAGCTGGTATCGAACGAGAGGCATCGCGTGATTGTGGAACGTCGTGCCGACGATCGAACCCATGTCTTCTGTTTCGTGCCCATGCTCGTCGACGATTTCGACGTAAGAGTAGTCTGAGTTGATATGGAGAAAACCGTCGCGGCACTCCGTGGCCATGGCGACTCGCTCCGCCATACCATACATATCCCATACTCTTCCATGCAACCGATCTTCGATCAGCGACCGCTGCAATGGATACAACGGTTCGGAGCTTGTCATGACGACAGGTATGTCGAGATACTCGTTCCTGACATCTAGGAACTTGGCAAGTGCATAAGCAGTCGACGGATACGCTTGAAGCATTCGCGGTTGAAACTTGCGAATCTCATCGATTATTGGACCAATATAGCCAGATGAAAGATGTCTTGACGATACAAGCAGCTGATTGTCGAAACTATTGTGATACCAGAAAGGTGGCTCAACGCTTTCCACCGGAACCACGAGGTCGCCGCGGATCACGCATCTTGGGTTTCCTCTTTCGAATCCGACAGACCGCCAGTACCTTCGGATGAAGGCCTCCTCGTGAAGTACAGAGTTGAGGCTACGAAAGAATGCTGCGGGGGATCCCGTTGTGCCGCTTGTGCGTCCGACAGTCAGCCACGGTCTTGGGCGCCCGTCGTAGGGATAAAAGTCGTGCGACCGTTCAAGCAAGAGAGGTTTCGTTGTGACGGGGAGCGAAGCGAGAACTTTCTTGGCGTTCTCTACTGTGATCGGGCCCGGGGTGCCTCGGTAAGCCGGTAGTTTGGCTACTGCCGCGGTCAGCGTCTTTACCAGCTGCTGCCGCTGGTAGATATCGAGCTCCGATTGCCCCCACTCAAGGTGCTTAAGCAGAGACGCCTCGATCCCAAAGTACAACGAATTCTGAAACGTCGTTGCCCGAGCAAGGTAGCGCCCGAGCAGTGACAATCTGTTAGCCATCGATTTGCCATGAACATGATCGACACAGAGGAGAGGGTGTGTGTCGATCGAGTTCCCTCAAGGGTTAAATCTCGCAAACTACTGCTTTGAATTTTCCGCGAGGTGTGCGCTCGAGTTCTTCGACGCAGTGAATATTGATCTTCATGGCATCTCCGATTCGGAGTTTGATGTTTCCACGAAGCTTATCGGCGGACTCGGGTGAGTAGTCTTTGGTGGCGACAACGAAGATGTCGAGAGATTCTTTCGAAAGCTGTCGAATCTGGCCTTGCAGAATCCCATGAATGCCGCGAAACACGTTTCCGGCCAAACATGCGGAAACCCGTCGCCCATCGGGTAATTTTACGGCGTCATCGGCGCGACCGATCACTTCCTCGACCAGCGGAAAGTGTCGACCACAAGCACAATGGCCAGCTTGTTTAGAGCGTCGGACGAGGTCACCACACCGATACCTGATAAGTGGCATCGTGAAATTAGAGTAGGTGGTGCCTACAATTTCAAAGAGATCGTTTCCAACAGGGAGCAATTCGGTGTAACCGTAGTCGCTCATCACGTGGTAGTTGCCGTGTTCGCAGGTACCGATGGCAGCGACTCGTTCGGCTTGGCCGTACCAGTCATAGACCATGCAACCGAAGACACGCGAGATCAGTTTCTTGGCATCGAGGCTCATCGTTTCTGACGAAGTAACAATCCCTCTCAGTGCGCGGCCCTTGTAATGGATGGAGTTGTTCTCCATCCATGCGGCTAGAAACGTGATTGAAGACGGATACGCTTGAATTATGGTTGGATTGTAGGTTTCGAGTGCCTCGATGTATCCACGCCCATTTGCCTCAGACAAATGAAATGAGGACATCATCAGCATCTTGTCAGCGGCATTCTCGCGCCAGAACGGGCCGGTCGTGACGCTGGCGGGAACAATCATGTCTCCACGGATCCACGCTCGGCGATCTCCTGGCCTCATGCCCGCCCAAGTCAACTGACGCCAAATAAACGCGTGCTCGCGATTGACAGTAGAAAGGTTCTGGTGAAGCTTGAGTGGACTTCCGGTCGTTCCACTGGTGTTGCTGGTCAGGCAAGGACCATGGGAAGCGCTGGAGACAAGTCGATTCCCTGCGTTTCGGACATCGTCTTTGGTCAGAATGGGTAGACGAGAGAGATCGCTCGGAAGTTGCGCGACTCGAGCATCCACACCGAGGTCGGCCATCGATTCTTGGTAGAACGGCACTTCAGCGGATGCGTTGACGAGCGTCTGGCGCATACGAGCTCGCTCGTATCCAGCAAGTGCTGCGGGATCGAGCCATTGTGAAGCATCGATTTCCTTGCTCAGACGTCGGAACGTGGCACCTTCCCGCGCGAATGCTCGCGCGTACGAACGACCAGAAAGTATCCACTCCTGCACGCGGCGCGGGCTATGTTGATACAAGGCTGAGTTGAACATGCGAGGCTTCCGAATATGAGCTCAACGGTCGATAGCTTGAAAAACGACTCTTTTATGCAGTTCGTCCGTAGGTGTCTTCGAATCGAACGATGTCATCTTCACCGAGGTAGCTGCCGGATTGCACTTCGATGATCTCGAGAGGTACTTTGCCAGGGTTGGCCAGACGGTGGGTTTCGCCAAGAGGAATATATGTACTCTGGTTCTCGGAAAGCAGTACTTTCCGTTCACCGCACGTCACTTCCGCAGTGCCGGAGACGACGATCCAGTGTTCGGCGCGGTGGTGGTGCATCTGGAGGCTCAACGATGCACCCGGATTCACGAGAATTCGCTTGACCTGAAACCGGGGTCCCGCGTCGACGCTGTCGTACCAACCCCAGGGGCGATGCACTCGGCGATGCAGCTTGCCCTCAGAGCGTCCATTCTCGGCCAGCTTCGATACGATCTGCTTGACGTCCTGACTGCGGGAGCGGTCCGCAACGAGTACGGCGTCTGGTGTCTCGACGACAATCAGATTCTCGACCCCGACCGTGCTAACCAAGCGGCTTGATGCATGCACCAAGGTGTTTCGGCTGTTTTCGAACAATACATCGCCATGGCCCGCATTTCCGCTGGCGTTCTGCGCGCTTACTTGCCAAACGGCATCCCATGCACCGAGATCGGACCAACCGGCGTCCAGCGGCACCATCTTCGCTTTGAATTGTCCGATGTCCTCCGAAGTGATTCCCTCCATCACGGCGTAGTCGATGGATTCGGAGGGAACGGCGAGAAAACTCTCGCGGTCGGGTCTCACGAAGCCGTTGTCGGTTGTCCGCTTTTGCCAAGCGAGACTGGTCGCGTCGGCAATGTCGCTTCGGAACGCCTTGATCGCTTGCAGCCAAACGGAAGCCCGCACGATGAACATGCCGCTGTTCCAGGCATAGCCGCCTTGATCGAGATAGCCACGCGCTGTCCTTTCATCCGGCTTCTCAACGAATGCGAGAACGGAAGCTGCTGGCGACTGGCCGTCGCTGCGGATGTATCCGTAGCCGGTTTCGGGCCGGTCTGGAACAATTCCGAGTGTCACCACAGCGCCGTCGGATGCCGCTTGAATTGCCAGTCGAAGTGCTGCCAAAAAACCGTCCTGGTCGCGAATCGTCTGGTCTGCCGGCGTAACGACGAGGATCGGGTCCTCTCCGCCTGAGCGACCATGCAAGGCGGCCAGCGTCAGGGCTGGCGCGGTGTTGCGCCCTGCGGGTTCGAGGATCAGTGTGGAAGAGCTCTTCGGATTTATTTCCTTCAGTTGATCTCGTACCAGGAATCGATGCTCGTCGTTGCAGATGACGGTGATCGGTGCCTGGTCCAGATTGTCACCACCGCCGACGGCGTATAGGCGCTGCGCGGCCTGTTGAAACAAGGTTTGATTCCCAATCAGTGAAAGAAACTGTTTGGGGTGCAGGGCGCGGGACAACGGCCAAAGGCGCGTGCCCGACCCTCCGGCGAGGATGACAGGGAGAATTGTGTTCATTGGTCAGATCTCAGATCCGTACGACGACTTTATCGGTAAGGCTAAGGAGGGGCCTTGCAAGGCGCCGGCGTTGTGACACAAGGGGGCAACGGGGCGCCAGCAGCCGGGGCGGCGTCGTGTCGGCCAGTTCCCTTCAGGAGGAAAAGGCAAACGCCGAATGTCGTTCACGAACGCCTTCCTGAGTTCGCGCGGGATTAGAGCGCGCGGAAGTGGGATTGCATCACTCTGCCTCAGGCCGCATAACCCCTTGGGTTGAGGCTCTGCCACCGCCAGGAGTCCCTGCACATGTCATCCAACGCGAAGCGCGCGGCCCAGCCCAGTTGCTCCTTGGCCAGGGTGGGATCGGCGTAACAGGACGCCACATCGCCTGGGCGTCTGGCAACGATTTCATAAGGAATGCTCTTCCCGCTCGCCGCTTCGTAGGCTTCGACGAGCGATAGCACGCTGTACCCCTGGCCGGTGCCGAGATTGACCGCCGTGGACCGCGCGTGGTCGAAAAGATACCTCAGGGCAGCGACGTGGCCGTCGGCGAGGTCGACGACGTGGATGTAGTCGCGTACGCCAGTGCCGTCAGGCGTGTCGTAGTCGTTGCCGAACACCTGCAGCTTCTCTCGACGGCCAACGGCGACCTGGGATACATACGGCATCAGGTTGTTGGGGATCCCTCGCGGGTCTTCTCCCAGGCGGCCGCTCGGGTGCGCACCTACTGGATTGAAGTAGCGCAGGATCGCCACCTTCCACCGCTCGTCGCATCGCTGCAGTTCGCGCAGCAGTTCTTCGCAGCAAAGCTTGGTTGTGCCGTACGGATTTGTCGCCGAAAGCGGCGCGTCCTCCCGGATCGGGAGACTCTGCGGTGCGCCGTACACCGTGGCGGACGAGCTGAAGACGAAGCGAAACACGTTGGCTGACCGCATCGCCTCGCAGACCGAAATCAACCCACCGATGTTGTTGCGGAAGTAGGCCAACGGCATCTGGACCGATTCGCCGACGGCCTTCAACGCGGCGAAGTGCACCACCGCATCAATCGACTCGGTTTCGAGGACGCGGGTCACCGTTTGGGTATCGGCGACGTCGGCCTGATGGAACCTCACCGCCCGTCCGCCGAGTTCGGCGATGCGATCGAGCACCAGCGGCGAGCTGTTGCAGAAATTGTCGAGTCCCACGACGTCGTAGCCCGCGGACTGCAGCTGCAGCCAAGTGTGCGAGGCGATGTACCCGGTCGCGCCGGTCAAGAGCACAGTGGGCATGCGAGTCGCGGCTGACGTTGATTACTGAATGGCGAACTGAGCCGAGCAGGACGCGACGTTGGCCTTGTAGTTGTAGTTGACGCCCGGTCGATCGACATCCGCCGAGCGACTAAGCCTTGTCACCTCGCATCCGAACGTCCAGGCGCGCGTCGCCGCGTAGCTCAGGCCGATGCCATAGCTTCTCGTATTGCCTTTGCCGGTCTCGTCAGCAGTGCCGAAGTCGTAGCGGTCGCGCGAGTAACTACCCCTAAGCGTCACAGCCACCTTTGCGGTGGCATCCCATCGCCAGTCACCGAACAATCGCGTCGACAAGCGCGAGTCACTGGATACCTGCGAAAGGCTCTCGCCCGTCGCTCCCTGGTTGCGCGTGTCGCGCGAGAGGCCGGCCGTGAAGCGTGATTTGGCTGTTGGTTGATACAGCCAGCGGATGCTGCCGGTCGTGCCGTCGAAGTCGCGACCGCTGAAGTCGTCATGCTTTTCTGACGTCAAGGCGATCTGTCCGTCGATCGTCGAAAGGCCGGTGACGCGCCAATTGACAAAGAACTCAAGATCCCGCCGGTTGAAGTCGTCGGCCAGGGTGTTCGTAAAATCCGGATACGAGCCATCCGTGTAACGCAGGCGCATACCGAGATTGAGCAGGTCGTGAGGACGGTATCGAAGGCCCGCGCTGACATAGCCCAGCCGCAAGTCGCGGTCGTCGAACCTTTCGTCCGAGTAGCTGACGTTTCGATAGCCCGCGGCGCCCTCGAGGCTCCATGTCCCCACCAGCCCATAGCGCGCGGTGGCGGCGAAGGCATTGCTACGGACCAGATTCTTCTGGTTTGCCCCTTCGAAGTCCTCGAACCTGGCCGAAACCTGGGACGACGTCAGCCGAATCGTTCCGGCAAGCCGCTGGGCGGCGGCCCAATCCATCCCAAGCAACAGGTCGTAGCCGACCGCGTTGAGCTGGTCGTTGTTCTTGTAGACGTTGTAGCTCACGTTGGCGTCGGCCAGGTAGCGTTGGCGCCCATAGTGCTGGTCGATCCCAGCACCCACGCTCGTGGTGGAGATGCCGTCGCGCCGGATGTTTCCGCCCGGGGCTTCGCGAAACAGGTTGGAGTCGTACGTGAACTCCTGCGACGCCCGGAGGATGTAGGGGTTCGACTGGGCATAAGCGCCGGCGGCGACGAACGACCAAGAAAGAACCACGGCTGCCCGAACCAGCGGCGGGATCGAGAAGGGGCGACGGGGCATGGAGGTCTCCAATCGGACTCAGTAGGCGTGGCGGTCGAAGAAGACCAGTCCCACGGTGCGGGCGATGATCTGAAGGTCGAGCCGCAACGACCAGTTGCGCAGGTACTCCAGGTCGTACTCGACGCGGGCCTTCATCTTGTCGATGGTATCCGTCTCGCCGCGATACCCGTTCACCTGAGCCCAGCCGGTGATACCTGGTTTCACCTTGTGACGAACCATGTAGGCCTTGATCAGCTGGCGGTACTCCTCGTTGTGGGCCACGGCATGGGGCCGGGGGCCAACGATGCTCATGCGCCCTTGCAGGACGTTGACAAACTGTGGCAGCTCGTCCAGCGAGGTTTTGCGCAGGAAGGCGCCCAGGGGCGTGATCCGCGGGTCGTTCTTGGTCGCCTGCTTGACCACCTTGCCGTTGTCCATCGCGCGCATCGACCGGAACTTGTAGACGGTGATCACGCTGCCGTCGAGCCCGTTGCGCCGTTGTCGGAAGATGACCGGGCCGGGCGAACTCAGCTTGACCCCGAGCGCGATCGCCAGCAGCACGGGCGAGATCAGGATGAGGATGGCCGCCGACAGGATGATGTCGCTGATGCGCTTGACGAGCTCGTTCGTGCCGGTGAACGGCGTCTCGCAGATTCCGACCACCGGCACGCCGTTCATGTCGCTCAGGCGCCCCTGGATGATGCTGATGCCGAACACGTCAGGCACGAAGAACAGCGACGCGGTCGTCCCTTGCACCTGCTCGAGCAACTCGACGATGCGCGGCTGCGAGCCGAGCGGAAGGGTGATGTAGACATCGCGCACCCCGTGCGAGGTCACGTAGGCGGCGACATCCTTCAGGCCGCCCAGGAGGTGGGGCGTCGCGTCGCTGGCGATCCGCTCGTCGGTGCGGTCGTCGAAGAAGCCGAGGCACTCGGTACTCCGGTCCTGCCCTTCGGCCAAGGCGCGGGCGACCTTCACGCCGAGCGGTCCGGCACCGACGACCACCGCGGTGCGCCTGACATGCGGCAAGGCCTCGTGCTGCCTGAGCAGCGTCTGGCCGATCACCACGACCGTCCACTGCAGCACAGGTGTGATGAGCGCCCAGGCGAGGAGCACCCGCCCGCTGTAGAAATCGAAGCTGCGCGTCGCGTATCCGCACAGCGCGAGCACGACGAGCAGGATCAGCCAGGAGTTGACGATGTCTACCGCCGCGGCAAGGAGGTCGTCGCGGAACCGGTTGCGGCCGGGGAAGGTGAGGGCGAAGGTGAGCAGGCACAGCGTCAGCGACGCCCGGGTGATCGGCTGATCGAAGAAGCGGCTCACCGCCACGAAGGTCAGGACCGACAGCACCGGCTCGCAGAAGGCCGCCACCAGGGAGGTCACCGATTGCGGCGCGCTGTAGAAGGTTCGCTTGTAACTGCGTTCGTCGAACATGTGCGAAGAGGTGCTGCTGACGATGCCGCCGTGTGGCGGCAAGTGCGCTGATCCGGAAGACCGGTCCCTGAACGACGTCCGAGGCACCGACGCCGCCGGGCTCGTCCTCGGGAGGCCCCCGTTGTCAGGGTGCGACGCGCCCGAAGCGAGGGATTCTCGCTCATGCGCAAGGCAGGCTCCGGGCCCGTGGATGCGGGATCTCACAGGTCCTCTGCCTACAATTCCGTCATGAATTCCGGTGAACGGAGGAATGGCGTCGTGCCCGAGTGGCTCGCGGACGCGGCGCTCCAGCGTTTGACGCTGTGGCTCAACCATGTCCTGTCGAGTGAGCCGGCGGCGATGGCGCGGCTCCAGGCGCATGTCGGCAGGGCTTTCGAGGTCCGGTTCGAGCCCTGGCCGAGCGTTGTACCGGCGCCACCAACGTTGCGTTTCAGCATCACTCCGGCTGGCCTTCTCGAGTGTGGTCCGCTGGCCGGCACAGACCGCAGCCTGCTGCCGCCCGATCTTCTGCTGCGCGTGGCAGCCGACCGGCCTCTGAAGCTTGTCCTGGGCGGCCTGGCCGGCGCGCGCCCCAAGGTCGACCTGCAGGGCGACTCGGCGCTGGCAGGCGACCTCAGCTGGTTGATGGACAACCTGCGCTGGGAGCCTCGGGACGACTTGATGCGGCTGTTCGGGCCGGTCGTGGCGGAACGCCTGGGCGGGATCGCCAGCGGCATCGCAGCCGGCTTGCGCGAGGCCGTCCGCAGGCTGGCGCGCATGGTCGACGGCCCGCCCGCGTCGGGCCCCCGATGAGGCACTTCACCCGCCTCGTCTTCATCGCATTCACGGTCTGGCGCTTCGGTCTCGACGAGCTTGCGCTCGCGAATTTCGGCGGCGCCGGCGGGCGGCGCCTGGGCCGCTGGCTGCGATTCGGCCGCAACCTCGACCAGCCGCGCGGCGTGCGCCTGCGCAGCGCGCTCGAACGCCTGGGTCCGATCTTCGTCAAGTTCGGCCAGGTGCTGTCGACCCGCCGCGACCTGTTGGCGGGCGACATCGCCGACGAGCTCGCGCTGCTGCAGGACCGCGTGCCGCCGTTCGCCGCCGAGCGTGCGCGCGCCCTGGTCGAGAAGGCCTTCGGCAAGCCAATCGACGAGATCTTCGAACGCTTCGATGCCGAGCCCGTGGCCAGCGCCTCGATCGCGCAGGTCCATTTCGCCGCCCTTCGTGGCGGGCGCGAGGTGGCGGTCAAGGTCCTGCGGCCGGGGATGCTCGACGTCATCGACGACGACCTGGCGTTGTTGCGCACGCTGGCGAGCTGGGTTGAGCGCTTGTTCGCCGACGGCCGCCGTCTCAAGCCGCGGGAGGTCGTCGGCGAGTTCGACAAGTACCTGCACGACGAGCTCGACCTGGTGCGCGAGGCCGCCAACGCCGCCCAGCTGCGCCGCAACATGCAGGACCTCGGCCTGGTGCTCGTCCCGGAGATGGTCTGGGACTACTGCACTTCGAGCGTGATCGTGATGGAGCGCATGAACGGCGTGCCCATCAGCCGCATGGACCGCCTGCGCGAGGCCGGCGTCGACATTAAGAAGCTGGCTCGAGACGGGGTGACGATCTTCTTCACCCAGGTCTTCCGCGACGGTTTCTTCCACGCCGACATGCACCCCGGCAACATCCAGGTCAGCATCGAGCCGCGAACCTTCGGCCGCTATGTCGCGCTCGACTTCGGGATCATCGGCACCCTCACCGAGACCGACAAGCAGTACCTCGCGCAGAACTTCATCGCCTTCTTCCGGCGCGACTACAAGCGCGTCGCCGAACTGCACGTCGAGAGCGGCTGGGTGCCGCCGCGCACCCGGGTCGACGAGCTCGAAGGGGCGATCCGCGCCGTCTGCGAGCCGCACTTCGACCGCCCGCTGAAGGACATCTCGCTCGGCCAGGTGCTGCTGCGCCTGTTCCAGACCTCGCGCCGCTTCGACGTCGAGATCCAGCCGCAGCTGGTGCTGCTGCAGAAGACCCTGCTCAACGTCGAAGGCCTCGGTCGCCAGCTCGACCCCGACCTCGACCTGTGGCACACGGCCAAGCCCTTCCTCGAGCGCTGGATGCACGAACAGGTCGGCTGGCGCGGCCTGGTCGATCGTCTGCAGGCCGAGGCGCCGCGCTATGCCAAGCTGCTGCCCGAGATGCCGCGGCTCGTCCATCGCGCCCTCGTCCAGCGTGCCGAGGGCGACCAGGTGCTGCGGCTCGAGTTCGACGCCCTGCGACGCGAGCTCAGGCAGCAGCAGCGCTGGCACCGCCTCGCCTGGCTGATGCTGGGCGCGCTGTCGGGTGGCCTCGCCGTCCACTTTCTGCTGCCGCTGCTCTGAGCCGTGCGGCCTTCACGGCGGCGCCGGCACGAGTTCCGCACCGCCGCAAGGCGATCAGCCCGGCTGCCTATAATTTCGCGCTTTGCGTTTCGAGTGGTTCCATGCCGATCTACGCCTATCGCTGCGAGTCCTGCGGCCACGCGCGCGACGTCCTGCAGAAGCTTTCCGATCCGCCTCTGTCCGACTGCCCGGCCTGCGGCGCGCCGAGCTTTCGCAAGCAGGTGACGGCGGCCGGATTCCAGCTGAAGGGTTCCGGCTGGTACGCCACCGATTTCAAGAACACGGCGGCCGCGCCGGCGCCCAAGGCGGGCGGCGAGGCGGCGCCTGCCGCCGCGCCGGCGTCGGGCGCCGAAGGCGGCGCTGCGGCTCCGGCCGCCGGCGGCAGTACGGCCTCGGGCGGCAGTTCCACGTCCGGCGGCTGCGGCGCGAGCTGCGCCTGCCACTGACTGTCCCCGTGGACGGTCCCCTGGCGCCGGCGTGAAAAAGTACCTGCTCGCCGGCCTGCTCGTCTGGCTGCCGATGGTGATCACCGTCTGGGTCCTGTTGTGGGTGCTCGGCAT
Source organism: Ideonella sp. (assembly GCA_035911095.1). GTDB lineage: Bacteria > Pseudomonadota > Gammaproteobacteria > Burkholderiales > Burkholderiaceae_C > JAMHWF01. The sequence goes on along the minus strand of JAMHWF010000118.1, from coordinate 101,924 downwards.
CCTCGACAGCGTCTTCGCCTGGATGCTGACCATGACGCAGGCGATCCTGCCGGCGGGGACGCACGAATCGATCGAGGGCCTGCGCCGGGTGCCCGGCCTCGGCCTCGTCGTTGTCCTCGCGGCGCTGCTGGTGACCGGCGTCTTCGCGACCAACATGGTCGGCCAGTGGTGGCTGCGCCAGGGCAGCCGGATCGTCCACCGCATCCCGATCGTCAAGTCGATCTACAGCTCGGTCAAGCAGGTCTCGGACACGCTGTTCTCGAGCAGCGGCAACGCCTTCCGCGAGGCGGTGCTCATCCAGTACCCGCGCGCCGGCGCCTGGACGATCGCCTTCGTCACCGGACGCCCCGGCGGCGAGGCGGCGCTCCACCTGCCCGGCGACTATCTGAGCGTGTACGTGCCGACGACGCCGAACCCGACCTCGGGCTTCTTCCTGATGGTGCCGCGCGCCGACGTGATCGAGCTGGCGATGAGCGTCGACGAAGCACTGAAGTACATCATCTCGATGGGCGTCGTCGTGCCGCCGTCGCCCGCCGCCCCGAGGCCCGCCGAGGTGGCGCGAAATCCGATCGGCTGACCAGAGAAGTCAGCCGAACGGCGTGATCAAGCGGGGCGGCCGCCGACGGCGCGTGCCGAACCGATCCCCCTCGCGGCGCCGGCCAGCGGCGCGCGGCGATCGAACAGGACCTGGAATCGACATGAGAACCACCTACGCCGGCCTCGTCAGCGACGCGCTGCTGGGCCAGATCGTGACCCTGACGGGCTGGGCCCACCGCCGGCGCGACCACGGCGGCGTCATCTTCATCGACCTGCGCGACCGCGAGGGCGTGGTGCAGGTCGTGTGCGACCCGGACCGCGCGGCGATGTTCGCCGTCGCCGAGGACGTGCGCAACGAGTTCTGCCTGAAGGTCGTCGGCAAGGTGCGCGCGCGCCCGGCCGGCACCGAGAACGCCAACCTCGTCTCCGGCAAGGTCGAGGTGCTGTGCCACGAGCTCGAGGTGCTGAACCCGAGCGTCACGCCCCCGTTCCAGCTCGACGACGAGAACCTTTCCGAGACCACGCGCCTCACCCACCGCGTGCTCGACCTGCGCCGCCCGCAGATGCAGAAGAACCTGATCCTGCGCTACCGGGTCGCGATGGAGGTGCGCAAGTTCCTCGACGCCAACGGCTTCATCGACATCGAGACGCCGATGCTCACCAAGAGCACGCCCGAGGGCGCGCGCGACTACCTGGTGCCCAGCCGCGTCAACGAGGGCATGTTCTTCGCGCTGCCGCAGTCGCCGCAGCTGTTCAAGCAGCTGCTGATGGTCGCGGGCTTCGACCGCTACTACCAGATCACCAAGTGCTTCCGCGACGAGGACTTGCGCGCCGACCGCCAGCCCGAGTTCACCCAGATCGACCTCGAGACCTCGTTCCTGGGCGAGGAGGAGATCCGCGGCCTCACCGAAGGGATGATCCGCACCGTCTTCCGCAGCGTGCTGGGCGTCGACCTGCCGGGCTACCCGGTGATGACCTACGCCGATGCGATGCACCGCTTCGGCTCCGACAAGCCCGACCTGCGCGTGCGGCTCGAGTTCGCCGAGCTCACCGAGGTGATGCGCGACGTCGACTTCAAGGTCTTCTCGGGCCCGGCCACGACCCCGGGCGGGCGGGTCGCCGCGCTGCGCGTGCCAGGCGGCGGCGAGAGCAACGGCGGGCTGTCGCGCGGGGAGATCGACGGCTACACCGAGTTCGTCAAGATCTACGGCGCCAAGGGCCTGGCCTGGATCAAGGTCAACGACGCCGGCAAGGGCAGGGAGGGGCTGCAGAGCCCGATCGTCAAGAACCTGCACGACGGCGCGATCTCCGAGATCATCGCCCGCACCGGCGCGCGCAACGGTGACCTGATCTTCTTCGGCGCCGACAAGGCCAAGGTCGTCAACGACGCCCTCGGCGCGCTGCGCGTGAAGATCGGCCACAGCGAGTTCGGGCGCAAGAACGGGCTCTTCGACGACAAGTGGGCGCCGCTGTGGGTGGTCGACTTCCCGATGTTCGAGCACGACGAGGAAGCCGGGCGCTGGAACGCGGTGCACCATCCGTTCACCGCGCCGAAGGACGGCCACGAGAACCTGATGGACACCGACCCTGGCGCCTGCATCGCCAAGGCCTACGACATGGTGCTCAACGGCTGGGAACTGGGCGGCGGCTCGGTGCGGATCCACCGCGCCGAGGTGCAGAACAAGGTCTTCGCGGCGCTGAAGATCTCGCCCGAGGACGCGCAGGCCAAGTTCGGCTTCCTGCTCGACGCGCTGCAGTACGGCGCGCCGCCGCACGGCGGGCTGGCGTTCGGTCTCGACCGGCTGGTCACGCTGATGACGCGCGCCGAGTCGATCCGCGACGTGATCGCCTTCCCGAAGACGCAGCGCGCGCAGGACCTGCTGACCCACGCGCCCAGCGGCGTCGACGAGAAGCAGCTGCGCGAGCTGCACATCCGCCTGCGCAACCCGGCGCCGGTCAAGGGCTGAGCCGGCACGTCGGGGTCCGGACGTGGTCAAGCCGCCGAAGATCCCCGAGTCGGTCCTCGTGGTGATCCACACGCCCGGGCGCGAGGTGCTGCTGCTCGAGCGCGCCGACCACCCGGGCTACTGGCAGAGCGTCACCGGCTCGAAGGACCATCCCGGCGAGCCGCTGGCCGAGACCTGTCGGCGAGAGGTGTCTGAGGAGACCGGCATCGAGATCGGCAGTGCCGCGGTGCCGCACTCGGCGCTGCGCGACTGGGGCCTGGCCAACGTCTACGAGATCTACCCGGTCTGGCGCCACCGCTACGCCGAGGGCGTCACGCACAACACCGAGCATGTCTTCGGCCTCACGGTGCCGGCCGGCATCGCGGTGCGCCTCTCGCCGCGCGAGCACCTGCAGTACTGCTGGCTGCCCTGGCGCGAGGCGGCCGACCGCTGCTTCTCGCCGTCGAACGCCGAGGCGATCTTGCAGCTGTCGCAGCTTGCCGCCTGACGCGATGCGACCCCAGGTCTCCCGTTCGGTCCCGCTCGCCTCCGGATTTGCGGCCACCGCCCCGCATACCGAGGGCGTGCTGCGCGTGGCCACGTACAACATCCACAAGGGCGTGCGCGGTGTCGGGCCGCGGCGCCGGCTGGAGATCCACAACCTCGGCCTGGGCATCGAGTCGCTTGACGCCGACCTGGTCTTCCTGCAGGAAGTGCGCAGCTTCCACGACCTCGATGCGCGCCGCTTCCATCGCACCTCATTCGGCTGGCCGGAGCAGGGCCAGGCGCATTTCCTCGCGCCCGAGGGCTACGACGTGGCCTACCGCACCAATGCGACGACGCGCCACGGCGAGCACGGCAACGCCCTGCTCTCGCGCTGGCCGATCGGCGACATCGGGCACCACGACGTGTCCGACCACCGCTTCGAGCAGCGCGGCCTGCTGCACGTGCCGGTGCAGTGGAACGGCAGCACGGTGCACGCGATCGTCGCCCACCTCGGGCTGATGCATGCCGGCCGTGTGCGACAGGTCGAGCGGCTGGCTGCCTTCATCGAGGCCAACGTGCCGCGCCACGAGCTGGTCATCGTCGCCGGCGACTTCAACGACTGGGGCGAGCGCCTCGACGCGCCGATGCGCGCGATGGGCCTGGCGCGGGCGGTCGACGCCACGCAGCGCCTGCGCCCCACCTTTCCCTCGCGCGTGCCGGTCTTCTCGCTCGACCGGATCTACACGCGCGGCCTGCCCTGCACCACCAGCTTCGTGCCGCGCGGCACGGCCTGGGCGCGCATGTCCGACCACCTGCCGCTGGTGGCGGACCTGACGCTGGGCTAGGGCCCGCGGAGGGATGGCAGAGGACGACGCCTCGACGAGCACCCGGGCCGACGCCGACCAGGCGTGGTACGTCTGGCCGCGGGTGCTCTTCTGCGGTGGCAACGAGGTGGAGCTGCTGCGCGGCGGCGACGCGCTGTTCCCAGCGATGCGGCGCGCGATCGACGGCGCGCGGCGCGAGGTCTGGCTGTCGACCTACATCCTGCACGACGACCCGACGGTGCTGCAGCTGCTCGACGCCCTGGTGGCGGCCGCGCGGCGCGGCGTGCAGGTGCGCATCGTCGTCGACGGCTTCGGCTCCAAGGCCGCGCTGGCGGGGCTGCAGCAGCGCTTCGGCCCGCTCGAGAACGCCAGCCTCACCGTCTTCCGCCCGATGCGCGGCTGGTGGATCTGGATGCGTCCGGGCCAGCTGCGCCGGCTGCATCACAAGCTCTGCGCGGTCGACGGCCGCGTCGGCTTCGTCGGCGGCATCAACCTGATCGACGACCGGCTCGACCTGCGCCTGGGCTGGAGCGACGTGCCGCGGCTGGACTTCGCCGTCGCCGTTTCGGGCCCGCTGGTCGGGCCGATCGAGCAGACGATCGATGCCGACTGGTCGCGCGCCCGCTTCGGGCGCGACTGGCGCGACGAGATCGCCACCGTCGCGCGCAGCCGCCGGCCGGTGCGCCAGGCGCGGCGCCTGATCCGCCGCCTGCGCGTCGGCCAGGCTCGCCACTTCGCGCTGCCCGACGACGCGCAGGCCGGCGTGCCGGTGCAGGCGGCCTTCGTGGTGCGCGACAACCTGCGCCAGCGCCGCACGATCGAGCACGGCTACATCGAGGCGATCCGTCAGGCGCGCGAGCGCGTTGACGTGGTCTGCCCGTACTTCTACCCGGGCACCGCCTTCCGCTTCGCGCTTGGCGCGGCCGCGGCGCGCGGCGTGCGGGTCCGGCTGCTGATGCAGGGCCGCTGGGACTACACCTCGGCCGCGCTGGCGGCGCGCGCGCTGTACGCCGAGCTGCTCGGGCGCGGCGTGCGCATCTACGAGTACATGCCGGCCCACCTGCACGCGAAGGTGGCGGTGGTCGACCGCGACTGGGCCACGGTCGGCAGCTCGAATATCGACCCGCTGTCGCTGCTGCTGAACCTGGAGGCGAACATCGTCGTGCGCGACCGCGCCTTCGCCTCGTGCCTCGGCGCCGAGCTGGACGCGGCGTTCGAGGCCTCGCGTGAAGTCACCCGGGCCGAGGTCGGCGGCCGCCTCGACCGGCTGCGGCGTGCGTTCGTCGCCTCGGTCGCGCGCGTGTTCCTGCGCGTGGTCGGCGCGACCGGACGCTACTGAACCGACCGACCGACCCCGGTCGCCCGTCGCCCGTCGCGGGCGTGGGGGTCAGCCGGGGTCGCGGATCATCGACAGCGGCAGCGTGTCCCCGGCATCTTCCGGCGCAGCGGCACCGGACGGGTCGGGCCCGTAGCGGTTGTCGCCGGCCGTGCCGCGCAGCAGGCCGCATTGCAGCAGCGTCCACAGCATGCCGACCACCGGCAGCAGGTTGACCAGCAGCCACCAGCCGGAGCGGTTGCGGTCGTGCCAGCGCTTGACCGTGATCGCGGCCGCCGGCCAGGCCACCAGGGCGGCGGCGATGCCGTCCGACACGCGCGGCTGTGCGCCGGCGATGTCGAGCAGCAACGAGGCATAGGTCTGCAGCAGCCCGAGCCCGATCAGGCCGACGAGCCAGAAGGTCCGTCGTGGCACGCGGCCGCGGAAGCCGAGCAGGAGGGCGCCCAGGTTGTCGTCCTCCAGGTCCATCGCCGAGGCCCAGGACCCGTCCTGAGGTTGGGGTGCGACCGAAGCGGCCATCTCGGCCTCCGTGGCAGAGGAAAGCGCGCAGCATACTCAGCCGGCGCCAACGCAGCGCAACAAGTACGAAGCGGCCGCGCCATGGGTCACCCATGGGGACGAGCCGACGTGGTCCGCGGGTTGCAGGTAGGGGGCCGGCCGCTTTGCCTCGACCGCCATCGACCACGCATGTCCGACCTCGAGTTCCTCAGCCGCCTCTCGCGCCAGCACCGGCCGGGCATGTGGATCGGCGGCATCCGCCGCGCCTTCGGCCCGCTCATTGATGTCGACGACGCCTCCGGGGCCGCGGTGCTCGACACCCATCCGCCGCACTACCTGACGGCGCTGTGGGAGCCGCTGCGCCACGACCAGCCGCTGCTGCCGCGCTGGCCGGTGAAGGCGTCGCTGGTGGCCCCCGACGCGCGCAGCGCCGTGGCCAGCCTGCTGCGCGACGTGCCGCGCGGCCAGCGCCTCTGGCTCAGCGACCATGCCTTCGACTGGCTGCTGGTCGCCGACATCGTGATGCTCAGCGAACCGGGCCTGCGGCCCTGGCAGTTCCGCGGCCTGCGCGAGTTCATCGAGGCCCAGCGTCAGGCCAACCTTTCGGCGATCAGCGTCAACTACGGCGGCAGCGACGAGGTCTTCGACCAGTTCCGCCGCACCGACCCGGGCACGCTGGCCGGCTAGCGGGTGCCGGCCGACAATCGTCGACCCGACGCGAACGACGAGGAGTCCGAGATGATGAAGTTCCTGCTGCCCGTGGACGGCAGCGAGACCTCGATGGAGGCCGTGCATCACGCGATCGCGCTCTGCCGGCAGGGCTTGCGCGCCGAGTTCGTGCTGGCCAATGTGCAGGCGCCGCCAACGGTCTACGAGATCGCGGTGGCGCCCGACGCGCAGAGCCTGCGCGGCGCCGCCGGCGCCGCAGGCGCTCACCTGCTCGCGCCCGCCGCCGCGCGCCTGCAGGCCGCCGGCCTGCACCATGTGCGCGAGGTCGCCGCCGGCGACCCGACGCGCATGCTGGTCGAGATCGCCGAGCGCCATCGCTGCGACGGCGTGATCATCGGTGCGGACCGCGTCGGTGCGGTGCGCGGCCTGCTCGGCGGCTCGGTCTCCCTCGCGCTGCTGCACGACTCGCCGGTGCCGGTGACGGTGGTCCACCGCCGCGCGGGCGGCGACGACGACAGCCGCCCGGGCGGCGGCAGCGGTCACGAGGACGACGGGGGCGCTGCCGATGGCAGCGATGGTGGCGACGGAGGTGGCGGCGACTGACCGCCGCGCGGGCGACGCCCTGCGGCGCCCGGTGTCGGGAAATTGCGGAAGGTGCTTTCCCGCAGGCTGAGGTTTCTTCGGTCTGCGTGGCCGGCGCGAGCACCTACAGTCGTTGCCACCGCGGCCCGTCCACGCCCGAGCGGGCCCGGCACAACAAACGTTGCAGGAGACACCGCTCATGCCCATGCCTTCCCGTTCTGCCGTTGCCGCGCTGGTCGCCGCTGCGGCGTTCTCGCTCGTGTCCGGCCCCGCGCTCGCCCAGCCTGCGGCGGCGCCGGCCAACATCGACAAGCTCAAGCAGTTCAAGGTTTCCGGTACCGACCTCAACATCCCGCCGGTGGCCCAGGAAGGGCGCAACGCCGAGGCGATCCGCAACAACCTCAAGCGCGTCAAGCTGCCGCCCGGCTTCAAGATCGAGCTCTTCGCGATCGTCCCCGACGCGCGCCACATGGCCGTCGCGCCGAACACCAACATGCTGTTCGTCGGCACGCGCAAGACGACGGTCTGGGCGGTCACCGACCGCAACAGCGACGGCTTCGCCGACGAGGTCAAGCCCTTCGCGCCGAGCCTGAACTTCAAGGTGCCCAACGGCGTGTGCTGGACGAAGGACGGCTTCCTGATCGTCGCCGAGCACAACCGGGTGCTGAACTTCCCGGCCGCCGAGTTCTTCTACGAGGGCCCGGACGTCGCGGTGATCCCGGTGGTCGACCAGGGTGGGCTGATCCCGGTCGAGGAAGAGTCGTTCAACCACGGCGCGCGCACCTGCCGCGTCGGGCCGGACGGCATGCTCTACATCACCCTCGGCCAGCCCTTCAACGTGCCGCCGCGCGACAAGCTCAAGCTCTATGACGAGGTCGGCATCGGCGGCATCGTGCGCATGAACGCCTTCGACGGCAGCAAGCGCGAGGTCTACGCGCGCGGCGTGCGCAACTCGGTCGGCCTCGAGTTCAACCCGAAGGACGGCACGCTCTGGTTCACCGACAACCAGACCGACGGTATGGGCGACGACATCCCCGCCGGCGAGATCAACCGCGCGACCAAGCCCGGCCAGTTCTACGGCTACCCGTGGATCCAGGGCAAGACGCGCATCACCGAGTTCGGCTACGACAAGGACCCGCTGCCCGCCAACGTCACTGCCGCGCAGGTGCTGACCGAGGCGCACGCGGCCGACCTGGGCCTCGCCTTCTACAACGGCAAGATGTTCCCGGCCGCCTACCAGGGCGGCCTGTTCTCGGCCCAGCACGGCTCGTGGAACCGCACCAAGCCGAACGGCGCGCAGATCCTGTTCACCTCGCTGAAGCCGGACGGCACCGCCGACAAGACGGCCGTCTTCGCCACCGGCTGGCTGGACGACGAGACGGGCCTGTTCCGCGGCCGCCCGGTCGACGTGGCGCCGATGAAGGACGGCTCGCTGCTGGTGTCGGACGACTATGCGGGGGCGATCTACCGCATCACCTACGCCAACTGAGCGCCGCCGGGCGCGGGGGCCGGAGGTCCCCGCGCCGGCCCGGCCGGATCCGCAGGACTGCCTCATGACGCCATCGCCGATTTCCGCCCAGGAAGCATCCCAGTTCGTCGCGCCGGCGGCGCCCGACCGCGCGGCCGGTGTTCGGCCCCGACCGAAGGGGCAGGCGTTCTCGACGAGCCGTCTGCTGCTGGCCGGCGTGCTGCTCGCAGCAGCGGCCGCGCCGGTCGCCGCGGCCGACGCCGCCGCGGGGCGCGCCAAGGCGCAGGCCTGCAGCGTCTGCCACGGGCCGCTCGGCCTGTCGACGGCGCCGGACGCGCCCCACCTCGCCGGTCAGCCCGACCTGTACCTCGCGGCCCAGCTGCGCGCCTACCGCGGTGGCCAGCGCCAGCACGCGGTGATGTCGGTGATGGCCAAGCCGCTTTCCGACGCCGACATCGACAACCTGGCGGCGTGGTTCGCGTCGATCAAGGTCGAGGCGCAGGCGCCCAACTGACCCGGCTCGCGCAGCGCGCGAAGGCGAGGCGGCCCGCCCGTCCTCCCGTCCCCGCCGGCAGGCGATGATGCGGCCCGATCCACCACCGGATGCCGCCCCGCACGAGGCCTGCGACGATGACTGTCACGATCTACCACAACCCCCGCTGCGGCACTTCGCGCCAGGTGCTGGCGCTGCTCACCGAGCGCGGCCTGCAGCCGCAGGTGATCGAATACCTTAAGACGCCGCCCGGCGCCGCGACCCTGCAGGCGCTGGCGCGCGCGACCGGCGAGCCGCTGCGCGCGCTGCTGCGCAGCAAGGAGGCGCTCCACGACGAGCTCGGCCTGGCCGACGCCGACGACGAGCGCCTGCTCGCGGCGATGCGGGCCCATCCGATCCTGATCAACCGGCCGATCGTCGTCACGCCCAAGGGCACCGCGCTCTGCCGGCCGGCGGAGAAGGTGCTGGCGCTGCTGTAGCCGCTCGCTGCGCCACCCCGAGGCGGGCATGGCGACCGGGAGTGACGCCCGCCGAGTGACAGGAATGCATCCCGTCGGCGCCCGCCAGGGGGCGGAACCCGGGGTTTGCCTGGGCTAGGCCGCACCGCGCCCGGCGACTCCAATGCACGCGGTGCCGCGCCGTGGACGACCTTTCAGTCGCCCGCCGCGCGGCTTCGCCTTTTTGGGCGGCGCCGGCAGGCTCATCACCGGGGTGCGCAGCCCGAACCCGACCCGAACCCGAGGCGCGGCGCCGAAGCCGCCGCGCGAACGATCCGCGACATGAACACGAACACCGACCCCTCCCGCCGCAAGGCCCTGCTTCGCTCCCGTGCCCGGCGCCGCCCGGGTGTCGATCGCCTGCCCGCCGTCCCCCCGCCCACGCCGCTCGCCTGCGGCGTGATTCGGGTTCTGGGCGTTGCGGGCGCGCTCGCCGCCGCACTGCCAGCTGCCGCCCAGTCTGCGGGCGAAGCGGGCACCGCCGGGGCCCAGCGCCTGCAGCCGGTCGTCATCACCGGCAGCGGCGTCGAGCAGCGCGCGTTCGACGCGCCCTACGCGATCGACGTCGTCGACGAAGAGTCGCTGCGCAGCGGCGGCCTGATGGTCAACCTGTCGGAGTCGATGAGCCGCGTGCCGGGCCTGACGGTGAACAACCGCAGCAATTACGCGCAGGACCTGCAGATCAGCTCGCGCGGCTTCGGCGCGCGCTCGAGCTTCGGCGTGCGCGGCCTGCGGCTCTACAGCGACGGCATCCCGGCGACGATGCCGGACGGGCAGGGCCAGGTGGCCCACTTCGACCTCGCCGGCGCGCAGCGGGTGGAGGTGCTGCGCGGGCCCTTCAGCGCGCTCTACGGCAACAGCTCGGGCGGCGTGATCGCGCTCTACAGCCGGCCGGTGCGCGAGCGCGCGGCCGAGCTGGCGGTGGACGCCGGGCGCTTCGGCACCTGGCAGGGCCGCCTCAGCGTCGAGGCGCCGTTCCACGACCCCGGGGCCGACGGCAAACCAGGTACCGGCTTCGACATCCGCGCCTCGGTCGGCCGCTTCGAGACCGACGGCTTCCGCCCGCAGAGCGAGGCGCGCCGCACGCTGGGCAACGTGCGCCTGGGCTGGACGGGCGAGCGCGACACCCTCGTCGTCGCCTTCAACCACATCGAGCAGCCGGCCGACGACCCGCTCGGCCTGACGCGGGCGCAGTTCTCGACCGACGCCCGGCAGACGGCGAGCGTCGCGCTGCCCGGCGACACCCCCGGCCAGCCGGGGCGCTTCGACACCCGCAAGACGGTGAAGCAGGACCAGATCGGCGCCCACTGGCGGCACCGCTTCGGCGCCGAGGGCAGGGCGCTGGCCGAGAGCCAGCTCACCGCCTACTACGGCCAGCGCTCGGTGACGCAATGGCAGGCCATCCCCATCGCGACCCAGAACAACCCGAACCCGCCGCCGAACACCGAGCGCCAGCCCGGCGGCGTGATCGACTTCGACCGCGACTATGCGGGGCTGGACGGGCGCCTCGTCTGGCGCTGGACGCTGCCCGGCGAGCGCGGCCTGCAGTTCGTCGCCGGCGCCGCCTACGAGCGCAGCGCCGAAGACCGGCGCGGCTACGAGAACTTCGTCGGCGACCCGGCCGCCCCCACGGCGATCGGCGTGACCGGGCGCCTGCGGCGCGACGAGCGCAACGTGGTCGACACCAAGGACGTCTACGCCCAGGGCGAGGTCGAGCTCGCGCCGCGCTGGGTCGCGACGCTCGGCGTGCGTCACGGCACGGTCGACTTCGAGAGCCGCGACGAATACATCGTCGGCCTGAACGGCGACGACTCGGGCAGCCTCGACTACCGCTACACCAACCCGGTCGCGGCGATCCAGTGGCGCGCCAGCCCGGCGCTCAACGTCTACCTGAGCGCCGGCCGCGGCTTCGAGTCGCCGACCTTCGCCGAGCTGGCCTACCGGCCCGACGGCGGCGCCGGCTTCAACGGCGGCCTGCGCGCGCAGACCAGCACCCAGTTCGAGCTGGGCGCCAAGTGGCGGCCCGAGGGCCTCAACCTGCTGCTCGACGCGGCGGTGTTCAACGCCCGCACCAGCGACGAGATCGGCGTCGCGACCAACGCCGGCGGGCGCAGCAGCTTCCAGAACGTCGGCCGCACCACGCGCCGCGGCGCCGAGTTGGGCCTGGCCTGGGAGCCGACGCGCGAGTGGCGCACCGCGCTGGCGCTGACCGTGCTCTCGGCCCAGTACGACCAGGACTTCCTCACCTGCACCGGCGCGCCCTGCAACGCGGCCAACCCGCAGAACCGGGCGGTGGTGCCCGCGGGCAACCGCATCGCCGGCACCTCGCCGCGATCGGCCTATGCGGAAGTGGCCTGGCGCCCGGGCGGCAGCGGCAACACCGAGCTGGCGGCCGAGTGGCGGGCACAGGGGAGGACGGCGGTGAACGACCGCAACACCGACTCCGCCGGCGGCTACGCGCTGTTCGGGCTGCGGGCGCGGCAGGTGCTGCAACTGTCGGAAACGCAGCGGCTGGAGTTCCTGGCGCGGCTGGACAACGTGTTCGACCGCACCTACGCCGGCAGCGTGATCGTCAACGAGGGGAACGGGCGGTTCTTCGAGACCGGGATGCCGCGGGCGTGGCTGGTGGGGGTGAGGTGGCGGCTGGGGTTCTGATCCGTCGGAGCCCCCGCTCAAGCTGCGCCCGCTGACACGGCAGCTCCCGGCGCGTCGTCAGGGCAGCGGCGCGTTCTAAGTAGCACCAAAGTGCTACATTGCGGGCGCAGCCGGAGAACGCCATGTCGACCACCACGATCCGCCTCGACGATGACCTTCGCCGCCGGCTCGCCGCGAGTGCCGAGCGCGTGGGCAAGACACCGCACTCCTTCATCCTCGACGCGGTCGCCGAGGCCGTGAGCCAGGCGGAGTTCGACGACGAACTGCAGCGCCTGGCCGAGGAGCGTTTCGCCGAATTCGCCCGCACGACGCAAGCGGTATCGCTGGAGGACGCAACGGCCTATGCCCTCGGGCGTGCCCGCGGGGAGCGCCCCGCGCGGCCGAAGGCGCGTCCGCTCGGTCGCTGAGACAGCCGGACACTCGAGACCCGTAACCCGGGGAGGGACCTGTGCCGCGCGTCGAACTCGCGCCCGGCGTCCTGGACGATTTCGATCGCATCGTCGATCACCTCGTCGACCATGGCGCCGCGGATGCACCGTCCGCCGTGGCCGACGTCATGGCGGCGCTGCGCCTGTTGGCCGATCACCCCGACATTGGCCGTCGCCTTCGAGGCCACCTGCGCGAGCTGGTGATAGGCGAGGGGGCCCGCGGCTACCTCGCGCTCTACCGTCACCTGCCGGCGCTCGGGCTGCTCGTCGTGCTGGCCGTGCGTCACCAGCGCGAGCGCAGCTACCGGCGCGACACAGGGCGCGACACAGGCTGACGGCGACCGGCCGGCACGCCGAGGCCACGCTTGGCCGCCGCCGCATGGACCGGTTCGCCGCAGGCCCGGAGCCCGGCCGCAGACTCGGGTACAACCCAGCCGATGAAGCAGTCCCCCCTTTTCGACGACGAGCCGGAGCCGCCGCCAGAGCCCGCCGCCCCGGTCCCGGTTCGCATCAAGCCGACCAGCCGTCCGCTCTCGCCCGCCCAGAAGCAGTTCAACCGCCTGATCGCCCGCATCGAGGGCCAGCGCCGGCTGCTCGCCGAGTGGGAGGCGTACCTGCCGCAGTTCCGCGCCCAGGTGGCGCAGCAGATGGAGCCGCTGCAGCGCCGGCTCGACGAGCAGCGGCGCGCGCTGCTGCAGGTGCTCGACGCCGCCCACGACGGCCCGGGGCTCACCCGGCGCGAGCGCGACAAGCTCGCCGCCGTGATCGTCGACATCGCCGAGGAAATGCTGTCGCGCGCCGACGACGAGCAGGTGCTGGCCTCGCACGACAAGCATGCCGAGCGCAGCCATGCCGAGTCGAAGCAGGAGGACGCCGAGCTCCTCAAGGCCATGGCCGAGGAGATGTTCGGCGAGCGCCTCGACGAGCTGGAGGCGGCCTCGTCGCCCGACGAGGTGCTGGAGGCGCTCCACGAGCGGCTGCGCCGGGCCGACGGCAAGCACGGCGCGGAAGACGAAGGCGGGGACGAGCCCACGCCTGCGCCGCCCCCGCCGCCGCGCAACGCCAGGGCCGCCGCCCGCCAGGCCCGCGAGGCGGCCCAGGCGCAGGCGGCGACGCAGTCGATGCGCGACGTCTACCGCAAGCTCGCCAGCGCGCTGCACCCCGACCGCGAGCCCGACCCGGCCGAGCGCGAGCGCAAGACGGCGCTGATGCAGCGCGCCAACCAGGCCTACGAGCGGCAGGACCTGCTGCAGCTGCTCGAGATCCAGGCCGAGTCCACGCAGATCGACGCCCAGCGCCTGGCCGGCGTCGGCGAGGTGCAGCTGCGTCACTACATCGCTGTGCTGAAGGAGCAGGCCGACACGCTCGATGCCGAGCTGCGCGAGCTGACCGGGCCGCTGACGCAGGACCTGCCGAGCCGCCGCGGCGGCGTGCCGACGCCCGATGCGCTGCGCATCGCGCTGCAGTCCGACCTCGCGCTGCTGAAGCAGCACGCCGCCGACATGCGGCGGGATATCGAGGCCTTTCGCGACCCGCGCGCGCTGAAGGCCTGGCTGCGGCAGGTGCGCCTGCACGACGCGCCGGCGGTCGACCCCTTCGCCGCGCTGGAGGCGCTGGGCGAGATGGTCTTCGCCGAGGCGCCCCCACGTCGCCGCCGCCGGCGCTAGCGGCCCCGGCCGGCCGGTGGCATGGAGCGCGGAAGGCTCCGGCGCCGGCGATGGACCTTGCCGGCCGCTGTCGATCCCGGCCCGCGCCGATCGTCGAAGCGGTACGAGGGCCTTCCTCGACACACATTCCCTGGAGTCCCAGATGACACCCGAATCCAACGCCGTCCCAAACACCGTCCGCCTGCACCGCGTGCTGCGCGCCCCGCCCGAGCGCGTCTACCGCGCCTTTACCGAACCCGAGGCGATGGCCAAGTGGCTGCCGCCCTACGGCTTCACCTGCCAGGTGCACGAGATGGACGTCAAGGTCGGCGGCCGCTTCCGCATGTCGTTCACCAACTTCTCGAACGGCCAGTCGCATGCCTTCGGTGGCGCCTATCTCGAACTCGTGCCGGGCGAGCGGCTGCGCTACACCGACGTGTTCGACGATCCGAACCTGCCCGGTGAGATGGTCACGACGGTCGTGCTGAAGGCCGTCTCCTGCGGCACCGAGTTGCAGGTCGAGCAGGCCGGCATCCCGGCCGTCATCCCCGCCGAGCAGTGCGTGCTGGGCTGGCAGGAATCGCTGCTGCAGCTGGGCCGGCTGGTCGAGCCCGAGATCCCGGCCGAGTAGTCCGCCAGCCCGCGTCGTCCGCCCGCTTGGGGATTCCGCCCGCGACGGGCGGGCGGCGCGTTTGCCATCATCCGCCCCCCGCGCCCACGGCGCGATCGCGCTGGAGGCGTCGATGTCGAGCAGAAGCCTGTGCATGTGCGGCCTCGCAGCCCTCGCGGCCGGCTGCGCCCAGACCCCGCAGGACGGGTCCGCGTCACCCGGCGCGACGGCGACGCCCGAGGCGACCGCGGTCGCCGTCGAGCAGCGGGGGGCGCTGCGCCGCGGCTCGCGCTGGGAACTCGTGGGCGCGGGCACGAGCGAGATCGGGCGCCGGGTGCTCGACTGGGACCTGGTCGACGGCGGCCAGACCGAGCGCAGCCTGCGCGCCGAGGTGACCGACGTGCTGTCGGACGGCTACGAGCTGCACTTCGCGGTCAGCGAGGCCGGCCGGCGGATCGACTCGCAGGACTGGATCGTCGACCGGGCCGGCGAGGTCGAGCAGATCCGCCGCATTCATCCCATCAAGGGCTACCGCTACTCGATGCGGCTCGAGTACGAGCTGCCCACCTTCCAGTACCCGCTCGAGGCCGGCCGCAAGTTCAGCCAGCGAGTGGTCAACGTTGCGGGCGTGCGCCGCCTGATCGACGGTGACGACTGGTGGGGCGCTGGCGACGCCCAGGGCCAGGTCGAGTACCTGCCGGAGGAAGAGGTCGAAGTGCCCGCAGGTCGCTACAAGGCGACGCCGGTGTACGTGAAGACCCAGTCGCGCGGCAGCCCCGGCACCATCGAGTGGACCTGCTACCTGGTGCCCGGCATCTTCCCCTGCGTGCTCGAGACCGGCGTGATCACGGTCGACGGCGAGGTCAGGCGGACGCGCTGGGCGCTGGTGTCCTACGAACGCTGAGAGGCCGGTCGCCGCCGGGTCTCTCGTGCCCCGGCGAGCGCCCGGTGCGCCGCCTGGGTTAGGGTCGCGCTCTCCGTGCCCACCCTCGCGCTGATCCTCGTCCTCGCCGCCGCGCTGCTGCATGCGGGCTGGAACCTCGTCGCCAAGCGGGCGGGCGGCGGTCAGCCCTTCATCCTGCTGGTGGCGCTGATGATCGTCGTCGTCTGGGCGCCGGTCGGGCTGTGGTTCGCGTGGCGCGACCTGCCGCATTGGGGCTGGCCCGAGTGGGCGCTGGTCGTCGCGAGCGGGGCGGCGCACGTCGTCTACTTCCGCACCCTGCTGCGCGGCTACCGGCTGGCCGACCTGACGGTGGTCTACCCGGTGGCGCGCGGCACCGGGCCGCTGCTGACGGCGGCGGTGGCGGTGGGGCTGCTCGGCGAGTCGATGTCGGCGCTCGGCGTCGGCGGCGTGCTGGCGGTGACGGGCGGCGTCTTCCTGATCGCCGGCGGGCCGGCGCTGTGGCGGCTGCTGCGCGGCACGCGGGGGCAGGGGGCGCCGGCCGGAGCCGGCGGCGCCGCGCGCTCGCGCGTGCTCACCGGCATCGGCTACGGCGCCGCCACCGGCATCGGCATCGCCACCTACACCGTGATCGACGGCTACGCGGTGAAGGTGATGCTGATGTCGCCGATCCTCGTCGACTACCTCGGCAACCTCTGCCGCATCCCGTTCTCGCTGCCGGCCGCGGTGCGCGACCCGGCGGCCACCCGCCTCGCCTGGCGCGCGCAGTGGCGGCATGCGCTGGCGGTGGCGGTGATGAGCCCGATGGCTTACGTGCTGGTGCTCTACGCGATGCAGCTCGCGCCGCTGTCGCTGGTGGCGCCGGCGCGCGAGGTGTCGATGCTGTTCGCCGCGCTGCTCGGCGGGCGCCTGCTCGGCGAGGGCGATCGCACCAGCCGCCTGCTCGGGGCGGCGTGCATCGCGCTGGGCGTGGTCGCCCTCGGCTGGGCGTGAGCGCCTTGGCGGTCGTGGCACCGGCGCCCTGGCTCGTCGGCGTCGACTTCAGCAGCGCGCCTTCGCGCCGCAAGCCGATCGTCATGGCGCTCGGGCACCGGGAGGCAGGCGCTGCTGCGGCGCTCCGCCTCGTCGGCTGGCAGACGCACGAAACCCTCGACGGCTTCGGCGCCTGGCTCCGGGCGCCCGGCGCCTGGCTGGGCGCCTTCGACCTGCCGTTCGGCCTGCCGCGCGAGCTGGTCGAGGCGCTCGGCTGGCCGCTCGAGTGGGCGGCGCTGATCCGCCACTACGCGACGCTGTCGCGCCCCGAGATCCGCGCGACCTTCGCCGCGTTCTGCGCCGCGCGGCCGGCGGGAGCCAAGTTCGCACACCGCGCCTGCGACGGGCCGGCCGGCTCCAGCCCGTCGATGAAATGGGTCAACCCGCCGGTGGCCCTGATGCTGCATGCCGGCGCGCCCCTGCTGCTGGAGGCCGGCGTCCACCTGCCGGGGCTGTATGCGGGCGACCGGCAGCGCGTCGCGCTCGAGGGCTACCCGGGGCTGCTGGCGCGGCGGCTGATCGGCACGCGTTCCTACAAGAGCGACGAGCGGGCGAAGCAGACGCCGGCGCGCGAGGCGGCGCGGCGCGAGCTTGTCGCCGCGCTCGAGGCCGGCGACGCGAACCGCCCGACCCTCGGCGGCGGCCCGGGCGGTGATGGCGCCGGCAGCGCCTGCCCGCGCCTGCGCCTCGACGCCGGGCAGCGCGAGGCGCTCGTCGCCGACGCCAGCGGCGACCGGCTCGACGCGGTGCTGTGCCTGGTCCAGGCGGCCTGGGCCTCGACGCAACCCGGCCACGGCCTGCCGGCAGCAATCGACCCGCTGGAAGGCTGGATCGTCGGCGCCTGACGCGCCTTGCCGGCCGTTGCGGGCATCATCCGCATCCGACCCGACGGCCACCGACCGACCACGATGGGCAAGCTGACGACGATCGTGCGCTCCGCCAACGCGGCGCGCCTGGCCACCTACCTGATCGCGCTGTGGAAGCTGTTCAAGCATCCGCAGACGCCGCGTGCCGCGCGCTGGGTCGCGATCGGCGTGCTGGCCTATGCGGTGAGCCCGATCGACCTGATCCCCGATTTCATCCCCGTGCTCGGCCAGCTCGACGACCTGATCCTGATCCCGCTCGGCGTCGCGCTGGTCGTGCGGATGGTGCCGAAGCCGCTCTGGGAGGCCCGGCTGCAGGAGGCGGAGCGCTCGCGCGAGAAGCTGCCCCGGCTGTGGTGGGGGGCGGGGGCGATCGTGCTCGTCTGGCTGCTGCTGCTCGTCGGTCTCCTCTGGTGGCTGCTCGGTCGCTTCGGGTCCTCCTGAACCGGCGCATGGCCATCGGCGTCCGGCCGGCGGCCTCCCGCTGTGCCGGCGCAGCGGGCTTGACCGTTCTGGCCCTGCTGCTGGCCTGTGCCGGCCCGGCGCCGGTGGCCGCGCCCGCGGCGACCGGACGGCCGCCGTCGGCGTGGCGCTTCGCCGCCATCGTCACGCGTGTGTCCGACGGCGACACGCTCTGGGTGCGGCCGCTCGAGCCGGCGCGCCGCCCGCTCAAGCTGCGTCTGGCCGACCTCGATGCGCCCGAGCGCTGCCAGGCCGGCGGGCCGGCCGCCCGCGACGCGCTCGCCGAGCGGCTGCTGCATGGCCGCGTGCGCGTCGAGGTGGTGGCGCGCGACGCCTACGGGCGCGCGGTGGCGCGCCTGTGGCAGGGCGGCGCCGACGTCAACGCCTGGCTGGTCGCCTCCGGGCATGCCTGGGGCCAGTCCTCGAGCCGCCGCGGCGGGCGTTACGCCGCAGAGCAGGAAGCCGCGCGTCACGCCGGCCGGGGCCTGTTCGCCGAGGCGGCGCCCTTGCCGCCCTGGACCTTTCGCCGCGATCACGGGCCTTGCGAAACGGCGGGAAGCGTGCCGGCGAACCGTGCGAGTCCCCTGCAGTTCGACGACGCCTCACCGGACAAAGTCGGCAGAAGCGTTTCGGGCGTCACCAATGGTGAGCGGCGCGCTGCTCGACACGTGTCCGGAGGTTCGAGCCACCACAATCCGTGAACAAATTCACGAACTGAGGTGGTGAGGGATGCGATCGAGCTTGAATGCGTCGTGGGATGCGCTGCGCCAGGTGCTGGCCGGCGTCGCGGTCGGGGCCCTGTTGACGGCCTGTGGCGGGGGCGGCGGCGGTGACGAACCGGTCGCGCCGACCCCGACCCCTTCGCCCGCGCCGTCGCCTGCGCCCACCCCCGCCCCCACGCCCGCGCCCGCGCCGACCCCGGCCCCCACGCCAGCTCCTGCGCCCACGCCCGCTCCGGCGCCCGCCCCCGCAGGCTCGGTGACGATCTCCGGCACGATCGCGCTCGCGCCGACCGCCGCGATCGACAGCGATACCAACGACCCCAACCAGGTCGGCCGCGCCAGCAACGACAGCGGCGAGACCGCGCAGGCGGTGGCGTCGCCGATCTCCCTCGTCGGCACCGTCAACCTGGCCGGCGCCGGCGCCGAGGGGCCGAACCTGGCGGCGGGCGATGTCTACGACGTCTACAAGCTCTCGCTGAGCGCGGGCCAGGTCGTCGAGATCGAGTTCGCCGAGGACCCGAGCGTCGGCGACCTCGACCTCTATCTCTATGACGAGGCGGGCGAGTCCGTCGGCGGGTCGTACTCGGCGAGGTCGCGCTTCGAATGCGTCACCGTGTCCACCACCGGCACCTACCTGGTCGAGGTCGAGGCCTACGCGGGCGCGTCGATCTACTCGATGCGCATCGGCGCCCCCGGCACCACCTCGACCTGCGCCAACCGCACCACCTCGGTCGCCTCGCTGAAGGCGAACGAGGTGCTGGCGACCCCGGCGCGCGAGGGCGCGGCGCGCGAACGCGCGGCGGCCCTCGGCGCGGCGGCGGGCTTCGAGACTCTGGCCACCCTGCCGTCGACCGGCCTGCAGCGGCTGCGCCTGCCCGAGGCCGCGAGCCAGCGCGCGGCCGGCTTCCGGGCGCTGCGCGCCGCCGACCCGCGCCGGGCGGGGGCCGAAGGACGCGCCCGCGCCCAGGCCGCGGGGGGCGCCACGACCGCAACGGCCACCGCCGTGCCGCCGCGCCACGCGGCGCAGGCCGAAGCCCTGTCCACGCTGCGTTACGTCAAGGCGCTGACTGCCAGCGGCGCCTACCGCAATGCGCAGCCGAACTGGGTCATGCGTTCGCTGGCGCTGACCGGTGCCTTCCCGCCGGACGACCGCCTCTACAGCTACCAGCGCTGGCACTACGAGCTGATCGGGCTGCCGGCAGCGATGGAGCGCATCAACGGGCTCGCGGCGCAGCCGGCGCAGCGCCCGCTGGTCGCGGTGATCGACAGCGGCGTCGTGCTCGACCACCCGGACCTCGCGCCGCAGCTCTTCTCGAACGGCCGCAGCTTCCTCGACAACGGTGCGACCTACACCGCGACCGGCGAGGACACCTCACCGGCCGACAGCGACAGCCGTTTCCACGGCACGCACGTCTCGGGCACGGTCGCTGCGGCGACCTTCAACGGCATCGCCGGCGCCGGCGTCGCGCCGATGGCGCAGATCCTGCCGGTGCGGGTGCTCGGCGCGGACGGCTCGGGCTCGAGCTTCGACATCCTGCAGGGCATCCAGTACGCGGCCGGCCTGCCGAACGATGGCGCTTCGCTCGGGCGCGCGGCGGAGGTGATCAACCTGAGCCTGGGCGGCGACCGCGCCTGCGGGGACGCCGAGCAGGAGCTCTTCGACCAGGTGCGCGCTGCCGGCGTCATCGTCGTCGCCGCGGCCGGCAACTCGGGGCGCAACGATCTCGGGCTGCCGGCCGACGTCGGTGCGCCGGCCAACTGCAACGGCGTGATCGGCGTCAGCGCGGTCGATGCGCAGCGCCAGCTCACCTATTACTCGAACACCGGTGCCGCGATCGACCTCGCCGCGCCCGGCGGCGATGCCTCGCAGTCGAGCGGCGGCTCCGGCTCGCCCGATGCGGTCTACAGCACGCTGGCGAACTTCGACGGCAACGGCCGGCGGCAGGCGGCGTTCGGCGGCATGCAGGGCACGTCGATGGCCTCGCCGCACGTCGCCGGTGTGATGGCGCTGATGAGGTACGTCAATCCTGCGCTGACGCCGGCCCAGGTCGACACGCTGCTGGCCGAGGGCAAGCTCTCGACCGCGGTGGCCGGCGGCGCTGCGAGCGACTACGGGCGCGGCATCGTCGATGCACGCAAGGCGGTCGATGCCGCCCTGGCGCTTGGCGACGATCCGGCGCCGCCCGCCGGCGTGGTCGTGGCCTCGCCGTCGTCGATCGACTTCGGCGCCAGCCGCACCAGCATCACGCTACGCCTGCAGGCCACCGCGGCGACCGGCGAGACGGTGGCTTCGGTCACCTCGAACGCCACCGGCCTGACGGTTGCGCCGGTCGCAGTCGATGCCTCCGGCCTGGGCACCTACACGGTGAGCGTCGACCGCGCCGCCTTCAGCGGCGCCGGGCCGTTCTTCCCCCAGCTCACGGTGACGCTGGCGCCGGCGCGCACGTTCACGGTGGCGGTTTCGGTCAGCAAGGGGGCCGAGGGCGAAGCCTCCGGCGCGAGCTACGGCCCGGTCTACGTGCTGGTGCTCGACGGCACGACGACCGAGGTGACGCACACCGTGCTGGTCCAGCCGACCGAAGGGCGCTATCCGTGGTCGGTGGAGGGCGTGACCAGCAGCAGCGTGATCGTGATCGCCGGCAGCGACTCGAACAACGACGGCTTCGTCTGCGACGCCGGCGAGGCCTGCGGCGGCTATCCGGTGCTCGACGCGGTCGGCGGGCTCGAACGGGTGACGCTCGGCGCCGATCGAGCCAACCTCGACTTCCAGGTGCTGCCGATCTTCTCGATCTCGGCCCAGGCCGCCCAGGCCAGCGCCGGCAGTGTCGACCGCAGCCGCGGCTTCTCGCGCCGCCTGGGCGCCCCTTTGCCGCTGGTGCCGCTGGCGACGGCCGGCAACGGCCGCACGCAATGAGTGGGCGCCACTCGCAGCTGCGAGCGGTCGCGCTGCCCGGTGCGGCGTTGGTGCTCGGCGCCGGGCTCCTGATGGCAGCGGCCTGCGCCGGCGGCGCCGGCCCGGCGTCGCGGACCGCTCCCCGGGCAGCCGCCGAGCGCAGCGCGCCGGGCCCGGTCCCGGTCCTCGCCCAGCACAGCCACGCGCAATGTCCGCTCGGCGGCACCGATGCGCGGACGCTGTGGCTGCGCGACCGTGCCGACTGGCAGGCGGTGTTCGCGTTCGACGAGGCGGCCGGCACCGGGCGCCTCGTCGACTGGGGTCGCGAGGGCGTGCTGGTGCACGCGCTGGCCCAGCAGCCGACGCTCGGCTACGGCGCCTCGGCCGTGTCGGCCGAGCGCACGGCCGACGGGGCGGTCGAGGTGGCGCTGCGCCTGCGCCGGCCGGCACCCGACGCGATGGTGGGCATGACGCTGAGCCGGCCCTGCGTGCTGGTCGTGCTGCCGGCGCTCGACGGGGTGGAGCTGCGGGTGCGTGACGAGTTCGACCGGCGCCCGCTCGGGACCGCGCGCGCGCCGGTGGCCGAAGACCGCGTCGCAACGCCCGCGCTGGAGGTGCTGCCGCTCGACGCGCCGCCGCCGGCTTCACGCTGAGGGCCGGCGCCTTGGGCGCCGCGCCTCACTTGCGCATCAGCGTCGTCTTGCCGAACAGGCTCTCGATCAGGTCGACCGCGAGCAGGGCGGTGCGGTTGCGCACGTCGAGCGCCGGGTTCAGCTCCATCACGTCCAGGCTGGCGAGTCGGCCGGTGTCGGCGATCATCTCCATGCACAGCTGGGCCTCGCGGTAGGTCGGCCCGCCGGGCACCGTGGTGCCGACGCCGGGGGCGATATCGGGGTCGAGGAAGTCGACGTCGAAGCTGACGTGCAGGTGCGTGCCTTCGTCCAGCGTCGCCAGCGCGAGCTCCATCGTGTGGCGCATGCCCATCTCGTCGATGTAGCGCATGTCGAAGACTTCGAGGTTCTGGTCGTGGACGAAGCGCTTCTCGCCGGCGTCGACGCTGCGGATGCCGATCTGGCGGATCCAGCGCGGTTGGATCGCCGGCACCTGGCCGCCGATGCCGGTCAGCTCCTGCGGGCCGTGGCCGCACAGGCAGGCGACCGGCATGCCGTGCAGGTTGCCGCTCGGCGTCAGCACGTGGGTGTTGAAGTCGGCGTGCGCGTCGAGCCAGAGCACGCGCAGCTTCTTGCCCGCCTCGCGGCAGTGGCGCGCGACGGCGCTGATCGAGCCGATCGCTAGGCAGTGGTCGCCGCCGAGCAGGATCGGCAGCCGGCCGTCCGCCAGTTCGGCGTGCATCGCCTCGTGCACCGCGCGGTTCCAGGCCACGACCTCGGGCAGGTGGCGGTAGCCGTCGACCGGCGGCAGCCAGGGGTTGGCCGGGCCGCTCAGGTTGCCGCGGTCGATCACCTCCAGTCCGTGGCCCTCGAGCGTCGACTCCAGGTTCGCCACGCGCAGGGCCTCGGGGCCCATCGAGGCGCCGCGCATGCCGGCGCCGATGTCGGTCGGCGCGCCGATCAGGCTGATGCGGTCGTTCATCGTGGGCAGTGCGGCCTGCGGCGGGAGGGTCAGACGTCGACCGCGAACTCGCCGGTGGTGGTCGGCGGGTCGTCGAGGTTGTACTCGCGCTCGATCGCCGCCCAGGCCTCTTCGGCGGTCTCGACGTAGACGAACAGGTTCACGTCCTGCGGGCTGATCATGCCGGTGTCGACCAGCGCCTCGAAGTTGATCAGGCGGCTCCAGAAGGCGCGGCCGAAGAGCAGGATCGGCCGCCGCCGGCACTTGCCGGTCTGGATCAGCGTCATGATCTCGAACATCTCGTCGAGCGTGCCGAAGCCGCCGGGGAAGCACACCAGCGCGATCGAGCGCATCAGGAAGTGCATCTTGCGCAGCCCGAAGTAGTGGAACTGGAAGCACAGTTCGGGCGTGATGTAGGGGTTCGGCGCCTGCTCGTGCGGCAGCACGATGTTCAGGCCGATGCTCTGGCCGCCGATCTCGTGGGCACCGCGGTTGCCCGCCTCCATGATGCCCGGCCCGCCGCCGGTGGCGACGTAGATCGGCGTCTCGAGGGTGCGCGAGCGCTCGGTGACGAGCGCGGCGAAGCGGCGCGCCTCTTCGTAATAGCGCGACATCTCGAGCTGCATGCGTGCGCGCCGGATCAGGTGCTCGTCCTTCGAGGCCTCGGCATCCTCGAGCGCCTGCGCCGCGATGTCGGCCGGCAGGATGCGGGCGCTGCCGAAGATCACGACGGTCGATTCGATGCCGTGCTCGCGCTGGACGATGTCCGGCTTGAGCAGCTCGAGTTGCATCCGAATCGGGCGCAGTTCCTGGCGCAGCAGGAACTCGGTGTCGGTGAAGGCCAGGCGGTAGGCGCTTTCCGGCCCGGCGTAACGCGAGAGCGCGGTGACGGCGTCGGCGTCCTCCTGCGCGGTCGGAAAGTTGCGGGCGGTGAGGTCGGTCCGTTTGTCCATGGGCGGCCCCTGGCGGGGCAGGCTGCGGTCGGAGGGTGCGGCGGCGGCCGCGCCGGGAAGGAGCGGCGAAGCTTAACGCCGCAAGGGTGACGGATCCGAGAGCAAGCTGCGGGCCGGGCAGCCGTCAGCGTGCCGATGCGGGCGCCTGCGCGAGCTGCCGTGCCAGGGCCTGGTTGAGCGCCGCGTAGCCCGCGGCCGACAGGTGGAGGAAGTCGTGTGCATACGTCGGCTGCACGCGGCCGTCGGCGCCGCGCAGCACCGCCGCGGCGTCGAACACCAGGACGCCCGGGCGCGCCAGGCTTTCGATGTGGCGGTTGACGGTGGCGACCGACGCCTCCACCTCCGGCGACCAGAACGGCCGCCGCTGCAGCGGCAGCGCACCGACCGGGAACACGGTCGTCACGATCACCTCGCTGCCGGCGGCGCGCAGCGCCCCGACGATCTCGCTGATGCGCTGCTGCGTGTGCCCGACGATCGCGGCGGCCCGGTCGGGAAACAGCGCCACCGTCTTCAGGTCGTTGATGCCGACCTGCAGCAGCACGCGGCGCGGCGCCAGCGGCAGCAGCTGCGAGGCCAGCCGCCCGGCCACCTGCTCGCTCGTCTGGCCCGAGATGCCCAGGTTGCGGAACTCGAAGCCCTCGACCGCGGGAGCCGGCCACTGCGCGGCGCGTGAATCGCCGAAGAAGGCCCAGACCGGCAGGTCGCCCGTCACCGGCGCGAGCTGCGCCCGGGGCACGCGGGCCTCCTCGAAGGGCGCCAGCCGCAGGCGGTTCACCTCTCGATAGAGCCCCGTCGCCTGGTGCCAGAGCTGCAGGTTGGCGACGAGCGAAGCGACGAGGGCGGCCAGCGTCGCGGCCAGGAGCCAGGTTCGCCCGCGGCGCGGGCCGCGCGGCGGGCGTGCGGCGACCGCGTGCACCGGTTTGGCCGGCCGCGGGACGGCCCCGGAGCCTGACGTCATCGCCGTCCCGGCGCGGGGCCGCCGCAGACCGGGCAGGCCGGGTTGCGCGCGACGCGGATCTCGTGCCAGGCCATCGTGCGGGCGTCGAGCATCTGCAGCCGCCCGGTGAGCGTCGGCAGCCCGGCGAGCAGCTTCAGCGCCTCGGCCGCCTGCACGCTGCCGATGATGCCGACCAGCGGCGCGAAGACGCCCATCGTCGCGCAGGCCACTTCCTCGACCGCGCTGTCGGGTGGGAACAGGCAGGCATAGCAGGGCGCCTCGGGCCGGCGCGTGTCGTAGACCGACACCTGGCCGTCGAAGGCGATCGCCGCGCCGGCGACGAGCGGCTTGCGGGCCGCTACGCAGGCGGCGTTGACGGCCTGACGGGTCGCGAAGTTGTCGCAGCAGTCGACCACCACGTCGGCCTCGGCGACCCAGGCGGCGAGCGAGTTGGCGTCGGCGCGCGCGACGTGCGTGGTGATCGCCAGCGTCGGGTTGATGTCGCGCAGCGTGCGCGCGGCCGACTCGGCCTTCGGCTCGCCGATGCGGTCGTCGCGGTGGACGATCTGGCGCTGCAGGTTGGTCAGGTCGACCGTGTCCGGGTCGACCAGGGTCAGGCGCCCGACGCCGGCGGTGCCCAGGTACAGCGCCACCGGCGAGCCGAGGCCGCCGGCGCCGATGACGAGGGCATGGCCGTCGAGCAGGCGCTGCTGGCCCTCGATGCCGATCTCGTCGAGCAGGATGTGCCGCGAATAGCGCAGCAGTTGCCGGTCGTCCATGGGCCCAGGATAGCGGCGCGGCCCTTGCCCACGGGCGGGCGATGGTGTCGAGGCGGGCCGGAAAGGCTGACGCCCGCACGGGCGGGCGTCGGCGAGAGGCGAACGGGCCCGCGGCCCGGGCGCTCAGTTGGTGGTCGGCGCCTCGGCCTTGCGCTCGATCATCGTCTTGCTGACGGCGACGGGCTGGCCCTTCAGCTGGTTGATCGCCTGCATCAGCTGGAAGTCCTCGGTGCTGCCGAACTCGGGCAGCGGCTTGGGCGCGCCGTGGTTCTTCGCGGTCTCGTCCTCGAGGCGCTTGCGCGCTTCCTCGCGGGCGCGCTCGCGGGCCTCGTCCTTTTCCTCGGCGCCCTGGCCGCTGGCGATGTGCTTGTCGAGGTCGGCCTCACGCACGCGCAGCGCGGCGAAGAGGTTGCCGTCGGCGGTCTCGTCGAGCATCAGGTCGGGCACGATGCCCTTGGCCTGGATCGAGCGGCCGTTGGGCGTGTAGTAGCGCGCGGTGGTGATCTTCAGCGCGGTGTCGGGCGAGAGCTGGCGCACCGTCTGCACCGAGCCCTTGCCGAAGGTCTGGGCGCCCATCACGATCGCGCGCTTGTGGTCCTGCAGCGCGCCGGCGACGATCTCGCTCGCCGAGGCCGAGCCTTCGTTCACCAGCACCACCAGCGGCACGGTCTTCAGCGCTTCGGGCAGGCGGCGCAGCGGGTCGGCGCCGCCGCGGCGCTGGTAGAACTCGGGCGAGGCCTTCAGCGTCGCCTTGCTCTCGGCGATCTGGCCGTTGGTCGAGACGACGACGACGTCGCTCGGCAGGAACGCCGCCGACACCGCCACCGAGGCTTCGAGCAGGCCGCCCGGGTCGTTGCGCAGGTCGAGCACCAGGCCCTTGAGCTTCGGGTCCTGCTTGTACAGGTCGTCGACCTTGCGCACGAAGTCGTCGACCGTGCGGTCCTGGAACTGGCTCACGCGCAGCCAGGCGTAGCCCGGCTCGATCATCTTCGCGCGCACGCTCTGCACGCGGATCTCTTCGCGCGTGATCGTCACCGGGAAGCTGCGGTTCTCGTCCTTGCGGAACACCGTCAGCGTGACCTTGGTGGCCGGCTCGCCGCGCATGCGCTTGACGGCCTGGTCCATCGTCAGGCCCTTGACGGCGGTGTCGTCGATCTTGGTGATCAGGTCGCCGCTTTTCAGGCCGGCGCGGAAGGCGGGCGAGCCCTCGATCGGCGAGACGACCTTGACCAGGCCGTCTTCCATGCCGATCTCGATGCCGACGCCGACGAAGCGGCCCGAGGTGCCTTCGCGGAATTCCTTGAAGCTCTTCTTGTCGAAGTACTGGCTGTGCGGGTCGAGCCCGGCGACCATGCCGCTGATCGCGTCTGTGATCAGCTTCTTCTCGTCGACCGGCTCGACGTAGTCGCTCTTGACCATCCCGAACACGGCGGCCAGCTGCTGCAGTTCCTCCAGCGGCAGCGGTGCGACGGCGTTGCGGGCGATCGCCTGCAGCTGAGTCGTGGCCAATGCGCCGGCCACCGCGCCCAGCGCGATCCAGCCCGAGACTTTGAGCTTCACACCCATGGTCGATCCCGAATGATGCAAAAAAGGGAGCGGTCCAGTATAGGACCGAGGCTTCCGTTGGAAGTTTGAGCGGGCGCAAAAGTTGCGCGCAGGAATCGGAATCCGCCACGGTGGGGCGCGGGCAGTGTGGGATCCGACCACCCGGCTGCCGGATCGACTCTCAGCCGGCGTCACCCCCGGCGGCCGCCGGGACGGCAGGCTCGCGGCCTTCCAGCAGGGCCCTGTGGGTACTCACCGCCTCCATCACGATCGGGTCGAGGCCTTCGCCGCCGTGCTCGTCGACATGGGCGAGAAACTGCTTGCGCATGCGCGGTTCCCAGAACTTCCGCAGGTGCTGCGCGATGTCGTCGATGGCTTCCTCGCGGTGCGGCATCGCCGCGAAGAACTGGCCGATGCGGTTGGCCATGCGCACCAGGTTGTCGGCGGACATTCAGCGTTCCTCGTCTTCGAGCCGCACGCGGGCGGCGTGGCTGTAGATCACCAGGTCGTGGTCGCGCACCAGGCCGAGCAGTGTGAGCCCGGCGGCGTCGGCGGTGGCGACCGCGATCTGGGTCGGCGCCGAGACGGCGGCCAGGCGCCGGGCGCCGGCCACCACCGCCTTCTGCACCATCTCGACACTGGCGCGGCTGGTCACCGCGATGAAGCCGGGGGCGGCATCAAGGTGGGCGGCGGCCAGCGCGCCGACCAGCTTGTCGAGCGCGTTGTGGCGCCCGACGTCCTCGCGCAGCAGGCGCACCCGGCCGTCGGCGTCGCACCAGGCGGCCGCGTGTGCCGAGCCGGTGACGCGGCACAGGCGCTGCGCGTCGCGCATCGCGCGCACGCCGGCGGCGATGCGCGCGGCGGCCAGCGGCGCCTCGCCCGGCACCGGCGGCAGCGCCGGCAGCGGACGCAGCACCTGCGACAGGCTCTCAGTGCCGCACAGGCCGCAGCCGGTGCGGCCGGCCAGCGTGCGGCGGCGGTCCTTCAGGCGCTCGAAGCAGCGCGAGGCGACCTGCAGGCGCAGCGTGACGCCTTCTGGCGCGGTCGAGACCTCGCAGTCGTAGAGGTCGGCGCGGCTGTCGATCAGGCCCTCGCTGAGGCTGAAGCCGAGCGCGAAGTCCTCGAGGTCGGTGGGCGTGGCGAGCATCACCGCGTGCGAGACGCCGTTGAATTCCAGCGCGACCGGCAACTCCTCGCTCAGCCAGTCGTCCGCCTCGCTGCGCTGGCCGCCGCGCCAGCGCAGCACGCGCGCCGGGCGGGCGCCCTGTGGCGGCAGGGTGGCGGCGTCGTCGGGCTTCATCGCAGCGCCTTCACTTCGCCGGCACCACCTCGGCCGGCTGGCGCTGCGCCAGCAGTTCGTCCTGGATGCGGCTGAAGCGGGTGTACTCGCGCTGCCACTGCGAGGGCTGGGTCACCGGCATCACCTGCACCGCGGTCACCTTGTACTCGGGGCAGTTCGTGGCCCAGTCGGAGCTGTCGGTGGTGATCACGTTGGCGCCGGACTCGGGGAAGTGGAAGGTGGTGTAGACCACCCCCGGCTGCATGCGCTCGCTGATCACCGCGCGCAGCACCGTCTCGCCGGCGCGGCTCTGGATGCCGACCCAGTCGTCGTCGTGGATGCCGCGGTCCTCGGCGTCGTGCGGATGGATCTCGAGCCGGTCCTCGCTGTGCCACTGGTTGTTCTCGGTGCGCCGCGTCTGCGCGCCGACGTTGTATTGCGAGAGGATGCGCCCGGTGGTCAGCAGCAGCGGGAACTTGCGCGTGACCTTCTCGTCGGTGGCGACGTATTGCGTGATCAGGAAGCGCCCCTTGCCGCGCACGAAGTGGTCGATGTGCATCGTCGGCGTGCCTTCCGGCGCCTCGTCGTTGCAGGGCCATTGCACGCTGCCCAGGCGCTCGATCTTCTCGTAGCTGACACCGGTGAAGGTCGGCGTCAGGCGCGCGATCTCGGCCATGATCTCCTCGGGGTGCGAGTAGTTCATCGGGTAGCCGAGCGCGTTCGACAGCCTCTGGGTCACCTCCCAGTCGGCCAGGCCCGGCTTCGGCGGCATCACCTTGCGCACGCGCGAGATGCGCCGCTCGGCATTCGTGAAAGTGCCGTCCTTCTCGAGGAACGAGGTGCCGGGCAGGAAGACGTGGGCATAGCGCGCCGTCTCGTTGAGGAAGAGGTCCTGCACGACGATGCATTCCATCGCCGACAGCGCCTTCGCGACGTGCTGGGTGTCGGGGTCGGACTGGACGATGTCCTCGCCTTCGCAGTACAGCCCCATGAAGCTGCCGGCGACCGCCGCCTCGAACATGTTGGGAATGCGCAGGCCGGGCTCGTGCTGCAGCTCGACGTTCCAGGCCGCTTCGAACAGCGCGCGGGTCGTCGAGTCGGAGACATGGCGGTAGCCCGGCAGCTCGTGCGGGAACGAGCCGATGTCGCAGGAGCCCTGCACGTTGTTCTGGCCGCGCAGCGGGTTGACGCCGACGCCCTCACGGCCGACGTTGCCGGTCGCCATCGCGAGGTTGGCGATGCCGATCACCGTCGTCGAGCCCTGGCTGTGCTCGGTGACGCCGAGGCCGTAGTAGATCGCGCCGTTGGGGCGGGCGCCGCGCGCCTTCAGGGTCTCGGCGGTACCGGCGCTGTCGCCGGTGGCGTACAGGCGCGCCGCGGCGCGCATCTCGCTGGCCGGCACGCCGGTCGTCGCCGCTGTCGCCTCGGGCGAGTTCTCGGGCCGGGCCACGAACTCGCGCCATTCGCCGAAGGCCTTGTCCTCGCAGCGCTCGGCGATGTAGGGCTCGTCGAGCAGGCCCTCGGTGACGATCACGTGCGCCAGCGCCGTCACCACCGCGACGTTGGTGCCCGGGCGCAGCTGCAGGTGATGGTGGGCCTTGACGTGCGGCGAGCGCACGAGGTCGATCTTGCGCGGGTCGATCACGATCAGCTTCGCCCCCTGGCGCAGCCGCTTCTTCATGCGCGAGGCGAACACCGGGTGGCCGTCGGTCGGGTTGGCGCCCATCACGACGATGACGTCCGACTTCTCTACCGACTTGAAGGTCTGCGTGCCGGCCGATTCGCCGAGCGTCTGCTTCAGGCCGTAGCCGGTCGGCGAGTGGCAGACGCGGGCGCAGGTGTCGACGTTGTTGTTGCCGAAGGCGGCCCGCACCAGCTTCTGCACCAGGTAGCCTTCCTCGTTGGTGCAGCGCGAGGAGACGATGCCGCCGATCGAGTCGCGGCCGTACTTGGCCTGGATGCGCTTGAACTCGCTGGCCGCGTAGTGGATCGCCTCGTCCCAGCTCACCTCCTGCCAGGGGTCGCTGATCTTCTTGCGGATCATCGGCTTGGTGATGCGGTCCTTGTGCGTGGCGTAGCCCCAGGCGAAGCGGCCCTTGACGCAGGCGTGGCCCTCGTTGGCCTTGCCGTCCTTCCACGGCACCATGCGCACGACCTCGTTGCCCTTCATCTCGGCCTTGAAGCCGCAGCCGACGCCGCAGTAGGCGCAGGTGGTGATCGCGCTGTGCTCGGCCTGGCCGAGCCAGATCACGCTCTTCTCCTGCAGCGTGGCGGTCGGGCAGGCCTGCACGCAGGCGCCGCAGCTGACGCACTCGCTCTCCATGAACGGCTCGTCCATGCCGGCCGAGACGCGCGACTCGAAGCCGCGGCCGCTGATCGTCAGCGCGAAGGTGCCCTGCGTCTCCTCGCAGGCGCGTACGCAGCGGTTGCAGACGATGCACTTGCTCGCGTCATAGGTGAAGTACGGGTTCGACTCGTCCTTCACCGCGCCGAGGTGGTGGGCGCCGCCGTACTGGTCGCCGACGCCGTAGCGCACCTCGCGCAGGCCGGTCACGCCGGCCATGTCCTGCAGCTCGCAGTTGCCGTTCGCGGCGCAGGTCAGGCAGTCGAGCGGGTGGTCGGAGATGTAGAGCTCCATCACGCCCTTGCGCAGCTCCTGCAGCCGGGGGCTCTGGGTGCGCACCTTCATGCCCGGCTCGGCCGGCGTCGTGCAACTGGCCGGGTAGCCCTTGCGGCCCTCGATCTCGACCAGGCAGAGGCGGCAGGAGCCGAAGGGCTCGAGGCTGTCGGTGGCGCAGAGCTTGGGGATCTGCACGCCGGCGTCGATGGCCGCGCGCATCAGCGAGGTGCCCTTGGGCACGGTCACCTGCTCGCCGTCGATCTCCAGCGTGACCTCGACGGCGGAGTCGATCTTCGGCGTGCCGTAGTCGATGTCGGTGTGATGTTCGAGCATGGCGGTGGCTCCTTCGAGGATCGGGGCGGACGGCGGCTGCCGTCCCTGGGGTTCCGTGGGCGGGCAGGCTGCGTTCAGGCGGCCTTGCGGGCCGGATCGGCGAGGCCGAAGTCCTTCGGGTAGTGGTTCAGCGCCGACAGCACCGGGTAGGGCGTCATGCCGCCCATCGCGCAGAGGCTGCCGTTGACCATCGTGTCGCAGAGGTCCCGCAGCAGCTTCACCTGCTGCAGGCGGTCGTTCTGCGGCTTGTGTGGCTGCGGCGCCTCGGGGCTGGCGACGATCCGGTCGATCACCTCGACGCCGCGCGTCGAGCCGATGCGGCAGGGCGTGCACTTGCCGCAGGACTCCAGCGCGCAGAACTCCATCGCGTAGCGAGCGAGCTGCGCCATGTTGGCGCTGTCGTCGTGCACCACGAGGCCGCCGTGGCCGACGACCGCACCGACCGCGGCATAGGCCTCGTAGTCGAGCGGGATGTCCCACTGCGCCTCGGGCAGGTAGGTGCCGAGCGGGCCGCCGACCTGCACCGTCTTGACCGGCCGGCCGCTGCGCGTACCGCCGCCGTAGTCGAAGACCAGCTCGCGCAGCGTGACGCCGAAGGCCAGCTCGACCAGGCCGCCGTGCTTCACGTTGCCCGCGACCTGGAACGGCAGCGTGCCGGTCGAGCGGCCGACGCCGTAGTCGCGGTAATGGGCCGGGCCCTTGGCCAGGATCAGCGGCGCCGCCGCGAAGGTCAGCACGTTGTTGATGATCGTCGGCTGCCCGAACAGGCCCGAGAGCGCCGGGATCGGCGGCTTCGCGCGCACGATGCCGCGCTTGCCTTCGAGGCTGTCGAGCATCGCCGTCTCTTCGCCGCAGACATAGGCGCCGGCGGCCTTGCGCGCCTCGAGCTCGAAGGTCTTGCCGCTGCCGAGCACGTTCGTGCCGAGGTAGCCGGCCGCGCGCGCACGGCGACAGGCTTCGGAGAAGACTTCGACCGCGCGCGGGTACTCGGAGCGGATGTAGACGTAGCCCTGGGTCGCGCCGCCGGCCAGCGCGGCGATCGCCATGCCTTCGATCAGCAGGTAGGGGTCGTCCTCGAGCACCATGCGGTCGGCGAAGGTGCCGGAGTCGCCCTCGTCGGCGTTGCAGACCACGTACTTCTGCGCCGCCTGCGCCTGGGCGACGGTGCGCCACTTGATGCCGGCGGGGAAGGCGGCACCGCCGCGCCCTCGCAGGCCCGAGTCGAGCACCTGCTGCCAGATCGCGTCCGGCGGCAGCGCGACCGCGGCCTTCAGCCCTTCCCAGCCGCCGTGCGCGGCGTAGTCGTCGAGCGAGAGCGGCTCGGTGATGCCCAGGCGCGAGAAGGTCAGGCGCTGCTGGCGCGCGAGGTAGGGGATCTCCTCGACCAGGCCGAGGCAGAGCGGGTGCTCGATGCAGCCGTCGGCGAGCCAGCCGGCGTCGAACAGCGCGGCGACGTCGGTCTCGGCCACCGGCCCGTAGCCGACGCGCCCGGCCGAGGTGTCGATCTCGACCAGCGGGTCGAGCCAGAGCAGGCCGCGCGTGCCGTTGCGCTTGACCTCGACGTCGAGCCCGCGCGCTTGCGCCTCGGCAGCGACGGCGGCAGCGACCTCGTCGGCGCCGACGGCGAGGGCGGCGGAGTCGTCGGGCACGTGGATCCGCAGGCGGCGCCCGGCCGGCTCTGCGGCCTTCGCGCCGGCAGCGGCGAGGGGGCGGACCTCGGCGTTCATGCGGGCCTCCGCATCGTGGCGATGAGCTTGTCGAGCGAGGCCGCGGTCATGCGCGCGCGCGGCTTCTCGTCGATCGCGATCGCCGGCGACGAGGCGCACAGGCCCAGGCAATACACGGCCTCGAGCGAGCAGGCGCCATCGGCAGAGGTCTCGTGCACGTCGCAGCCGAGGCTGCGCTTGGCGTGCTCGAGCAGTGCTTCGCCGCCCATCGACTGGCAGGCCTCGGCGCGGCAGACCTCGAGCACGTGGCGCCCGGGCGGCGTGCGCCGGAAGTGGTGGTAGTAGCTGACGACGCCGTGCACCTCGGCGCGCGAGAGGTTGAAGGCCTGGGCCACCACCGGCAGCGCCGCCTCGGGCACGTAGCCCAGGCTGTCCTGCAGGGCGTGCAGCGCCGGCAGCAGGCCGCCGGGCTGCAGGGCGTGCCGGTCGGCCAGCGCGCGCACGGAATCGAGGTCGAGGCTCATCCTGTCTCCTGCTTGTGCCGGCCTGTCGCGGGTGGTGCGCGGGCCGGATCCATATGAATGGGGCGACATAATCATTGTCTCGCCCCGTCGACGCCAGGGCTTTGACTCTATGCCTCTCGAAATCGATCGGCAATATGCCGGCCGGCGCGCAGCGCTTATGCTGTCGACCTCTCAAGGTTGACCCCAGGGACCCGCGATGCACCACGTTTCGATCAAGCCGCAGTGGTCGATCCGCCGGCCCGACGGCGGCCAGCTGCCGGCGCGGCTGATCGACCTGCTCGTCGACGTCGACGAGCACGGCAGCCTGATGGCGGCCTGCCAGAAGTGCGACCTCTCGTACCGCCACGCCTGGGACCTGGTGCGCCAGGGCGAGGCCTTGTTCGGCACGCCGCTGCTGGTGATGACGCGCGGCAAGGGTTCGAAGCTGACCCCGCTGGCGGAGAAGCTGGTCTGGGCCGACCGGCGCATCGCCGCGCGCCTGACGCCGGCACTGGAGGCGCTGGCCTCCGAGCTGGAAGTCGAGATCGAGCGTGCCCTGTCCGCGCCGGCCCCGGTGCTGAGGATCCAGGCCAGCCATGGCTTCGCGATCTCGAAGCTGCACGAACTGCTGGCGCGGGAGGGCGTGCCGGTGGAGCTGAAGTACGGCACCAGTCTGGAGGCGGTCGCGGCCCTTCACGGCGGCGACTGCGAGCTGGCCGGCTTCCACGTGCCGGTCGGCGAGTTCCAGGGCGAGGCGGCGCGCCACTATTCGCGGTGGTTCGACGCGGAGAACCAGCGCCTGATTCATCTCGCGACGCGGCGACAGGGCTTCATGGTCGCGGCCGGCAACCCGCGCAAGGTCTACGACGTGGCCGACCTGGCCCGGCCCGGCGTGCGCTTCATCAACCGCCAGCCCGGCTCGGGCACGCGCTACCTGCTCGACCTGCTGCTGCGCGAGGCCAGCATCGACTCCGCCTCGATCGCCGGCTACGAGCAGGGCGAGTACACCCATGCCGCGGTCGCCGCCTACGTCGCCAGCGGCATGGCCGACGTCGGCTTCGGCGTCGAGACGCCGGCACGCCAGTTCAAGCTCGACTTCCTGCCGGTGCAGAGCGAACGCTACTTCCTGCTCTGCCAACAGCGCTCGCTCGACACGCCGCTGGTGCAGCGCGTGCGGGCCCTGATGGACACGCCGGCCTTCCACGAAGCGATCGACTCGATGGCCGGCTACCGGGCGCAGGACGTCGGCCGCGTGCTGACGATCGGCGAGGCGTTTCCGGAGCTGGCGCAGAAGCCAGCCGCCGCGCCGCCTGCGCCCCCAGGCCCTGCAGCCCGCCGCGCGACCCGCGCGGGGAGCGTCGCGCGCCAGCCCGGCGGTGCGACGGCCTCGCGTGCGGCGCGCGCACCCGCGGGCCGTGCCCAGGCCAAGGGCGAACCGGAATGAAGCCGGAGGATCAGGCAATGCCGACCACCGAGCTCGAGCTGAGCCTGCGTGGCGAGCACATCACGCTCGACGCCCTGCTGAAGGCCACCGGCCTCGCCGGCAGCGGCGGTGCGGCGAAGGCGTTGATCGCCGCCGGCCAGGTGCAGGTCGATGGCCGCGAGGAACGCCGCCGCGGCTGCAAGCTGCGCGCGGGGCAGGTGGTGACGCTGGAAGGGGCACGGGTGCGCGTGCTCGCCCCGCCGCCGTCGCCGCCCGGCGAGCTATAGCAGGCGCAGCAGCGCCGGGTCCTGCCGCGTCAGCGCGGCGCGCAGGCCCGGGTCGTCGCGCCCGAACGCGAAGCCGCTGAACTCGAAGCCGGGCGCCACCGTGGCGCCCACATAGGCATAGGCGCCGAGCGGCTCGGCGGCTTGCCACCAATGCGCCGGCACCACGTGCCGCGGCCGGCGCCCCGCGGCCACCGCACCGAGCGCGACCGCGTCGACACGCGACAGGTCCGGCGGCACGAGCCACAGCGTCAGGCCGTCGCCTTCGAGGAGATGCCAGGCCTCGTCCGCGTCGACCCGGTGCCAGGCGCTGAACTGGCGCTGCGGCCTGCCGGCGAGCAGGAAGTCGATCGAGGTCATCGGGGCACGGCCCCCGTCGGCAGCCGGCGTGCGGTGGATCTCGCGGTAGTGGCCCCCCTCGGGATGCGGCTGCAGGCCGAGCGTCGCGATCAGCTCGTCGACGCGGGCGGGGTTCGCGCCGGCGGAGTCGGCCCCGGCCGTCATGCGGGCGGGATCACCGGCGCCGAGCCGCCTGGCGTGGTGCCTTCGGTCGCGGCCGGCGCAGAAGCCGGGCCCGGCGTCGTGGCCTGGGGCGAGGTGGGTGCCGGGCCGGTGTCCTGTGCCGGAGGCGCCGCCGTTGCGACGGCCGTCCCCGGCGCCATCACGGCGTGCGGTGCCGGCACATGGCGCCCGAGGTGCTGGTTGGAGGTCACGCCCATCGACACGTAGATGCTCGTCAGCCCGTCGACGCCGATGTCCGCCTGCGTGATCCAGTCCGCCGGCACGTACAGCAGGCCGCCGCCGACCGGCACCGGCGCCGTCGGCACCAGCACGCCGTGATAGGGCAGCCCGCCGATCGCCACCGGCTCGGGCGTCGACAGCAGGCCCAGCACTGCGGCCCCGCCAGGCCCGCCGAAGTGGCACCACACCGGGCTCATCGAGCGCAGCCCCTCCTTGTCGCGCTGCGACAGCAGGTCGACAAAGCGCTGCGTCAGGTCGTAGACGTTGCGCACCAGCGGGATGCGCTGGACCATCGTGTCGATGCCGGCCTGCAGCAGCGTGACCCAGCGGGACTCGATGAAGAGGCCGAGTCCGAAGATGCCGGCGATCATCACGCAGACCCCGGCCAGGTAGCCGACCACCGGCGAGGCGCTGATGCCCAGGCCGAGCGCGCCGAGCAGGCGGCCGACGAGGCTGCCCGGGCCGATCCAGGCGAACAGCAGGCTGACGATCCAGACGACGATCAGGATCGTGGCCGACAGCGGCAGGGCGGCGAGTGCACCGGTGACGAAGATGCGCAGCAGCCGCGCGCCGTGGGTTCTCACTCTGGCTACTTCTTCTTCTTGCCGCGTTCGGGGACGACCGTCGTGACCGCTGGGGCCAGGGGCGCGACCGGCTTCGGTGGCGAGGTGTCCTTCTTCGGTTTCTTGGCTTCCTTGCCGCCGCGCTGCTCACGGTTGGCCATGTTCAACTCCCGTTGTGGAGAAGCAAGAATCGTAACCTCGGCCCCGCGGTGGCGCGCCGTCAGCGTGCACACCGATCGCCCGGTCACCGGCTGACAGACCGTCGGTGCAGGCAGTCGTTCATGCCGCCCGGGCCGTCATTCGTCGCAGATGCGAAACTTTGGCCGCCACCAACGCTCAGACGCCGCATGACCGACACCCTGAACCGCATGTTCTCCTTCGTCCTGCGCGTGGCGCTCGTCGTCCTGGGGCTGGTGTTCACGCTCGGGCTGATGATGGTGGGCTTCGTGCTGACGCTCATCCTCGTCGTGGCCGGGCTCGTCCTCGGGAGGCGGCCGGATTGGCAGGTGAAGCTGCGCGAATCGCTGTTGCGCCGCGCGCGTTCGCGTGCCGGCCCGCAGGGCGCTTGGCCCCCGTTCCGGCGTCCCGGTGGCGCCGCAGGGCCGCGGCCGCGAGGCGCCGGCGAGGTGATCGATGCCGAGGTGCGCGAGGTGCCGGCGGCGGGCGAGCGGAGCTGAACGAACGGTACGGTGGGCGGCCCCGTCAGGCGCGCCGGCCCGCTCCTCCAACCCGACCGCAGGAGACCGCCATGACCGCAGCAGATCTTGTCCTCTCCCGTCGGCTTGGCGGGCAGGGCGCAGCGCACTGAGCGCGACGACCCGTTGCCCCCTGCTGCGGCGCGCCCGCAGCCCTGAAGACGTTGCTTCCGTCGCACGCGGCGGCTGAAGCTCGCGCCGCCGGCCTGATCCGCCATCTGCGCGCAGGCCTTCGCCCCGCGCCCCCAGCCGACCTCCTGAACCTGTCCGCCGGCGCTGCCTCATGTGGCGCCGGCGCGCCCGTCCCGGGCAAGTCGACGCTGATCAGCACGCTCGTCGGCGCGCCGGTGCAGGACACCGGCGCGGTGCGCGAGCACGACGCGCGCGGCCGGCACACGACCACCGCGCGCAGCCTGCACCGGCTGCCGGGCGGAGCCTGCATCATCGACACGCCGGGCGTGCGCGCGATGCGCGCCGATGCCGACGCGCAGACGGTGGCGCGCGTCTTCGGCGACGTCGAGACGCTGGCTTCGGCCTGCCGCTTCCGCAACTGCCGGCACGAGGCAGAGCCGGGGTGTGCCGTGCGCGTGGCGCTCGATGCCGACCGCCTGCGCAACGACCACAAGCTGCTGAGCGAGGCACAGCGCGACACGATGAGCACGCTCGACCGCCAGCGCCAGCTCGCGACCTGGAAGGCCCGCGCGCGCATCGGGCGCGAGCGCGAGCGCGAAAAGCGGGGCGCGGGCCGATCGCGCGTCGGATAGCGCGTCGAGTTGGCGCGGGCCGCCCCCCGCGGACCGAACGCGGGGGCCTACTTGCCCTCGACGACCTTCTTCAGGTTCGCGAGCCCGCCCTGGTAGGCGCCGGTGACCGCCTTCACCGCGGCCTCGTCGTTCTGGTCCGGCGGCGGGTCGTTGTTGGGGAAGCCACGGTAGAACGCGCCGCGCCATTCGACGACCGACTTGTTGTCGCCCTGCGGGGTGACCTGGATCGTCGAGGTGTAGTTGGTGACCGGCAGCGGGCTGCCGTCCTTCAGCCGGTACGAGTAGCGCATCTGCGCCGCGTCGTAGCGTTCGAGCGTCTCGATCAGCTGGCCACCACCACCCTGCAGCGTCACGGTGCGGACCGAGCCGACCTCGTTGCCCTTGTCGGCCGGGCTGCTGGCGGCCGCGGGATGCCAGTCCTTCAGCGCATCGAAGCTGCCGATCTTGGCCCAGACGGTGGTCGCGGGTGCGTCGATCGTCACCGACTCGGTGACCTTCTGGCGCGTCGGGCCGTGGGCCACGGCAGGCAGGGCGAGGCAGGCGCCGAGCGCGGTCGCGAGGCTGAGCGTGAGGAGGCGCCGTTGGCGCTGCGAGTGGAACGGCATGAGGCTTGTCTCCAGTGATGTCAAGGGGTGGGGCGAGCGGCTTGTGTCGGGGCGTTCCGGTGGGGCGGTGCCCGTGCCTGCTCAGCGAGATGTCGGCGCGCCGATGAAGGCGCCGAAGCCGCGGCTATTCTGCCCGGTCGACACGCGGCCGAGCTCGCGGCCGCTGGCGGCGTCCAGCACGCTCAGCGCGTCGTCCATCCAGTTCACGACATAGATGTTGTCGCCGTCGGCGGCGATGCCTTCGGGGTAGCCGAAGCCTTCGAGGGTCTGCACCACGCGCAGCGTCTCGGCGTCGACCACGCTGACGCTGTCCTCGCGCTGGTTGGTGACGAACAGGCGCTTGCCATCGCTGCTCAAGGCCGCGCCGTACGGCGCCTTGCCGACCGCCACGGTGGCGATGACGGCCAGCGTGCGCAGGTCGACGACGCTCAGGTCGTCGCTGTAGACGTTCAGCACGTACAGGCGCCGGCGCGCCGCGTCGAGCGTGGCGGCGAAGGGGTGCTTGCCGACGGCGATCCGCTCGCGCACGCGGCGCTGCTCGAGGTCGAGCACCGCGACATGGTCGTCGTCGCGCTCGACCGCATAGGCGGTGCGGTTGTCGCTGTCGACGACGAGGCCGGCCGGGTAGCGGCCGACCTCGATCTCGGCATCGTGCTCGCGCTTCGCGCCCGGAGGCCGGTCGCGGTGCTCGTAGAGCAGCACGCGGTTGCGCGACCAGTCTGCCGCGAGCAGCCGCTTGCCGTCG
This sequence comes from Ideonella sp., assembly GCA_035911095.1. Taxonomy (GTDB): domain Bacteria; phylum Pseudomonadota; class Gammaproteobacteria; order Burkholderiales; family Burkholderiaceae_C; genus JAMHWF01. The sequence continues at coordinate 62,368 of JAMHWF010000118.1, read as the reverse complement.
GGGCTGACCGCGAGGCCGAGCGGCCCGCCGCCGGCGTCGAGCGTGTCGACCACCTGCTGGCTGCGCATGTCGATCACGTTGATCGTGCCGCCCTCGGGCTGGCCGACGTAGACGTGGCCGGTCACGCTCGACGCGGCGACGCCTGCCGGCCCGCGGCCGACCGGCACCGTCGTCACCACCTGGCGCGTCGCGAGGTCGACCACCGTCACGTCGTGGCTGCCCTGGTTGGTGACGTAGGCATAGGGGGCGCCGGAGGCAGGCGGCGCGGCCAGCAGCACGGCGAGTGCCGCCGCGAGCAGGGTGGCGATCGGGGCAGGGCTCGGCATCGGTCGGGACATCGCCATCAGAGGCTCGCGGCTGAGGTGAAGTGAAGGGCGCGACCGTCGAACGGGTGCGCCAGGTGCAGGGACGCGGCATGCAGCATCAGGCGCGGCGCACAGGCGGCGGCCGGGCCGGCGTACAGCGCGTCGCCGAGGATCGGGTGGCCGAGCGCCGCCAGGTGCACCCGCAACTGGTGCGTGCGCCCGGTCAGCGGCTCGAGCTCGAGGCGCGTCGCGCCGCGCGCGGTGTCGTGAGCCAGGGCACGCCAGCGCGTGCGCGAGGGCCGGCCGGCCGCCAGGTCGACCTGCTGGCGCGGCCGGTTCGGCCAGTCGGCGGCGAGCGGCAGGTCGATCAGCGACCAGCCGTCGGCATCGGCCTCGATGCCGGACGGCGACGGTGAGGCCATCGGGGCGGCTGCCGCGTGCATCAGCGCAGCCGCCGGGTCCTCGACCCAGGCCAGGTAGCGCTTGCGTACCGCACCGGCAGCGAAGGCCGCCGACAGCCGCTGCTGCGACTCGGGCCCGCGTGCCATCAGCATCAGGCCCGAGGTCGCCATGTCGAGGCGGTGGACCACCAGCGCGTCCGGCCAGCGCACCTGCGCGCGGGCCGACAGGCAGTCCTGCTTGTCGAGGCCGCGGCCGGGCACGGCGAGCAGACCCGCCGGCTTGTCCAGCACCAGCAAGTCGCGCTCGACGTGGGCCGCCTCCAGCGATGAAAGGGGCGCCGTGGGTCCCGCAAGGAGCGCAGGCGGCGGTGCGAGGGTGTCAAGGCGATGCAAGCGTGTCGGGCGGTGACGAAGTGGGGATCGACCGACGCCACGAGGGGGCGAGGGCCGATGCAGGCGCGGCGGGCGCCATCCTAAGGTGAGCCTTCTGGAGCCTTCCAAGGAGCAGCCGATGAGCACCTCTCAACGCCTCTGCCTGTCGCTGGCCGCCGTCGCGAGCGCATTCGCGCTGGCCGCATGCGACCGGGGCGACGACAGCGCCGCCGCCGACCAGGCCCCGTCTGCCGTCACCGAGCGAAGCGCGCCGCCGGCCACGAGCCCGGCGATCCCTGCCGAGCAGGCCCCCGCCGAGCCGCCGGCTGCACCGGCGCTCGGCGAGGCCCCGCAAGACCTCAGCGGCGCGCAGGCGCCGAACGCGGTCGCCGATGCGGCGATCACCGCCACCGTCGACGCCGAGCTGTCGAAGGACGACAAGCTCCGCGCCGGCGACATCGACGTCGACACCCAGGCCGGTCACGTCGCGTTGAAGGGCACCGCGCCCGACGCCGCCTCGCGCGAGCGCGCGACCCGTCTGGCCCTGGCCGTGAAGGGCGTGGTCAGCGTCGACAACCAGCTGACGGTCGGCAAGATGTGAAGCCGGATCAGGTTCGGCCGCACTCGCGGCCGCCTGACCCATCGCCCGGTCCAGCGGCAGACCGCTCGCCGAGCGGCGCCAAGACCGCTCAGCGCTTCGGCGGCGGCGACGCCTGGAGGCGTCCTGCCGCCTCCAGCATGCCGGTGACATGTGCCTCCGGGGCCGAGCCGTCGTGGGCGGCGGCGATGCGCGCGTCCGAGGCGATCAGGTACGAGATCCGGTCCGCAATGCCCGGCACGAAGGCGTGCGCGGCGTCATAGCGCCTGGTCACCTCGCCGCCGGCGTCGGCTGCCACCGCAAAGCGGTCGCGGCAGGCCTCGACCGAGAAGCGCTTGAGCGTCTCGATGTCGTCGTTCGACATGCCGATCACCTTCGTCTTCAGCGCGGCGAAGCGGTCGGAGGCCTCGGCGAAGAGGTTCGCCTCGACGGTGCAGCCCGAGGTGAAGGCCTTGGGGAAGAAGTACAGCACCACCGGGCCTTCGCGCAGCGCGGCGGCGAGGTCGAAGCGGAAGGGCTTGCCGCCGAGCGCCGCGTCGGCGGTGAACGCCGGCGCCGCGGCGCCGACCGCGAGCGCGGCGCGCGCCGGCAGGGCCGCATACCCGAGAAGCGGCACGGCCCCGAGGGCCAGGGTCCGGCGACGTTGCATGGCGGTTCCTTGACGGGGGCGCGACGCGCGTCGCGCCGAGTGGTCACAGACGCGCGTCGATCCTAGAACGACTCGATCAGCCCCGATTGCAGGGCCGTCTCCGGGTTCGAGCCTGCGGTCATCACGTCGCGCAGCGCCTGCGAGGTCGGCACGCCGAGCCTCTTCAGCAGGCAGGCGGCGACGGTGCCGGTGCGGCCGATGCCGGCGGCGCAGTGCAGCATCACGTCGTCGCCGGCACGTACGCGATCGGCGACGCGCTCGACCAGCTCTCGAAACCCATCGGCCTGCTGCGCGAGGCCGAAGTTGCGCATCGGCAAGTGTTTCCAGCCGAAGCCGAGGCTGCCGTTCTGGATCGCCGCGTGATAGCTCGGCGACAGCGCCGCCACTTCATGCAGGGGCGTGAGGCAGACGATGAGGTCGAGGTCGGCGCGCCGCGCGAGCGCCTGGAACGCGGCCCAGCTTTCCTCGCGGCCCGGCATCGAGCCGAGCCAGACGCGCCCGGCGGTGCCGGGCGGCAAAGGGAGCGCGCGCAGGCCTGCCACCGGGACCGGATGTGCGCGCGCCCTGGGTTCGCTCAGTGGACGGTCTGCGGCGTGATCCCCGCGATCGCCCATTCGCGGCTGCCGTCGAGCGGCCGCACCAGGTGCCAGACCTCGTCGAAGGGCTCGGCGACGCCTTCGCTCTCCTCGCGGATCAGGCCGTGGAAGCGCACGCTGACGATCGATTCGCCACGCTCCTCGACCGCGTCGACCACCTCGCTGTCGAGCTGCAGCACGTCGGTGCGCTGCTCGCGGCCGCCGCGCTCCTGCAGGTCCAGGCGCAGCGAGGCGAACAGCTCCGGCGTCGTGAACTTGCGCAGGTCGTCGAGGTTGCCGGCGTCGTTGGCTGCCTGCAGGCGGATGAAGATCATCTTCGCGATGCGGGCGAAAGCCTCGGTGTCCAGGTCGGCGGGCACCGCTGCCGTGCCCGGCGCAGGACCGGTGGACGCGGGCCCGGCACCGAAGGCCGATGCACCGCCGGCGGCCGGCTCGGCGCTGCGCAGCGAGGTCTCCGCTCCGCGCGGGCGAGACCAGTCGGTGCTGGCCGGCTGGGCGCTGCCGCCCAGGCCGAAAAGGCCCCCGGTGCCGCCGGTGCCGGCGCCCGCAGTGGCGCCCGCCAGGCCTGAGCGCGCCTGGGCGTTCGCGCCGGCGCCCGAAAGGCGCCGCATGACCCAGCGCAGCACGAAGAACGCGACCGCGGCGAGCAGGATCATCGTCACCAGGTTGGCGAAGGCTTCGCCGAGGCCCAGGTGGCTGAGCAGCGCCGCGATGCCGAGGCCCGCGGCGATGCCGGCGACCGGGCCGAGCCAGGAGCGCGACTTCGCGGCGGCAGCGCCCGCACCCGCCGCGGCGGCGGTGCCGGCGACCGGGGCGGCGGCCTGCGTGCCGGCGGCGTTCGCGGTCGGCGCGTTCGTGGGGGCAGGGGTGGCCGGGGTCGCCTGAGACTGGGCCGGCGTCTGGGCCGGCTGCGGCGGCGGTGCCTGGCGTTGCATCCCGGCGGCCTTGCCGCCGCCGATGCGGCGCGCCTCGGCATCGAAGGGTGCGGTGACCAGGCCCGCGCCGGCGACGGCAACGGCCAGGGCAACCAACCAGCTTTTCATAGTGCGCTCCTCTTGCATGATTCGTTCGACGGTCCAACGAGCCGTCTGATGGTGGGCAGCGCCCGAAATCTGGCGCCTGCGGCGTGCGACCTGCCATCGCGATTTTGGTTCATCCGCGCGTATCGTCCCGGCGCCGCAACTGTCGCCATCGCCGAGCGGCCGGCCTTGAACGATGCCCGGCAAGCGGCATCTGTCCGCCCTGGGGTGCCGCATCCTGCGCCTGTGTCCCGCAACCTGGAAAGAGCCTGCCCGTGAGCGTTGCCCTGTGGTGGATCCTGAGCGTGCTGCTGATCGTCGTCGGCGTCGCCGGCACCGTGCTGCCGGCGCTGCCGGGGACGGCGCTGGTGCTCGCCGGCATCGTGCTCGGCGCCTGGATCGACGACTTCACGCGCGTCGGCGCCGGCATGCTGGCCGCGATCTCGGTGCTGGCGGTGCTGTCGTGGGTGCTCGAATACGTCGCCGGCCTGCTCGGCGCGCAGCGGGCCGGGGCGAGCCGGCAGGCGCTGATCGGTGCCGCGCTGGGCACCGTCGCGGGCCTCTTCATGGGGCTGGTCGGCGTGCTCTTCATGCCGCTCGTCGGGGCGGCGATCGGCGAGTACCTGGCGCGGCGCGACCGGCGCCAGGCGATCGACGTCGGCGTCTCGACCTGGGTCGGGCTGATGGTCGGGATGATCGCGAAGGTGGTGCTGGCGTTCGTGATGATCGGGCTGTTCGTCGTCGCGCTGCTGGTCTGAGGACCGTCGCCGTGGCTGGGCTGATCGACCGCCGCAGGCTCTGCGCCGGCGCCGCCGCTGCGGCGGGCACCGGCCTCGCGGGCCTGCGCGCCGTCGCCCCCGGCCTGGCGGCCGCGGCCGGTGCGCTCGCCGCGGGCTGCGCGGTGCCTGGCCGCGGTTCGGGCCGCGCCGAGCAGGTCGCGCCAGGCGTCTACGCGCTCGTCGGCAGCCCCGGCGAGGTCTCGCCGGCGAACCGCGGGCGCATCGGCAACGCCGGCTTCGTGGTCGGGCCGCGCGGCGTGCTGCTGGTCGACACGGGCACCTCGTATCGCCAGGGCCTGGCCTTGCTCGACGCGGTCGCCACGGTGACGCCGCAGCCGGTCGTCGGCGCGCTCGTGACCCACGCGCGGCAGGAGTTCATCTTCGGCGCGCCGGCCCTGCGCGCGCGCGGCATCCCGGTCTCGATGCAGCGCCAGGCGGCCGAGGTGATGACGGCGCGCTGCGATGGCTGCCTCGCGACGCTGAACCGCGTCCTCGGCGCCGAGGAGATGCGCGGCACCGCGATGTACCGGCCCGATACGCTCTTCGACGACTCGTTCATCCACGACACCACCGGCCGGCGGCTGCGCGTGCTGTCCTTCGGCCACAGCAGCGGCGTCGGCGATATCGCGGTGCTCGACGAGGCGAGCGGCGTGCTGTTCGCCGGCGGCCTGCTCGACCGGCGGCGGATTCCGGACCTGCAGGACGCCGACCTCGCAGGCTGGGCGGGTGCGCTCGATGCACTGCGCCGCCTGCCGCTGGCGGCCGTCGTGCCTGGCCACGGGCAGGTCGGGGACCGCTCGACGATCGACGAGGTCGACCGCTATCTGCGCCGATTGCAACAGCGATTGAAACAGCTGGTGACAGACGGTGCGGCCCTGAGCGACATCGGGCGCACTGCCACGCTGCCCGAGTTCGCCGCCTGGGACCAGTACGAGACGGTGCACCGGCGCAATGCCGCGGTGCTGTTCGTGCGCCTCGAACGCGAGATCCTTTTCGCGCCGGAAGGCCCCGTGCCGGGCCGCTGAACGCCAAGGGCATCGATCTTGCATCGGGCGCGGTCGGCGGGCCCGCCAATGCCGATGCGGCGGTGTCCGACATCCCTAGAACAGCTCGGCTTTGGCTGGCCTTGCGTGCCGATTGCGGTTAACTTTGCCGGCTCGCACGACCATACATACAACGGGAACAGGGCCAACGCTGCCGCCGACATGCGGAACTTCGAGGACACGACGCTGTGGCGCATCAGCTCTTTCGAGCGCATGCGCAACATCACCGGCACGAGCGGCTTCGCCCGCCTCGAAGGGCCGACCGTGATCTCGACCACCCTGCAGGCCGACCTGTACGGCATGGACCAGCGCGCGCCCGAGCGAGACACGCTCGAGGTCATGGCCGCCTGCATGCGGCACCGCGAATCGCTGCTGATGTATCTCGAGAACCAGAGCCTGGTCTGGCCGGTCACGCTGTTTCCGCAGCATGTGCTCTACCACTCGCCGCGCGACATGGTCGCGCTGTGCCAGAGCGGCCTCGAGAACATGAAGCTGATGATGATCGAGCCGCCGGGCGTGCGGCCGCCGGGCCACTGGATGCACGAGCGCGTCGCCAGCACCGAGCACTATCGCGCGCTGTCGCCGCTGCTGTGGGCGGTGGCCCTGCGCGGGCCGCGGCGCGAGATCCTGAACGAGGTCGGCGGCACCGCGGCCTACCGCGCGCTGAAGAACCCGGCCAGTGAAGGCCTGCCCACCGGCGGTGCGATGACCTCGGCGATCGAGCGGCTGCGCCGCGAGTCGGCCTCGCTGCGCGAGATCGCGAGCTGGCCGGGCATGAGCCTCGAGCGCGCCAGCCGGCTGCTCAACGCGATGTACCTCGTCTCGGCGCTGATGGTCACGCGCTCGCATCCTTCGGCGCGGCCGCAGCCGACGGCGTCGTTCGGCGGTCTCTTCGGCGGGCGCAAGCCGAAGCGCTGAAGAGCCCCTCGCGACCGCGACCGGGTCGCGTCCCCTTGCGCCGGCCCGCGTGCCCGGTGCCACCACCGATCCACCCGCCGCGCCCGCGGTCAAGTTCGACGCGGTCCGCGGTGCCGGTTCGAGGTCGATAGGATGTCGGCCCGGCACTCGCTGCCCGAGGCGCCCGCGAGGCCCACTCCACCACCTTGACCGTGTTCGCCTGGTTCGAGAAACGCGTCGACCCGTATCCGTCGGCGCCGCCGCCGGCGTTGCCGGCGCGCTTCTTTGCCTTCCTCTGGAGCTGCAGCGAAGGCATGCGGTTGCACCTGGCCGTGATGACGCTGCTGTCGGCCGGCATCGGGGTGTTCGAAGCCGCGTTGTTCGGTCTGCTCGGGCGCGTCGTCGACTGGCTGGCCGCGGTGCCGCCGGCAGAGCTCTGGGCGCGCGAGGGCAAGACGCTGCTGTTGCTGGCCGCGGTGCTCGCGGCCAGCACCTTGATGATCGCGCTGCAGTCGCTGGTCAAGCAGCAGACGCTGGCGGGCAACTTCCCGATGCGCCTGCGCTGGCAGTACCACCGCCGCATGCTCGCGCAGAGCATGAGCTTCTACCAGGACGAGTTCGCCGGCCGCGTCGCGACGAAGGTGATGCAGACCGCGCTGGCGGTGCGCGACGCCTGGGTCATCGTCGGCGAGCTGCTCGTCTTCGTCACGATCTACTTCGCCACCGTCGTCGTGGTGGCGGGCGGCTTCGACCTCTGGCTGCTGCTGCCCTTCGGCGGCTGGCTCGCGCTCTATGTCGTGACCCTGTGCTACTTCGTGCCGCGCCTGGGACGCGTCGCGCAGGCGCAGGCCGATGCGCGCTCGCTGATGACCGGGCGCATCACCGACGCCTACACCAACATCGCGACCGTCAAGCTCTTCTCGCACGCCGGCCGCGAGGCGGGCTACGCGCGCGGCGCGATGGACGAGTTCCTCGGCACGGTCCACCGGCAGATGCGCCTGGTGACGCTGTTCGAGATCGTTAACCATGTGCTGAGCATGCTGCTGATCGCCTCCACCGCCGGCGTCGCGCTGTGGCTGTGGATGCGCGGGCTTTCGGGCGTCGGCGCCGTGGCGGCGACGACCGCGATGGCGCTGCGCCTGAACGGCATCTCGCACTGGGTGATGTGGGAGATGGCGGCGCTGTTCGAGCACATCGGCACGGTGCAGGACGGGCTCAACACGCTGTCGAAGCCGCAGACCGTGCTCGACCGGCCGGGCGCGCCCGAGCTGCAGGTGCCGCGGGGCGAGATCCGCTTCGACCAGGTCGGTTTCTCGTACGGGCGCGCGGCCAGCGGCGGGCGGCGCGTGATCGACGGGCTCGACCTCGTGATCCGCCCGGGCGAGAAGATCGGCGTCGTCGGCCGCTCGGGCGCGGGCAAGAGCACGATCGTCAACCTGCTGCTGCGCTTCTACGACGTGGAGCAGGGTCGCATCCTGATCGACGGCGTCGACATCTCGACGGTGCGCCAGGACAGCCTGCGCGAGCGCATCGGCATGGTCACGCAGGACACCTCGCTGCTGCACCGCTCGGTGCGAGACAACATCCTCTACGGCCGCCCCGACGCGACCGACGCGCAGATGCACGCCGCCGCCGAACGGGCCGAGGCGAGCGAGTTCATCGCGGCGCTCACCGACCCGAAGGGACGGCGCGGCTACGACGCGCATGTGGGCGAGCGTGGCGTCAAGCTCTCGGGCGGGCAGCGCCAGCGCATCGCGATCGCCCGCGTGATGCTGAAGGATGCGCCGATCCTGCTGCTCGACGAGGCGACCAGCGCGCTCGACAGCGAGGTCGAGGCCGCGATCCAGCAGAGCCTGTACCGGCTGATGGAGGGCAAGACCGTGGTCGCGATCGCGCACCGGCTGTCGACGATCGCGGCGATGGACCGGCTGATCGTGCTCGACCACGGGCGCCTGGTCGAGCAGGGCACCCACCGCGAGCTGCTCGCGCACGACGGGCTCTACGCGCGCCTGTGGGCGCACCAGAGCGGCGGCTTCCTCGGCGAGATGGCCGACGATGCGGGCGAGGCCGCCAATGCCGCCACTTCCTCGCCCGCCGCCAAGGAGGGCGCGGCGCGCGTGGCCTGAGGCCGCCGCGCCGCCCCGGCCCGCGCCCGCCCGGCACGCCGGCCCACCCCACCGCCTGACCGCCCGCCGGACGATGCCCGACTCCCAGCGCCCGGACCGACCGATGCCCGACGACACGCCACCCCTCCCGACGCCACCGGCCCCGGCCCCCGCCTCGGTCCTGGCCAGCCGCGACGTCGATCCCGCGGCGCCGATCCGCATCGTGATGAACGCCGGCTCCGGCCACCGCGACGAGGCCGAGACCCGCGCGGCGATCGAGCAGGTGCTGCAGAAGGCCGGGCGCCGCTACGAACTGCACGTCGCGGACGAGCCCGCCCGGCTCGGCGGACTGGCCCGCGAGGTCGTCGAAAAATCGCGCGCGGACGGTGGCATCGTCGTCGCGGCGGGCGGTGACGGGACGATCAACACCGTGGCCGACGCGACGCTCGCGAGCGGCTGCACCTTCGGCGTGCTGCCGCTGGGCACTTTCAACTACTTCAGCCGCACGCACGGCATCCCCTCCGACCCGGCCGCTGCGGCCGCGCAGTTGCTCGCGCCGCGCGCCTATGCGGTCCAGGTGGGGCAGGTCAACGGCCGCGTGTTCCTGGTCAACGCGAGCCTGGGCTTGTACCCGCAGCTGCTCGAGGACCGCGAGGAGGCCAAGCAGCAGTTCGGCCGCAGCCGGCTCGTCGCGCTCTGGTCCGGCCTGCGCACGCTGCTGCGCGAGCACCGGCGCCTGCGGCTGCGCATCGAGGCCGCCGACGGCGGCGTCCACACGGTGCGCACGCCGACCCTGTTCGTCGGCAACAACCGCCTGCAGCTCGAGCAGATCGGCATCGCCGAGAGCGCCGTGATCGAGCAGCGGCGCCTGGCGGGCATCGTGCTGAAACCGGTCGGCCCGCTGGCGATGCTTTGGCTGCTGGCGCGCGGCGCCTTCGGCCGCCTCGGCGACGCCGACCACGTGCGCAGCTTCTCGTTTGAGTGCATGACCGTGCGGCCCAGCCGGCCCTACCTGCGCCGGCGCACGAAGGTGGCCGCCGACGGCGAGATCGCCTGGCTGCGCACGCCGATCGAGTTCCGCGTCGCACCCGAGCCGCTCTATCTGCTGCGGCCGGAGGTGGTCGAAGGCGACCCGGGCTGAAGGGCCGCGCGTGAGCCTGCTGCTGCAGATCTCCGACACCCACTTCGGCACCGAGCGGCCGCCGGTCGTCGAATCGCTGCTGCGGCTGGTGCGGGAGCAGGCGCCGAAGCTGGTCTTGCTGTCGGGTGACATCACGCAGCGCGCGACGCGCGAGCAGTTCGCGCGCGCCGCGCGCTTCGTCGAGCGGCTCGGCGGGGTGCGCGTCCTCGCGATCCCGGGCAACCACGACATCCCGCTGTTCAACCCGCTGCTGCGCCTCGTCGCGCCGTATGCGCGCCACCGCCGCGTCTTCGGCCACGAGCTCGAGCCCGAGCACGCCTGCCCGCAATGGCTGGTGCTGACGCTGAAGACCACGCGCCGCTGGCGCCACGAGGACGGCCAGGTCTCGCGCCGCCAGGTCGAGCGCGTCGCGGCCCGCCTGCGCCAGGCGACACCGGGCCAGCTGCGGCTGGTCGTCGTGCACCAGCCGGTCGCAGTGCCACCGCAGGCCGGTCGCGTCCAGCTGCTGCACGGGCGAGAGCGCGCGCTGCAGGCCTGGGCCGAGGCGGGTGCCGACCTGGTGCTCGGCGGCCACATCCACCTGCCCTACGTGCTGCCGCTGCATGAGCGCGTCGAGGGCCTGGCGCGCCGGCTCTGGGCGGTGCAGGCGGGGACCGCGGTGTCCGATCGGGTGCGGCACGAGGCGGGGAACTCCGTCAACCTGATCCGCTCGGAAGAGGCCGCCGATGGGGGCGGGCGAGCCTGCGTGGTCGAGCGCTGGGACTGGCGCGACGCGGCGCGCGGCTTCGAGCCGGTGGCGCGCGAGCGGCTGGCGCTCGGCCCGCTCGACCCAGGCGCCGGCGGGGCGCCCGGCGCCCGATCCGCCGCCGCGGCGGCGCCTTCCCATGTCGGTCCGGCCCCTGCCAGCGGCGTGCCTACGGAGACCCGATCCCGTGCCTGACCAAGAGACCTGGCTGCTCGCGCTTGCCGAACACGTCGGCCGGCATGCGCTCGCCTGGTACGTGGGGCTGCTCGCCGCGCTGCTGCTGCTGGCGGTGCCCACCGTGGGCTGGCTGCAGCGGCGCGGGGCGCCGGCGCTGCCGGACGCGGCGGCCGGCGCGCGCGGGTGGTCGATGCCGCCGGTCTTCGTGGTCAACCTGGCCTTCGGCTTCGCGCTCGTCGCGGCGGCGGCCGCCGGCTTCGCGGCGCTGGCCGACGGCGTCACCGAAGGCGGGACCGATTTCGGCGCCTTCGACGACCGCCTCTCGCGCAGCCTCGCCGCGGCGCTGCCGCGGGGCACGCTGCAGGCCTTCGCCTGGGTCACGCACCTGGGTGACCGCGAATGGCTGTTCGCGCTCGGCTTCATCGTCGGCATCGCGCTGCTGCTCGCCCGCCAGACGGCGCTGGCCTGGTTCTGGGCGCTCTCGGTCGCCGGCAACGGGCTGCTGGTGCGGCTTCTGAAGGCGCTGTTCGAGCGCGTGCGGCCGGTGCACGAGCACGGCTTGGCGCTGGAGGACGGCTGGAGCTTCCCGAGCGGCCACACCTCGGGCGCGATCGTCGCCTACGGGCTGCTCGCCTGGCTCGTCTGGCGCCTCGCGCCCCGGTGCTGGCGCCTGCCGGCGGTGCTGGCGGCGGTCGCGATCGCCTTCACCGTCGGCTACAGCCGGGTGGTGCTGCAGGTGCACCACGCGACCGATGTGCTGGCCGGCTGGGCGAGCGGCGGCAGCTGGCTGATCGTCAGCATCGTCAGCGCGGAACTGGCCCGCCGCGCAGGGGCGAGGCGGCGCCGCGACGCGCGGCGCGAACCCGGGCGCCATGCAGAGGAGACCACGCCATGAACGGATCAACGGCTCGGGGTGCGGCTGCCGGGTCCCCTCGGGGCCGCCGTCGCGCGGGGTGGCGCGCGCCGTTCGGCGTGCTGCTGGGCGTGCTGGGCGCCGGGCTCGCCGGGATCGCGTCGGCCCAGGCCGCCGGAGCGGCCCCCGCGGCGAGTGCGGGTGCGGCGGCGGGTCCCGAGGACCCGCTGGCCTTCGTCGCCTTCGTGACCGAGCCGAGCGCGCTTTGTGTGTCGCGCCAGGCGGTGCGTATCCTGGTGCGCAACACCCACCCGACGCGCAGCCTGCGCGTCTGGCTCGACCGCAGCCAGCGTGGCGGCGGCACCGGCGACCGCAGCCGCTCGGAACTCGCGCCCGGCGCGGAGCCCGAGCCGCTTGGCTGCTCGCGCACGCTCGACGGCGGCGACCAAGCCTGGCGCCCGGTGCGGGCGCAGTTCATCGACTGACCCTCGACCGCGCGTCGCTCCGGCCCCACAGCGCCCGCCGCCCTCGTCGCGCCGTCGCCACAGGGGCCGGGTGCCCGGGTCGGCGAGAAAGGCGGCACAGGCCGCTGGGGGCCCGCGCGATGCGCATTCCGTCACGAACGCCTGCCCGCCCTTCGCTTGCGGGTCATCCCGCTGACGAGTGTCCTGCCCCGTGGCCGTGGGGCCTGCGCGACCCCACGAGGGGCGGGCCAATTCCGACAATGCCGAGGCGGTTCAGTCACCGCTTCTGGCCAATCGGAGAGTTTTCATGCGTACCAAAGTCATCGTCGCGTCGCTGGTCCTGGGTTTTGCGGGCAGCGCCTTCGCAGCGCCGTCCGGCCACGGCCAGGGCCAGCACGGCTGGAACCAGTTCGTGCAGTCGCTGCGCGGCAACGACCACAACGGCATCGGGAAGTTCTTCGCCAACCTGAAGGAGAAGGTGCGCGGCAACGGCGGCGGCCACAGCAAGGTCTGCCGCTGAGCGCAGGCGGCCTGGCCGCCACGGCGGCGCAGGCAACCGGCAAGGCCACCCGCGGGTGGCCTTTTTCGTGGTCCGGGCGCCGGGCCGGCGGGGTTCAGAAGCAGTCTGGGGTCGCCACCGGCATCCGGCACGACCAGCGGAATTCCGCCGAGCCGCGCTTGTCCGAACGCTGGTAGAGCGCGGTCGCCTGGCGCGCGATCGCATCGGGCAGCGGCAGCGCGACCTCGGCGCCGTCGGTGTTGGTGAAGAAACGCAGGAAGCAGCGCGGCGCCGCACCGCACTGGCCCTCGACGACACGCTCGTAGTACGCGCGCTCCCCCGAGCGCCCGACCGGCACGATCACGTACTGCACGATTCCCATGCGGCCGGCGAAGGTCCAGTCGGCACCCGCCGGCGCCGAGTGGCCGGAGGCGGCCGGCGCTGGGCCCGTCGGCGAGACCCCAGCCGTCTGGCAGGCCGCGAGCCCCACCAACAGGGCGAGGGCGGCGAGGCGGGCGCGGCGCGGCTGCTGCACGCCGTGCGCGCGGCCCGCCACAGCGACGCTGCGAAGTGCTGCAGGGCGGCGCAAGGGCGGGGCGGCGGGCTTCATGACGGTTCGATGCTCGCCCGGGCGCCGCGGCGCGTAACCCTGGGGAGAGCCCTGGCTTGTGCGGCGGCGGGCAATACTCCTGCCGGCCGGCGCCGGTCGGGCACGCCGGCTGCATCGGCCACCTGACGCCGGCGTCACCGCCGTGTCGTCGTGTCCCGCTACACCCCCATCGCCGCCGCGACGGCGACGCCAAAGGACATTCATGGCCGGTTCCAGTCTTCTTGCGCTGATCGACGACATCGCCACCCTGCTCGATGACGTCGCCCTGCTGACCAAGGTTGCCGCGAAGAAGACCGCCGGCGTGCTAGGCGACGACCTCGCGCTCAACGCCCAGCAGGTGGCCGGCGTCAAGGCCGACCGCGAGCTGCCCGTGGTCTGGGCGGTGGCCAAGGGCTCGTTCGTCAACAAGCTGATCCTGGTGCCGGCGGCCCTGGCGATCAGCGCCTTCGCGCCGTGGGCCGTGACCGTGCTGTTGATGCTTGGCGGCCTGTTCCTCTGCTACGAGGGTTTCGAGAAGCTCGCCCACAAGCTGCTCCATGACGCCGAGGAAGCGCAGGCGGCGCATCGCGAGCGCCTCGCGGCGATGGACGACCCGGCGGTCGACCTGGTCGCGTTCGAGAAGGCCAAGATCAAGGGGGCCATCCGCACCGACTTCATCCTCTCGGCCGAGATCATCGTGATCACGCTCGGCACGGTGGCCGGCGCGCCGTTCGGCACCCGCGTGGCGGTGCTGGCCGGGATCGGCGTGCTGATGACGGTCGGCGTCTACGGCCTGGTGGCTGGCATCGTGAAGCTCGACGACGCGGGGCTCTGGCTGTCGACCCGGCCGCAGGCGGCGGCACGCGCGCTCGGACGCGGCATCGTGCGCGTCGCGCCCTGGCTGATGAAGGGGCTGTCGGTGGCCGGCACGGTCGCGATGTTCCTCGTCGGCGGCAGCATCCTGTCGCACGGTCTGCCGCCGCTGCACCATGCGATCGAGGCCGCCACGGCCTGGTTGACGGCGGCGGCGCCGTCGCTGGGCGGGGTGGTGGCGGCGCTGGCGCCGCTGGTCGGCGACCTGCTCACCGGCCTCGTGGCCGGTGCGGCGGTGCTTGCCGGGGTGACGCTGCTGCGCCGGGTCTGGCCCGGCCGGGCGGCGCAGGGCGCGAGCGCCTGAGCCCGGGCGACGGGTGCCGCGCCTTCCCCGGGCGCAGCCCGGTGCCGGCCGCTCAGCGCCCGACGATGCCGAGCAGCTCGACCTCGAAATGCAGGGTCGCGTTCGGCGGGATCACGCCGCCGGCGCCGCGCGAGCCGTAGGCGATCGCTGCCGGGCAGGTGAGCCGGGCCTTGCCGCCCACCTTCATGCGCTGCAGGCCCTCGGTCCAGCAGGGGATCACCTGGCCGAGGCCGAAGGTGGCCGGCTGGCCGCGCTGGTGGGAGCTGTCGAACTCCCGCCCGTCGGGAAAGCTGCCCCGGTAGTGCACCTGCACCCGGTCGGCCGCGGCCGGGCTCGGGCCCTGCCCTTCCTGCAGCGAGCGGTAGACCAGCCCCGAGCCGGTGACGACCGCGCCCGGTTCCTTGGCGGCCGCTGCGAGCGCCGGGTCGGCGGCGGAGGCGGGCTGGGCGAGGCTCGCGGTCGCGACGAGCATCGCGGCCAGGGTCGACAGCAGGCAGGGGATTCGGCGCATGCAGGGCTCCGGTGGGGCGTCGTGGGCATCACGGCCGCCGAGGGTGGGCGTGGGGCGCGCCGCGGACGCTCGGCGGCGGCGCGTCGGGCTTCGCCGCGGGGCCGGCATCATCGTCGCTCGGGCGGCGGCGTGCAAACCTCTCGGGTCGGCGCCAGGGCGGGGCGACCGGGCCGGGCCTCACGGCCCGGGGCGGCCCGGCTTCCGGCGCGCTGCGCTTCTGCACCGCTCCTGCAATGCGGCCCAACCCTCGGCGCCCAGAGCCTCCAGCGTACGGCGGTTGCGACGGTAGATCGACGAAGGGTCGGCCAGCCCCGCCACTGCGCGCTCGATGCTCGCCTCGCGCAGCAGGTGCAGCGCCGGGAACGGCGAGCGGTTCGTCGCGTTGGCGATGTCTTCCGGCGCCGCGTCGGCGAAGCGGTAATGCGGGTGGAAGCTGGCGATCTGCAACTCGCCTTCGAGCCCGAGGGCGGCGAGGGCCGCGTCGGCGATGTCGAGGAAGTCGTTGAACGCCAGGAAGTCGCCGAGCGCACGGGGGTGGACGAGCAGCGTCGTTTCCAGCTTGCGCGGGTCGGCCGCGGCGAGCGTGCGCAGCTCGTGGACCAGGTCGGCGAGCAGCGCCTCCGGCCCGTCCGCCGGGCTGACGACGATGCGCAGCAGGCCGTGCTCGCGCACCGGTCGCGCAAACGGGCAGAGCCCGAGGCCGATCACCGCCTCGTCGATCCAGGCGCCGGTGATGGCCTGCACCAGCGCTTCGTCGCGGGCGTCGCCCGGCTTGGCGCCTTCTCGAGACCCGTTGTGGCCGGCGGCGGGCCGGGTGCCCCCGCGCCCCGGCGGCCGGCTCATGCCAGGCGCCCGATCAGGGTGACTGGGAAGACGAGCACGCCCAGCACCAGGTTCAGCGCGACGAGGCGGCGGATCGAGCCCAGCGCGTCGGCGGCCGTCGGCCACTGGCCGAGCCCGACGGCCGAGCGCAGGCGCCGGAACGACCGCAGCCGGATCTGCAGGTAGATGACCGTCATGAAGGCGCCGGCGCCGAGCATCGCGAGGGTGCTCCAGTGCGGGTGCCCGCCGCCGTAGCCGACGAGCAGCGCGGCGCCGCTCAGCCACAGCAGGCCGATCGCCGCGCCCACCCCGTGCAGGAAGCGCTCGAGCGCAGCGGCCATGAAGCGCAGGCGCAGCGGAGGCGATTCGAGCGTCTGCTGCGCGGCCGGCCGTACCGCGAAGTGCATCGCCGCCATGCCGCCGACCCAGAACGTCGCCGCCAGCAGGTGCAGGCAGAGCAGGGCGGCGAGCAGCAGGGCGTCGAGCGGCGGCATCGGCGCGCAGTGTGCGCCAGGAAGCCGTGCGGCTCTCCACGATGCTCGCCGCCCCGTGAAGACACCGACCCGCCCGGCACCGCCCGGCCGCCGCGGCGCGGCATCATCGCCCGGCGCCCGCCCCGGGCGGTTGGAGCCTTCATGACGCACACGACGACACGCCCCCGCGCCGCCGGACGCGGGCCCCGTTTCTGGCTGGCGCTGCTGCTGGCGGGCCAGCTGCTCGCCGGTTGCGCGACCGTGGTCAACCCGGTCACCGGCCGCAGCGAGATGACGGCGATGGACGAGCAGTCCGAGATCGCCGAAGGCAGGAAGGCGCACGAGGAGGTGCTGGCTGAGTACGGCGTCGTCGACGACCCGAAGCTGCAGGCCTACGTCAACGACCTCGGGCAGCGGCTGGCGAAGCAGTCGCATCGCAGCCAGCTCGAGTGGACCTTCACGGTGCTCGACAGCCCCGAGGTCAACGCCTTCGCGCTGCCCGGCGGCTTCGTCTATGTGACGCGCGGGATCATGGCCTACATGGAGAACGAGGCCGACCTGGCCGGGGTGATCGGCCATGAGATCGGGCATGTCACCGCGCGCCACGGCGCCCAGCGCGCGACGCGCCAGCAGCAGGCCGGCATCGGCGTGCTCGCCGCGACGGTGCTCGGCGCGGTCCTCGGCGTCGGCGACCTGGCGAGCCAGCTCTCGCAGGGCGTCGCGGCCGGCTATGTCGCCAAGTACAGCCGCGACCAGGAGCTGCAGGCCGACCAGCTCGGCGCCGAGTACCTGGCGCGCAACCAGTACGACCCGAAGCACATGGTCGAGGTGATCGGCGTGCTGGGCATGCAGGAACGCTACGCCGCCGACATGGCCAAGGCGCAGGGGCGCACGCCTTCGAGCGGCAACGACTGGCTCGCCTCGCACCCGGCCAACGACCAGCGCCTGGCCGAGATCACCCGCATCGCCGCCGGCTACGACGCGAAGACGAAGTATGTCGACGAGGGCCGCGAGCGCTACCTGCGCGCGATCTCGGGCATGACCTTCGGCGACAGCCGCGCCCAGGGCGTCACGCGCGGGCGCAGCTTCTTCCATGAGCCGCTGGGCATCGCACTGACCGCCCCCGAGGGCTGGTCGGTGCAGAACAGCGCCGAGGCGGTGGCCCTGGTGGCGCCGGGCGCCGACGTCGGCCTGGTGCTGCAGGCGGCGCCGCCGAAGGCGGGCGCCTCGCACGACGAGGTGATCCGCAACCTGATCAAGCCGGTCCAGGGCCGTGTCGAGCGGCGCCGGATCAACGGCTTCGCGGCCAGCCACTTCGTCGGCCAGCGGCAGAACGCGCAGGGGCAGACGCAGGCCGTCGAGGCGACGGTCGTCACGGGCCCGCAGGACGCCAACTTCGTGCTGCTCTATGCCGGGCGCAACGCGGCGGCCCTGCAGCGCGCCGCCGCGCAGCTGCGCGAGGCCGAAGACTCGTTCCGCGCGCTCACGCCGGCCGACCGCGCGGCGGCGCGGCCCTGGGCGATCGCGAGCACGGCGCTGCCGCGCGGTGGCTTCGCCGAGCTGGCGAAGCGTTCGCCGCTGCCGGCATCGACCGCCGCACAGCAGCTGGAGCTGGTCAACGGGGTCTACGGCAGCCCCGGCAAACTGACGCCGGGGCAGCAGGTCAAGACGATTCAGTGAGTCATAAATATGTCGTCCAAAACATAATTACAGGCGCGTGTCGGAACTTGTGGCATATGCGTCTTCGCGGCGATGTCTAGCGGGGTTTGCCTGACAATTCATCACGGAATGCAGTGAGCTGGCTTCCGCGCTGAGTCCCTCCTGTCTTGAGAATTAGGCGTTAACCCTTATGATGTGCGGATCAGTTTTTGAATCCACACCCAAGGTCCGCCGCCATGACGCCGTCGCTCAAGTCCATCGCCACCTCACTCGCACTGCTCGCCGGCGTCGCCGCCGCTCACGCGGCCGACGTCGGCCAGCATCCAGCCGTCTTCACGCCCCGCGCGCTGCCGTCGGTCGACCACAACACCTTCCGGGTCGGGCACCCAGCCGGCCCGGTGGCGCGCGACGCGCAGGCGAACGCGCCGCACCCAGCCGTGGCGCAGGCTCCGTACGCCGGCATCGACCCCAACCACTTCCTGGTCCAGCCGCCGGCAAGCGTGCGCTGGCTGGCGCCGGCAGTGCGGATGAGCGCTGCCCCGCGCGCGGTCTCCAGCCAGTGAGCCGCCGCGCTCGGCGCGTCGCCCCGCGGCGCGCCGGGCGCTATCCTCGTCCGGATGAACAAGGCCTTCACGAAGGAGCCGGACGGGGACCTCGACGATGACGAGGATGCGGCCGGTGCTTTGCCGCCGCTGCCCGCGGGCACGAAGAACTACATCACGCCGGCCGGCTACCGCCGGCTGCGCGAAGAGTTGATGTCGCTGCTCGACGTCGAGCGGCCGAAGGTTGTCGAGACCGTCTCCTGGGCGGCGAAGAACGGCGACCGCTCCGAGAACGGCGACTACCTGTACGGCAAGAAGCGCCTGCGCGAGATCGACCGCCGCATCCGCTTCCTGACCAAGCGGCTCGACATTGCCGAGGTCGCCGACCCGAGCCTGCACCACGGCGGCGACCAGGTCTTCTTCGGCGCGACCGTCACTGTTGCCAACGAGCACGGCGAGGAGCGCACGCTGACGATCAAGGGCATCGACGAGGCCGACAGCCTCGCTGGCGAGGTGAGCTGGATCTCGCCGATCGCGCGCGCGCTGCTGAAGGCGCGCCAGGGCGACGAGGTGCAGTTGCAGACGCCGGGCGGGCTGGAGCGGCTCGAGGTGCTCGAGGTGCGCTACCCGGCGCCGGAAGGGCGCTGAGGCGCGAGGCGGGCGCACCCGCCGTGTTGGCCTGGGACTGCCGTCGCCGCCACTGCGGCGGCTGGCGCTCGCGTCCGGTCAGCCCTTGACGCGCCAGGTGCGCATCACCGGCGGCGCGTGGCGCAGGGTGCGCAGCACGTCGGCGAGGTGCTGGCGGTCGCGCACGCTCAGCAGCAGGCGCAGTTCGGCCTCGTCGCCGCGTGATTCGGTGCCCATGTCGATGTGGGCGATGTCGGCCTCGGCGGCCGCGACCGCCTGCGCGATCTGCGCCAGCACGCCCTTGCCGTTGTGCACCAGCACGTTGACCGCGGTCTCGAAGGGGCGGGTCGGCTCCTCCGACCAGTCGACCGCCATCCAGCGCTCGCTGTCGCGCTCGAACAGGCGCCGCCCGACGCTGCAGTCGGCCGTGTGCACGACCAGGCCCTCGCCGCGCCCGAGGTAGCCGACGATCTCGTCGCCGGGGATCGGCCGGCAACAGGGGGCGAGCTGGACCGAGGCGCCTTCGCTGCCGTCGATCACGACCACGCCCTGCGAAGGCGTGGCGCCGTCGTCGGCGTAGCGGCCCATCGTCAGCGTCAGCGCGTCGGGGCGGGCGCCGCGCTCGCGCATCAGGCCGGCGACGCGCTTGGCGACGATGGTGGCGATCTTGCGGCCCAGGCCGATGTCGGCCAGCAGCTCGTCGCGCGTGCGGTTGCCGCTCCAGCGCGTGACCTGCTGCCACAGCGCCGCGTTCGGGTCCTTCGTGCCGTCGTCGGACTCCGGTGCCGGCGGCAGCTTCAGGCCTTCGGCGCGCAGCGCCTGCGCGAGGAGCTTCTCGCCGAGGTCGCGCGACTCCTCGTGCTCCATGTTCTTCAGGTAGTGGCGGATCTTCGCCCGCGCGCGGCCGGTGCGCACGAAGTTCAGCCAGGCCGGGTTGGGCCGGGCGTTGGGCGCGGTGATCACCTCGACCACGTCGCCGCTCTTGAGCTCGGTGCGCAGCGCCACCGGCTCGCCGTTGACCTTGGCCGCGACCATGCGCTGGCCGACGTCGGAGTGGATCGTGTACGCGAAGTCGACCGGCGTCGCGCCGCGCGGCAGCGCGAGGATCTTGCTCATCGGCGTGAAGACGTAGACCGCGTCCGGGAACAGGTCGATCTTCACGTGCTCGAGGAACTCGGCGGAATCGCGCGTCTCGTCCTGGATGTCGATCAGCGACTGCAGCCACATCGAGCCCAGGCGCTGCGCCTCGCCGTGCTGCGGCTTGGCCTTGTACATCCAGTGCGCGGCGATGCCCTTCTCGGCGATCGCGTGCATCTGCTCGGTGCGGACCTGGAACTCGACCGAGGTGCCCAGCGGGTTCACCAGCGTCGTGTGCAGCGACTGGTAGCCGTTGGCCTTCGGGATCGCGATGTAGTCCTTGAAGCGGCCCGGCACCGGCTTGTAGAGCTGGTGCAGCACGCCCAGCGCGAGGTAGCAGTCCGGCAGGGTCTGGGTGACGATGCGAAAGCCGAAGATGTCGCTCACCGAAGCGAAGCTCTGGTGCTTCTCGCGCATCTTGTTGTAGATCGAGAAGAGCGTCTTCTCGCGGCCGAACACCTGCACCTTCAGCTTGGCTGTCTTGAACGCCTTCTCGACGTCCCGCTGCACGCGTTCGACCACGTCGCGCCGGTAGCCGCGCGCCCGCTGCACCGCCTTCGACAGTGCCGCGTGGCGCCACGGCTGGAGCTGGGCGAACGACAGCTCCTGCAACTCGCGGTAGGTCTGGTTCAGGCCCAGGCGGTGTGCGATCGGGGCGTAGATGTCGGCCGTCTCGCGCGCGATCCGTACCCGCTTGGACGAGGCCATCGCGTCGAGCGTGCGCATGTTGTGCACCCGGTCGGCGAGCTTGATCAGGATGACGCGCACGTCGCGCGCCATCGCCAGCAGCATCTTGCGGAAGGACTCCGCCTGCGACTCCTCGCGGGTCGAGAACTGCAGCTTGTCGAGCTTGGTGAGGCCGTCGACCAGGTCGGCGGTCGGGGCACCGAAGCGCTCGATCAGTTCGCTCTTGCCGATGCCGCAGTCCTCCATCGCGTCATGCATCAGCGCGGCCATGATCGCCTGCACGTCGAGCTTCCAGTCGGCGCACAGGCCGGCGACCGCGATCGGATGCGTGATGTAGGGCTCGCCGCTGGCGCGGAACTGGCCGAGGTGCGCTTCGTCGGCGAAGCGGAAGGCCGCGCGCACCTGCTTCAGGTCGGCGCTGTCGAGGTAGTCGAGCTTGTCGGTGAGGGCGGCGAACGACGCGACGCTCGCGCCGGACGCGCTCGCGCCGGCGCGCGGGCGGGCCTTGGCGCCGAGATAGGCCAGCAGCGAGTTCGAACGCTCACCCATGCCCGGAATTGTGCCGGGAATGCCGGGTGCAGGCGTCAGCGGGGGAAACGTTTATCGCGACCCGTGGCCGGGTGCGACGGGCGCCGCGTGCGGATTCGAAGGTCGAGGCCGCGGCGCGAAGGAATGTCGGCCGTGCTCAGACCGGCACTTTGCGGAGCATCTCGATGCCGACTTCGCCGGCAGCGATCTCGCGCAGCGCGGTCACGCCCGGCTTGTTCTTCGTTTCGATCTTGGCCGCATGGCCCTGGCTCAGCATGCGCGCGCGGTAGGTGGCGGCGAGCACGAGCTGGAAGCGGTTGGGGATCCTGTTCAGGCAGTCTTCGACGGTGATGCGTGCCATGCCAAATCGCTCCGGGACAACTAACGGAAGTACCGGATCGCTCCGGGATTGCATCGAGACTTTGGACGCTCAGTCCAGACCGAGGGCGCGAAAGACCGCTGCCTTCGCGCGTCGCTGCGCGCTGTACTTCAGGCGCTGCGCGTGGACGATCGCCTTGAGGTCGAAAAGCGCCGTCTCGAAGAGGGCGTTGATTATAACGAAGTCGAAGTGCCGGGCCTGGGCCACCTCGAGCCGCGCGTTCTCCATGCGCTGGTCGATCACGTCGGGCCGGTCCTCGCCGCGTCGCTGCAGCCGCTGCAGCAGTTCCTCGTAGCTCGGCGGCAGGATGAAGATCAGGATCGCGTTCGGGAACTGCTGGCGGATCTGCAGCGCGCCCTGCCAGTCGATCTCGAGCACCACGTCCTCGCCGCCGGCGATGCGCTGCTCGATCGCGGCCTTCGAGGTGCCGTAGAGGTTGCCGTGCACCTCGGCCCATTCGAAGAACGCGCCGTCGGCGATCATCGAACGGAAGTCCGGCTCTTTGACGAAGTGGTACTCGCGGCCGTGCTGTTCCTGGCCGCGCGGGGCACGCGTCGTGTGCGAGACCGAGACCACCAGATGCGAGTCGAGCTCGAGCAGCGCCTTGACCAGGCTGGACTTGCCGGCGCCGCTCGGCGCCGCGACTGCGAAGAGGTTGCCGGGGTAGTCCATGGGCCGGAAATCTTACGCGAGCGGGTCTGGCCATGCGCCGCGCCGGTCATGACAAAGTGTCCTCTAACCGACACCAAATGCGAGCCGCGACAGGGACTTGCGCTGCCGCCCGCCGGCTGCCGGCAGGGGAACGCCGATTGCATTGCATCCCCCGTTGCGGCAACGTCCCCGTTCCCGCCCGCCCCGAGCCGATCACCCCGAACCGCCACCCCTGCACCGACCGATGAGCCTCGACCTCGCCACGGGCCCCGCCCATGCCGCAGCGCAGCGCAGCGTCGCGGTGCGCGCGCCGGGCCGCCTGCACCTGGGCTTCCTCGACCCCTCGGCGACGCTGGGGCGCCGTTTCGGCAGCGTCGGTCTCGTCGTCGAGGGGGTCGACACCGTGCTCGAGCTCGGCCGCGCCGACGGGCCGGCGATCGAGGTGCAGGCCGACGACCCGCTCGCGGCGCAGCAGGTCGAGCGCGTGCATGCCGCGCTGCACGCGCTGCAGCGCGAGACCGGGCTGGTCGCGCCGCTGCGGGTGAGCCTGCTGCGCGTGCCGCCGCCCCATGCCGGCTTCGGCTCGGGCACCCAGCTCGCGCTGGCGGTGGGCCAGGCCTTCGCGCAGTGGCATGGCCTGGCGTTGCGCCCGGCGGCGCTGGCCGGCTGGCTCGGCCGCGGGCTGCGCTCGGGGGTGGGCATTGCCGGCTTCGAACACGGCGGCCTGCTGGTCGACGGCGGCCCATCGCCCGACGGGCGGCCTGCGCCGCTGCTCTCCCGTGTCGGCCTGCCGGCGATGTGGCGCGTGCTGCTCGTGATCGACCCGCGCGGCAGCGGCCTGGCCGGCCGCGCCGAGCGGGAGGCGATCGCCGGCCTGCCGCCATTGCCGCGTGCCGACGCCGCCGACCTTTGCCACCAGGTGCTGATGCGCGTGCTGCCCGGCGCCGCGAGCGGCGACTTCGCCGCCTTCGCCGAGGGCGTGACGCATCTGCAGCGCCGCCTGGGCGCGCACTTCGCCCCGGCGCAGCAGGGCAGTGCCTACACCAGTGCCGCCGTCGGCCGCGCCGTCGAGGCGATCGGTGTGGCCGCCGGTGGCCCAGCCGGCGCCGCGATCGGCCAGAGCAGCTGGGGCCCGACCGGCTTTGCCGTGCTGCCCTCGCAGGAGCGCGCCGAGGCGCTGGTCGCCCACGCGCGTGCCGCCGGCGAGGTCGATCCGGCGCTCGAGCTGCGGATCGTGCGCGTGCGCGACCACGGCGCCGAGGTCGAGCTGCGGATGCCGTCCCGGCCGCCGGATGCGCTGCGCTGAGACGCGCGCCACACCAGAGCCCTCAACCCCGATTCCCCGAAGCACGACGCAAGACAAGAAGCGAGACGACCCGATGGAACGCCCCTACATCCTCCACATGTTCACGCCCGGCAAGCAGATGTCGCCGTTCGACATCAACATGGCCGCCGACGCCGGCTACCAGATGGTCGTGCCCTATGCCGACGTGAGCCTGGACTCGATCACCGGGCTGACGCAGGACACGATCTTCTCGCGCGGGCCGAAGGGCGTCGCGCGCACCGGCATCTTCGTCGGCGGGCGTGACGTGCTGCTCGCCGCCGACATGCTCGAGCGCGCGAAGGCGGCGATGGTCAAGCCCTTCGTCGTCTCGCTGATGGCCGACCCGAGCGGCAGCTACACGACCGCCGCCGCGATGGTCGCCTGCGTCGAGGCGCAGCTGAAGGCCAAGGGCGAGTCGCTCGCCGGCCAGCGCGTGACGATCCTCGGCGGCACCGGCACCGTCGGCCGCATCGCCGGCGTGCTCGCGGCGCGCGAGGGCGCGACCGTCGTGCTGTCGAGCCGGCACGGCATCGACGTCGCAGAAGAGGCCGCGCAGGAGACCGGCAAGCGCTTCGACGCGACGCTGCACGGCGTCTCGGGCGGCGACCGCGAGGCGATCCGCCGCTCGATCGCCGAGTGCGACGTGCTGCTCGCCACCGCCGCCGCCGGCGTGCAGGTGGTGCGTGCCGACGACCTCGACCTCGCCGCCTCGACGCTGAAGGTCGCCGCCGACGTCAACGCCGTGCCGCCCGAGGGCATCGCCGGCGTCGGCGTGATGGACGACGGCGTGCCGCTGAAGGGTACGCAGGCGGTCGGCATCGGCGCGCTGGCGGTCGGCAACGTCAAGTACCAGACCCAGCACCGTCTGCTGCTGCGCATGCGCGAGGCCGAGAAGCCGGTCGCGCTCAGCTTCTTCGAGGCCTTCGAGGTCGCGCGTGCCTTCCTCGCCGAGAGCGCGGCGAAGAAGAAGAAGGCCTGACGGCCGGCCTGCATGCCGGTCTGCGCCGTGGCCGCCGTCTCGGCGCGCCCCATCGTCCAGTCGCTGGCCGACGCTGGCTTCGGGGTGGTCGCGCTCGACGTCTTCGGCGACCGCGATACGCGACGCGCGAGCCTCGAATGGCAGTCGATCGGCGAGCCCGCGGCGCAACGCGTGGACGGCGCGCGCCTGCTCGACGCCCTGCGCGCGCTGGCGCGGCGCGGCGATGTCGCGGGCTGGGTCGCGGGCGGCGGCTTCGAGGCCGATCTCGACCTGCTCGCCGAGGCGGCCGAAGTCTTGCCGCTGGTCGGCAACGGTGCCGCCGCGATGCGCGCGGTACGCGAGCCGCGGCGCTTCTTCGCGGCGCTGGCGCGGCACGGCATCGCCCACCCGCCGGTGCGCGCGAGCCGGCCACCGCTGGTGCCGGCGCCCGGCGACTGGTTGCGCAAGGACGCGCGTGGCACCGGGGGCTGGCAGGTGCGGGCCGAAGATGCGTCTGTGGCCGCGGATGACGTCCTCGCCCGCAGCGGGGCCGGGGCACCCGCTGCGCCTGCGTCGCCACGGCCCGACGAAGCGCCCGCCGAAGGCGTCCGCGCGGCTGCCGGCGGTCGCGATGACTCGGCCTTCGCCGCCCTGCGTGACGTCTACTGGCAGCGCGACATCGACGGCTGCGCGATGTCGGCCACTTTCGTCGCCGACGGCCGCCGCGCAAGGCTGCTCGGTTGCAACCTGCTGCTGACGCGCCGCTTCGGGCGGCGCCCTTACGTCTACTGCGGCGCGATCGGCCCGGTGGTGGTCTCCGGCCGCCTGCAGCGCGAGCTGCGCCAGGCGCTCGACGCGCTGGTGGCCGAGGCCGGGCTGCGCGGCCTGGGCAGCCTCGACTTCATCCTCGACGACGAGGGCCGCATGCTCGTGCTCGAGCTCAACCCGCGGCCCTCGGCCAGCCTCGAGCTCTATCGCGAGCGTCTGCCCGGCGGGCCGATGCGCGCCCACTGGCTGGCCTGCACCGAGGGCCTGCTGCCCGACGGGCCACCAGGGGCGAAGGCAGCCTCCGGCCCGGCGACAGACCCGGGCGCCCCGCGCGAGCAGGGCGGGCAGGGCGGCACGCCCGTCGGCGGGACGCGCATCGTCTACGCCCGCCGCCCGCTGCGCCTCGATGCCGCGCAGGCGGAGGCGCTCGCCGCGCGCCCGGACCTGCACGACCTTCCGCACGCCGGCCAGGCCTTCGAGGCCGGCGATCCCCTCTGCAGCGTCGGCGCCGCCGGCGCCGATGCCGCCGAGGTGCGCGAACGCCTGCGCGCCCGGCGGCGCGAACTGCTCGACTTCCTGGAGACCGCATGACCACATCCGCCACCTTCGACAAGACCCCGCTGGCGGTCAACGCATTGGCGCAGCCGCTCGTCGAGCGCCTCGTCGCCGACCGCGTCCGCCTGGGCGTCACGGTGCGCACTCACGCCAGCGGCGTGCGCATCGTCGACGCCGGCATCGAGGCCCCCGGCAGCGCTGCGGCCGGCCTGCTGATCGGCGAGATCTGCATGGGCGGCCTCGGCGAGGTCGGCCTGCGCCGCGGCGGGCTCGAGGGCTGGCCGACCTGGATCGAGGTGTCGAGCGCCCAGCCGGTGCTGGCCTGCCTGGGCAGCCAGTACGCCGGCTGGAGCCTCGCGGCGAGCAAGGAGGAGACCGGCGGCAAGAAGTTCTTCGCCCTCGGCTCCGGCCCGGCGCGCGCGCTGGCGGGCAAGGAGAAGCTCTTCGAGGAGCTCGGCTACCGCGAGCGCGGCGCCGCCGGCGTGCTGGTGCTCGAGGTCGACCGCGAGCCGCCGCAGGTGGTCATCGACAAGGTGCTGCGCGACTGCGGCCTCGCGCCCGAGGGCCTGACGATCGTGCTGACGCCCACGTCGAGTGCCGCCGGCACGACGCAGGTCGTGGCGCGCGTGCTCGAGGTCGCGCTGCACAAGACGCACGAGCTCGGCTTCGACCTCGCGCATGTCGTCGAAGGGCATGGCGCGGCACCGCTGCCGGCGCCGAGCCCGGACGGCGTCCAGGCGATGGGCCGCACGAACGACGCGATCCTCTACGGCGGCCGGGTGCACCTCGCGGTTCGCGGCAGCGACGAGGCGTCGCGCGACCTCGCCAAGCGCCTGCCTTCGCACAACGCGGGCGAGTTCGGCCGCTCGTTCGCCGACATCTTCAAGGCGGTCGAGTACGACTTCTACAAGATCGACGGCGCGCTCTTCGCGCCGGCCGAGGTGTGGGTCAGCAACGTCGAGACCGGCTCCACCTTCCACGCCGGCGCGCTCGACATGGCGCTGCTGCAGCGGCTCTGGCAGTCCAGCTGAGGCGACGGCACTCGCATGTTGCGCGTCGCGATCTTCACCGACGAGACCGGCTGGCACACGCGCCAGCTGCAGGCCGCGCTGCGCCTGCGCGGCGCGCTCGGCCGCTGCATCGACCTGGCCGATTGCCGCATCGACACGACGGTGGCGCGGCACGGCCTGGCGATCCCCGGCTACGGCGCCGAACTGCCCGACGCGGCCCTGGTGCGCGGCATCGCCGGCGGCAGCTTCGAGCAGGTGACCAAGCGGCTCGGCGTGCTGCACGCGCTGCGCGAGCTGGGCGTGCCGGTCTACAACGACGCGCGCGCGATCGAGCGCAGCGTCGACAAGGCGATGACCAGCCTGCTGCTGCACCAGGCCGGTCTGCCGACGCCGGCCACCTGGGTCACCGAGAGCGCGGCCGAGGCGCAGCGCCTGGTGATGCGCGAAAGCGCTGCCGGCCGCGCGCTGGTCCTGAAGCCGCTCTTCGGCTCGCAGGGCAAGGGCCTGCAGCGCGTGGGCTGGGTCGATGGCCGCCACGTGCCGCTGCCGGCGATCGGTGCGGGCCCGGTCGAAGGCGATGGTGAAAACGGCGGCGGGCAGGCGGCCGGCTTCGGCGGCCTCGCCTACCTGCAGCGTTTCGTCGAGCCGCTGGTCGCGCCGGGCCACGACTTCCGCGTGCTGGTGATCGGCGGCCGCGCTGCGAGCGCGATGCGGCGCCGCGGCCGTCACTGGATCCACAACGTCGCGCAGGGCGCGCACTGCGAGGCCACCGCGCTCGTGCCGGCCCTCGCCGAGCCGGCCGAGGCCGCGGCGCGCGCGCTCGGCATGGACTACGCTGGCGTCGACCTGATCCCGGACGCCTCGCGCGCCGGGCGCATGACGATCCTCGAGGTCAACGGCGTGGCCGCCTGGCGCGGGCTGCAGCGGGTGACCGGCTTCAACATCGCCCAGGCGATCGTCGGCGACCTGGTCGAGCGGCGCCTCGCAGGCGCGGCCCCGGGCGCAGCGGCGACGCGACCCGAGGCCCCCCCCGCCCACGACGACGGCGGGCCGCCGCGGCGCGCCGTCATCAACGCCTGAGGCACGCCCGATGGACGACGGCAGTTCCGACCTGGCCTCGAGAGAGTCACGCGAGGCCCGTGCGCGCATCACGCGCGAGTTCGAGGCGGCCTTCGTCCAGGCCTGCACGCTCGACGTCGTCGTGCGCAAGCCGGGCAACGTCAGCGAGGCCTCGCCGGGCCACGGCATGCAGGCCTCGCAGTTCATCGCCAGCGCCAGGGCCGCGGCGCCGGCCCTGGCGCGCCCCGGCGCCAGCGTCGGCGAGCGCATCGAGGCGGCGGTGGGTGAGACCCTGCTGGTCGCCGGCTGCAACACCAACCTCGGCATCGTGCTGCTCGGCGCGCCGATCGCGGCCGCGCTCGAACTGCTGCCGCCGGGCCCCTGCCTGCCGGCGCTGCAGGGCGCGGTCGAAGAGGTGCTGCTGCGGCTCGACGTCGACGACGCCCGCGCCGCCTTCCGCGCGATCGCCACCGCCCGCCCCGGCGGCCTCGGCGAGGTCGAGGAAGAGGACGTGCGCCAGCCCCCGAGCGTTTCGCTGCGCCAGGCGATGGCCCTGGCCGCCGGGCGCGACAGCATCGCGCGCCAGTACACCGAAGGCGCGCGCGACCTGTTCAACACCGGCCTGGCTTCGTTCGTCGCCCAGCGTCGCGGCATCGGCCCGCGCAGCGCCGACGCGACGGTGCAGCGGGTCTACCTGGCCTTCCTGTCGCGCTGGCCGGATTCACACATTGTCCGCAAGCATGGCGAGGCGGTGGCACACACTGTCATGAACCGGGCACGCGCCTGGTTGGCCCGCGCAGAAGCCGGCGAACTGCTCGACGCAGCGCCCGACTTCGCGGCCTGGGACGAGGAGATGAAGGCCGCAGGCATCAACCCCGGCACCAGCGCCGATCTGACCGTGGCGACGCTGCTGCTGGCGGGGATCCTGCGCATCGACGACAGCCTGAAGGCACCACAGCGCTGAGGGGCTTCAAGGCCAGCTCTCGGGACTTGTGCGGATTGGTCCCGCGTGGCACGGAACGTGATACTTCGCCGCCTGACCTGGCTGCTCGCCAGGCGTCCTTCCACTCGCAAAAGCGCACACAGGAGATCAGTACATGGCAAAGATCGACCGCTTGCTCGTTGGTGAGTCGCTCGTCGGCGACGGCAACGAGGTCGCCCACATCGACCTCATCATCGGGCCGCGCGGCAGCGCTGCCGAGACCGCGTTCGCGAACGCCCTGACCAACAACAAGGACGGCTTCACCTCGCTGCTCGCCGTGGTGGCGCCGAACCTGCTGACCAAGCCCGCGACCGTGATGTTCAACAAGGTCACGATCAAGGGCGCCAAGCAGGCCGTCCAGATGTTCGGCCCGGCCCAGCGCGCCGTCGCGATGGCGGTCGCCGATTCGGTCGAGGACGGCACGATCCCGGCTGCCGAAGCCGACAACCTGTTCATCTGCGTCGGCGTGTTCATTCACTGGCTGGCCGAAGACGACAAGAAGATCCAGGAATACAACTACAAGGCCACCCGGGAGTCGATCGCGCGCGCTGTTGCCGGTACGCCGACCGCCGCCGAGGTCGTCGCGAAGAAGGGCTCTGCTGCCCACCCGTTCGCCGCGAACTGAGCGTGATCTGTTCGGGCCCTGCGCGGGGCTCGAAGTGATCGAGAAACACAAGGCCGACCGGGTGACCGGTCGGCCTTGTGCTTTGGGCGTCGGTGCCCGCGCTCGCCGATGGCTCGAGGCCAGCAGGAGCGCTGTCAGCGCCCCTGCGGCGGCACCATCCCCGCCCCGATCAGCGAGAGCACCGTGGCGCTGCGCGCCGGCTGTGCCTGGCGGTCGGCGCGGCGGCGTTCGATCATCACGCCGACGGCTTCGAGGTCGTCGAACTTGCGCGGCTTGACCACCTTCACCCGCACCCAGTGCGCGCCGAAGTCGTCGATCAGCATGGCCGCCACCGCTTCGGCGAAGGCCTCGAGCAGCTTCAGGTCGTGCCCGGCCAGCAGGCTGTGCAGCCGCTGGCGCACGACGCTGTAGTCGATCGTGTCGGCGATCTCGTCGCTGCTGCAGGCCGCCGCGCGCGGCAGGCCGGCGTAGACGTCGATCACCAGCGGCTGCGGCCGGTGCAACTCGGTGTCGTGGATGCCGATCACCGTCTCGCCGCGCAGCCCCTCGATGAAGATGATGTCCAGCGACGCGGCCTGGGGCAGCTCGGCGGTCATGCCGTGCTCGGGGCGCAGCGGGGGCGGCAGCGATGGCGCGATGCTCAAGGTCGTCTCCGGGGGTTCTCGTTGCCGCAAGACCGCCGCGGCCGGCGGCAGTGCGTCATTCTGAGGCAGCGCTGCAAATTGTGCGCCAGCGGTCGGAGGCCCTTCGGCCGCCGTTTCCGGCATGGTTCCCCCGCTGCAGAGCACTGCGTCGTGCACCGCACAATCTGTCCCCTTGCCGCCAAAGCTGGCCCGTAGATGAGCCGGAGGAGACACACATGACCGTCAGCGCGACGCAGCTTCCTCGCCAGGCCGACCGCCACACCCATCGCGTCTTCGATGCGGTGCGGCGCGGTCCGCAGGCCGTGGGCGACGAGCCGAGCGAGCTGGTCGCGAGCTCCTGGAGCCGTTGCCTGAACGACTACCGGCTGCATCCCGACCGGCCGCGCGAGCCGACGGTGCTGGCGCGCGCCGACCTCGAGGCGCGGCGCGAGCGCCTGGCCGATGTCATCGACTGCGCGCGCTACGAGATGACCACGCTCTACCAGCAGCTGGCCGACGCCGAGTCGGCGGTGCTGCTGACCGACACCGACGGCGTGATCCTGCACATGGTCTCGTCGCCGGAGTTCGCAGCCGAGGTCGGCCCGCTCGGCCTGCGCGCGGGCGTCGACTGGAGCGAGACGGAAGCCGGCACCAACGGCATGGGCACCTGCCTGGCGGCCGCCAAGCCGATCGCGGTGCGGCGCGACGAGCACTTCTTCACCCAGCTCACCGCGCTCACCTGCTCGGCCGTGCCGGTGCTCGACCCGGCCGGCGAGATGGTCGGCACGCTCGACGTCACCAGCCGCTCGACACTGATGCAGCAGCACGTGCTGGTGCTGCTCGGCATGACGGCGCGCATGATCGAGAACCGGCTGATCGACCGCCGCTTCAGCGGTGCGCACCCGCTGCACTTCCACAGCCGGCCCGAGTTCGTCTACACGCTGCACGAAGGCCGGCTGGCGGTCGACGACGATGGCCGCATCCTCGCCGCCAACCGCAGCGCGCTGTTCCAGCTCGGCCTGCCCTCGGTGGAGGAGCTGCGCACGCGCCGCCTCGACGAGATCTTCCAGACCTCGCTCGACGACCTCCTGCAGCGCAGCGCCTCCTCGTCGTTCCATCCCGTCGTGACCTACCGCGTGAACGCGGCGCATCGCTTCTTCGCGGTCGCCCGCCGGCCGGCGAGCGAGGCCTCGGTCGCGCTGCCGGGCTGGGGACTGCAGCCGCTGGCCGCGGTGACGCCGCTGCCGCCGCAGCCTGCGCGCCCCGCGATCACGCGCGGGCCTGGCGAGCCGGTGCCGGTGCGCGAGCCCGCGTCCCGCGTCGTAGGCGGGGTCGGCAAGCCGGGCTTCCGTGATGCGCGCCTGGTGGCGCACCTCGAGACCGCGCGCCGCGTCATCGCGCGCCACACGCCGCTGTTGTTGTGCGCCGAGACCGGCGCCGGCAAGGAGGTGTTCGCGCGCGCCGTGCACGCGAACAGCCCGCATGCCGGCGGCAGCTTCGTCGCGATCAACTGCGCGAGCCTGCCCGAGAGCCTGGTCGAGTCCGAGCTCTTCGGCTACCGGGCCGGCGCCTTCACCGGCGCGCAGCGCAACGGCCGGCGCGGCAAGATCCTGCAAGCCGACGGCGGCACGCTCTTCCTCGACGAGATCGGCGACATGCCGCTCGAGTTGCAGGCACGGCTGCTGCGCGTGCTCGACGAGCGCCAGGTGACCCCGCTGGGCACCGAGGAGACGCATGCGGTCGACTTCCAGCTGATCAGCGCCAGCCACCGCCGGCTGCCCGAGCTGGTGCAGGAAGGCCGCTTCCGCGAAGACCTGTACTACCGCCTTGCCGGCATCGAGCTGCAGCTGCCGCCGCTGCGCGAGCGCAGCGACCGGCGCGAGCTGATCCGCCAGGTGCTGGCCGAGGAGGGCGGGGCCGGCAACACACTGCTGCCCGAGGCGGAGCGCCTGCTGATGGAACACCGCTGGCCGGGCAACGTGCGGCAGCTGCGGCATGTGCTGCGCAGCGCCGCGGCGCTGGCCGACGAAGGCGCCGCGATC
This sequence comes from Ideonella sp., assembly GCA_035911095.1. Classification (GTDB taxonomy): domain Bacteria; phylum Pseudomonadota; class Gammaproteobacteria; order Burkholderiales; family Burkholderiaceae_C; genus JAMHWF01. The sequence continues at coordinate 29,997 of JAMHWF010000118.1, read as the reverse complement.
GGGCGCGATCACCTGCAGGCGCTGCTGGCGCCGGTGCCGGCACCGGGAGGCGAAGCGTCAAGCGGCGCGCGGTCGGTCGCGATGGGCGGCGCGATCAACCCCCAGGGCGCCGATGCGGCAGGCGGCGGGTCGATACTCTCGCCTGCGACCGAGCCGCCGCTCGCGGTCAAACTCAATCCGATCCAGGCCAACGAGCGACAGGTGCTGCTGCGCCTGCTCGAGCAGCACCGCTGGAACGTGAGCAACGTCGCCAAGGCCCTCGATGTCAGCCGCAACACGCTCTACCGGAAGCTCCACAAGCTTCACATCGCGCTCTCCCATCCCGACTGAAGGCGCGGCGGCCGCGGCGCGTCCGTCCGGCGAGCGCGCCGATTCGGCCCCGCGCTCGCGCTTTGCCTGGTGCATCACCGGCTCCGGCCACTTCCTCGAGGAATCGCTCGCCCTGGCCGAGCGCCTGCCCAACGTCGACCTCTTCCTCTCGGCTGCGGGCGAGGAGGTGCTGCCGTTCTATGGCCGCCATCTGCGCGACTTCAAGCCGCGCTTTCGGGTCTATGCCGACAAGTCGGCCAGCGGCGTGCCGGTGGGCATGCTGTACGAGGACGTCTATCACACCGTGGTGATCGCGCCGGCCACGAGCAACACGGTGGCCAAGTGCGCCTTCGGCCTCAGCGACACGCTGCCGACGAACATGTTCGCGCAGGCGGGCAAGCTCGGCATTCCGGGCCTCGTCTTCGCCTGCGACACCCAGCCCGTCGTCGTGACCACCGCGCCGCGCACCTCGGACCAGGAGTGGTTCACCCTGCGCCCGCGCCGCATCGAGCTCGACAACGTCGAGCGCCTGCGCGCGATCGAGCATTGCGAGGTCGTGACGACACCGGACGAGCTCGAGGCCGCGCTCTCGGTGCGGCTCGCGGGCCTGGGCCTGGCCTGGGCCGCGCCATGACGCGGCGTCCCGTTCACCGCGCCTGCGGCCTCCCGCCCGAGCGCCGGGCGCCGGACTGACGTGGAGCATCTGCTCTTCCTCACCGGCCGGCTCGCGCAGCCCGCGCTCGAGCGCGTGCTCGCCGGCATCGAGCCGCCGGCCTTCAGCCACGAGGTGCGCGAGATCGGCCTGCAGGTGGCCGGGCTGATGACGGCCGACATGGTCAAGCGCCGCGTCGCCGCACCGCTGGTGACGACCCTCCCCGAGGGCGGCGTGAGGCGTGTCGACCGCATGATCCTGCCCGGCCGCTGCCGGGGCGACATCGAGTCGCTCGCCGCCCACTACGGCGTGCCGGTCGAGCGCGGCCCCGAGGAGCTGAAGGACCTGCCGCGCTACTTCAACCGCGCCGCGAAGGCGATCGACCTGAGCGAGTACGAGGTGGCGATCTTTGCCGAGATCGTCGACGCGCCGCGGCTCGAGGTGGCGCAGATCGTCGAGCGCGCGCACCGCCACCGCGCCCACGGCGCCGACGTGATCGACCTCGGCAGCCTGCCGGCGACGCCGTTCCCGCAGCTCGAGGACGCGGTCCGCGCGCTGAAGGCCGAGGGCTTCGCGGTCAGCGTCGACGCGGTCGAGCCCGACGACCTGCTGCGCGGCGGTCGTGCCGGCGCCGACTACCTGCTGAGCCTGAACGCCGACACGCTGTGGATCGCCGACGAGGTCGCCTCGACGCCGGTGCTGATCCCGCGCACGCCGAGCGACGAGGCCTCGCTCGCCGAGGCGATCGAGGCGATGCAGCGGCGCGGCCGCGACTGCCTCGCCGACGCGATCCTCGACCCGATCCCGTTCGGCTTTACCGCGTCGGTCGCGCGCTACCTGCGGCTGCGCGAGCGCTTCCCCGAGGTGCCGATCATGGTCGGCATCGGCAACGTCACCGAACTGACCGAGGCCGACACCAGCGGCATCAACGCGCTGCTGTTCGGCATCTGCGCCGAGCTCGACGCGGCCGCGGTACTGACGACCCAAGTCAGCCACCATGCGCGGCGCGCGATCGCGGAGGCCGACTGGGCGCGCCGCATCATGCACGCGGCGCGGCGCCAGCAGAGCCTGCCGAAGGGCATCGCCGATGCGCTGATGACGGTGCACGCGAAGCACCCGTTCCCCGACACGCCCGAGGAGATCGCCGCGACCGCGGCCCAGGTGAAGGACCCGAATTTCCGCGTCCAGGTCTCGGCCCAGGGCATCCACGTCTACAACCGCGACGGCCTGCGCCTCGGCCGGGGCGCCTTTGAGCTCTGGCCGCAGCTCGGCCTCGAGGGCGACGCCGCGCATGCCTTCTACATGGGGGTCGAACTGGCCCATGCCGAGCTCGCGCTGCGCCTGGGCAAGCGCTATGTGCAGGACCAGCCGCTCGATTGGGGCTGCGCCGTCGAGCGCAGCGACGAGAATCTCGATGCCTGGTGCGCTCCGGGCACGACGATGCAAAGAAGAACACCATGAGCGCCACGACATGAACGATCAGATCTTTGAGACCGTGGTGACCACGGTCGCCCCTGACGGAACGCCTCACGTCGCGCCGATGGGGGTGCGCTACCGGCCGGCGGCGGACGCGCCCGGCAAGACCCACGTCGTGCTGATGCCCTTCAAGCCCTCGACGACGCTCGACAACATCGAGGCGAGCGGCCATGCCGTGCTGAACCTCGTCACCGACACCCGCATCTTCGCCGGCAGCGTCACCGGCCGCCGGCGCTGGCCGACGGTGCCGGCCGAGCGCATCGCCGGCGTGCGCCTGGCCGCGGCGCTCGGCCATGTCGAGCTGCGCCTGGCGGCGCGCGAGGACGACGCCCAGCGCCCGGTGCTGCTGATGGCGCGCGCGCATGAGGCCCAGCACGCGCCCTTCGTCGGCTTCAACCGCGCCCAGGCGGCGGTGATCGAAGGCGCGGTGCTGGTCAGCCGGCTCGGCATGCTGCCGCCCGAGAAGGTCGAGCGCGAGCTGGCCTACCTCCAGATCGCGATCGACAAGACGGCCGGCCCTGGCGAGCACGAGGCCTGGGGCTGGCTGCGCGAGGCCGTCGAGGCCCATCGCGCCGCCGCCGCGGCGAAGGACCGGGCCGCGGGTGGCGGCGAGGGCGAGGCGGCGCCGAAGGGAGCGCCGCGATGAGGGGCGGGCCGCCACCGGCCGGCGAACCCGGCGTGCCGCAGGACGAGGTCAAGCCGCTGCCGCCGGCCAACACCGCCTCGGGCCTGCGCCTGCTCGTCAGCGCGCGCAATGCCGAGGAGGCGCTGCAGGTCGCCGCCGCCGGCATCGAGCTGGTCGACCTGAAGGACCCGTCGACCGGTGCGCTCGGCGGCCTCGACCCGGTCGACGTGCTCGACATCCTGCGCCGCCTGCGCGCGGTCGGCTACCGGCAGCCGGTCAGCGCGACGGTCGGCGACTGGCAGCCCGGCCAGAGCTATGCGATGGGCCTGGAACGCGTCGCCGCGATGGCCGAGACCGGGGTCGACTGGATCAAGGTCGGCGTCGACCCGCGCATGCCGCGGCCGCTCGCCTGGCTCGCGCTGCTCGCCGCGGCGGCGGCGCCGATCGTGCCGGTGCTGATCGTCGACGAGGGCCTCGACGAGGCGCTGTTGCGCGACGCCTGCGACCGCTTCGCGCTGTTGATGCTCGACACCGGCGACAAGTCGGGCGGCAGCCTGATCGACCGCCTCGGCGCGCCGGCGTTGCGCCAGGCGGTCGACCGCGCGCATGCGGCCGGCTGCCAGATCGGCCTGGCCGGCGCGTTGCGGCTGCCGGAGCTGCCCGCGCTGCACGCGCTGCGGCCCGACCTGGCGGGTTTCCGTTCGGCCGTCTGCGCCGGCGACCGGCGCGGCGCACTCGACGCGAGGCTGCTCGCGGCGCTGCGGCGGGCCGCCGACGCAGGGCAGGCGGTGTCACGCTGAGGCGAGGCACGCGGGCGGTTCCGCCGAGGCGCAGCCCGCCGGCGGGTCGATCCCGCGCTGCCTCGCGGCCCGGTGGCCCCGAGCGCGAGCTGAAGGGCGGCGCCTTCGGCGCGCGGCCTGCAAGCCGGAGCCTTCGAGACGCGGCCTGACGGCCGCGGCGGGCTACACCGGCAGGCGCACCTCGCCCAGCAGCAGCGCGCGCAGCTGGTGGGTCGACTCGCGGTCGACGAGATCGATCGGAAAGCTCGCCTCGCGCGCCAGGGTCGGAAAGCGTGCGTCGACCAGGCCGCTCGCGGCCCAGTCGTCCGGGCCGGTGTCGAGGGCGGCGTCGCGGCTCTTCACCAGCACCAGCCGCTCGGCGTTGAGGCGCCTTGCCAGCGCCAGCGCGAGGCTGTCGGAGGTCGTGTCCCAGTTCGTCGTCGCGTCGCGCTGCTCGCGCAGCGCCTGCATCGGCACCCAGACGGCGACCTGGCCGCGGTGCAGCACGTTGCGGATCTCGGCGTCGCTGTGCGCCGGGCACAGCGCGGGGCAGAGGGCGCGAAACAGGCAGGCCGTCTGCGCCATTGCGAGCACCGCCATGTTGTGCGCGGCCAGGTCGTCGACCTGCCACAGCTGCTGCGCGCGGCGCACCGCGTCGGCAAAGCTGCCGCCGCCGGGGACGATCGCGACGCGGCCGCCGCCCAGGCGTGCGATCAGCTCCAGCCAGCGCGGCAGCGCGGCGGTGGGGGGCTCGCAGGCGCCGCGCCGGGTCCCGGGCGCCGCCACGCCGGGCCGGCCGGCCTGGCCTGGCGCCGAGCCGTTCGCCGGGAGCGGGCGGCGGCCGAGCGCCGCGCCGGTCGCGAAGCGATCTGCCGCGGTGCCATGCGGCGCCTCGACGAGGCTGCCGCCGATCTTCACGACCCACATCGGCCGTTGCCCTCCGTGATGGCGGGCCGCGGCGCGGCCCTTCGTCCGGGTGCCTGCCCGGTGGCCTGCACCCGCCCGTCACCGGGGGCGACGCCAGGTCCGGCAAGGTCGAGCAGCGCGGCGACCGCCACGCTGGGCGCGCAGACGTCGGCCGCTGCGGCCAGGCGCCGGTGGCGGGCCTCGTCGCCGCCGCGGGGGTCGCGGGTACCGGCGGCCGTGGCGGCGAGGGCCCCCCCGCCGGGCACGCCGATCTGCGCCCCATAGCCCAGCCATTCGCGCCCGACCCGGCGCGCGAGCGCGGGCACGAGGAAGGCGCCGCAGCCGGCTGCCACCAGCGGCGCCGTGCGCGGCAGGGCGACGGTGTCGAGCACGCGGCGCAGGTTCTCCTCGATTGCCCCCAGCTGGCGCTCGCGCCAGGCGAGGGCGAAGCGACGCCAGGCCTCGGGCGGCGCCTCGGCGGCGTCGTGGCCGATCATGCGGGCGATTCGGCGGGCACTGGCCGCCGGGTCCTTCGGGCCGCCGTCGGCGCTGGGTTGCAGGTCGTGCGCGGGGTCGAGCTCGCCGCTCAGGCGGTAGACGTCGGCGCTGGTCGCGAACCACTCGTGCATCACGTTGAACGCGCGTCCCTCGAAGCCGATACGGGCCGCCAGGGCGGCCAGCGGCGTGCGCACCACACCCTGATAGACCAGCTCGCCCGAGGCGAGGCGGTCGGCATCGCTGCGGCTGGCGCTCGCGACGCGGCCGCCGCGCAGCGCGACGAGGTCGGTCGTCGTGCTGCCGATGTCGACCCACAGCCCGTCGCCGACCGCCAGCGCCGCGTGCGAGGCGCTGGCCAGCCAGTTCGCCGAGGCGACCTCGCGCCAGCCGGCGGCGAGGTCGTCGAGGCCGAGCCAGCGGGCGGCGCGGGCGGGCCTGCCGGGTTCGTGGGCGTCGCCGACGTCCGTCACGCCCGCGCCGGTGGCACCGGCAGCGCCGGCCGGGCCCGCGGCGCCCGCATCCGTCCGTGCGTCCGTGCCACTGCGCGGGGCCCCTGCATAGAACGCCAGCCCGTCGGGTCCGAAGCGGCGCGCCATCGCGTCGGCGATGCGGGCGACGCCGTCGGCGCGGTCGGCGAAGTGGTCGACCATCTCGCCGGTCATCGTCACCGCGTGGCGCGTCGCGGCGTCGGAGAGCGCGGCCGGCCAGGGGTCGCGGGCAGGGCGGTCCGCGCCGCCGGGTGCGCCGAGCGCATCGAGCACCACCTCGAGCCGGTCCAGGCCTTGCCAGAGCGGGCAGGCGCGCTCAAGGACGTCGAGCACCTGCCCGTCCCGGCGCAGGCAGGCCTTCAGGTGCGCCCCGCCGAGGTCCCAGCCGATCGTCCAGGGCCCGGCTGCCTCGAAGACGTCACGCGGTGGCACGCAGCGCCTTTCCGTGCAGGGCGAGAACCTCGCCCGCGAGGTTGCGGCCGAGCCGCGCCGACAGGCCGACGTAGGCGCTGGTGACGCGCGGGTTGACCTCGATCGGCACCGGGCCATGCCGCGGGTGCCAGACGAGGTCGATGCCGACGAAGCCGCGCAGGCCGGGCAGCGCCTTGGCCACCGTCTGTGCCAGCCGGCGCAGCGCCGGACGGCGCGCATCGTGCGCCAGCGCCTGAGTCTCGACGCCGCGCGTCTCGAGCCGGCCGTGGCCGTCGACCTCGATCCGCTGCCGGTTGAAGGAGACGACTTCGGCCAGGCCGCCGTCGCAGAGCAGCGACAGGCTCAGCGCCTCGCCCTCGACCCAAGGTTCGAGCGTGGCCGAAAGATTGCGCTCGAGCCGCAGGTGCAGGTCGGCGCGCGCGGCGATCTCGCTCGCGTGCAGCCGCGTGTCGCAGGCGCCGGCACCGTCGTCCGGCTTGACGACCCAGTAGCGCGCCCCGGCCGCGAAGTCGCGCGGCGTCGGCAGGCCGGCCTGGGCCAGGCATTCGAGCGTCGCGCGCTTGCTCGCGGCGATGCGGATCGCGCCTTCCTCGCAGCCGATCCAGCGCGCGTCGCCGACCGTCACCTGCACTAGCTGCAGCAGGCCGTCGGTCTCGGGCGCGACGCCCCAGACGCGGTCGACCTGCCCGGCGCGGCGCCGGAGCGACTCGAACATGCCCTCGACCGGGCCGGTCGCGTCGTCGTCGCCGGCCCCGAGCACTTCGACCCCGGGCAGGCCGGCGAGGTCGTGGGCGATCGCGTCGCGCATCGCCAGGCCTTCGCGCAGCAGCTCCTCGTCGGCCTCGCCACCGGTGATCACCCCCCCGGCGCTGAGATACTCGAAGACCAGAATGCGCATATGTCAGCGAGCCCCGACCATCACCGGATGGCGCATGCAGCGGCCCTTGTCCCCGTCGTCGACCTGCGCGGCGGCCTCGTGGTGCGTGCGGTGGCCGGCGAGCGGGCGCGCTACGCGCCGGTGCGCTCGCGGCTGGTCGACGGGGCCGAACCGATCGCCGTCGCCCGCGCGCTGCTGCGCGCCGCCGGCGGCGCGCGGCGCCTGTACATCGCCGACCTGGACGCGATCATCGACCGGCGGCCGCAGCGCAGGCTGCTGTGCGCGCTGCGCGCGGCGCTGCCGCAGACCGAGCTGTGGCTCGACGCGGGCTTCGCCGACCTGGACGCGGCGCGCGAGCTGTGTGCCGCGCTGGCGCAGGGCGGGGCCGGCGGCGCACAGGGGCCGGCGGACGCGGGCAGGGCGGGTGCCGGCGGCGGGGTTGTGCCGGTCTTCGGCAGCGAGTCGATCGCCGACCGCGGCGTGCTCGCCGCCCTCGGCCTGGCCTGGCCCGACGCGGTGCTCTCGCTCGACCGGCGCGGCGCGCTGGCACTCGACCCGGCGGACTGCTGGTCGGCGCCGTCGCTGTGGCCGCGGCGCGTCATCGTGATGACGCTCGACCGCGTCGGCAGCGGCAGCGGCCCCGACCTCGAGCGCCTGGCCGAAGTGCGTGCGCTGGCGCCGACGGCCGAGCTGATCGGCGCGGGCGGCGTGCGCGACGAGGCCGACCTGCGCGCGGCGCGTGCGGCGGGTGCCGGCGCCTGGCTCGTCGCCAGCGCGCTGCACGACGGTCGCCTGGCCGCGGCGCCGCAGGCGTGAGGCCGGGCACCGATGGCTGGTGACCGCGACTGCACGCGCGTGGCGGGCGCCGGCGCACACGGTCCGCACGCGCTCGCCGCCGCCCTGGGGGGCGGCCTGCGGCCGAAGCAGACTGGAGCAGTCGCAGCGCATGGCGGGGCGCCGTACACGATTCATGCCACCAGTGGTCGTTTCGGTCCTGCGCATGGCGGAGCCGGTTGCCGCGGCGCCCGGCCTGCTGCCGGCGAGCCGGTGGCGCGACACTCTGTGCCGTTTCTGGCGGGCCCTTCGCTCGAGGCGCGCGACGCATCGGCTGCCGTCAGCCGGGCCGGCGGGCGTTGGCGGGCGACGGCCCGCGGGCGGGATCCTTCAGCGTCGCCACGGGCTGACGCCACGCGGGCGGGTGCGCCCGCGCCCGCAGCGGGCGCCAGCCCCCCGCGATGCGCCGGGCCGCAGCCCTGCCGCGATGGCATACCCCTTGCCTTGAGGACCGCATGAGCGTCAACGCCGCCGCTGCAGCGCCGCATCGCGCCGCGCCCTGGACCTGTCCCTTCTGCCCCCTCCTGAGTGACGGCTTCCGCGTCGAAGGCGCCGGTCGCGTCGGCCCGTTGCGGCTCGCCGGCGGCGCCGGGCCGCGGCTGCAGGCCGCGGTCGCGCGCTTCGAGGGCCTGCCGCCCGAGGCCGTGCCCTGGATCGACGGCACCGCCTGCACGCTGGAGGAAGCCGTCGCCGAAGCGGCGCGTCGCCTGGCGGCTGCTCGACAACCCTTACTCGGAGGCCTCGGCACCGATGTCGCGGGGGCAAGGGCGCTGTACCGGCTTGCAGCACGCTGCGGCGCGATCGCCGATGCGCGCGGCGGCCCGGGCCTGACGCAGGCGTTGCGCGCGCTGCAGGATCGCGGCGGCTTCACGACCACGCTGGCCGAGATCCGCGCCCGCGGCGAGCTGATCGTCTGCTTCGGCCGTTCGCCCGGCGCGGCCAGCCCCGAGCTCTGGCCGCGCTGCGGTCTCGACGATGCGGAAGGCCCGGCGCGGCGCGTCGTGCTGGTCGGCGGCGAAGCCGACCCCTGGCTCGCCGACTGGACCCGCGGCCCGGTCGAGCGCGTCGCGACGCAGGGCGACCTGCTGACCACCGTCTCGCTGCTCGTCGCGCTGCTCGAGGGGCGGCCGGTGCCGGCTGCCGAGCCGGCGCTGCGCGCGCTGGCCGAGACGATGCGCGCCGCGCGCTACACGGTGCTGACCTGGGACGCCTCGGGCCTGCCCGTCCACAGCGGATTGATCGTCGAGGCCCTCCAGCGGGTGGTCGCGGCGCTCAACCGCAGCACCCGTGCCGGCGCCTTCGCGCTGGCCGGCGAGCCGAGCGGGCACACGGTCAATGCGGTCTGGGCCTGGCTGTCGGGCCTGCCGCTGCGCTCGCGCGCCGGGCCCTACGGGCTCGAGCACGAGCCGCTGCTGTACGACGCCACGCTGCTGCTGGCGCAGGGGGCGGTCGACCTGCTGTTCTGGGTCTCGTCGTTCGACCCCGAAGCGGCGCCGCCGGTGACCTCGCTGCCGCGCATCGTGCTCGGCGCGCCGGGCATGGAGATCGGCGCCGGCTCGGGCGTGTTCATCCCGGTCTCGACGCCGGGCATCGGCACGCCGGGGCATCTGTTCCGCAGCGACACCGTGGTGCTGCTGCCGCTCGAGCCGGCACGGCCCGACGCGCTGCCGACGGTGGCCGAGGTCGCGGGCCGGATCGCCGAGGCCCTGGCCGCCGCACCAGCCGCGACGCGCGCCGGCGCGGGTGCCAGCGCGGGGGAGGGCGCATGACGACCACCCGGCTGCGCGGCGGGCGCGTGATCGACCCGCAGGACGCGGCGGCGCCGCCCGGCGGCGTCGTGCGCGACCTCTGCTTTCGCGACGGGCGCATCGTCGCGCTCGACGCGCGCGAGGCGGCCGACCAGGAGATCGACGCCTCGGGTTGCGTCGTGATGGCCGGCGGCATCGACCTGCACACCCACATCGGCGGCGGCAAGGTCAACCTCGCGCGCCTGCTGCTGCCCGAGCAGCAGCGCCAGGGCGCGGGCCCGGCGGCGGGCGAGCCGTATCCGCTGCCGGACAACCCGCTGGAGCTGCCCTCCTGCGGCGGCTGCGCGCCCGGCACGCTGGCCACCGGCTACCGCTATGCCGAGATGGGCTACACCGCGGCCTTCGAGCCGGCGATGGTGGCCGGCAACGCGCGCCACGCCCACATGGAGATGGGCGACGTGCCGATCCTCGACCACGGCGCCTACGTGATGCTCGGCAACGACGAGCTCTATCTGCAGATGCTGGCCGAGGGGCGCGACTTCCGCGAGATCCGCGACTACATCGGCTGGACCATCGGCGCGACGAAGGCGATGGGGGTCAAGGTCGTCAACCCCGGCGGCATCTCGGCCTTCAAGTTCAACCAGCGCAAGCTCGACGTCGACGAGAAGCACGTGCACTGGGGCGTGACGCCGCGCCAGGTGGTGCAGACGCTGGCGCGCGGCCTGCACGAGCTGGGCGTGCCGCACCCGCTGCACATCCACGGCTGCAACCTCGGCGTGGCCGGCAACATCGCCTCCACGCTGGAGACGATCGACGCGCTCGAAGGCCTGCGCGGGCACCTGACCCACATCCAGTTCCACGCCTACGGCAAAGAGGGGCCGAAGAAGTTCTCGTCGGCCGCCGTGCAGCTCGCCGAGGTGGTGAACAAGCACCCGAACATCAGCCTCGACGTCGGCCAGATCATGTTCGGCCAGACGGTCACCGCCTCGGGCGACACGATGCGCCAGCACGCCAACGCCGAACTCGGCTCGCCGCGCAAGTGGATCGGCGCCGACATCGAGTGCGACGCCGGCTGCGGCGTCGTGCCCTTCCGCTACCAGGAGCAGAGCTACGTCAACGCGATGCAGTGGGCGATCGGGCTCGAGATCTTCCTGCTCGTCGAAGACCCGTGGCGCGTGGTGCTGACGACCGACCACCCGAACGGCGGCCCGTTCACCACCTACCCGCACCTGATCCGCCTGCTGATGGACCGCAGCTTCCGCGAGGAGCAACTGGCCAGGCTGCACCCCGAGGTGGCCGCGCACAGCGCGCTGAAGTCGATCACCCGTGAGCTGACGCTCGACGAGATCGCGATCCTGACCCGCGCCGGCCCGTCGCGCCTGCTCGGCCTGGCCGACCGCGGGCGACTCGGCGAGGGCGCCGCGGCCGACATCGCCGTCTACCGCGAGGACGCGAACCGCGAGACGATGTTCACCGCGCCCGACTACGTGTTCAAGGACGGCACGCTGGTCTCGCGTGCCGGCCGCATCACCGCGGTGCCGACCGGTGGCACCCACTTCGTCGCGCCCGACTACGACCGCGGCATCGAGAAGACGCTGCGCAAACATTGGGAGCGTCACGCCTCGGTGGCGTTCGACCACCAGGCCATCGGCGACGACGAGCTTTGTCGCTGCTGCAACGGCGGCCGGCTGCTGCCGGCGGCCTGCTTCGAGGCGGCGGCATCGTGAGCGCGGTGGCGACGCAGGCGGGCGCGCCCGTCACGATCAACGGCGTCGTCATCGACGACACCTTCGCCGAGGCCTTCCCGATGAAGGCCACGCGCATCGTCATCACCGCGCACAACGAGACCTGGGCCCGCCATGCGGCGGTCACCGCGACCGGCTTCGCCACCTCGGTCATCGCCTGCGGCTGCGAAGCCGGCATCGAGCGCGAACTGGCGCCTGACGAGACGCCCGACGGACGGCCCGGCATCTCGGTGCTGATCTTCTCGATGTCGGGCAAGGAACTCGCCAAGCAGATCGAACGCCGCGTCGGCCAGTGCGTGCTGACCTGCCCGACGACCGCCGTCTTTGCAGGCCTGACGGAAGGCGAGGCCGTCGCGCTCGGGCGCAACCTGCGCTTCTTCGGCGACGGCTGGCAGATCAGCAAGGTGATCGGCGGCGTGCGCTACTGGCGCGTGCCGGTGATGGACGGCGAGTTCGTCGCGCAGGAGACGACCGCGGTGCAGAAGGCGGTCGGCGGCGGCAACCTGCTGCTGCTGTGCCGCGACACCGACAGCGCGCTCGCGGTCGCCGAGGCGGCGGTGGCGGCGATGCGCGAGCTGCCGAACGTGGTGATGCCATTTCCCGGCGGCGTCGTGCGCTCGGGCTCGAAGGTCGGCAGCAAGTACGCCTCGCTGATGGCCTCGACCAACGACGCCTTCTGCCCCAGCCTGGTCGGCCTGGTCGCGAAGACCGAGTTGACCGAAGCCACGCGCTGCGTGATGGAGATCGTGATCGACGGCCTGACCGAGGCCGACGTTGCCGCCGCGATGGCGGCCGGCATCCGCAGCGGCACCGCGATCGGCGCGGCAGGCGGCCTGCTGCGCATCTCGGCAGGCAACTATGGCGGCAAGCTCGGGCCATTCCTATTTCACCTGCACAAGCTCTTGCCGGAGGGGACCAAGCCATGACGGGTTGGGTGTTGGAGCTGAAGCAGTCGCCGTCGCTGCGCCTGGACCTGCGCGGCATCACGCCGACCGCGCTCGCGGCGCTCGACGCGGCGGCGATCGCGAAACTGCCGCTCGGCCACGGCAACCGGCTTGAGCCGCTGGCGATGCACTTCAAGATCGGCAGCAGCGCCGAAGAGGGTTTGCGCCTGGTCGGCAACCTGGGCCGCGTCGACCGCATCGGCTGGAAGCAGGACGGCGGCCGCCTCGTCGTCGAAGGCTCGGCCGGGCACCACGCGGGCAGCCTGATGAGCGGCGGCGAGCTGCTCGTCAAGGGCTCGGCCGGGCACCAGGCCGGCTGCGAGATGAGCGGCGGGCGGCTGGAGATCGAGGGCGATGCCGGCGACTTCGTCGGCAGCACGCTGCCGGGCAGCATGGACGGCATGCGCGGCGGCACGCTGGTTGTGCACGGCCGCGTCGGCGCGCGCTGTGGCGACCGCATGCGGCGCGGCAGCCTCGTCGTGCACGGCGACGCCGGCGACTTCCTCGCCGCGCGCATGGTCGCCGGCACGATCGCGCTCGGCGGCAGGGCGGGTGTCCACGCCGGCCATGCGATGCGCCGCGGTAGCATCGTCTTCGCCGGCGAGGAGCCGGCGATCGCGCCGACCTTCGCGCCGGCCCTGGTCGACCCGGTCGTCTACTGGCAGTTGCTGGCGCGCGACCTGGCCCTGCACGGCGGCGTGTTCGAAGGCCTGCCCGGGCGGCGCATCGAGCGCTGGCTGGGCGACCTCGGCGCCGGCGGCAAGGGCGAGTTGATCCTGCCGCACTAGCACCCGCCCCCGTGCTGCGCGGGACCCGCGGCGGCAGCGGGCCGAGGCCCGGACGGGCGCGTGCCGAGAGCGACGGCGCGTCACGCGGCCGGCGCAGAATCGACTGACGACACCCCGCGGCGCCGAGGTTCCGCCGCAGCCCGCCCGCCATTCCATCCGAAACCGTTCGACCCCGAGGAGAACCGATGAGCCGAGACTTCCTGTTCCATGCCGGCGAGGCGACCGTGCTGGCCGCCGAGGGCCAGTTCACCGATGCGATGCCCGAGATCCTGATCGGCCGCACCGACGGCCCGGTGGGCCAGGCCTTCGCGAACATGATGGCGCAGAGCAAGGGCCACACCGCGATGTTCGCGATCCGCGCCTGCAACCAGCTGGTGCGGCCGGCGACGATCCTCGTGCCGAAGGTGACGCTGAAGGATGTCGCCAACATCGACCTCTTCGGCGGCGTCGTGCAGAGCGCGACCGCCGACGCGGTGGTCGACTGCCTGATCGAAGGGATCATCCCGAAGGACAAGGCCAACGAGCTGTGCATCGTGAGCCTCGTGTGGATCGACCCGCGCTGCGCCAAGGACCCCAACCTCGACAAGAAGGACATGTACCGCACGAACTACGAGGCGACCAAGCTCGCGCTCTCGCGTGCGCTGAACAACGAGCCGACGGTCGAGGAACTGATCGCGAACCGGCACACGATCAAGCACGACATGGACGACTGGTCCTGAGGCCGACGTCGGCGAGGCGATGAGCAGCGAAGCCGGCCCTCCTGCCGGGCGCGTGGGCGAGGCCTATGCGCTGCTCGACGACCGCGACGCCACCGCGCGGCGGCCGACGAGCCGGCTCTACACCGGCTTCGTGCGCCTGCACCGCTCGACCGACCCGGCCACCCTCGACGCGGTCTGCGAGGCGGTCGGCGCCGACCTGCGCGCGGGCCTGCACGCGGTCGTGCTGGCCGACTACGAATGGGGCGCCAAGCTGCTGAAGGCCGGCGACGCGCGGCTCGCGCCCGACGACGGCGCCGCGCTGCGGGTGCTGATGTTCGAGCGGCTGGAGCGCCTCTCGCGCGAGGCGGCCGACGCCTGGCTCCAGGACGCGGCAGGGCACGGCGTCGAGGACGAGGCCGCGCCGGCGGGGGGCGTCGCAGACGGCGGCATCCCGGCGGCCGGTGTCGCCGGCCTGGTCGAGAGCGTCGACCGTGCTGCCTTCGTCGAGGCGATCGGCCGCATCCACGAGGCGATCCGCGCCGGCGAGACCTACCAGGTCAACTACACCTACCGGCTCGACGGCCAGGCCTACGGTTCGCCGCTCGCGCTCTACCGGCGGCTGCGCGCGCGGCAGCCGGTCGCCTTCGGCGCGCTGATCGCGCTGCCGCCGGAGGAGGGCGCGGTGCGGCACGTGCTCTCGTGTTCGCCCGAGCTCTTCCTGCGCCACGAGGCCGGTCTGCTCACCGCGCGGCCGATGAAGGGCACCGCTTCGCGCATCACCGCGCCCGAGGCCGACAGCGAGACCGCGCGCCACCTGTCGATCGACATCAAGAACCGGGCCGAGAACCTGATGATCGTCGACCTGCTGCGCAACGACATCGGCCGCGTCGCCGACATCGGCTCGGTGCGCGTGCCCTCGCTGTTCTCGATCGAGCCCTACACGACCGTCTTCCAGATGACCTCGACGGTGCAGGCGCGCCTGCGCGACGAGGTCTCGCTGCCCGCGCTGCTGCGCGCCGTCTTCCCCTGCGGCTCGATCACCGGCGCGCCGAAGCACCACACGATGGAGCTGATTGCGGCGCTGGAGACGACGCCGCGCGGCCTCTACACCGGCGCGATCGGCTGGCTCGACGCGCCGCCGGCCGGTGCGCGGATCGGCGACTTCTGCCTCTCGGTGGCGATCCGCACGTTGACGCTCGGCGCCGCCGAGCGCGGGCTGCGCCCGGCGCGCCTGGGCATCGGCGCCGGCATCGTGCTCGACAGCGTCGCGGCCGACGAGTTCGAGGAATGCCGGCTGAAGGCGCGCTTCATGACCGGGCTCGACCCGGGCTTCGAACTGTTCGAGACGATGCACGCGACGCGCGCCGACGGCGTGCGGCAGCGCGCGCGCCACCTGGCGCGGCTGGCCGCCAGCGCGCAGCGGCTCGGCTTCGCGCTCCGGCGCGAGGCGGCGGAGGCGGTGCTCGACGCGGCGCTCGCCGCGCTCGAAGGCGAGCCGTCGCAGCCCTGGCGCCTTCGGCTCGCGCTGGCGCATGACGGCCGCCTGGCGCTGACGCAGGCGCCGCTCGCGCCGCTGCCCGACGGGCCGCTGCGCCTGCTCGTCGCACCGCAGCCGCTGCCCGACGCCGACCCGCTCGCGGCCCACAAGACGACGCGGCGCGCCCACTACGACGCCGCGGTGCACACCGCCGAGGCCGCGGGCGCCTTCGACAGCCTCTTCTTCACGCGCGACGGGCGGCTTGTCGAAGGCGGGCGCAGCACTGTCTTCGTCCAGCTCGACGGCCGCTGGTGGACGCCGCCGGTGGCCGACGGCGCCTTGCCCGGCGTGATGCGCGCCGTGCTGCTCGAAGACCCGGCCTGGGCCGCCGGCGAGCGGACGCTACGGCGCGACGACCTGGCGCGGGCCGAGGCGCTCGTGGTCTGCAACGCGCTGCGGGGCGTGCTGCCGGCAGTGCTGGTGCCGGCGGCACCGGTGCCGCCCGCGGCGGCGCCGCACTGAGCCCGTTGCGGCCAGCATCTGCGATGCCTCGGCGTACCGGTGTCTTTGTCCGGCGGAGCGGCCGTGGGTAAGCCCGCATCGACGGCGGCATCGGCCCCGGCATCGGCGCCGCGCGGCCCGGCGGGCTGGGCCGCGCTGTTTGCCGCCTGGCTGGTCGCGCTGCTGGCCTCGCTGGCGGTGCTCTTCATCGGCGAGGTCATGGGCCAGGTGCCCTGCCATCTGTGCTGGTTCCAGCGCGCCTTCATGTTCCCGCTCGCGATCGTGCTCGGCGTGGCGGCGCTGCGCGCCGATGCCGGCGCCTGGCGCTACGGGGTGCCGCTGGCGGTCCTCGGCGCGCTGGTGGCGGGCTTTCACAGCCTGCTCTACCTGGGCGTGATCCCCGAGGGCATCACGCCGTGCACCCAGGGTGTCTCCTGCGCCAGCGCCGAGATGACCATCCTCGGCGGCCTGCCGCTGCCCCTGCTGGCCACAGGCGCCTTCGGCCTCATCGCGTTGCTGCTGCTGGTGGCGCGCAAGGCCTCGACATGAACAACAGGACTTCCGCATGACCCGACGCCGCACGACCGTCATCGTCACGGCCTTCGCCGCGCTGGCGGCCTTCGCCGTCGCCATCGTCCTCTACCAGCGCCACGAGCGGCAGCAGGCCGCCGAGCGTGCGGCCGCGACCTACGACGTCATGGTGCGCGAGCATTCGCCGGTCCTCGGGCCGGTTGCCGCGCCGGTGACGATCGTCGAGTTCTTCGACCCGGCCTGCGAGGCCTGCCGCGCCTTCTATCCCTACGTGAAGCAGATCCTGGCGATGTACCCGCAGGAGGCGCGCCTGGTGATCCGCTACGCGCCGCTGCACCCGGGGCTGTCGCTGGCCGGCGTGCAGATCCTCGAGGCGGCGCGCCAGCAACAGCGCTTCGAGCCGGTGCTGGAGGCCCTGATGCGCGAGCAGCCCGCCTGGGCCAGCCACCACGCGCCCGACACCGAGCGCGCCTGGGCCATCGCGCGCGACGCGGGGTTGGACCTGGACCAGGCCAAGGCCTATGTCGCGACCGGCGCCGTCGGCACGCTGCTCGACCAGGACGTCGCCGACCTGGAGGCGGTCGGCGTGCGCGCCACGCCCACCTTCTTCGTCAACGGCAAGCCGCTGCCGGAGGCCGACCCGCGCGTGCTGCTGGGCATGGTCAAGAGCGAGGCGGAGCGGATTCGCAGCACGCGCTGAGGGGGCGTGCGACGGGCGGGACGTCACCGCGCCCAGGACGCGACGTCGGCCGATGCAGGAACGGGCTCGGGGCCATCCTGCGTCGAGCGGCGACGCCGGCACGGTGAGCGCCACGAAGGCTGGGCAAAGCCTTCCTCGCCCGCCGGGCCGCTGGTGCCCCGCCGTCTGCGGTACAAGCGGGGCTCGATTCCCGGCCACGCACCGGCCGGCCCGCCTGCTGCCCATGGTCCTCGCCCTGTTCGACCTCGACCACACGCTGATCCCCTTCGACAGCGCGATGGCCTGGACGCGCTGGCTGATCGCGCGCGGCGTGCTGCCGCCGGCGGCCGAGGGGCGCTACCTCGCGGCCTGCCAGCACTATGTCGAGGGCACGCTCGACATCCGCGCGCTGCACCGCGCAGCGCTGCAGCCGCTGGCCGCCTACGGCCTCACGACGCTGCGCCAGTGGGGCCACGAGTTCGAGGCCTCGGTGCGCGAGCTGGTCCCCGCGACGACGCTGGCCCTGGTGCGCGGTCACCGCGAGGCCGGCGACCTGTGCGCGATCGTCACCGCGACGACGCGCATCCTGGCCGAGCCCTTCGCGCGCCTGTTCGACATCGAGCACCTGGTCGCGACCGAGGCCGCACTGGTGCCCGGTACCGGGCACGAGGCTTTCGGCAGCCACCTGAGCGGCGAGATCGAAGGCGAGCCCTGTACCGGCGCGTACAAGCCCGCCCACGTCGCGCGCTGGCTCGCGTCGCTCGGCCTCGCGCTCGGGGACTTCGAGCACAGCGTCTTCTACTCGGACTCGGTCGGCGACCTGCCGCTGTTCGAGGCGGTCGACGAGCCGGTCGCGGTGCATCCCGACCTGAAGCTGCGCGCGCTGGCGCAGGCACGGGGCTGGCGCATCGTCGAGCCCTGGGCACGCGGCTGAGAGGCAGGGCGACGCGCCCCGTCCTTGGCTGCCACCGGGCCCACGATGATCACGCCCGGGGCCGGGCCCGGCCGTGGCCGGCCGCGCAGGCTCAGGTGGCAGGTTGGCCGACCGGGATCGATTCCCGCTCCGCGGCCGAGCGGCGCAGCAGGCGTCGCCGCACCCAGACCGTCAACGGGCGCTCGATCAGGTAGTAGCCGGCAATGCCGACGAGGATCGAGATCGCGAAGGCGAGCAGCCAGACCGCCTCGGCCGGCAGCGCGCGCGCGAGGCCCAGTTTGGCCAGCAGGCGCAGCGCATAGGTCTGGGCGTGGGTGTGCAGCAGGTAGATCGAGAACGAGGCGTCGCCGAGCAGCGTCAGCACGCGCGGCGGCTTCCAGCCGGCCCCGGCCGCGCGCTCGAGCGCGCAGCAGGCCGCGATCAGCAGTCCGAACACGAGCGACCAGATCACCGCCTCGGACCATTCACGGCGCTCGAGCCAGCCGGCGAGCACGGCGGCGAACGGCAGCACGGCGATCGACGCGGTCAGCAGCACCCAGGCCAGGCGCTGCGACAGGTGCCGTGTCAGCAGGTAGGCGCCCATGCCGGCGAAGAAGTGCAGGTTGATCAGGCCGGCGAAGACGCGCATCGGCTCATGGTTGCCGCGCGGCGGCGTCAGCGCGAAGGCGAGCATCAGGACGACCCAGGCCGCGAGCACGGCCAGGCCCAGGCGGCGCTTGATCAGCAGCAGCGCGAACAGGGCGTAGAAGAGCACTTCGTGGAACAGCGTCCAGGCCGCGCCGATCGGCGGATGCACGTCGCTGAAGCGCACCAGCAGGTAGGTGCTCGCGACGTCGGCGATCGAGCCGATGTCGAACTCCTTGCTGCCGACGACGAGCATGCCGGCGACCGCGGCGCTGATGTAGATCCAGTAGGCCGGGTAGACGCGGGCGAAGCGCTTCAGCAGGTAAGGCTTGACCCGTCCGGGCTGGCCGATGTCGGCCGCGTGTGCCTGCAGGATGATGAAGCCGCTGAGCACGAAGAAGAAGCGGACGCCAAGGTCGCCATAGCTCGTGACCGGCCCCCACACGTTGCCGAGCCCGAGGGCCGACATGCTCACCGTCATGTGGAAGGCGGCGACCGCTGCGGCGGCGAGGCCGCGGCCGATCTGCAGCGAATCGTAGATGGGGCGGGCGGGCAGGGCGGGGCTGGCGGGCGTCATGTCGAGGCGGGGGGGCCGCGCCCACCTGGCTGGCGGGTGCAGGCGGCGTGAACTGCGGAGCCGTCGGATTCTCCACGGCTTGGTGAGGCTGCCGTGGCAAGTTGGTGACCACTCGTATCCGTCGGGTGGGCGCGCACCGCGGCGAGGAGGCACCGTCCCCTTAGCAGGAGACGTGCCGTTGCCTGGACGGGTCCGGCTTCGAGATGTCGAGGCGGCCTGAATGCGTTGCTCGCAGACAGCGCCGTCCCGCAGCGTTCATTGATGTTCAGCGGCGATCGGCTGCGAACCGCGGGGCGCCTGGGCCGATCCACCGGCCCGCGCCCCGGCTTGCCTCACTCGATGTTCTGCACCTGAAGCTCGGGATCGATTCCAAGCAGTTGATTTTTCAAGGGAACCATCTCTGCAGCACCAATAAACCCGCCTATAGAACCGCCATCAAACGTGACATTTGATGGCACCGCATGAACGGGTTGTCGTACGGCCCAGACAAGATCAAGCGGGTTGATTCTAGCGAGCGGATTCGAGGGTTCACTGCGCGTCATCGAAGATCTTGCGCGCTCGATCCAGCGGATCGTGCAGCCTAGCAGCGAGGTCTCTCACGATGTCTGGTAGCGGCTTCGGCGCGATCTCGTTCTTGAGGAGGAACGCCTTCCAGATGGCCTGGCGAGTCGGATCGTTCGCGAACTCATCGGTCAGTCCGATCGGCGCGTTGGCCGGCATCGCCATGCCTCGACGCGAGAAGGTTGCGGCGATCGCCGTTGCCAACAAATCCGAGTCCAAGGTTTCGCGATCGAGCATGACCCAGAGGTCGAGGTAGTCCTTCATGCGAGTGTTCAGCATGCCCAGCAGTGCGATGGCGTGCAGCTTCTCTGCTATGACGCTGTAGACCGGGTAGGTGCGCAACTGCGGGGCAGGAAAATCAGTGATCAGGACCGGGTAGGAAGCTTGCACAGGCCCCGGCGTTACCGCGTCGCCGAATCCGATGTCGACCTGCGCCTTGCACTTCGCTCGCGCAAGCTCGGCAGTGAAGACGATCCGCGCGCCAGCGTAGCCCGCGTCTTTGCGAATCTCTTGGGCGGTCACGCTGGCCGGATCGAACACGATGCCATCGTCGGCCTTGATGGAGGCGATCTCCCGAAAGGTTTGCTCGAGCGACGCCAGGTCGCTGGCCCCGAAACCCAGCAGGTCGACGTCACGCGTCGGCCGGTGCGGCATGTCGTACCAGAGCGTGAACAGCAGCGCACCCTTGAGCAGGAAGTTGTCGGCGTGCGCGGAGCGGCTCATGCGATACAGCAGCCGCTCGAGCGCGTAGCGGACCAGGACGCCATTGAAGTCCGAACCTTCTGCCTTGGCCAGGTTCAGCAGACGCGCTCGAACCGAGGCGGCGAGATCCTTGGTCATGTGATCGCCTCCAGGTAGGGACGCATCACGTTGGAGACACGACAGATCTTGGCGTAGTGCCACAGGTCGTCGACCGAGGCCTTCTTCTGAGCCAGGGCATCCTTCAGAGCCTCCAGGGCGACGTCCAGGCCGATCTTGTTGCGGTGCTTGAAGCAGTCGGCCACGGTCTTGGCGACGTTGTAGACGCGCAGCTGGACCTGGTCGCGCTCGAAGACCTCGATGCCCTCGGAGTAGCTGGCACCGGTGAACTGGACCATCTTGATCGGGGGATGCTCGATGCGAGGGGCGTGGCTGCCGCGCGGCATGGCGATCCAGACCCGGCGCGGCAACTGTGTCGTCAGTTCGTGGAACTGCAGCGCGGTGAGCAGGCAGAACACCGCCTGCGGTGCTTTGATCGCGACCGAGGCAAGCCCCTCAAACTCCGACACGTCGGCCCCGGGCAGGCGATACAGGCCACGCCCAACTCGTTCCAGTTGCCCGCGGGCGGCGAGCCGGCTGAGCACGACCCGCGGCGCGCCGAGCGCGTCCAGATCGCCCGCGCGCACCAGTCCTTTGGTCCGCGCGAGCTCGAGGACGAGCTGAGGATGAGATCGTGGCGGCACGTGTGTTCCATTCATACGTCAGATAATTATAATCGACGACGAAACAGAACATTCAGCAAGCGACCGCACCCCTGATCCCTGGCCTCCTCCGACATGCCCATCTTCACGCGCCGCCGCCTGCAAGCCATGCTGAACGATTTGGCTCCGCGCCTGGACGAGGGGAAGGGGAAGGATCTGCTGCGGCGCCTCGAGAACAAGCGCGTCGAGCAGGCGTTGCCTGCGGAGATGGAACTCGCGTTGCTGTGGGGCTTGCTCCAACTCGGCGATGTCGAAGTTGAACCGGAGTGGTTCGCGCTCGGGCGCCTGCCGGATGCCTACTCCGAAATGCTCTTTGCGCCGCAACCCGCCGCCATCGAGATCGCGGCCATCTCCGATGCCAGCTTGGCACACGAAGACGAGATGAGGCGCACGGCGAGCCTGCTGTGCGAAGCGGCGAACAAAGTCCGCCGCGGTGAAGGGCATCACCTGTACTTCCACTTCGGCGAGGAGAGCGGCTACACGCTTGATGGCTATGTGCACAGGCGAAAGGTTGATCCCGAGTTCAAGGTGACGGATGACGTCGCCGCCGAGTTGCGGGCGTGGATCACCTCGGACGGCAGCGCGGCGCAGCGACCACCTCTTCGAGTCACCGCCGGCAGGACCGATCTGGTGGTCACGTGGCGCGAGCACAAGCAGTCCCGCCATTCCAACTTCTTCTCGACGATGCCGGCCGAGGCGTACTCGCTGATCGACAACCCGGTGCACTCAACCCTCAAGGCAAAGGCCGATCAGTTGAAGAGTCCGGACTTCCAGGGCGTTCGGTGCTTGCTGCTGGCGGACGCCGGAAGCAGGCTACTCCGCAAGCCAAATGAGAGCATGCGCAGCCCCGGCGCGGTCACCGGACGGCAGATCATCGACAGCTTCCTCGCGCAGCCAAGGTGCGGTCTCGACGTGGTTTGCGTCTTCTCGCCTCGACGAGAGAGGGACTTCATGTCGATCTCGCGCAAGCCACTCACTTGGCAGGTGAGTGCCTTCGTCCGCCCGGGGGTCGAGGTAACGATTAGCGGACTCGAAAGACTGGCCTCCGTGCTGCCGAGGCCTAGATTCGAGGGTTACCAAGCCCGATCCTTGCAGCAGCAGGCGGCATACGCGCCGGACAGTCGCGGGTGGTACGTCGGCACCAACATCACGAGTGGAAGAACGAAAATGACGATCAGCATCTCTGCGCGTGCGCTTCTTGAACTGTTGGCTGGACGGCTGACGCAGGACCACTTTCAGCACGCGATCGGCATGGACGATGCGAGAGGTCGTGCGAACCTGTTCAAACTTTGTCTCGATCGCGGCGAGGTCATCTCTGCGGTCCGGCTTGAACCCGGTGGGGTCGACGAAGACGACGATCGCTTCGTCATCGAGTTCTCGAAGGACCCATCCGCCTCGGCGTTGTCCATCGGACCTACCGAGAGCGATGCTACCCCGTCGACCGATGCGCCGTGAGGGAGGGGACGATGAGCAACGGCGCCATCACACGCACCGATCTGTACCGGCGGGTATGGGAGACGCCACTCAGCCGACTGGCACCTGAGCTCGGCTTGTCCGACAACGGCTTGCGCAAGCTCTGCAAGCGCCACGACATTCCGATCCCTGCTCGCGGCTACTGGGCTCGTGCTGCCGGAGGGCAGGGCGTCAAGTCAACAAAGCTGCCCCGGCCAGATGACAACGAACGCGTATGGGAGCCGCCGACGCCCCGCGAAGCAAAGCGCCGCGAGACGGCTCGAGCACGGGCGTCGCTGTTGCAGAGCACGGTGCGCGAAGCCAAGTCTGCTGTCGAAGTTCTGCCCACCGAGATCCGAGCAACGCTCGATGGGTGCGACCGCCTGGTTCGGAACACGGCGCGCTTCTTCACCGCGTTGGCCGCGAAGATTGAAAAGCGCAAGGCCGAGTTGGAGAAGGAACGAATGCGGCATCCGGGGCGGCCGCAACTGCTATTTCTTGCACCGCAGAGGACACTGAACGGCCGGTTCGCTCCAGACGAACCGGGATGCCTTCGCATCGTTGCGACCCTGAAGAACATTGATTGGATCTTGCGTTTCCACGATGCGCTGATCCGCGCGCTGAAGTCGCAGGGCTGCAAAGTGGAGGCGCGCGAATGGAACAGGTCTCACCTGGTGGAGATCACGGCAGCGGCGAACAAATTGGCCTGTCGTTCGCCGAGGAGTTCGAGACGCGCGTCCGCAAGGATCCGCAGCGTCCATGGGATGCCAAAGAGTACGTTGCCAAGGACACGTACAAGCTCAAGATCGAGCGGCCTCTCGGGTCTCCCAAGGCCTGGGTTGGCAACCAAGCGCGTTTGGCCGAGTTGCTGCCGGCAATCGCACGCGACATCGCCGCCATGCTGGCCGCCCAGGCCGAGGTGCGCAAGGTTCGTGAGGCCGAAGAAGCGGAGCGCAAGGTCGCCGCAGAGAAGCGGGCGGAGGAGAATCGCGTGTGGTTCGCGGCGCAGAAACTGATCGCCGATCGGAAGGCGGCTCGCCATGCGCAAGCCGATCGAGCGCGGGCCGCGGGCAAGGCCTACGACGAATTCTTGAGCTTGCAGCGTGTGGTGGCCGAGATGGAGGCGCGTGTTCAGGCGGAGACCGACGAAGCCGTGCGCGAATGGCTGACTCTTGTGCGCGGCAACTTGTCCGACCCGATCGAGAGCCTCATGCACGCCATTCGTATAGAGGCCGCGGGTGGCGAAAGGCCGTTGTGGTGGCCCGATCCCGACCGATGACTCCGAGGGAACTGCGCAGATTCAAGAGCCGATGGTGCTGGAGACCGTAGGCCCTGGCTTGGCTTTGCGACCCAGAAAGCGCTCAGTCCGGGCGAAACTATGCAGGTCTCACGCGCCACGATGCCATCGCGACAGTGACCTGAAAGACCCCCGTACGGCCGAGCGCATGATGGCTGAAGCAGTTCGTATGTAGCGTAAGAACGGTTTCAGCAGTCCTTCGGCGTGCCGGCGACAGCGACTTGCTCGGGTCTGCTGCACAGCAGCTCTTGGAGCTACGCCACGTTATGACCACGAGCGTCCGGAACGTGTTGCGATGGGGAGTTCAGCGTCCGCGCACGAATCCCCCGTGCGGGCACGCCGCGATGCGCTGATGTTCCGTTTGTTCGTCATAAGTCGACGGTCAACGTTTACACGAAACAAGGTCGGGGCCTGCTACCACGAGCCCAAACGTGGCGGCCGCGGCGTCGCTACCACAGTCCGAACGCAGGGCGCTCCTCTTCTGATGCGCAGAATGGCGAGATGACTACTGTTCCCCCAAGGGCTTCGGCCCAAAGCAATTCCTCTCATTCCGTCCTCTTCCTGCCCCAGACCGGCTTTGTCAGGCAGGAACAGGTACTCACTTTCATCCCGTTTTCGAGGTCGACGTTGTGGCGCCAAGTTGCAGCTAAGACGTTTCCCGCGCCGGTGAAGCTGACGCCAGGCATCACCGCTTGGCGGGCCGAAGACATCAGGCTGTGGATCGAGAACCGGAGCGGAGCGGTCTGAACGTCCAGACCGACTCACGCCTGTGCTTAGGCTCGTTGGCTGACGTCTGATTTCACTCTGGATCGCTGTTCCAGCGGACGCTGAAAGCGACATATAGGATGAAATTCTTGCCAAATTTCATCTCATCGACTACATTCAGCGGATGCTGAAATCTGTCATTCCGGTGAAATCCATGGGCCCGCTCGAAGTCGAGCAGGCTTGGCCAAGCCTGCTCCAGCGGCTGCTGGAAGCCTCACCGATCATCAAGAACGTTGTCGTAGACCCCGTACCCCGTCGCGAGGATGGTGGCTACGACGGCGAGGTCGACTTCACCATCGACGGGGAGCCGCATCGCCTCATCGTCGAATGCAAGTCGTCTGGGCAACCGCGTTACGTTCGGGACGCAATGAGCCAACTCGGCCGAGAGATCTTCAGGGCAACCGAACTGACCCGCGGCCTGGTGTTCGCACCCTTCATCTCGCCAGCTTCCCGCGCGACGCTCGCGGAAAGCAACATCGGCTGGCTCGACTTGGCGGGCAACGCGCGCATCGTGTTCCCCCGCTTCCATCTGGAGATCAACAAGGCAGACCGCGACCCCTTTGCGACCAAGCGCGAGCAGCGTTCGCTGTTTTTCCCGAAATCCGCGCGCCTGTTGAAGCTGCTGCTGCACAAGCCGAACGCCCCCTGGAAGGTGGTCGAGCTGGCGGCTCAGGCCGATGTCAGCGTCGGCCAGGTCAGCAACGTTCGTCGAGCGCTGATCGAGCGGGAATGGGCGCACGCCGAGACGGGGGAGGGGCTGCGCCTGACCCAGCCGCAAGCCTTGCTTGACGCGTGGCGTGACGACGGTGTCCAGACCCCAAGTGTTGCGCTGCGCGGCTACACGTTGAAGCACGGGAGAGCACTTGAAGCCGCGATTGAGCAAGTCTTCGCCGAAGTCGCTGCCGAGGGCTCGCAGGTGCTGCTCGCATCGCACTCGGTTGCGCGCCGCGCGGCGCCGTACGCGCGTGTCACCGGTGAGTTCTTCTATGCCGCACCCGTTGCCATCGCGCTTCTCAAACGCCACCTGGACATCGCGCCGACCGACAAGGGCGAGAACGTCACTATCTTCAGGCCCAGCGACGACGGTCTCTGGCAAGAAGCGATGGACCTTCCTCCCAAGCTGAAGGGGACTGGCCCGATCCAGACTTATCTGGACCTGCTGTCCACCGGCGAGCGTGGCCGTGAGGCGGCGGAGCATTGGCGCGCCGAGAGGATCAAGCCCCTGTTGGCCGGGGTGTCGTGATGGAACCCAAGTCTGCCAACGACTATGACGACGTCGGTGCACAGGCCGTGCTCGCCGTCCTGTTGGAGATCGGACAGGTACTTGGCGCCTATCGCGATCGATTCGTCGTCATCGGTGGCTCCGTGCCATGGCTGCTCTTCCCAGATGCCGTGCCCGCCCATGTCGGGACCTTGGACATCGACCTAAGCCTCGATGCGCAAGCGTTGGGCGATGGCGACTACAAGGACTTGGTCGAGTCGCTCGAGGCGGCGGGGTACCAGCGCGCCGCCGAGGACATGAAGTGGTTCCAACTTCGTCGCACGGTCGAGCTCGAGGGCCACGCGCCCGTGGCCGTCATCATCGATCTGCTGATGCCGCGCGAAGCGAAGTTCAAACGCAACAAGCCGCCGCTGTTGGCGAACTTCGCGGTGCAGAAGGCCGACGGCGCGGGCGTAGCCATGCAGTCGTTCGTTCGGCGCAAGATCGACGGCACGATGCCTGATGGGCGTCGCAACACGGTAGAACTTCGTGTCGCGAGCATCCCGGCGCTGCTGGTGATGAAGGGCTATGCGCTCGTCGGCCGCGACAAGCACAAGGACGCCTACGACATCTACTTCTCCGTGCGCGAGTTCGAGGGTGGGCCCGCCGCGCTTGCCGAAGCCTGTCGACCAATGCTCGACGATCCGGTGGCGCTCGAGGGCTTTAAGCACATCGCAGGGAAGTTCACGGAAGAGGCTGCATTCGGGCCTACTACGGTCCGCCAGTTCCTGAGCGACTCGGCCGCGCTGGGCGACATGACGGCCGATCAGGTTCAGGTCGACGCGTTTCGCCAAGTCAAGGCGTGGCTCGACAGTTTGGGCCTTTGAGCGAGTGTCGTGAGGCACCCCATGCAGCAATTGCCAACACCTGACGAAATCGCTGAGGCCGATGCGCGACGCGCGGCATTTGTCTCGGCCATCCCGACGGAGGTCAGTCGGGCGGAAGACGAGATCCCAAAGGTGGTCCGCCAGATGAACGCCGCGGCCCGCAGCAAGCTGTAGCGGATTGATCAAGTCGCCGACGCGTTGTCAGCACACCGGGAACCGTTCGTGGCCTGCCGCAAGGGCTGTGCTGCGTGCTGCCATATGAACCTCAGCATCACTGCGGTCGAAGCGGAACGGCTCGCCCGCGCATCCGGTCGCCGGAAGATGCCATTGGTCAGCACGGTTGATTATGCGCCGGACGAATTCAGCGGTAGGCCTTGTCCTTTTCTCGACGGGCAGGGCATCTGCTCTGTGTACGAAGATCGGCCACTGTCTTGCCGCAAGCACGCTTCGTTCTTCACGTCCGACATTGCCTGCCATCTGCTGGTGATGCACCAGATCGAAGTTCCGATGCTGAGATTCGGTGGATTGGACGAAACCCTGTTCACCTTGTCAGGCGACAAAGTTCCACCGGTGCTCGCTGACATCCGCGACTTCTTTCCGGAGGTGGGTTGACGCCATCTGCTGCGCGATCTCGAGTCCGCGTTGCGCGAGGCGTCACGGCACGGCTGGCTTCCCGACGTTGCATGTATCGGGCAGCATGGGCGTGCTCAAGGACGAACGGCACCTGGTGGCGCACCTGAAGCTCTTTGAGTGACTATTGCCAGATGAACATCCCCTCAACCGTCCGGGCGGCCGAGCAGCTTTCGGCAGCGCAACGCGACCTCCTGACTCGCCTGCTAGAGCAGATGCTCGCCCTGGGCGGAGGTGTCCCCGCGCTCAAGTTCCGAGCAGACCACTACTCTGATGTTGACGCGTTGGAGGAACTGGAATCGAACCGCTGGCTCAAGCGAGAGAACGACCACTACATCGTTCAGTCCATTGCTCTTCCCTTGCTGGACACGGAGCCTGCGCGTCGCCTGCTATCGAACATCGAGCGCGTGTACGCGGTCCTCAAGGCTCAGTATCGCCAGACCCAGCAAGCGCAGGTCCCTGTGTCCTCCGTGGCCGTGCAAACTCAGCTACCGGTCGAGGATGTCACTGCAGCGCTTCGGGTGATGCTGGACGCGTCCATCTGGTACGCTGGGTGGTCGACGGATCTGCACAAGGAGGATGCTTTCGTTTGTCCATCCGAGAATGTGAGCGGCAGCTCTCGACCGAGGCTGTGTGAGAACGCTTGGCGTCGGGACCCGCGAGCGACAAAGCGAGCGACGCCTACTGACTCGCTCGCGCTGTGGCGCCTGCTGCGCCTGCGGTAGATTCCACACACAGGCTTTGGTGTTTGGCAACGCGGGGGCGCGAGGCTGTTTGCTGCTCCGTTGCTTTGAGTGCGACGCCGATGCAGGGTTGGGGACCACGTCAGGCCTGCGACTCTGGGCGACGGTTGCATTCAGAGTGGAGGCCTGGCTCGGTCAGGGCCAGCTAGAGCAGATGCCGCAAGCGCTCAGGGGAGAACCCGGCTTCGTCTTCTTTCAGATCGGCGATTGTTTCGGCCACTTGTACGATCTTGCCGGCACGCACCAACCCCTGCAGATGCTCGGCCAACAGGCTTGACCGTCTTACGACGACGCGGTGTCGACCGAGGAAGACATAAGGCTTGCCATTCGGGTGGTCAAGGTCGCGCAGATAGACTGCACCCGTCCACCGACCGGTGAACTGAGCCAGGACCGTAGATTCACAGTCCAACCTCACGCGTTCTAGTTGCGTACACTGGATAGGCAGAGATCGGAACGGGGAATGATCCACGAACCTGACGGTGCTATCGGGATCCGCGTCAAAGAGCATTGAGGCAAGTCGATTGCACTCCATCACGTAGGCAGCCCCGGAGATCGTTCCAGCGCGCATCCAGTTCCGTACCGCTTCCAGGACAACCTGCAGTGCCACGGGTTGTTCGGGGTCGAACGAATAGGTCTGTGCGCCGTTGATGGGGAGATCCACTCTCGTCTGAAGCGAGAAGACGACTCCAGTCAGACGTCGGAGTTCGTCCGGTCCTACATAGATTGCCGTGCTTTTCTCAGATCGTTCTTTGGGGTCGGCAGGATAGAGGCGGAAGCTGAGCAGATCAGGGTAGCGCTGCGCAGCAACACAAAGTTCCGAGCCTGTGAACTGATCGACCACATTGCCGCCATGCATGCACGACTGCTCGTGCAGGGCCGCTACGGTCGCCAGATCGAACGAGTTCGTCGTCTCTAAAAAGCTTCGGTATCCAGAGTGCACCAAGTCTGCGATGTTCCTTGCGAACCTTTGTGAGGCATCGTTCGGCAACAGCTCTCGGCGATCCAAAGAGAACTCGAAGCCGCGCGGAGATCGGTTGTCTGCTGAGAGCGTACCGACGCGGAATAGGTCAAGGCAGAGTTGCTCCGGCCGCACCGGAACCGCGAAGCCGCACACGCTGGTCCGTGGTGACCGATGCCCGCCAATGGCGGTCAAAAGCGACGCGCCGGGATTGGCAAGGAACGAGGCCTTGCCGCTGTCTATTCGATAGACGAAGGCCAAGATCACAACCGTTTCGTCTTGCTCGAGCCTGTCCTGAATTCTGTGTTCGAGGCATAGCCTGACCAACAGGAGCATGTATGCCGAGCAAGACGAAGACGAAGAACGCGGCGATAGCGGCGAAGACGGCCGCGTTGCCGAGGATCCCCAAGGAACTGCTTGAGCAGATCGCCGGCGGCGCGTCGCCGATGACGGCCGAGCAGATCAACGCGACGACGATGGCGCTGAAGAAGGCGCTGATCGAACGGGCCCTGTGCGGCGAGCTGACGCACCACCTGGGCTACCCGCCCGGTGCGGTGCGGCCAGAAGACGCCGGCAACCAGCGCAACGGCACGAGCGGCAAGACCGTGCACACCGAGGACGGCCCGCTGCGCATCGAGGTGCCACGGGACCGGGCAGGCAGCTTCGCGCCCGTCCTGATCCCCAAGCACGAACGCCGCTTCACCGGCTTCGACGACAAGATCGTGGCCATGTACGCGCGCGGCATGACCGTGCGCGTGATCCAGGGCTTCCTGGCCGAGCAGGACGGCACCGAGGTCAGCCCGGAGTTCATCAGTTCGGTCACCGACGCCGTGCTGGCCGAGGTCACCGCCTGGCAGAGCCGGCCGCTCGAGCCGGTGTACCCGGTGATCTTCTTCGAAGCGCTGCGCGTGAAGATCCGCG
>JAMHWF010000117.1:0-1215 GCA_035911095.1 Ideonella sp. | reverse complement strand
GTGGAGGCCAGCTTCCGGCTGCCCGCCCTGGCCGCCTGCGAGGCGTCGGAGCTGACCGGCGAGGAGGGGCTCCCGACCGACCCCGAGCTGCGCGCGCGCATCGAGGCCGCGTTCACCCAGCTGGAGACCGCCGAGGCGCTGCGCTCGCTGGTGCGGCCCAAGGACGCGATGGCCCGCATCGAACCTGTCCTTCAGGACATGGAGTCGCTCGAGTACGGGCCGCTGCGGGTGTCGGCGCGCCTGCTGCACGCGGAGATCCTCACCGACCTCGGCGACGGTGCGGCCGCGCTGACCGAGCTCGACACGGCCGGACGGCTCGCGGCGACCATTTCCTCGCCCTCGCTGCTGGCGCGTGCGTGGACCCTGCGAACCAACGTGCTGAGCGGTCGACTCGGCCGTCACGACGCCGCCTTCGAGTGGTCGCAGGCCGCCGCGACGGCGGCGCTGCTGGCCGGCAGCCCGCCGGCGCTGGAGTTGGAGCGGCTGCGCATGCTTGGCAGCGTCCAGCGCGAGCGCGGCGATCTGCAGGCGGCCAAGACTGCGCTGCTGGCAGCGCGCGACCTGGCCGAGGCGACCCACGGGCGCGACCACCCGAGCGTGGCGCACACCGAGGGCGGGCTCGGGGCGGTCTATGAGAGGCTCGGCGACTTTGCGAGCGCCGAGGCGGCGACGCTGCGCGCCCTGGCGATCACCCGCGACAAGCTGGGCGCGTTCCACCCCGCTGTGAGCAGTTATCTCATGACCCTGGCGTGGATCGCCGACAATCGCGGCAACTTGCCGGCGGCGGAGGGCTCCCTGCGCGAGGCGCTGGCGATCCTTCGCTCGCGCTTTGGGCCGCAGCATCAGGACGTCGCGCGCACGCTGGTCAACCTCGGCGGCGTGCTGCAGCGGCGCGGTGACCTGGACGAGGCGCGGGCCCAACTCGACGAGGCGCGGCGGATCCAGACGGCAACGCTCGGACCGGAGCACCCGGATCTCGTCTATACACTGACGGCGCTCGGCGGCCTGGCACGCGAACGTGGCGACCTCGCCGCGGCCCAGGCGCTGTTCACCGATGCGCTGCCGATCGCCACCAAGGCGCTGGGCGAGGCGCATGACGTGACGCTGGCGGCCCAGTTTGGCCGCGCCCAGGTGGCCCGTGAGCGCGGCCTGCCGAGCGCACGAGCCGAGCTCACGGCGGTGCTCGCCGCTTACGAGGCCAAGCTCGGGCTGCAC
>JAMHWF010000116.1:0-2479 GCA_035911095.1 Ideonella sp. | reverse complement strand
CAGATGCGCTCGCGCAGATCGTCGAGCAGCTCGATCACGGCCCGGGCCTGCTCGGGCGTCCAGTCGGCGTCGATGAGCAGGTCCAGGCCGCGCAGCAGCCCGGACGGCGGGTGGTCGGTCTTCATGCGGGACTCCGTGCGGAGTTGAGTTTGCGGGCGTTGGTGGCGGCGCGCTCCTGGGCTTCGTTGTGGCGCCAGGGCGGGCCCTTGAGGGCGATGATCTCGGCGGGTTGGACCAGGCGGTCGATGAGCGCGACCACGCAGGCGGCGTTGGGGAACACCTCGGACCATTCGGCAAAGGACGTGTTGGTGGTGATGAGGGTGCTCTTTTTCTCGTGGCGACGGCTGATGAGCTCGAAGAGCAGATCGGCGTGGCGGTTCGAGTAGGAGAGGTAGCCCACCTCGTCGATCACCAGGAGCGTGGGGCTGGCGTAGTGGCGCAGGCGGCGGCGCAGCGCGGAGTCGGAGTCGAGCGCGGCGAGCTCGCCCAGGAGCTGGCCGGCGGTGGTGAAGAGCACGGTGTGCCCGCGCAGCACCGCCTGGTGGGCGATGTTCTGCGCGATGGTGGTCTTCCCGAGCCCGGAGGGGCCGACCAGCAAGGCGTTGGTGGCGGTCTCGAGGAAGCCGAGCGTCATCAGCTCTGCGATGGCGGCCTGGTCGCACTGCTCGGGCCAGCGCCAGTCGAAGTCGGCCAGCGGCTTGAAGCGGCCGATGTGCGCGCAGCGCAGCCGGCGCTCGAGTGAGCGTCGGGCGCGCTCGGTCTCCTCCCACTCGATGAGCGGGGCGATCCACGGGGCCTGGGCGCACTCGGCCCAGTGGCTCACCACCCCGTGCAGTTGCAGCGCACGGGCGCGTGCGAGCAGCGGTTCAGGCGTCGTCATGGTCGTCCTCCAGCAGGCGGTCGTAGCCGGCCAAGGGGTGGGCGCGCACGGTGACGTCGCGCGTCTTCAGATGCGCGGGCAGCGGCACGCCCAGCGGCGGGGGCGCCTCGCGCCGACGCTCGAGCGCCAGGCGCACCGCGTTGGGGTGCGGTACGCCGCGCGCGAGCGCCTCGTCGACGGCGGCGCCCAGTTCGTCCGCGCCGTAGCGGTCGAGCAGGTCGGTGAGCGCGCGCGTGGTGCGCCCGAGCGGCTCGCCGCGCTCGGCGGCCTGGGCGAGCAGCGCCTGGCAGGTGGGCACGGCCGCCGTCAGGCGGTCGGTGGCGCGGTGCGCACTGGCCGCGTGCTTGTGTGCGACGAGCGCCTCGAGGTGGGCGTCACACTCGATCTGCTGGCGGCGGTCGTAGCTGCGCGCATGGGTGGCGATGACGTCCTCGCCGTCGAGGATGCGCACCCGCAGCGGGTCGGCGAGCACGGTGAGGGTGCGCCGTACATGGGTGTGGGGGATCGAGTAGTCGTTCAGGTCGAAGCGCACGTACGGGGTCTTGCCCGCCGACACCGCGCGCAGCTCGTCGGTCGGAAACGGTGTCTCGGGCCGCGCGAGCAGGCGCTCGCGCTCGGCCGCGAAGGCCTCGGCCACCGTCATCGAGGCGTCCTCGGGGCAGCGCCGCGCGCCGGCGGCGCCCTCGCACCAGGCCTGGGCCTGCGCGTTCAGGTCGTCCAGATCGGCGAAGGCGCATCCGGCGAAGAAGGCCTCGCGCACGTAGCGGATCGCGCGCTCGACGCGCCCCTTCTCGTTGCCGCGCGCCACCGCCACCGGGCGCGGCTCGAAGCGGTAGTGGCCGGCGAGCGCGAGCAGGGTCGGGTGGAAGCGGATCGCGTTGCCGCAACGCTCGAGCACCGCGCTCTTCAGATTGTCGTAGAGGGCGATGCGCGGCACCGCGCCCCAGCACTCGAAGGCGCCGACATGGCCGCGCAGGAAGTTCTCCATGCGCGCATCGAGGAAGAAGCGCAGATAGATCTGGCGCGACCACGACAGCACCATGACGAAGGCCATCAGCGGACGGCGTGCGCGCCCGATCGTCAGGTGCCCGAAGTGCCCCCAGTCGACCTGGGCCTGCTCGCCGGGCAGGGTGCGTAGCCGCAGGTAGGCCTCGGCGCTCGGGCGCGGGCGGTGGCGGGCGATGAGGTGGCGGAAGTGATCGGGGCGCCCGGGGTAACCGCGTGCGCGCACCATGTCGTAGAGCCGCGCGGCGGTGAGGCGCGGAAACTGGGCGAGCGTCTCGTGGAGGAAGGGCAGATAGGGGTCGATCGCCGAGGCGCGCTGCACGGGGCCGTGCCGGGGCAGGCCGGCCTGGGCGAGCACGCGCGCGACGGTGTCGCGGTGCAGCCCGAGCTGCACGGCGATGGTGCCGATGCGCCAGCGCTCGGCGTGGTAGTAGCGCAGGATCTGCGCTTCGTGTTCAGGGGACAGGGCCATGGCGGGGCGGACTCCGTTCGGATCGCGGACAGGGGCGCCGAACCGGGGAGTGCAGGAAGTCCTGACGCACGAACGGGGACAGTGCGCGGTGGCACAGGTGGCACTGCCCGCTCGCGGACGGT
>JAMHWF010000115.1:0-2437 GCA_035911095.1 Ideonella sp. | reverse complement strand
TGGGCCGCCACCTGGTGGCCGAGAAGTGGCTCGACGCCGATCCCAGCGAGCTGATCGACGCGCCGCGCACCGCGCCGCGATCGCCGGTGGTGATCGGCGAGGACGCGGTGGCGCGCCTGCTGGCGGTGCCGGTGCGCACGACGCCGCGCGGGCTGCGCGACGCGGCGATGCTCGAGCTGCTGTACGCCACCGGGCTGCGGGTGTCGGAGCTGGTCGGGCTGCCGCTGGCCGACTGCAACCTCAAGAGCGGCTACGTGCGCGTGACCGGCAAGGGCGGCAAGACCCGGCTGGTGCCGATGGGCGGCGCGGCCCGCGCCACGGTCGAGCAGTACCTGGCGACCGTGCGGCCCGGCTGGCTGCGCGACCCGGGGCAGCCGGCGCTGTTCCTGACCGAGCGCGGCCGGCCGATGACGCGCCAGGGCTTCTGGAAGCTGCTCGGCGCCTACGTCCGCGCCGCCGGCATCCGCGCGGTCGGCGGCGCGGTGTCCCCGCACAAGCTGCGCCACTCGTTCGCGACCCACCTGCTCGAGCGCGGCGCCGACCTGCGCGCGGTGCAGGCGATGCTGGGCCACGCCGACATCGCGACCACGCAGCTCTACACCCACGTCAGCCGCGCCCACCTGGTCGAGCAGTACCGTCGGGCCCACCCGCGCGCGCGTTGACGGCCTGCCACGCGCCGTCCATAGTCACCGCGTGAACGAC
Source organism: Ideonella sp. (assembly GCA_035911095.1). Classification (GTDB taxonomy): domain Bacteria; phylum Pseudomonadota; class Gammaproteobacteria; order Burkholderiales; family Burkholderiaceae_C; genus JAMHWF01. The sequence continues at coordinate 1,735 of JAMHWF010000115.1, read as the reverse complement.
GTCGCCACGCCCGACCGCATCCAGCTGGTGGTGCAGGGCATGATCATGTTCATCGCCGCGATCGCGCTGCACGAGTTCGGCCACGCGTGGATGGCCAACCGGCTGGGCGACTCGACGCCGCGGGTCCAGGGCCGGCTGACGCTCAACCCGCTGGCCCACGCCGATCCGATCGGCACGATCTTGCTGCCGCTGGTGTTCCTGATCTCGACGGGCGGCCTCGGCTTCGCCTGGGGCAAGCCGGTCCAGCACCGCTCATTCCACCGCAAGGGCAACATGCTGGTGGCGTTCGCCGGCCCGGCGATGAACGTGCTGCTCGCGACGTTCATCGTGCTGGTGCACGTGATCTTGCTCAAGGCTGGCGTGAAGGTCGGGCCCAAGCTGACCTCCGCGCTGGTGAGCGCGGTGTTCCTCAACTTCATCCTGTTCTTCTTCAACCTGATCCCGGCGGCCCCGCTCGACGGCGGCACCGTGCTGCGCGGCCTGATCCCGTACAACTCGCTGCGGATCTACGACCAGTACGCGGTCTACGCGCCGTTCGTGCTGCTGGCGTTCATGATGATCCCGGCGATCGGCGTGGTGGTGCGCTGGCCGGCCGAGTGGATGACGTTCCACTTGTACGAGGTGATGCTGAAGATCGGTCACGTGCCGTCGCTCGCGGGTGCACCGTGAGCTTCGGCGCCAACTACCAGGTGGCCCTCGACGTGTTCGAGGGCCCGCTCGACCTGCTGCTCCACCTGGTCAAGAAGCACGAGCTCGAGATCCTCGACATCCCGATCGCGTTCGTCACCCAGAAGTACCTCGAGTACCTCGACGCGATGCAGCGCCTCGACATCGACGTCGCCGGCGAGTACCTGGTGATGGCGGCGACCCTGTGCCACCTGAAGTCGCGCGAGCTCCTGCCCAACCCGGAGCCGGAGCCGACCGAGGAGCTCGACGAGGACGCGCCGATCGAGGAGATCGACACCCGGGCCGAGCTGATCAAGCGGCTGCTCGAGTACCAGAAGTACAAGGAGGCGGCCAACCGCCTGGGCGACCGGCCGGTGGTCGGGCGCAACGTCTGGGGCCGCGGCACCGCGCTGGAGGACGCGCTGGCCGAGGGCATCGACGCCGAGGCCGTCGCGCCGCTGGCGCCGTTCCCGGTGCACCGGCTGATCGAGGCCCTCGACCGGCTGATGCGGTCGGCCAAGATCAAGGTCACCCACAACGTCCTGATCGACCGGCTGAGCGTCAGCCAGCGCATCAGCGAGCTGACCGACCGCCTCGAGCGCGAGGGCACGTTCACGTTCACGTCGATGTTCCGGTTCGCCCAGCCCGACGTCGAGATGACCTACGCCGAGATCAAGCACGAGGCGGTGGTGACGCTCCTGGCGGTGCTCGAGATGGCCAAGCTGCGGCTGATCTCGATCCGCCAGGACGAGGGCGAGCTCGAGATCATGATCTCGCGGGTGGCGGCCGACCTGCGCGAGGCCGTGGCCCGCTCGGTGGCGGGCTCGGACGAGTACCGGTAGCCGGGGCGAAGGGTGCGGTTGGGGGTTTCGCTCGGGGGCGCAAGTGCGCTAAAAGCGCGGCGACTGTGAGCCGGAGCAAGAAGAAGAAGACCCGCAAGGCGGCCGAGCAGGACGCCCTGGCGGCGATGGCGGCCGACGCCGGCGTGGAGATCACGGCCGGCGAGGACGGGGAGACTGCGGCCGAGGCGGCGGCGGAGACCGTGGCCGTGGCCGAGACCGCGGCGGAG
>JAMHWF010000114.1:0-80726 GCA_035911095.1 Ideonella sp. | reverse complement strand
CGACCATGAGCCGGCGCCCGGCCGTCGCACCCGCCGCAGGCCCAGGCGCTGCGGTGTCGCCGCTGCCGGCCGCGGCCGTGGCCGCGGCGAGCACGCCGGCGCGACGGAGGGCGGCCCGATGATCATGCCGCGCGGCGCCCAGCTGCTGATGCCGGCCAATCCGGTCTTCATCGCCTTCACGCTGCTCTTCGCCCTGGCGATCAACATGCTGCCGATCGGCCGCACGGCGGCGATGCCGGACGTGGTCGCCGTCGTGCTCGTGTTCTGGATGGTCCACCAGCCGCGCCGGGTCGGTGTCGGCATCGCCTTCACGCTCGGCCTGCTGATGGACGTGCACGCGGGCGCGCTGCTGGGCCAGCACGCCCTCGCCTACACGCTGATGGGCTTCCTCGCGACGGCGATGCACCGGCGCCTGCTGTGGTTCGGCGTGCTGGCGCAGACGCCCCAGCTGCTGCCGCTGTTCGCCGCCGCTCATCTGGTCACGTTCCTGGTGCGCACCGCCGCGCGCGACATGCTGCCGGGCTGGGAATTGGCGCTGGCGCCGGTTTTCGAGACGCTGCTCTGGCCGATCGTGACGTGGTTGCTGCTCGCGCCCCAGCGCCGGGCCCCCGATCCGGATCAGAATCGTCCTCTCTGACCGGCAGGGCGGCGAGCGCTCACTGAGCCGCCCGAGGCATGGGACCCGAACCGGCAATGATCGAACTCAAGGATGTCGAGCAGGAGCTGCACCGCTTTCGCGGGCGGCTGCTGGCGGCCGCCGCGTTCGTGCTGTTCGGCTTCGGGCTGATCGCCACCCGCCTCGTCTACCTGCAGGTCTGGCAGCACGAGGCGCTGGCCCTGCGCGCCGAGAACAACCGCATCGCGGTGGTGCCGATCGTGCCGAACCGCGGACTGATCGTCGACCGCAACGGCATCGTGCTGGCGAACAACTACGCCGCCTACACGCTCGAGGTGACGCCTTCGCGCGCGGGCGACCTGGAGGCGACGGTCGAGGAGCTCGCCCAGCTGGTCGAGGTCTCGGCGCGCGACCGCCGCCGCTTCAAGCGGGCGCTGGAGGAATCGCGCGGCATGGACTCGCTGCCGCTGCGCACCAAGCTCTCGGACGAGGAGGTCGCCCGCTTCACCGCGCAGCGCTACCGCTTCCCCGGCGTCGAGATCAAGGCGCGGCTCTTCCGCCACTACCCGCTCGGCGCCACCGCCAGCCACGTGATCGGCTACATCGGCCGCATCAACCAGGCCGAGAAGACGAAGATGGAGGACTGGGACGACGAGGTCCTGGCCAACTACCGCGGCACCGAGTACATCGGCAAGCTCGGCGTCGAGCAGAGCTACGAGTCGGAGCTGCACGGCGACACCGGCTTCGACGAGGTCGAGCAGAGCGCCGGCGGTCGCGCCGTGCGGCGCCTGCGCAGCCAGGCGCCGACCCCCGGCGACACGCTGACGCTGTCGATCGACATCCGCCTGCAGGCGATGGTCGAGGAGCTGTTCGGCGACCGCCGCGGCGCGCTGGTGGCGATCGACCCGCGCAACGGCGAGGTCCTGGCTTTCGTCAGCAAGCCGACCTTCGACCCCAACCTGTTCGTCGACGGGATCGACGTCGACAGCTGGCGCGAGCTCAACGAGTCGATCGATCGCCCGCTGCTCAACCGCGCGCTGCGGGGCACCTACCCGCCGGGCTCGACCTTCAAGCCCTTCATGGCGATCGCCGCGCTCAACAGCGGCAAGCGCAGCGCCAGCCAGGTGATCTACGACGGCGGCTCGTTCATGTTCGGCAACCACCGCTTCCGCAGCCACGGCGACCACGGCCTGGGCTCGGTCGACATGACGCGTGCGATCGTCAAGTCGAGCAACGTCTACTTCTATTCGCTCGCCGGCGAGATGGGCGTCGACCTGATGCACGAGCAGCTCTCGCCGTTCGGGTTCGGGCGCCGCACCGGGATCGACATGGTCGGCGAGGGCACCGGCGTACTGCCGTCCACCGAATGGAAGCGCCGCGCCTACAAGCGGCCCGAGCAGCAGAAGTGGTATGCCGGCGAGACGATCTCGCTGGGCATCGGCCAGGGCTACAACAACTTCACGATGCTGCAGCTGGCGAGCGCGACGGCGACGTTGGTCTCCGGCGGCGAGCGCCATGTGCCGCACATCGTGCGCGAGGTCGAGCAGATGCGCGAGCGCGAGTCGCCGCGCGCCGGCCCCGCCGACCTGCCGCCGCTGGCGCTCAAGCCCGAGCATGTCGCGCTGCTCAAGCGCGCGATGTTTCTCGTCACGCAGGAAGGCACCTCGACGCGGGTCTTCGCCGGCTCCGGCTACCTGAGCGGCGGCAAGACCGGCACCGCGCAGGCGGTGACGATCCGCCAGAACCAGAAGTACGAGGCCTCGAAGCTCGAGGAGCACCAGCGCGACCACTCGCTGTACATGGCCTTCGCGCCGGTCGACGAGCCGCGCATCGCGCTGGCGGTGATCGTCGAGAACGCGGGCTTCGGTGCCGCCGCCGCGGCGCCGATCGCCCGCCGCGTGTTCGACCACGTGCTGCTGGACCGCTACCCGAGCCCGGAGGACGTCGCGCTGACGCAGCAGGGCAAGTCGGTGGCGCCGACCGGCACGCCGCGGGTCGCCTCGCAGATGCCGCTGCCACGCTCGACCCTGCCGGCCGGTGCCACGCCCGAGATGCTCGCCGCCGCGCCCCGCCGCGTCGCGGCCGCCGCAGTGGCGGCCCCCGCCCCCGCCGGGCCCTGAGGCGCGCCGCCCGATGACCGCCGCGATCCAGCAGCTGCCGCTGCGCCTGCGCCTCAAGCCCTGGCTCAGCGGCTACGACGGCTGGCTGATTGCCGCCGTGCTGCTGCTTGCCGCGACCGGCCTGGTGACGATGTACTCGGTCGGCTTCGACCACGGCACGCGCTTCGTCGACCACGGACGCAACATGCTGCTGGCGGCCTTCGTGATGTTCATGGTGTCGCAGGTGCCGCCGCAGCGGCTGCAGCAGCTGGCGCTGCCGCTCTACCTGGCGGGCGTCGCCCTGCTCGTCGCGACCGAGCTGGCCGGCATCACCAAGAAGGGCGCGACGCGCTGGCTCGATGTCGGCGTGATGGTGATCCAGCCCTCCGAGCTGCTGAAGATCGCGGTGCCGCTGATGCTCGCCTTCTGGTTCCAGCGCCGCCAGGCGCAGCTGCGCGGCACGGACTTCGTGATCGCCGGGCTGCTGCTGACGGTGCCGGTGGCGCTGATCCTCAAGCAGCCCGACCTGGGCACCGCGATGCTCGTGCTCTCGGGCGGGCTGTACGTGATCTTCTTCGCCGGCCTGTCATGGTGGCTGATCCTGCCGGTGTTCGTCGTCGGCGCGATCGGCGTCGTCACGCTGGTGGGTTTCGGCGACGCGCTGTGCCAGCCCGGCGTCGACTGGAAGGTGCTGCACGAGTACCAGAAGCACCGCGTCTGCACCCTGCTCGACCCGAGCACCGACCCGCTGGGCAAGGGCTTCCACATCATCCAGGGGATGATCGCGATCGGCTCCGGCGGCGTCGCCGGCAAGGGCTTCATGCAGGGCACGCAGACGCACCTCGAGTTCATTCCCGAGCGCACCACCGACTTCATCTTCGCCGGCTTCGCCGAGGAGTTCGGCCTCGTCGGCGCGGTCGGCCTGCTGATCGGCTTCAGCTTCCTGATCCTGCGCGGTCTGATGATCGCCGCCGAGGCACCGACGCTGTTCTCGCGCCTGCTCGCCGGCGCGATCACGCTCGGCTTCTTCACCTACGCCTTCGTCAACGTCGGCATGGTGAGCGGCATCCTGCCGGTGGTCGGGGTGCCGCTGCCGTTCGTCAGCTACGGCGGCACGGCGATGGTCACGCTCGGGCTCGGGCTCGGCATCCTGATGTCGATCTCGCGCAGCCGGCGCCTGATGCAGTCCTGAGCGGCGCCCTCGGGCTCAGGCCCGCCGCGACGCCTTCTGCGAAGCGGCGGCCGCGCGCCCGGCGCCGCGGCGCATCCCGAGCAGGTCGGTCTCGATGTCGAGGCTCGACTGCTGGCCGATCTGGTCGCCGTGGCGCGACAGGAAGCGGCCCGCAGCCTTGCGGCCCAGGCCGTGCAGGCGCTCGAGGAACTCGCGGTCGGTCACCAGCTTGGTCGAGGCCTGGAACGGCGCCAGCCCGACGTCGTCGGCGACCATGTGCAGGCGCGGCAGCACGCCCTCGGCGTCCAGCCCCTTCGCGCGCAGGCACTGCGCGACGAAGGCGATCGACTTCAGCTCGCCGAGCAGTCCCGCGTTGAAGGTGATCTCGCTCACGCGGTCCATGATCTCGCTGCTGCGGCGCGGCGTGCCGCTGTGGCGCAGCGGGTTGATGCGCACCAGCACCATGTCGGCATCCGGCGCGTCCTGGATCAATGGGTAGAGCGCCGGGTTGCCGCTGTAGCCGCCGTCCCAGTAGGGCTCGCCGTCGATCTCCACCGCCTTGAACAGGAACGGCAGGCAGGCCGAGGCGAGCATCGCGTCCAGGCTGAGGTCGGCGCCGCTGAACACGCGCGCCTGGCCCGAGTGCACCGCGGTGGCGGTGATGAACACGCGGATCGGGCCGTCGCGCAACGCGTCCTCGTCGATGTGGCGCACGGCGACGTCGCGCAGCGGGTTGAGGTTGAGCGGGTTGAAGTCGTAGGGGCTGAGCGTGCGCAGCACGCTGTTGAGCCACTGATAGCCGGGCAGTGCCGGCAGCGCGAAGGCGAGGCTGCCCGGCCGCGCTCCGGTGCCTGCGCGCGGCGCCAGCGGCGCCATCGCGGCGCCGGCCTTGGCGATGTCGAGCCAGAACTCGCGCAGCGCCTCGCGCGCTGCGCTGCGCCCGCCGCGCGCAAGGCCGGTGGCCAGCACCGCGGCGTTCATCGCGCCGGCGCTGGTGCCGGAGGCGGCGGTGAACTCGAGCGAGGGGTCCTCCAGCAGGCGGTCGAGCACGCCCCAGGTGAAGGCGCCGTGCGAGCCGCCGCCCTGGAGTGCCAGCGTGACCGGGCGCGGGCGGGGCGCATCGCGCCGCGCGGACGACGGCGGCGCGGCAGCGGGCGGCTCGTGCGGTGCCGGAGGGGGCAGCTGCGGCGCGGGGTCGTCGCGCCGGCGTGCGTAGGGGGCTCGTGGCGGCGGTGCGGCCGGCGCCGGCCGCACCGCCGTGTCGGTCTGCGCGGGGGCGACGGCGGGTCGGCCCGAGGGTCCGCCGGCGGCTGGGGGCGCCGGGCTGCCGCCGGCGGACCCGCCCCCCGGTGCCTTGTCTGCCGGGGGCGCGGCGCCGGTGTCGCGCATCCGGTGCCACAGGCGGCGCAGGTAGCCGCGCCAGGAAGGGGGGTCGCTCATGCGCGGCTTGCCTTGCGAAAGCTATGCCGCGGCGCCGGCGGCGCCCGAGGCCGTGCCGGGGCCTGGGGCGGAAGGGGTCGCGGTGCCCGCGCTGGCTGCCGTGACCGCGGTCGTGCCGGACTGGGTACCGCTCGCGGGGTCACCCGGCGCAGCCTCGCCCGATCCCTGGGGCGCCAGGGCATGGAAGCGCAGCGTGAAGCGCGCGCCCGGCATCGGCGGCGCGGCGTCCGGCCCGCCGGAGGGCGCCGCAGGTCGCGTCTCGTCGATCGAGATCGTGACCCGGTGCTGCTCGGCGATCTCGCGCACGATCGCCAGGCCGAGGCCCGAGCCGTCCGCATCGGTGCCCAGCGTGCGATAGAAAGGCTGGAAGACCTGCTCGCGCTCGGCCGGCGCGATGCCCGGGCCGGTGTCCTCGACCTGCAGCGCGACGACCTGGCCGAAAGGGTCGTCGGTGACGCGCACGGTCACGGTGCCGCCATCCGGCGTGTAGTTGAGCGCGTTGTCGACCAGGTTGCGGATCAGCTCGCGCAGCAGGATGCGGTTGCCGCCCACCTGCAACGCCGCCTCGCCCGGCTGCGGCCCCTCGTAGCCGAGGTCGATGCGCTTGTCGAGCGCTCGCGGGACGAAGTCGCGCACCGTCTCGATCGCCAGCCGCGACAGCGCCAGCGGCTCGTGCGGCAGCGAGACGCCGTTGCGCTCGGCGCGCGCGAGCGCCAGCAGCTGGTTGACCATGTTGGCCGCGCGCTGGCTCGACAGCGCGATCTGGCGCAGCGAACGCTTCAGTGCCTGCGGGTCGCGCTCGCCGGCGTCGATCTCGCGCTGCGCCAGCTCGGCCTGGGTGCGCAGGCCGGCCAGCGGTGTCTTCAGCTGGTGGGCGGCGTCGGCCAGGAAGCGCTTCTGCGTGCCGATCGACTGGTCGAGGCGCGCCAGCAGGTCGTTGATCGCGCGCACGAAGGGCGCGACCTCCTCCGGCGCCTCGCGCTCGTCGATCGGGCTCAGGTCGTGGCTCTCGCGCGAGCGGATGCGCTGCTGCATCTCGTTGAGCGGCGCGATGCCGCGCGACAGCGCGAGCCAGACCAGCGCCACGGCCAGGGGCAGGATCACGAACTGCGGCAGGATCACGCCCTTGATGATCTCGGTGGCCAGGCGCGAGCGCTTGCCGAGCGTCTCCGCCACCTGCACCAGTGCCGCCGAGCCGTCGGTGCCGGCGCCCGAAGGCCGCACCCAGAGCCAGGCGACGCGCACCGGCTCGTTCTGGATCACGTCGTCGCGGAAGCGCACGCCGCCGGGCGTCGGCCGCCCGCTGTCGGAGGCCCTCGGCGCCGGCGTGCCCTCGAAGCCCGGCTCGGGCACCGGCAGGTCGGCGGCGCCACTGAGGAACTCGCCGCGCAGGCCGAGCACCTGGTAGTAGATGTCGTCGGTCTCGTCGGTGCGCAGCAGCTCGGCCGCGCTGGCCGGCAGCATGAAGTCGGTCGCGCGCTGGCCGAGCTCGTCGGTCTGCACCCGCACCTGCTGCCCCAGCGCCTCGACCATCTCGACCAGCGCACGGTCGTAGGGGCGGTTGGCGATGCCCTGGGCGACGAACCAGGTCAGCATCACGCTCATCGGCCACAGCAGCAGCAGCGGCGCGAGCATCAGGTCGAGGATCTCGCCGAACAGCGAGCGCTGCTCGCGCCCGGCGGCGGGCTGCGGGTTGAACGGCAGGTTCAGGGCATGCTTCCCACGTCGGTCGGCGCCTGCATCCGCACTGCCCTCAGGAGGCGACCTTCTCGAGGCAGTAGCCGAGCCCGCGCACCGTGGCGATGCGGATCGGCCCCTGCTCGATCTTCTTGCGCAGGCGGTGGATGTAGACCTCGATCGCGTTGTTGCTGACCTCGTCACCCCATTCGCACAGGCGCTCGACCAGCTGGTCCTTGCTCACGAGCCGCCCGGCGCGCTGCAGCAGCACCTCGAGCAGGCCGAGCTCGCGCGCCGAGAGGTCGACCAGCTGCTCGTTGATGTAGGCCACGCGGCCGGCGGTGTCGAAGGTGAGCGGCCCGTGCGTGATCACGCTCGTGGCCGCGCCCATGCCGCGGCGCGTCAGCGCGCGCACGCGCGCCTCGAGCTCCTGCAGCGCGAAGGGCTTGGCCATGTAGTCGTCGGCGCCCAGGTCGAGGCCCTTGACGCGCTGCTCGACGCTGTCGGCCGCGGTGAGGATCAGCACCGGCGTCGTCGAGCGGCGCGCGCGCAGCTTGCGCAGCACCTCCAGACCGTGCAGCCTGGGCAGCCCCAGGTCCAGGATCAGCAGGTCGAACTCGTGGGCTGAGAGCGCGGCGTCGGCCTCGGTCCCGCTGCTGACCTGGTCGACCGCATAGCCGGCGGTGCGCAGGGAACGCAAAAGCCCGTCGGCCAGCACCTGATCGTCCTCGGCGATGAGTATCCGCACGTCTCGCTCCAGGTTCCCCGCGCATTCGTCGGCGGGGTGCACCGATTGTAGGGACGCGCCGACGGCGACCCTACGGGTTACTGTACAAACATCCAGTTTTCGCGATAATCCGCCGACCACAAGGAGAGCCGCATGGACGCACCCGTCAAAGCCCTGAACACCGAGAAGGCCAAGGCCCTGCAGGCCGCGCTCTCGCAGATCGAGAAGCAGTTCGGCAAGGGCGCCATCATGCGCCTGGGCGACGGCGAAGCCATCGAGGATATCCAGGTCGTCTCCACCGGCTCGCTCGGGCTGGACATCGCACTCGGCGTCGGTGGCCTGCCGCGCGGCCGCGTGATCGAGATCTACGGCCCCGAGTCCTCCGGCAAGACCACGCTGACCCTGCAGGTCATCTCAGAGATGCAGCGCCAGGGCGGCACCTGCGCCTTCATCGATGCCGAACACGCGCTCGACTCGCAGTACGCGCAGAAGCTCGGCGTCGACCTGCAGGAACTGCTGATCTCCCAGCCCGACACCGGCGAGCAGGCGCTCGAGATCGTCGACGCGCTGGTGCGCTCCGGCTCGGTCGACCTGATCGTCGTCGACTCGGTCGCCGCGCTGACGCCGAAGGCCGAGCTCGAGGGCGAGATGGGCGATTCGCTGCCCGGCCTGCAGGCCCGCCTGATGAGCCAGGCGCTGCGCAAGCTGACGGCGACGATCAAGAAGAGCAACTGCATGGTGATCTTCATCAACCAGATCCGGATGAAGATCGGCGTGATGTTCGGCAGCCCCGAGACGACCACCGGCGGCAATGCGCTGAAGTTCTACGCCTCTGTGCGGCTGGACATCCGCCGCATCGGCAGCATCAAGAAGGGCGACGAGGTCATCGGCAGCGAGACCAAGGTCAAGGTCGTCAAGAACAAGGTCGCGCCGCCGTTCAAGACCGCCGAGTTCGACATCCTCTACGGCGAAGGCATCAGCCGGCAGGGCGAGATCATCGACATGGGCGTGGCGGCGAAGATCGTCGACAAGTCCGGCGCCTGGTACGCCTATGCCGGCGAGAAGATCGGCCAGGGCAAGGACAACGCGCGCGAGTTCCTGAAGGAGAACCCCGACGTCGCGTACGAGATCGAGAACAAGGTGCGCGAGGCCATGGGCATTCCGCTGCTGCCCGGCAGCGGCGAAGGCGAAGCGCCGGCTGCGGGTTGAGGCCCCGGCCCTTGGCGGCCTGAGCGGATGCCCCGCGCCCGCCCTCGCCTCTCGCTGCAGGCGCGCGCGATCACGCTGCTCGCGCAGCGCGAGCAGAGCCGGCAGGAGCTGCGCGACAAGCTGCTGCGCATCGCGCGCGCAGCGTCAGCCGCAGATTCGCGGGCGGGTGTGAACGCGGAGCCCGCCGCGACGCGCCTCAGGTTGCAAGGCGCCGCGCCGGCGGCGCAGCCCGTCACGGCCGTCGACGAGCGGCTTCCGGGTGGTGACGAGGCCCAGGACACCGCCGACCTTGCCGAGACCGTCGATGCGTTGCTCGACAGCCTCGAAGCGCAGGGCCAGCTGTCGCCGGCACGTTTCGTCGAGTCACGCATCCGCCTGCGCGCGCCGCGCCAGGGCGCGCAACGCATCCGCCAGGAACTGGCGCGCCACGGCCTGGCGCTCGACGCCGAGCAGCGGCAACTGCTTGAACAGAGCGAGTTCGAGCGCGCGCGCGAGGTCTGGCGGCGCAAGTACGGCGCGCCGGCCGCCGACGCCGCCGACGCCGCCGGGCGGGCCCGCCAAGCCCGCTTTCTCGCCTCGCGCGGCTTTGCGTCCGACGTGATCCGCCGCATCGTGCTGTCGTCCGTCGACGACGACTGACGCGGCCTCCAGGCCCGAAGGGCGGCCAGGCTCGCCGGCCGCTTCTGGCAATTCAGCATCTCTGCGTGACGCGGGTCACGCTGTAAGCCAACAGGGTGTCTCGTCGCGGCACAATCCGCGGCGTGCCGCTGCGCATTTTTGGTGCGCTGCAGCATGTTACATTGCTTGGCCCTTGCCGGCACCGGCGGCCGACCACCTACGCGGTGCGACGGCCGGGCGTCGACGAACCCCGTCTCCCCCACCCGCCGCATCCCTTCGAACGTCCGACTGCCCGCACGCCGCACCGTACGCGTGTCGGGGCCACGCCACGCCACGCCACACATCCCCTTCGGAGACCGTCCACATGAAGATCCACGAGTACCAGGGCAAGGAGATCCTGCGCCAGTTCGGCGTTCCGGTGCCGCGCGGCTATCCCGCGTTCACCGAGCGTGAAGCCACCGAAGCCGCGCAGAAGCTCGGCGGCCCGGTCTGGGTCGTGAAGGCGCAGATCCACGCCGGCGGCCGCGGCAAGGGCGGGGGCGTCAAGCTCGCGCGCTCGCTCGACGACGTGAAGAAGCTCAGCAGCGAGATCCTCGGCATGCAGCTCAAGACCCACCAGACCGGCCCGGAAGGCCAGAAGGTGCGCCGGCTGCTGATCGAGGAAGGCGCCGACATCAAGCACGAGTACTACGTGGCGGCGCTCACCGACCGCGCGACCCAGAAGATCGCGGTGATGGCGTCGAGCGAAGGCGGCATGGACATCGAGGAGGTCGCCCACAAGACCCCCGAGAAGATCATCAAGGTCTTCGTCGACCCGGCCGAGGGCCTCACCGACGCGCAGGCCTCGCAGCTCGCCGACGGCATCGGCATCCCGGCGGCCTCGAAGGCGCAGGCGGTCGACGTGCTGAAGAAGCTCTACAAGACCTACGTCGACACCGACGCCAGCCTGGCCGAGATCAACCCGCTGATCCTCGAAGGCAACGGCAACATCAAGGCGCTCGACGCGAAGTTCAACTTCGACTCGAACGCGCTGTTCCGCCACCCGGAGATCGTCGCCTACCGCGACCTCGACGAAGAGGACGCGGCCGAGATCGAAGCCAGCAAGTTCGACCTCGCCTACATCAGCCTCGACGGCAACATCGGCTGCCTGGTCAACGGCGCCGGCCTCGCGATGGCGACGATGGACACGATCAAGCTGTTCGGCGGCGAGCCGGCCAACTTCCTGGACGTGGGCGGCGGCGCCACGGCCGAGAAGGTCACCGAGGCCTTCAAGATCATGCTGAAGAACCCGGAGGTCAAGGGCATCCTGGTCAACATCTTCGGCGGCATCATGAAGTGCGACACCATCGCCGAGGGCGTGGTGCAGGCCTGCAAGGCGGTCAGCCTGTCGGTGCCGCTGGTGGTCCGCATGAAGGGCACGAACGAGGAACTGGGCAAGAAGATCCTCGCCGATTCCGGCCTGCCGATCATCAGCGCCGACACGATGGCCGAGGCCGCGACGAAGATCGTCGCCGCCGTCAAGTAAGCAGACCGGGAGCAGCGACATGTCGATCTACATCAACAAGGACACCAAGGTCATCACCCAGGGGATCACCGGCAAGACCGGTCAGTTCCACACCCTGGGCTGCCAGGCCTACGCCAACGGCAAGGCCTGCTTCGTCGCCGGTGTGAACCCGAAGAAGGCCGGCGAGAAGTTCTCCGACATCCCGATCTACGCCAGCGTCAAGGAAGCCAAGTCGCAGACCGGCGCGACGGTCAGCGTGATCTACGTGCCGCCGGCCGGCGCCGCCGCGGCGATCTGGGAGGCGGTCGAGGCCGACCTCGACCTCGCGATCTGCATCACCGAAGGCATCCCCGTGCGGGACATGCTCGAGGTGCGCAACAAGATGAAGGCCAAGGAAGCGGCCGGCGGCAAGAAGACGCTGCTGCTCGGCCCGAACTGTCCCGGCCTGATCACGCCCGAGGAAATCAAGATCGGCATCATGCCGGGCCACATCCACAAGAAGGGCCGCATCGGGGTCGTCTCGCGCTCGGGCACGCTGACCTACGAGGCGGTGGCCCAGCTCACCGAGATCGGTCTCGGCCAGTCGAGCGCGGTCGGCATCGGCGGTGACCCGATCAACGGCCTGAAGCACATCGATGTGATGCAGGCCTTCAACGACGATCCCGAGACCGACGCCGTGATCATGATCGGCGAGATCGGCGGCCCCGACGAGGCGGACGCCGCGCGCTGGTGCAAGGAGCACATGAAGAAGCCGATCGTCGGCTTCATCGCCGGCGTCACCGCGCCTCCGGGCAAGCGCATGGGCCACGCCGGCGCGCTGATCTCCGGTGGCGCCGACACGGCGGACGCCAAGCTGGCGATCATGGAAGAGTGCGGCTTCAAGGTCACGCGCAACCCGTCCGAGATGGGCAAGCTGCTGAAGACCCTGCTCTGACGCCGTCTGCATCACCCGCCCGGGCCGCGTGACCGGCCTGGCGGGGAGGGCGCCGAGCCGGGCCGCCCCCGCCGTCCAAAGCCGCCTTCGGGCGGCTTTCTCGTGGCGGCCCGTGCGGTAGATGTCGGTCGGCGGGCCCGGGCGGTCGCGGCGGCCACGCATTCACGACGCCACGAGGCAGGCCTACACTCGCCGCTTCCGGCCACAAAGAGCGATCGCACCCGCCATGGAAGAGTTTCTGACCCCCGCGTTCTGGATCGCCGTCGGTCAGATCATCATGATCGACATCCTGCTGGGCGGGGACAACGCAGTCGTGATCGCGCTTGCCTGCCGGCGCCTGCCGCCGAAGCAGCGCATGAAGGGGATCATCTGGGGCACGGCGGGGGCGATCCTGCTGCGCGTCGTGCTGATCTTCTTCGCGCTGCAGCTGCTGGCGATTCCGTACCTCAAGCTTGTCGGCGCCGCGCTGCTGCTGTGGATCGGCATCAAGCTGCTGATCCCGGAGGACGAGGATGGTCACGCCAACATCCAGGCCAGCGACAAGCTGCTCGCCGCGGTCAAGACGATCATCATTGCCGACTTCGTGATGAGCCTCGACAACGTCATCGCGATCGCAGGCGCGGCGCAGGGCGCGCATGCCGACCATCAGCTCGCGCTGGTGGTCTTCGGCCTCGTCGTCTCGATCCCGATCATCGTCTGGGGCAGCCAGCTGGTGATCAAGCTGATGGACCGCTACCCGATCATCATCACGCTGGGCGGCATGCTGCTCGGCTGGATCGCCGGAACCATGGCGGTCAGCGACCCGGCGATCACCCACGTCGTGCCGCAGACGGCGGGCTTGCGCTACGGCGCCGGCATCGCCGGGGCGCTGTTCGTGCTGGCGGTGGGCAAGGTGGTCGCCGCGCGCAAGGCGCGGGCCGTGACGCCCGCATGAACTGACACCCGCCGCCCCCCCGGTCCAGCCGATGCCCGCGCCCGCCGCCACGGCCCGGTGCGAGCCCGCCCGGCGGCGCCAGCGTGGCGGGCGCCGATGAGCCTGCGCGAGCTGCTCGGCTGGCGTGAGCGCCTCGCAAAGCGGCGGGCGCCGGGGCCTTCGGGTTCGACTTCAATGCCTCGCGCCGGCTCCTCCCCCGCCGCACCGGCCGAAGGCCGGCGCCTCGGCAGCTACCGCCTCGAGCGTGAGATCGGCCACGGCGCGGTCGGTACGGTATGGCTGGCCGCGGGCGCCGACGGCCGGCCGGTGGCAGTGAAGACCGTGCCCCTGTCGGTCGGCGCAGACCCGGACGACGCCGACAACGCGCGCGAGGTGCGCGAACGGTTTGCCCGCGAGGCGCTCGCCGCGCGTCGCCTGGACCACCCGGGCATCGTCGCCGTGCTCGACGCCGGCGAGAGCGAGGGCCTGGCCTGGATCGCGATGGCCTACGTCGCCGGTCGCGACCTGTCGGTGCACGCCACGCCGGGACGGCTGCTGCCCTGGCCAGGGCTCGTGGGCCTGCTCGCCGGCGCCGCCGAGGCGCTGGCCCACGCCCACCGCCAGGGAATCGTCCATCGCGACATCAAGCCCGCCAACCTGCTGCTCGACGAGGCGAGCGGCAGGCTGAAGATCGCCGACTTCGGCGTCGCCCGCATCGCCGACGCCGCACGCACCCGCACCGACCTGATGCTCGGCACGCCGTCGTTCATGGCACCCGAGCAGCTGGCCGGCGCGCCGGTCGACGCCCGCAGTGACGTCTACGCGCTCGGCGTGACCGCGTTCCAGCTGCTGAGCGGACACCTGCCCTACGAAGCCGCCTCGATGGGCGCGCTGATGACCGCCATCGCCCGTGCGCCGGTCCCGAAGCTGCGCCAGTGGCGGCCCGACCTGCCGCCGGCGCTGGAGGACGTCGTCGCGCTGGCGATGGAGAAACAGCCCGCGCTGCGCTACGCGAGCGCCGGCCAGTTCGCCGAAGACCTGCGCGCGATCGCCTCGGGCCTTGGCGACATCGGCGCCGTCGCATTGGATGCGGGCGCGCAAGCCGTGAATTCCGTCGAGCAGGCGCCTCGCCCGGCGCCCGGCGCGGGCGGCGAACCAAGGCACAATCTTCCGCACGGCGGTCCCGCAGTCGATCGCTGACGCCCGCGTCTCCACCTTCGGCCCACCGAGCCCGTGCCCGCCTCCGAACTGACCCTCGAGTTCCACGGTGCTTCCGACACCGGACGGGCGCGCAGCAACAACGAAGACGCGGTCGCGATCGAGGAATCCGCCGCGCTCGCGGTGCTGGCCGACGGCATGGGCGGCTACAACGCCGGCGAGGTGGCCAGCGGCATGGTCACCAGCTTCATCAAGAGCGAGCTCGGCCGCTGGCTGGTCGAGGCCGCCAACCATGCCACCGACGCCGACGTGCGGCGGGCCATGGACATCTGCGTCGACAACGCGAACCGCGCGATCTTCAACGCCGCCAACTCCAACCCGCAGTACGCCGGCATGGGCACGACGCTGATCGTCGCTGTCTTTCGCGGGCACCGGCTGCTGCTCGGCCACGTCGGCGATTCGCGCGGCTACCGGCTGCGCGCGGGTCAGCTGCAGCAGCTCACGCGCGACCACTCGCTGCTGCAGGAGCAGGTCGACGCCGGTCTGATCACCGCCGAGCAGGCGGCTTTCTCGTCGAACAAGAACCTGGTCACGCGCGCGGTCGGGGTCGAGGACACCGTGCTGCTCGAGATGCACCTGCACGACGTGCTGCCCGGCGACCTGTACCTGATGTGCTCGGATGGTCTGTCGGACATGATCGACGATGCCGCCATCGAGCAGGCGCTGCTCGCCTCCGACGGTCTCGAGCAGGCTGCCGCCGCACTGATCACCGCGGCCAACGACGCGGGGGGCAAGGATAATATTGCGGTCATCCTGGCCCGGGCTTCAGCTGGCGGGGCCACGGCGTCCGTCCGCTCGTGGTGGCCTTTCAGGCGCTGATCGGTCAAGCAACATCGCCGCCGGCTTCGCTTCGCGCCGGGCGACGGATCAAAGGGATACGAGGTCATCATCATGGGTAAGCTGGTCGTTTCGTTGGACGGAGTCGTGATCAAGGAAGTGCAGGTCACGAAGGACAAGACCACGCTCGGCCGCCGCCCGTACAACGACATCGTGATCGACAACCTCGCCGTCAGCGGCGAGCACGCCGTGCTCCAGATGGTCGGGGCCGACGTCTTCATCGAAGACCTCAACAGCACCAACGGCACCTACATCAACGGCAAGGCGGTCAAGAAGCAGCTCCTGGCGCACAACGACACGGTCGAGATCGGCAAGTACAAGATCAAGTACCTGATCGACGAGGGCCAGGACTACGAGAAGACGATGATCCTGAAGCCCGGCGCCGTGCCGCCAGGCTTCGGCTCGGCGGCGTCGCCCGCGTACGGTGCCCCTGCGCCGGCGAGTCCCTCGCCCTCCAACTTCGGCTCGTTCTCGTCGGCCCTCGCGCCCGCCTCGATCAAGGTGCTGAACGGCGCCGCCGCCGGCCGCGAGGTGGCGCTGACCAAGGTCGTCACCACGGTCGGCAAGCCGGGTGTGCAGGTCGCCTCGATCACGAAGCGGCCGGTCAAGGGTTACATCTTTGCCCACGTCGAGGGCAGCATGCGCCCGACCGTCAACGGCAGCCCGCTGCTCGACGACAACGGCGTCGAACTGAAGAACGGTGACGTGATCGAGCTGGCCGGCACGCAGATGCAGTTCCTGCAGGCCTGATCGGCGCCGCCGTTTCCCCCACATCCGGCCTTCGGCGTTTCCGGGAAGCCCCGGGAACCTGCGCTGCTTTCCCAGTTCCGGTGCAACGCCCACCGGCCGCCAGACGTGCCCGTCGGTGCGATGGCGGCTGTGGCAGGTTTGGCCGCGCGGGGGCCGAATCGTGACTTCGGCGCCTTGCGCGGCGCCGGACCCGCCTGCACCATCAGGACCCCTGTCTCGCCTACAGCCTCTTCCCGTCAGCCGCTCCCGTCGGACGCGCCGCCGCCCCGTTCCACGATGAAGATCCGCGTCCTCGGCTGCTCCGGTGCCATTGCCGCCGGCAGCAAGACCACCGCCTTCCTGCTCGACGACGACGTGCTCGTCGACGCTGGCAGCGGCGTGGGCGACCTGACCCTCGACGAGCTGGTCGGCGTCGACCACATCTTCATCAGCCACTCCCACCTCGACCACGTGCTGTCAGTGGCGCTGCTCGCGGACAGCGTGATGCGCCGCCGTGCCGAGCAGCAGCGCCCGCCGATCCGCGTGCACGCGCTGCCCGAGACGATCGACGCGCTGCGCCGCCACGTCTTCAACGGTGTGATCTGGCCCGACTTCTCCCGCCTGCCGACGGCCGAGCACCCGGTGCTCGCCTTCGAGCCCTTCGCGGTGGGCGAGGTGATCGCGCTCGGCACCCGCCGGCTCGAGGTGCTGAGTGCCTGCCACACCGTGCCGGCGGTCGGCTTTGCGGTGCAGGCGCAGGCGGACGCCCCGGGCGCCACGCCGGGCAGCGGCAGCGCCTGGTGGGTCTACACCGGCGACACCGGGCCCAACCCGGCGCTCTGGGCCCGCCTGCGCACGATGCAGGTGGCGCACCTGGTGATCGAAACCGCTTTCAGCGACGCCGAGCGCCAGCTCGCCCGCGTCAGCCGCCACCTCTGCCCGACGGTGCTCGGCGTTGAGCTGACCGAGCTCGATGCCGGCGTGCAGGTGCACATCACGCACATCAAGCCGGGCGAGCAGGCGGCGGTGATGGCGCAGGTGGAGGCGCTGGGCCTGCCGCACCGCATCTCGGCGCTCGAGGCGGGCCAGATTCTGTCGGTCGGCCCCTGACCAAAAGCGTCACTGCCGGCCAAGGCCCGTCGCCTTGCCCCGGCCGTCTGTGACCAATTGCGTCGGCGGGACGTGCGGAAGTCACAAACAGCAGGGTGTTTACCGGCCAATTCCGCATGGCACGAGCCTCGCAACTTATCCCTCGCTTCCACCCCCAACCCCTCAGGAGAGTTTTTCAATGAAGCGCGTTCAACAAGGTTTCACGCTGATCGAACTGATGATCGTCGTGGCGATCATCGGCATCCTGGCGGCGGTAGCGCTGCCGGCGTATCAGGACTACACGGTCCGTGCACGTGTGACGGAAGGTCTGGGCCTGGCTGACAGCGCCAAGAAGATGGTGGCAACTGAAGGGTCGGCGACGGTCCTTGATCTGGGCCAAGCGGCCGACACCTGGAATGCCCAAGCGGCCGGCACTGGCGCCAACAGCAAGTTCGTCAACTCGGTCCTGATTACGCGTGCCACCGGCGTCATCACCGTGACTTACGACAACACTGCAGTCGGTCTCAATGCTGCTCAGAACACGCTGATCCTGTCGCCGTATGTGCGTTCGGGCGCGGACAACACGTCCGTTACGCTCGCCGCCGCCCTGGCTGCCGGTACGCCGGGTTCAATCGACTGGGCCTGCACGACTGAGACCCGCGCTGCCGCGACCGCGCAGAACATGGCTGGTGCCGCAGTCGGCACGCTGCTGGCCCGTTTCGCTCCGGCCCAATGCCGCTGATCGTCGCGACCGCGCCGTGACCAGGGGGTGCGCTTGCACCCCCTTTTCTTTTCCAACGTCTTGAGACTGGAATGGCTATGGGCCGCAGGCAGTGCGGGTTCACGTTGATCGAGTTGATGATCGTGGTCGCGATCATCGGGATACTGGCGGCGGTCGCGCTGCCCGCCTACGCCGACTACACCGTGCGCGCTCGCGTGACCGAAGCGCTGGCGCTCGGCCGCTCCGCGGCGATCGCGGTCAACACCGACGGCTCCTCGAGCCCCGCTGGGCTCGACATCACCGCACAGACCTGGAACCTCCAGGCAGGCGGCTCGGGTGCGAACAGCAAGTATGTCGACAGCGTGCAGATCGACCCGGATACGGGAGTCGTCTCGGTGACGATGGATATCGCCTCGGTAGGCGTTGGTCCTGGTCAAAACATGCTGACCCTGTCGCCATTCATGCGTACGACCGCCGCCGGTACGGCGACGCCACTCCAGGCCGCGCTCGCAGCGGGAACGCCTGGCGCCATCGACTGGGCTTGCGCCTCCTCGACCGCGACGGTTGCGGCGTCGTCGGGCATGACGGTCACCGCACTCGGCACCGCGCTGCCCCGGCTGGTACCGGCGCAATGCCGCTGAGCGCCATCGGCGACGTGAACGGGTTTCCGGACCAGAGGTCACACGGCCTCGTTCTGAAGCGTCGTCTGTTGGCCTCGGGCCTCCACCTGCTGCTTTCTGGATCAATCGCCGCGCTCGCCGCGGCGATCGTCTTCGGCCTCTGGTATCCCGGCGCCTACCGCGAAATGTCCGGGGGGCGAGAGCTCTTCCTGCTGGTCACCAGCGTTGACGTCGTGCTCGGCCCGCTGCTGACCTTCGTCGCCTTCAACCTGAAGAAGCCGCGCCGCGAACTGCGTCGTGATCTCGCGATCATTGCGCTGCTGCAGCTTTCGGCCCTCGTGTACGGCCTGCACACGACGTACGCGGTGCGCCCGGTCGCACTGGTGTTCGAAGTCGATCGCTTCAAGGTCGTCGCCGACGACGACGTGCGCAAGGTCGAGTTGCCGGCCGCGGGCGAGGGCTTTCGCCAGCTCTCGCTGACCGGACCCAGGACGATCGGCGCGCGCCAGGCGGCCGAGGGCGCCGAACGCAACGAGGCCCTGTTCCTCAGCCTCGAAGGCTGGGACATCGGCCAGCGCCCCAGTTTCTGGGAACCCTACGACCGCTCGCGCCCGCGGGCACTCGAACGCTCGCGGCCGCTCTCCGCCCTGCTGGCCCACCAGACGACCCGCAAGGCCGAGCTGTCGCAAGCGATCGCCGAAGCCGGCCTCGACCCCGCCACCGCCCGCTTCCTGCCCGTGATGGCCCGAGGGGATTGGGTGGCCCTGATGACGCCGGAGGGTGATGTGGCAGGCTTCGCGCCATTCGACGGCTTCTTCTGAGGAACCCCCTGAGCGCCCCACGCTCCCGCGGCCATCCCGGCCTCACGCTCGCCTTCACGCTCGCCATCGTCCCGCCCACGCTGCTCGCGTGGAACGTGCCGCCGTCGGCGACGCTGCTGAACCAGGCGCTGGCGATCCTCGGCTGGGGGCTGGTCGCGATCGTCGTCGGCTGGTGGGCGTCGCGGCAAGGGGGCGCGGCGACGGCCGTTCCGGCCGCGCCGCGGCCCGACGGTGCCGCCACCGCGCCGTCGACGCGCGTGCGCTGGGCGATCCCCGCAGTGCTCGGCGTCACCCTCGTCACGGCGTTCCACGCCGCGATGCGCCTGGGCCTGCCCTGGAGCCTGGCCTGGTCGGCGGCCGGCGTGCTCGCCGCGGCGCTCGTCGCCTACACGAGTGGCCTTGCGGCCGGCGCCAGCGCGGCGCCGGGCGTTTCAGACACGGAGCGGACCGGGCGTGCGCACGGCGCTTCCAGCCTCGCGCTCGACGCCTTCCAGGCCTTCTGCATCGCCTGGCTGGTCGCCGGCCTGCTGAGCCTGGTCGTCGCCGGCGTCCAGTTCTTCGCGCCCCAGTGGGCGGACGGTGACTGGATCGCGCGCACCGGCCTGGCCGGCCGCGCGGTCGGCAACCTGCGCCAGCCGAACCACCTGAGCACGCTGCTGCTGTGGTCGGCGGTCGCCGCCTGGTGGCTGGTCGAGGCCCGCACGCTGCCGCGTCTGGTCGGCTGGGCCTGCCTCGCGCTGCTCGTCGCGGGCGTGGTGATGACCGCCTCGCGTACCGGCGTCGTCGGGGTCGGCCTGCTCGCGCTCTGGGGCCTGCTCGAGCGGCGCGCGGCCTGGCCTTCGCGCCTGGTGCTGGTCGCCATGCCGCTGCTCTACGCGGCGGTCTGGTTCGGGCTCGCGGCCTGGGCGCATGCGGGTGGGCATGTGTTCGGCGCCGAGGGACGGCTCACGGCCGAGGGCGACCTGTCGAGCTCGCGCTTCGCGATCTGGTCGAACACGCTGGCCCTGATCGAGAGCCATCCCTGGGCCGGGGTCGGCTTCGGCCGCTTCAATTTCGTGTGGTCGCTGACGCCGTTCCCCGACCGCCCGACCGCCTTCTTCGACCACACGCACAACCTGCCGCTGCAGCTCATCGTCGAGCTCGGCTGGCCGCTCGGGCTGGCGCTGTGCGCGCTGCTCCTGTGGGCACTGTGGCACGCCTGGCGGGGCTCGCTGCGGCGCGTCGGCGAGGACGTCGTCGAAGGCCATGCGCGGCGCGCGGCGTTCGTGATGGTGCTGCTGATGACGCTGCACAGCCAGCTCGAGTACCCGCTGTGGTACGCGCACTTCCTGCTGCCGACGGTGTGGGTCTTCGGCTGGACGCTCGCCAGCGCCGCCGCGAACGCGTCACGCCACGCCGGCCTGCGCGTCGTGCCGCCGACGCGCCAGGCCGCCGCGACGCTGCCCTTCGGCGCCTGGGCGCTGTCCCTCGCCGGCGCGGGCGTGATCGCAGGCGGCGTGTGGCTGCTGGCGGACTACCAGCGCGTGGTCGCGATCTTCGCGCCCGCGGCCGACGCGCCGCCGCTGGCACAGCGTATCGAAGAAGGCCGGCGCAGCGTCTTCTTCGCCCACCACGCCGCCTATGCCTCGGCGACGACGGCCGAGCATCCCGGCGAGTTCATCGAGGACTTCGCCAGTGCGTCCTTCTACCTGCTCGACACGCGGCTGATGATGGCCTGGGCACGCGCGCTGGCCGAGCGCGGCGACACCGAGCGCGCGCGCCACCTCGCCGCGCGCCTGCGCGAGTTTGGCAACCCGCAATCGGCCGAGTTCTTCGCCGCCTGCGACGCCACGAAGGGCGCCGCGGCGAGGTCGCGGCCCTTCCAGTGCACGCCGCCCGCGCGGCCGATGGACGAGCGCGACTTTCCCTGACGGTCAGGCCCCGCCGTCCGCCACCCAGCGGCCGGACTTGCCACCCTGCTTCTCGAGCACGCGCACCCCGTCGATCACCATCCCCCGGTCGGCCGCCTTGCACATGTCGTAGACGGTGAGCAGGCCGACCTGCACCGCCGTCAGTGCCTCCATCTCGACCCCGGTGCGGCCGAAGCTCTCGACCTGGGCGACGCAGTCGACGCGGCTCGCCGCCGCATCGAGCGTGAAGTCGACCGCCACGCGCGTGATCGGCAGCGGGTGGCACAGCGGGATCAGTTCGGCAGTGCGTTTCGCCGCCTGGATCGCCGCGATGCGCGCGATGCCGATCACGTCGCCCTTCTTCACCGTGCCGGCAGCGATCAGCGCCAGCGTGGCCGGCTGCATGCGGATGCTGCCGGCCGCGCGCGCGATGCGATGCGTCTCGGCCTTGCCGCCGACATCGACCATCTGCGCGCGGCCCTGGGCGTCGAAATGGGTCAGCGGCGAGGCGGGCGCAGCGGGGTCGGGGCCGTCGGTCGACATGGGTGGAAACGAGGCAGCAACGTGGGCGGGCCATGATAGGTCAGCGCTCTGGCGGCCATGCCCTGATGACCAGCCGAGCGTTCACGCGCGGCGCCGGGCCGGCCGATGACCGCGGACGCGATGCAGGCGCGGCCAGCGTCGTACAGTGCCTGACCGCAGGCCCACCCGGAGCCCCGCTGCCTTGACCGCTTCCTTCTTCCGCCGCGCCGTCACGCGGGCCACCTTCCGCCTTCGCGACACGTCCCCCGAGCCGAAGCGAATGACCGGTGTCGCGGGCCGCGCCCATCGCGCCGAGCGGCGGCGGCGCGCGCTCGCGGCCGTCCTCGCCGTCGCGCTCGCCTGGCCCGCGGCCGTGCCGGCCCAGGTCAACCTGCCGGCGCTCGGCGATGCGGCGTCCGAGGACTTCGGCGTCGGCAGCGAGCGCCGCCTGGGCGACCAGATCATGCGCGACGTCTGGCGCGACCCCGCCTACATCGAAGACCCGCAGCTCGACGCCTATGTGCAGGGCCTGTGGCAGCCGCTGGTCGAGGCGGCCGAGAAGCGCGGCGACGTCAGCCCCGAGGCGCGCGACCGCTTCGCGTGGGAGGTCTTCCTCGTGCGCGACCGCAGCGTCAACGCCTTCGCGCTGCCGGGCGGCTACGTCGGCGTGCACCTGGGGCTGATCTCGCTCACCGACACGCGCGACGAGCTGGCCTCGGTGCTCGCGCACGAGCTCTCGCACGTCACGCAGCGTCACATCGCGCGCAGCATCGCCAACAGCCAGCGCCAGACGCTGATCGGCCTGGCGGCGATGATCCTCGGCGTGCTCGCCGCCAGCCGCAGCAACAGCAGCGGCGACGCGGTCGGCGCGATCGTCTCCGGCGGCCAGGCGGTGGCGATCCAGGGCCAGCTCAACTTCTCGCGCGACATGGAGCGCGAGGCCGACCGGGTCGGCTTCGCGGTGATGACCCAGGCCGGCTTCGCGCCGGGCGGCATGGCCGCGATGTTCGAGAAGATGGACGGCGCGTTCCGCCTCAACGACAGCAACGCCTTCCCCTACCTGCGCACCCACCCGCTGACCGTCGACCGCATCGGCGAGGCGCGCTCGCGCATGGGCGCGGCGCCGATCATGCCGCCGCCCGCGAGCCGGCTCGAGCACGCGGTGATGCAGGGCCGCGCCCGCGCGCTGATGGACCCGCGCAGCGAGGCCCTGCAGCGCCTGCAGGCGCTCGACCGCCCGGGCGACGCGGGCATGAGCGCGGCGGCGGTGCCCGAGCGCGTGACGGCGCTGGTCGCGAGCGCGCTGGCCTCGAACCAGCTGCGCGACCGCCCGCGTGCCGCCGCCGCTGCCGAGACGGCGCTTGGCCTCGTGCGCGGCAGCCCGCGCAGCGACGAGCGGGCCGAGCGCGCGGTGCGCCTGCTGCAGGCGCAGCTGGCGATCGAGCGCGGCGATGCGGCGGTCGCGGGCGAGATCCTCGACGCCTACGCCACCGACCGGAGCCGGCCGTTGACGATGCTGCGCGCGCAGCTCGCGATGGTCGGCACACCGCCCGACGGGGCCCGCCTGCGCGCCAGCGCCGGCGAGCTGCAGACCCTGGTCGCGCTGCGCCCGAAGGACGCCGGCGCGTGGGGCACGCTGGCGCAGCTCGACGACCGCCTCGGCCAGCCGGTGCGCTCGCTGCGCGCCCAGGCCGAGTCGCACTATGCGCAGGGCGACCTCACCGGCGCCGTCGACCGGCTGCGCGCGGGCCGGCGCCTGGCGCGCGAGCAGCCGGCGGGCACCGACTTCATCGAGGCCTCGGTGATCGAGGCGCGCCTGCGCGACATCGAGGGCCAGCGGCGCCAGCTCGCGATCGAGCTCTACGGGGCCGGTCCCGACGGCGAGCCGCGCCAGCCGCCGCCTTGACGCGGTCTCGAGCCGCGCCAGCGCCCGCGGTGGGCCGGAGCAGCCTCAGCCGCGGCCGAAGAGCCGCTCGACCGCGACGTCGATGACCATGCCGCAGAGGCTGTAGAGCACCGAGCCGATCAGCGCCGCGCCGAAGCCGCTGACCGACAGGCCCTGCAGCAGGTTCGCCGCGAAGTAGAAGATCACCGCGTTGATCACGAAGAGGAACAGGCCGAGCGTGATCAGCGTGACCGGCAGCGTCAGCACCACCAGCACCGGACGCAGCAGCGCATTGAGCAGCCCGAGCACGAAGGCCGCGAGCAGTGCGGAGGAGAAACTGCTTACCGAGACACCCGGATACAGATGCGCGACAAGCAGCAGCGCAGCAGCGAGCAGGGCCCAGCGGACGAGTATTTTCAGCATGGCCACAGCATACAGGCGGGGTTTTGCGCGAAGGCTCGCGAGGATATCGGGCCCATCGTGCTGCCCTCTTGATGTCGAGGCGCGACAGATGCGCGTGAAGGCCTGCTTCTGCGCATGTTTCGAGAGGGAAATCCTCTTCTCGTGATAGATGTCAAGCAGTACCATCCGCGGCGCAGGGTGTCCGAGAGAAAAGAGAGCTCATGCGGCTCTCGCCTCAACCCGGCACATCAACAACGCACTTGATGGAGAGATTCGAAATGGCAACTGCGAAGAAGGCGCCCGCGAAAAAGGCGGTCGCCAAGAAGGCGCCGGCGAAGAAGGCTGCCGCGAAGAAGGCCCCGGCCAAGAAACTCGTGGCCAAGAAGGCGGCCCCGGCCAAGAAGGCGGCCCCGGCCAAGAAGGTCGCCGCGAAGAAGGCGCCTGCCAAGAAGCGCACCCCGAACGCGGCGTTCATGAAGGCCCTGACCCCGACGCCAACGCTGGCGGCCATCGTCGGCGACAAGCCGCTGCCGCGAACCGAGGTGACCAAGAAGGTCTGGGACTACATCAAGAAGAACAAGCTGCAGGACTCGGTCAACAAGCGGATGATCAACGCGGACGCGAAGCTCAAGGAGGTCTTCAAGAAAGGCCAGGCCTCGATGTTCGAGATGACCAAGCTGATCAACGACCATTTGCGGTAAGCCGGTTTCGGCCCCGTGGAAAAGCCCGGCAGCGCCGGGCTTTTTCTTTGGGCGCCGGCTTTGCGGGCGCCCGGCGGTTCAGGCCGCGCCGAGCACGCGCGCCAGCTGCGCCAGCATTTCGACCGCGTCGATCGGCTTGGTCCAATAGTCGTCGAAACCGGCGGCGCGGGCGCGCTCGACCTGCTCGTGCATCGCGTCCGCCGACAGCGCGATGCAGGGCAGCGCGGCGGTGCGCGGGTCGTCGCGCAGGCGCCGGATCAGCGCCAGGCCGTGGGTATCGGGCAGGTTCATGTCCACCAGCACCAGGTCGGGCCGCAGCTCGGTGGCACGCGCCAGCCCGCTCGCCCCGTCGCCGGCGACGTGCAGCGACCAGCCTGGCCGCGCACGCACCAGCTCTTCCATCAGCAACACGTTGAGCGGCTCGTCCTCGATGTAGAGCACGTGGCGCGGCGCGGCGGCGGCCGTCGTCAGCGGCTCCTCGGTCTCGGGCGGCGCCAGCGCGAGCGGCGGGCGGTCGCTCAAGGGCAGCTCGAGGCGAAAGCAGGTGCCCAGCGGGGTGCTGCGGGCCAACTGCAGCTCGCCGCCCATGGTCCGGCTCAGCTCGCGCGCGATGACCAGGCCCAGCCCGGTGCCCTCGATGCGCCGGCGCTCGGCGCCAAGGCGGTTGAAGGGCTCGAAGAGCCCCTCCTGCTGCGAGGCCGAAAGGCCCGGGCCCTGGTCGGCGATCTCCAGCCGCGCCCTGTCGCCGATGCGCTCGATCGCGAGCGAAACGCTGCCGCCCTCGCGGTTGTACTTGATCGCGTTCGACACCAGGTTCATCAGCACCTGGTCGAGCGCGCGGGCGTCGGCCAGCACCCAGCAGGGCGCCGCCGGCGCATCGGGCAGGCACACGCCGTGGCGCGTGGCCAGCGGTTCGGTCAGCGTCAGCGAGCGCGTGATCGCGCGTCCCAGGTCCACCGGCTCGAGCTGCGGGCGCACGGCGCCGTGCTCGATGCGCGTCAGGTCGAGCATGTCCTCGATCAGCGAGAGCAGGTGCTGGCCGGCCGCTCGCACGCTTTCGAGGCGCAGCCGCTGTGCCGGCGCGAGGGGTTGCTGCCCGTCGAGCGCCATCAGCTGCGTGAAGCCGAGGATGCCGTTGAGCGGCGTGCGCAGCTCGTGGCTCACGCGCGAGAGGAACTCCGTCTTCGCGCGGTTCGCGCGCTCGGCGGTCTCCTTGTCGCGGCGCAGGCGTTCGCCTTCGACCTGCTCGGTCACGTCGCGCGAAGTGCCCACCAGCCCGACCGGCTCGTCGTGTGCGTCGTAGGAGGCGCGCGCAACGAGCTCCAGCACGCGGGTGCTGCCGTCGGGCCGCGTCAGCCGGTAGCGTCGCTCGAACACGCTGCGCGTCGCCAGCGCGCGCTGCAGGCCGCTGCGTACCGCGAGGCGGTCGGCCTCGTCCATGGCGGCGAACCAGTCGTCGAGCGGCCACGACGGCGAGGGATGCGGCAGCCCGTGGTGCGCGCAGGCGCGCTGGTCGAAGCACATCGTCCCGCGCTCGAGGTCGAGCGAGGCGAGGCCGATGCCGTTGGCCTCGGCCGCCAGCTCCCACTGCTGCTCGGTGCTGCGCAGGCGCAGCTCGGTCTGCTTGCGCTGGGTGACGTCGGCGCCGAAACCGTGCCACAGGGTGGCGCCGTCGGGCAGGCGTTCCGGCGTGGCGCGGGTCTCGATCCAGCGCACCGAGCCGTCGTCGCGGCGGATCCGGTACTCGCGCTCGAACGGCGCCAGCGCACGCGCCGAATCGGCGATCGCGCGCACGAAGCTCTCGCGATCGTCCTCGTGCACCAGGTGCCAGTGCTGGCCGGGGCGTCCGCCGGCGCCGGGCGCCGGGTCGAAGCCGAGGCTCCTGCGCAACTGGCCGCTGGCGAACGGGAAGCTCGAGCGGCCGTCCGCCTCGAGCCGGTACTGGAAGATCAGCCCCGGGATGTGGTCCGACAGCTTCAGCAGGCGCTCTTCGCGCTCGGCCGCGATCGCGCCGATCTCCATTCGCGCCGTCAGGTCGCGCGTCCGGCCGCGCCAGCCGCGCACCCGGCCTTGGGCGTCGAGCAGTGGCACGCCGCTGCGCGACAAGTAGCGCTTGCGCCAGCCGATCGTCTGCATGGTGAGCGCCCGCGCGAAGGCCTCGGGCCGGGCGAGCAGGTCGGCGAGGCGGCCGCTGTCGGCACGCGGCCGGCCGAGCTCGTCGAGCAGCGGCGCGTCGCCCATGCCCTGGCCGAGCCACTCGAGGCGGCTCGCGCCGGTGACGCTGTCGAAGGGCTCGGAGATCCACACGTAGCGCAGTTCGGCGTCGAGCTCCCAGGCCCAGTCGCAGGCCGCGTCCGAGACTTCGGAGAGGCGTCGGCGCTCGTCCTGCGTCCGCCGCTGCGCGAGCAGCTCCGAGGCCGTGCCCGCGAGCGTCGTGAGGGCGGCGATCGCACCCGGCCCCGGCGTGCGAGGGCGGGTGTCCAGCACCGCGAGCGTGCCGACAGCCTCGCCGTCGATGCGCAGCGGCAGGCCGAGGTAGGCGCGCAGCGCATGCGGCGGTGCGGCGAGCGGGTGCGAGCGGAAGCGCGCGTCGGCCTGCAGGTCCTCGACCAGCAGCAGCGACCCGTCGGCGATCACCTGGTCGCAGGGCGTGCCCTGGCGCCACATCGGCGTCGGCGCGAGGCCGTGGCTCGCGAGGGCGGTGAGCCAGCGATCCTGCGCCAGGTGCAGGCGCGCGTGCGGCATGTCGGCCAGCAGAGCCGCACTCCGCACGACCGCGCGTAGCGCCTCCTCGGTGTGCGCGTCGGCCTCGTCGTCTTCGACGAGCCGGTCGGACGTGTTGTCGGGCGAGCGGGCCGGGCGCGGCCCGGGTCGACGGGTCGTCGGCGTGTCGGCCGCGTCGCTGCCGGTGCCACCCGGGTCGGGGTCGGCGGTCACGGCGAAGAGCGGCGGCGAGGCATGAGTCGATTGTGGTCAGCGGCAGCAGCCCGCCTCGCCCCGGGCCGCGCGAACAGCGTGCGGAAATCGTCGCATTTCGCGGTCGGGCTGGACGATCCGGCGCCCGCGTAGGACGATGCTGACAGTGCTATCAGGCGCATGCGTCTGCGTGTAACTGGCGGGCCGCGATAGTCTCGGCGCACGTCGCGGGTTGGGAAGGACGGCACGCTCCGGTGAACACCCGGTCGCGCCGTTGTACGTCGCGACGCCGGCGGACGTTGCGTCGCCCACTGATGCAATGCCACTGCATCGCTGCCCGCTCTTGCGAGTTGAGAACATGGGACTGTTGATCCGCCTCGGCCTGTTCGACGATCACGACATCGTGCGCGCCGGTTTCCGCTATATCCTGGGACAGCACAGCGACATCGACATCGTCGCCGAGGGTGCGACCGGCCGTGAGGCGCTGGCTGCGATCCGGGGCGACTGCGCTCTCGACGTATGTCTGGTCGACCTTTCGCTGCCCGATCTATCAGGCATGGACGTCCTCCGTCAGTCCAAGGCAAGTCGACCCGAGGTGGCGATCCTGATCCTCAGCGCCTACTCTGAAGAGCAATACGGTCTCAACGTGCTGAAGGCCGGTGCGAGCGGCTTCGTCAGCAAGGAGCTGGCGCCGGATCAGCTCGTCGCCGCGGTGCGGTCGGTCGCGGCCGGGCGGCGCTTCATCAGCCCGAAGCTGGCCGAGATGCTCGCCGCCGGCCTGACGCACGACATCGAACAGCCGGCGCACCTGAAGCTGTCGGAGCGCGAGTTCCAGATCTTCTCGAAGCTGGCGGTCGGCCGCAGCGTGACCGAGATCGCCAACGACCTGTGCCTGAGCGCGAAGACCGTGAGCACCTACCGCGCGCGCCTGCTCGAGAAGATGAACTTCAAGACCAACGCAGACCTCACCCAGTACGCGGTCCGCAACAACCTGATGCAGTAGACCGCATGGATCGGCCGCCCCTTCCCCAACCCGTCGCCGGCGCGCAGCGCGCCGTCGGCGCCGCTGACGACCCCTCCGGTGGCAGTCTTCCCGGACGCGGCGGCCTGTCGCGCGAGATCGACGCGAACGAAGCGTTGCGCGTGCTGGTCGTCGAAGACCTGCCCCGGGTGCAGCAGCTGCTGCGCGAGCTGATCGACGAGCCCGGGCGTTTCGAGGTCGCCGGCCTCGCCGAGTCGGAAGAAGAGGCGATCGCCAAGTTCGACCTGCTGCTGCCGCAAGCCGTCGTCGTCGACCTGAACCTGAAGTCCGGCACCGGGCTCGGCGTGATCGCCGGGCTGCGGCGCAAGCACACCTCGCCGCCGCCGCTGCTGATCGTGCTGACCAACCATGCACTGCCGGTGCTCGAGGCGGCCTGCCTGAAGGCGGGCGCCGATTACTTCCTCGACAAGAGCCGCGACTTCCACAAGGTGCGCACCCTGCTCGAGCACGCGGCCTCGCGCCACAGCGTGTTGCCGGGCGACGGCACGATGCCGCCGCACGACGGCAACTCGACCCGCCACTGACCGGCGCAGGCACCGCGGCCGCGTGCGGTGCGCATCGCGTCCGGCGGCGCCGGCGCGCGCCTTCGGTCTTATTCGGCCGGCGTCAACGGATACGAGGCCTCGATCGTCGTCCCGCGGCCCGGCGCGCTGCGCACCTCGAGGCTGCCGCCGAGCGCGCGCGCGCGCTGCCGCATGCCGGCCATGCCGTGCGAGAGGTGGTCGGGCCGGAAATCCTTGATGCCGATGCCGTCGTCGTGCTGCACCAGGTGGTAGCGCTCGTGCCCGCTCGGGTCCTGCACCCGTTCCAGGTTCACCTCGACGGTTTTCGCGCGGGCGTACTTGATCGTGTTGGTGAGCCCTTCCTGCACCGTGCGGTAGATCGCGATCGCCACCTCGGACGGTAGCGCCTCGCCTGCCTCGGGCAGGTTCAGCTCGGCTTTCAGACCGGCCTTGGCGCAGTGCTCGCCGATGTACCACTCGAGCGCCGGGCCGAGGCCCAGGTGGTCGAGCAGCGAAGGCCGCAGGTTCTCGACGACGCGGCGCTTGAGGTCGACCGCCTCGTCGAGCACGGCAGAGAGCCGGCCCAGCCGCGGCACGACCTCGGGGTCGGCGGCGATGCTGCGGCCCTCTAGCCAGGCGATGTCGATCTTGGCCGAGGTCAGGATGCCGCCGAGCTCGTCGTGCAGGTCGCGCGCCAGGCGCGCCTTCTCGTGCTCGCTGCTCGACTGCAGGTAGATCGACAGCGCCGAGAGCTCCTCGGTGCGGTCGGCCACCGCGCGCTCGAGCATCTCGTTGTCGCGCTGCATCTCGGCGCGGCGTTCCTCGCGCTGGCGAAACTGGCGAACCATCAGGTTCGCCAGCACGCCGAGGAAGATCAGATTCAGCAGCACGACCACGCCGACGCCGATGCGCTGCTGCAGCCAGACGCGGTCGAGCAGCGCCTCGCGGCGGCCCAGCTCGGCGCGCAGCGCCGGCTCCAGGCCGTCGGCGGTGCGCGTGATCTGCCCCATCAGGTCGCTGCCCTGGCCGCCGCGCACGTAGTCGAGCGCGGCCCCGGGGCCGTCGCGCTGCAGCGTCATGACGCCGAACTTGAGCTGGTCGAGCCGCGCTGTCACGTGTTCGCGCAGCGCCGCGACGCGGCCGCGCCATTCGAGGTCGTCGCCGGTCAGCGAGGCCAGGTCGCCGATCGCGTTCTGCGTCAGGCTCGAAGCCGCTTCGAACGGCGGCAGGTAGGCGCCGCTGCCGGTCAGCAGATACCCGCGCTGGTTCGACTCCGCGTTCGCGATCCCGGTGCGGACGAGGGCCAGGCGGTCGAGCGCGGTTTCCACCGACGCCACCGCGCTGCGCGAGCGCTCGATGCGGCTCGCGGTGGCCTCCGAGACGATGAGGATCACGATCGACACCATCGCCGTCATCAGCAGCACCGCGAAGACCTGCGGCGGCGCAATGCGCAGCAGCCGCTGCAGCCGGAACGGAGCGGGCGTGGGCGTCGGGGCGGGGGGCGGTGTCGTGTCCGTGCTTGTCGGCATGCCTGGCGCGCGACCGGGTCGTGGCAGGTCAGCGGTGCGGACATTGTGGGGGGTGGCGCTCTCCCGGCCTGACATCAGGGGTCTGCGGCGGCAAATCGGCCAGAAAAAAGTCGCCGTCCCCGGAATCGGGTGACGGCGACCAAGCATGACCGACCCGAATGAGGAGGCGGGGGAAGGCCGGTCACGGGGAGGATCGTGGCGACCCGGCCGCGGCGGGGCGGCGACCGGATCCCGCGGGCTGCGGGGACCGCGTCAGCGACGCGACATCAGCAGGCCGAGCGCCAGGCCGGCCAGCGCGCCGATCGCGACGACGCGCCAGGGCTTGTCGTGCACGTAGTCGTCGGTCGAGTGAGCGGCATGGCGGGCGGTGGTGCGCACCGACTCATCGACCCGCGACAGGCGGTCGCGCGCGCTGTCGTAGACGCGGGCCATGCTCTCGCGGATGTCGTGGGCGCTGGCGCGCGCCTCCTGGCCGACCGTCGACAGCAGGGCGTCGACGTCGCTCGACAGCGGGCGGACTTCTTCAGGGATGCTCCTGCGGTTCATGTCGCTTCCTTTCGGGACGTGCGGGTGTCGTTGCCGGCCAGCGTGCCAGGGCCCGCTGGCCGTGTGGTGGAAGGTCAGGACTTCAACCGGATGTCGTTCTTCACCGACTTGACGCCGGCCACGCTGCGCGCGAGCTCGCCAGCCTGCGCGGCCTCGGCCGCGCTGTTGGCGAAGCCGCTCAGCTGAACGACGCCCTTGAAGGTCTCGACCGAGATGTTCAGGGCCGAGACGGTCTTGTCCTCGACGAACTTGGCTTTCACTTTCGAGGTGATGACGGTGTCGTCGATCGACTCGCCGAGGCTGTCCTGTGTAGGCGTGCTGCCGCAGCCGGCCACGACCACCCCGGCGCCGAGCGCCGCGCAGATCGTCGCGATGGCTGCCCATCGGTTGGTGAACATGAGGCTTTCTCCTTCTGCTTTCGTCAGAACGGCTCTTTGCCGTGCCCGCACTCTAGGCAGGCCACGGGGCCGGGTCTGTCATCCTCGGCCGATCGGGTCCGGCGCGGAACGGAGCGCGCCTGTCAGCGAACGCTGACAAACGGTGTCAGCGCCGCCAGCGTGCAGGGGCCTCAGGCCTGCGCCAGCCGCCGCTGCACGAAGTCGAGCCGGTCCTGGCCCCAGAACAGCTCGCCGTCGACCACATAGGTCGGCACGCCGAACACCCCGGCCTCGATCGCCTGCGCGGTGTTGGCCTCGTAGGCGACGTGCGCCGCCTGCGAGTGGCCGTCTTCCAGGCGCGCCGGCGGCAGGCCCTGCTCGGCCAGCAGCGCCGCCAGGGTGGCCTCGTCGGCGATGTTGCGGTCCTCGGCCCAGACCGCGCGGAACATCGCGCCGGACAGGCGCAGCGCGGCCTCGACGCCGTCCTTCGCCTCGACCGCGACGATCAGCTGGGCCGCGTCGTCGCCCGAGACCGGGAAGTACTTCGGCTGCAGCTTCAGCGGCAGGCACAGCCAGTCCGAGAAGCGGCGCAGCTCGACCAGCCGGTAGGCCTGGCGCTGGGGCGCGCGCTTGGTCAGCGGCAGGCCGCCCGAGACCGGGAAGACATTGCCCAGGTCGATCGGCCGCACGCGGATCGTCGCGCCGGCGGCACGGGCGATCGCGACGAAGCGCTCGTGGCCCAGGTAGGCATAGGGCGATTGCGGGGCGAGGAAGTAGTCGATGGCGGGCATGGCGTGGGGGCCGGTCTGCGCCGGCGCGGGCTGGGTCGGCCGCATTCTCGGCCGCGCCGGCCGTCGCGCGGCGGCGGCGCCGGCGATCCCCCTCAGCGCGCGAGGAGCGGCTTCAGGTAACGCCCGGTGTGGCTGGCCGGGTTCGCCGCCACGTCCTCCGGCGTGCCCTCGGCCACCACCGTGCCGCCGCCGGCGCCGCCCTCCGGGCCCATGTCGAGCACCCAGTCGGCGGTCTTGATCACGTCGAGGTTGTGCTCGATCACGACGATCGTGTTGCCGGCGTCGCGCAGCTGGTGCAGCACCTTCAGCAGCAGCTCGATGTCGGCGAAGTGCAGGCCGGTGGTCGGCTCGTCGAGGATGTAGAGCGTGCGGCCGGTGTCCCGCTTCGACAGCTCGAGCGCCAGCTTCACCCGTTGCGCCTCGCCGCCCGAGAGCGTGGTCGCGCTCTGGCCGAGGGTGATGTAGCCCAGGCCCACGTCGAGCAGGGTGCGCAGCTTGCGCGCGATCGACGGCACCGCGCCGAAGAAGGCGTGCGCCTCCTCGACCGTCATGTCGAGCACCTGGGTGATGTGGCGGCCCTTGTAGAGGATCTCGAGCGTCTCGCGGTTGTAGCGCTGGCCGCGGCAGATGTCGCAGGGCACGTAGACGTCGGGCAGGAAGTGCATCTCGACCTTCAGCACGCCGTCGCCCTGGCAGGCCTCGCAGCGCCCGCCGCCCGACGCGGCGCTGACGTTGAAGCTGAAGCGCCCCGGCCCGTAGCCGCGCTCGCGCGCCGCCGGCACCTCGGCGAACAGCTCGCGGATCGGCGTGAAGAGGCCGGTGTAGGTGGCGGGGTTGCTGCGCGGCGTGCGGCCGATCGGGCTCTGGTCGACGTTGATCACCTTGTCGAAGGCCTCCAGGCCCTCGATCGCGAGGTGCGGCGCCGGGTCGACGTGGCTCTGGTAGAGCTTCTTCGCCAGCGCCGCGTAGAGCGTGTCGTTGACCAGCGTGCTCTTGCCCGAGCCCGAGACGCCGGTGACGCAGGTGAAGAGGCCCACCGGCAGGCGCGCCGTGACGTGCCGCAGGTTGTTGCCGTGGGCGTCGACGATGCGCAGCCAGGTGCCCGCCGGGGCGGCCTCGCCCGCCGCCGCGGCCGCGCCGGACAGCGCGGCGGCGTCGCCGACCGCGAAGGCGCTCGTCGCCCCGAAGGCGTCCAGCGCCTGGAAGGCCGGCGCGCGTCCCTTCGCGCCTTTCGCGGCCTTGCGCGCCGCCGCGACCGGCTTCTCGGCCGCGGCCGCCGGCCCGGCGGCGCGGCCGAACGGCAGCTCCGGGTTCGCCCCGCCGCCCGGCGGTACGCGCCGCGCCGGCAGCGCGATCTCGAGCGCGCGCGACAGGTAGCGCCCGGTCAGCGACGCCGGCTCGCGGCCCACCTCCTCGGCCGTGCCCTGGGCGATCACCCGCCCGCCGTGCACGCCGGCGCCCGGCCCCATGTCGATCACATGGTCGGCGGCGCGGATCATGTCCTCGTCGTGCTCGACGACGAGCACGCTGTTGCCGAGGTCGCGCAGGTGCTGCAGGGTGCCGATCAGGCGCTCGTTGTCGCGCTGGTGCAGGCCGATGCTCGGCTCGTCGAGCACGTACATCACGCCGGTGAGGCCGGAGCCGATCTGGCTCGCGAGGCGGATGCGCTGCGCCTCGCCGCCCGACAGCGTGTCGGCGCTGCGGTCCAGGCTCAGGTAGGACAGGCCCACGTCGTTCAGGAACCGGAGCCGCGCGCGGATCTCGCGCACCACCTTGTCGGCGATCCCGGCCTTCGCGCCCTGCAGGCGCAGCGAGCTGACGTAGGCGAGGTTGTCGGCCAGCGTCGCGCGCTCGACCTCGTAGATCGCGCGGCGCGTGGTCGGCGGGGCGGCGTCCGTCGCCCCGGCGGCCGCTGCCTCCGGATTCGCAGGCCCTTCCGACGCCGACTCCAGGTAGACGTGCCGTGCCTCGCGCCGCAGTCGGGTGCCCCCGCAGTCGGGGCAGGGGCGCGCGGCCTGGTAGCGCACCAGGTCTTCGCGCACCGCGGCCGAGTCCGTCTCGCGGAAGCGCCGCTCGAGGTTCGGCAGGATGCCTTCGAACGGATGCCGTCGCTTGACGCTGCGCCGGCGCCCGGTGCTGCCCTCGGCCTCGTAGACGAAGGCGATGTCCTCGCCGCCGGAGCCGTGCAGCAGCACCTGGCGCGCCGCCTCGGGCAGCTGCTCGAACGGCATCTCGAGGTCGAAGCCGTAGTGCAGCGCGACGCTCTCGAGCGTCGACCAGGTGTAGGCATTGCGCCGGTCCCAGCCCTTGACCGCGCCGCTGGCCAGGCTGAGCGACGGGAAGGCGACGACCCGCTCCGGGTCGAAGCGCGTGACCTGCCCCAGCCCCTCGCAGGTCGGGCAGGCGCCGGAGGGCGAGTTGAACGAGAAGAGCCGCGGCTCCAGCTCCGGCAGCGCGAGGCTGCACACCGGGCAGGCGAATTTGCTCGAGAAGAGGTGCTCGCGTCCCGGGGCGCCGTCGTCGCCGAGCTCCCAGGCGATCGCCCGGCCGTCGGCCAGGCGCAGCGCCGCCTCGAAGCTCTCGGCCAGGCGCTGCTGCATCTCGGGGCGCACGCGCAGGCGGTCGACGACGACGTCGATGTCGTGCTTCTCGGCCTTCTTCAGCTTCGGCAGGGCGCCGGCCTCGACCACCGCCGCCGCGCCGCCGCCCGAGCGCACGCGGAAGCGCACGTAGCCCTGGGCCTGCAGGTCCTGGAACAGCTCGACGAACTCGCCCTTGCGCTCGCGCACCACCGGCGCCAGCACCATCAGGCGCGTCTCGGGCGGCAGGGCGAGGGCCGCGTCGACCATCTGCGAGACGCTCTGCGCGGCCAGCGGCAGGTCGTGGTCGGGGCAGTAGGGCGTGCCGGCGCGGGCGTAGAGCAGGCGCAGGTAGTCGTGGATCTCGGTCACGGTGCCGACCGTCGAGCGCGGGTTGTGGCTGGTCGCCTTCTGCTCGATCGAGATCGCCGGCGACAGGCCCTCGATCACGTCGACGTCGGGCTTGTCCATCAGCTGCAGGAACTGCCGCGCGTAGGTCGACAGGCTCTCGACGTAGCGCCGCTGGCCCTCGGCGTACAGCGTGTCGAAGGCCAGGCTCGACTTGCCCGAGCCCGACAGCCCGGTGATCACGACCAGCCGGTCGCGCGGGATGTCGAGGTCGATGTTCTTCAGGTTGTGGGTGCGGGCGCCGCGCACCCGGATCGCGGCTGCGGCGCCCGCGCCCGCGTCCTTTCGGGCCGCGGCGGACGGTGTCGGCGGGATCGGTCGGTCGTCGGGGGCGCCGCGCTCGCGCGGGCTGGAGGTCGTCATGTCGGCGTCGTGCGCGCGGCGGCAAACGTGCAACCGAGCATTATGTGGGGGCGCCAAGGGCGAAGCCGGCCGCCACCGTGCCCCGGGGCCGTGGCGCCCACCGGGTGTGCCGAGGTCGATCAAGCCCGCCCGCGCACAAAGCCTGCGCGGGCCGCCGGCGGTCGCGGTGTCTGTGGCGGCCTCAGCGCCCGCCTGGTTCGGGCGGCGTCGGCGGCGAGGCGTCTCGCGCCGGTGCCGGCGCGCCCTCGTCCAACGCGGCTTCGGGCCAAGCCGCGCGCAGGCGCGCCGCCGTCTGGGGCGCCAGCGTCGCGCGCCAGACGGCTGCGGGCTCCCCTGCCGCCTGCCAGACCAGCGTGTCGGCGCCGCCCTCGAAGCCGAGGCGGCCGAGCAGCGCGCCTTCCGCGTCGCGCAGTTCGCGCGTGCCGGCGGGCAAGGGCCCCGCCGCAGGGCCGGACCAGCGCCCGGCCGCGGCCCGCCGGGCCTCGCGCAGCCACGCAGCCCAGCGCCCCGTGCTGGCGTTGCGGTCGGCTGCCGCGCCGGTCGTCGACTCGCGCCGGGACGTCAGGCCGTCTCGCATGCGGGCCGCCGCTTCCTGCTCGGCGCCGGTCGCCGGCACCCGTGCGGTGGCGGCCGGCGCGGGCGCCCGGGCGACGGCCCCAGGGGTGGTGGCGTCCGGCCGGGCGGTGGCCAGGCGCCGCGCAGGCGCCGCAAGTGGATCGGGCGCCTGCGGCGCGGCGGCGCGGCGCGGCGCCGACATTGCCTCGGGTCGGGGCGGCGCGGGGGCCGCTTCTGCCTGTGGCGGGGCGGTGTCGGGCGCGACCTGCGACCCGCCGGCGATGGCTGCGCGGCCCTCCAGGCCTTGCGGGTCGGCGGCGTTGTAGGCGTCTGCAGCGTCGCTTGCTGGCGAGCCGTCCGACGCCTCGGCCGCAGGCCGCCTGCCGAGCGCTGGCGCGCGGTCGGGGCCCGGCGCCGTTGCCTTGGCTGTGGGCGCGGCGCGCTCCGGTGCCGGGGCCCCTGGGGCCGGCCTGGCCGGGCCGGCGTCCGGGCGGGCGGGCGCCCTGGCTTCGGGTGCGGCGCGGCGCTCTGCCGGGGTCGGGGCCGGGCTCGCCTCCGCAGGAGCCGCCGACGGCGCAGCCGGCTGCGTGGGCGGTGGCGATGCGGGCGACGCGGCGGCCGGGGCCGCAGCCCGCGGCGGCATCGCGGCTTCGTCCGGCGGAGGCCCGTCGCGCCAGACCCAGCCAATCACGCCGGCCAGTGCGAGGCTCGCGAAGGCCGCCTGGGCGCCCGGCCGCTGCCAGGTCGCGACGAGGCGCGCGAGCCGGACGCGCCAGCCGCCGGCGCCGGCATGTGCAGCGACCCCGGCATCGGGGCGGGCGCGCCGCGATGCCGGTCCGGTCGCCTGCGACGGGGTCGGGCCGGGGGCTTCTCGCGAGGCCGCCGTTGCGCCGGCGCCGAGCGGCGGCGTCGCCGCCGCGGTGTCCGCCCGAGGGGGCGCGGCCGCCGCGCGTGCCGCGGCGATCAGGCGTGCGCTGAGCGCCGGCGGCGGCGCGGCGTCGCGGTCCGGCGCGTGGCGCAGCGCGGCTCGGAGGTGGGCGTCGAGCGGCTCGTCGTGCGCATCGTGTGAATCGCGGCGGGTGGTGTCGCTCATCGCCGCCCCCTTCCGCCGCGCGGGCCCGCCCGCCGCGGGCGACGGGCCTCGCTTTCGGACGGCCGCGCGAAGGCGCTCATCGCGGCAGCTCCTGCGCCGGCAGGTAGGCGCCCATGCAGCCGCGCAGCTTGGCCATCGCGTAGCGCAGGCGGCTCTTCGCCGTCTCGAAGCCCAGTTCGAGGCTGCGCGCCAGCTCGTCGAGCGTCAGCCCGTCCTCGTGGTGCAGCAGGAACACCGCCCGCTGGGCGGCGGGCAGTGTCTCGAGGCAGTCGAGCAGGCGGCGCCCGGCGGCGCGCCAGAAGGCGCTGTCCTCGGTGCCGGAAGCGGCCTCGCCGCCGTGCACGGCCGCGGGCCAGCCGGACCAGGGCACGCCCGCAGGCACCCAGGGCTCGCCGGCCGCCTCGTCTCCGGCGCCCGCCTCGAAGGCGTCGACCGACACCTCGCGGCCGCTGCGCCGCAGCGCGTCGATCGCACGGTGGTGGGCGATCGTGTAGAGCCAGGTGCGAAAGCTCGCGCCCTGCGGCGCCCACTGCCCGCGCGCCTGGATCACGCGCAGCCAGCTGTCCTGGAACACCTCGTCGAGCTGGCCCGCGCCGGCCTGGCCGAGCAGGCGGCGCAGGAAGCGGTAGAGACCCTGGTGGTGGCGCGCGTAGAGCTGCTCGAAGGCGCCGGCGTCGCCCGCGGCCCAGGCGCGCATCGCCCGGTCGTCGAGCTCGGCTGCGGTCGTAGGCGCCTCGGCGGCGAGGGTGGCGGGGTCGTCGGGCATCGGGGCGAGCGCGGGGTGCTGGCGTGCGGTGCGACCGGCGGGCGACGGGGCGAGGAGTCTGCCATCGGCCGGGGGCTTCCTGGTTGATACGCGCGAGGACGGCCGGCGGGGTCAAGACCGTCGCGCGCTCCGGGGCCGGACGGACGGGCCGGTCCAGCCGAATGGCAGGGCTCAGCACGCCAGCACGGCAAGGCAGCCCTGTGGCAGTGGCGCAGCGGCGCCGTCCGGCGGTCCGCGAACCCGGCTCGCAAGAGCTTTAACCCCGCTGCGCCCCGACCGCCGTATCAGCCATCAGGTCGGGCCATTCGGGCCCGGCCGCCAGCCCGCCGACGGACCTCACACCATGCGCCGCACCGCCTCGAACCTTTCGCCCGCACCCGCTGCCCCCGTTACCGCCGCCCAGCCCGTGGGCGCGACGCCAGGCGCCCATGCGCCTCGCGGCACCGCCGCCCGCACCTCGCCCGGCCCGGCACGCCGGCCGCGGCGGCATGGGCTGCGGCAGGGCGCGCTCTTGGTCGCGCTGGCGGCGGCGGGCTGGGCTGGCGTCGGCGCGGCCGGCGCGCACGAATGGCCGTCGCCCGGGTCCGAGCGCGGCCCGGGCCGGCAGGCGCCGCCGATGGCGCCCTGGCAGCCGCCGGCCTGGTCCGGCCTGCGCTGGGCCGGCCCGCAGGACGGCCCGCCGCCCGCACCCTCGGCGCGCGACTGCCACCGGCTGCCGAAGCTGGTCGAACTGGAGGGGCCGGCCGGCTCGCGGCGCGCACCGCGCGAGCCGCGCACCTATGGCCGTGACGATGACGGCGCCGTGCCTTCCGCGGAGGCGCCGGCGGAAGCGCTGTCGGCCGCGCCCCCGCCCGGGGTCGGCGCGGCCGCACCCGCCGCGCGCGGGAAGGCCGAGGCGGAAGCCTCCAGCGCGCGTGGCGCGCCGGCCGCGGCCGACGCCGCGGGCCACGCTGCCGCCGAGGCCCCCGTTGCGGTGCCGCAGGCGTCGCGCAGTCTGCGCGAACGGGCGCCCGCCCCCGCGCAGCGGCCGGCGAACGAGCCGGTGACGGCCGGCGTCGTCGACGACAACGCCGACTTCGGCCGCTACCTCGACTTCCGCGCGCGCCATGCCGGCCTGCCCGCGCGCCCGATGGATGTCAGCGAGCGCTATCGCGTGGTGGTCCACGACGCCGTCGGCCGGCCGGTGCCGGACGCGGACGTGCGCGTCTCCGTCGGCGGCCAGCCGCTGCCGATCTGGCTGCGCACCGACGCCGGCGGCCAGGCCTGGCTGCACCCGCGCGTGGCCGCGTCGCCCGAAGCCTTCGGCGGCTGGCATCCGGCCGCCTGGCCCGCGCCCTCGCCCTCGTTGACCTGGGCCTCGCCGACCGCGGACGGCAGCAGCGGCGCGCCGGTGCTCGAGGTGGCGGTGCGCAAGGGCTCGGGCCGCGGCGCCTTGCACGGCCGCGCGCTGCTGCAGCGCGGCCAGCGCGACGACCTGCAGATCCGCCTCGACGGGCGCGCGCCGGTCGAGCCGACGCGGCTCGACCTCGTCTTCCTGGTCGACGCTACCGGCTCGATGGCCGACGAGATCGGCAAGCTCGCCGCCTCGATGCGCGCGATGGCCGCGCAGATCGCCCAGCTGCCGAGCCAGCCCGACATCTGCTTCGGCCTGGTCGCCTACCGCGACCGTGGCGACGAGTTCTTCGTGCGCTCGCAGGACTTCACCGACGACCTCGGTGCTTTCCAGCGCTCGCTCGCTGCGCTGCGCGCCCAGGGCGGCGGCGACTACCCCGAGGCGCTGCACGAGGCGCTGCACACCGCGGTGCATGGCCTCTCGTGGCGCGGCGACGGCGCGACCCGTCTCGTCGTGCTGGTGGCCGACGCGCCGCCGCACCTGGAGCCCGGCCAGCCGCGCGGTCTGCCGTCCTACGACTTCGACCTGCAGGCGGCCACCGCCCGCGGCGTCAAGCTGCTTGCCGTCGGCGCGAGCGGGCTCGACCCGCTGGGCGAGGTCGTCTTCCGCCAGGCGGCGCAGTTCACCGGCGGGCGCTTCGTCTTCCTGACCTATGCCGACGCGCGCGACCCGTCGAGCGGGCCGGGGCGTCAGACGACGCACGAGGTCGAGAACTACTCGGTCGAGTCGCTCGACAAGCTGATCGTGCGGCTGGTGCGCGAGGAACTGGCGCGGCGACCGGCTTGAGCGGCGGCCGGCCCGGCAGGGTGAATACCGGCGCCGCGCCGCGCCGCGCCGCGCCGCGGCCGCCGGGGCGCCTCGCGTCGATCCCGAGCGCGAGGCGCAGGGGGGCGCCGTAGGATGGCCCGCATGACCACGACGACTCCCGCGCTGCCGCCGGGCGCCCGCGCCGCCAGGGCGGCGTGCCCTGCGCCGGCGGTGGCCGCGCGCCGCGGCGCGGGGCGCTTCGCCGTCCTCGGCCTGGCCGGTGCGCTCGCGCTGCTTTCCGGCTGCGGCGGCGGCGGCGTCTCGATCGGCATCGGCTGCTGCTACGACGACGACCCGCCGTCCGCGACGCTGGATGCCAGCACCACCGTGGCCGATTCCGGCCAGCGCATCACGCTGCAGGCCCGCGCCAGCGACGACTACGGCGTCTGGCGCGTCTCGCTCTACCAGGTCGACTACCAGGGCACGGTGCGGCTCGACCGGGTCTACGGCCCGCCGCTCGAGTGGCTCGTCACCGTGCCCGACGACCCGGGCGGCGAGGTCAGCTGGTACGTCGTCGCCGAGGACGACGCGGGGCAGGACGGCAGCAGCAACGTGGTGACGGTCGACATCCTGCGCTGAGCACGCCGGGTCACCGGCTGCCGCGCAGCGGCCCGCGTCAGCCCCGCTGGCCGAGCGCCTTCTCGATCTTCTGGTCGGTCTTGTACTGGCTCAGGGCGTAGACCGCCCAGATCGCGGCCGGCAGCCAGCCGATCAGCGTGATCTGCAGGATCAGGCAGACGATGCCGGCGATCGGGCGGCCGATCGTGAAGAAGACAAAGAAGGGCAGAAGGATCGCCAACAGCAGGCGCATGCCGGTCTCCGGGAAGGGATGCGATGGCGGGGACCTTAGCACCGGCCGCAGGGGGGGCGCTGCCGTCGCGGCCGAGGCCGCCGGCCGGTCAGTCGTCCAGCGCCGGCCCCTGCGGTGCCGGGTCGGCTGCCGCAGGCGTGCCGGAGCGCCAGCCCCGCGGGCTGACGCCGTACCAGCGCCGGAAGGCGCGGGTGAAGGCGCTGAGCTCCGAGTAGCCCAGCAACGGCGCCAGGTCGGAGATCGCCAGGTGCCGCTGGTTCAGGTAATGGGCCGCCATTTCGCGGCGCACCGCATCCACCAGTTCCGAGAAGGTGACGCCGCGGTCCTTCAGGCGGCGCTGCAGGGTCCACTGGCCCAGCCCCATCTGCTCGGCGATGCGGTCCTGCGAGCAGGCCCCGCTGGTCAGGTGCTGCTGGATATGGGTGCGCGTGTCCAGCACGATGTCGGGCGCATGCTGCTCGGCGGCGGAAATCCGGCGCAGCGAATCCTGCATCACGGCCAGCAGCAGCGGGTCCTGCTGGGGCATGGCG
This sequence comes from Ideonella sp., assembly GCA_035911095.1. Taxonomy (GTDB): domain Bacteria; phylum Pseudomonadota; class Gammaproteobacteria; order Burkholderiales; family Burkholderiaceae_C; genus JAMHWF01. The sequence goes on along the minus strand of JAMHWF010000114.1, from coordinate 39,375 downwards.
CAATCCAGGTCGCGCTTGGGAATCAGCATCGAATTGAGCGGCTCGTCGAAGTAGACGGGCGCGTTGAACGCGCGCCAGTGTTCCTGCCATTCGCCCGGGCGCGGATGCTCGAAATGCACGGCCCGCGGCGCCCAGTGGTTGCCGAGCACATGGCGGATCAGGTTGAGCGTCATGCCGAGCGTCAGTTCTGCATCCTGGCGCCGGATCAGCACCGCGCCGTGGCGGACCTGGTAATCGAAACGGTAGCAGTCGCCCATGTCGACCAGGCGGATCAGGCTGTTGCGCTGGTGCAGTGGAAAGGCGATCGAGAAATTGACCAACGCCTCCCGCAGCGTGCTCGAACACAGCCCGATGTAGCCGAGCAGCCCGAGCGCCTGGGGTTTGAACTGCTGCCCATACAGGAGGCCGAAATTGTCGCAATGCGATTGCCGGGCCGCCTCCTCGAGCGCCTGGCAGTAATTCGGCAGGGCCACGCTGAGCGTGGGCCGGCTCAGCATTTCCGGGTCGACGCCGGCCACGCCGAGCACGCGGTCCGGGTCGGCGCCCTGCTTGACGATGAAGTCGGGCAGCCCGCTGGCCGCCGCCGCCAACACGCCGCTGTGGCGTGGCCCGGGGGCCGCCTGGGCCGTGACGGGTTGTGCCTGCAGCACGTCCTGAAGGGAGATCATCGGTGAGAGGGCCTTGCGGGCTGGCTGGGTTGCCGGGCACGGACCGTGCAATCGCGGCGATTTCAACCCGTGTGGCCAGCTCGCCGGAGCGAAGTCGGTGCGCGGGGAGGTCCGGCCATCGGTCGACCAGGGTGGTGCTGATGCCGACAGCGTCGATTCAGTGGACACCCGGCAGCGCAGCCGGAGCATTCGGGCAAACCTTGACCGTGGGCGACAGCCGTTCCCCGTGTCCGGTCAAGCCGGCTGGGGAACACGGGCCGAAGATGCACAGCGAAACAGCCGGTGCGGTCTCGGTGGGCTCGACCGGACTCGAAAAAGGAGATTCCAGATGTCAACGCAGGACATTCAACAAGGCTCCCACGCCTCAGGCGTGCAGACCGAGCACGTCGACCAGGATTACTTCGCGAGCCGCGAGCTCAAGAAAGGCGCCGCCGGCTGGGTGCTGCTGGTCGGGCTCGGGGTGGCGTACGTGATCTCGGGCGATTACGCCGGCTGGAACTTCGGCCTCGCCCAGGGCGGCTGGGGCGGCATGCTGATCGCCACGCTGATGATGGCGACGATGTACCTGTGCATGTGTTTCTCGCTCGCCGAGCTGTCGTCGATGATTCCGACGGCCGGCGGCGGCTACGGCTTCACGCGCACGGCTTTCGGGCCCTGGGGCGGGTTTCTCACCGGCACCGCGATCCTGATCGAATACGCGATCGCGCCGGCGGCGATCGCCTGTTTCATCGGTGCCTATTGCGAATCGCTGTTCGGCATCGGCGGCTGGAAGGTCTATCTCACCTTCTACGTGATCTTCATCGGCATCCACATTCTTGGCGCCGGCGAGGCCCTGAAACTGATGTTCGGGATCACCGCGGTGGCCGCGATCGCGCTCGGCGTGTTCATCTTCTCGATGGCGCCGCACTTCGATGCGGCCCGGCTGTTCGACATTCCGGTGTCCACCGCGGCGGGCGCGAGCGAGTTCCTGCCGCTGGGGTATGTCGGCATCTGGGCGGCGTTGCCGTACGCGATGTGGTTCTTCCTGGCGGTCGAAGGCGTGCCGCTGGCGGCCGAAGAAACCAAGGACCCGAAGCGCGACCTGCCGCGCGGCCTGATCGGCGCGATGCTGGTGCTGCTGACCTTCGCCGGGCTGATCCTGCTAGTGGGCCCCGGCGCGGCCGGGGCGAAGACGCTGATGGCCTCGGGCAACCCGCTGGTCGAGGCGCTGGAGCATGTGTACAGCGGCCCGACGTGGATGAGCCAGTTCGTCAACCTCGTCGGCCTGGCAGGTCTCATCGCGAGCTTCTTCTCGATCATCTACGCCTACTCGCGCCAGATCTTCGCCCTGTCGCGCGCCGGTTACCTGCCGCGCAATCTGTCGGTGACCAACAAGAACAAGGCGCCGGTGGCGGCGCTGATCGTGCCGGGGATCATCGGCTTCTCGCTGTCGCTGACCGGCCAGGGCGACCTGCTGATCCTGGTCGCGGTGTTCGGCGCCACGCTGTCTTATGTGCTGATGATGGCCGCGCACATCACGCTGCGCGTGCGCCGCCCGCACATGCCGCGGCCCTACCGCACGCCGGGCGGCATCGTCACCTCGTCGATCGCGCTGGTGCTCGCGGCGGTGGCACTCGTGGCCGGTTTCCTGGTCGATCCTCGCGTGGTGATCGGGGCGGTGGTCATCTATGCGCTGTTCATCGCGTACTTCGCGCTCTACAGCCGGCACCACCTGGTGTCCGGCACGCCCGAAGAGGAGTTCGCGGCGATCAAGCAGGCCGAGCAGGCGCTCAAGTAAGCGGCAGGGCGGGCGGCCAGCCCGCGCGCCCCCGTAGCGAGGACGACACATGGCGACATACACACACACGGTGGGCGGCGAGAACTGGCGCTTCAGCAGCCTGCGCGAACTGATGGCCAAGGCCAGCCCGATGCGTTCCGGCGACCTGCTGGCCGGGGTATCGGCCGGCAGCGACGCCGAGCGCGCCGCGGCCCAGATGGCCCTGGCCGAGGTGCCGCTCAAGGGCTTCCTGAGCGAAGCGGTGGTGCCCTACGAGCAGGACGAGATCACCCGCCTGATCATCGACACGCACGACGCGGCGGCGTTTGCGCCGGTCAGCTCGCTCAGCGTCGGCGGCTTCCGCGACTGGCTGCTCAGCGACCGGGCCGACGAGATCTCGCTGCGCGCCCTGGCGCCCGGCCTGACGCCGGAAATGGCGGCGGCGGTGTCGAAGATCATGCGCATCCAGGACCTGATCCTGGTCGCGCAGAAGATCCAGGTGGTCACGCGCTTCCGCAACACCGTGGGCCTGCGCGGGCGCATGTCGACCCGGCTGCAGCCGAACCACCCCACCGACGATCCGGCCGGCATCGCGGCCAGCATGCTCGACGGGCTGCTGTACGGCAACGGCGACGCGATGATCGGCATCAACCCCGCCACCGACAACATGGGGTCGATCTGCACCCTGCTGGAGATGCTCGACGCGGTGATCCAGCGCTACGGGATCCCCACGCAGTCCTGCGTGCTGACGCACGTGACCTCGTCGATCGCGGCCATCGAACGCGGCGCGCCGGTGGACCTGGTGTTCCAGTCGATCGCCGGCACGGAAGCCGCCAACGCGAGCTTCGGCATCAACCTCGCGGTGCTGCAGGAGGGCTACGAGGCCGGCCTGAGCCTGAAGCGCGGCAGCGTCGGCTCGAACCTGATGTACTTCGAGACCGGCCAGGGCAGCGCCTTGTCAGCCAACGCCAACCACTGCGTCGATCAGCAGACCTGCGAAGCCCGCGCCTACGCGGTGGCCCGGCACTTCAACCCGTTTCTCGTCAACACGGTCGTCGGCTTCATCGGGCCCGAGTATCTGTACAACGGCAAGCAGATCATCCGCGCCGGGCTCGAGGACCACTTCTGCGGCAAGCTGCTCGGCGTGCCGATGGGCTGCGACATCTGCTACACGAACCACGCCGAAGCCGACCAGGACGACATGGACGTGCTGCTGACGCTGCTGGGCACGGCGGGCATCAACTTCATCATGGGCATTCCCGGCTCCGACGACGTGATGCTGAACTACCAGACCACGTCGTTCCACGATGCGCTGTACGCCCGCCGCGTGATGGGCCTGCGCGCCGCGCCGGAGTTCGAGCAATGGCTGGAGCGCATGGGCATCTTCCGCCAGGAAGGGCGCGACCTGCGCATGGGCGAGGGCCTGGCGGTCGAGTTCCGCCAGGCGCTCAGGCAGCTGCAGTAAGCGCCAGGAGGCCGCCATGTCCGACCACACGCCCGCCACGCCGAACCCCTGGCAACAGCTGCGGCAGCTCACGCCGGCACGCATCGCGCTGGGCCGCGCCGGCACCAGCCTGCCGACCGCGGCGCAGCTCGACTTCCAGTTCGCCCATGCCCGCGCCCGCGACGCCGTGCACCTGCCGCTCGACCATGCCGGCCTGCGCGAGGAACTGCAGAGCCGGGGCCATGAGAGCCTGTTGCTGCACAGCGCCGCGGCCGATCGGCATGTGTATCTGCAGCGCCCCGACCTGGGCCGCAAGCTGAACCCCGAAGCCGCCGGGCAGCTGCGTGAGCTGAAGGCGGCCGCCGATGCCGCCAAGGCGCCGGCACCCGACCTCGCGATCGTGATCGCCGATGGCCTCTCGGCCCTGGCGACGCGCCGCCACAGCGTGCCCTTTCTCGACCGGCTGATGCCGGACCTCAAGGCCGAGGACTGGCGCGTCGCGCCGATCGTCGTCGTCGAGCAGGGCCGCGTGGCGGTGGCCGACGAGATCGGCGAAGGGCTCGGCGCGCAGATGACGCTGATGCTGATCGGCGAGCGCCCGGGCCTGAGCTCACCCGACAGCCTGGGCCTCTACTTCACCTACGGCCCCCGCGTCGGGCTGACCGATGCCTACCGCAACTGCATCTCGAACGTGCGGCTCGAAGGCCTGAGCTACGACACCGCGGCCTTCCGCCTGATGTACCTGATGCGCGAAGCCTGCCGGCGCCGGCTGTCCGGCGTCGAGTTGAAGGACGAGGCGGAGGTGCTGACGATGGAGAGCGGGGACTCGCCGGGGAACTTCTTGCTGTGGAAGGGCTGAGGGCTCGTCGGCGCAACGTGGCGGCCCGGCATCGGCCGGGCGGCTTCAATCGCTGCTTCGCAGCACCCGCAGGATCTCTTCCCCATACGCCTCCAGCTTCTTCGCCCCGACCCCGCTGATCTCGCCCAGCGCCGCCAGGTCGCCCGGCTGGCGGCGCGCCATCTCGGCCAGCGGGGCGTCGTTGAAGACGATGTAGGCCGGCAGGTTGTGAGACTTGGCCACCTCCGAGCGCCAGGCCTTCAGCGCCTCGAAGCGGGCCTGGGCTTCGGTGTCGAGGCCGGCGGCGGCGGGTGAAGCGGCGCGGGCGCCGCGGCTCGCGCGGCTGCGCGGCGCCCGGCCGCCGCTTTCGGCGGGCACGCGCAGCAGCAGTTGCACCTCGCCCTTCAGCACCGCGCGGGCGCTGTCGGTCAGCGCCAGCGTGTTCCATTCGCCCTGGGCGACGACATGGCCCAGCGCGACGAGCTGGCGCAGCACCTGGCGCCATTGCGCTTCCGACAGGTCGGCGCCGATGCCGAAGGTGCTCAGGCTCTCGTGCCCGTACTGCGCCACCTTGTCGGTGGGCTTGCCGCGCAGCACGTCGATCAGGTGGCCGGCGCCGAAGCTGCGCGGGCCGCCGGCATGCTGGCCGAAGCGGTAGATGCACGACAACGCCTTGCGCGCGGCTTGGGTGGCGTCCCAGGTGGCGGGCGGGTTCAGGCAGTTGTCGCAGTTGCCGCAGCGCCAGCGCGGCGCGCCGGCGGCGTCGCCCGCCGCGGCCGGGTCGAGGTGTTCGCCGAAGTAGGCCAGCAGGCGTTCGCGCCGGCATTCGTGCGTCTCGCACAGCGCCAGCAGCGCGTCGAGCTTGCCGCGCTGCACCCGCTTGAACTCCTCGGCCGCCGGGCTCTCGTCGATCATGCGGCGCTGGTTCACCACGTCCTGCAGGCCGTAGGCCATCCAGGCCTCGGCGGGTTCGCCGTCGCGGCCGGCGCGGCCGGTTTCCTGGTAGTAGCCCTCGATGTTCTTCGGCAGGTCGAGATGGGCGACGAAGCGCACGTCCGGCTTGTCGATGCCCATGCCGAAGGCGATGGTCGCGACCATCACGATGCCGTCCTCGCGCAGGAAGCGGTCCTGGTGGCGCCGGCGCACCGCCGCGTCGAGGCCGGCGTGGTACGGCAGCGCGGCGAGGCCCTGGCCTTCGAGCCACTGCGCGGTCTCGTCGACCTTGCGCCGGCTCTGGCAGTAGACGATGCCGGCCTCGTCCTCATGCTCGTCGCGCACGAAGCGCAGCAGCGCCGTGCGCACGTCGCTGCCCTTCTCGACCACGCGGTAGCGGATGTTCGGCCGGTCGAAGCTGGCGACGAAGCGCCGCGCCTCGCCGAGCTGCAGCCGCTCGACGATGTCGGCGCGGGTGTGCTCGTCGGCGGTGGCGGTGAGCGCGATGCGCGGCACCTCGGGCCAGCGCTCGTGCAGCACCGTGAGGTCGAGGTAGTCCTCGCGGAAGTCGTGGCCCCACTGGCTGACGCAGTGCGCCTCGTCGATCGCGAACAGGCTGAGCAGGCCGCGCTCGCGCAGCGCGTCGAGCTGGGCGCCCATGCGCGGCGTGGCCAGGCGCTCGGGCGCGACGTAGACCAGCGTCAGGCGGCCGCCCATCATTTCGCGCTCGACGCGCTGCACCTCGTCGAAGGCCTGCGTCGAGTTCAGGAAGGCGGCATGCACGCCGGCCTCTTCCAGCGCGCCGACCTGGTCGTGCATCAGCGCGATCAGCGGGCTGACGACGACGGTCACGCCGTGGCCGGCACGCTGGCGCGCGATCGCCGGCACCTGGTAGCAGAGGCTCTTGCCGCCGCCGGTGGGCATCAGCACCAGCGCGTCGCCGCCGCCCGCGACGTGCTCGACGATCGCCTGCTGCTCGCCGCGGAAGGCCTCGTAGCCGAACACCTCGCGCAGGATCGCGAGCGGGTCGGTGTCGGTGGGGGGGCGGGCTTCGGCGAGCGAGCTTCGGTTCATGGTGTGGTCGATGGTAGCGAGGCGCGTGCCGCAGGCGGCGGGCCGGCGTGTTACGGTCGTCGCCCCTTGCCGGCCGCCGGTCCTTGTCTCGCCTTTCGTCGTCGTCCTCGTCGTGGCCTTGGGCGCCCGCCGGGCGGCCGGCCTGAACTGCGGGAGTGCCGATGATCCGTCCCCGACCCCTCTCCCGCTTCGTTCCGGCCCGCGTCGCTTCGGCGATGGCGCTCGTGGTTGCGATCGCCGCGCTCGCGGCCTGCGGCCAGGCCCCGCGGCGGGCAGAGCTGGCGCCGGTGGTCAGCGCGACGCCCGAGCCTGCGGCGCAGGTGGCGCCCGTCACGGCCGTCGGCCTGGCCCCCGTGGCGCCGGCGCCCTTCCCCTCTCACGACGTGCCGGAGACCTTTTTCGGCACCGTCGTGCACGACCCCTACCGCGCGCTCGAGGACACGCAGGCGCCCGCCACGCAGGCGTGGATGCGCGCCGAGGCCGACTACACCCGCGCCGTGCTCGACCGCATCCCGGGCCGCCAGGCGATGCTCGAGCGCCTGCGCCAGCTCGACGCCGCGGTGCCCGCGCGGGTGCAGCAGGTGGTGCGCGAGCCGGGCGACCGCTGGTTCTTCGAGCGCGTGGGCGCCCACGAGGACCAGTTCAAGCTGGTGCTGCGCGAAGGCCTCGCCGGTGCCGACCGGGTGCTCGTCGACCCCGAGGCGATGCAGCGCGCGAGCGGCAAGCCGCATGCGATCAACTACTTCAGCGTCGCGCCGGGCGGGGCGCGTGTCGCCTACGGCGTCTCGCAGCAGGGCAGTGAGGAGGCGGTGCTGCACCTGCTCGACGTCGCGAGCGGGCGCGAGCTCGGCGCGCCGGTCACGCGGGCCGAGTTCGGCGCGGTCGGCTGGTCGCCCGACGGCCGGCAGCTGGTCTTCAACCGTTTGCAGGCGATGACGCCGGGCATGGCCGAGGCCGACAAGTACCTCGACAGCCAGGTGATGCTGCTGCGCGCCGGCGAGGCGCCGGAACGCGCGCGGCGCGTGTTCGGTCGCGGCATGCCGGGCGTGTCGATGACCGCCGCCGAGGCGCCCTTCGTCGAACTGACCTACGACGGCCGCTGGGCGCTCGGCTACGCCGTCAACGGCACGCAGCGCGACGTCGCCCTCTACCTCGCGCCGCAGGCCGGCGTGCTGGCCGGGCGGCCGCGCTGGCGGCGCCTGTTCGGCGCCGAGGCGCAGGTGACCGGCGTGGCCTACCGGGCCGGCACGCTCTACCTGCTGTCGCATCGCGGCGCGCCGCGCTTCCAGGTGCTGCAGCTCGACCTCGCGCGGCCCGACCTGCGGCGCGCGAAGACCGTCGTGCCGCCGGGCGAGCGCGTCGTGACCGGCATCGCGGCCGCGGCCGACGCGCTCTACGTCGAGGCGCGCGAGGGCAACGCCAAGCGCCTCTACAAGCGCGCCTACCGGTCGGACGCCCCGCTGGCCGAGGTCGTGCTGCCGGTCGCCGGCTCGTTCACGCTGACCGGCGACGAGGGATCCAACGGCGCGTCCGATCCGCGCCTGCCCGGCCTGGTGCTCGAGCTCGAGGGCTGGACGCGCGCCCGGCAGGTCTACGCCGTCGGCGCGGACGGCACGGTCAGCAACACCGGGCTGCAGCCGGCAGGGCCGAACGACGCGCCGGCCGACCTGGCCGCCACCGAGGTGCTGGTCACGAGCCACGACGGCGCGAAGGTGCCGCTGTCGGTGATCCACAAGCGCGGCGTCGCGCTCGACGGCAGCCACCCGACGCTGCTCTGGGGCTACGCCAGCTACGGCTTCACCGAAGACCCGTTCTTCGGTGTCACGCGCAACGCCTGGATCGACGCCGGCGGCATCCTCGCCGTCGCCAACCCGCGCGGCAGCGGCGTCTTCGGGGACGACTGGTACAAGGGCGGCTTCCAGGCGACCAAGCCGAACAGCTGGAAGGACTTCATCGCCTGTGCCGAGTGGCTGGTCGCGCAGGGCTACACCCGCCCGCGCCGGCTCGCGGCCTGGGGCGGCAGCGCCGGCGGCCTGCTCGTCGGGCGCGCGATGACCGAGCGGCCGGAGCTGTTCGGCGCGGTCGTCGCGCAGGTCGGCGCGCTCGACATGGTGCGCGCCGAGGTCGAGCCCAACGGCGTGCCGAACATCCCCGAGTTCGGCAGCAGTGCGACCGAGCCGGGCTTCCGCGCCCTGCTCGCGATGAGCACCTACCACCAGATCCGCGACGGCGAGCACTACCCGGCGGTGCTGCTGACGCACGGCGTGCATGACCCGCGGGTCGCCGTCTGGCACAGCGCGAAGACCGCCGCGCGCCTGCAGGCCGCCGGCGGGCCCGGCGCGCGGCCGGTGCTGCTGCGGCTCGACTACGACGCCGGCCACGGCATCGGCGACACGAAGGAGCAGGTGCTGCAGGAACGGGCCGACCTGTTCAGCTTCCTGTTCTGGCAACTCGGCGCCCCGGGCTACCAGCCGCCACCCTGAGCCGGCGAGCCACCGTTGCGGGCCGGGATGGGCGTCCGTCCGCGCCGCTCCGGTCCGCGATCCTGGGGCCCCGGCGCCCGGCGCGTCGCGCCCCCCACGTAACTCGGCTGACGGCACGTCACCGAACTGTCACACTCCCCTCCCCGAGGCGACGCCAGAAGGTTCAAGCAAGAGAGCCGGTTGCCGCGGAAGGGGAGCAGGTCATGTCCAACAACGAGATCGCGATACGGCCGGAAACGATCGTCCGCTGGCTGTTCGCTGCCGGCGCGGTGCTGGTGCTGGCGGGCATCGTCAGCTACCTGATGCTGTGGTGGCTGCCGCAGGAGAACTGGCTGCGCCACGTCGCGCGCCTGTTCGAGCTGAACGAGGAGCGCACCTTCCCCACCTTCTTCTCGGTCGGCCAGTTGCTGCTGGCATCGGCCGTCACCGGGGTCGTCGCGTGCCGGCAGTGGATCGAGCGCGACCCGTTCCGGCGCCAGTGGCTGCTGCTGGCGTTGCTGATGCTGCTGCTCGCGATCGACGAGCAGGTCGGGCTGCACGAGCGCCTGACCCGCCCGATGCGCCTGCTGCTCGGCGGGGGCGCCGGCGGCGGGGAGGCGCTGGGCGTGTTCTTCTACGCCTGGGTGATCCCCGGCGCGCTGATCGTCGCCGGTGTCGCGCTGGCCTTCGCCCGCTTCCTGTTCGCGCTGCCCTCGCCGACGCGCGACCGGCTGTTCCTCTCCGGCGTGGTCTTTGTCGGTGGCGCGCTCGGCATGGAGTTGCTGGGCGGCAAGTTCTACGAGGCCGAAGGCTTCGCCAGCGTCGGCCTGATGGTGGTGAGCACCTCGGAGGAGGCGATGGAGATGTTCGGCATCACGCTGTTCATCCGCGCGGTGCTGCTGCATGCGGTGAGCCGGCAGGGCGCGCTCGGCTTCGCCCTCGTCGCCGATGCCCCGGCCCGCGCGGCCGCGCCCTGGGAGGCCGCTGGGGAGACGGCGCTTCCCCCCGCGGGCGCCGCGGCGCGCATGGGCCGGGCGCGATAATCCGCGCCATCCCCGCATCACCTCCTGCCCCGGCAGGTCAGCCATGGCCAGCATCAACAAAGTCATCCTCATCGGCAACCTCGGGCGCGACCCCGAGGTGCGCTACGCCCCCAGCGGCGCCGCGGTCTGCAACGTGACGATCGCCACCTCGCGCAACCGCAAGGACAAGCAGACCGGCGACCGCATCGAGGAGACCGAGTGGCACCGCGTCGTCTTCTACGACCGGCTGGCCGAGATCGCCGGCGAGTACCTCAAGAAGGGCCGCTCGGTCTACGTCGAAGGCCGCCTCCAGACCCGCAAGTGGCAGGACAAGGAAGGCGCCGACCACTACACCACCGAGATCATCGCCAACGAGATGCAGATGCTCGGCGGCCGTGAAGGCCTGGGCGATGGCGGTGCGGGCGGCGGTGGTGCCGCGTCCGGCGGCGGTGGCCGCGGTGGCTATGGCGGCCGTGGCGGCGGCGCGGGGGGCGGCGACGGCGGGCCTGCCGGTGCGCCGTCCGGAGGCGGCGCGCGCCCGGCCGCGCCGCAGAAATCGTCGACCGGTTTCGACGACCTCGACGACGACATCCCGTTCTAGCCCGCGCGGGAGGCCCGTCTCTCCCGCCCCAGCGGCTTCTCATCGCGACAGGGCCCGGCGTCCACGACCCGGGCCCTGCGCACGTCAGGGTGGCCCCTGCGATCCGCCGCCGACCCACGCCAACCGCGCGCGGCAGGCTGACTGCCTGACGCCCCCGCGTCGTCCTAGACGGCCGCGGCGCGGCTCGGCAGCAGCCGGTCGCGCAGGTGCAGCAGCGGGCGCTCGATCAGGCGCGTCGCCAGCCAGGCCACCGCGATCGCCATTGCGTAGCTGGCGGCGATGCCCACCAGCGGCTGCTGGCCCAGGCCGCCCTTGGCGAGCAGCCCGGTGGCGACCTTCGCCGCGGCCAGGTGCCAGACGTAGAGCGCGTAAGAGTACACGCCGAGGAACGCCAGCGCCGACGACAGGCGCGGCACACGGCGCCCGAGGTCGGCGCCGAAGACGAGCATCAGCGTCGCCGCGCCCGCGACCCAGGAGACCGTGAAGCCGAGCGTGACGCCCAGCGGCGCGGTCTTCGGCACCTGCCACAGGAACGCGCAGGCGGCCAGTGCCACCAACGCCCAGGCCAGCTTCTGCCGCCGCAGCCTGTCGAACAGCGCCGGCCGATGCACCGACAGCGTGGCGAGCAGCACCCCGGCCGCCAGCCCGTCGATGCGGTACTGGGTCTGCCACTGCAATTCGACGGGGTCTGCGCCCAGGCTGTGGCCGAGCACCCGGGCCGCTGGCGCGAACAGCAGGGCCGCCACCGGCAGCACGAACAGCCAGGCCTCGGGCGTCCCCGGCCGCCTGACGAAGATCACGAAGCCGATGCCGAGCAGCAGGTAGAAATGCTCCTCCACCGCGAGCGACCACAGGTGCAGCGCCGTCGACGGGGTGAAGAAGTTCTGCACGTGCAGCGCCGTCTGCGGCACGAAGGTCTCCCAGGCGTAGGGGCTCGCGAAGACCATCGCGATCAGGAACAGGTAGAGCGTGGGCCACAGCTTCAGGGCGCGACGCACGAAGAAGCGCGGATAGTCGAAGCCACCGCTCGCCTGGTGCTCGCGCAGGATCAGCCGCCCGACGAGGAAGCCGCTCAGGACGAAGAACAGGTCGACGCCGGCCCAGCCCAGCGTACGGCCCGGGGCGAGCAACAGGTCGGGCAGCCACTGACCGGTCGGCGTGCCGTTGAGGTGCCAGCCCATCGCGAGCACGATCGCCAGGCCGCGCACCACGTCGAGGTCGACGTCGCGCGGCTTGGCGATGGCATCGGGAACGGTGGTCCCGGGCGTTTCGAGCGTCAACGCGGCTTGCGGTATGGCGGTCATCGGGCAGTGAGAGGTTCGCGACGCCGGGACCCGCGGTCGGTGACCTGGGGCGGTGCGCGGGCCGGGTGGCGGCAGGTCCACCGGGCATCGTGGGCGATCGGGCAAGGGCGCCAATCGACGGAGCGGTCACGATAGGCCTGAAACAGGGGGCCCTCATGGGTAACCCCCGGGTTTCCCGCCATGGTGCGGTGCCGCCGTGGCCTGTAGCCCGCGGCCACACGCGGCGCCCGGCTCGGGCGAGCCTGGCTGCCAGGCGCGCAGAATCGGCCCTTCGCCGCCTACGGCCATCAGCCCGAGCCGCCGCCATCCGCCCCGCCCGCCCCTTCCTCGCCCCGGACGGCCTCGCCGCGCGCGTGCTCGGCGACTGGGTCGCCGAGCTCAGCCTGCCGACGCTGCGCGCCGACGGCCTGGCCGGCCTGCTCGGCGCGGTGCTGGTCCTGCCGCAGGCGATCGCCTACGCGAGCCTGGCCGGGCTGCCGCCGGAGTACGGGCTCTACACCGCGGTGCTGCCGGTGATCGTCGCGGCGCTCGCCGGCTCGAGCCGGCATGTCGTCTCGGGCCCGACCAACGCCAACTCGCTGGCGCTCTTCGCGATGCTGACGCCGCTGGCCGTGGCGGGGAGCGCCGACTACATCCAGCTCGCCCTCGTCGTGACCCTGCTGGTGGGCGTGCTGCAGCTCGCGGTGGGCGCGCTGCGCCTGGGCGCGGTCGCGAACTTCGTCTCGCCTTCGGTGCTGCTCGGCTTCACGACCGGTGCGGCGCTGCTGATCGGCCTGCACGCGCTGAAGGACGTGCTGGGCCTCGGGGGGCCGGCCCGGCATGACCTGGTGTCGACGCTGGCCTACCTGGCCCACCACCTCGCCGAGACCTCTTGGGCGGCGGTGGCGATCGCGGCGATCACCCTGGCGGTGGCGCTCGGCCTGCGCAGGCGCTGGCCGCCCTCGCCGCACCTGCTCCTCGGGCTGGTCGCGGGGACGCTCGTCTCGCTCGCGCTGGCGGCCTGGTGGCCCGCCGCGGGGGCGGTGCGGACGGTCGGCGAAATCCCGTCACCCTGGCCGAGCTGGTCCTGGCCTTTGGTGCCGCTGGCCGAGCTGCCGCAGCTGATCGGTATCGCCTTCGCGCTCTCGATCGTCGCGATGGGGCAGTCGATCTCGGTCGCCAAGCTGATGTCACAACAGGCCGGCCAACGGCTCGACCCGAACCGCGAGTTCGTCGGCCAGGGCCTGTCGAACCTGGTCGGCGGGCTGAGCTCGTCCTACGTGTCCTGCGGGTCGTTCAACCGCTCGCTGCCCAGCCTGCAGTCCGGCGCCCGCACGCCGCTGGCGGCGGTGTTCTCGGCGCTGTGGCTGCTGGCGCTGGTGGCGGCCAGTGCCGGCGCGCTGGCGCGGGTGCCGAGCGCGGCGATCGGCGCGCTGCTGGTGCTGGTCGCCGCCTCGCTGGTCGACCTGCGCCGCTGGCGTCGCCTGGCCCGGCTGGCGCGCGACGAGTGCGCGATCGCCGCGGTGACGGCCCTGGCGACGGTGACGATGCGCATGGAGATCGCGATCGTGCTCGGCACGCTGCTGTCGCTGGTCGCCTACCTGTACCGCACCGCGCGCCCCGCGATGCGCACGATGGGCTTCGACGACCCGCGGCCCGAGCGGCCGTTCATCGTCGTCGAGGACACGCCCGGCGCCTATGCCGAGTGCCCGCAGCTCAAGCTGCTGCGCATGGAGGGCTCGGTCTACTTCGGCGCGGTGCAGCACGTGGCCGACCGCCTGCACCAGCTGCGCGAGACACCCGACGCCGCGCACGCGCCGAAGCACCTGCTGGTGATGGCCAAGAGCATGAACTTCATCGACCTCGCCGGCGCCGACCTGTGGGACGCGGAGATGGCGACGCGCCGCGCGCGCGGGGGCGACCTCTACTTCCACCGCCCGCGCCCGCCGGTGATCGAGACCTGGGAGCGCACCGGCTTCCTCGACCGTCTCGGGCGCGACCACCTCTTTCCCGACAAGCGGCGCGCGATCTCGACCATCTTCGGCCGCCTCGACCGCTCGGTCTGCGCCGGCTGCACGGTGCGCGTCTTCCACGAATGCCAGTGGCTGCCGCGCCCGGTCGACGCCGAGGGGCGGCCGCTCGCGATGCGCGGCGCGCCGGCGCCCGCCGCGCGCGCGGCGGGCGCCGCGGCCGAAGACGACTAGACGCCGGCGCCGCGCGGCGCCCGCTCGCTCAGGCGTCGAAGTTCGTCGAGCGCGTCAGCGGCTCCCAGGCCGCGATCTCGCTTTCGAGCAGCGCGAACTTGTCGCGCACCAGTTGCAGGGCGTCGGGGCCGATGATCAGGTGCGCCGGCGGCGTGGGCGCCGCGGCGAGCTCGAGCATCGCGCGCGCCGCCTTCGCCGGGTCGCCGGGCTGGTTGCCGCTGCGCCCGAGCCGGTTCTCGCGCAGCGGCCCGAAGCTCGCGTCGTAGTCGGCGATGCTGCGTGGCGTGCGCGTCATCGAGCGCCCGGCCCAGTCGGTGCGGAAGGCGCCCGGCTCGACCGCGGTGACGTGGATGCCGAAGGGCTTGACCTCCTTGCCCAGCGTCTCGGTGATGCCTTCGAGCGCGAACTTGCTGCCCTGGTAGTAGGACAGGCCGGGCAGCGTGATGAAGCCGCACATCGAGGTCACGACCAGGATGCGCCCGGCGCGGCGCTTGCGCATGTGCGGCAGCACCGCCTTGATCACCGCCACGGTGCCGAAGACGTTGACCTCGAACTGGCGCCGCAGCTCGTCCAGCGGCGACTCCTCGAGCGGCCCCTCCTGGCCATAGCCGGCGTTGTTGACGAGCACGTCGATCGCACCCACTTCGCGCTCGACCTCGGCGACGACACGACCCACCGCGGCCGTCTCGGTGATGTCGAGCCGGCGGGCGAAGGCGCGGCCCGGCGCCAGCGCCTCGAAGGCCTCGCAGGCCGTCCGGTCGCGCAGCGTGCCGACGACGCGGTGGCCGTCCTCGAGGGCGGCGCGCGCCAGCGCGCGGCCGAGGCCGGTCGAGACGCCGGTGATGAAGAACGTGCGGGACGCGGGGGCATCGCTCATGGACAAGGCTCCGGAAAAGGGCGGTCGTGCTCGGCACGTAGCGCAAGGTGCGCGCCCGCTCGGGGCACGCGCCGTCCAGGCTCGAGTGTGCGCCCCCACTCGCGCTAAAGTTGACCGGCCCGAAGGGACGTCCAGGCCGCAGGGCGCGGCTGGCGCGGCATCACAAGAGAGCACCCCCGATGACCTCCAGACTCCAGGACCTGCTCGAAGGCAGCGACGCGAACGCCCCGGCCCTGGGCGCACCCGGACGCGAAACGCTCACGTTCGGTGCGCTGCGGGCCCTCGTCGAGGCCACGCGGGCGACCCTGAATGCGCAGGGCGCCGGCCGCAACGACCGCGTCGCGTTCGTGCTGCCCAATGGCCCGGAGGCCGCCGCCTGCTTCGTCGCCTGTGCCAGCAGCTGCACCAGCGCGCCGCTCAACCCGGCCTACCGCGTCGACGAGTTCGCGTACTACCTCTCCGACCTGAAGGCGAAGCTGCTGATCGTCGAGCAGGGCAGCACGTCGCCAGCGGTCGAGGCGGCCGGGCGGCTCGGGCTGCGCGTGCTCGAGCTGGTGACCGAGCCGCAGGCGCCGGCCGGCCAGTTCCACCTGCAGCCGCGCCCCGGCACGCCGCCCGCGGCCGCGCCCGCGGCGCACGGTGGCCCCGGTGAGGCCGAGGACCTCGCCATGGTGCTGCACACCTCGGGCTCGACCGCGAAGCCGAAGATCGTGCCGCTCACGCAGCAGAACCTCGCCTCATCGGCACGGCAGATCGCGCGTTCGCTCTGGCTCGGCCCCGGCGACTGCGGGCTGAACATCATGCCGCTGTTCCACATCCACGGCCTGATGGCCGGCGTGCTGGCGCCGCTCGCGGCCGGCTCGAAGGTGTTCTGCACGCCGGGCTTCAATGCGCTGAAGTTTTTCGCCTGGATGGAGGAGGCGAAGCCCACCTGGTACACCGCGGTGCCGACGATGCACCAGGCGATCGTCACCCGCGCGGCGAAGAGCCGCGAGGTGATCGCGCGCCATCCGCTGCGCTTCGTGCGCTCCTCGTCGAGCTCGATGCCGCCGCAGACGATCCGCGAGATCGAGGAGGCCTTCGGCGCGCCGCTGGTCGAGACCTACGGCATGACCGAGGCGGCGCACCAGATGGCCGCCAACCCGCTGCCGCCGGGGCTGCGCAAGCCCGGCACGGTCGGCCTGCCGGCCGGCCCCGAGATCGCGATCCTCGGCGAGGACGGTCGCAAGCTCGGCCCGGGCGAGGTGGGCGAGATCGTGATCCGCGGCCCGAGCGTGACGGCCGGCTACGAGAACAACCCGAAGGCCAATGCCGAGGCCTATGTCGACGGCTGGTTCCGCACCGGCGACCAGGGCGTACGCGACGCCGGCGGCTACCTGACGATCACCGGCCGGCTGAAGGAGATCATCAACCGCGGCGGCGAGAAGATCAGCCCGCGCGAGATCGACGAGATTCTGCTCGACCACCCGGCGGTCGCGCAGGCGGTGTGCTTCGGCCTGCCGCACCCCAAGCTCGGCGAGGAGGTCGCGGCCTGCGTCGTGCTGCGCGAAGGGCAGGCCGCGAGCGAGCGCGAGCTGCAGCAGTTCGTCGCCGCGCGGGCGGCCGATTTCAAGGTGCCCAAGCGCGTCGTCTTCGCCGACGAGCTGCCCAAGGGCGCGACCGGCAAGCTCACCCGTATCGGGCTGGCGGCGATCCTGGGGTTGACGTCGTGAGCCGGGCCGGCGTGGTGCGCGCGGAGGACGGGCGATGAAGCTCGCGATCGTCGGCGCCGGTGCGATCGGCGGCTACCTCGGCGCCAGGCTGGCGCTCGCGGGCGAGGACGTGACCTTCATCGCGCGCAACCGCAACCTGGCGGCGATCCGCGAACGCGGCTTCCGCCTCCGGCTCGAGGACGGCAGCGAGCAGCACGCGGCGAACGTCGCCGCGGTCGAACACCCGGCCGAAGCCGGCCCGCAGGACGCGGTGCTGCTCACCGTCAAGGCGCACCAGGTGCGCGAGCTGCTGCCGGCGCTGCGCGGCCTCTTCGGGCCCGAGACCGCGGTCGTCACGATGATCAACGGCATCCCCTGGTGGTACTTCCACAAGCTGGCCGGCCCGCACGAGGGGCGCGGCCTCGAGAGCGTCGACCCCGGCGGCGAGATCGCCGCGCAGATCGAGGCCGAGCGCATGATCGGCAGCGTCGTCTACCCGGCCGCCGAGCTGGTCGAGCCCGGCTTGGTGCGCGTGATCGAGGGCAACCGCTTCACGCTCGGCGAGCCCGACGGCTCGCGCAGTCCGCGCGTGGAGGCGCTGTCGCAGGTGCTGATGCGCGCCGGCTTCAAGGCGCCGGTGGCGCGCGACATCCGCTCGGAGATCTGGATCAAGCTCTGGGGCAACCTCAGCTTCAACCCGATCAGCGCGCTGACGCACGCGACGCTCGAAGACATCTGCCGCTACCCGGCGACGCGCGCGCTGGCGGCGTCGATGATGGCCGAGGGGCAGGCGGTGGCCGAGGCGCTGGGCGTGCGCTTCAAGATCTCGCTCGAGCAGCGCCTCGCCGGGGCCGAGGCGGTCGGCGCGCACAAGACCTCGATGCTGCAGGACGTCGAGGCCGGGCGCGAGCTCGAGCTGGCGGCGCTGGTCGGCTCGGTGGCCGAGCTCGGCCGCATCACCGGCGTCGCAACGCCGGTGATCGACGCGATCCACGCCGCGACGAGCCTGCTCGCGGCGACGCTCGCCGCGCAGCACGCGAAGCTCGCGCCGCAGCCGCGCTGAACCCGCCGGGCAGGGCCCGGCCGTGGTTCAGGCGCCGGCCGCCAGCGGCCGCGCCTGCGCTTGCGGCCCGGCCCCCGGCGCGGCGGCGGGGGCGGTGGCCGACGCGGCGGGTGGGGCGCGCGCGACCCGCGGGTCCGCGGGCAGCTCAACGAACAGCTCGATCACGCCGCCGAGGACGACGACGTTGGCGAGCACCGCCAGGACGGCGGCGATGGCCCGCATCGCGGGCGTGGTGTCACGGTAGTGCTTCATGTGAACTCCATCGAGGTCGAACCTCGAGGGCGGGCCTCGAGGCCTGGGGGCGCTTTCCCTGCGGCTGTGTCCCTGGGCGGGCGTCGGGCCGGACGAGGTGTCCCGCTGCACGGGACCGGCTCGAAGCTGGTCGGCGCACACGCCACGCCGCCCACACCCGGTGGTTCGGCGACGTGGTGTGCAGGGACACACCCGCAGGGAAAGCGGTGGCGAACGGTGGGCGGCGACCCTCGGTGTCCGGCGCCTCGATGCGGATCCGCCAGCGGCGGCTGCGCGCGAAGCCGACGAGCCGGCCGCGACGCGGGTGCGCGCGGCGGACTCAGGCCCGGACGGGCCTGGGGACGACGTGGTGGTGGAACGACCCTCGGGCGAGGGCGCGGAACGGGCCGGGGCCTAGCAGCCCCCGCCGTTCCTGAACCCGAACCCGAAGACGAGCGGCAGTGGGCATTGCCGCGTCTCACGGAGGCGCCGGTGCGACGCGCTGTGCATCTTGGTCATGTCGGCTCCTCTCGGGTGGGTTGAAGGAAAGCGAAGAGGCGCCACAGTAAATAGTCTTTACGCGAGCGTCAAGAGACGGCGAGAATGTTTTCCACCCCCATGTTCAAGCCCCGCCACATCGAAGCCGAAGACGACGTCGGACCTGCGCCCACTGCGCCTGGCGCGAGCGACGCCACCGTCGCGCGGCGGCGCAACGTGCTGGCGCTGTTCCAGGCCTATGCGGAAGACGCGCTGGCGCGCGGCGTGCCGCCCAAGGGGCTCGAGCAGCGCTACGCAGAACAGCTCCAGATCTCGCCCAGCATGTGGAGCCAGATCAAGTCGTCGCGGCCGATCGGCGACCGCCTGGCGCGGCAGATCGAGAACCACGCCGGCAAGCCCGCCGGCTGGCTCGACGAGGCGCGCGAGTTGCTCACGCCGACACCGGCCGAGAAGGCCTTCCTCGACCTCGCGCTGGCGGTCTATCGCAGCGCCGGTGCGGGGGGGCGGCGCGAGCTGCGGCACGCGCTGCAGCAGCGGCTCGACCAGGCCGGGCAGGCGGCGCCCGAGAAGGCCGCGGCGCCGGCAAAGCAGGGCGGTGCCGCGCCGCGCCGGCGCGAACGCGCGCAGACCTGAGCGCTACTGACCGCTACTTGACCGGGATCGCGGTCTGCCGGTCGACCGGCACCACGGTCAGGCTGTTCTGCGGCGAGCCTTCGATCACCCGGTCCGAGTAGGTCAGGTAGACCAGCACGTTGCGCTTGGGGTCGACCATGCGCACCACGCGCAGCCGCTTGAAGACCAGCGAGATGCGCTCGGAGAACATCTCCTCCTGCGCCTCGACCGGCGACGGGAAACGGATCGGCCCGACCTGGCGGCAGGCGATCGAGGCCTCGGCCTTGTCCTCGGCGAGGCCGAAGGCGCCCTTCAACCCGCCGGTCTTCGCGCGCGAGACGTAGCAGGTCACGCCCTCGACCTTCGGGTCGTCGTAGGCGTCGACGACGATCTTGTGGTCCGGCCCGATGAACTTGAAGACGGTGTCGACCTCGCCGATCGGCTCCGCCGCCGCGCCGCAGGCGACGAGCACGAACGCGGCGGCGAGGCCCGCGAGGCGGAAGCAGGAAGCCGGGGGCACGAGACGCATGGAAGACCTTCGGGGCAGCGGTGGGGCGGGGCGGAAGCGCCGGCGGCGCAAGGGAGGGCGTCGTCGGGTCGCGCTCAGTACGCGATCTCGACGCGGTAGCTCTTGAAGTCGAACACCGCGGAGCGCAGGCGGATCTCGGCGAGGCGCAGGTTGGGGCCGGCCGGGTCGCCTTCGCGCAGCAGCTGGCCGTTGACGATCAGCATCCGGCTGCGGGCCTCTTCCGAATGCATGGCGCCGCCGAAGCTGAGCTGCGGCAGCTCGCCGCGGACCGCCGCCGGCAGCTCGTGCAGCTGGTACACGCGGCGCGCCGGGTCGGCCGCGGCGGCGGCACCGGTGGGCGTCGCGTCCGCAGGGGGCGAGCGGGTGGCGGCTGCATCGGCAGTGGTCGGCGTCGGGGTCGGGGTCGGCTGCGGCGGGCGCGGGCGCACTTGGCGCACCGCGATCGGCGGCTCGTCGGGGTCCGCCTGCGCGGTGGCGTCCTGGCGTGGCGCTGGCGCAGCGGCGTCCGCTGGCGGTGGTGCGTCGCTGCCGGCGGGCGTCGCCGCGGGCCCCGGCCCGGCGGGCGCGCCGAGGCCCGCGCGCGGGACCGGCGGCGGGGTCGTGTCGTCGCTGCTGACCACGGACATCCACCAGCCCGCGGCCGCCAGCACCAGGCCGATCAGGCTGCCGACGAGCATCCAGCCCGCCCGTGCCGGCCGGCG
The DNA here is from genome assembly GCA_035911095.1 of Ideonella sp. Classification (GTDB taxonomy): domain Bacteria; phylum Pseudomonadota; class Gammaproteobacteria; order Burkholderiales; family Burkholderiaceae_C; genus JAMHWF01. The sequence continues at coordinate 18,888 of JAMHWF010000114.1, read as the reverse complement.
CCGCGCCGGCGGCGCGCCGGCGAGCGAGGGCGCGGCCTGCGCGTAGAGGTCGGGCACCGCGCCGCGCTCACGTTCGCGCTCGGCGTCGGCGCGCTTGAGCGCATCGAGGATGTAGGACATCAGCGCTCCTTCTGCGCCGGGGCCGCGCCCGCGGCGGCGACGACCAGGCGCGGCTCGTCGACGCCGCTGGCGCGGTTGAGCTGCATCAGCGTGATCGGCCCGGCCAGGCCGTCGGCCACCAGGCCCTCCGCGCGCTGGAAGGCCCGCACCCGTTCGCGCAGCGGCCGGCCTGCCGTGGCGGCCCCGCCGGGCAGACGGTCGAGCCGGGCGGCGACCCAGCGCGCCGACTCGCCACCCGAGGCGGCGTCGACGACGTCGGCGCGCACGCCCGGTGGTGCGTGCCAGAGCGTCGCGAAGTCGCCGCGCCAGCGCGACTGCAGCACGTCCAGCGGCACCCGGTGCAGCGCGTCGCCGGCGCGCAGCGTCGCGCCGTCGGGGGCGAGCGCCGTCAGCACCACCTGGCCCGCACCGCCGCGCCCGTCCGAGAGCGTCAGCCAGGCCGGACGGTCGAGCCGGCGCAGCAGGCGCAGGTCGCTCAGGCCCTCGCCGCGGAAGCACAGCAGCTGCCGGCGCTCGGCCGCGGCGCAGGGGTCGCCGGCCTCGAGACCGTCGAGCCGCCAGGCGGTCGCGAGCTGGCGCCACGCCTGGGCCTCGTCGAGCAGCGCGGTCGGCAGGCCGCGCAGTGGTGCCGCCGCCTCCGGTGTCGCGCCTGCCGCGTCGACGGCGCTGGCCGCGGGCCGGGTGGCGGGCGCGCCGTCGGGCGGACGGCCGGCGGCAGGGGCGCCATCGTCGGCGGGGCGGGTCCCGGTGGTGTCCGCCGCCGCGGCGGGGGCGCCATCGGCGGTGGTCGTCGCGGGTGTGGCCCCGGGGCCGGCACCGGTGGGGTCCGTGCCCGAGGCGCCGCCTGCCGGCTGCGGCGCGGCGGCCGATGCCGAGGCCAGCGCCGCCGTGGCGCCGGCGCCGGGTGCGTCTGCGCCCTGCATCGCCTGCACGACGAGGGTCGCGATCAGCGCGCCGGCCAGCACGCCGCCGCCGGCGCCGATCGCGAGCCAGGTGTTGCGCCCCGGGCCGCGGCGCCTTTCGGGCCGCGGCTCGGCGAGGCCGCGCTCGAAGACCTCGTCGGCGGCCTTGTCGATCACCTCGCGCCCGATGCGGTCCTGCCCCGCCGAATAGGCGCCTAGCAGCGCCCGGTCGCACAGCAGGTTGATGCGCCGCGGGATGCCGCGCGAGAGCTGGTGGATGCGCCGCAGCGCGTCGCGCTCGAACGGCACCGGCCGCGTCATGCCGGCCACGCCCAGCCGGTGCCGCACGTACTGGTCGGTCTCGGACTCGCTCAGCGCCTTCAGGTGGTAGCGCGCGATCACGCGCTGCGAGACCTGCTCCAGGTCGGGCCGCGCCAGCAGCTTGCGCAGCTCGGGCTGGCCGATCAGCACGATCTGCAGCAGCTTGCGCTCGTTGGTCTCGAGGTTGGTCAGCAGGCGCAGCTGCTCGAGCACGTCGGCCGACAGCGCCTGCGCCTCGTCGATGATCAGCACGTTGATCTGCCCGACCGCGTGGGTGCGCAGCAGGAACTCGTTCAGGCGGTCGGTGTAGTCCTTGACCGTCGCGACCGACGCCGGCAGGTCGTCGAGCGGGATGTGGAACTCGTCGCACACCGAGCGCAGCAGCTCGGCCACCGTGAGCTTCGGGTTGAAGACGTAGGCGACGTTGCAGCGCTTGGGGATCTGCTCGAGGAAGCAGCGGCACACCGTCGTCTTGCCGGCCCCGACCTCGCCGGTCAGCAGCACGAAGCCGCCGCCGCCCTTCACGCCGTACAGCAGGTGCGCCAGCGCCTCGCGGTGGCGCTCGCTCATGAAGAGGTAGCGCGGGTCCGGCGCGATCGAGAAGGGTTCCTGGGCCAGGCCGAAGAACTTGGCGTACATGGGGGCGGAGGATACCGGGGCGGCGTGACGCGCCGGCGGGCGCCCCTGCGTCCCGCCGCGCGATCCGGCCGGATGCCGTCAGAACTGCAGGAAGCTGACCCCCAGCCCGAGGCTGGTCTGGCGGAAGTTGTAGTCGGTCAGCGTCTCGCCGTAGCCGTGGAACAGCTGGGCGTACCAGCGGATGCCGTTCGGCTGGTCGCTGAAGACGGGGTAGGTCCAGTCGAGCTGCACCGCGCCGAGCGCGACGTCACGCACCGTGCTGCGGTAGAGCAGCGAGGCGGTGTGCGCGCCCGAGGCCCAGTTGACCTGCAGGTCCCAGCGGCCGCGGTAGCGCAGCAGGTCGGGGTTGTTGTCGTCGCTGTCCTCCTTGATGCGGTGGACGATGCGCGCGGTGGCCGACCAGTTGCCGCGCTCGACCGCGGTGCCGAGGTAGACGCGGTTCCAGCTGCGCGACAGCGGGTCGGACTGGCCGTTCGACTGGTGCGCGAGGCCCGCCTGCAGCATGCGCCACTGCCAGCCGCCGATGAGCGAGCGCATCGACTCGGGCACCGGCGCCACGTAGAGGATCTCGGGCTCGTAGTCGGTGTTGCGGAAGGGCTTCGAGTCCTGCGAGTTGTAGATCTGCCAGAACGCCTGCTGCGTGAAGCCGAGCCACAGGTCGCCGCCGGGCAGGCCGAAGTCCTGCAGCACCTTGGTGCGCAACGAGAGCTGGAACTTCATCTCGATGTTGCGGTAGTCGGGCAGCTGCACCGCCGCCTGCGTGGGCGAGCTCGGGTTGCGGTTGATCCGGCTCGTCCAGTGCACCGGCAGCACGAAGTTGGGCCGGTAGCCGACGAACTTGAAGGTGCCGCGCTTGTCCTGGCGGTCGAGCTCCCAGTAGGCCGACAGCAGGCTCGGGCGCTCGACGCGCAGACCGTCGCCGAGCGGCGGCGTGTCGGTGGCCTGCAGGCGCGAGTCGGTCGGCGGCGAGTCGCTCGCGGCCTCGGCACCTGGCGTGGCGGCTGCGGCGTCCGCGGTGCCTGCGGTGGGTGCCGCAGGTGCTGCTGCCGCTGCGGGTGCGCGCCCGGCCATGCGGTCGTAGCAGGCGAGGCGGTCGGAAGGCGCGCCGATCGCCGCACACTGCGCCAGCGTCGGCAGCGGCTCCGCCGCCACGGGGGCCGGTGCGGTGGCCGGCACGGTCTGGGCCGCCGCGCCCGCGGCGCCGCAGAGCAGGCCCAGCGCCCACAGGCGGCGGGGGCGCGGCGTCGGGCGGGGCGGCAGGCCCTGGCGGCAGTGGCGGGGGCGGTCGAAAGGGCGTCGGGACATCGGCGTCGGTTCGGTCGGGTCAGGGGCCGGGCGGCGGCCGCATCGTACGTGCAGCGGCCCGCGCCCTCGTCCGCGGGGGCGCCGCGCATGCGAAACGCGCTGCACGCATGTCGATCCTTGCATCGCGCCCGGTGCGGACTGAGGCGCGGTTATGCGCTGAGGCGCCCGATGCCGACGGAAGTCGTCGTTGGCCTGCGCCGGGTGCGTGCCTATCGTGCGGCCCAGACCCGACTCCAGGCTCCCGATCCCCGCGCCGCCATGCACCTCGTCACCCTGTCCGGCAGCCCCTCGCTGCGTTCGCGTTCCGGCGCACTGCTGCAGCTTGCGCTCGAGCGCGTGGCCGCGCATGCCGAGCACGTGAGCCAGATCGCGGTGCGCACCCTGCCGCCGGAGGCGCTGCTCGACGGCCGGGCCGACGCCTCGCCGCTGCGCGAGGCGGTGGCCCAGGTCGGCCAGGCCGACCTGCTGATCGTCGCGACGCCGATCTACAAGGCGGCCTACAGCGGCCTGTTGAAGTGCTTCCTCGACCTGCTGCCGCCGGATGCCCTGCGTGGCACCACGGTGCTGCCGCTGGCCACTGGCGGCTCGCCCGGCCACCTGCTGGCGCTGGACTACGCGCTCAAGCCGGTGCTGTCCGCGCTCGGCGCGCGCGACGTGCTCGACGGCGTCTTCGCCACCGACATCCAGCTCGTCTCACGCGACGGCGCCGGCTATGCGCCCGATGCGGCGCTGCTCGCCCGGCTCGACCGTGCGCTGGGGCCGGTGTTCGAGCGCTGGTCGGCGACGGTGCCCGGTGCTGCTCCTGTGTCCGAAGGCAGCCTGCGCGGGCCGGCCCCGCGCGGCGTGCTCGCGAGCTGTCCGGCCTGAGCGTCGCGGTGCCGGGGTGCTTGCCGCCCCGTCATGTCGCCACGGCCACCGCCCACCGATTCCGATGACCGTTTGTCTCCTCGCCCTGGCGGGCTTTTCCGGCGCCCCGCGCCCGCAAGGGCCGGGGCGCCTTTTTCAACGGCCGCGACCGGCGGTCGCGCACACAAGGCTCAGCACGATGCACCCCACCTCTCCTTCCTCTCCGCTTCGCCGGCGCTTCGGGGCCGTCGCCGCGGGCCTGCTGCTGGCCCTTGGTGTCGCCGGCCCCGCCGTGGCCCAGGACAAGGGCGAGCTGCGCATCGGCTTCCAGAAGTCGGCCAGCCTGCTGACGCTCCAGAAGGCGCAGGGCACGCTCGAGAAGCGCCTTGCGCCGCAGGGCGTGAGCGTGCGCTGGGTCGAGTTCCCGGCCGGGCCGCAGCTGCTCGAAGGCCTGAACGTCGGCTCGGTCGACGTCGGCTTCGTCGGCGAGGCGCCGCCGATCTTCGCCCAGGCCGCTGGTGCGGACTTCGTCTACATCGGACACGACCCGGCCTCGCCGAAGGCCGAGGGCATCGTCGTGCCGAAGGATTCGCCGGTGAAGACGGTGGCCGACCTGAAGGGCAAGAAGGTCGCCTTCAACCGCGGCAGCAACGTGCAGTTCCTGCTCGTCAAGGCGCTGGAGAAGCACGGCCTGGCCTATGCCGACGTGCAGCCGGTCTTCCTGCCGCCGGCCGATGCGCGCGCCGCCTTCGAGCGCGGCAGCGTCGACGCCTGGGCGATCTGGGACCCGTTCCTCGCCGCGGTCGAACTGCAGACCGGCGCGCGCCTGGTGATCGACGGCCGCGACGGCGTGGCGCCGAACTACGCCTACTACCTGGCGGCGCGCCGCTATGCCGAGCAGCAGCCGAAGGTGCTCGAGATCCTGTTCGCCGACACCGCCGAGCAGGCCGCGAAGCTGAAGGCCGACCCGAAGGCCGCCGCCGCGCTGATCGCGCCGCTGCAGGGCCTGCCGGTCGACGTCGTCGAGCGGGCGATCACCCGCTACGACTACGGCGTCAAGCCACTGAGTGCCGAGGTCGTCGCTGCCCAGCAGAAGATCGCCGACACCTTCTTCGAGCTGAAGCTGATCCCGAAGGCGATCCGCATCGACGACGCGCTGCCGAGCAAGCCGGTCTCGACCGCGGCGGCGCGCTGAGCGGGGCCTGGCGATGACCCACGACGGCCAGAACCCGCGGCGCGGCGCCGTTCCTTCCTTTTCGCGGCGGGTGCTGCTGCGCCGCGTGGCCGCCGGCGTGGGCGGTCTGGCCGGTGCCTCGGCGCTCGGGCTGTCGGGCGTGGCCTGGGCCGCGCCAAGCACTGCCGCCGGCGCGCCGCTGACCGGCGCCGACGCCCCGGCCCAGTTGCGCATCGGCTTCCAGAAGAGCGCGGTCAACCTCGTCGTGCTGAAGCAGCAGCGCGCGCTCGAGGCACGCTTTCCGGCCAGCACGGTGCAGTGGCTCGAGTTCCCGGCCGGCCCGCAGCTGCTCGAGGCGCTGGCGGTCGGCAGCCTGGAGTTCGGCCTCACCGGCGACTCGCCGCCGGTCTTCGCGCAGGCCGCGGGCAAGGACCTGCTCTACGTCGGCGCCGAGCCGCCGAAGCCGCAGTCGTCGGCGATCCTGGTGCCGGGCGACTCGCCGATCGTCACGCTGGCCGACCTCAAGGGCAAACGCGTCGCGCTGCAGAAGGGCTCGAGCGCGCATTACCTGGTGGTGCGCGCGATCGAGAAGGCCGGCCTGGCATGGGGCGACATCTCGCCGGTGTACCTGGCGCCGGCCGATGCGCGCGCCGCCTTCGAGCGGCGCAGCGTCGACGCCTGGGCGATCTGGGACCCGTTCTATGCCGCCACCGAGCTCGACGTGCAGCCGCGCGTGCTGGCCAACGGGCGCGACATCGCGAGCAACAACTCGTTCTACCTCGCGTCGCGGCCCTTCGTCGAGCGGCACCCGGCCGCGCTGCTGGCGCTGTTCGACGAGCTGACCCGCGCCGACGCCTACGTGCAGAGCCACCGCAAGGAGTCGGCGGCGCTGATCGCCGACTTCAGCGGCCTGAGCCTGGCGGTCGTGCACCGCTTCATCGAGCGGCGGCCGGTCTCGCCGGTCGGGCCCCTGTCGCCGGCGATCGTCGCCGACCAGCAGCGCGTGGCCGACGCCTTCCACAAGCTCGGCCTGATCCCGCAGCCGGTGCGCGTGGCCGACATCGTCTGGCAACCGACATGACAGCCGGCATGAAGGTCCACTGGTTCATCCCCTCCCACGGCGACTCGCGCTACCTCGGCACCGCGCAGGGCGCGCGCGAGGCGAGCCTCGCCTACTTCAAGCAGGTCGCCGTCGCTGCCGACAGCCTCGGCTACGAAGGCGTGCTGCTCCCCACCGGCCGCTCCTGCGAGGAGAGCTGGGTGCTCGCCGCCAGCCTGATCGACGCGACGCGGCGCCTCAAATTCCTGGTCGCGCTGCGGCCGGGGCTGGTGCAGCCCTCGCAGTCGGCGCGCATGGCCGCCACCTTCGACCGCCTCTCGGGCGGGCGCCTGCTGGTCAACCTGGTGACCGGCGGCGACGCGGTCGAGCTGGCCGGCGACGGGCTCTTCCTGCCGCACGCCGAGCGCTATGCGCAGTCGCGCGAGTTCCTGGCCATCTGGCGCGAGCTGCTGACGCGCAGCCATGGCGACGAGAGCTTCGACTTCGACGGCCAGCACCTGAGCGTCAAGGGCGGCCGGGTGCTCTACCCGCCGGTCTCGCGGCCCTACCCGCCGGTGTTCTTCGGCGGTTCCTCGGCCGAGGCGCACGAACTGGCGGCCGAGCAGGTCGACACCTACCTGACCTGGGGCGAGCCGCCCGCGGCGGTGGCCGCCAAGCTGGCCGACGTGCGCGAGAAGGCGGCGCGGCGCGGCCGCACGCTGAGCTACGGCATCCGCCTGCACGTGATCGTGCGCGAGACCGAAGAAGAGGCCTGGCGCGCCGCAGCCAAGCTCGTGTCGCACCTGGACCCGGCGACGGTCGAGGCCGCGCAGCGCCGCTTCGCGCAGATGGACTCCGAAGGCCAGCGCCGCATGGCCGCGCTGCACGCCGGCCGGTTCGACCCGAAGGACGTGCGCAAGGGGCTGGAGGTGGCGCCCAACCTCTGGGCCGGCGTCGGCCTGGTGCGTGGCGGCGCCGGCACCGCGCTGGTCGGCAGCCCCGGGCAGGTGGCCGAGCGGCTGCGCGAGTACGCGGCGCTGGGGCTCGAGCACTTCATCCTGAGCGGCTATCCGCACCTGGAAGAGGCCTACCGCTTCGCCGAGCTCGTCTTCCCGCTGCTGCCGCTGGGCGATGTGGCCGGTCATGCAGCCGGCGGAGCGGTCGGCGAGGCGCCGCGCCGCACGCTGGCCGGGCCGGTCGGCGAGGTCATCGCCAACACCTACGTGCCCAGGGTGGCGCAGAGCTGAGGGACTGCCGATGAGTACCGCTGCCGCCGGCCCTGCCGCATCCGAATCCGTCTCCCCATCTGCATCTGCCGACCCGCCGGCCTGGGTCGCCTGGCGCCGCCGCGCCCTGCCCTGGGCCTTGCCGGTGGCGATCTTCATCGCCTGGGAGCTCGCCTCGCGCTTCGGCTGGCTCTCGACCCGCGTGCTGCCCGAGCCCTGGGCGGTGGTGAAGGCCTTCTGGACGCTCGCGGTGTCGGGCGAGATGTGGCAGCACGTGGCCACCAGCACCTGGCGTGCGGCCGTCGGCTTCGCGATCGGCGGCGGGCTCGGGCTGCTGCTGGGCCTGCTGACGGGCAGCTTCCGCGGTGCGGAGACGCTGCTCGACTCGACGCTGCAGATGGTCCGCAACATCCCGGCGCTGGCGCTGATCCCGCTGGTGATCCTGTGGTTCGGCATCGACGAGACGGCCAAGCTCTTCCTCGTCGCGCTGGGCGTGTTCTTCCCGATCTACCTCAACACCTTTCACGGCATCCGCTCGGTCGACAAGGGCCTGATCGAGATGGCCGAGAGCTACGGCCTGCGCGGGTGGGCGCTGTACCGCCACGTGATCCTGCCGGGGGCGCTGCCGTCGATCCTCGTCGGTGTGCGCTTCTCGCTCGGGCTGATGTGGGTGCTGCTGATCGTCGCCGAGACGATCTCGGCCCAGGCCGGCATCGGCTACATGACGATGAACGCGCGCGAGTTCCTGCAGACCGACGTGGTGCTGGTCGGCATCCTGCTGTACGCGCTGCTCGGCAAGCTGGCCGACCTGCTGGCCAAGGGGCTCGAGCGCTGGTGGCTGCGCTGGCACCCGGGCTATGCCGGCGGCGCGGTGGCGTGACGGCCCGGCCGATCGCCCGCTCCCCCTTCCGCGAACCCCGACGCGAGCACGACTGCATGATCCTCACCGAATTCGACGCCGGCCTGCCGGACGAGCGCGAGCCCCGCCCCGGCGAGGCGCCCCCTTCGCGGCGCGAGCGTCGGCGGCCGCCGAGCCTGGCCCAGCTGCGCCGCCTGTTCGACGACGAGCCGGTGCCCGAGACGCCGGACGCGCCGACGGGTCGCGGCGCGAACGATGCCGGGCGGGGTCGCGCGGAGCGGTCGCTGCCGCCCGGCGGTGGCGCTTCCACGCGCGGCATTGCCGTCTCGGCGCGCGGCCTCGACAAGGCTTTCGGCGCGCGCCAGGTGCTGCAGGGCATCGATCTCGACATCGCGCCGGGCGAGTTCGTCGCCATCGTCGGGCGCAGCGGCTGCGGCAAGAGCACGCTGCTGCGCCTGGCCGCCGGGCTGGAGACGGCCAGCGGCGGCCGCCTGACGCTGGACGGCACCGACCGCGCTGCGCACCGCGACGACGACGTGCGCCTGATGTTCCAGGACGCGCGCCTGCTGCCCTGGAAGCGCGTGCTCGACAACGTGGCCCTCGGCCTCGAAGGGGCGGACCGCCGGCGCCGCGCGCGCGAGGCGCTGGCCGAGGTGGGCCTGGCGGACCGCGCCGACGAATGGCCGGCGGTGCTCTCGGGCGGTCAGCGTCAGCGCGTCGCGCTGGCCCGCGCGCTGGTGCATGCGCCGCGCCTGCTGCTGCTCGACGAGCCGCTCGGCGCGCTCGACGCGCTGACCCGCATCGAGATGCAGCGCCTGATCGAGCGCCTGTGGCGCCAGCACGGCTTCACCGCGCTGCTGGTGACGCACGACGTCGCCGAGGCGGTGGCGCTCGGCGACCGCGTGGTGCTGATCGAGGAAGGCCGCATCGCGCTCGACGAGCCGGTGGCGCTGGCGCGCCCGCGGCTGCACACCCACCCGGCGCTGGCCGCGATCGAGGACCGGGTGCTGCGGCGCGTGCTGCGCGAGGAGCCGGCCGAGGCGGCGGGGCAGGCTCTGTCGCCTGGGGCCGTTGGGGCGCCCGGCGCCGCGCCCGAGGCCGGGGGCACGCAGGCGCCCGAGCCGCGGCCCGACGACTGGCGCGTGCCGCACCCCGCGGCGGGTTGGCGCTGGGCGGTCTGAGGGCGGGACGTTCACCGCGACGAGCGGGCGGCTTGCCCGCCGGGCTCGGCGCCGGAGAGTGCCTCCGCCCTGCCGGAAAGGCGCGTCAGACCGGCCTCAGGGCCGCGGGCCGGCGCCGGCGTCGCGGCCTGTCAGGTCGACCACTGCGGCGGCGCGGCGCGACTCGGCCAGGCGCCGTTCGCGGTCGCGCTCGATGCGCGCATCGACGCGCTTGAGCAGCGTCAGGATCACGAGCACGAAAAGCGTGCCCAGCAGCGCCGTGGCGCCGCGGCCGAGGCCCACCGCCATGCCGATCGAGGCGACGGCCCAGATGCTCGCCGCCGTCGTCAGCCCGCGCACGCGCGCGCTGCCGTCGAGCCGGAAGATCGCCCCGGCGCCGAGAAAGCCGATGCCGGTGAGCAGGCCCTGCACGACGCGCGAGAGGCTGTCGAGCGAGGCGCCGGCCTGCGCCGGCACCATCACGAACAGCGTCGCCCCCACGCCCACCAGCATGTGCGTGCGCAGGCCGGCCGAGGCGTCGTGGCGCTCGCGCTCCAGCCCGATGGCGCCGGTGAGCAGCGAGGCCATCACGAGGCGGATGAACGCGCTGGTCAGGTCGCCGGGGTGCGCGAGGTCGCTGAACTCCGCAGTCGCGGCGGCGACCATCACCGCCCAGGTCGAATCGAGGCCTTCCATCGCGCGCGAGGATAGCGGCGCCGCCGCTGCGGCACACTGCCCCGATGCCCGAGCCGACCCCGCCCGACGCGCCCCTGCTGGTCGCCTGCCTGTGCGCCGCCTGGTGCCGCGCCTGCGACGAGTACCGCGCCGTGTTCGACGCCGCCGCCGCCGACTTCGGCCCCGCGGCGCAGTTCGCCTGGGTCGACATCGAGGACCACGACGAGGCGCTCGGCGAGCTGGACATCGAGAACTTCCCGACCCTGCTGATCGCGCGCGGCGACCAGGCGCTGTTCTTCGGCGTCGTCACGCCGCAGGCGGGGACGCTGCGGCGGATGGTGGCGAGGGCGGTGGAGGGGGGACTTGAAGGCGCGGCGGTGCCGGAGGGGGCGGTGGCGCTGGCGGGGCGGGTGCGGGGGCTCGGGCTGCCGTCCGCGACGAAGACTCAAGCTGGCTGACCGGAACCGATCGCTGTCCCCCCAAGATTGCTCACCAAGGACAGCTTGGGCTTGACGCGTCGGGGGCCGATGCGGTGGACTGCGAAGCGCGGCTTTCGTCAGCACGTTGAAGGTCCCGTTCCGGGTCGCACGACGGCGGATGCCTCGGCAGTATTGGTAGATGGACCGTCGGTGGACTGTCGAATCCATGGCGCCACAAATGACAGGGCTGGCCTGTCGTTGCAACTGAGGATCTGCAAATGTTTCCCTGGCTCTGGATCTGGTCCCCCCAATACCAACTGCCCTGGAGCGGCGACGTCGCCCAGGACATCGACCCGACGACCAGCTGGTTCTTCGGCAGCATCAAGCCGGGCGCCGGCAACGGGCGCATCGAGCAGAAGGCCTTCGACGTCGCGAGCTATGGCAAGCAGCTGGGCCTGATCACCGAGGTGCTGATCGACCTCGCCGAGCGCGGCCAGCCCCGCTCGGCACCCGCCGAAGACGCAGTCGTCGAGCTCAAGCGGATCCGCGACGAGATCGAGGCGATCAAGGCCGCCGAGTACGCTGAGGAGCTGCAACAGCTCGAAGCCCGCGTCGCGCTGCTGAAGGGCAAGGTCCAGGAGCGGGCCGAGCGGATCGGGCGCGCGTCGCGCGGCGCCTGAGCCTCGTCGCATTCACATCGCGCCCACCAGACGGGAGACTTGCATGGAGTTCCATCGCGGCCGCCTCATCGACCACGTGCACCTGCGGGTGAGCGACCTGGACGCCAGCAAGCGCTTCTATCGCGCGGTGCTGCGGGCCATCGGCAAGGACCAGGGCATCCGGGAAGGCGAGCAGTACTTCTCCGCCGACGAGCTGTGGATCGACCGCGCCGAGGGGCAGCCGTCGAGGGTGCACCTCGCCTTCCAGGCGTCCGGCCCCGAGGCCGTGGCGGCCTTCCATGCGGCCGCCCTCGCGCATGGCGGGCGCGACAACGGCGCGCCGGGCGAGCGGCACTATCACCCCGGCTACCACGCCGCCTTCGCGCTCGACCCGGACGGCAACAACGTCGAGGCCGTCTACCACGGCCCGGCCGAGATGTCGGCCGAGTCGGTGGTCGTGCGGCCGAAGGCGTAGGCGATCGAGCCTGCCGGTCATGGCTCGCCCGCCGAGCGCCTGCTTGCCATGAGTACCGCGGGACTGGAACTCAAGCTGCCGCCGCTGGCCCTCTGCGCCGCGCTGGCGGCGGCCATCGTCGCGCTGGCGAGATGGGCGCCGGGCGCGAACCTTCCGTTCCCCGGCCATCGCCTCGTCTCCGTGGCCGCGGTGCTGGCCGGCCTGGCCATTGCGGCGGCCGGCGTCGTCGAGTTCCGCCGCGCGCGGACGACCGTCAACCCCCTGTCGCCGGACCGCGCCAGCGCGGTCGTCACTTCCGGCATCTACCGGTTCACGCGCAACCCGATGTACCTCGGCATGGCGCTGGCGCTGGCCGGTGTCGCTGCGTGGGCTGTCAGCCTGCCCGGACTGCTACTGGTGCCGGTGTTCTGCGCCTACATGGGCCGCTTCCAGATCGCGCCCGAGGAGCGGGCGCTGCTCGCGGGCTTCGGCGAGGCCTACGCGAGCTACATGCGCCGGGTGCGACGCTGGATCTGAGCCCGTGCGATCACCGCGAGGACTGCCGCAAGTTGCGGATGCGGCCTGGCCGATCACCTCAGGCGCTGACCGACCGCACCCCGTCGATCTCGCGCAGGCTCGCCAGCAGCGAGGCGATCGCGTCGCGCGGGGCGCCGCGCATCAGGACGATCTGGGCGACGTCCTCGTCCGGCGTGTCCCACTGGCGCAGCGTGATCTCCTTGACCAGCAGGTTGCTGCGCTCCAGCGCGGCGTCGAGCGCGGAGATCGAGAGCCGCTGGCGGTCGACGACGACGTTGATGCGCCGCACCTGGTCGCGCCGGAACATGCGCCGCTCCAGCGGCTTCACCAGTGCGAGGATGACGAGGATCAGCGCCGTCGTCGCGATCGCTGCCGTGTAGAGGCCGCCGCCGACGGCGAGCCCGACGCCGGCCACCGTCCACAGGCTGGCTGCCGTGGTCAGCCCGCGGATCACCTCGCGGCGCAGGAAGAGGATGGTGCCGGCGCCGAGGAAGCCGATGCCGCTGACCACCTGGGCCGCGACGCGTGACGGATCGAGCACGACCCCTTCGCGGCCGACGACGTCGGCGAAGCCGAACACCGAGACGATCATCACCAGCGTCGAGCCGAGGCAGACCAGCATGTGGGTGCGCAAGCCGGCGACCCATTCGAGGCGTTCGCGCTCCAGCCCGACCAGGCCGCCGAGCAGCGCGGCCATCGAGAGCCTGAGGACGATCTCCGTGTGCGTGACCATGGCCTGTTCTCTTTCTTGTCCGGATCGAGGGCGAAGCCCCGGACCATCGCACAAGACGCGGCCGCCGGCGGGGCCCGGCCACAAGGAACGGATGCACTCATGGACAAGCACCGGCGCGTGGCCCGGCGCCCCGAGGCAGGCCCTCAATCCTCGAAGTCCAGCCCCACGTAGTTCTCCGCCATCGTCGTCGAGGCCGCTTGCGAGCGCACCAGGTACTCCAGCTCGGCGTGCTGCAGCTTCTGCCCGATCTCGCCGGTGTCCGGAAACTTGTGCATCAGCGAGGTGAACCACCACGAGAAACGCGAGGCCCGCCAGACGCGGCGCAGGCAGCGCTCGGAGTAGCGGTCGATCCCTTCGTCGCTGCGCTCGCGGTAGTGCTCGATCAGCGCGCGCGACAGGAAGCGCACGTCCGAGGCGGCGAGGTTCAGCCCCTTCGCCCCGGTCGGCGGCACGATGTGCGCGGCGTCGCCGGCCAGGAACAGGCGGCCGAAGCGCATCGGCTCGGCGACGAAGCTGCGCAGCGGCGCGATGCTCTTCTCGATCGAGGGGCCGGTGACGAGCGATTCGGCGGCCTCGCGGTCGAGGCGGCGGCGCAGTTCGTCCCAGAAGGCGTCGTCGCTCCATTGCTCGACCTTGTCGTCGAGCGGGCACTGCAGGTAGTAGCGGGTGCGCGTGGCCGAGCGCATCGAGCACAGCGCGAAGCCGCGCTCGTGGTTCGAGTAGATGAGTTCGTGCCCTACAGGCGGCGTGTCGGCCAGGATGCCGAGCCAGCCGAAGGGATAGACGCGCTCGTAGGTCTTCAGCGCGTCGGCGGGCACGCTGGCGCGGCTCGGGCCGTGGTAGCCGTCGCAGCCGGCGATGAAGTCGCATTCGAGCTCGTGGCGCTGGCCGCCGTGGGTGTAGCTGACGCGCGGGCGCGTGCCGTCGAAGTCGTGCAGCGCGACGTCCTTCGCCTCGTAGACGGTGACGCCGCCGGTCTGCGCGCGGGCGTCCATCAGGTCGCGCGTCACTTCCGTCTGGCCGTAGACCACCACCTGCTTGCCGCCGGTCAGGCCCTTGAGGTCGATGCGGTGGCGTGCGCCGTCGAAGCACAGCTCGTAGCCGTCGTGCGGCAGGCCTTCGGCGTGCATGCGCGCGCCGACGCCGGCCTCGTCGAGCAGGTCGGCCGTCGTCTGCTCGAGCACGCCGGCGCGGATGCGGCCGAGCACGTACTCGCCGCTCTGGCGCTCGAGCACGACGTTGTCGACGCCGGCGCGCTGCAGCAGCTGGCCGAGCAACAGGCCCGAGGGGCCGGCGCCGATGATCGCCACCTGGGTGCGGCGTGGGGGGTGGGTGGGGCTCATGGTCTTGTCTCCTCGGTGCATGCGAGGCGCTGGGCGGGTGGGCGGTGGTGCGCCGGCAGCCGGCGCGGCGTTCAGAGCAGGGTGCGCAGCTGCGCCTGCGCCTGCAGCAGGGCCGGCAGGCACTGGTCGATCAGCTCGTCGACGCGCACGCGGGCGGCGTGGGCGCTCAGGTTCATCGCCGCGACGGTGTCGCCGCGGTAGTTGCGCAGCGGCACGGCGATCGTGCGCAGGCCGAGCTCGAGCTCCTGGTCGACCACGCAGTAGCCCTGGGCGCGGGCGCGGGCGATCTCGAGGCCGAGGCGCTCCTTCTGCGTGACGGTGTGCGGGGTCAGCGGCGCGAGCGTCTGGAGTGCGACCCAGGCCTCCACCTCGGCCTGCGGCAGCGCGGCGAGCAGCACGCGTCCGTTGGCCGTGCAGTGCGCCGGCACCCGGGTGCCGGGCTGCAGGGTGGCCGAGACGAGCCGCCCGGCACTCGCCGCGCTGACGTTGATCACGTCGTCGCCATCGAGCACGCCGGCGCAGGCGGCCTCCTGGATCGCATAGGCCAGGCGCTGCAGCTGGGGCTGGATGACCCGTGGCAGGCGGGCCGAATAGGTATAACTGTGGCCAAGACGCAACACTTTGGGTGTCAAGCCGAACAGGCGCCGGTCCTGCTGGGCGTAGCCGAGGTGGGCCAGCGTGATCAGGTAGCGGCGCGCCGCGGCGCGTGTCAGGCCGGTGCGCTCGGCGACTTCGCTCACCGAGAGGCGGGGGCGGTCCTGGTCGAAGGCTTCGATCACCGCGAGGCCGTTGGCCAGCCCGGCCACCAGGTCGCGCGGGTGGGTCGGCGGTGGGTCGGTCTCGACCGGCTCGGGGGCGGCGGTGTCCTCTTCGGCCGCGGAGAGGGTGCGGGGGGCCAGGGTCATCGGAGTCTCCATTCGCCTCATCGTGCGCATAGCGCGCATTCAAGGCTGATTGCCGGTGTTTCGGCTTGTCGTTGGTTGTTGTGTCGAGCGTAATGGCCGAGATCCGAATCAAACGCTCGATTAACGAACTAATGCGCGCTTAGCGCGCGACTCACGCCGCTGGCCGCCCGACTTGCGGTGTCGCCAAGGCATCTGAGGCCTCGCCGACGGCACTCGCAGCGCCTCCGCCATACAAAGGCGTACAACGTGCAGGAGTTCCTCCGCTACCCTTGTGTGTCCTGAATTCACCCCATTCCATGTCGCAGGAACGACCCGACGCGTCGCCAGTACCTCCGCCGCCCTCTTCCGCCGAGGCCGCTGGCGCGCAGGCCCAAGCTGCCACTGAAGTCCCCGGACCGGCCGATGCGCTGGCGCCGGACGCGACGCTCGACAAGTACCGCATCGACCGCGCGCTGGCCACCGACGGCTTCGTCATCTCCTACCTGGCGACCGATCTCGAGCGCCAGGAGGCGGTCACGATCGACGAGTACCTGCCCGGCTCGATCGCCGGCCGCGGCGAAGGGCAGCGCGTGGCGCTGCGCAACCCGGTCTCGGCCGCCTCGTTCGACGCCGGGCTGCGCGCCTTCCTCGACGAGTCGACGCGCCTGGCCGGCTGCCGCCACCCGTCGCTGCCGCGCGTCGCGCGCTGCTGGCGTGCCAACGGCACCGCCTACCGCGAGGCACCGCCGCACCAGGGCACGCGCCTGCGCACGCTGCGCGACGCGATGGACGGCCCACCCGACGAAGCATCGCTGCTCGGCCTGATCGAGGGCCTGAGCGGCGCGCTGCAGACGCTGCATGCGGCCGAGGGGCTGCACCTCGACATCTCGCCCGACAGCGTGCTGTTGCTGCCCGACGACCGCCCGCTGCTCTCGGGCTTCGGCGCCGCGCGCCGCGCCGTGGTCGACGACCGCACCTACGCGCTGATGGGGCTGATGCAGCCGATCTTCGTGCCGCCCGAGCAGATCGACGCCGACGACCGGCGCCTCGGGCCGTGGAGCGACGTCTACGCGCTGGCGGCGGTTGTCCGCTACTGCCTCGAAGGGCGCCGGTTCGCCGGCACCGGCGCGGGGACGCCGACCCC
Source organism: Ideonella sp. (assembly GCA_035911095.1). Lineage (GTDB taxonomy): Bacteria > Pseudomonadota > Gammaproteobacteria > Burkholderiales > Burkholderiaceae_C > JAMHWF01. Next base: position 2,449 of record JAMHWF010000114.1, on the reverse strand, counting down.
GCTTGCGGGCGCGGTGGTGCGCCTGCGCGAGCGTTATCCGACGCTCAGCTACAGCGCGCGGTTCCTGGCGGCGCTCGAAGCGTCGATGTCGCCGAGCCCGGACGACCGCCTGCGCAGCATCCCGGCGTTGCGCACCGCCTTCGGCCTCGACGTCGACGAGTCGTCCCGTCAGGCCGCCGAATGGCCGTTGCCGCCCAAGCCGTTGCCGCCGCCACCGGTGCGCCCGCCCGAGGAGGTCGCGCCGGCGGCGGTGCGGCCGCTCGGGCCCGACGGCCTGCCGCTGCCGGTGCGCGACGGACCGGCAGGCTCGGGCCAGCCCCCGGCCGCGCCCCCGCCTTCGGCCTGGCGCGCACCGCCGACGGTGCGCCCGCCGATGCCTGCGGCGCGCCCACCCGCCGCGCCGCAGCGGGCAGCGATCCCGCCGGCGCCGGCCTTCCGCGCCAGCTTCGGCACCCGCGGCCACACGCCCGACGAGGACCCGCTCGGCGCGCCGACGCGACCGATGATGGACTGGCTGCCGGACCCGCCAGTGCCCCAGCCACCGCCGCTGCGCGGCGTCCCGCCGCGACCCCCTGGCGCGAACCCCGGACCACTGGCGATCGACCCTCCGAGCGCCGACGACCAGGCGCTGCTGGCGCAGATCCGCGCCGACCTCGACCTCGCGATGGGCGTCCCGCCGGGCCCGGCCGGGCAGGAGCCCTACGACAGCCGCCAGAGTGGGCCGCCGAGGCCGAGCTCGCGCGCCGTCGCCACGATCGCCGTCCTGGCGCTGGCCGGCGCGGTCGGGCTCGGCGTCTGGTTCCTCGACGAGGACCGCGTCGTCGCGACCACCCTGACGAAGTGGCTCGAGATGGGGGGCGAGCCGGCGAGGCCGGCGGCGGCGCCGCCCGGTGGAGTCGGTGCGCAGACCGGCCCTTCGCCGTCGGTGATCTCGGCCGAGGCGGCACTCGCCGCGGCGGAGGCGGCGCTGGCTGGCGCGAGCGCGAACGGGCATGGGTCGACGCCGCTGCCGGGCGATGGCGCGACCCGCTCGACGCCGACCGACCCGCTCGAAGACCTGCCGCCCGCGAGGCCAGGAGCCGCGCCCCCGGCGCCTGCCGCGCCGGCACCCCTGCCCCCGCCACCGCAGGCCGCGCCGCCCGCGGCTGCCCTGCCGCCAGCGATGTCCGCGCCGCTGCCGGCCCCCGCTCCGCCGCCTGCCGCGCCGCTGGCGCGCAGCCCGGCGCCCGCACCCGCCCCTGCGCCGGCGCCCGTGCGGCGGCCGCCGCCGCCGCCCGCGGTCGCGACGCGGCCGACGCTCGAGCTGCCGAGCCTGCGCGACGACGAGCGGGCGATCATCTCGCCGACCTCCCCGCGGGAGCTTTGCGAGCCGCGCACCCAGTTCGCGCTCTACCGCTGCATGCAGACGCAGTGCGAGACGCCCCGCTGGCGCAACCACCCGCAGTGCGTGCTGCTGCGCGAGACCGACGAGGTGCCCTGAGGCCTCGCCGGGCACGGCGGCGCGCCTCCGGCGCCGCGGCGCTCAGCCGGCGAGCGCGCGCTCCAGCGCGTCGATGAACAGGCGCGGCACGTCGAAGCCGCTGTCGCGCGTGATCTCCTGGAAGCAGGTCGGGCTGGTCACGTTGATCTCGGTCAGGCGCTCGCCGATCACGTCGATGCCCACCAGCAGCAGCCCGCGCGCGGCGAGCGTCGGGCCGAGCGCCTCGGCGATCTCGCGGTCGCGCGGCGAGATCGCCTGCGTCACGCCCTTGCCGCCGGCGGCGAGGTTGCCGCGCACCTCCTGGCCCTGCGGGATGCGCGCGAGGCAGTAGGGCACGACCTCGCCGCCGATGATCAGGATGCGCTTGTCGCCCTGGGCGATCTCGGGCACGAAGCGCTGCACCATCAGCGTCTGCGCGCCGTCGCGGTTGAGCGTCTCGATGATGCTGCCGAGGTTCAGCCCGTCCGGGCCGACGCGGAAGATGCCCATGCCGCCCATGCCGTCGAGCGGCTTCAGGATCACGTCGCGGTGCTCGGCGTGGAAGCGGCGCACGTCGTTGGCGCTGCGCGTGACGAGGGTCGGCGTGATGAACTGCGGGAACTCGAGGATCGCCAGCTTCTCCGGATGGTCGCGCAGGGCGGCCGGCCGGTTGAACACCCGGGCGCCCTCGCGCTCGGCCTGCTCGAGCAGGTGGGTCGAGTAGAAGTACTCGCTGTCGAACGGCGGGTCCTTGCGCATCAGCACCGCGTCGACGTCGGCAAGCGCGAGCGCCTCGGCCACTGCGTCGTCGAAGCGGTACCAGTCGTCGGGTTCGGTGCTGCCGGTCAGCACCAGGCGGCGCGCGCGAGCGACGACACGCCCGCCCTGCGTCCACGACAGGTCGGCCGGCGTGCAGTGGCGCAGCACGGCGCCGCGCCGCGCGGCCTCGCGCATCATCGAGAAGGTGGTGTCCTTGTAGGGCTTGAAGGC
>JAMHWF010000113.1:0-1171 GCA_035911095.1 Ideonella sp. | reverse complement strand
TCGGACGGGGTGCCGGCCGGCCCCAGGTTCGGATGCTGGAAGGTCGCCGCCACGAAGTTCCCCTGCAGGGCGCGCGGGTCGAGGTCGAGCCAACGCGCCGAGGTGTTGGTGAGGCGCACGGCCGTCACCCACTGGTCTTCCAGGCGCCACGCGGCCAATGCCCGCGCGTGCACCGGCAGCGTCGGCAGCAAGGTGTCCAGCGCGAGGTCGCGGCGCAGGTTTACGCGCCCGATGCCGGCGACCGGCTCGACGGTGCGCAGCGGCGCGTACAGGTTCTGCGCGGCATGGCGCGTCAGCACGACCGATACCGGCGTTTCGCGCCGGGGAACGGATTTGTCTGCGGGCGCATCGGCCTGCTCGTCCGCGCCACTTGCTGCACCGCCGCCGTAGCGCTTCGCGGGGGCCTCCGCTTCGACGATGCGCACCGGCTCCAGCGGCGCCTGGGCGTCCTTCGCCGGCTCGGCGGCGATGTCGAGCAGGATCAGCGCGCCGGATTCCACGTCCTGCAGTTGCAGCCGCGTGGGCGGAATCGGCTCGCTCGCCCGCAGGTAGATCGCGCCACCCGCACTCTGCACGCGCAGGTGGTCGCCGACGCTGGCCGGCACGCCGACGCGCACATTGCGGTCGATGAAGACCACGCGCTCCTGACCGACCACCAGCGGCACCGGCAGGGGCAGGCGCTCCCAGCGCAGGATTTCCACGGCCTGGCTGGCCGGCACGAAACCGAGGATCAGCAGGACGCCGGCCAGGGCCGACAAGGCAACGGACTTCATGGAGAGTCTCCTTGCAGGTGGCCGGAGGCGTTGGCGGGCACGCCGGCCTGGGTCGGCGTCGGCGGCGGTTCGATGCGCTGGGGTGCGCTGGCGTAGCAGTCCAGCGCCAGGCCGAAGGGGTTGCGCTCGGGGTCGATGTCCAGCCGGACGACCTTGATGGGGTAGCGCACCAGGGCGCGCTTGACCTGCTCGGAGCCGTAGTATTCGTCCGCGCTCACGTCGAGCGTGACGATCCAATCGCGGTCGGAGAGCACCTTGACGCGCGTGGCCGGATCATCGCCGTAGCCGCGGCCGGGAATCTCGTAGATGCCGCGCACGCGCTGACGCAGCTCGCCACTGGCGCGCCGGTACTCGTAGTCCTGTTGCAGGAAGGCCCGGCAGCTCGGCGTGAAGTAGGC
>JAMHWF010000112.1:0-9526 GCA_035911095.1 Ideonella sp. | reverse complement strand
GTTGAGCACGCGGCAGGTGTACTGGCAGGCCAGCTCGGCCTTGAGCGTCCACGACGCGTTGGTGTAGCCGAGCGCGACCGCGAGGTTGGGCACGCCCGACAGCATCGCGCCCTTGTAGTTCCACCGCGTCGCCGGATCGATCGTCTCGCCGTCGACCGCCACCGTCATGCCGCCGAGGAACTGAAGTTCCAGGCCGGTGGCGGTGACGATCGCGTCGGCCGGCAGCACCTCGCCGCTGGTCAGCCGCACGCCGTCCTCGGTGAAGGTGTCGATCGTGCCGGTCACGATGTCGGCCTTGCCGGAGCGCAGCGCCGCGAACAGATCGCCGTCCGGCACCAGGCACAGCCGCTGATCCCACGGCGCGTACGCCGGCTGGAAGGCGGCCGCGTCGGCGGCGCCGCCCACCTCTTTCTTCACGCCGGCCGCGATCAGCTTGCGCGCCTGCGCCGGGAACGCGCGGCAGAAGTCGTAGAACGCCTTGCCCATCAGCACGTTCTTCCACCGGGTCGCGGCGTAGGCGGTCCGGGTCGGCAGGCGCTTGCGCAGCCACATCGCCGCGCGATCGACCCCGGGCCGCGACACGATATAGGTGGGCGTTCGCTGCAGCATCGTCACGTGCGCCGCCCGCGCCGCCAGCGCCGGCACCAGCGTCACCGCCGTCGCGCCCGATCCGATCACCACGATGCGCTTGCCGCCGTGGTCGTAGTCCTCGGGCCAGAACTGCGGGTGGATCAGCGTCCCGCGGAAGCGGTCGGTGCCGGCGAAGCTCGGCGCGTGGCCGCGGTCGTAGCGGTAGTAGCCGGCGCACATCAGCAGGAAGCTGCAGGTCAACTCGACCCGCTCCCCGCCGCGGTCGCAGGTCACGGTCCAGCGCGCGTCGGCCGATGACCAGGCCGCGTGGACGACCTTGTGCTTGAACCGGATGCGCTGATCGATCCCGTGGATCCGCGCGGTGTCGCGGACGTAGGCCAGGATCGAGGGCCCATCCGCCAGCGCGCGGTCGCCCGGCCACGGCTGGAACGTGTAGCCCAGCGTGTACATGTCCGAGTCGCTGCGGATCCCGGGGTACCGGAACAGATCCCACGTCCCGCCGATGCAGTCGCGGCCCTCCAGGATCGCGTAGCTGCGATCGGGACACGCGGTCTGCAAGTGGTAGCCGGCGGCGATGCCCGACAGGCCAGCCCCGACGACGAGGACGTCCAGGTGCTCAGTCATGGCTCGGAGGGTACGCACTCGCCCGGGGCTTGTCCACTATTGACCATTGTTCAACAGTGCACGCGTGCGAGGTGGGCTTTTGTAACCGTGAACACTCATTCCCAACGATTCCGAGAGATTCTGACGAAAGGAATGCGCCGGTTGGGTACGCGCGGGGTATATTGCGAGTGTCGTGCGGGGACGCACCCTCCGGTGCCGCCTGTCCGCGCGCCCAGGGATCCCGATGAGCGAGACCAACAACGGCAACGGTTCGCGTGACGTCTTCGACCAGCCCACGGTGGTGATCGGCGGCCCCAACATCGCGGCCGCCGCCGCCGCTGCCGTCGAAGGCGTGCGCGCGGGCGCGCAGGAGCGCACGATCATCGCGTCGGGCAGCGTGAGCCAGGCCGCCGGCAGCATCGGCGACCGCAAGCCGGCCGCCGCCGACGCCAAGACCGCGATGGTGGATCCGTCGGGGATCGCGGTGGGCACCCCGTCGCCGGCGCCCCGCCGCGCCGAGGTCTCCGAGGTCACGTCGGTGTGGGGCCCCGGGCAGATGCCGCGCCCCGGCGCGCAGATCAACCAGTACGAGATCATCCGCGAGATCGGCTCGGGCGGCATGGGCTCGGTGTACCTGGCCCGCGACACCAAGCTCGGCCGCAAGGTCGCGATCAAGGTCCTCCAGTCGAACCACCCGGAGCTGACCCAGCGCTTCATCATCGAGGCCCGCGCCACCGCGCGCTGCAGCCACGAGAACATCGTCATCATCTACGAGGTCGGCGAGATCTCGCAGCAGCCGTACATGGTGCTCGAGTTCCTCTCGGGCACGACGCTCACCGAGCTGGTGACCGGCGGCAAGCGGCTGCCCCCGGCCCGCGTCATCGAGCTGATGGTGCCGGTGGTCAAGGCGCTCGTGGTCGCCCACGAGCAGGGCATCGTCCACCGCGACCTCAAGCCCGACAACATCTTCGTGACCGAGGCCGGCGGCATCAAGGTGCTCGACTTCGGCATCGCCAAGGTCCGCGACCAGGCCACCGAGAAGGCGCCCAGCGGCACGCCGTCGGCGCCGTCGAACGCCGGCATCCGGCTGCCCACCGCCGCCGAGCTCGGCGACAACACCAACACCAACCTCACGCGGCAGGGCGTGATCATGGGGACGATGAAGTACATGTCCCCGGAGCAGTGGGGCATCGGGGTCGAGATCGATCACCGCACCGACATCTGGGCGGTCGGCGTGATCATGTACCGCCTGCTCGCCGGCAAGCACCCGCTGGCGCCGCTGCAGGGCAACCAGCTCGTCGTCACCGCGATGGTCGACAAGCCGATGCCCAAGCTGCGCGAGGCGGTGTCCGATGTCCCGCAGGGCATCTGCGACGTCGTCGATCGCTGCCTGCAGAAGCACAAGGAGTACCGCTACAAGGACGCGCGCGAGCTGCTCAAGGCGCTCGAGCCGTTCCTGCCGGGCCGCTACTCGACGATGCAGCTGCAGCTCGACGAGAGCCCGTACGCCGGCCTGTCGTCGTTCCAGGAGAGCGACGCGGCGCGGTTCTTCGGCCGCTCGCGCGAGATCGCCGCCGCCGTCAACCGCATCCGCGACCGCCCGATCATGGGCGTGGTCGGCCCGTCGGGCGTCGGCAAGTCGTCGTTCGTCCGCGCCGGTCTGGTGCCGGCGCTCAAGGCCTCGGGCGAGCAGTGGGAGACGCTGGTCATCCGACCCGGCCGCAGCCCGCTCATGGCCATCGCCGCGATGATGTCGCCGATGGTCAGCTCGACCTCGACCACGGTGGTCGACGACCTCAAGGAGCAGGCCGAGCTGGCCCGGCAGCTCGCCGCCGAGCCCGGCCAGATGGGGCAGGTGCTGCGCGCCCGCGCCCGTCGCGCCAACCGCAAGATCCTGCTGTTCGTCGATCAGTTCGAGGAGCTCTACACGCTGGTGCCCGACCACGCCGAGCGCGCGGCGTTCACCGCGTGCCTCGCCGGCGCCGCCGACGACGCCTCGGCGCCGGTCCGCGTCGTGCTGTCGCTGCGCTCGGACTTCCTCGACCGCGTCGGCGAGGACCCGCAGCTGATGAGCGAGGTCATGCAGGGGCTGTTCTTCCTGACGCCCCCGGGCCGCGACGGCCTGCGCGACGCGCTGGTGCAGCCGGCCGAGATGGCCGGCTACCACTTCGAGAACCCGGTGATGGTCGAGGAGATGCTGACGCACCTCGAGACCACGCCGGGCGCGCTGCCGCTGCTCCAGTTCGCGGCGACCAAGCTGTGGGACGCCAAGGACTCGACCCGCAAGCTGCTCACCCAGAACGCCTACAACGCGATGGGCGGCATCGCCGGCGCGCTGGCCAGCCACGCCGACAGCGTGCTGGCCGAGCTGTCGGGGCCGTCGCAGGCGCTGGCCCGCCAGCTGTTCCTGCGGCTGATCACGCCCGAGCGCACCCGCGCGATCGTCTCGCTGGCCGAGCTGGCCGAGCTGTCGCCGGGCACCGGCGACGTCCAGCGGCTGGTCGATCACCTCACCGCGGCCCGCCTGCTGGTGACCCAGACCGCCACCGACGGCTCGGCCCAGGGCTCGACCGTCGAGGTGGTCCACGAGTCGCTGATCCACTCGTGGCCGTCGCTCAAGCGCTGGCTCGACGAGACCCAGGAGGACTCGCAGTTCGTCGAGCAGCTCCGCGTCGCCACCAAGCAGTGGCAGGCCAAGGGCCGCGACCCCGGCACGCTGTGGCGCGGCGAGGCCGCCGAGGAGGCGATGCGCTGGGTCAAGCGCAACAAGTCGCCGATCCCGACCAGCCAGAAGGAGTTCCTCGACGCGGTGATCGCCGAGGCGACCCGCGCCGAGCGGCGCAAGCGCACCTTCACGATCGGCCTGGTCGCGTTCCTGACCGTGCTGCTGGTGGCCGCCGCCGGCGCGCTGGTGACGATCCGCAAGTCCGAGAAGGTCGCCGCCGAGAACGCCGAGAAGGCCGAGGCCGCCAAGAAGGTGGCGCAGGCCAACGAGCAGACGGCCAAGTCCGCGCTGGCCGCCGCCGAGGAGAAGGAGCGGCAGCGCAAGGAGGAGGAGGCCGCCAAGCTGGCCGCGGTGAAGAAGGAGGAGCGCACCTCCGCGCAGCTCGACATGACGTTCGAGGAGCTGCAGCAGAAGAACGCCGACCTCGAGGTGGCGCTGGCCGAGGCCACCGAGTCGCGCGAGCGCGCCAAGACGGCTCAGGGCGAGGCCGAGGACTCGGCCGCGCGCGCCAAGGCCGCCCAGGCGCAGGCCGAGGCCGCCGAGGACAAGGAGCGCATCGCCAAGGAAGAGGCGCAGCGCCTGAAGGACAAGGCCGAGGCCAAGGCCGCCGAGCTCGAGAAGCAGATCGGCAAGCTCATGGAAGAGCTGCCGTAGCGCGCGCCGGCTGAACGTTCACATCGATCTCTCCATCTGTTCATCGAGGGGAACTGCATGACTCGCATGGCTTCGCATCTACTGATCGCCGCCGCGGTGGCGCTGGCGCCGCTGCCGGCGCTCGCCCAGCCGGCCCCGACCCCGGGCCCGGCCGATCCCAAGCGGCCGATCGGCGAGGACGACATCGAGAAGAACCTGCGGCCGTGGGCCAAGGGCGTGTCGCCCGAGGAGCAGGCCGCGGCGCTGGCGCTGTTCAAGGAGGGCAACGGCCTGATCAAGGATCAGCTGTGGCCCAAGGCGGTCGCCAAGTACCGCGAGGCGCTGAACCACTGGAAGCACCCGGCCATCTACTACAACCTCGCGCTCGCGCTGGTGAACCTCGACCAGCCGCTCGAGATCTACGACGCCCTCGAGAAGGCGATGGAGTACGGCGTCGGCCCGCTCGACTCCGAGAAGCTCGATCGCGCCAAGTCGACCAAGCTCCTCGTCGAGAAGCAGATCGGCTCCGTCGAGTACACGATCGACGTCGCCGGCGCGACGCTGGTGCTCGACGGCCAGGAGGTCTTCACCGGCCCCGGCACCTACAAGGCGCGGGTGCGCGCCGGCGAGCACACCGTCGTCGCGCGCGCCGAGGGCTACACCCCGGTGCCGCTGACCGTGAAGATCCTCGGCGGCACGGTCTCGGCGATCACGATCCCGATGTACACCGACGCCGAGCTGACCCGCGAGACCCGCAAGATGCCCAACTGGGTGCCGTACACGGTGCTCGGCAGCGGCGTCGTGCTGGCGGCGGTGGGTGGCCTCCTGCACTCGTCGGCCAAGACCAGCTTCGACGAGTACGATCAGGCCATCTCGCAGTGCGCCTCGACCGATCCGTCGGGCGGCTGCTCGACCTTGCCGGCCGGCGTGGCCGACAAGAAGACCAGCGCCGAGTCGAACCAGACCCTGGCCTTCACCAGCTACGCGATCGGCGGCGCCGCGGTCGTCGCCGGCGTCGTGCTCGTCATCCTCAACCGCCCCAAGACCTTCCGCATCGACCCGACCAAGGGCGCGGCCACCGACATCGCGATCTCGCCGTCGGTGGCGCCCGGCCAGGCCGGCCTGGTGGTGGCTGGCAGCTTCTGAGCTGCTGCGCCGCCGCCCTCGTCCTCCATTCCCTTCGCTTCCTCACCTGGGAGTTCTGCATGTCGCCTGTCTTCACTTCCCCTCTGCTCCGCCGCGGCGGCGCCGCCTTCGCCGCGCTGGTCGCGGCGCTGGCGCTGACCGGCTGCTTCGAGAGCAACACCATCGAGTGCTCGAGCGGCGTCGTCTGCCCCGAGGGCTCGGTGTGCACCGCCGACGGCCTCGGCTGTCGCCAGCTGTCCAACACCTGCGGCAACGGCCAGATGGACACCGGCGAGCAGTGCGACGACGGCAACCAGATCGACGAGGACGACTGCCGCGCCGACTGCCAGACCAACGTCTGCGGCGACGGCAAGCGCGACATGCAGGGCGACGTGACCGAGGAGTGTGACGAGCTCGGCGGCGCCGACTCGGCCACCTGCGACAGCGACTGCACGCTGCCGCGCTGCGGCGACTCGCACACCAACGCGATGTTCACCTCGCCGGGCGCGCCGCGCGGCGAGCGCTGCGACGACGGCAACACCGCGTCGGGCGACGGCTGCAGCGCCGACTGCGCGTCGGACGAGAGCTGCAATGACGGCTACGTCAACGACGACCTGCCGACCACCGGCGCGACGTGCAAGAGCGCGACGGCGACCGGCACCAACTGCCCCGAGGTGTGCGACGACGGCAACAACATCGCCGGCGACGGCTGCTCGCCCAACTGCCTGTCGCTCGAGAGCTGCCGCAACGGCATCCTCGACTCGTCGGGCGGCCCGGCCAACCCGCCCGAGCTGTGCGACGACGGCGACACCGACGACACCGACGAGTGCCGCAACAACTGCCAGGCCGGCTTCGGCTGCGGCAACGGCTTCGTCGACAACGACGGCCCGGCCGGGCCGAGCATCGACGAGGAGTGCGACAACGGCACCACCTCGGACAACGCGGTCTGCGACGGCGACTGCACGATCCCGGTGTGCGGCGACAACCGCTTCAACATGGCCGCGGGCGAGGCCTGCGACCCCGGCACGGTCGGCGTCAACGTCGCGAGCTGCAACTCGGACTGCACCGTGCCGGCGTGCGGCGACGGCAAGGTCAACCGCACGTTCACCCCGCCCGGCGCCACCGGCGTCGAGCAGTGCGATGACGCCAACACCGACGCCGGCGACGGCTGCTCGGCGACCTGCCAGATCGAGACCTGCGGCAACGGCGTGACCGAGACCATCAACGGCGAGCAGTGCGACGACGGCAACCTCGTCGACAACGACGCCTGCCGCAACACCTGCCAGTTCCCGCGCTGCGGCGACGGCATCAAGAGCATGAGCGAGGCGTGCGACGACGGCGCCAACACCCAGGCGTGCAACCTCGACTGCAGCGTCCCGGCCTGCGGCGACGGCAAGCGCAACCCGGCGTTCACGCCGACCGGCGCCACCGGCCCCGAGCAGTGCGACGACATGAACACCACGGCCGGCGACGGCTGCTCGGCGACCTGCCAGATCGAGACCTGCGGCAACGGCGTCACCGAGGCCGTCAACGGCGAGCAGTGCGACGACGGCAACCTCACCGACACCGACGCCTGCCGCAACACCTGCCAGTTCCCGCGCTGCGGCGACGGCATCGCGTCGGCCAGCGAGACCTGCGACACCAACGGCAACAGCCAGACCTGCAACCTCGACTGCTCGACGCCGGCCTGCGGCGACGGCAAGCTCAACCCGTCGTTCACCCCGGCCGGCGCGCCCGGCCCCGAGCAGTGCGACGACAGCAACACCACCAGCGGCGATGGCTGCTCGAACCGCTGCCAGGTCGAGCCGTTCGCGCTGGTCGTGACCAAGGCCGGCACCGGCACCGGCACCGTGTCGTCGGCGCCGGCCGGCATCACCTGCGGCGCCGACTGCACCGAGCTGTACCCGGTGGGCACGATGGTGACGCTCACCGCGTCGCCGGGCACCAACTCGGTGTTCACCGGCTGGGCCGGCGGCGGCTGCACCGGCACCGCGCCGTGCGCGGTCACGATGAGCGCGGCGCGCAACGTCGTCGCGACCTTCGACCTCAACACGCTGACCGTGGTCAAGGCCGGCAACGGCAGCGGCACGGTCACCGGCACCGGCATCAACTGCGGCGCCGACTGCACCGAGGACTACACGGCGGCGACGGCCGTGACGCTGGTCGCGACGCCGGGCACCAACACCTCGTTCACCGGCTGGTCGGGCGGCGGCTGCTCGGGCACCGGCTCGTGCATGACCACGATGAACGGCGCGACCACCGTGACTGCGACGTTCACGCTCAACACCATCAACCTCACCGTGACCCCGGCCGGCAACGGCACCGGCACCGTGACCTCGGTGCCGACCGGCATCAACTGCGGCGTGACCTGCGTGTTCGGCTTCAACGCCAACACCATCGTGACGCTCACCGCCGCGCCGTCGTCGAACAACACCTTCACCGGCTGGTCGGGCGGCGGCTGCAGCGGCACCAGCACCTGCACCGTCACGATGACCGCCGCGACGACGGTCACCGCGACCTTCACCCTCAACCAGCACCAGCTCGGCGTCGTGCGCGCCGGCACCGGCTCGGGCACGGTGGCCTCGGCGCCGTCGGGCATCAACTGCGGCGTCGACTGCACCGAGAACTACAACGCCGGCCAGATGGTGGTGCTGACCGCGACCGCCGCCGCCGACTCGACGTTCACCGGCTGGTCGGGCACCGGCATCACCTGCCCGGGCACCGGCACCTGCACGGTCACGGTCAACGCCGCGACCACGGTCACCGCGACCTTCGCGATCAACACCTTCGTGCTGAGCGTGTCGCGCACCGGCACCGGCTCGGGCACCGTGACGTCGGTGCCCAGCGGCATCAACTGCGGCGGCACCTGCATGGCGACCTACAACGCCGGGCAGCTCGTCACGCTGACCGCGTCGCCGGGCGGCAACTCGGCCTTCACCGGCTGGTCGGGCGCCTGCACCGGCCTCACCACCTGCGTCGTCACGATGGACGCCGTCAAGTCGGTCCAGGCCAACTTCGACACCGACACCCGCGTGCTGACGGTGACCCCGGCCGGCACCGGCACCGGCACCGTGGCGTCGAGCCCGGTCGGCATCAACTGCGGCGTCACCTGCGCGTTCCCGTTCGCCCAGGGCTCGTCGATCACGCTGACCGCGACCCCGGCCGGCGACTCGAACTTCACCGGCTGGACGGGCGGCGGCTGCAGCGGCACCGGCACCTGCGTCGTGACCTTGAACAACAACACCACCGTCACCGCGACCTTCACGCTCAAGACCTTCACCGTGACCGTCGCTGGCGCTGGCGCCGGCACCGGCACCGTGACCTCGGTGCCGTCGGCGATCACCTGCACCAGCACCGCGGGCACCACCAGCGGCACCTGCTCGCAGAGCTACAACGCCGGCGCGGTGGTGGGCCTGGTGGCCTCGCCCAGCGCGACCTCGACCTTCACCGGGTGGAGCGGCGTCGCCGGCTGCAGCAGCAGCACGCTGTGCATCGTCACCGTCAGCGCCGCCGCGACCGCGACCGCGACCTTCGCGCTCAAGACCTACCCGCTGACGGTCGCCAAGGGTGGCGGCGGCAGCGGCACCGTGACCTCGGCGCCGGCTGGCATCAGCTGCGGCGCCACCTGCACGGCGAACTTCAACGACGGCGCGACGGTGGTGCTGACCGCCGCCGCGGCCGGCGGGTCGACGTTCACCGGCTGGTCGGGCGGCGGCTGCTCGGGCACCGGCACCTGCAGCGTGACGATGGCCGCGGCCACCACCGTGACCGCGAGCTTCGCGCTCTTGAGCCGGCAGCTGACGATCACCCCGGCCGGCACCGGCAGCGGCACGGTCACGTCGAACCCGG
>JAMHWF010000111.1:0-1348 GCA_035911095.1 Ideonella sp. | reverse complement strand
CCGCCGACCATGCGCCGGCGGCCCAGCTCGACCAGGATGTCGACCGTCTTCAGCCCGTACTTCTTCGCCGCCGCCTCCGAGTGGCGCAGGAAGCTGCTGTACACGCCCGCATAGCCCAGCGCCAGCGTCTCGCGGTCCACCCGCACCGGCCGGTCCTGCAGCGGGCGCACGATGTCGTCGGCCGCGTCCATCAGCCGGTAGACGTCGCAGCCGTGGGGCCAGCCCATGCGGTCGGCCGCCGCCACGAAGACCTCCAGCGGCGCGTTGCCCGCCCCGGCGCCCATGCCGGCCAGGCTGGCGTCGATGCGGTCGCAGCCCTCCTCGACGGCGACGATGCTGTTGGCCACGCCCAGGCTCAGGTTGTGGTGGGCGTGGATGCCGGTCAGCGTCTCGGGCTTGAGCACGTCCTTGAAGGCGCGGAAGCGCTCGCGCACGTCGTTCATGCTCAGCGCGCCACCCGAGTCGACGACATAGCAGCAGGTCGCGCCATAGCCCTCCATCAGCTTGGCCTGGGCCGCCAGCTGCTGCGGCGTGGTCATGTGGCTCATCATCAGGAAGCCCACGGCCTCCATGCCGAGCTCGCGGGCGTACTCGATGTGCTGGCGCGAGATGTCCGCCTCGGTGCAGTGGGTGGCCACGCGCACGATGCGCGCGCCGGCCTGGTAGGCCGCCTTCAGGTCGTGCACGGTGCCGATGCCGGGCAGCAGCAGGGTGGCGATCTTGGCGTGGGTGACGGTGTCGGCGACGGCCTCGATCCACTCCAGGTCGGTGTGGGCGCCGAAGCCGTAGTTGAAGCTGCCGCCCTGCAGGCCGTCGCCGTGGGCGACCTCGATCGAGTCGACCTTCGCCTCGTCCAGCGCGCGGGCGATGCGGCGCGCCTGCTCGACGCTGTACTGGTGGCGGATCGCGTGGCTGCCGTCGCGCAGCGTGACGTCGGAGATGTAGAGCTTCTTGTCGGTCATCTTCGTTCCCCTCAGGCGGCGGTGAGCGACTCGATGCGCGCGGCCATCGTCTCGGCGGTGCGCAGCGCGGCGCTGGTCATGATGTCGAGGTTGCCGGCGTAGGCGGGCAGGTAGTGGGCGGCGCCCTCGACCTCGAGGAAGATCGAGCTCTTCAGGCCGCTGGCGAAGCGGCCGACGCCCGGGATGTGCAGCGGCTGCTCGATACGGTCGAACTGCACGCGCTGCTTGAGCCGGTAGCCCGGCACGTAGGCCTGCACGTCGGCGGCCATGCGCTCGACCGAGTCGGCGATGCGCCGCTCGTCGACGGCCTCGCTCAGGGTGTAGACCGTGTCGCGCATGATCAGCGGCGGCTCGGCCGGGTTGAGCACGATGATCGCCTTGCCCTT
>JAMHWF010000110.1:0-9687 GCA_035911095.1 Ideonella sp. | reverse complement strand
AGCACGTCGTTGAGCGACGTCACCATCTCGGCGGCCTTGCCGCGGATCTCGACGGCGCGCTGGACCTTGGCGTTGCCGCTCTCGGCCTTGAGCGTGCCCTCGAGCTCGCCGACGCGCTGCTTGAAGCGATCGCGCTCGACCTCGGCGTTGGACAGATCGTTCTCGAGATCTTCCATGCGGCGGGCCTTGTCCTGGCCCACCTTGCCGCCGCGGTAGACCCGCAGCTCGGCCTGCAGCTGATCGATGCGCCGACGCAGGCGGCGGATCTCTTCGTCGTTGTCGCCGCCGGCGGCCGGCGGCGGCGCGGCGACCGGCGGCGGCGCGGCCGGGGTCGGCGCGGCCATCGGCGGCGGCGCGGCCATCGGCGCGACCTGACCGAAGCCCTCGATGTTGACGGCCATGCCCGCGGCCGGCTGGGCGCCGGTCGGCGGCAGGCCCATCGGCTGCGGCACGGCCTGGGGCGGCGGCATCACCGGCGGCGGCGCGGCGGCCGGCTGGGCCTGGCCGAGCTGCGACGTGTCGACGAAGCGCAGCCATAGGCTGCCGCAGCGGATCGCGTCGCCGTGGCGCAGCATGTGCTGCTGCACCTGCTGCTCCTGGTAGAACACCTTGTTCGCGCTGCCCAGGTCCTCGACGACGTAGCCGCCGCCGGCCCAGACGATGCGGGCGTGGTGTCGAGACACCATCGCGTCGTCGGTGCGGATGGCGCAGTCCATGGCGCGTCCGACACGCACCTCCTGCGCGCCGAGCTCGATCGAGCCCTCGATGCCTTGCGCGTCGCGCCAGAGTACCTTGGCAGTCACCAGGTCGCTATTGTCAGGCACCAGCTGGGTTTGCACAAGCTTTCGGCCACGCTCGTGTGCGTGATCGCCCGGTGACAGGGCCGGCCCGGCGTGGTACCGGAGGGCGCATGTGCGGCGTCTTCGGCATCCACGGTCACGACGAGGCCGCCAACCTGGCGTACCTCGGCCTCCACGCCCTCCAGCACCGCGGCCAGGAGTCGGCCGGGATCGTCGCCGGCGACAAGGGCCTGCGGCGCCACGTCGGGATGGGCCTGGTGGCCGACGTGTTCGACGAGAAGTCGCTGGTGCGGCTGCCCGGCCGCGCGGCGATCGGCCACACCCGCTACTCGACCGCCGGTAGCTCCGAGGTCCGCAACGCCCAGCCGTTCCTGTTCGACTACGCCGGCGGCTCGGTGGCCATCGCCCACAACGGCAACCTGGTCAACGCCGAGGAGCTGCGCACCCGCCTCGAGGCGTCGGGCTCGATCTTCCAGACCACCAGCGACACCGAGTGCATCGTCCACCTGATGGCCAAGGTGCCGGAGTTCGACCCGGTGGCCCGGCTGATCGCGGCGCTGCGCCAGGTGACCGGCGCGTACTCGCTGGTGCTCCTGGCCGACAACAAGCTGATCGGCGTGCGCGATCCCTACGGCTTCCGGCCGCTGGTGATCGGGCGGTTCAAGGACAGCTACGTGCTGTCGTCGGAGACCAGCTCGTTCGATCTGATCGAGGCCGAGTACATCCGCGACGTCGAGCCCGGCGAGTTGGTGGTGATCGACGAGCGCGGCCTGACCAGCCACCGGGTCCAGCCCGAGGCGGTCGACAACCGGTTCTGCGTGTTCGAGCACGTCTACTTCGCGCGCCCCGACAGCCTGGTCAACGGCAAGTCGGTGTACCGGGCCCGCGAGCGCATGGGCACGCGGCTGGCGATCGAGCAGCCGATCGAGGCCGACGTGGTGATCCCGGTGCCGGACTCGGGCGTCCCGGCGGCGATCGGCTACGCCAAGCAGGCCGGCATCCCGTTCGAGATGGGGCTCATCCGCTCGCACTACGTCGGCCGCACCTTCATCGAGCCCCAGGACTCGATCCGCCACTTCGGCGTGCGGCTCAAGCTGTCGCCGGTGCGGTCGGTGGTCGACGGCAAGCGGGTGGTGGTCGTCGACGACTCGCTGGTGCGCGGCACCACCTCGCGCAAGATCGTCAAGATGCTGCGGTCGGCCGGCGCCAAGGAGGTCCACCTGCGGATCAGCGCGCCGCCGACCACCCACCCGTGCTTCTACGGCATCGACACGCCGACCCGCAGCGAGCTGGTGGCGGCGTCGCACTCGATCGAGGAGATCGCGCGCTACGTCACCTGCGACTCGCTGGGCTACCTGTCCCACGACGGCCTGATGGGCGCCGTGGCCGTGCGCGAGCCGGGGCCGGTCAACGCCGGCGGGTACTGCTCGGCCTGCTTCACCGGCGAGTACCCGGTGCCGCTGGGCCGGCGCGCCGAGCTTGTGCCGCTGCGCCGCGGCACGGTATAGGGTGCCCCATGTCGCTGACCACCGTCGACGTGCGCGAGACGCGCGCCCTCCTGAAGGAGCTCTCGGGTAAGGCCGAGTCGCTCCGGAGGTTACTTTGACCTCGATCCCAAGCGCCTGAAGATCGAGGAGCTGGAGTCGCTGGCCGCCGAGCCGTCGTTCTGGAACGACCGCGAGAAGGCCCAGGCGATCACCAAGCAGACCAAGTCGCTGAAGAGCCTGGTCGCCGCCTACGACAGCCAGATCCGCGCGCTGTCCGACGCCGAGGTGCTGCTCGAGCTGGCCGACGAGGCCTCCGACGAGGCCACCGGCAAGGAGGCGGTCGCCGCCGCCAAGGCGGTCGGCAAGGCGCTCGACGATCTCGAGTTCCGCCGGATGCTGTCGGGCGAGTTCGACGGCCAAGGCGCGATCGTCCAGATCCAGGCCGGCGCCGGCGGCGTCGACGCCTCGGACTGGGCGCAGATGCTGATGCGCATGATCATGCGCTACGCCGAGCGCAAGGGCTGGAAGGTCGAGGTCGTCGACGAGCAGCCGGCCGAGGAGGCCGGCATCAAGGGCGCGACGATGATCATCACCGGCGAGAACGCGTTCGGCCTGCTCAAGGCCGAGAATGGCGTCCACCGGCTGGTGCGGGTGTCGCCCTTCGATCAGCAGGGCCGGCGCCAGACGTCGTTCGCGTCGATGACGATCACGCCCGACATCGACGACGACATCGTCGTCGACATCAACACCGAGGATCTGAAGATCGACACCTACCGCGACGGCGGCGCCGGCGGCCAGCACGTCAACAAGACCGACTCGGCGGTGCGCATCACGCACATGCCGACCGGCATCGTCGTCCAGTGCCAGAACGAGCGCAGCCAGCACTCGAACAAGGCCAAGGCGATGAAGATGCTCTCCGCCCGCCTGTACGAGCTCGAGGTGTCCAAGCGCGAGGCCAAGGCCGCCGAGGAGGCCAAGGCCAAGCTCAAGATCGAGTGGGGCAGCCAGATCCGCAGCTACGTGCTGTTCCCGTACCAGCAGGTCAACGATCACCGCACCGAGGTCAAGACCAGCCAGGTCACCGCCGTCCTCGACGGCGATCTCGACGACCTCATCCGCACCTACCTGCTCCAGCGCGCCGGCGCGACCGCGTAGCGGCCGGTCGCGCGTGGAGAAGCGGGCCTAAGACGCGGGGAACCGGTTTGTACTTACGCTAGGCGCCGGGGACCTTCGACAAGATCTGCCGAATACGTTCCACCGATGCTACATCGCCAAGCTTGGTGTAAATCGGAAGCGCTTGATCGCGCCAGATCCGGGAGCCGAGGGTGACGTCGCCTCGGCGAATAAGCAAGAACGCGATTCGCTCAAGCGTCGCCGCGCGCAGTTCGTCGACGTTTGTTGCGTCTCGCGGCAGATCGATCAGCGTTGCCTGAAACTCGCGTAGCGCCCCGTCGGGATCGCCGGCGGCGGCAAGAGTACTTGCAAGACGCAGGCGCGAGACTGCGAGTTCTTCGGCATCGCCGAGACGTTCAAAGACAGGAATAACCGCACCCCGCAAGAGCCGCGCGGCTTCGTCCGCGGCGTCGTTCATCAGCAAGGCACCGGCGAGAAGTCGATGCGCGACTGCAAGCTGCCGCTCGTCACGCAAGTCGGTGAACGTTGGAAGGACGTGTTCACGCAGTTCCCGTTCGCCATCGTCGCTGCGTCCGAGTTGAAGAAGGCCAACGGCGATCCAGGTATGGACGAGGGCCAGCAGCCGGCGATCACCGGCGAGCTCCGCTCGGGGCAAGACGCGGCTACGCGCAAACTCAATTCCCGCACCTGTGCCTTCTCGACGCATAGTGATGTCGGCCAAGCCGAATGCGGCGGCGGCTGCCCGTCCGGCGTCCCGTCCATCGAAGATGTCGAATGCTTCTTTCCAGAGCCTCTCGGCGTGTTCCGGTTCGCCGGCTTGGAGGTGGTTTCGGGCGCGATAGGCTGCTGCCTCCGCCCATTCCTTCGTGCCACGAGGACGGCTCGCGAGAAGGTTGTCGAGGAGCCGGTTCTCACGCGCGGATGGCGGGGCCTTGGTTGCGGCGAGATAGTAGGGTGACTTGGGACCGTACTCGAGTGGCCACGCTTTCGCTCGGCCCACAAAGTGGTAGCGCGACATGACCACGTCGTTAAGGTCGCGGGCTACCAGCGCCAATGCGTGTGCTGCCGACGGGAGCAACCAGAATACGGTGTGGGCGCGCAGGAGTTTTGGCAGGCGGTCGCGATCCCAGTTCAGAAGCTCTATGTCCGCCGTGACGGTCGGGACGCCTAGGGAGTCGAATAGCACGCGCTCGAGGTGATCGACGAACAGCACGTCGGCGTCCTTGCCCACCGCCACCATCTGGTCGAGGAGCGACGAACCGGGCTGGACGTCGAGTGTGGCCAGACTGGCGCCGGCTCCGGCGACGGCGTCGGCCGCGCGCTGCCGCGTCGCCTCCAATGTCTCGCGGTCCGACGCGGTCACCGTCACCATGCCGAACTGCCGTTCGGGCGCGATCAAGAACTGCCGCAGCAGTTCAAAGTCTGACGGTTCGTCCGCGTCGGCCATGTCAGCTCGAGGTCACCGTGGGCAGCTTGGCGCGGAAGCGTTCGACCAACAGCAGGAGCGGGTGGATGTCCCACCAGGGCACGCCGTTGTACTGCAACACCATCGAGTGCAAGAGCAAGTAGGCGTGCGCCTCGTCATTGGGGACCTGCTTGGAGTTCGCAACCTCGACCAAGCGTTCGTGGTCTCCGGGGCGGAGCATCGCAGCGCGCTCACCAGCGAGCTTGCGTGCGCACCGGTCGATGAGTTCGACCGTGATTGGGCGCGCGCCGGCGCGCTCGCACGCGGCGCGCATGATCTCGAGCACGTCGCGCAGGCGGCCACCCGAGTGCAAGCACACCCTCTTGACGCAGGCAGCTGGCTCGTCGGTGAGCTTCTCGAGATCGAGGCGAAGCTCGAGCAGCTCGCGGACCGCGGCGTGGACGTGCGGGTTGACCACCGCGTATCCCTGCTCCTGGAGGCGGACGGGGAGCATGGGCAGCGACACCACGTCGCAGGCGTCGCTGGCCCGGATGCGGTGCGGCGCGAACTCGTCGGCGGGGTGAAGGAACAACACGATCGATGTCCGCAGGCTGCGCAGGTCGTCGGCGCGTGCCAGGAACGCCGCCTCGACGAGGCTGCGGTCGGAGACCTTCTCCAGGTTGTCGAACACCACGATGAGCGCGCGTCCGAGCGCGGCGGCAGCAGCATCGAGGAATTGGTTTGCGCGACGGATCATGTCCTGCGGGCTGCGCTCGATCTTGCGGCGGATCTCGCGGCGGTACTCGCTGTCGCTCTTGACCAACGCGGTGACCTTGCCAAGTAGCTTCGCGAAGAACGGAACGCCGCCGCCGGCCTCCGCGCTCGTCTCTATCGAGCCTGACAGCTCCTTGACGTGTTCCTCGGTCAGCAACTCCTCGGCGAAGTACAGGCGGAACAACGCGAGCTCGGTCTCCGGAACCTTCGCCGACGCAGCCGCGAGTTCTGTCGCGACGGCGTTGACCATTGCCATCAACGCGTCTGCGAACGTGAGATCGGTGCGGTCGAGGGCGGCAACGACGTCGACGTAGACGGCGTGAGAGTTGTGCTCATTGGCCATCCGCTCCATCGCCTTGCGCACGACCGTCGACTTGCCGGCGCCACGGTGGCCGACGAGGCCGACTACGGCATGGCGCGCTACTCCGTCGATGGGCTCGAGCCGTAGCACCAATGGCTCAACAGGCTGGTACTCCCAGTCGGCGAAGTGGCGTTCGAGGTTCGCGTACCAGGGATCGCCAGGGAAGACCGCCCGGTTGGGATCCAGCGTCCAGAACCCGTCGCGGGTAGTCGTCGCTCGTCGCTGGGGTGGCTGCAGGTCGCTCACCCGTCGAGTATCGGTCGCTACCCTGGTTTGTCAAATCGCCGTCAGCGGGCGCAGTAGCTGGGGAAGCTGGTCGGCAGGCCGGCGGCGGCGTAGGGCGAGGGCCAGGCGCCGAAGGGGTTGTCGTCGAAGAACTGGGCGACCGACGGCGCGGCGTCGCGCGGGATCGAGTGGCCCATGTTGTGGTTGCACAGCGCGGCGTAGTGGCCGTCGGCGGTGAGCATCGTGTAGAAGCGCATCGCCGCGTCCTGGAAGTCGACGTTGAAGACGTTGTCCGAGGCGCCGCCGTAGAAGATCAGGGCCGCCGACTTGTTGTCGGGATCGAGCGGCGGCGGCGTGAAGATCGACGGCACGCCGCCCGAGTAGGTCGCGACCGAGGCGATGTAGCTCGAGCGCAGGAACGTCATGCCGGTGGTCTGCAGCGCGCCGGCGCTCATGCCCATCGAGTGCACGCGATCGGTGTCGATGCGGCCGGCGGCGGCGAGGCAGGCGACGATCTCGTCGGCGATCAGGAAGTCGTCCTGCCGCGACGACTGGTTGACGATGTACCAGGGGAACTGCCCGGCGGCGGGATCGGCGGCGGGCACCGCGACCACCGCGCCGGCGTCCACCAGCGACGTCAGCGTCGTGCCCAGGCCCGCCGTGACCTCGCTCGGGCTCGAGCCGGTGGCGTGCCAGTAGAAGATCAGCGGACCCGGCCCGGCGCCGTCCTTCACGTACAGCGTCACCGCGCGCGGCGCGATGCCGCTCGGGGCGAAGTTGACCGTGCCGTTGGTGATCGCCGGGCAGGTGCCGGTCGGCGTCGGCACGAACGCGTGCACGGTGTTGGCCGCGTCGATCGCGGCCGAGGAGGAGTCGTCGCCGCCACAGGCAGCGAACGCGATGAGCAGAGCAGCGAGGGCAGGCGTGCGCATGGGCGGACTCGACCACGGCCGCGGGGCAGGTGGCCAGACCACCTGGCGCGCCGGCTGTTGTCCGCTGCTAACCGACTGCGGCGTCGCGTACCGCGGCGATGATCGCGGGCAGCACCTGGTCCGGCCGGTCGCGGTGCGGCGCGTGGCCGGCGCCGGCGATGGGCGCGATCGTGGTGCGCGGGCAGGCGCTTGCGATCGCCTCGACCTGCGCCATCGTGCCGTACGGGTCGGCGTCGCCCTGGATCGCCAGCACCGGCGCGGTGATCGAGGCCAGGTCACCGACGATGTTCCAGGCGCGGAACGCGGCCGACAGCCAGACGTCGTTCCAGCCCCAGAACGCGCCGTCGACGTCGGCGTGGTGGCGCGCGAGGCGGGCGCGCAGGTCGCCGTGCAGGTAGGCCTCGCGGGCGACGGTGATGGCGTCGATCGAGCAGGCCTCGACGAAGACGTGGGGCGCGATCGCGATCACCGCGGCCACCGGGTGGCGGCGCGCGTGGAGCAGCGCGATCGAGCCGCCGTCGGAGTGGCCGAGCAAGACCGGGCGCGCGACGCCGAGCGCGGCGAGCAGCGGCGGCAGCACGTCATCGGCCTCGCGGTGCATGAAGTCGGGGCGGCGCAGGCCGCGGCGCGGGCCGCGCGGATCGTCGCCGTCGGGCAGCGGCGTCGAGCCGCCGTAGCCGACGCGCGAGTAGGCGATCACCGTCGCGTCGGTCGCGGCGGCGAGGCGCGCCGGCAGGTCGCGCCAGTGGCCGGCGGCGCCCAGCCCCTCGTGCAGCATCACCACCGCGGGGCGCGTCGGATCGCCGACGTGGCGGACGTACTCCAGGCGCTGATCGCCGATCGCGATCGCGTCCATCGTCAGCCCAGCGCCGCGCGCAGATCGTCGATCAGGTCGGCCGGATCTTCGAGGCCGATCGACAGGCGCAGCAGCTCGCGCGGCACCGGCGAGTCGGGCGGCTCGACGGTGGCGCGGTGCTCGACCAGCGACTCGACGCCGCCCAGCGACGTCGCGCGCGCGAAGCAGCGCAGCCGGCCGGCGACGGCCAGCGCGGCCTCGGCGCCGCCGCGGACCCGCAGCGACAGCATGCCGCCGAAGCCGCCGGTGAACTGCCGCGCCGCCACCGCGTGCTGCGGGTGGCCGGGCAGGCCGGGGTAGAGCACCGCCTCGAGGCCGGGGTGACCGTCGAGCGCGGCCGCGACCGCCAGCGCGCTGGCGCTCTGCCGCCGCACCCGCACCGCCAGCGTGCGCATGCCGCGGTGGACGAGCCACGCCTCGAACGGGCCGAGCACCGCGCCGCCGTCGTGGCGCTGGGTGCGCAGCCGCTGCCACGCGTCGTCGCACGCCGTGGTCACCAGCGCGCCCGCGATCACGTCGGAGTGACCGTTCAGGTACTTGGTCGCCGAGTGCATCACCAGGTCGGCGCCGAGCGCCAGCGCGCGCAGGTGCACCGGCGTCGCCGCGGTGGCGTCGACCGCGACCCGGGCGCCGGCGGCGTGGGCCAGCGTCGCCACCGCCGCGATGTCGGCGACGTCCCACGTCGGGTTGGCCGGCACCTCGAGCCACACCAGCCGGGTGACGCCGGGGCGCAGCGCCGCGCGCACCGCGTCGGTGTCGTGGGTGTCGACGAGCTCGAGCGCCAGCCCGAACTGCTGGCAGTGCGCGCGCAACCAGCTGCGCAGCCCCCAGTACATCATCCGCGGCGCGATCACGTGATCGCCGGGGCCGAGCGTCAAGAACACCGCGGTCGCCGCCGCCATGCCCGAGCCGAACATCATCGCCGCCGCGCCGCCCTCGAGCGCCGCCAGCAGCGCCTCGGCCGGCAGCGTCGTCGGGTTGTCGTCGCGGCTGTACCCCGCGCTGCTCGGCAACCGGTACGCCGCGTCGCGCGCGTACGTCGTCGACACGTGGATCGGCGGCACCACCTCGCCGAACGCCGGATCGATCGGCGCCCCGCCATGCGCGAGCAGCGTGTCGATCGAACGATGCATCGCCACCTCAGCGCCCCGTGCCCGTGCCCGTGCCCGCCCCCGTGCCGGATCCCGTGCCCGTGCCCGTGCCCGTGCCCGTCCCCGTGCCCGTCCCCGTGCCCGTGCCCGTCCCCGTGCCCGTGCCCGTGCCCGTGCCCGATCCGGATCCCGATCCCGATCCCGCCCCCCATCCCGTCTCCGCTCCCGGCCCCGATCCCGTCGGATCCATCGCCGACAGCTCCTGCTTCGCCTTCTCCAGATTCTCCGGCTGCGCGACCTCCTTCGGCAGCCCCGCGAGCACCGCGATCAACGCCTCCCGCGCCGCCTTCTCGACGCCGACATCGCCCAGCGCCTTCGCCGCCTCGACCGCGAGGTTTGCCACCCGCACCTTGCGCGGGCCGTACGCCTTGCCGAGCGCGTCGTCGGCCCACTGCTTCGCCTCGGCCGCCTTGCCGAGCTTCAGGTACACCCACGCCAGGCGATAGGGCGGGTCGTACTCGGTCGGCAGGTCCTTGGTCGACTGCGCGAGCGCCGGCACGATCGCCTCGCCCTTGCCGAGGAACACGTAGACCTCGGCGCGGTGCCAGTTGTAGGTCATCGC
>JAMHWF010000109.1:0-114695 GCA_035911095.1 Ideonella sp. | reverse complement strand
GCTGCACCCGGCCGGCAAACCGTCGGACTCGCGCGCCGCGCACCTGGCCGACGTGAAGCTGCCGATGCTCTTCCTCCAGGGCGAGGCCGACCGCCTGGCCGAGCCGGCGTGGCTCCTGCCGCTGATCGAGCGCCTGGGGCCCCGCGCGACGCTGGTGAGCGTGCCCCAGGCCGACCACTCGTTCCATGTGCCCCTGCGCAGCGGACGACGCGACGACGAGGTGCTGGACACGCTGGCCGCGCGCTTCGAGGCCTGGGCCCGCGCGCTGCCGGCAGGCGATGCGGACGATGACCTGGGCCGGGACGCGGGCAGGGACGACCCTGCCGCCGGCACGGAGCCGCCGCGTTGATCGAGCTGCTCGACAACATCGTCTGGCATGCGCTGGCCGGCACCCAGGCCGCACTGGCCAGCGGCCCGCGCCACGCGCGCCGCTTCGCCGAGGGCTACTCGCCGCTGGTCGGCTTCGAGCACGCCGAGGCGCCCGACCTCGCGGCGCTGCTGCCGTACTGCCGGCCCGGGGAGCGCTTCTACTGCCTCGGCTGGTCGGGCCCGACGGCGGCCGGCTGGCGCATCGAGGCGGAGGAGATGCTGGTCAAGATGGTCCATGACGGCAGCCCGCCGCCCTCGACCGGCGCGCTCGACGCGCGGCGCCTCGGGCCCGCGGACGTGCCGCAGGCGATGGCGCTCGCCGAGCTGACCCACCCCGGGCCCTTCGGGCCGCGCACGATCGAGCTCGGCGAGTTCCACGGCTGCTTCGACGGCCAGCGCCTCGTCGCGATGGCGGGCGAAAGGCTGCACGCCGCCACGCTGCGCGAAGTCAGCGGCATCTGCACCCATCCCGACCACCAGGGCCGCGGACTGGCCGGGCAACTGACCGCCTTGCTGATGCAGCGCCAACTCGCCCGCGGCCAGACGCCCTTCCTGCACGTGATGAGCGCCAACCCCGGCGCGCGCCGCCTCTATGCCCGGCTGGGCTTTCGCGAGTGGCGCGAGATGGTGGTGCGGGTGATCGTGGCGCCCTGAGGCCGGCTCAGCGAAGGCGGCCTTTCGAACCGGCAGCGCCCGGCCGGGTCCCGCTGCGCGGCCCGGCGCGTCGACCCATGCCGCGCAGCGCCCACCACCAGAGCAGTGTCGTGTTGATCAGCAGCCCGGCGAGCACGATCGCCATCGACACCCAGCGGCCCGACTCGAGCACCGACAGCACCAGGGTCCAGGGCATCGCGAGCACGATCGACGGGCCCATCGCCAGCATCGTCGTCGACAGCCCCGGCCAGCCGGCGATCACGTACAGCATCGCGAACGCCGTGTAGGCCGCGGCCACCACGCTGCCGAAGACGCGCAGCACCGGTGGCCTCACCATGCACACCCCCGCCGGCCGCCGCAAGGGGCGCTGCCGTTCGACGAACCCCGTCGGCGCGGCACCGGCCACGCACCGTCCACGGGGCAGGTCAACAGGGGCACCATGGCTCTCCTCCAACGGCCCGCCTGACGGCGCGGGGCATGCTCGGCTCGGGTTCTCACGCTGCGCGACTGTGCCACGGCTCGGCCCCCCGGCGCGTGCGCGCATGCCAGGGTTGCGCACCCTGGCGAGGCGTCCTCCGGCCCGACGATCGAGCGCCTGGCACCCGCTGGCGACCGTGCGCGACGCCAACCCGCGACCTGTGCCTCAGCCCCGCCCGACGTAGGGCATCTTGGTCGCCATCACCGTCATGAACAGCACGTTGGCGGTGAGCGGCAGGCGCGCCATCGCCATGAAGGTGTCGGCCACCGCGCTCATGTCCATGCGCGGCTCGGGCCGCACGCTCCCGTCGGCCTGCAGGATGCCGGCCGCCATGCGCTCGGTCAGCGAGCTCACCACGTTGCCGATGTCGATCTGCCCCACCGCGATGTCGAACGGACGTCCGTCGAGCGCCGCCGCGCGCGTGAGGCCGGTGATCGCATGCTTGGTCGCGGTGTAGGCGATCGAGCCCGGGCGCGGCGCATGGGCCGAGATCGAGCCGTTGTTGATGATCCGCCCGCCCTGCGGCGACTGCGCGCGCATCAGCTTGAAGGCCTCGGCCAGGCAGTAGTAGGCGCCGTTGAAGTTGGTGTCGACCGCGCGCTTCCAGGCGTCGAGCCCGACCTCGTCTGGCGGTGTCGAAGGCAGCGAGACGCCCGCGTTGTTGAACAGCAGGTCGAGGCGGCCGTAGCGTTCCTTCACCGCGGCGAACAGCGAGGCGACCGAGGCCGGATCGGTCACGTCGGCGGCGATGGCCAGGCCGCGCGACGCATGCTCGCCGCTCGAGGCGATGGCCTCGTGCAGCGCCTCGGCCCGGCGGCCGACGAAGACGACGCGCCAGCCGTCGGCCAGCAGCGCGGTCGCGCAGCCCTTGCCGATGCCGCTGCCCGCGCCGGTGACGAGTGCGATCCTGTCCATGTCCTGCAGCTCCGGTGTCGTGGCGAAGCGGCGATGGTGCCATCGACGCGCGCGAGGGGCCGGTGTCGCCCCCGATCGACGCCCGGCCTGGCGGGCCTATGCTTGCGCCCCCGCCACACCGCCGGGCGCCGACCGGAGGAACACCCGATGGACAGCTTCACCCGCGTCACGCTCTACACCGACGACGACGGCCGCGCACGCTGGCGCGACGAGCCGCTGCCGCTCGACCAGGGCAAGCCCGCCTCGCGCCTGTCGGCCCTGCTGCCGTCGGGTGGCCTGCAGCTGCGGCGCAGCCCGCCGGGCTTTCGCAGCGAGTTCCACTGCACCGAGCATCCGCAGTGGGTCTTCATCCTGCGCGGGCAGATGGAGATCGGCCTGCAGGACGGCAGCGTGCGCGTCTTCGGCCCGGGCCAGCACTTCCATTCGGCCGACCTGCTGCCGGCAGGTGCGCACTTCGACCCGAGCCTGCACGGCCATCGCAGCCGCGCGATCGGCGACGAGCCGCTCGAGACGGCCTTCGTGCGCGACTGAGCGCCGGAGCCGCGCCCGAGGCGCCACGCACGCAGGAGCGCACGCCGATGGACCCGACGCCCCTCGCCTTCGACGGCGGCTGCGACTGTCGCCAGCTGCGCTACCGGCTCGCCGACCGGCCGCTCTTCGTCCACTGCTGCCACTGCCGCTGGTGCCAGCGCGAGACCGGCGCCTCGTTCGCGCTCAACGCGCTGATCGAGGCCGACAGGCTCCGGCTGACCGCCGGCACCGTCGACCTTGTCGACACACCCTCGGCCAGCGGCAAGGGGCAGCGGATCGCGCGCTGCCCGCGCTGCCGCGTCGCGCTCTGGAGCCACTACGCCGGCCTGGGCGAGGCGCTGGCTTTCGTGCGCGTCGGCACGCTCGACGAGCCCGACCGCTTCCCGCCGGACATCCACATCTTCACCGCCTCGAAGCAGCCCTGGGTCGTGCTGCCGCCGGGCACGCCGGCCGTCAGCGACTACTACCGCGCCAGCGAGCACTGGCCCGCGGCGAGCCTCGAGCGCCGCGCGGCCCTGCTCGCGCAGCGCGGCGGGCCGCGGTGAACGGCGCCGCCCGGCCCGGCGCCGGCGCGGGGGTCGACGCGGGCGCCGACGCGCCGGCCGCGACCGACGAAGCGTTGGCAGCGAAGGGCCGCGAACGGCGCGAGAACGAAGCCGCCGCGCCCGCGGCAGCGGAGACGCCCGCCGACCCCGTGCTGGAGACGCTCTCGATGCCGAAGACGAAGAAGCAGGCGAAGGACCGGAAGGCCAGGTCGAAGGACAAGCCCAAGGGCAACCCCAAGGACGGGGGCAAAGGCAAGGTCAAGGACGCCAAGGAAGACCGGAAGGCGAAGAAGAAGGACGCGCACGGCGCCGCAGGCGCGGCGCCGGGCGACAGCGCGAGCCGCCCGCCCCGCCACGGCGGCTCGAGCGCCGTCGCCGCCGCCGCGGCCCTGGCGGCCGAGGCGATCGACAGCCCTGCCGATGCGATCGACGCCGCCCGCTTCGCGCTGCAGCAGGGCGAGGCGCTGCCGCAGGGCCCGAACGCACGGGCGCCGAAAGCCCATGCCGCGACGCTCCCCGCCCCTGCGGCAGCGCCGGCGCCGGCCGCTGCCTTCGTCGGCGAGCAGACCTTCTCCTGGCGCCGGCTCGACGCACCCGGCACCGACATCTGCCGCCTGCTGCGCATCGCCAAGGGCTGGCGCCTCGACGGCACCGCGGTGTTCCACGAAGGCGGCCGCGCCTGCTGCCTGCACTACCGCGTCGATGCCGACGAGGCCTGGCGTTCGCGCTCGGCACGGGTCGAGGGGCGCATCTCCGGCGGCGGCGTCGAACTCGAGGTCTCGCTGGCGATCCGTCGCACCGCGGGCGGCACCTGGCAGTGCAACGAGCGCGTGCTCGAGTTGCCGGTGCCCTGCGACGACATCGATCTCGGCTTCACGCCGGCCACCAACCTGCTGGCGCTGCACCGGCTCGCGCTCGCCGTCGGCGCGCAGGGCGAGTCGCACGCGGTGTGGCTCGAGTGGCCGAGCCTGAAGCCGACCCACCTCGCGCAGCGCTACCGGCGCGTCGACGCGACCCACTACGACTACGAGGCGCCGCAGGTCGGCTACCGCGACCGCCTCGAGGTCCTCGCCAGCGGGCAGGTGGCCCGCTATCCTGGGCTTTTCGAGCGCATCGGCTGACCCGCCGGCGCCGAACCCGCGACCCGACTGCCGGAGACCCGATGAAACTCGAGATCGGCTGCGACCTCACGGTCGAGGCCCCGCTGCCCTGCCCCTGCGTCGGCATGCTGCGCCCGCGCAGCGGCGACGCCCAGTGGCTGGCCAGCGAGAGCTACCTGTTCGAACCACCGCTGACACCGACCGAGTTCGTCGACGTGCACGGCAACCTCTGCCAGCGCTTCGTCGCGCCGGCCGGGCGCCTGCGCATCCGGGTCGCCTCGCAGGTGCATACCGAGGCCGAGATCGCGGTCGACCCCACGGCCGGCCTGATGCCGATCGAGACGCTGCCCGACGCGGTGCTCGGCTTCCTGCTGCCGAGCCGCTACTGCCCTGCCGACCGGCTGCAGGCGAAGGCGGCCGAGATCGTCGGCAACGCCACGCCCGGCTACGCGCAGGTCGAGGCGATCCGGC
Organism: Ideonella sp.; assembly: GCA_035911095.1. Lineage (GTDB taxonomy): Bacteria > Pseudomonadota > Gammaproteobacteria > Burkholderiales > Burkholderiaceae_C > JAMHWF01. Next base: position 109,632 of record JAMHWF010000109.1, on the reverse strand, counting down.
GCTGGATCCACTCCACGCTCGAGTACCGCTACGGCGTCAGCGACGCGAGCACCGACGCGCTCGGCACGCTGGCCGACGGGGCCGGCGTGTGCCGCGACTTCTCGCATGTCGGCATCGCGCTCGCGCGCGCGCTGCGCATCCCGGCACGCATGGTCGTCGGCTACCTGTACCAGCTCGACCCGATGGACCTGCACGCCTGGTTCGAGGCCTGGGTCGGCGGGCGCTGGTACACCTTCGACGCCACGCAGGCCGAGCCGCGCGGCGGCCGCGTCGTGCTCGCCTACGGCCGCGATGCGGCCGACGTCGCCTTCCTGTCGAACTACGGCGACCTGCAGACGGTGGAGATGCAGGTCCGCGTCGGGCTTCTCGATGGCGGCGCCGCGGGCACGGGCGGCTGAGGCGGCCGACCGAGCGGGGTCCCGATGAGCCTGCGCATCGTCCGCCTCGGCAGCCCGCGCGCACCCGGCGAAGGCCTGCGCATCGGCACCGTGCGCCGGCCGCCGCGCGGCGTGCCGAAGTACGCCTTCGCGTCGGGCAACTGGTACGACGTCTGGTTCCCGACCCTGGCGCCGAGCGACGAGACGGTCGCGCTGGCCCACGCCGCGCAGACGCCTCGCGACTGGCAGGCCTTCGCGAGGCGCTACCGGGCCGAGATGAGCGCGCCGGGCACGCGGCATGCAATCGCACTGCTCGCGGCGTTGTCGCTGACGACCGACCTCTCGGTGGGCTGCTACTGCGAGGACGAATCGCACTGCCACCGCTCGGTGCTGCGCGAACTGCTCGCGGCCCAGGGCGCGCGCATCGTCGACTGACCGCGGCCGCATCCCGCACATCCCGTCCACGACCCTCGACATCGAAAGGCCCGCGGTGGAACTGATCGGCATGCTCGACTCCCCCTATGTGCGCCGCACCGCGGTCGCGCTGCAACTGCTCGGGCTGCCGTTCCGGCATCGCTCGATCTCGGTCTTCCGCGGCATGGAGGCCTTCGGGCGCATCAACCCGGTGATCAAGGCGCCGACCCTGGTCTGCGACGACGGCAGCGTGCTGATGGACTCGACGCTGATCCTGCAGTACGCGCAGGCCCTTGCCGGGCCGAAGCGCAGGCTGCTGCCGGCCGCGCCCGCGGCACTCGCACAGGCGCTGCAGATGACCGGCCTCGCGCTGGCCGCCTGCGAGAAGAGCGTGCAGCTGGTTTACGAGCGGGCCCGCCCGGCCGAGCGGCGCCATGCGCCCTGGGCGGAGCGCGTCGGCGGCCAGCTGAAGGCGGCCTGCGACGGGCTGGAAGCCGCGCTGGCACGGCAGCCCCTGGCGGCCGGCGAGGACACGATCGACCTGGCCGGCCTGACCACTGCCGTCGCCTGGCGCTTCATCGAGGCGCTGACGCCCGACGAGGCGCCCGCATCGGCCTTCCCGCGCCTCGTCGCCTACAGCGCGGCGGCCGAGCAGCTGGCCGCCTTCAAGGCCGCGCCGCACGGCGAAGCGGAGATGCCGGTCACGGGCTGATCCTCGGGCAACGCCCCTGGCCGGTCCAGCGTCGCCCTCGGGCGGGAAAACCGGCACCCGTCGAAAGGCCGCTCCTACACTCCGCCTGCCGTCAGACAGGGAGCCCGCGACAGGCACGCCGAGTGCCGGAGATCGCACGGGACAAGAGGAGCCTTCGATGATGAATGTGCGTGGCAGGGCCTTGGCCCTGTCTGCAACGGCGGCCGTGCTGGCCGCCTGCGGCGGCGGCGAGGACGTGGCAGAACGGATCGTCGTGCGCGGCACCGGCAGCGGCTCGGTGACCTGCAGCGATGCGCCCGGCGCCGTCGTCCCGGTGTCGTTCGACGGCGCGCTCAAGGTCGGCACCGACGAGAGCCGCGTGGTCGACCGGCTGCGCGAGATCTCGGTCGCCTTCAGCGCCTACTACCCCACCGACCTGCTGCCCCCGGCGGGTGAGCGGCTGGCGATGTCGCTGCTCTACAAGGTGCCGCAGGGCTGGCAGCGGGTGTGGGTCTGGTTCGGCGCCAACGGCGTGATGACCGACATCGTCTTCGGCCGGACGGTCGCCGCGCGCGAGGACGTGCCCGAGCCGCTCTCCGCCACCCACGGGGCGACGAAGCTGTGCCGCGCCGCCGGCACGCCCCAGCGCTGGAACAACGACCCCGCACTGGTCGGCGACGTGCGATCGATCTACCTCGCGATCGTCGAGCGCCCGACGAACCTGCCGTCCAACAAGATCACCTGCCACAGCGAGCCTGGCCAGCCGCCCCAGACCTGGGAGGCCCGGGTGTCGATCGTCGACAGCGCGATCCGCGTCACCCCGCCACCAGGCGCCACGGCGCCGATCGTCAAGGCGCCGGGCGCGGACTACCTGGCCAACATCTCGACCGTGAAGCGCGACTGGTCGGTCCACCACGCCTGGACCTACCCCGGCACCGCGATCGCCTGGGGCGCGGGCTACACGCTCGCGTCGAGCGGCCGCATCACCGGCGTGAAGTCGGCGGGCCGGGCGGGCGCGAACAACATCAGCTGCGGCCGCAGCTGACGCGGGCCCGAGCCTGGGTCCCGCGGCGTCGCTTGGGCACGGCGCCGCGTGGCCGAGGTGCTGACGGGGGCCGCTGCGAACGGCCCTGGCGACGGTCGTGCCGGTCCGCCGCGCCGGTGACGGTCAGAGCACGCCGCGCCCGCGCAGCGCCTCGACCTCGCCCGCACCCAGCCCCAGCCACTCGCCCAGCACCTCGCCGGTGTGCGCGCCGAGCAGCGGCGGCGCCTGCCGGTAGGCGACCGGCGTCTCCGACAGCCGGATCGGGTTCGCCACCCCCGCGGCCGCGACGCCCGAGGCGTGCGGCAGTTCGACGCGCATCCCGCGCGCCCGCACCTGCGGGTCGTCGAAGACCTGGTCGAGCCGGTTGATCGGCCCGCAGGGCACGCCGGCCGCCTCGAGCACGCGGATCCATTCCGCGGTCGTGCGCATCACCGTCGCCTGGCGCAGCAACGGGATCAGCACGCCGCGGTGCGCGACACGCTGCGGGTTGCTCACGAAGCGCTCGTCGCGCGCCCATTCGGCGTGTCCCAGCGCCTCGGCGAGACGCGCGAACTGGCCGTCGTTGCCGACCGCGACGATCATGTCGCCATCGGCGGTCGGGAAGTCCTGGTACGGCACGATGCTCGGGTGCGCGTTGCCCATGCGCCGCGGCGGCTGGCCGCCGACCAGGTAGCTGGTGGCCTGGTTCGCCAGGCAGGCGATCTGCACGTCGAGCAGCGCCAGGTCGATGTGCTGACCGCGGCCCGTGCGTTCGCGCGCGGAGAGTGCCGCGAGCACCGCGATCGCCGCATGCAGGCCGGTCATCACGTCGGTGAGTGCAACGCCCACCTTCTGCGGCCCGGCGCCAGCCTCGCCGTCGGCGCGGCCGGTGATGCTCATCAACCCGCCCATGCCCTGGATCAGGAAGTCGTAGCCCGGGCGCGCCGCATACGGCCCGGTCTGGCCGAAGCCGGTGATCGAGCAGTAGACGAGGCGTGGGTTCAGCGCCGAGAGGCTCGCGTAATCGAGCCCGTACTGGGTCAGGCCGCCGGCCTTGAAGTTCTCGAGCACGACGTCGGCCTCGACGGCGAGGCGGCGCACCAGCGCCTGGCCCTCGGGCGCCGCGAGGTCGAGCGTGACCGAGCGCTTGTTGCGGTTGGCACAGAGGAAGTAGGCCGACTCGTGGCCCGGCCGCCCGTCGGCGTCGGCCAGCCAGGGCGGGCCCCAGGCGCGCGTGTCGTCGCCGGCGCCGGGGCGCTCGACCTTGACGACATCGGCGCCCAGGTCGGCCAGCATCTGCCCGGCCCAGGGGCCGGCGAGCACGCGCGAGAGGTCGAGCACGCGCAGGCCAGCGAGCGCGCCAGGCGTGCTCGTGGACGCTCCCGCGCCCACCGGGCTCGTGGATGGTCCCGTCCCCGTCCCCGTGCCCGTGCCCGCGCCGGTGTCACTGCCGCTCATGTGCGCCTCAGAACGCCGCCAAACCGGTGATCGCGCGCCCGAGGATCAGCGCATGCACGTCGTGCGTGCCCTCGTAGGTGTTGACCACCTCGAGGTTCACCAGGTGGCGCGCGATGCCGAACTCGTCGCTGATGCCGTTGCCGCCGAGCATGTCGCGCGCGACGCGGGCGATCTCCAGCGCCTTGCCGCAGCTGTTGCGCTTCATGATGCTGGTCACCTCGACCGCCGCCGTACCCTCGTCCTTCATGCGGCCCAGGCGCAGGCAGCCCTGCAGGCCGAGCGTGATGTCGGTCAGCATGTCGGCGAGCTTCTTCTGCACCAGCTGGTTGGCCGCCAGCGGCTTGCCGAACTGCTTGCGGTCGATCACGTACTGGCGCGCGCGCTCGTAGCAGTCCTCGGCCGCGCCGAGCGCGCCCCAGGCGATGCCGTAGCGGGCGCTGTTCAGGCAGGTGAACGGGCCCTTCAGGCCGCGCACCTCGGGGAAGGCGTTCTCCTCGGAGCAGAACACCTCGTCCATCACGATCTCGCCGGTGAGGCTGGCGCGCAGGCCGACCTTGCCGTGGATGGCCGGGGCGCTGAGGCCCTTGGCGCCCTTGTCGAGCACGAAGCCGCGGATGGCCCCCTCGTCGTCCTTGGCCCAGACGACGAAGACGTCGGCGATCGGGCTGTTGGTGATCCACATCTTGCTGCCGCTGAGGCTGTAGCCGCCGGCCACCTTGCGCGCCCGCGTGACCATGCTGCCGGGGTCGGAGCCGTGGTTCGGCTCGGTCAGGCCGAAGCAGCCGATCCACTCGCCTGTCGCGAGCTTGGGCAGGTACTTCTGCTTCGTCGCCTCGGTGCCGAAGGCCTCGATCGGCACCATCACGAGCGAGGACTGCACGCTCATCATCGAGCGGTAACCGGAGTCGACGCGCTCGACCTCGCGCGCGATCAGGCCGTAGCTGACGTAGTTGAGGCCGGCGCCGCCGTAGGCCTCGGCGATCGTGGGCCCGAGCAGGCCGAGCTCGCCCATCTCACGGAAGATCGCCGCGTCGGTGCGCTCGTGGCGGAAGGCCTCGAGCACGCGCGGGGCCAGGCGGTCCTGGCAGTAGGCGCGCGCGGCGTCGCGCACGGCGCGCTCCTCGTCCGTCAACTGCTGCTCGAGCAGCAGCGGGTCGTCCCAGTGGAAGTGAACCTTCGAGGGGGCCTTGGAGTGCGAAGTGCTCATGGCGATATCCGGAGGGTTGGCGCGAGGTGCCCCGGACTTTAGGCAGGCGGTGCCCAGCGGACAACCGATTTCTCCGCACCGATCTGTGAGAATCTCTCACTCCAGGACCGACCCCAGATCGAACGCGACCGCCTCCACCGCCGGACACCCGATGCGCCGCACCCTGCCCTCGACCGCCGCGCTCGCCGCCTTCGAGGCGGCGGCGCGCCACCAGAGCTTCACCCTGGCCGCCGACGAGCTGGCCGTGACCCAGGGCGCGGTGTGCCGCCAGATCGCCGCGCTGGAGGGCTACGTGGGCGTCAAGCTCTTCCGCCGCACGCGGCGCGGCGTGCTGCTGACCGAGGCCGGCCAGGGCTACAGCCGGCGCGTGCGAGCCCATCTCGACGAGGTCGAGCGCGACACGCTCGCGCTGATGTCGAACGCCGGCAGCGGCGGCGTGCTGCAGCTGGGCGTGGTGCCGAGCTTCGCGACGCGCTGGCTGCTGCCGCGGCTGGGCGGCTTCCACCGCGCGCACCCGGGCATCACGCTGCACCTGGCGGTGCGCACCCGGCCCTTCCTGTTCGACGGCAGCGGGCTCGACGCGGCGCTGCACGCCGGCGCGGCCGGCTGGCCCGGCACCCAGGCGCTGGCGCTGATGCCCGAGCCGCTGGTCGCCGTGGCCAGCCGCACGCTGCTCGGCAGCCGCAAGCGCCTGACGCCCGCCGACGTGGCCTCGCTGCCGCTGCTGCACATCAGCACCCGGCCCTATGCCTGGCGCGAGTGGTTCGCCTCGCTCGGCCTCGCGGTGCGGGCCGACATGGCGGGCGCACGCATGGAGCTGTTCTCGATGCTCGCCGAGGCCGCGGTCCAGGGCCTGGGCGCCGCGCTCGTCCCGCCCTTCCTGATCGAGCCCGAGCTGGCGCGCGGCGAGCTCGTGCCCCTGCTCGACCATGCGTACCTCAGCGGCCGGACCTACTACCTGAGCTACCCCGAGCAGAAGGCGCACGATCCGGTGCTCGCGGCCTTCGCGGCCTGGCTCGCGACCCAGGTGCCCGGGCCTTCTGCCGCCCCCGAGCCTGCCTGAGATGCCGCGCGACCACCTCTTCATCAGCTACCGCCGCGACGACGCCCGCGGCACGAGCGGGCGCCTGTACGACTGGCTGTGCATCGCCTTCGGCCGCGAGCGCGTGTTCCGCGACGTGCACAGCATCGGCGTTGGCCGCTGGCGCGACGCGATCGACGCCGCGCTCGCGCGGAGTGCCGCCTGCATCGCGGTGATCGGCCCGCGCTGGGCCGACGCGACGAACCTGTCGCGGCTGCACGACCCGACGGACACGCTGCGCCACGAGCTGGTCAGGGCGCTGGCCAGCGAGGGGCTCGTCGTCGTGCCGACGCTGGTCGAAGGCGCCGAGCCCAGCCCCGCGGGCCAGTTGCCGGCCGCGCTGCACCCGCTCTACGACTGGAACTTCGTCCACCTGACCGAAGACGGCTGGCATGACGACGCCCGGCGGCTGGTCGACGAGGTCGCGGCCAGGGTGCCGGCGCTCAAGGCCGTCGCCAGCGACCTTGGCACGCTGCTGAAGCACGACGCCGACGTGCGCCAGCGCATCGCCGCCCTCGAGGCCGAACGCACGCTGCTCGCCGGCCAGATGCAGGCCCTGCGAAGCAGCGTCGACGCACTGGCCCACCGGCTCGGCGCCGCCGCGCCCGCCGAGCGGGCCGACCTCTCGCTCGCGCTGTCCGCCCTAGCGGGCGGCGACAGCTCGCAGGCCGAAGATGCCTTCGAGCGAGAGTACGAAGCCCGCGCCGCTGCCGCCGCGTCGGAGGCGAAGGCCGGCGCCGACGCCGCCCTGCACGTCGCCAACCTCGCGCTGCTGCACGACACCAGGAAGTCGGTGCGCTTCTACCGCACGGCCCTGGCACTGGCGCCGGACGATGCCGAGATCGCGCGCCTGCTCGGCCTGGCCCTGATGCAGCTGGGAGACCTCGCAGGCGCAGTCGCGGCGCTGCAGGCCTCGCTGCAGGCGGCCCTCCAGCGGCAGGACGCCTGGGCCGAGATGGCCGCACGCGTCGCCTGCGGCGACCTCGCGCGGGCGGCCGGCTCGCTCGCCGTGGCGGCCGAGGCCTACCGCCTCGCCTGCGCGATCGCCGCGACCCTCGCGGCGGAAGACCCTGCCGACCCGCAGCGGCAGCGCGACCTCTCGGTCAGCCACGACCGGGTCGGCGACGTCCTCGTCGCCCTGGGCGACGGCGCCGGGGCGAACGAGGCCTTCCGCAAGGCCCTTGCGATCCGCGAGGCACTGGCCGCGCGCAACGCCGGCCAGACCCAGTGGCAGCGCGACCTGTCGATCAGCCACGAGCGCATCGGCGATGTCCTTCTCGGCCAGGGCGACGTGGCTGGCGCGATCGACGCCTTCCGCCGCAGCCTGGCGATCGCCGAGGCGCTCGCGGCACGCGACCCGGCCCATACGATGTGGCAACGCGACCTCTCGGTCAGCCACGAGCGGATCGGCGATGTCCTGGCCGCCGAAGGCGATGCCGCCGGCGCGCTCGAGGCCTTCGGCAGGAGCCTGGCGATCCGCGAAGCGCTCGCCGCTCAGGACCCCGCGAACACCGAGTGGCAGCGCGACGGCTCGGTGAGCCACAACAAGCTCGGCGACGTCCGCCTCGCCCAGGGCGACCCCGAAGGCGCGCTCGGCGCCTATCGCCGGGGGCTCGCCGCCGTCGAGGCGCTCGCGGCGCGCGACCCGGCCAACGCCCTGTGGCAACGCGACCTGACGGTGAGCCACAACAAGATCGGTCACGTCCTCGCCACCCGGGGCGACCGCGCCGGCGCGACCGGTGCTTACCGCCAGGGCCTCGCGATCGCCGAGGCGCTCGCCGCGCGCGACCCCGCGAACGCCGAATGGCAGCGGGACCTGATCGTCAGCCACATGAGGCTCTCGGACGTCACCGGCGACGCGCACCACGCCCGGCAGGCCCTGCAAGTCGCGCTGGCGATGCAGCAGGCCGGCACCCTGCCGTCGGGCGATGCCTGGGTCGTCGACGAGCTGCGCCGCCGCGGGGCGGACTGACGCTCGTCGAGCTCGCCGCCGCTGAGCTACCCTGGGCGCAAGGCGCGCGATCCGGTGCCGGCCGGCGAGCCGCAGGCCCACCCCGAGGAGAAGAGACCCGATGAGAACCGTCGAAGAATTCAACCAACAATCCGCAGGCACGCTGCCCGGCTTTCTCGGCATGGTCGTCACCGAGGTCGGCTCCTCACGCCTGTCGGCCGAACTGCCCGTGCAGCCCAAACTGATGGCCCCCAACGGCTTCCTGCACGCGGGGAGCATCGTCTCGCTGGCCGACACCTGCGCCGGCTATGCCTGCGTGGCCCACCTGCCCGAAGGCGCGAGCGGCTTCACCACGATCGAGCTCAAGTCCAACCACCTCGGCACCGCGCGCGAAGGCACGCTCGACTGCACCGCCACCGCCGCGCACCTGGGTCGCACGACCCAGGTGTGGGACGCCGTGGTGACGCATCGCGAGACGGGCAAGACGCTGGCGCTGTTCCGTTGTACGCAGATGGTGCTGTACCCGAAGGCGGGCTGAGCCTGCTGGTCCTCCGCCTTGCCGTTGCCTCGGCCGTGCGGAGGGCTGGCGTTGCCCGCGACATCGGCTCGGTCGCGCCAGGCGGCCCGCGGTGCCGGCGCCGACGGAGTCGGTCGGCCCCCGGGGGGGCCGACTCCCCTGCGATGCTCGCCTCGGGACGGCGCCGCATAACTCACTACGCTCGCTGCGCTCGCTCCGTTCAGACAGATGCGGCGAGTCAGTTCACGAAGCGCGCTGCGCGCGCCCGTCCCGAGGCTGCGCTTCTCGGCGACTCCCACGGCGCCGGCACCGCGGGCCGCCTGCCGCTCGGTGTGGCGCTGAGGGGCCGCAGGGATCATCCCTAGAACTGAGCGCGTTGGTGGACAGTGGTCGCCTGTGTCGCGATGCTTGCGCCTCATGACGACCGTCTCTCCTCCCGCGGCCCAGGTACCGGCGCGGGACCACATCTTCATCAGCTACCGCCGCGACGATGCCCGCGGAGCGAGCGGGCGGCTGTACGACTGGCTGGGCATCGCCTTCGGCCTCGACCGCCTGTTCCGCGACGTGCACAGCATCGGCGTCGGCAAGTGGCGCGACAAGATCGATGCCGCACTGGCACGCAGCGCCGTCTGCGTCGCAGTGGTCGGCCCACGCTGGGCCGACGCGACCAACCTGCCGCGCCTGCACGACCCGAAGGACATGGTGCGGCACGAGCTCGTCACCGCGCTCAACTGCAGCGAGATCACGGTCGTGCCCACGCTGGTCGAAGGTGCAAAGGAATGCGGCGATGGCAGCCTGCCACCGGAACTGGCCGCGCTGTTCGGCGAATGGAACGCCCGCCCGCTCAGCGAGGACGGGTGGTACGACGACGCACGGCGCCTGATCGCCGAGATCGCCGCAGCGACTGAGCTGGAGACCGCCCCCGACCTCGACCCCCTGCTGCGGCTCGCGACCGCCGCCCAGGCGCAGATGAATCTGAAGGTCGAGCGCGACCTCCTCGCCGGCCAGGTCGATGCCCTGCAGCGCACCGTCGACGACCTGAGCCACCGGCTCGCCGGTGCCTCGCCGGACGAGCGCTTCCACCTCAAGCAGGCCCTCGAAGCCCTCGCCCGCGGCGAGCCTGCAGCCGCCGAAGACGCCTTCGAGCGCGAGTTCCAGGCCCGCGCTCGCGCCCGCGCCGCCGAGGCGAAGGCCGGCGCCCAGGCCGCCCTCAACGTCGCCAACCTCGCCCTGCTGCATGACACCGGCAAGGCAGTCCGCTTCTATCGCGAGGCGCAAGCACTCGACCCGGACCGCGCCGAGACCTCGCGCCTGCTCGGCCTCGCCTTGATGCAACTTGGCGACCTCACCGGCGCAGACGCGGCGGCGCAAGCCTCGCTGCAAGCCGCCCGAGCGCAAGCGGACCCCTGGGGAGAGATGGCGGCCCTCGATGCCTGCGGCGACGTCGCGCGTTCGACAGGCTCGCTCGCCGCCGCCACCAATGCCTACCGCGACGCCCTCGCGATCTCCGAGGCGCTCGCTGCGCGCGACCTCGCCAACACCCAATGGCAGCGCGACCTCTCGATCAGCCACAACAAGATCGGCGACGTCCTCGTCGCCCAGGGCGACGGCCCCGGCGCGCTCGCCGCCTTTCGCAAGGACCTCGCGATCGCCGAGGCGCTCGCCGCGCGCGACCCCGCCAACACCCAGTGGCAGCGCGACCTCTCGGTCAGCCACAACAGGATCGGCGACGTCCTCGTCGCCCAGGGCGACGGCCCCGGCGCGCTGGCCGCCTTTCGCAAGGACCTCGCGATCGCCGAGGCACTCGCCGCGCGCGACCCCGCCAATACCCAGTGGCAGCGCGACCTCTCGATCAGCCACGAGAAGATCGGCGGAGTCCTCGTCGCCCAGGGCGACGGCCCCGGCGCGCTGGCCGCCTTTCGCAAGGGCCTCGCGATCGGCGAGGCGCTCGCCGCGCGCGACCCCGCCAACACCGAGTGGCAGCGCGACCTCTGGGTCAGTCACAACAAGATCGGGGAGATCCTCGTCGCCCAGGGCGACGGTCCGGGCGCGCTCGTCGCCTTTCGCACCGGCCTCGCGATCGCCGAGGCGCTGGCGGCGCGCGACCCTGCCAACACCCGCTGGCAGCGCGACCTCTTGGTCAGCCACAACAAGGTCGGGGAGGTCTTCGTTGCCCAGGGCGGCGGCCCCGGCGCGCTCGCCGCCTTTCGCAAGAGCCTCGCGATCGCCGAGGCGCTCGCCGCGCGCGACCCCGCCAACACCCAGTGGCAACGCGACCTCTCGATCAGCCACAACTTGATCGGCGACGTCCTCGTCGCCCAGGGCGACGGTCCCGGCGCCCTCGCCGCCTTTCGCACCGGCCTCGCGATCGCCGCGGCGCTTACCGTGCGCGACCCCGCCAACACCGAGTGGCAGCGCGACCTCTCGCTCAGCCACAACAGGATCGGCGACGTCCTCGTCGCCCAGGGCGACGGGCCCGGCGCGCTCGCCGCCTTTCGCAAGAGCCTCGCGATCCGCGAGGCGCTCGCCGCGCGCGACCCCGCCAACACCCAGTGGCAGCGCGACCTCTCGGTCAGCCACATCAAGATCGGCGACGTCCTCGTCGCCCAGGGCGACGGCCCCGGCGCGCTCGCCGCCTTTCGCAAGGGCCTCGCGATCGCCGAGGCGCTCGCCGCGCGCGACCCCGCCAACACCGAGTGGCAGCGCGACCTCTCGGTCAGCCACGAGAAGATCGGCAACGTCCTCGTCGCCCAGGGCGACGGCCCCGGCGCGCTCGACGCCTTTCACAAGAGCCTCGCGATCCGCGAGGCGCTCGCCGCGCGCGACCCGGCCAACACTCAGTGGCAAGTCGACGTCGCCGTCTCGTGCAGCCGCCTCGGGGGCGAAGCCGAGCCGGACCCCGTGCAACGGCGCGACCGCCTGCAACGCGGGCGCGACCTACTGGCAGCGCTGAAGGCCAGCGGCCGGCTGATGCCGAACCAGAACTTCATCGCCTGGTTCGACGAGCAACTCGCGGCACTCGGACCGAGAAACGACGCCCGCGAATCCTAGGCGCCACCCCGCCGCGGGCGCCGGGTGACCGTCGACCGGAAGTCAAGGAGGAGGCGGTCGCGCTAGCGACCGCCGGGGGACATGGAGGGCGACGGTCACCCGGCGGCCGCGGCGCGCTCCGGCGCCGGAGCCGCCCACACCGGCCCACCCACTCGGACTCAACGCGCCGGCACCTGCGGCACCCCCACCCGAATCGCCGCCGAAAAGTCCGCCCGCCCATCCGCCGCCTTCGCCCGCTCGCCGATGCGCCCGGCGCGCTCCAGTTCCTCCAGCGTGTACCCAGGCGCCAGCACCCCGAGCCCGTACAGATACCCCGGCAGGTACCCCGAGGCGATCAACCGCGGATCCATCGGCAACCCCGGCACGATGCGCTTCGCCATCGCGTAGACGATCGTCGTGCAGTTCGCGGTGATCGTGTCGTACCACTGCGCCTCGCGCTGCAGGCCGCGCGCCTCGTCGACGTAGGCGAGGAAGAGCGAGCGCATCGCGTCGCGCGGCATCGCGACGCTGTAGAGAACCACGTCCTCGCCGCGCACATTGCTGCGCACGCGCAGCAGGTCGCGCTCGCCGGCGGCGACCAGGCTCAGCTCGTACTGCTTGAAGAAGCCGGCGATCGCCGAGAAGGCCTCGCCGCGCTCCTTGCGGATCTCGATCGAGAACACCAGGTGCTCGAGCCCGCCCGCGCCGTCGTCGAAGCCGAACGAGACCAGCGTGTGCGCGATCGCCGGGCCCATCCAGTACGAGAGCGCCGTGTCGACCGTGCGCAGGCGGTCGAGGTCGACGCGGCGGGTCACCCAGCGCGGCGTGTAATCGGTCTCGCTGCGCCATTCGAAGTCGCGCACGTTCGAGAGCGTGACGACCGAGCCCTCGACCTGGGCGTCGAGCAGGCGCGCCACGTCGTCGGCCCATTCGCGGTCGTGCGAGGGCACGATGGTCTGCCACCAGCCGAGCAGCCCCGCGAAGGCCAGCGCGTAGACGCCGACCGGCACCACCATGCGCCGGCGCCGCCACAGCGCGACGACGACCGCCAGCGCGAACAGGCCCCAAAGCGCCGCGGCGCCCCAGCGCCCCCCCTCCGGCAGCGGCAGGCGGTAGCCGAGTGCGAAGGCCGACCAGATCGCGACCAGCACGACGACGACCGTCGCGGCGACACGGCCGGCCACGACGGCCGCGCAGGCCAGGACGCGACGGCGCGGGGGCGGGCCCGGGGCCCGGGTCGGAGATCGGCCCAGCGTCGGTTCGGTCGGCATGGCGGGGCGCGGCAGCTCGCGGAGTGAAGGGGCGCGAAGTGTGCCCCGCGCGCCCCTCGGGCCGTCGTGCCGCGGACGGGCCCGGCGAGGCTTCTCGCACAGGCCGCCCCGGGAAAGAGGCGCCTAAGATGCGGCGCCCCACCCTGCCGCGGTCGTCGTGCGCGACCCGGCCCCGCGCGTGAGCCAGCTTGCCTTCGCCTTCGTTGCCGCACTCGCCCTCGGGCTCGCCGCCGTGAGTGCCCAGGCCGCGCCCGGCTGCCTCGCGACGCCTTCGGTGCTGTACCCCGGCGACGGCTTCAACCTCGTCTTCACCGACTTCGAGCCGGGCGAGACCGTCACCGTCACCGCACGGCGCACCCTGTTCGACGGCGGCGGCGACGCGCCCTACGCGGCGCAGGCGAGCTACCGCGCCGGCGCCGCGGGCCAGGTGGCGCCGGCGCTCGATGCGCCGCTCGAGCGCGGGCCCGGCGGCGCTGCCGTCTACAACGCCTACAGCGGCGCCGACCCGCTCGGCCTGCTCTGGTCGATGACGCGCGTCGGCGGCCCCGCCGTGATGCCGCGCGACCGCCTGCGCTTCGAAGCCCAGGCCGGCTCGCGCAGCACGGCCTGCGAGCTGCGCCTGGCGCCCCCGCCCGAGCGGCGCGAGATCCCGGTCGGCGCCGCGTTGCCGGGCGCCTTCCTCTCGCTGCCGACGGCGCTGCGGCGCCCGCCGGTCGTGATCGCGCTCGGCGGCGCCGAGGGCGGTGACGCCTACGCGCGCGGTCTCGCCGACCGGCTCGGGCCGCGCGGCTATGCGGTGCTCGTCCTGCCCTACCTCGCGCCGCCCTGGCTCAACCGGCGCGACCTGGCGGGCCTGCCGGCGGCCTTCGTCGAGCTTCCGCTCGAGCGCCTGCAGGCGGCCCACGACTGGCTGCGCACGCGCGACGAGGTCGACGCGTCACGCGTCGCGGTCTACGGCGTCAGCAAGGGCGCCGAGTTCGCGCTGATCGCCGCGACGCGCTTCAGCTGGATCGGCGCGGTGGTCGCCGTCGCCGCGAGCGACGTCGTGTGGGAAGGCTTTGGCCTGCCGGGCCAGGTGGCGGGCCGGCATTCGTCGTTCTCGTGGCGCGGCGCGCCGCTGCCCTTCGTGCCCTACGACGGCTTCGAGGCCGAGACGGCGGGCTACGCACAAGGGCGGCCGGTGCACCTGCTGCGCCCGCATGTCAACGGCCGGGCGCGCCACCCGCAGCGCGTGGCCCCGGCGCGCATCCCGGTCGAGACGATCGGCGTGCCGCTGCTGGTGGCCGGCGGCATGGACGACCGGCTCTGGCCCTCGGGCGCGATGACGCTGTCGATCGTCGAGCGGCGCGCCGCCGCCGGCCGGCCGACGGTCGGCCTCGTCTTCCCCGACGCCGGCCATGCGCTGAGCGGCGACGGCTGGGGGCCGACGACCGGCTACGACAGCGGCGCCGGCAAGGTCGGCGGCTCGCCGCAGGGCAATGCGCAGGCGCAGCGCATCGTCGCGCAGGCGGCCTTCGACCTGCTGGCGCGCGCGCTGTCGCCGACCCTCCCACCGCCCCCCTCCGCGCCGGAGGCCGCGACCGCGGCACCGGCCGGGCCGGCGGCGTCGTGGGTGCCGGCGCGCTGAGCGGCGAGGCGCCTATGATTTCCCGCCCCTCGCTCCCGGATCCGGGCCTCGCGGCCCGGCACGACGCATGAGCCTCGAGACCCCTCTGTTCGACCGCGCCGGCACCGCCCTCGTCGCCTTGCTGCTGGGCTTGGCGCTGGCGCCCGCGGCGGCCCATGCCGAAGGGTCGGCCGCGAGCGCGGTGGCCGGCACCGCGGCCAAGGTCGAAGGGGCGCTCAAGCGCGGCGCCTCGGCCGCGGCGAGCGGCGTCGAAAGGGGCGCGAAGGCCGCCGGGAAGGCGGTCGAGAAGGGCGCGCGCAAGCTTGGCCTGCCGGCCGACAAGGCTTCCGACGCCGACAACGACGGCGGCAGCGAAACGGCCGACAAGGCCGAGGCGCCGTCCGGCAGCGCACCCGCCGGCAAGGCCTCCGCCACCACGCACTGACCGCACGGCCGGCAGGCGGGCAGGTGGCCGGGACGACGCTCGAGGCGAGCCGTCAACGCAGCACCAAGGCAGGGCCCGGGGAGCCGCCAAGGACCCATTGCAGGCGCATGAGGCGACCGCCTCGGTGCGTCTTGTCCGGGCGGGTGCAGGCGTCGTCGCAGCGACGCGTCAAGTCGCCCTGCCCGTAAAGATTCGTCGCGGTTCGCGACAGTGAAAACCCTAGCGCGCCACTATGATTTGGACGGTGTCGGGTTTGTGCGCAATCCGACAAGGATGTTCACGTTCCGAAGCCATCGCTTCGATCTGTGCGCCTTCCGCCTTTCACATCAGATCCCGGAGCCCGTTCGAATGTCGACCTACCGAAATTCCAAGCGTGTCACGGCCCAGGCCACGCAACTCGCGATGGCCGTGCCCCAAGTGGTGGCGCACCGCGTCGCACGCATGATGACTGCCGGCGCCAACCCGAGCGCGAGCGATCAGGCCGAGTTCCAGCGCATGGGCACCGAGAAGGTCGTCGCCTTCGGCGAATCCTGGATGGCGATGGGCGCGCAGATGCTGCGCGCGCAGCAGTCGCTGGCGAACTCGATGGTGTCGGTCTGGAGCCAGCCCTGGAACCCCGGCTCGGCCACCACGCTGATGCGCAGCACCGAGGAACTGCAGAACGCGGCCCTCGGCGTGCTCGGCAGCGGCCTGGCGCCGGTGCACCGCCGCGCGGTCGACAACGCCCGCCGCCTCGGCACCACGCGCTCGCGCAAGGCCTGAGCGACACGACACGCGGGGCGCGCCTGGCGCCCCGCCGAGCGGCCCGCCCTCCCGGGCGCGGCCAGCCCTGCCGGGGGCGTACAGCCGCTTGCGCCCTGCCGGCCGCTGCACTGCACGTGGCACCCGCCGCCCGCCCGACGACCGCCCGAAGGTCGGCAGGCAGCCTTTCGGCGAAACTCGCGCGCCGGCGCCGGGTCTACCGCCCGGCACCTCGCCGCAGCCCCCTCACCCTTGTCCTGCCCGCCCATGAAGCCCTTGCCCCGGCGTTCGCTCGCCACCGCGCTGGCAGGCACGGCGGTGGCGCTGGGCTTGGGCAGCGCGGTCCCGGCGCAGGCCGAATCGCTGCGCTGCCAGGGCCGCATCGCCGAGGTCGGCGATTCACGGCTGTCGGTGCTCCACAAGTGCGGCGAGCCGATGCTGCGCGACCAGTACTGCGCGCCGGTCTATTACTACAACTCGCCCTACCCCGTGCCGCAGCCCTGGGCCGGCTGGGTCGCGCCCTGCGTACCGGTCGACGAGTGGCTGTACGACCGGGGCCCGGGCAACCTGATGGCGGTCGTGCGCTTCCGCTCCGGGGTCGTGCAGTCGATCGAGTACGGACGGCAGCCGCGCTGAACCCACCCGGCGCGCGGCACTTACACTCCGGCGCCCGTCGATCCGCGCCTGCTGCCAGCCCTTGCTTCCCGACCGCCTCGCCGTCCTGCCGCAATACCTGCTGCCCAAGCAGGCCCTGACGACGCTGGCCGGGCGCTTCGCACGCGCCGAGGCCGGGCCCCTGACGACGCACGCGATCCGCCTCTTCATCGACCGCTACGGCGTCGACATGCACGAGGCGGCCGAGCCCGACCCCGCCGCGTACCGCAGCTTCAACGCCTTCTTCACGCGGGCCCTGAAGCCGCACGCACGGCCGCTCGCGGGTGCCGCCTGGCTGTGCCCGGTCGATGGCGCGGTGAGCCAGTGCGGCGCCATCGCCGAGGGCCGCCTGCTACAGGCCAAGGGCCATGACTACACGGTCACCGCGCTGCTCGGCGGCGACGAGGCGCTGGCCGCGCCCTACGCCGGCGGCAGCTTCGCGACGCTCTACCTCAGCCCGCGCGACTACCACCGCATCCACATGCCCTGCGCGGGCCGCCTGCTGCGCATGCGCCACGTGCCGGGCGCGCTGTTCTCGGTCAACCCGACGACGGCGCGCGGCGTGCCGGGCCTCTTCGCGCGCAACGAGCGCGTCGTCTGCCTGTTCGAGGGCGCGCAGGGGCCGTTCGCCGTCGTGCTCGTCGGCGCGACGATCGTCGGCAGCATGGCCACCGTCTGGCACGGCGTGGTCAACCCGCCGCGCCCGGGCGAGGTGCGCGACTGGCACTACGAGGCGGGGCGCGACAGCGCGCCGGTCAAGCTGGCCCGCGGGGCCGAGCTGGGACGCTTCCTGCTCGGCTCGACGGTCATCGTGCTCTCGCCGCGCCGCCTGCCCTTCGAGCCCTCGTGGGCGCCGGGGCGCGCGGTGCGCATGGGCGAGGCGATGGCGGGCTCGGCGCACGCCTGAGCCTTTCGCGCCGGCCTGCGGCCGCGATCGCGTCGACGCCGACGAGGTTTCGGACTTAGGGGTCCCGCCTCCCTAGAACGGCAGCCGCCCTCGCCTTGTGGCCGCGGTTCCCCCCGCGCATAGTCGATTCACACATCGGCGCAATGCCAGGGCGGGGGAGGAGATGCTCAATCTCGATGCCGGATCGGTGGTCAAGGGTGTCACCGTCTTCCGGGACTACAACGACCCTGGGCTGTTCCACTTCCTGCCCGGCTCGCCGCGCATCGCGGTCGAGGGCGGGCAGCCGATGTTCCAGCTGCTGATCTACCGCGGGCTCGCGCCGCTGCCGCCGGCCGGTGCCGCGGGCACCGCCGGCGACGCGGTGCAGGGCGGCGGCTTCCTGACGATGACCACCGACCTCGCGGTGTCGAAGACGCTGCTCGACGAGGTCACGCAGGAGCTCTCGGGCCGGCATGGCGTGCAGGCGCGCCTGCTGCCGCTGCAGGTGAGCACGGGCAGCGTGCGCGTCACCGCGCTCGACAGCGCCACCGTCACGGGTGAAGGCGGCACGCCCGCCCCCGCGGGCGGCGGTGCAGACGCCACGGCGATCGGCGGCACCCGCTTCGTCGAGAGCCTCGTCGCCAGCGGGCGGCCGAGCCTCTACGGCGAGCAGCGCGCGGTGTTCACCGCCGAGCTGAGCCGCCAGGGCGCACTGCTGATGCAGGCGGGCCTGAAGCAGGCTGGCGCCTCGCCGGTGTCGGTGGTCTACGACTTCGAGTACGTCGGCCTGCTGCCGGCCTATGACGTCAAGATCCGCATCGACTTCAGCCAGTCGTACCGCCATCTGCGCTCGCGCGCGCAGATGAACACGCTCTGGTTCAAGACCGACATCGACCACGAGCTCGAGTCGCTGCGCAAGTCGGGCGCGATAAAGATCGAGGAGGTCGTCTACGAGACCGACACGAAGGAAGACACCGCGACCCGCATGACCCAGCTCAACGCGCTGGCCAAGGAGCTCGCGCAATGGAGCTTCTTCAAGCCGGCGCTGAACCCCGGCCAGGTGCTGGCGACCGACCGCGGCACGCTGACCGCGCACGACTCGACCGGCGACCTGACCAAGATCACCACCGGCCTCACGCGCCAGTCGGCCGCCGCGCTGACCGGCGTCGGCGCCACCGCCGACGTCGGGGCACCACGCCGCGCGGGCGCTGCGCTGGCGACCGCCGCGCTGGAGGAAGGGGGCGACAAGCCTGCAGCGCCCGCTCCGGCACCGGCCCCCGCGGCCGACGCGCCGGCCGGCCCCGAGACCGCCGTCGAGGCCTGGAACCGCGCCGGGCGCCCGCAGGGCTCGTTCATGCTGCGCGAGCTGTCGCAGGACGAGCGGCAGACGGTCGAGTACGACCTGCGCCAGGTGCGCGCCGTCAAGCGCTCGATCGCGCCGCAGGGCCAGCTGCGCCTGCTGGCCGGCGCCGAATCGCTGCCGGGCCGCGTGCAGCTGGTCGACCTCGACGGCGAGTTCTTCAAGGTGATCGCCGGCCGCATCTCGACCAGCGCCGACTTCGCCGCCAGCGGCATCACCCAGGTCAGCGTCAAGCTGCGCTACGGCCTCAAGCCCGACGGCACGCGCTGGAAGGACGAGGACGAGGTGCTGCTCACCAAGGCCGGCGACGGCCGCGACTACCGCTTCTTCGTCGACCACGCCGGCACGCGCGAGCTCGAGTACCAGGTGGTGATCACCAACCGGCCCGACGCCGCGATCGGCCACGAGGCCGCCACCGAGACCTCGGCCTGGATCCCGACCACGACGCGCAACCTCGACATCAACCCGCTGCAGTTTGGCTCGGTGATGCGGGTGCAGCTCGAGGCGGCGATGGTCGACTGGAACCTGGTCAAGCAGATCCAGGCGCAGCTGCGCTACGAGGACGCGGGCACCGGCCTGCGCGCCGCCGACACGCGCCTCCTGACGCGCGAGGCGCCGGCCACGCAGCTCGCGATCCGCCCGCGCGACCCGCGCGTGCGCCAGGTGTCGGTCGACGCCGTCTTCTTCTACGCCGACGGCACGCAGGAGACGGTGAGCCAGCGCCACGACGGCGACGAGCCCTTCGTGATCAACCAGCCGCCCGACGCGACGACGCTGGTGGCGGTGACGCTGGCCGACATGCTGGCGCGCTACAAGCGCGTCGACGTGCAGCTCGGCCGCCCCGGCACGACGCCGCCGCAGGTGAAGCAGTCGCTGGTGCTCGGGCCGGAGACGCCGAACGCGCAATGGTCGTTCCGCCGCGCGCAGCCGCAGGATGTGGGCTACCTCTACCGCGTCACCTCGTTCCTGAAGGACGGCGCGACGCGCGAAGGCCCCTGGGTCGAGACCGACAACCCGCTGCTCGTCGTCGGCGACCGCGCGCCCGGCGTGCTGGTGGTGAAGGTGATGGTGATGGGCACGCTCACCGACGGCGGCTTCCGCCTCGCGAAGCTGCACCTGAGCTGCCCGAGCGCGCCCGACTGGGCCGACCCGGACGTCGAGCATGTCTTCCCCGCGGCCGGCGGCGAGTTCGAGTGGCGCGTGCCGACGACGACCCCGGGCGCGGCGGCCTACACCTACACCGTGACCTGGTTCCGCAGCGACGGGCAGCGCCTGGTCACCGGGCCCGTCTCGAGCCGCGACGAGATCCTGCTGCTCGACCCGCTGGCGCCTTGACGCCCCGCACGCACCGTCGTCTAGAAGGACGCCCGCCATGCCGCACCCCGCCCTCCCCGCCCATCGCGACGGCTTCCTCCAGCGCTTCCTCGCCGAGCTGCCGGGCCGGCCGACGCTCGAGACCCTGCAGGCGGCGCAGCCGCCCGGGCAGCCGCTGCAGTGGCTCGGCGAGTACGCGCCCTACGAAGGCGGGCCGATCGCCCCCATCGCCGGCGCCTCGATCACGCCGCAGTTCGTCGTGCGCTGCGTCGAGGGCAGCACGACGCGCCGCTTCGCGCTGCTGTGGATCGTCGAGCGCATCGACGTCGCGACCGACAACGTCGAGACGATGACCCGCCTGCTGGCCGACTTCCGCGCACCGAGCGCCGTCGCCACCCCGGTCGCCGGCGCCGATGACGGCGCGCCGCTCGACCGCGCGCTGGCCGCGCGCTGGGCCGAGGCGCTCGCCACCCCCGCGGTGCGCACAGCGCTGGCGCGCGACCTGGCGGCGATCACCGAGGTGCCGGCCGGCCTGCCGACCACCGACCTCGACGAGCTGAAGAGCGTGCTGCGCCACTTCGCCAGCCACCGGCCGGACGGCAGCTACGTCGCCAAGGGCGCGGTCGCCGAGGGCAGCTTCCCCGGCGGCGTCAACCCGGCCTACCTGGCGCCCGAGGCCGGCAACGTGGTCGAGCTGGCGCTGCAGCGCGACGCCTTCTACTGCTACGCGCTGGCGTCGGAGCGGCTCTGGAACCCGGCGGCACCGGCGGCCAACGCGCGCCAGCTCGTCTACCGCATCGACGACCTCGGCGAGGACGCCGGCGCCGAGCGCTGGCGCCTCGCCCTGCTGCACACCGCCGCCGCACCGGGCGCGGGAGCGGGATCGCGCTTCGTCTTCTTCGACGCGCCGGTCGGGGTCGGGCTGGCGGTCGGCGACAGCGCGCGCCAGGCCCTGGCGCCGTCGACCGCCGCCCTGCTCGACAGCCTGCCGGCGCGCCTCGCGCAGCTGCCGCAGACGCTGGCCGACGCCACGGTGCCGATCGTCGGCACTGCCGCCTCGCCCTTCGTGCTGCTGATCGGCACCGTGCGCGCGGGCTTCCCGACGCAGCCGCTGCCCGAGGGCGTGATCGAGGACGGCGAAGGCGCGGTGCGCAGCTTCCGCTGCCCGCCGCAGCATGTGCAGGCGCTGGCCGGGCGCGACGACGTCGAGACCCTGGTGGCGGCCACCGAGGTCGGCTTCGACATGCAGCACGCGATGCACGAGGTGAACCTCGCGGCGCGCACCTTCCCTGCCGGGCTCGGCATCACCGCCGCGACCACCGGCCGCGGCGTCGTCGTCGGCATCGTCGACTCGGGCATCGACGGCTCGCACCCGGCCTTCCTCGGCCGCGCCGACGACGCGACGAAGAACCGCATCCACTCGGTCTGGAACCTCTGGGAATCGGGCGGCCAGTCGCCGGCGAAGCGCAGCGGCAACAAGGCCGAGTACAA
Organism: Ideonella sp.; assembly: GCA_035911095.1. Taxonomy (GTDB): domain Bacteria; phylum Pseudomonadota; class Gammaproteobacteria; order Burkholderiales; family Burkholderiaceae_C; genus JAMHWF01. The sequence continues at coordinate 88,114 of JAMHWF010000109.1, read as the reverse complement.
GTCGATGGACTTCGGCCGCGAGTACATCGGCCACGACGAGACCTCGACCGTGCGAGATGCCGGCATCTCGCACGGCTCGCACTGCGCGGGCATCGCCGCCGGCCGTGCCTTCGGTACCTGGCCGGGCGGCATCTCGCCGGCGGCGACGATCGTCGTCGCCGCGACCGGCACCGGCAAGTCCTTCACCAATGACGTGCTGGCGGGCGTGCGCTACTGCTTCCAGAAGGCGACCGAGCTGGGCCTGCCCTGCGTCGTCAACATCAGCATGAGCACGCAACGCCATGCGCACGACGGCAGCGACCCGCTCTCGCTCGCGATGACGCAGCTGCTGGCCAGCGACGTGGTGATGCCTTCGCAGCTCGCCTCCGGCGCCAGCACCTGGACCTGGCGCAACGGGCGCGTGGTCTGCGCCTCGGCCGGCAACCTGCGCGGCGACGACGTGCACTGGCAGGCGACGATCCCGGCCGGCGGCGAGGTCTCGCTGCTCTACCAGCCGAGGCTGGCGCCCAACCAGGAGGACGGCATCACCTTCTGGGCCTACAACGACGACGCGAGCACGGTGCGCCTGCACCTGTCGACGCGTCATTCGAGCAACGCGGTGCTGGCCACCGCCGAGGTGCCGCTGCGCAACTCGCATGCGCCGGTGACGACGGCCCTGGCCAACGGGCTCAGCGTCAACATCCACAACGGGCCGCAGGCGCCGCACAACCTGCACTTCAACGCCGAGATCTACTGGCTGCTGGCCGCGGGCGGCACCGCGCCGACCGCCGCGCCGTGGATCGTGCGCCTGCGCAACAGCGGCCGCGCGCCCTGCACGGTGCACGCCTTCGCCGCCTTCCGCTCGTCGATGGGCAACTTCGTGTTCGCCGACGCGACGGTCACGCCGCTGCTCGGCAGCGCCTACAGCGCGGCGCAGAAGCAGCAGTTCGACACGCACAAGATCGGCTCGCCGGGCAATGCGCCGGGCTGCATCTGCGTGGCCTGCTTCAACAGCCAGCCGGGGCTGCCCGGCGGGCAGGCCGTGGGCGCGCTGTCGCGCTTCTCGTCGCCGGGGCCGCTGCGCGCCACCGGCGCCGGGCGGCGGCCGATCGACGTCACGCTGCCGGGCAACCAGGTGCTGTCGGCCAAGGGAGCGACGGCCGCCGACCCGACGCAGGGCCTTGTCGCCATGGGGGGCACGAGCATGGCCACGCCGGTGATGACCGGGCTCACCGCCGCGCTGCTGCAGATGGAGCCCCAACTGCACACCGGCAGCCTGCGCATACGGCTCGAGAACTCGAGCCGGCGCAACGCCGGTGATGCGATCGACGACTGGGGCCTGGGGCGGGTCGATGCGGCGGCGCTGCTGAAGCCGCTCTGAGTTCGTCGCATCGAGCCCACCGCAGCCGCCCCGCTCGCCAGACCGCCGCGCCCGAGGTGCCGCCCGATGCTCGACGCCAGCCGCGCACCCCAGCTCCTTGCAGGCCTGGTGCTGTTCGCCGATCACGCGGACGCGAACCTGCGTTACGTGCTGCCGCCGGCGCCGACGCTGGTGGCGGACCCGACACCGCGGATCGCGCTGTTGCACTTCCGCGGCGGCAGCGGTGGCGCGGGGCGTGGCCCAGGGGCCGGCGCGCCAACGGCTGAGGCTGCCGGCGCGCTGCTGCAGCTCGAAGCGAGCCTCGCGCCGCGCCCCGAGGCGCTGGCCGCGGCGGAGGCCGCACTGATCGCCGCCGGCGTGTCGGCCCCTCGCCTCGTGCCGCCGGACTGGCGAGCCGGGCGACTGCGCCTCGAAGGCTGGTTGGCCGAGGCGCCGTCGACGCTCGCGGCCCCGCTTTTGCCGCTCGCGCCGCGCAGCCTCTACGTCGGCGAGCCCTCGCGCCTCGGCCACCCGATGGCGGTGATCGCCGCTCGCCTCGACCCTGCCGGCGCCGCGCTGGCGGATGCCGCGCTGCGCGGCAACGCGCTGCCCACCGCGCTGATCTTCGAGCTCGAGATGCTCGCGCTCGCCGGGCCGCTGGCGGTCAGCGTCGAGGCCGACCTCGCTGCGCTGCACGAGCGCCTGACCGCCGAAGGCGCGCTGACGACGCCCTACGGCCGCGCCCGCCTGGCGAAGACCTGGGAATCCGCCGCACGCGACAACCTCGTGCGCGTGCGCGTACATGACGAAACCGGCGACGTCGAGGCCCAGCGCGCCGAGGCGATGCGCCGCGTCGGCGAGGACCTGGTCGCGCGCCTGTTCAGCCCGGTGCCGCCGGCCGAAGCGCCGCCGCTGCTCGACAACGGCAGCGTCGCGCCGATCGAGCTCTCGTTCCGCCTCACCGCGCGCCGCGAGTCGCTGCAGACCACGCAGCGCTGGGACTTCCGCGAGCGCAGCGTGGTCAGCGTGCATCACCATGCGGCGGCCAGCCTGGTCGACCTGCTCGGCACGACGCCGGCGGCGGCAGTGATCCGCTTCGCCGAGCTCGAGGCACCGGTGCAGCGGCTGCGCGTCGCGGTCGAGCCGGAGCTGGGCGCGATCGGGCTGGTCGCGGTCGAGGTCGACCTCGCCGTCGTCGGCGATGCGGGCCTCGATGCCGGCACGGGCGAAGTCGCGGGCGGAAGCGCCGGCGCGGGCGCGGGCGCGGAAGGGGGCACCTCGGCGACCAGCGGCTCGTCGCCGGCCGCGGCCGGCGCGCCGCAGCTGTTCGAGACGCTGCTGCTCGACGACGCCACGCCGCAGCGCGACCTGCTGCTGCGCCCGGAACGCGCCGCGCAGCCGCTCGCCTGGCGCGCGCGCAGCCGCTTCGACCCGGACGCCACCGCGGCCGCCGACCGCGTCTCGGCCTGGCAGCCGCTCGACCCGGCGGCGCAGGGGCTGCTCGTCGTCGTCTCGCCGCGGCGGCTCTTCGCGCCGCGCCGGTTCGAGGCGATCGCCGGGCGCATCGAGTTCGACTGGCTCGACCATGCCGCGTTGCAGGTCGAGGCGCCCGGCGAGCGCGCGCGCACGCTCGTGCTGCGCGCCGACGCACCGCAGGCTGCGGCCTTCCTGCCCGGCGCGGGCGAGGCGCCGATCACGGTGTCGATCGAATGGCGCGGCCGCGATGGCGAGCCTTCGTGGCGCGAGCCCGCGCGCACGCGGGTGGCATCCGGCCAGGCCGGTCTGTCTGGCAGGCCCAGCGCGCCGGGCCCGTCCGACACGTCCAGCATTGCCGACGCGCCTGCCGCAGCCGGCCCAGGCGACGCCGCCGACGGTCTGCTCGTCGTCGACAGCCCCTTCGCGCCGTCGCTGTCGCTCTGGCTGCTGCCGCTGCCGCTGGCGGGCGTCGCGTCGATCAGCGTCGAGCTCGAAGGCGAGGACCCGGCGCTGTCGCAACGCAAGCTCGTGACCTGGGACGACGGCGCGCGCGACCCGCGCCGCGTCGCGCTGCGCCGCCTCGACCCGTCGCACGGCTACCGCCACCGGCTGCACCTGGTGCATGACGACGGCCGCGTCGAGACGCGGGCCTGGCAGCGCAGCGACGCGACGACGCTGGTGCTCGGCCTCGAGGGGCCGGCCCGCGTCTCGCGCACCGAGGTGCAGCTGCTCGGCGGTGGCCCCGCGGGCCGCGGCTCGCTCGCCGTCGAGCTGCTGCTGCAGAGCGGCGACGAGACCAGCCGCGCCCTGCTCGAAGGCGAGGCCGACCACGCGACCCTGCTGCTCGCCACAGCGCTGCAGGCGCCGCGGCCGCTGCTGCGGGCGCGCGAGTTCCTCGCCGACGGCCAGGTGCAGGAGACGCGCTGGGACGACCCGCCCGAGCTGGTCGTGCTGCCGGCCCTGCAGCAGGCCGTCGCGACGCCGGTCGTGCCGGCCGACCGCTGAGCCGGCGCGATCGACACCACGACAGCCGCCGCACGAAACAGGCACCACGAAACCGGCCACACGAAAGCGGCGCCCCGACACCCTTGATCGCAGCACCCGCCCGTACACCCCCCACGCCTCAGGCCCCGCCCCTGCGCCCCTGGCCCTCCCCCGGACACCGCCATGCTCTACGACGAACCGATCCTCCAGTTCCGCGGCCTGACGATCTTCAAGGACTTCAGCGACCCGCGCACCTACTACTACCTGCCGCCCGAGGCGCCGCGCATCGCGCGAAGCGCAGAGAACGCCGGCGCGAACGGCGAAGGCGGCGACTACGCGATGCGCCTCGTGCTGTGGCGCGCCGACCCGAACGCGCCCCAGCCGCCCGGCATGGAGGAAGGCGGCGGCTTCCTGAACCTCGACACCGACCTGCGTGTGCCCGAGGCGCTGCGCAAGGCGGCCGAGGACGAGGTCCGCAACCGCTTCGGCACCGATGCGAACCTGGTGCCGGTGCCCTTCACCGAAGGCTCGGTCGAGCTGGTGCTGCTTGGCGCGACCCGCGACGACGCGGCCGGCGGCGCCGGCGCGCCGCAGCAGTTTGTGCGCAAGGTGGCCGGCTCGACGGTGCCTTCGCTCTACGGCACGCAGCGCGCGGCCTTCAGCACCGTGCTCGACCGCAACGGCGCGGCGCTGATGCGCTCGGTGATCGAGGCCGGTGGTGCGACGATGGCACTGGCGATCTACCACCTGACCTACGCCGGCATCGGCCCGGCCTACAACCTGAAGATCACGATCGACTACGAGCGTGTCTACGAGCACCTGGACCTGCGGCTCAATGCCTCGGTCAGCGCCGGCAACAGCAAGAACAAGCTGGTCGCGAAGGCCGGCTTCCACATGCTGATGGAAGAGCTGAAGGAGAAGCGCGCGATCAAGGTCGAGGAGGTCGACCCCATCCCCGGCGAGAACGGCCGCACGCCGACCAACCAGGAGGCGATCAACCAGATCATCGCCAACCTGATGGGCTCGACCTGGTTCAAGCCCACGCTGTCGAGCGCCGCGACGACGGCAGCGCTGACGCCGCCGACGGGCGGCACGACGCCCTCTCCGTCACCGTCACCCTCACCTTCCCCGTCCCCCACGCCCGGCCCGGCGCCCTCGCCGACGGGTGCGGCGCCGACGCCCGGCCCGGCCCCGGCCGGCGCGAACGCGAACGCGCCCTCGCCGCCGACGGGCACGACCCCGGCGCCGCCCGCCGGCACGCCCCCTGCCGGCGGGCCGACGCCGCCCGCGTCGGGCCCGGCCGCGGCCCCCACGCCCCAGCCCTCGCCGCCCCCCGCCCCGGCGCGCCAGGCGGCCGTCTGGACCGAGGACGCGCGACCCGCGGGCTTCCCGACCGACCGCGGCGTCGAACCCTTCGCGCCCTCCGCCAGCGGCGACAGCGAAACGCTCACCGTGCGCGGCGATGGCGCCACTGCGACCATCGACGGCCAGCCCGCGGCGATCACCGGCGGCCGCCTCGTCGTGCCCGGCGTCAGCGCCGGCAGCGCGGCCAAGCAGGTCGTGATCCGCTGGCCCGCCACGCCGGAGCAGACGGACGACTTTCACGTCTTCTTCCAGTTCGCCAAGCCAGCCAACAACAACGAGGTCAACACCTGGGCGCAGAACGCGCCCGCGAGCGACACCCGCTTCCACGGCTCGTCGCAGTCGCGCGCGGCGAGCGGGGCGCCGGGCGGCATCGCCTCGCTCGGGCCCTGGCTCGCGAGCCTGGGCAGCACCGACCTGCGCATCCTGGCCTACGCGAGCAACGAGCTCGACGCGCGCGACGGCCCGCTGAACCGCGCGCTGGCCGAGCGGCGTGCGCAGGTGGCCGCCGGCCTCATCGCGGCGCGCGGCGGCGGGCGCGCGTTCAACATCGTCGAGCGGCGTGGCATCGGCTACGACCCGGACACGACCGGCGCCTCGGGCCCCGACTCGCTGCAGGAGATCCCGGGCAACGGCACCGCACCCGACGGGCATGGCGCCTCGAGCCTGCCGGCGCACCGGGTCGCGCTGATCAAGGGCCTGCTGCGCGCCGGGCGGCCGGCGAGCGAGCTGCGCGGCACGCTCTCGCGCGCGGGATCGACCGCGCCGCCGGTCGTGCCGCCGCCGCACATCGAGCCGCCGCCGCCGGTGCCGCCGAAGAAGGAGGACAAGAAGGACGAGGACCCGATGAAGCTCGAGGCGAGCTTCGAGGTGAACTTCGAGATGATCGAGCGCCAGGAGCGCATCACCGCGAGCTACGAGCTCTCGAGCCGCAAGGCGCGACGCCAGCAGGTGCACCCGCAGGGGCAGCTGATGCTCGACGCGATCGACCCGAAGCGCTACGTGCTCGAGGCCGACCTGGCGATCGACTTCTTCCAGAAGCTCGCGATCGCGGCCTCGACCACCGCGGGCTGGGCTGAAGACGGCATCCATTCGATCCAGGTCCAGCTGCGCTATGCGCCCGGCGCCGAGCCCGGCAGCTTCCAGCGCAGCGGCGAGATCGTGCTGAACCCGCAGCAACCGACCGGCAGCTGGACCACCGGCGTGCTGCGCGACGGCGCCGACCCCGACGGGCCGGTGCGCTACGACTACCAGTACAAGGTCACGGTGCACTACACGCCCGACGTGGCGCTCGGCAACCAGCAGGGCGCGGTGACGAGCCAGGGCCTGCCGCGCGCCGATGCCGAGGGCTGGATCGCGAGCGACGCGCGCAACCTGGTGATCCACCCGCGCGACGTGACACCGGCGGTGACGGTCAACGTCTCGACCGGGGTGATGCAGTTCGACCTGCTGAACAAGGTGCAGCTGGTGCTGACCTACGGGCCATACCGGCAGAACATCGAGCTCTCGCCCGAGCACAAGGACCACCGGATCGTCATCCGCCCCGACCCGGAGCTGGCGGGCGCGGCGCTGCAGACCAGCGGCACCCTCTTCTACCGCGACGGCGCCCAGGTGCCGCTGCCGCTACAGTCGTGGCAGCCGCAGGAGCTGGTCGTCGTCAACGAGCCGCGCGAGAACCTGCTGCGCGTGCGCACGATCCTTGCCGACCCGGCGGGCGAATACGAGCGGGTGATGGTCACGCTGCGCTATGCGCACGGCAACCGGCTGGTCGACGAATCGTTCGAGCTGAAGGCGCATGCCGAATCGCGGGACTGGTCGGTGCGCCTCGAAGACCCGGCCGCGCGCGCCTGGCGCTACGAGGCGACGCTGGTCAAGAAGAGCGGCGACATCGACCACATCGACTGGCGCGACGGCAGCGACGAGCTGCTGGTGCTCGGCGTGCGCGCGGTCGACGTGATCCCGGTCCAGGTGAACTGGCTGCTGGTGCCGCCGGCCGGCGAACTGCTGGCGGTGAAGATCGACCTGCTCTACGAAGACGCGGCGAACGACCTGCGCTGGACGCGCTCGGAGCTGATCCGGCCCGGCCACACCGGCAGCTTCGACTGGGCGGTGCCGATCCGCGACCCGGCGCGGCGCGGCTATCGCTATCGGGTCACCGAGTTCCCCACCAGCGGCGCGCCGCGCGAAGGGGCGTGGGTCGATGCCAGCGACCAGATGCTGGTGCTGGTGCCCGGGGGATGACGGCGGCAGAGGCGCTCGAAGGCCTGCTGCTGCGCGCCGCGCTGCTGGCCGGGCAAGGCGCGCAGGCGCAGCCCTTGGCGCGCCGGCTCGCGGCGCTGGCGGGCGACGGTGCAGGGCGCTCCTGCCTCGACGCAGGCTCACGGCTGCAGCTGACGCTCGACGCGCCGGGCCGCGCGCAGTTGCGCGCGGGCCTGCGGCTCGACGAGGCGCGTGGGCCCTCCGCGCTGCAGGGCTCGCTGGCCGAGGCGCTCACCACCGCACGCCATCCCCAGGCCGATCGGGCCGCCGAAGGCATCACCGAGGCGATCGCGCGCCTGCCGGCCGCCACGCACGCGAGCCTCGGCAGCTGGGTCTTCGTCACCGCCGGAGACGCGCCCTCGCCCGCCGACGCGGCGCGGCCAGGACGCGCGACGCTCTACCTCGACCTGCGAGACCCGGCGCCCGGCGCCGCGCTCACGCGGCTGCGCGCCCTGCTCGACCGCTCGCAGCTGGAGCGTGTCAGCTATTGGCAGCAGGCCTTGCCGGTCGCGCGGCCCTGGGTCCTGCAGTGGCAGCCGCTCGCGACACCAGGCACAACGCCGCGCGCCCACCTGCACTGGCTGCTCGACCGCAGCACCCAACCCGAGCAGGTGATCAGCGCGCTGGCCCCCGGCGCCTGGCCGTCAGTCGTCGACGCGTACGCGCAAATGCTGCGCCGGCCGACGCGCAGCGGCCGCTGGACCATCGCGACGCCACTCGACGCAGGGCGCGACCTGCGCGTCGGCAGCACCGGCTGGTCGCTGGTGCCGGAGGACGACGAGAAGCACCGCGCCGTCGGCACGCTGGTCGCGGCCCATGGGGGCGCGCGCGATGCGGCGCAGGCGCTCTGGAGCCTGTGCCGCGGCGCGGCGCCGGTGGGTTGGCGGGTGGGAAGGGCTTGCGAACTCAAGCTCGACGAGGGGCGCGTGGTGCGGCTGCGGTTGTTCCTTGCGCCGCAGTCCCCGAAGGCGAGCGGCTGACGCGACCCCTTCGCCTGTCCGGCAGCGACGCGGAGCTTGCCGATCGCCCGGGGACGACGTCGATCCCGAGACCAGCCGCTGCCGAAGGGCCGGAGGCATCGCGACAATCGCCCGACATCGCCAGGAGACCTCCGATGGGCATCCGCGTTCGCAGAGACCCGCCCCGCGCGCCGACAAGTGACCCCGCCGCGGCCGCCATGCCGCTGGACTTCGTCGACTTCTGCATCCGTGCCTGGCGCGAGGGCCCGTACCTGCAGGTCATCGCGCACTCCACGCCGGCCGGCGGGATGCGCCAGCCGACGGCAGTGCGGGTGGGAGCCTTCGTCGCGAACGACTTCCGCCTGCCCTTCGACGCGCCGCTGGCCCAGGGCGCGGAGATCGGGCGGCAGCTGGCACGGCTCCTGCTGCCGGATGCGGTCTGGCAGCTGCTGGGCGAGAGCCTGCACGCGATCGAGCCCCACCCCACCCTGGGCCTGCGCCTGCGGCTGTGCCTCGACGACGAGCTGATCGACCTGCCCTGGGAGCTGCTGTACCGCCGCGACGTCGACGCGCCCACCGCCTTTGGCGGCTTCCTGCTGCTGGACCGCCGGCTATCGCTCGTGCGCGAACCCCCGTCGCTCGTGCCGCTGGCGCAGGAGACGGACCGCACACAGCGCGGCCTCTTCGTGGGCGCCCTCTTCGACGACGGCTCGGACGGATGGGGCGTGGGTATCGAACACGCCAGCCTGACGAAGGCGATGCGCCCGCTGAAGCAGCTCGTCACCTTCGACTTTGTCGCCGCAGACGCGACCGACGCGGTCGAACGGGCGCTGGCGACCGGTTGTGACCTCTTCCATTACGCCGGGCACACCGAGATCGAGCGGGGCCGTGCGGGCATGGTGCAGCTGGCCGACATGCAGGCGATGAAGGTCGACCCCTACCTGAGCGAAGCCTCCCAGCTGGAAGCCTCTCGGGAGCGGCCGGAATGGCGGTGGAGTGACGGACTGGCGCAGCGGCTCGCCAGAGCGCGGACGAAGCTGGCCGTCTTCAACGCCTGCAACAGCGGCTACTGGCGCTTCGTGCGCCCCTTGATGCAGGCCGGAGTGCCCGCAGTGGTGGGCGTGCAGGGGGTCGTCAGCAACCTCGCGGCGCTGAACTTCGCCGAGAAGCTCTACCAGTCGCTGGCGGTGGGCCTGTCGCTCGACGCCGCGTTGACCTTCGGCAGGCTCCATGTGTTCGAGCACGAACATTCGTACTACAGCTGCGACTGGGCACGCTTCATGGCCTACATGCAGACGGCGTCGGCGGTGCTGTTTCCGCGCCCGGGCACGAGCGCGATGCAGGCGCGCCGGCGACAGGTGCAAGCCCAGCAGGTCGAGGTCATCGCCGGCTCCACCGCGCACCTCGACGGCGAGGGGGTCAGCCGCATGCTCTCCGAAGTCGCGGCGCGCAGCGTACTGATCCTCGGTCGCTTCTCGTCGACACGCAAGGCCGTGCTCGACGCCTTGGTGAAGGCGCTGAAGACGCCGCCGCGCAGTTACCTGCCGATCCTCTTCGACTTCGAGAAACCCGGCGACCGCACGCTGATCGGCAGCATCCTTCGCTTCGCATCGGTCTCTCGTTTCGTGATTGCGGACCTGTCGGACGCCAGCAGTGTCTCCGCGGAGCTGCAGGCCATCGTGCCCCAGTTCATGTCGCTGCCGGTCGTGCCCATCATCGAATCCGGGAAACGGGCGTATCCGGTGGCCGATGACATCCTGGGCCGCGCCTCCGTCGGAGCGGTGGTCGACTATCGCAACATCGCCCACCTGATGGAGATGCTGGACGCGCGGATCCTGGCACCGGCGGAGGCGCTCTATCTGGAACTCAACGCCGGACGACGCGGCGGCGCCCCGGTGTGAACCGACGGGAGACCGCCCTGAGGGCGGTGGGCGCGGCGCGGTGAGCCGGCGACGCTGTGTATCAACTTATGATGCATCCCGCCACGCACCCCACGACCTGCACATGGCCACTCGCAAGATGTCGAAGGCGGACTTCGAGACGCTGGCGAACTTCCGCTACCAGCTGCGCCGCTTCCTGCGCTTCAGCGAGGAGACGACCCACGCCAACGGCGTGCGGCCGCTGCAGTATCTGTTGCTGCTGCAGATCAAGGGCTTCCCTGGGCGCGAGTGGGCGACGGTCGCGGAACTGGCCGAGCGCCTGCAGGCCAAGCACCACGGCGTCGTCGCCCTCGTGACGCGGTGCGAAGCGGCAGGATGGGTGCAGCGCAAGGCCAGCCGCAGCGACATGCGCAGCGTGGAGGTGCACCTGACCCCGTTGGGCCAGGCTTGCGTCGAACAGCTCGCCCGGCTCCACCGGGACGAGCTTCGATCGGTGAAGTCCGGGTTCCAGGTGCCTGGCATGCAGGGCGACGCGCCATAGGGGCCGGCGGCCGTTGGCGCCACCGGGTCACAGCGATTTCAGGTACTGCACGAGGTCTGCGACCTGTCGCTCGCTCAGGCCGAGCGACAGCCGTGCGTCATAGCTGCGCACCACGTCGTCGAGCGTCGCGGCCGACCCGTTGTGGAAGTACGGTGCGTGCTGCCATGCCCCCTTGAGCGGCGACGTCCGGTACTGCTTGCTGGCCGACCGTGCCGCGTAGCTGTGCGCCTCCGGTTCGGCCATCGAGTCGCCGGGCGGATGGAGCCGCGTGTTCGCGTCGGTGAACAAGGCGCCGCTGTGGCAGCTCGCGCAGCGGCCCGCGCCCTCGAACACCAGCTTGCCGCGTTGCGCTGCGGCCGCGTCGAAGCTGCCGGCAGGTGGCGCCGGCGCCTTCAACGACAGCTGGTAGGCCTGCAGCGCCGGCAGCTTGCTGCTGACGAGGTCCTGCGTGCCATTGGTGATGCGCAGGTTCAGGCGCGGCTCGGCCACCGACCCCAGCCCGCCCATCTCGGCGACCGCGACGTAGCGGTTCCAGTACGCGATCTCGTCGCCGTCGCCGGTGAAGGTCACGCGGTGGAGGCCTTCCAGCCCGTAGGCCGGGGGGATGACGACCGGGCTGCTGATGCCATCGACGTTGTGCCGCGGATCGAACCTGCCCTTGCCCCAGGCATTGAACTCCGCCTTCATCGCCGCGCCCACGGCCGGTGACAGCGCGATGATCGCGCCAGGGTTCAGGTCGCGGTTGGCCCAGCCGTCGAGCCGCTTGCCGATGCCCGGCGCAAACGAGTCGTCGACGGTCGAGTGGCACAGGGCGCAGGTGATGCCGACGCGCGTGAGCCGGTCGACGCCACCGACCGTCTCGACGGTGCCCTTCAAGCCGACCACTGCATTGAGCTTCAGCAAGGCGACCGTCGTCGCGGCGCTGTTCAGGTCGACGCTGCCGTTGCGGATGCCATCGACCACGGCCGCCGGCAGCGCCTCGGCGTCGACCTTCAGGCCGACCGACAGGGCCGTCACCGGGTCGACCGCGGCGCTGATGACCTCATGCATCCGCAAGGCGTCGGTCCATTGCGCTTCGTCGCCGAAGGTGTCGAAGCGGAAGATCTGCCGCCCCTGCTCGACCAGCGCCGCCCGGGCCGCGGCATCGTCGTCGTCACCACCCCCACCCGCGCAACCGGCCAGCACGGCGACCGCGCAGGCCACCGCCGCGACGACCGGCCCGCGGCAAGGGGCGCCGACCCTGCCGCCCGATGGGGGCGCGGGCGCGACGCGGACGTCCACAGGGTCGGCGAAAGGCGTGTCCCGGTTCATGTTCGTGTCCTTCGAGGCGAGAGGCGGCGCGCCACGGCGCCGTCGCGACGGGTTCATGCCGGCTAGGGACGCTGGCATTCGGGCGCCTGCTGGGCGCGCTTCAGGTAGGCGATCAGGTCGGCCCGCTCCGTGGCGTCGGGCACCCCGTCGTAGGTCATCGTGCTGCCGGGCAGCATCGCCAGCGGCCTGGTGAGAAAGCGGTCGAGCGTCTTGTCGTTCCACACGATCCCGGCCTGCTTCATGGCCGCCGAGTACGCGAAGCCCGGCACGCCACCGGCCGGCCGACCGAAGAGACCGCAATGCCGCGGCCCGACCCGGTCGTAGGCCAGCGCGTGGCAGGCGAGGCAGCGCGTGTAGAGCTGCTCGCCGCGCGCCGCATCCGGCGCGGCCCGCGCGGATGCCGGTGCGAGCGCAAGCCCGAGCAACCATGGCGCGAACAGGCCGGCAAGGGCTGCACGACGCTTCACGACACGAAGGCCGAGGGCACCGGCACTTCGCCCAGCGCCTGGCGGAGCACGGCCCAGTGCATCGCCTCGTCGCCGAGGATGCTGGCCGCGGCCTTCGCCAGGTCGCCGGAGCCGAACAACGGCACGGCGCCGAGGTAGGCGCTGACGGCCCCCTGCTCGAGCCTCGCCGCGAACCGCAGCACGTCGACCTGCGTCTTCAGCTGCGCGACCGGGAAGTCGTACTGCGCCTTCGCCACCGCCGGCTTGCCGCCGAGCTTTTCCACCGTCCTCGCCAGCAGCTCGGCATGCTCCTTGTGGTGGCCCTGGAACGCCAGCGCCAGGTCGAGCACCGGCTTCTGCAGCAGCTTGCTCTCGGCACCGAGCTGGTAGGCCGCGATCGCCTCCAGCTCCGCGCCGAGCGCGGTATTGAGGATCTGGGCATCGCCGGCGCCGGAGTCGCCGGCGCGCGCCGCCAGCGCGTCCTTGCCGGCGAGCAAGGCGACGGCAGCGCCCGAAAGCGCCAGGCCCGTGCGCCCGAGGAACAGGCGGCGGGCGGCACGGGGGTCAGGCATCTGCAGGAAGGACATGGTCATCTCCGGTGGGTGGGGGGTTCAGGGCCTGGGATCGCCCCGGTCCTGGCTGAGCCTGGCAAGCACGCAGGCGACGATGCGGTCACAGCGCGCACCGTCGAAGGCGAAGGCATCGCCGAGGGCGAGATCGATGTCGCGCGACAGGCTCTCGCGCAGCAGGCCGCGGGCGCGGAAGTAGCGCGTGCGCACGGTGGCTTCGGGCAGTTGCAGCGCGACGGCCACCTCCTCGACACTGAGTTCCTCGACCGCGCGCAGGACGAAGACGGTGCGGAACGCCTCGGGCAGCCTGTCGATGCGCGCTTCCATCAGGCGGCGCACCTGGGCGCGCATCGCGACGCGCTCGGGCCGCTCGTCCGGCGCGTCGTGCATCGACGCCTGCATCTCGGGGTCGCTCGACGCCATCGCGGCCTCCAGTGGGATGACCTGGGCGCCGACGCGCCGCAGGCGCCCCAGCGCCTCGTTGATCACGATGCGCACCAGCCAGGTCGAGAGCTTCGCGTCGCTGCGGAACGTCGCCAGCGCACGCCAGGCGCGCAGGTAGGCCTCCTGCAGCACGTCCTCGGCTTCGGTGTCGCTCTTCAGGATGCTGCGCGCCGTGCGGAACAGCAGCCGGTTGTGGCGGCGCAGGATGGCCTCGAAGGCGAAGTCGTCGCCGTCGGCCGCGCGCCGTGCGAGCTCGACGTCGGTCGTCGAAGACGTGATGTCCGGCCGTGGCGTCGAGGAGATTCGTGCTGCGTCCATGGTGACCCTCAGTTCGTCGTTCGATGGAGCCGGCTCTCGCGGCGTTCCCGCAGCGCGGTCGCCAGGTCGGAGGGCGAGCGAAGGCGGCGCGCGTCCCCGCCACGCGCGGGCCGCTCGCACGCGCAGGTATGGGTCTGGTGTGTGCTCATGTCGCCTCCCGTCGCCTGGGTTCCTGCGCCGTTGGATGCGCTGACCCGGCGCGGCATTCCCGCCTTCTGCCGGAAGTCGCTGTGCCCTCGCGGGGCTGGGGTGCGTTCGGGGACCCTGTCTGCCGGAAGGGGGCGGCAGGACGCCTCAGACCTCGACCGTGAAGTCCGGGTCGAAGCGGGCGTTCTCGTTCACGCCGCCCTTCGCGTAGCCGCGCGGGTTGCAGATCACCCGCGTGCCCCGGACCGTGTAGTCGAAGCTGTCGTGCGTGTGGCCGTGGATCCACCACCGGGTCCGCTCGGCGCGCAGCAGATGCTCGGCATCCGACACGAAGCAGGCGTTCAGCAGCGAGCCGGCGAACCGCGGGTGGATGCTTTGCCGGGACGGCGCGTGGTGCGTCACGACGACCGTCGGCCCGGCATGCGGGGTATCAAGGCGGCGGTCGAGCCACGCGGCATTCCGATCGAACAAGGCCTCGGAATCGGCGGGCGTGAACGGCGCCTGCGCCGCCTCGCGGGTGCGGATGCGGCTGAAGTCGCGCAGGAAGCGCTGCGCCTCGGCGGTCGTGGCGTCCCGCTCGGGGCCTGCACCGAAGAGCCGGAAGTCGGTCCACAGCGTGCTGCCGATGAAGCGCACGCCGTCGATGACCACCTCGTCGTTGTCGAGCACGTGCACCTGCGTGCCGGCGCACAGCGCCTTCGTCTCGGCCATCGTGCCGTCGATGCTGCTGCCGTAGAACTCGTGGTTGCCGAGCACGTAGACCACCGGCCTGGCCAGCCGCATCGCCCACTGCACCGCCTGCCGCGGCGGCCCGATGTCGCCCGCCAGCACGACCACGTCGGCATCGTTCAGCGGCGTCTCAAGCGCGCTGTAGCCCATGTGCAGGTCGGACAGGATGTTGAGCTTCATGAGAACCTCGCGCGCCTTGCCTAGCCTATCACGGCGTGATATACAAGCTCAACCGGGAACCATGACGAGGCGATCGTGAGTGTCAGCGTCCACGGCGAGCACGCCCCCGCGGCCGGCTTCGAGCGGCCGCTCGACCTGATCTCCGCTTGCCACGGCCAGATCGGGCAGCAGTGCGCGGCGCTGCGCCGGCTCGAGGCTCACCTGGCGCGACACGGCGCCGACGGCGCGGCCCGGGCCATGGCGGCGGACGTCATGCGCTGTTTCGACAGCGCGGCGGCCGAGCATCACGCCGACGAGGAACAGGACCTGTTTCCTGCCGTGATCGAGGCGATGGCTGGCTCCGACGCGGTCTGCGTGCGCCAGTTGACGGCCCGGCTGACGGCCGAGCACCGCATGCTCGAACGGTACTGGCGTCGCCTGCGCCCTGCGCTCGGGCACGTGCGCGACGGTGCCGCGCACGCGCTCGCGGCCGACGACGTCGAGGCCCTGGTCGACCTGTGCGAGCGGCATCTCGCCCGCGAGGAGCGCGAACTGCTGCCGATGGCGGCCCGGCTGATCTGCAGCACGCAGATCGAGCGCCTGGGCCACGCGATGCGCGCGCGGCGCGGCCTCGGCCCGGTCGAGTGAACCGGCCGACGGGCCCGGCTCGCCCCGACGGGCGGCGACCTGCTGGCGGCCCCCGGCCGCGGCAGCAGGTGCTTCCGGTCCAGGTCGAGAAGAACGCGCAGTCGCTCGTCGCCTTCGTCGCGGGCCGCAACGCGCGCATCGCCGACTGGTCCGTGGAGCTGGCATTGCCGGGGCGGCCTCCGGCCGATCGGTCATCTCGGCCAACCCGGACGGGCGGCAAGCTGCGCCTGGCGGAGGACAGGTCATGCTCAAAGTGCAGGCCGATCCCGGGCAGCCTTTCGACGTGCTGGCGGCGCCGCTGCACTAGGCGATCGGCGCCACCGCCGGCACCAGCCATTCGCTGCCCGTCATCACCACCGGCGCCGCCACTGCCGAGGCGCCGTCGAGCGCATAGCGCGTGACGCGCACCCGTGCCGGCAGCGCGCCGTCGTCGAGCGGCACCAGCAGTTGGCCCGGGCCGCGCTGCGACCCGGTGAAGACCAGTTGGTCGAGCACCGTGTCGTCGCGCCCGTCGAGCAGTTCGACCTGCACCGCGATCAGCCCGTGCGCATGCAGGTCGGGCCCGGCGAGCAGGCGCACCGTCACCTGGCGCTGCGACCCGTCGCGGTCGCGCACGACGAGCACCGGCTCGGTCGTCTCGACCGGTTCGGCAACGAAGGTGCTGCCGTCGGCGCGCACCACGAGCCAGTCGGCGATCACCGGCGGCGCGGGTTCGGACAGGCAGCGGATCGCCACACTGCGCGCGCGCCGGTCGCCGGGCTCGAAGCGCAGTTCCTCGCTGTGGCTGCGCGCGCCGTCCTCGACACGCAGCGTCACCAGCGCCTCGAGCGCATCGACCGGCAGCAGCGGCACCAGGCGCAGCGTGCGCGTGCTGCGCCAGGGCCCGGGCACCAGCAGGGCCGTGCCCTCGACCGCCTGCCAATCGCCCGCGAGCCGCGGGCCTTCGGCCAGGAACCAGGTGCAACGGGCCTCGACGAGCGGGCGGCGGGGCGATGCGGCTGTCGCCGGCCCGCTGCCACTCCCGCCGGGCGGCGCCACCGCCGCCGGGTCGACGCCCGTCCCCGCTCCCGCAGCGCCAGCGCCAGCGCCGTCGGCGCGGCCGGCCGTGGCGGCCGCGGCCGCAAGGCGCCTGCGAAACACCTGCTTCGGCGCCTGCGCGCTCAGCAGCAGCGTCTGCGCCGGCTCGCCGTCGACGCGCAGGTCCACCGAGACCTGCGGCGTCTCGTCGAACGAGAGGCCGCCGGGCGCGACCTCGATCTCGAGCCGCGGCACCTCGGCCAGCGGATGCAGGCCCGGCTCCAGCGAACGCTCGCTGCGCCAGGCCCCGGCGTAGACCGGCGGCCCGGGCCAGGCGCCGCCGTCGGTGAAGTGCACCTCGTGGCGCAGGCGGTAGACCGGCGCGCGGCCGTCCGTCCAGGCCGCGAAGCGCTGCGGTGTCGCGGCGTCGGCCCGCTCGAAGCGCAGCGCCTGCTGTGCGGACGGCTGCTGCTCATCCGGGAACGCGAGCTGCACGACGAGGCGTTCGACGCCGAGCGCCGCGAAGTCGCCGAGCGCATGCACGTTGATGTCGAGCTTCTCCCAATAGGCGCCGGCATCGCTCGCCTCGACGACGCGCAGCCGCGGGCCCAGGCCGTCCAGCAGGCCCTGCGGCGCCGCGGTGCGGGTCTCGGCCCGCGCCTCGGTCCAGTCGAAGCGCAGGGTCTTCAGTTCCTCCTGGTGGATGTCGCGCAGGCTGAACTGCAGCTTCAACGCGAAGGTCGAGGTCGAGCTGCCCGCGGCGCCAGCGGCGCCGCCTCCAGTGCTTGCGCCAGCGGCGCCGCCTCCAGTGCCTGCGCCGGCCGCACCGCCCGCGCCGGGAACGGCGCCACCGGCACCCGCTCCGGGTCCGCCACCGCCCAGCCCCGCCAGGCTCGACAGCGCACCGACAGGCACCCCCAGGTCGCGCGCCAGCCGGTCGGCCATCGACACATCGGCCAGCGCGTCCTTGAGCGAGGCCGCGCCGAGCCTCGCCGCCGCCTCGATCGCGCGCGCCAGCAGGTCGCCCTCGCGCTGCGGCGGCTGCAGGCTGGTCTTGAAGAAGTCCTCCAGCAGCCGCTCCTGCAGCCAGCGCACCGCCTCGTCGACGCGTGCGCGCAGCTCCGCCGCGTCGCTGAACTGCTGCACCTCGATGCGTAGCGCGCCGGACTGGATCAGCTTCTGCGTCGCGATCTCGACCGCGGCTCGTACGCCGACGCCCTGGTAGGCGACGCCGAATTCGAAGCCCATCGAGAACTCGTCGTAGACGCGCCGGTAGTCGGCCTCGATCGTCACCGCCAGGGCCGGCCGCAGCCCGGCATACCTGAGCTCGTAGCGCACGCCCAGCGGGCTCGGCCCCTCGGCCCGCGCCAGCGCCTCGACGAGGCGGGCTCCGTCCTCGTCGAGCCTCAGCGAGAACAAGGCCCGCTGGGACCCGACGAGGTCGGGCGTCACCTCGCCGATCAGCTGCTCGACGAAGCCGTCGCCCTCGCGCAGCGCGGCGGCGAAGACGGCGGTGCCGCCGGTCCAGGCGATCGGCGCCAGCTGCGCCTCGGGGCGGCCGTCGCGCTCGAGTTGCCGGCGCGCGGCCTCGAGCTGCGCCTCGCTCGCCGCCAGCTCGGTGGTGAACGACAGCAGCCCGACACCGCCCGCCGCCGCATCGGCCGCGCGGAACTTGACGAACGCGATCTCGGGCTCGCCCTGCGCGGTCAGCGCGAGGCGCGGCCGGGTCGGGGTGTAGTGGACCAGCAGCGGGTCGGCATGGTCGCCGAACAGCACCAGGTCGGCGACGACGCCGAGCGGACGGTCGAGCGCGAGCATGGCGCGGCGCCTTTCGCAGCCCGTCCTGCGCGCTCAGGCCGGCGGCGTGCCGGGCACGACGACGAAGCTGTCGCTGCGCGTCACCGGGCCCAGCTTCGGGTTGAAGCCATCGCGGCGGATCCAGACCGTCGTCATCTCGTAGTCGCGCTTGCTCGCGTCCTTCAGGTTGAGCAGCCACTCGACGCGGGCGTCGGGACCCAGGCGGAAGGTCCGCACGTCGTGGGTGTCGGTCGCGTCGTCGCGGTAGGCGAGCGTCACCTCGACCGCCTCCACCTCGGGCGCGAAGCTGCCGGTCACCACCTCGACCGTCAGGCGCCGCACGTAGACCTCACCGACCGGCAGCGTCGGCGCATCGGTGCCGATCCAGCCGGTCTGCACGAAGTCGCCCGCCTTGGTCACCAGCGTCATGCGGTAGCGGTAGCGCCGCTGCTCGGGGTCGGCGAGGTTGACCGTCCAGGACAGCGGCTGTGCCAGCGTGTCGGCTGTGAACGAGAGGTCGCCGACCTCGTGGATGCCGTTCTCGTCGTCCTCGTACTCCAGGTCGACCAGCAGGTTCGCGATGTTGGCCCGGTCGCCGGCGACCACCGCGCGCACCGTCAGCTTGTTCGGGTGCGGGTCGTCGACGATCCACTGGTCCTGCGCCATCGGCATCCAGGGCGTCTCGACCCTCTCGCCACGGGCGCCGACATAGACCAGGCGCAGCTCGCGCCGCCCGGGCACGCCGCGGTCGACGCGGAAGCGGCTCTTGAAGCTGCGCGCATCGGCGGCCTCGGTCAGCACCCCGTCGTCGACATGCTCGAAGCTGCCGTCGTCGGCGCGGTAGCGCAGCACGGCCTGCACCGCGGGCCAGCGGTCGAACGGAAACTTCGGCACCGCCGCCACCTCGAGCTCGTGCAGGTCGTAGAGCGCGCGCGGGTTGACCGTCAGCATCGCGCCTTCGTGGTCGAGCCACTCCGGCCCCGAGTCAACCTTGGGCCGCGGGCCCGGCACGCCGCCGTCGGCGAAGACCACCTCGTAGCGGTAGCGCAGGCGGTTGCCGCTGGTGCGGTCCATCCAGTCGCGCCGGGTCTGGCTGGCGTGCGCCTTGTCGAGGAAGACGCTCATCGCGCGCGTCGCGCCGCTGTCGGCGTCGTCGTATTCGATGTCCACCGTCACGCCGGCGATGCCGTCGGGCTCCCAGGCGGCCGCGGCAAGCACCTGGAACGGCTGCACCTTCCACTGCGCGTCGGCGCCGTCGACGACGGTCACCAGCTGCTGGCGCGTGACGCCGGCGCCGCTGACCAGGTTGTGCATGTGCGCCTGCGGATAGATCGTGCGTTCGATCGCGCGACGCGCCGTCCAGTCGAGGTCGAGCGTGCGCAGCTCCTCGACCTTCACTTCCTTGCGCCGGTAGGTGTAGCCCATGCCGAGCGTCAGCGCGTTCTGGTGGATGTGGGTCAGCGTGTCGACGATGTCGTCGGCAGTGCTGTCGCCGGCCGCCGTCTCGCGCTTGAAGGTCGCCTCGAAGAACTTCTCGAAGACCAGCTGGCGCACCGCCGTCATCGCCTGCTCGCGCTCGGCGTCCATCGCCGCGGCGCCGGTGCCTTCGACCGTCACCTCGATCGTGATCGCCTTCTCCTCGACCAGCTTGTCGATCGTCTTCTGGATGTCGCTTTCGTAGAACAGGAAGTCGGCGCTCTCGCGCTCGCTCCAGTGGTCCATCAGCTTCTGCCACTCGACGTGCGCCTTCACGTTGAAGGCCGGCTGCAGGCCGGCGAAGCTCAGCGTGTAGACGACGCCGATCGGCGTCACGCCTTCGAGCGCGCCTTCGAGCGCCGCGGCGCCCTTCTTGCTCAGCGAGGCCTGGAAGATCGCCCGGTTGTCGCCGTAGAGCGATGGCGATCCGGCGCCCATGATCTGGGTGACGAACTCGCTGCGCGCCGCCGCCGCCGCGCCGCCCGCGGACGGGGTGCCGCCGTCGGGCGAGGCCGCGTCGAGCAGCATCAGCTTGACCGAGCCGCTGCTGAAGAAGATCGGCGTCAGGCGCGGCTTGCCGTCGAGCCGGTCCTCGAGGCGCAGGCGGCTCGCGGCCTCCTCGATCACCTCGGGCGGCCAGGCCAGGTCGACATCGAGGCTCAGGAAGGCAACGGCCTCCGGGTCGTCGTCGTCGATCGTCTCCAGGTCTTCGCGGAAGACGAGCAGCCGGATCGCCGGCGTGCCGTCTTCCATGCGCGCGATCTGCGGGAAGTTGGGCAGGTAGTAGAACTGGCTCGGGTCGCCGAAGTCGGGGAAGACCGCCAGCGCCCGGTCGTCGCCGACCTTGACCTGCCGCATGCCGTTGCCGAGGTAGAGCATCGCAGCCTCCCTGTGCGCGGGCTCACGCCGGCTGCGGCGCGGCAGCGCCGGCCTTCGGCGCGCGCGGCACGATCACCGCAGGCTTCTCGAGCTTCACCGGGGTCGAGCTGCGCTCGCTGCCGTCGGCGTAGTACCAGGTCACCGTCATCTCGTAGCCGCGCGGCGCCTCGTCCGCCACGGGGAGGAACCAGGCCTGGCGCTCGTTCTTCGTGAACACCAGCGTCATCCGCTCCTGCACGCTGCGCTGCGGGTCGTCGTAGGCCAGGTTCACCTCGACCGCCGGCGTCAGGTTGAAGTCGAGCAGGTTCGGGTTGAAGTCGGCGCCGACCTTCGGGATCTGGTAGCGCGGCACGACGATCAGCTCGGTCTCGGCCACCACCCAGTCCCGCTCGACCGGATTGCCCTGCACCGGGAAGTAGGTGATCTTGTGACGATAGACGCGCGGCCCGTCCTTGCGGATCGGCACCGACCAGAGCGCCACGTCCTCCGGCTTCTGCAGCGAGATCGATTGCACGTCGGGCGTGCCCTGCGGGTCGGCGTACTCGAGGTCGACCTTCGCCAGCGGCGTGCTCGCGTAGTCGAGCACCGCGCCGGTGACCTTCACCTCGAGGCGCGGCGGCCCTTCGACCTTGACCGGCAGCGCCTGGTCGCCCTCGCGCGAGAGCCACTCCGTCTCCTGCGTGTCGCCGTTCTTGAAGGTGGCGAGGATCTTGTAGTCGAACTTGCGCTGGCGCGGGTTCATCAGCAGCACGGCCCACTTCTTGAACTCGTCGGGCTTGACGAAGTTGAACTGCGCATCGCGGTTGTAATTGCCGTCGATGTAGCGCAAGGACAGCACCGACTGGATCACGTCGGTCCAGACACCGGCCGGGATCAGCGTCAGGTCGAGGATGTCGACCTTCGGCGCCTTGATCGGCAGGTTCTGCAGCGGGCCGTCCGTCTTCGTCCAGGGCTGCTCCATGGTCGCGCCGTTCTTCAGGATGTACTCGATGCGGTACTCGAAGGGCTTGTCCCAGGGGGCGAACAGCTGGCGCGTCCAGTTGCCGGTGGGCCGGTCCTTCGCCAGCAGCACCGAGTGGCCGGCCATCGGCACGTCGTTCGCCGGGTCTCCGTAGCGCAGGTGCACCAGCGCGGCGTCGAGCACGTTCTCGAAGTCGAGTCCGACGCCGAGCACCTCGACGGCGAGCTTGCCCGGGGTCTCGACCGCGACGTTCAGGTTGCGCGTGGTCGTCTTCTCCCACTTCGACCAGTCGCCCGCGTCGCGCCCCTCGAATCCGACGCGCCAGCGGTACTGGTAGTTGCGCTTGCCGTCGATGAGGGCCGGGTCCCAAAGCATCGGCTCCTTGGTCTCCGGCGTGAAGGTGAAGGTCTGCGTCTTCAGCTGGCCGCCCTGCTCGTACTTCATCTCGAGCTCGACGAAGGCGACGTCGTCCTCGTCCCACTTCGCGAAGGCCCGGGCCTTGACGCCGAGCGTCTTGAAGAAGTTGTCCTGGTTGGTGTCGACCACGCGCACGAAGGGCGTCATGTCGCGCTTGCCCTTGAAGAAGGCCTGCAGCGTGCCCTGCGGCGCGATCTTGTACTCGGTCGTCGTGGCGATCTGCATCGTCTGCTCGAAGTCGGTCATGTCGACTTCGGAGACCTGCTTCAGGCGATAGACCTCGTCGCTGCTCTCGGCGACGTCGTCGGTGTCCCACTCCTCCATCTTCGCGCGCTCCTTCGTCGCGAAGCGGTCGGCCATCAGCGTCTGCACCGTCGAGGTGGCCTGCTGCATCAGCATCTGGACGGTGTCCTCGTCGGTGATGCCGCCGGCATCGATCTTGATCGTGACCAGGCCGGCCTCGATCGCGGTCGACATCATCGACTCGGAGGTGAAGTAGTCGTCGGTGCAGTTGTGGTGCTCGTGGAACAGCTCCTGCACCGCCGAGAACACGCTGGCGGTGTTGAACTTGAGGTACATCGTCGCCGGCGGCAGCTTGGCCAGCATCGAGAGTTCGTAGGCGACCTGGATCGGCGTCAGGTCGGTGGCACCGGCGCCGTCGCGCCCGACCAGCGTCTGCTCCATGAAGATCGCGCCGTCGGGCGTCAGGTCGAGGCTGAAGGCGGCGACGTTGTTGCCGATCAGCGAGGCCGGCCGCTCGCCGATCTTGCCGCTGACCAGGCCGGGCGACTGCGGCGCGTTCATCGTCACCTTGCCGCCCTTCCACAGCGGCTCGCCGATCAGCACCGGCGGGCATTCGAGCGGGATGTCGGGCGCGTCGGGCTGCGGCAGCTCGAGCGTCGTCTCCATCGCCTTGCCGTCGGGGCCGATCACGGGGCCGCCCGCCATCGTGCCGCGGTTCTTCCAGTGCTGGCTCACCGAGTCGTTGAGCATCGCCTTCAGCTTGAGCTGGCGCACCGGCTGGTTGGCCTCGCCCTTCAGGCGCTCGAACTCCTTGCGCACATGGGTGTCGAGCTCCTTGACCAGGGCCTCCTGGTGCTCCGCCTTCACCTTCAGCTCCGAGTCGAACACCATGTAGCCGCCGCCCCGCGCGAGTTCCGGGTCGTCCTCGCGCGACTGGTCCGAGAAGTTGAACTTGATCAGCTGGAAGACCGGGTTGCCGTTCGGATCCTCCCGCACCGTCGGGAAACCGGGGATCAGGTAGAACTTCCAGAATTGGGCGTCGTCCTGGAACACCGTGACCGTCTCGCCGGTCGGGAATTGCTTGTGCAGGTAGGCAGGCAGCTTGAGCATGTCGTCGCTCCGGGGTGATCTGGCGTGGCAAGGAGGGGCGCGCCGCGCGGCGCGCTTCAGGCGGCGGGCGGCCGCGTCAGGGAGAGCACGGGGTCGTCGGTCTCGCCCTGCGGGCCGGCGACGCGCGAGCCGTCGGCCAGGTTGTAGGTGACGGCATAGCGGTAGCGGCGCTGGCTGCGGTCGCCGATGTCGACGCTCCAGGTGGCGTTGGGCTGCTGGGCGGTGACGGTCAGCGTCTTGTGCTCCTCGCGCTCGCCGTTCTGCCACGACAGCGCGATGTCGACGAAGGGCGTGGCAGCGAAGTCGATCGCGAAGCCGCGCACCACGATGTCGAGCTGGCCGGCCGAGGTGAGCGGCGCGCGCGGGACGAAGAACTCGCTGTCGGCCCCGCGCTGCGGCCCGGACGAGATCGAGCGCCCGTCGGCCGTGTGCCAGACGATCTCGTAGCCGTAGTCGCGCGCGCCGTCGGCGGCCAGCGGCAGCTCGATGCTCTGCGTCTGCGCCGCGGTGAAGGCGAGCGTGCGCCGCTCGCCGCCATAGGTCAGCGTCACCTGCACGGCCGGCGTGCGCGCGAAGTCGACCAGGTTGGCGAGCAGGTTGACCTTCAGCCGCGGCACGCCCTTGACGTCGATCAGCAGCGCCTGGTCGCCCTCGCCCTTGAGCCAGCCCGACTCCTGGCGCGTGCCGTTCTTGAACGCGACCACCGTCTGGTACGAGAAGGCGCGCTTCGTCGCGTCGCGCAGCAGCACCGCCCATTCGGCCGTCTGGTCGATCGCGGTGAAGCGGAACACCTTGTCGTAGACGACGCCGGCGCCGGCCTCGTACTTCATCTGCACCACCGCCTGCGCGACGTCGGCCCACTGGCCGGACGGCACCAGCGTCACGTTCAGCACGTCGACCTGCGGCGGCGGCACGAGGTAGAGCGTGTTGGTCGGCTCCAGCGTGCGCGCCTGCCCTTCGACGACCTTGTCGTCGCTGAGGAAGTAGGTCGGCTTCGCATGGACGATGCCGCGCGGCGGCTTGGTGAAGAGCTGCTCCCAGGCCCGCGTCGGCACCAGCTTGGTCAGCTCGAAGCTGCGGCCGGCGCGCTGCGTGGCGTCGTCCGGGTCGTCGTAGCTCAGGTCGACCCGCACGCCGCGCAGCAGGTCCCAGTTCAGGCTCGCGGCGCTCGCCTCGAGCGCGAGCGACGACGAGGCCGCGACCGCGATGTTCAGCTCGCGGCTGCGCGCCGTGGCCCAGGCGCCGAACGCGCCGGTGCTGCCGTCGTCATAGATCAGCCGGTGGCGCCAGCGGTAGGCGCGTTCGCCTTCCACCAGCGTCGGGTCGAAGCGCCAGGGCGCGGCCTCGGCGGCGGTGAAGGTGTGGGCGCCCGGCACACGGCGCGTCTGCCCGTCGGCATCCTTGGCCTCGTACTCCAGCTCGACCTCCACCGCCTGCACCGGCGACTTCTCGAAGTCGACGAAGGCGCGCACGACGAGGCCGAGCGAGTCGAAGTCGTCGGCGGTCAGCTCGACCACGTGGCGCTTCATCTCCTCGGCGCTGGCACCCGCGAAGAAGGTCTGCAGGGTCGCCTGGCCACCGGTCGGCCATTCGACGACCTGCGAGCGCTCGACGCGGATCTCGAGCTTCATCTGCGCGTCGTCCAGCGTCTCGGCCACCTTGTAGCGGCCGGTGGTGTTGCCCCAGGCACGCGCGCGCCACGGGCGGTAGCGCAGCAGGCGGCCCGGCGGCGGCGGCAGGCCCGGGTCCTTGTCGTCGAAGGCGAGCGGCGGCGTCGACGCGTCGGCCGGCGCCATGAAGCGCTCGGCCATCATCTGGTCGAAGAGGTCGAGCGCGTACTCCTGCAGCGCGCCCACCACCTCGTCGCTCACCTGGGCATCGCCCTTGTCGACCTTGACCTCGATCGCGCCCGTCTCGCGCAGCGTCGACGAGTTGACCGTGGTCTCGCGAAAGGTCTCGATCTCGGCCGGCGTGCAGACGTTGTCGCCGCGCTGCTGCGAGACCGACTGCAGCGTCTTGTGGATGCGCTGCGAATCGCCGCTGACGGTGATGACGACCGGCGGCAGGCGCGCCCACATCTGCAGGTCGTAGACGACCTGCACCGGCGTCAGGTCGACACGGCCGGCGCCCTGGTCGCCGACGAAGAGCTCCTTCATGAAGCTGGCGCCGGACTCGCTGAGGTCGAGGTTGAAGACCGCGGTCGAGCCGCTGACCAGCGAGGCCGGCGCCTCGGCCAGGCGCTTGGTGACGAGCAGCTCGGACTGCGTGGTGTGCATGCGCACGACGCCGCCCGACAGCACCGGGTCGGTGATCTCGGCGCGCGGCGCGGTGTCTGCAGCGTATTCGGGCAGGCTCGCGTACGCAGGATCGGCACGCCGTTGGGCGTAGGTCTCGTCGACCCAGGTCTGCAGCTTCGCGCGGCTCGCCTCCAGCGCCGCCGGCTCGGGCGCGAACTGCACGTCGAAGTTCATGAAGCCGCCGCCGCGCGGCGTGCCCGGCGCGGCTTCTCGCTGCTGGTCCGAGGTGTGGAACAGCGTCAGCAGGAAGACCGGCCGGCCCTCGGCATCGCGCCGCACCGTCGGCACCGAGGGCAGCACCGAGAAGCGGTACCAGGGCTCGTCGTGTTGATAGACGGTGAGGTCGTCGTGTTTCGCGAAACTAGGGATGCGAAGCATGTCGGATCTCCTCCTCCTGGCGCCTAAGATCGATTGACGCTTGCGGTTCGATGGTCCGTAACGTAGTCCAACGCGAGACGTCCCGATAGTTCGAAACGTGGGGGTCGACATGGCAGTCGCGAGTTCCGAGTTCGAGCAACGCTTGGTCGTGGACCAGCGGCTCGGTGCCGTGCCGATGAACCGGCTGATCGAGGCGCGCGACGCGCTCGCGTTGCGCGGTCGGCTCAGCCTGCCGCCGGTCGTGCAGGAGGGCGGCAGGCCGGTGATCGAGGGCGGCCAGACGCTGCAGCCCGACGTCGTCTACCCCTCCGAGCGCGACCCGAACCTCGGCTACTACCTGCCGCGCTACGCGGTCCAGCGCGACGCCGCCGGCCGGCCGGCCGTCGAGCTGAAGTACGACCCCACCGCCGCGGCGGCCGACCCGGCGGCCGGCGTCGGCAGCCTCGCGCTCACGCTCGCGTGGACCTCGCCGGTGGCGGTGGCGACGATGCGCCTGCGCCCGCTCGACCACGTCGTCACGCTGGCGCTGCGCTACCGCATCGGCGTGCAGGACATGGCCGCCGGCATGGGCCTCGAGACCACGCTGGCGCTGCAGCCGCTGCAACCCGTCGGCGAGGGCCTCGCGCGCTCGCTGACGACAGTGGCGGACAAGGCCCTGTTCGACGGCCTGTACCAGGCACTGCGCACGCCCGCGTCGGGCGCGAGCCTGCAGCTGCAGGTGCGCGCGCGCGTCGGCGTGCGCACCTGGCGGCAGGTCTACGTGGGGACGGTGGCCGAGGAGTTGCAAGCCGGCCCGTTGCTGGCCCGCGAGGCGCTGATCACCCGCACCGTCGTCGCGCGCGACCCGCTGCGCCGCGTCGCACCGGGCGCGCTGACACCGGTCGTGATGTCGCCGCCGATCATCGCGCCCCCCGCGCCGCGGTCGCTCGCGCCTGCGCCGGGCACCGCGCCCGCGGGCGCCCGCGCCGCGATGCTCAGACCGGTGGGCGGCACCGCGGCACTCCCGGCGGACCGCGTCGCGGCACGCCCTGTCGTGGCGCCGGCCGCCTCGGTGCGGCGCCCGGTCGCCGCGACGATGCCGCTCGACCGCGCGCCGGTGCGCATCGCGCGCCCCGCGGCGCCGGTGGTCGCGGCCCCGGCGGCACAACCGGTCGTCGCCGCGCCGCTGCGGCCGATCGCTTCTGACCAGGTCTTCCTGCGCCCGCGCCTGAGCGAAGCCGTGGAGACGAGCGACCTCGTCATCGGCGGGCGGCGCGTCGTGCCCACGCGCGTGCCGCTCGACCGCCGGCGCCGGCCCGCGATCGTCGATGCCGACCTCGAGAACGAGCAGGCCCTGGCGTTCTCCTTCGACCCGCGCGAGCCGGCCAACGCCGCGGTGTACCTGGCCCAGGGCTATGCCGAGGCGCTGCACCTGCTGCTGCCGCTGACGCTGACGAAGGACGGCCGCACCTACCGCGTCTACCAGGACAACCTGATGCGCGACGTGGTGCACGTGGCGCCCAGCGGCTTTCGCGTGCAGCGCCAGTGGTCGGCCCCGTTCCGCCCGCAGCTCACGCTGCTGGCGAGCGAGTTCGGCACCACCGAGGGCGGCGACGACGCGAACGCGCAGGTGATGTTCCGCGTCGCGATGGGCTACCGGCTCGAGCCCTGGATCGACCCGGTGGTGGTCGAGCTGACCCGCGCGGCGCTGGCCGAACAACAGCTGGTGCCGCGCCTGACCACGCAGCTGCCGGCCGACGCGAAGCTGACGCTCGACCTCGACCTGCCAGGCACCGCCAAGGCCCGTGCCGATGCCCGCGTGCGCGCCGAAGGCATCGACGACACGCTCGAGGTCGACCACAACGCCTTCGTGCGCCTCTGGCGCGAGCGCCTGGCCGCGCCGGGCGGCGGCATCGACGGGCAGGTGGACTACACGCTGTTCGACGGCACGGCCGTCAGCGTCAAGGCGCGCATCTCGTTCTGGGACAGCGACGCGGAGCTCTGCGACGTCGCGCTGCTCGGCAGCGTCGAGGGCCAGCCGACGCGCTGCCGCGTCTCGGTGCGCAACCGCATCGAGAGCCCGGTGCGCATCATCGAGCTGCCGCCCGAGCTGCTGCCCGGCGGCGGCTTCGCGACGCCGGTCGAGCCCGGGCAGTGGCTCGAGCGCACGCTGCAGCCGCAGGAGGCGGTGCAGATCGACTACGACTTCGGCGCCACGCCGCCGGGCGGCGACTTCGACCCCAGCGTCATCGCCCGCACCGAGCCGCGCTTCGACGTGCTGCTGCGCCTGCTGCTGATGACCCAGGGCTACCCGTCGCTCGGCTTCCCGCTCGTCATCGGCGCGGCCGCCGGCAGCTTTGCCGCCGCGGCCGATGCGCCGGCCACGGCCGACGCGCTCAGCGGCCTGCTGGTCGAGTTCGACGACGGCACGCGCAGCACGCTGACGCCCGCCCTGCCCCAGGCCGAGGTGCAGCTGATGGGCCGGCTGATCGACCAGCTCAACGGCCGCGGCGACGAAGCCCAGCGCTACTTCTATCGCGTGACCAACCTGCACGCGGCCGGCGAAGGCGCGCGCACCGGCTGGCTCGAAGGCCAGGGCAGCAACCCGCTGCAGGTCGGCCCGGTGCAGGCGAAGCTCCCCTTCTGAGCCTGTCGCGCCGATGAACCGGGACCTGGCTTCGGGACGCTGCTGATGCTCGCGCCGCCACGCCTCGCCTCGGGCGATTTCGCCGACGACGCCGACCCGGTCCTGCGCTGGCGCCTGCCTTCGGCGCTCGAGCCCTTGAAGGGCGCCGACGGCGTGCCGCAGGTGATGCTCGCCCTCGGGCCCGACGGCGGCGTGCTGCAGCTGCGCCTGGGCGTCGTCTGGACGCTCGACGGCGACCCCGTGCGACGGCCGGCACCGATCGAATCGGCGCGCTGCCGCCTCTGCCTGGCCGGGCCTTCGCCGGAGGCCGGCGCCTGGCGCCCGGCGATCAGCGGCAACGACACGACGCTCACACGCGCGCTGAGCCTCGGGCCGGTGGAGGCGGCGATCGCGCGCCGCCTCCTGAGCAACGGCGACAGTGGCGCAGCGGCCGCCGAGGCGGTGCTGCTGGAGTTCGAGTGCCTCGTCGCCGGGCGCACCCGCGCGCTGCCCTGGCTGGTCCGCGTGCCTTCGGCCCCGCTGCGCGAGCGCCTGGCGGCGGCGCTCGGCGACGTCCCGGCGACGCGCCAGACGATCGAAGCCGCCTTCCTCGGCCTCGACCCGGGTCTCTTCGAGTGGCTGCCACAGGCGGTCGACGCCCTGCCGCCGCCGCGCGACGAGGCGCTGACGGCGCTCGCGGCACAGGCGGTCGGCCTGCTCTTCGTGCCCACGGGCGACACGGCCCCGGGGGCCGAGACGAGCTTCAGCCTGGCGCCGGCCGGGGCGGCCAGCGTCGCGTTCGACCTGCGCGTGCCGCGTGCGATACGGCTGACACACCGCCTGCGCTGGTCGATGAGCGACTTCCTCGCCGGCGTCGCCGACCGCGCGCGCCACCTCGTCAGCCTCTCGGCGCCGGCGCCCTTCGAAGCCGCGACGCTGACGCTGGCCAATGACCTGCCGCTGGCGGCGCAGGGCCTGCAGCAGCTCGACGTCGAGGTGCGCAGCGGCGGGCCGAGCGGCCTGCTCGCGCATCGCTTCGGGCTGGGAGAGCCTTCGGTCGCCCGCCTGCCCTACGTGCGCGCGGGCGCCGACGCCGGCCCGCTGCAATGGCGCGTGCGCTACACCGTGGCCTCGGGTGCGGCCCCCGTCGTCGGCCAGACCGACTTCGTCGCCGTGCCGGGCACGCTGGTCGCGCTCGACGCCCAGAGCGTCGGGCTGCGGGTGCTGCGCTTCGGCGCCGCCGGCGAGTTGTTCTCGCACCTGCAGGCGATCGAGATCCCGCTCGGCTCGCGCACGCTGCGCCTAACCGGGCCCGAACCGACCAACTGGGCGGTGGGCCGCACGCCGCCCGCCAGCGTGACGCCAGTCGCGGTACTCGCTTCGGGCGAGCGCCGGCCGCTGGAAGCAGCGCCACTGGGCGCCGACGGCCTCTGGCTCGACGGCAGCGCAATCGGCCTCGGCGAGAGCGCCGAGCTGCGCATCGAGGCCCCGCCCGACCTGGCCGCGCGCGCCGCCTACCTCGCCGTCCAGGTCGAAGGCCAGGCCTGGCGCACGCTCGATGCCGGCGCCGCGATCCGGCTGCGCGTGCGCCGCACGAGCCGGCTGCAAGCGCCGACGCTGCGCTACCGCACGCGCCACGTGCCGCGCGGCGCCGACGGCGCGACGCGGCCGATCGCCGAGTCCGACTGGCGCGCGGCCAGCGGCGAGGCGCTGGTCGCAAGTTTCTGAGCCGCCACGATGCTGACGCTGCCGATCCAGCGCCACGGCGAACTGATCGCCTTCGCCGACGACGCCCTGCCCCCGCGTCTGCACGTCGCGCTGGCGCGGCCGCGCGTGGCGCGCGACGCCGAGGGCCGCGCGAAGCTGAAGCTGCTGCGCTGGGCCGATGCACGCGGCGGCTCGGCCTCGGCCGCGGCGCGGCTCTATGCCGAGGTCGAGCTCGCACCCTCGCCGGCCGAACTCGCGGCCGCCGGCCTTGGCGGGCGCGACTGCCAGCCGCTCGCCTGGCGCAGCGCGCGCGTCCTGCTCGACGGGCCCGCGTTCGACCCGGTCGAAGCCCTGCCCTCGCTCGTCGCCGGTGCGCCGGCCGCCTTCGCCTGCGAGCTGTCGGCGCAGGCGGCGGCCCTGCTCACGCCGCTGCTGCGCGCGGACGCCGTGCTGCCGCTGCAGGTCGCCTGGTCGGGCGCGGTGCGGCTGCGCCTGCCGCCGGTAGAGGTGATCGCAAGCGTCGACGTCGCCGAGTGGCGGCGCCGGGTCGCGATCGCCGGCGGCGCGCTGACGCAGACGCTGCGCCGCTCGCTGGTCGAGGCCAATGCGCGCATCGAGATCCGCGGCGCGCAGGTCGATGCCGCGCTCGAAGACGCCCTGCGCGCCGGCGTGCTGGCCGAGCTCGAAGCCCGGCTCGAGCGCCTTGGACCCGCGGGCGGCGAAGTCTCGCTGCACACCACGGCGAGCGAGATCGCCGACTGGCCGCTCACCCTGTCGACGACGCTCGACGACTTCGTGCCTGCCGCCTCGCGGCGCGACCTGGTGGAGGAGCTGGTCCTTGGCGACGACGAACTCGGCCGCGTACCGCCGGTCGAGGTGCGCGTCTTCGGTGACTTCGGCGGCGCACTGGAACGCGTCGATCTGCGCCTGGGCGCGGCGGGTGGCACAGGCAGCGCGGGCGGCACGGCCGCGGGCGCGGGCAGCGCCGAGCTCACGGTCACCGACCGCCAGCCGCGGCGCATCGCGCTCGGCAGCATGGGCTTCCGCTGGCGCCGTCGCCTCAAGTTCGCCGGCCAGCCCGCCGGTGACTGGTCGGCAGAGGTGCTGCAGGCACAGGGCAGCAGCCTGCTGCTGGCGGTCGAGAGCCCGCAGCCCCAGCGGGTGGAGGTCGCGGCGATCGGGCTCGACCTGGCGCAGCGCTGGCGCGGCGTGCGCGTCGCGCTGGAGGCCGGGGCCGGGCCCGGCGCGCAGCGCGGCGTGGTCGAGCTGGACGCGGCGCGCCCTTCAGGCGCCTGGACCGTCGCCCCAAGCGCCGACGGCACGCTGCCCGCTGTGCAGGCGCGCCTTGCGTACACCGCACGCGACGGCACGCTCGTCGAGCGCGGCCCGCTCGCGGTGGAAGACGGCCTGCTCGTCGTCAGCGACCCGAGCGCCGGCCAGCGGCTGCGCCTCGGGCTGGTGCCGGCCGGCACCGGCTGGGGCGAGGTCGCGCTCGCGATGGTCGACCTGAGGCACGTCGACGGCGACCAGACCAGCGAAGCGACGCTCGAACTGCGCCGCCTCGGCGACTACGCCGAGTGGGAGATCCCGCTGCGCACCGGCGCGCCGCGCGCGCTGCAATGGCGGCTGCACGCGAGCTTCGCCGACGGGCGCTTCAGTTCGTCGCCCTGGCAGGCGCATGACGGCGAGGGCCTGCTCGTCGTGCGCCTCGACGGCCGCCCGCGGCGCGAGGTGCAGCTGCTGCCGATCCACTTCGACCCGGCGCTGGCGAAGCAGGCGCGGGTCGTGCTGCAAGGCGCCGAAGGGCGCGCCGAGGTCGTCGTCGCCGACCGCGCGCCGCGGCGGGTGCTGCTGGACGGTGCGGGCGCCTTCGAGTGGAGCGTCGAGTGGACGCGCGCTGACGGGGTGGTCATCCCGGCGACGGCGCCACGGGCGGGCGATGACGTGATCGTGCTGCCGGTGCTGGCACCCGATGCGAGATAGGCAAGCCGCCGGGATTCGGCGGTGGCCGAAGTCCGCGCGACGTCAGCCGCGCGCTTCCGAGCGGGTCGCGACGATCGGCTCGCCCTTCGTGACGATGATCGTGTGCTCGAACTGTGCCGACCGATTCTCGGGGTGGCCAACGAGCGTCCACCCATCCTCTGCCTCCGTCACGGAAGTGCTTCTGGTCGACAGAAAGGGCTCTATCGCGATCACCTGGCCGTAGTGCAGCCGGCGGTGGTCACCGCGGTCGTAGTAGCTGACGATGCCTTCCGGCTCTTCATGCAGCTTCCGGCCGATGCCATGGCCGGCCAGATTCCGGATGGTCTTGAGCCGATGGACCCTTGCGACGTGCTCGATCGCTCGCCCGATCCTGTTGATGGGCGCGCCGGCACGGGCTTCCTTCAAGGCGCAGTCGAGCGCCTGCCGCGTCGCCTGGCACAGCAAGGCCTTCGACTTCGAGACAGGGGGCACGACGATCGTGGCGCCCGTGTCGGCGAAGTAATCCTCCAGCTCGGCCGACACGTCGACGTTCACGAGGTCGCCGGCCTTGATGACCCGGGCGCCCGGCACGCCGTGAGCCGCCTCCTCATTGACGCTGATGCAGGTGAAGCCGGGGAAGTCGTAGACCGCCTTGGGCGCAGACCTCGCTCCGAGCCGATCCAGCAGCTTGCCGCCGATCTCGTCGAGCTCGGCAGTGGTCATCCCGGGCTCGACCGCCGCGAGCATGGCATCCCTGACCGCGGCGACGACGCGACCGGCCCCCAAGATGCCGTCGACGTCGCGTTGATTCTCAATCGTCATTTGCTGCTCTCCCAGTAACGGTTGAATGGTGAAGGGCACGGCGTCGAGCTTCGACCAGCCGGCTCGTGCCGCCCGCGCTCGCGACCGGCGCAGGCTGAGCGGATCGCCGTGCTTCAGGGCCCCTCGCCCTGCCACCCCCCGCCCAGCACGCTGTACAGCGTGACCAGGTTGCTGTCGTGCCGCAGGCGCGTGGCGATCAGGTTCTGCTGCGCGCTGTAGAGCGAGCGCTGGGCGTCGAGCACGCTCAGGTAGCTGTCGACGCCCCGGCGGTAGCGCGCGTCGGAAAGGCGGAAGGCCGTCTCGGTCGCCTGCACCAGCGCCTCGCGGGCGGCCATCTGCTCGCCGATGTCGCGCCGCTGCGCGAGGGCGTCGGCGACTTCGCGGAAGGCGGTCTGGATCGCCTTGTCGTAGGCCGCCAGGGCGGCGTCGCGCTCCACCTCGGCCACGCGCACGTTGGCGCGGCTGGCACCGCCATCGAAGATGGGCAGCGTCGCCTGCGGCACGAAGCTCCAGGTGCGGCTGCCGCTGCCGAACAGGTCCGACAGCGCGCGGCTCGCGGTGCCGAGCGTGGTGGTCAGCGAGATCGTCGGGAAGAGCCGCGCCCGCGCGACGCCGATGTTGGCCTGCGCCGCCTGCAGGCTGCGCTCGGCGGCCAGCACGTCGGGGCGCCGCTGCAGCAGTTCGGAAGGCAGGCCCGCATTCAGCCCCACAAGCCCGTCGATGCGCGGCCGGCTCGCGCCGGGCAGCCACTGCGGGTCGAGCGGCCGCCCGACCAGCAGCGCGAGCGCCTGGGTGTCCTGCGAGACCTGGGTGCGATAGGTGGCGATGTCGGCGCGCGCCGTCTCGACGCTGGTCTGCGCCTGCGCCACGTCCAGGCGCGAGGCGGTGCCGATCTCGAAGGTGCGCTCGGTCAGGCGCAGCGAGGTGCTCTGGCTGTCGAAGGTGCCCTGGGCGAGGCTCAGCAGTTCCTGGTCGGCCGCGAGCGTCAGGTAGGCGGTCGCGATCTCGGCGATCAGGCTGATGCGCGCGGCGCGCAGGCTCTCCTCGCTGGCGAGGAAAGCCTGCAGCGCCTGCTCCTTCAGGTTGCGCACGCGGCCGAAGAAGTCGAGCTCGAAGGCCGTGATGCCCAGCTCGACGCTGTACTGGTGGTTGGTGTAGGCGTTGCCGGTCGAACTGGCGACCGCGCCGGCGCCGCTGGCGGTGTGGCCGGCGCTCGCGTTGAGCGTCGGCCACTGGCCCGCGCGGGTGACGCGGTACTGCGCGCGCGCGCTCTCGACCGCGAGCGCGGTGCTGCGCAGGTCGCGGTTGTTCTCGAGCGCCGCCTCGATCAGCGCCCGCAGACGCGGGTCGTTGTAGAACTCCGACCAGTGGACGGTGCCCGCGTCCGCCGCGCCGGCCGGCGCCGAGACCGAGGTATCGACCGGCCAGGCCGGGGCGACCGGCGCCGCCTCGCGTTCGTAGGTCGGTGCCAGATTGGCACAGCCCTGCACCAGCGCCGCCCCCAGCAGCGCCGCCGCCACGTGCTTGCGCGACCGCATGTCAGGCCCCTTCGCCGCGCGGGGCGGCCGGTGCAGGTGGCACCGCCTGCGTTGCCGCGGGTGGTGCGGCGGTGCCGCGCCGGCGCGTGAACGCCTTGTAGACCAGCACGTAGAGCAGCGGCACGAAGAAGATGCCGAGCAGGGTCGCGCACACCACCCCGCCGACGACCCCGGTGCCCACCGCATGCTGGGCGCCCGAGCCGGCCCCGCTGCTGACGGCCAGCGGCAGCACGCCGAGGCCGAAGGCGAGCGAGGTCATGATGATCGGCCGCAGGCGCATGCGCGCCGCCTCCAGCGTCGCCTCGATCACGCCGAGGCCGCGGTCGACGCTCTCCTTCGCGAACTCGACGATCAGGATCGCGTTCTTCGCCGCCAGGCCGACGATCGTCAGCAGGCCGACCTGGAAGTACACGTCGTTGTCGAGCCCGCGCAGCTCGGTTGCGAGCACGGTGCCGAAGATGCCCAGCGGCACGACGAGCAGCACCGAGAACGGCACCGACCAGCTCTCGTACAGCGCGGCCAGGCACAGGAAGATCACCAGCAGCGACAGCGCATAGAGCGGGGCCGCGTTCGCGCCGGCCGCCTTCTCCTCGTACGAGAGGCCGCTCCAATCGAGACCGAAGCCCGGCGCGACCTGCCCGACGAGCGCCTCCATCCGGTCCATCGCCGTGCCCGAGCTCTCCCCCGCAGCGGCGCTGCCCTGGAACTGCACCGTCGAGAGCCCGTTGAAGCGCGAGAGCTGGGTCGGCCCCAGCGTCCAGTGCCCGGAGGCGAAGGCGCTGAACGGCACCATCTCGCCGCTCGAGTTGCGCACGTTCCACTTGTCCAGGTCCTGCGGCAGCATGCGCGACGGGGCCTCGGCCTGCAGGTAGACCTTCTTGACGCGGCCGCGGTCGATGAAGTCGTTGACGTAGCTGCCGCCCCATGCCACCGAAAGCACGCTGTTCAGGTCGCTCACCGAGACGCCGAGGGCGCCGGCCTTGGCGTGGTCGATGTCGAGCACGTACTGGGGCATGTCGTCGGGCCCGGTGATGCGCACGCCCACCAGCAGCGGGTCGGCGCTGGCCGCCTGCAGCAGCGCGCGTGAGGCCTTGGTGAGGGCATCGTGGCCCTGCCCGTTGATGTCCTGCAGCTGCAGCGTGAAGCCGGCCGACGAGCCCATGCCCGAGATCGCCGGCGGCGCGAGCGCGAACACCTGCGCGTCCTTGATCGAGCCGAGCACGCCCATCGCGCGCCGCTGCAGCGAGAACACGTCCTGGCCCGCCGCGCTGCGCTCGCCCCAGGGCTTGAGCCGGATGAAGGCCATGCCGACGTTCTGCCCGCTGCTGCCCATGCCGAAGCCGGCGACGGCGAAGGTCGAGGCGACGGCCTCCTTCTCGTGCTCGAGGAAGTAGCGCTCGACCTGCTCGATCACCTTGAGCGTGCGCTGCTGCGTCGCGCCGGGCGGCAGCTGGGCCATCACCATCAGCGTGCCCTGGTCCTCGTTGGGCACGAAGGAGGTCGGCAGGCGCAGGAAGAGGATCCCCAGCACCACTGCGATCGCCAGGTAGATCCACATGAAGCGCCAGGGCCGCTTCAGCATGCCGCCGACCGCCCCGCGGTAGCGGTCGGTGGCGCGCTCGAACCCGCGGTTGAAGCCGCCGAAGACGCGCCCCGCCAGTCCGCCGCTGCCGTGCCCACCCGCCGCCGGGGCCTTCAGCAGCGTCGCGCACAGCGCCGGCGTCAGGATCAGCGCGACGAGCACCGACAGCACCATCGCCGACACGATCGTGACCGAGAACTGCCGGTAGATCACGCCGGTGGAGCCGCCGAAAAAGGCCATCGGCAGGAACACCGCCGACAGCACCATCGCCACGCCGACCAGCGCGCCGGTGATCTGCGTCATCGAGCGGCGCGTGGCCTCGAGCGGGCCGAGCTTGTCCTCGGCCATCACGCGCTCGACGTTCTCGACCACGACGATCGCATCGTCGACCAGCAGGCCGATCGCCAGCACCATCGCGAACATCGTCAGCGTGTTGATCGAGTAGCCGAAAGCCGCCAGCAGCCCGAAGGTGCCGAGCAGCACGACCGGCACCGCCAGGGTCGGGATCAGCGTCGCCCGCCAGTTCTGCAGGAAGATGAACATGACGAGGAAGACGAGCACGACCGCCTCGACCAGCGTCTTCACGACCTCGTCGATCGAGGCCCGGACGAACGGTGTCGTGTCATAGGCCACCACCGTGCGCATGCCGGCTGGCAGCGTGGCGCTGAGCGCGGTCAGCTGCGCCTCGACCGCTGCCGCGGCCGCGGTGGCATTCGCCCCGGTGGCCAGGTAGATCGCCATGCCGGCCGCGGGCTTGCCGTCGTAGCGCGAGGTGGTGGTGTAGCTCTCGCTGCCGACCTCGATCGTCGCCACCTGGCCCAGGCGCACCGTCGCCCCGGTGGTCGCGGTGACGAGCAGGATGTTGCGGAACTCCTCGGCCGTCTGCAGCCGGCTCTGCGCGGTGATGGTCGCGTTGAGCTGCTGCCCGGGCGACGCCGGCAGGCCGCCGAGCTGCCCGACCGAGACCTGCGTGTTCTGCGCCTGGATCGCCGCGCTGATGTCGGCCGGCGTCAGGCGGTACTGCATCAGGCGCGAAGGGTCGAGCCAGATGCGCATCGAGTACTGGGCGCCGAACAGCGTGACGCTGCCGACCCCCGGCACGCGGCTGATCGGGATCTGCAGGTAGGTGCCGATGTAGTCGCCGAGGTCGGTGGCGGTCATCGCCGGGTCGTCCGACACCAGCGCCATCACGAGAAGGATCTCGTCGCCCGACTTCGTCACCGTCAGGCCCTGCGACTGCACCTGCTGCGGCATCAGCGCCGAGGCCTGCGACAGCTTGTTCTGTACCTGCACCTGGGCGATGTCGGCGTCGGTGCCGGGCTCGAAGGTGAGCTGCACCGAGGCCGTGCCCTGCGAGGTCGAGGTCGACGACATGTAGCGCAGGCCGTCGAGCCCGGTCATCTGCTGCTCGATCAGCTGCGTCACCGAGTCCTGCACCGTCTGCGCCGAGGCGCCGGTATAGGTGGCCGAGATGGTGACCGTGGGCGGCGCGATCTGCGGGTAGCGCGAGACCGGCAGGCTGCGGATCGCGAGCAGGCCGGCGAGCATCACGCCGATCGCGATCACCCAGGCGAAGATCGGGCGATCGATGAAGAAATGGGACATCGAGGCTCCCGCGGGTCAGCGAACGGGAGCCGAGGGCGCCGAGGCGGCGGCCGGCGCCGCGGCGGGCGCCGCCTCCACCGGCTTCACCTGCATGCCGGCGCGCACCTTCTGCAGGCCCTCGACGATCACGCGCTCGCCGGCGGCGAGCCCGCTGTCGATGATCCACTGGTTGCCCATCGCCTGGTGTGCCGTGAGCGTGCGCTGCTCGACCTTGTCGTCGGGGCCGACGACGTACACCAGGGCATTGCCTTTCGCGTCGCGCGTCAGCGCCACCTGCGGCACGGCCAGCGCCTCTTCGGCCACCGCACCCTCGAAGATCACGCGCGCGTACATGCCCGGCAGCAGCTCCCGCTCTGGGTTCGGAAACTGCGCTCGCACCGCCACCGTGCCGGAGGTTTCGTCGACCGTCGCCTCCGCCAGCAGCAGCTGGCCGACCGCCGAGTAGGCCGTGCCGTCCTCCAGCACGAGGCGCACCGTGGGCCGGCCGTCGCCGCTGATCTTCAGCTTGCCCTGGGCCAGCTCGCGCCGGAAGCGCAACAGCTGGGCGGCCGACTGCGTGGCGTCGACGTAGATCGGGTCGAGCTGCTGCACCGTGGCCAGCGGCGTCGTCTGGCCGGCGGTCAGCAGCGCGCCCTGGGTGACGCTGGAGCGGCCGATGCGCCCGGCGATCGGCGAGGTGACGTTGGTGTAGCCGAGCGAGAGCCTGGCCGTCGCGAGCGTCGCCTCGCCGGCGGCCACCTGCGCCACGCTCTGCTTGTAGGCGGCCTCGGCCTCGTCGGCGCTCTCGCGGCTCACCGCCTCGATCGCCACCAGCTCGCGATACCGGCTGGCCGTCTCCTTGGTCGAGGCCAGGCCGGCGCGGGCGCTGGCCAGCGTGGCCTGGGCGTTGGCCACCTCGGCGCGCGCGGCGGCGGGGTCGATCTTGTAGAGCACCTGGCCGGCACGTACCTCGCTGCCTTCCTCGAAGGTACGCTTCAGCAGGATGCCGCCGACCTGCGGCCGGATCTCGGCGATCGCATACGCCGTGGTGCGGCCGGCGAGCTCG
This sequence comes from Ideonella sp., assembly GCA_035911095.1. Taxonomy (GTDB): domain Bacteria; phylum Pseudomonadota; class Gammaproteobacteria; order Burkholderiales; family Burkholderiaceae_C; genus JAMHWF01. The sequence goes on along the minus strand of JAMHWF010000109.1, from coordinate 49,102 downwards.
GCGCTCACCTGCACCTTGCTCGGATGGATCGTCTGGACCACGACCTCGACCGGGCCCTGGGCGATCGGCGCGGGCTGCGGCTTCGAGCAGGCGCCGAGCGCGAACATCGCGACGGTGGCGAGCCCGGCCCAGGTTGCGGCCGGCGCGGCGCGGTGCCACGTTCGCCGGCGCCCAGCGCCCGCCAGGCAGTGCCTGTCGTAGGCGACCTCGTCCATCTTCTGCTCCTCTGCCGGTCAGCCACGTGACCTGTCGTGGGCGGGCAGTTTAGGGACTTCTGAGGGTCGTTCTCGGCGCCCGCGCGGCCAGCGAGCGCCCGGCATCGTGCGGCTGCGAGCGCTGCGCCGCCGCTTCGCAGCGGCGGCCGGGCTCAGCGGCTGAGACTTTCTTGGCCGTGCCCGAAAGGCGCGTCAAAACGGCCCGGATCTAGGCGCAAAGCGCAGCCATAGCTCGGGCTATGGCGAGCATTTGCAACGACGAGCCAGGGTGTCTTGGCGTGCAAGGCGGGCATGGGCGAAAGAGTCTCAGGCTCTCAGCCTCGGCCCTGCCCCGCCGCGTCGTCCGGGCCGCGGGCCGCGACCTCGGCGCCGCCCCAGCTGACTGCCGCGGTGAACATGTAGCCCGCCCCGTAGACGGTCTTGATGATCTTCGGGTTCTGCGGGTCCGTCTCGAGCTTGCGGCGCAGGCGCGAGATGCGCACGTCGATGCTGCGGTCGAGCGGCGAGAGGTCGCGGTCGCCGGTCAGCTGCTCGCGGGTGAGGATCTGGTGCGGCCGCTCGACGAAGGCGCGCAGCACATGGATCTCGGCGACGCCGAGCTGGTGCTGGGTGCCGTCCGCGGCCAGCAGCGTGTTGGCGGCGCAGTCGAGCGTCCAGTCGAGGAAGCGCGCGAAGCGCCGCGAGCCGCCGCCGCCTGCCGCACCGGCGCCGCCGCGGCGACGCAGGATGCTGCGCACCCGGGCCACCAGCTCGCGCGGCTCGAAGGGCTTGACGACGTAGTCGTCGCCGCCGAGCTCGAGCCCCATCACGCGGTCGACGGTGTGGCCGCGGCCGGTGAGGATCAGCACGCCGGTGTCGGTCAGGGCCGCGATCTGCTTGACGAGCTCGATGCCGTCGATGTCGGGCAGGCCGAGGTCGACGATGCACAGGTCGGGCCGCACCGCGCGCAGGCGGCGCAGCACCGATGCGCCGTCGCGGAAATGCTCGGTCGCGAAGCCGAAGTCCTGCAGCGTCGCCACGACGAGCCGCGCGACCGAAGGATCGTCCTCGACGATGTAGATCATTGCCGGCGTCGGCACCGGCTCGCGCGCCGCGGTGCTCATCGGGCGGCTCCCCGGCCCTGCCGTGCCGGCCTGCACGGACGAAGGGCCGCGCCTTGTGCGAGCGGTGCGGCAGTCCCGCTCATGCCGCCTCGAGGTCGAGCAGGGCCGCGAGCTGGTCGCGGCTGAAGGGCTTGGCCAGCAGCGGGAGGCCGTCGAGATCGGCCGTCTCCGGCGCACCGGGCACGTAGCCGCTCATCAGCAGCACCCGCGGCACACGGCAATGGTCGCGCGCATGGGCCGCGACGGCGCGCCCGTCGACGCCGCCCGGCATCACCACGTCGGTCACGAGCAGCGCGATGCCGGGCGTCTGGTCGAGGATCGCGATCGCTTCGCTGCCTGACTCCGCCTCGAGCACGACATGGCCGAGCTCGAGCAGCATGCGGCGCACCACCTGGCGCACACCGGCGTCGTCCTCGACCAGCAGGGCCAGGCCGCGCGACTCCGACGGCGGCAGCACCCGCTCGCCGCGCGGCATGTCCTCGTCGTCGACCGCCTCGGTGCAGGCCGGCAGCCAGATCGACAGCGTGCAGCCCCGGCCCGGCGCGCTCTCGACGTCGATCGCCCCGCCCGACTGGCGCACGAAGCCATAGACCATCGACAGGCCGAGCCCGGTGCCCTGGCCGGGCCGCTTGGTGGTGAAGAAGGGCTCGAAGATGCGCCCGCGCGTGGCCTCGTCCATGCCCGGGCCATCGTCGCTCACCTCGATGCGCACGAAGCTGCCGGCCTCCACCTGCCAGGCGGCGGCGCGCTCGGCGCCGACCTGCTGCGCGGCGGCGCGCACCCGCACGGTGCCGCGGCCGCCGGTCGCGTCGCGCGCGTTGAGGATCAGGTTCAGCAGTGCGTTCTCCAGGCGGTAGGGGTCGATCCACGCCCGCAGGCCCTCGTCGACGACGTCGAAGCGCAGGTCGAGCGTATCCGGCAACGATCGGCGCACCAGCTTGCCGACCGAATCTATCAATGGTGCCACCGCGCAGGCGCGCGACTGCAGCGGCTGCTGGCGCGAGAACGACAGCAGGCCCTTGATCAGCTCGGCGCCGCGGCGCGCGGCGTCGATCGCCGGCGTCACCAGCTCGTCGAGCAGGGGGTCGCCGGCACGCGCCTGCGCCAGCGCGCCGAGGTTGCCGATCACGACCGTCAGGATGTTGTTGAAGTCGTGCGCCAGGCCGCCGGTCAGCTGGCCCAGCGCGTCGAGCTTGCCGGCCCGCAGCAGCAGGTCCTGCGCCTGGCGCTGCTCGGTGAGGTCGAAGGTCAGCTCGAAGCAGCCCGCCACCGCGCCGTCGCGGCCTTGGTCGGAGTCGGGGATCAGCGAGGTGCGCACCGGGATGCGCTTGCCGTCGATGCGGTCGATCTCGTACTCGAAGCTCACCGCCTCGCCGGCGAAGGCGCGCGAGACATGGGGGCGGATCGCCAGGTAGGTGCGCTCGCCGAGGAACTCGCGCGCGCTGACCGCCCCCGGGCGCGCCGGGTCGAGCCCGAACCAGGCGCGGTAGCCGCGGTTGATGTAGCGGTAGATGCGGTCGGTGCCGACATAGGCGACCAGGGCCGGGATCGAGTCGATGATGAGCCGCATCTGCTGCTCGCTGCGGTCGAGGTCGGCGGTGCGCTCGGCGACGCGATGCTCGAGCTCCACCGCGTAGTCGCGCACCGCGCGCTCGGCGCGGCGCTGCTCGCTGATGTCGGAGTAGACGGTGACGAAGCCGTGTCCGGCCAGCGGCTGGCCCACGACGCGCAGCACGCGGCCGTCAGGGCGCACGCGCTCGACCACGTGGGCGGAGAAGGCGCGCGCGGCGGCGACCCGCACGGCAATCGCCGACTCAGGGTCTTCCGGGCTGTACTCGCCGCGCCGCGCGTTGTAGCGGATGAAGCTCTCGAAGCTCGCGCCCTCGTAGGCCAGCTCCGCCGGGAAGGCGAGCAGGCGCAGGAAGGCGCTGTTCCAGGCCACCAGGCGCAGCTCGCCGTCGAACACGGTGAGCCCCTCCTCGATCATGTCCAGCCCGGCCTGCAGCAGGGCCTGCCGCTCGCGGCTCGGCATCGACGGCATGGCATTCACGCGCAGCTCCTCTGAGGCCTGCCGAATTCTAGAATCGCGCCGCGCTCGGGGCACCGACGCAAACATTCGTCACATTGTTGTGAGGCCGAGGTCAGATTCCTCACCGATCCTTCGGCCATCGGCCTTGCAGACATCGACGGGCCCGAATACCGAGAACAGGAGACAACGCGATGGCGCGCACAAGCCCCTACGACACCGGCCTGGACAAGAACGCGGCGAACCACGTGCCGCTCTCCCCGCTCAGCTTCCTCGAGCGAGCGGCGACGGTGTTCCCCGACATGAACGCGCTCGTCTACGGCGAGCGCCGTCAGACCTGGGCCCAGACCTACGGGCGCTGCCGCCGCCTGGCCAGCGCGCTCAGCCGCGCCGGCGTCGGCCGCGGTGACACCGTGGCGGTGATGCTGCCCAACGTGCCGGCGATGTTCGAGGCCCACTTCGGCGTGCCGGCCACCGGCGCCGTGCTCAACACGCTGAATACCCGCCTGGACGGCGAGGCGATCGCCTTCATGCTGCGCCACGGCGAGGCCAAGGTGCTGCTGACCGACCGTGAGTTCGCGCCGATCGTCAGCAAGGCGCTCGAGCTGATGGACGGCCCGCGCCCGCTGGTGGTCGAGGTCGAGGACGAGACCGCGCCTCCCGGCGCCCGCCTGGGCGAGGTCGACTACGAGCGCTTCCTCGAGGGCGGCGACCCCGCCCACGCCTGGCAGCTGCCTTCCGACGAGTGGGACGCGATCGCCCTCAACTACACCTCCGGCACCACCGGCAACCCGAAGGGCGTGGTCACCCACCACCGCGGGGCCTATCTGAACGCCGCCAGCAACGTCATCGGCTGGAGCCTGCCGCAGCACGCCGTCTACCTGTGGACGCTGCCGATGTTCCACTGCAACGGCTGGTGCTTCCCCTGGACGATGGCGCTGATCGCCGGCACCAGCGTGTGCCTGCGCCGCGTCGACCCGACGCTGATCTATCCGCTGATCCGCGAGCACCGCATCACGCACATGTGCGGCGCGCCGATCGTCTACTCGATGCTGATCCATGCCCCGGCCGCGCTGCGCGAGGGCATCCAGCACCAGGTCAACGGCCTGATCGCCGGCGCCGCGCCGCCGGCGGCCGTGATCGAGGGTTGCGAGGAAGTCGGCATCAACCTCACCCACGTCTACGGCCTGACCGAGGTCTACGGCCCCTCGTCGGTCTGCGCCAAGCAGCCCGGCTGGGAAGGCCTGCCGATCTCCGAACGCGCGATGCTCAACGGCCGCCAGGGCGTCAGCTACCCGCTGCAGCAGGCGATCACCGTGCTCAACCCGCAGACGCTGGAGCCGGTGCCCCATGACGGCGAAACCATCGGCGAGATCTTCTTCCGCGGCAACGTGGTGATGAAGGGCTACCTGAAGAACCCGGAGGCGACCGAGGAGGCCTTCGCCGGCGGCTGGTTCCACACCGGCGACCTGGCGGTGACCTACCCCGACGGCTACGTGAAGATCAAGGACCGCAGCAAGGACGTGATCATCTCCGGCGGCGAGAACATCAGCTCGATCGAGGTCGAGGATGCGCTGCACCGCCACCCGGCGGTGATGTCGGCCGCCGTGGTGGCGATGCCCGACGAGAAATGGGGCGAGGTGCCCTGCGCCTTCGTCGAGCTCAAGCCCGGCCAGGAGCCGACCCAGGCGGAGCTGATCGAGTTCTGCCGCGGCCTGCTCGCGCGTTTCAAGGTGCCCAAGCGCATCGTCTTCGGCGAGCTGCCCAAGACCTCGACCGGAAAGATCCAGAAGTTCGTGCTGCGCGAGCGCATGAAGTCCGCCACCGCGATCGAGTAGCGCACCAGCCGCACGGCCGGGGCGCGTGCGGGGCGCGCCCCGCGCCGGCCGACAGGGGCGGCCCCGCGCCGCCACCCGAATCACACTCAGGAGGACCTGCATGTCGACGGACACCTACCGTCGGGTCGAGGCCGACCCGGTATTTCATGAACTCGTGGCCAGGCGCAGCCGGCTCGCCTTCGGCCTCAGCGCCGTCGTGCTGATCGCCTACTACGCCTTCATGGCGGTGGTCGCGTTCGCGCCCCACCTCTTCGCTCGCACGATGTTCGAAGGCGGCACGCTGACGATCGGCGTGCCGATCGGCGCGGTGCTGATCGTCGGCTCGTGGCTTCTCACCGGCTGGTATGTCGCGCGCGCCAACGGCGAGTTCGACCGCATGACGCGTGAACTGGTGGAGCGCCACGCATGAACCGCAACCTCGTCAAGGCGCTGCTCGGCGCCACCTTCGGCCTCGCCCTCGTCGGGCTCGGACATGCCGCGCCCGGCGACGTCGGCGCGGTGCAGAAGCAGCCGCTGAACATCACCGCGATCGCGATGTTCCTCGTGTTCGTGCTCGCGACGCTCGGCATCACCTACTGGGCGGCCAAGCGCACCCAGTCGACCGCCGACTTCTACACCGCCGGCGGCGGCATCACCGGCTTCCAGAACGGCCTGGCGATCGCCGGCGACTACATGTCGGCCGCCACGCTGCTCGGCCTGAGCTCGATGGTCTACATGCGAGGCTTCGACGGCTTCGTCTACACGATCAGCTTCTTCGTCGGCTGGCCGGTGATCCTGTTCCTGCTCGCCGAGCGGCTGCGCAACCTGGGCCGCTTCACCTTCGCCGACATCGCCTCGTACCGGCTCGACCAGACGCAGATCCGCACCTTCGCCGCCTTCGGCTCGCTGACGGTCGTGTGCTTCTACCTGATCGTGCAGATGGTGGGCGCGGGCCAGCTGATCAAGCTGCTGTTCGGCCTCGACTACACCGTCGCGGTGATCGTCGTCGGCATCCTGATGGTGGTCTACGTCACCTTCGGCGGCATGATCGCCACCACCTGGGTGCAGATCATCAAGGCGGTGCTGCTGCTGGCCGGCGGCACGCTGCTGCTGTTCCTGGCGATGACCCGCTTCGGCTTCAACATCGAGACGCTGGCCGCAGCCGCGGTCGACTCGCACAAGGCGGGTGAGGCCCTGATGCGCCCCGGCACGCTGCTCGCCGACCCGGTGACCGCGGTCTCGCTGTCGCTCGGCCTGGTGTTCGGCACCGCCGCGCTGCCGCACATCATGATGCGGTTCTTCACCGTGCCGAACGCGAAGGAGGCCCGCAAGTCGGTCTTCGTGGCCAGCGGCTTCATCGGCTTCTTCTTCCTGCTCGTGTGCCTGCTCGGCCTGGCGGCGATCGTGATCGTCGGGCGCGACCCGCAGTTCTTCGAGGGCGGCGACATCGCCGGCAAGCTGATCGGCGGCGGCAACATGCCGGTGATGCACCTGGCCAAGGCGGTCGGCGGCGACCTGCTGCTCGGCTTCCTGTCGGCGGTGGCGTTCGCGACGATCCTCGCGGTGGTCTCCGGCCTGGCGCTGGCCGGCGCCTCGGCGATCGCCCACGACATCTATGCCCGCGTGATCCGCAAAGGCAAGGCCTCGGAAGCCGAGGAGATGAAGGTCTCGCGCATCGCCACCCTCGGGCTCGGCGTGGTCGCGGTCGTGCTCGGCATCCTGTTCGAGCAGCAGAACGTGGCCTTCCTGGTCGGCCTCACCTTCGGCATCGCGGCCTCGGCCAACTTCCCGATCCTGCTGCTGTCGATCTACTGGAAGGGCCTGACGACGCGCGGCGCGCTGATCGGCGGCGTGATCGGCCTGGTCTCGGCGGTGGTCTTCGTCGTGCTGTCGAAGGCGGTCTGGGTGACGGTGCTCGGCCACCCGGCGCCGATCTTCCCGTACGAACAGCCGGCGCTCTTCTCGATGCCGCTCGCGTTCTTCTTCACCTGGCTCTTCTCGGTGACCGACCGCAGTGCGCGTGCCAAGCGTGAGCTCGACGGCTTCCGCGACCAGTACGTGCGCGCCCAGACCGGCATCGGCGCCGCCGCCGCGGCCCAGCACTGACCCGACCTTCTTCAGAACGCAAAGGAGTCTCGATGTCGACCTACAGCGCCCCGATCCGCGACATGCTGTTCACGATGAAGGAAGTCGCGGGCCTCGACGCCGTCTGCGGCCTGCCCGGCCACGAGGAGACGACGCCCGACGTCGTCCTCGCGATCCTGGAGGAGGCGGGCAAGTTCGCCGGCGGCGTGCTCGACCCGATCAACCGCCAGGGCGACGTGCAGGGCGCGCGCTGGAAGGACGGCGTCGTCACCGCGGCCGACGGCTTCAAGGAGGCCTACGCCAGCTTCTGCGAGACGGGCTGGCACGGCATGCCCTCGGCCGTCGACTACGGCGGCCAGGGCCTGCCCACGCTGGTCTCGACCGCGGTGCTCGAGATGTGGAAGGCCTCGAACATGGCCTTCTCGCTGTGCCAGATGCTGACGCTCGGCGCGGTCGAGGCGATCGCCCACCACGGCAGCGACGAGCTGAAGCGGCGCTTCCTGCCGAAGATGGTGGCGGGCGAATGGACCGGCACGATGAACCTGACCGAGCCGCAGGCAGGCTCAGACCTCGCGGCCGTGCGCACCCGCGCCGTGCCCGAGGGCAGCCACTACCGGCTCAGCGGGACGAAGATCTTCATCACCTGGGGCGAGCACGACATGGCCGAGAACATCGTCCATCTGGTGCTGGCGCGGCTGCCGGACGCGCCGCCCGGGGTCAAGGGCATCTCGCTCTTCGTCTGCCCGAAGTTCCTGGTCAACGAGGACGGCTCGCTCGGCGCCCGCAACGACGTGGCCTGCGCGTCGATCGAGCACAAGCTCGGCATCCACGGCAGCCCGACCGCGGTGCTCGCCTTCGGCGAGGGCGAAGGCGCGATCGGCTACCTGGTGGGCGAGCCGAACCAGGGCCTCGGCTACATGTTCACGATGATGAACCACGCCCGGCTCAACGTCGGGCTCGAAGGCGTCGGCATCTCCGAGCGCGCCTACCAGCGCGCCCGTGCCTATGCGCGCGACCGGGTGCAGGGTCGCACCGCGCTCGAGGACTCGAAGGCGATCGTCGGCCACCCGGACGTGCGCCGGATGCTGCTCGGCATGCGCTCGCGCATCGAGGCGATGCGCTCCCTCGCCTACTTCGTGGCCGGCGAGATGGACCGTGCCGACCGGCACCCCGACGCCGCCGTGCGCGCCAGCGCCCAGGCGCGGGTCGAGCTGCTGACGCCGGTGGTCAAGGCCTGGTCGACCGAGAGCGCGATCCAGATCACCTCGCAGGGCCTGCAGGTGCACGGCGGCATGGGCTATGTCGAGGAGACCGGCGCCGCGCAGCATTTCCGCGATGCCCGCATCACGACGATCTACGAAGGCACGACCGGCATCCAGTCCAACGACCTCGTCGGGCGCAAGCTGGTGCGCGATGGCGGTCAGGCGATGCGCGCCCTGCTCGCGCGGATCGCCCACGACAGCCGGCGCCTGGCCGACGTCGAGCATCCGCAGGCGACGTCGATCGCCCAGTCGCTGCAGGCGGGCGCGCAGGCGCTGACCGTGGCCGCCGACTGGCTGCTCGAGCACGGCTCGAAGGACCCGGCGCGCCTGGGTGCGGCGGCGGTGCCCTTCCTCGAGCTGACCGGCACGGTGGTCGGCGGCTGGCTGCTCGGCCTCGCGGCCGAGGCGGCCTGCACCCAGCTCGCGGCGAAGACGGACGACCCCGACTTCCTCCAGGCGCGGGTGCTGCTGGCGCGCCACTACATGGGCCATGTGATGGTCCATGCCTCGGCCCTGCAGCAGACCGTGACGCGCGGCGGGGAGACGACCGTCGAGTTCCCCGAAGCCCAGCTCTGACACCCACATGAACGACCTCAGCGGCTACGACATCGAGGACCTGTCGCCAGGCATGCAAGCGACCTTCTCGAAGACCATCACCGAGGCGGACATCGTGCTGTTCGCCGGCGTCTCCGGCGACAACAACGCGGTACACACGAACGAAGAGTTCGCCGCCACGACGCCTTTCAACGGCCGCATCGCACATGGCTTCCTCACCGCCAGCGTGATCTCGGCGGCGGTGGCCAACCGCATGCCCGGCCCCGGCACCATCTACCTCGGCCAGCAGATGAAGTTCAAGGCGCCGGTCCGGCCTGGCGACACCGTGCATGCCACGGTGACCGTGGTCTCGACCGACGTCAGCCGTGCGCGCGCGGTGCTTTCGACCGTCTGCCGCGTGCGCGACACCATCGTCATCGAAGGCGAAGCCACGGTGATGACCACTTCCCTGGCCCGACGCGCGTCGAGCCAGGCCTGACCACAAGGAGAAAGCGATGAAGGCACTGGTCGCGATCAAGCGCGTGCTCGACTACAACGTCAAGCCGCGCGTGAAGTCGGACGGCACGGGGATCGATCTCGCCAACGTCAAGATGAGCATGAACCCCTTCGACGAGATCGCCGTCGAGGAGGCGGTTCGGCTGAAGGAGAAGGGCGCGGTGAGCGAAGTGATCGCCGTCTCCTGCGGCGTCGCCCAGAGCCAGGAAACCCTGCGCACCGCGCTGGCGATCGGCGCCGACCGCGCGATCCTGGTCGAGACCGCCGAGGAGCTGCAGCCGCTGGCCGTGGCCAAGCTGCTCAAGGCCCTGGTCGACAAGGAACAGCCCGCGCTCGTCATCCTGGGCAAGCAGGCGATCGACGACGACTGCAACCAGACCGGCCAGATGCTCGCCGCGCTCGCCGGCCTGCCCCAGGCCACCTTTGCCTCCAAGCTCGAGCCCGGCGACGGCAAGGCCCGCGTCACGCGCGAGATCGACGGCGGCCTCGAGACCCTGGAGATCACGCTGCCGGCGGTCGTCACCACCGACCTGCGCCTGAACGAGCCGCGCTACGTCACGCTGCCCAACATCATGAAGGCCAAGAAGAAGCCGCTCGAGACGCTCAAGCCGGCCGACCTGGGTGTCGACGTCAGCCCGCGGCTCAAGACCCTGAAGGTCGCCGAGCCGCCCAAGCGCGGCGCCGGCGTCAAGGTGCCTGACGTGGCCACCCTGGTGGCCAAGCTCAAGAACGAAGCCAAGGTGATCTGAATGCCTGCACTCGTCATCGCCGAACACGACAACGCGAGCCTGAAGGCCGCGACCCTCAACACCGTCACCGCCGCGCTCGCCTGCGACCCCGAGGTCCACCTGCTGGTGGCCGGCCAGAACGCCCAGGCCGCGGCCGAGGCCGCCGCCAAGGTCGCCGGGGTCAGGAAGGTGCTGCACGCCGAGGACGCCGCCTTCGCCCACGCGCTGGCCGAGCCGCTGGCCGCGCAGGTCGTGGCCCTGGCGCCGAGCTACGGCCACGTCCTCTTCCCGGCCACCGCCGGCGGCAAGAACGTCGCCCCGCGCGTGGCCGCGCTGCTCGACGTGGCCCAGGTCAGCGACGTGACCAAGGTCGTCGCCGCCGACACCTTCGAGCGGCCGATCTACGCCGGCAACGCGATCGCCACCGTGCAGAGCACCGACAAGGTCAAGGTCCTGACCGTGCGCACCACCGGCTTCGATGCCGCGGCGGCCGAAGGGGGCAGCGCGGCGGTCGAGAGCGTCAGCGCCACCGCGACGGCCGGCGGCTCCAGCTACGTCGGCGCCGAGCTCGCCAAGAGCGACCGCCCGGAGCTGACCGCGGCCAAGATCATCGTCTCGGGCGGCAGAGCGCTGGGCAGCAGCGAGAAGTTCAACGAAGTGCTGACCCCGCTGGCCGACAAGCTCGGCGCGGCGATCGGGGCCAGCCGCGCGGCGGTGGACGCCGGCTACGCGCCCAACGACTGGCAGGTCGGTCAGACCGGCAAGATCGTGGCGCCGCAGCTGTACATCGCCGCAGGCATCAGCGGGGCGATCCAGCACCTGGCGGGGATGAAGGACTCCAAGGTGATCGTGGCGATCAACAAGGACCCTGAGGCCCCGATCTTCAGCGTCGCCGACTACGGGCTCGAGGCGGACCTCTTCGCCGCCGTGCCGGAGCTGATCAAGGCGCTTTGAAGCGAGCCGGTCGCGCGAACCTTCGCACGACCGGTTCAGGCCCGCGGCGCGGCGGCGCCCTCGCGCGCGAGCGCCAGGGCCAGCCGCGCGCCCACCTCGGCGTTGTGCTTGACCAGCGCGATGTTGGTCGCGAGGCTTCGCCCCCCGCTCAGGGCCTCGATGCGCGCGAGCAGGAAGGGTGTCAGCGCCTTGCCGGCGACACCCTGCACCGCGGCCTCGCCGAGCGCCTGCGCGATCCACGCATCGACCTCCGCTGCCTGCAGCGCCGCCGCTTCCGGCACCGGCGTGCTCAGCACGACGCCACCGGCGAGGCCGAGGCCCCACTTCGCGCGGAGGAAGCGCGCCTGCGCCGCCGGCTCGTCAAGCCGGTGGTCGGCCGGGAAGCCGCTGTCGCGCAGGTAGAAGGCCGCGAAGTGATCATGGCCGCAGCTCAGCACCGGCACGCCGTGGGTCTCGAGGTATTCGAGCGTGAGGCCGAGGTCGAGGATCGACTTGGCCCCGGCACACACCACCGCCACCGAGGTGCGCGCGAGCTCCTGCAGGTCGGCCGAGATGTCGAAGCTCTCGCCCGCGCCGCGGTGCACGCCGCCGATGCCGCCGGTGACGAAGACCTCGATGCCGGCGAGCGCGGCGCAGATCATCGTGCCGGCGACCGTCGTCGCGCCGAGTCCGCCCCCGGCGAGCAGCGCCGGCAGGTCGCGCCGGCTGACCTTGGCCGCGGCGCGGCCGGCGCGGCCGAGCCTCTCGAGCTCGTCGTCGGCCAGGCCGATGCGGATGAAGCCATCGATCACCGCGATCGTCGCCGGTTCGGCGCCGAGGCCGCGGATCAATGCCTCGACCTCGCGCGCCGTCTGCACGTTCTGCGGGTACGGCATACCGTGGGCGACGATCGTCGACTCGAGCGCGACCAGCGGCCGGCCGGCCTCACGTGCGGCCGCTGCGGCCGGGCTGAAGCGCAGCCAGGCATCGGGATCCGGGACGGGAATGGAGGGCATGGCAGGGTTGCTCCGCTGCGCGGCCGGAGACGGCCGCTCGCCGGCCATTCTCGGCGCCCCTTCGACGCGACGGGCGGGGCCGCCGCCAGGCCTGCCCAACGCCCTTCCCGACGCCCTGCCCGGGGCGGCGGCCCTCAGGCGTCCTGGTACTTCCCGCGCAGGACCTTCTTGTCGATCTTGCCGACGCTGGTCTTGTCGATCGCCGGCACGAAGAGCACCTTCTGCGGCACCGCGTATTTCGAGATCGTGCCGGCGCTGGCGTACTCGCCCAGGTGGTTGCGGATCGCCTCGGCATCCGCCTTGGCGCCCGGCTTCAGCACCACCAGCGCCAGCGGCCGCTCGCCCCACTTGGCGTCCTTGACGCCGATCACCGCGACCTCGCTCACCGAGGGGTGGCGCGAGATCAGGCTCTCGACCTCGAGCGACGAGACCCATTCGCCGCCGGTCTTGATCACGTCCTTGATGCGGTCGGTCACCTGCAGGTAGCCCTCGGAGTCGATGACGCCGATGTCGTTGGTGTGCAGGTAGCCGCCCTCCCACAGCACCTCGGAGGCTTCGGGGTTGCCGAAGTAGCCCTGGGTCAGCCAGGGCGAGCGCACGACCACCTCGCCGGCCGTCTTGCCGTCGTGGGCGACGTCGCGCATCTCGGGGTCGACGATGCGCAGGTCGACCAGCGGCAGCGGCAGGCCGGTGCGGGTGCGGATGTCCAGCTCCGCCTCGGGGTCGCCCGCCAGCGAGGTCTTGACCTGCGCCAGCGTCAGCAGCGGGCAGGTCTCGGACATGCCGTAGCCGGTGAAGACGTCGATGCCGCGCTCGACCGCCGCCTGCGCCAGGCCGCGCGGCAGCGCCGAGCCGCCGATGATCACCTTCCAGCCGCGCAGGTCCACGTCGCCCGCAGCCGGGCTGTTGAGCACCATGTGCAGCAGGGTCGGCACGCCGTGCGAGAAGGTCACCTTCTCGCGCCGCACCAGCTCGAGCAGCGAGTCCGCGCCGTAGCGCCCCGGGTAGACCTGCTTCAGCCCCATCAGCGTGGCCACATAGGGCATGCCCCAGGCGTGAACGTGGAACATCGGGGTCATCGGCATGTAGACGTCGTCGCGGTCGATGCGCCCCTGCTTCGGCGCGCTGGCCAGCGCCGCCGTCACCGACAGCGTGTGCAGCACCAGCTGCCGATGGCTGAAGTAGACGCCCTTGGGCGCGCCGGTCGTGCCCGTCGTGTAGAAGGTCGTCGCCCGCGTCTGCTCGTCGAAGTCCGGGAAGGCGTAGTCCGGCGAGGCCGCCGCGAGCAGGCTCTCGTACTCGTCGACGAAGGTGGCGTCGCGCGCCGTGCCGCCCTCGTCGTCGATCAGCACGAATCGGTCGACCGATTCGAGCTGGCCCCGGATCTGCTCGAGCACCGGCAGGAACTCGGCATTGACCAGCAGCAGGCTCGCCTTCGAATGGTTCAGCGTGTAGGCGACCTGCTCCGGCGACAGCCGCACGTTCACCGTCATCAGCACCGCGCCCATCATCGGTACCGCGAAGTAGGTCTCGAGGTAGCGGTTGCTGTCCCAGTCCATCATCGCCACCGTGTCACCCGGGCCGATGCCCAGCGACGCCAGCCCGCTCGCGAGCTGCCCGATGCGGTGCCGCAGCGCCCAGTAGTCGTGGCGCTTGTCGCGGTAGACGATCTCGCGCTCGGCGCTGGTGGCCAGCGGCGTGTGCAGCAGCTGCTTGATCAGCAACGGGTAGCCGTAGGCCGACGGCGTCGGGGTGATCTGCGTGGCATTGGGCATGGTGTCTCCGGAAGCGTCGTGATGGTCTGGTGTGCCCGCCCGGCCTGCAGCGCGTCGCGCTGGCGTGCCGGCTGTTCCTCCGGGACGCCCGCGGCGGTCGCGACGCGGTGCCCCGGTGCGAGGCATCGCCGCGCGTGGTGGGCGGTCCGACCGCCGCTCGGCGCGCCCGGCGGCGGATCGGATCGCGGCAAGCCTAGGCGGGGCCCACCGGCCCGCCAGCCCCTCCGCCGGGGAGGTGCCGGCCGCAGCGGCGGGGGGCCGGGCCCGGCGGCGCCGGGGGGGTCGGCGCCAGCCGACCCCTGGCGGCGGTGGAAACCCTGAGCGCCCCCCTCGCCGCACCGCGCACCATCGGCCGCTGCCCTTGCCATCCCCGCACCTTGAACGCCTCGAACGATCCCGCCCAGGGCCCCTGGAACGTCGCCCTGATCCAGACCAAGACCGCCCCGCCCCGCCCCCCGCGCGGCCGGGTCGGGCGCCAGGCCCTCGTCTCCAGGCTCGCGCGCGACATCGACGGCAAGCTGACCGTCGTGATCGCGCCGGCGGGCTTCGGCAAGACCACGCTGCTGGCCGAGTGGTGCGAGGTGCTGCGCGCGAAGCGGCACCTGGTGGCCTGGCTGAGCCTCGACGAGGAGGACGACGACCAGCCGCAGCAGTTCGCCGCCTACGTGCTGGCCGCCCTCTCGCACGGGCCGGACGGCGTCGGCCGCCAGGCGCAGGAGCTGCTGCACCAGGACCCGCTGACGCCGGGCCGCACGATCATCTCGGTGCTGCTCAACGAGATCGCCGCCTCGGGGCGGCAGATCTTCCTGGTGCTCGACGACTTCCACCTGATCACCTCGACGTCGATCCGCGCGGCCGTCTCGCGCCTGCTGCGCTATGCGCCCGAGAACTTCCACCTGCTGATCGGCACGCGCAGCGAGCCGGGCCTGTCGCTCGGCCAGTTCCAGGCCCACGAGCAGCTGCTGCGGCTGGACGCCGAGGACCTGCGCTTCTCGGCCGACGACGCGCAGTGCTTCTTCGCGCAGGCCGAGGGCGTCGCGCTCGACCGGCCGAGCGTCGAGCTGCTGCACCAGGCCACCGAAGGCTGGGTGGCGGGCCTGCAGCTCGCGTCGCTCGGGCTGCGGCAGGCGAGCGACGCCGCGCGGGTGGCGCGCGAGCTGGCCAGCAACCGCTTCGGCATCGACGCCTACCTGGACGACACGGTGCTCGCGCACCTGCCCTCGGCGATGCAGCAGTTCCTGCTGCGCACCTCGCTGCTCGACCGCCTGAGCGCCGGCGTCTGCGACGCGCTGATGGGCGCGGGCGCGCGCAGCTGGGAGAAGCTCGACTGGCTCGAGCGGCACAACATCTTCATCCGCCCGCTCGACGCCGACCGCGAGTGGTTCCGCTTCCACTCGCTGCTGTCGGACGCGCTGCGCCGGCGCGCCGCGCGGCAGCTCGCCGGCGAGTTGCCGGCGCTGCACCGGCGCGCGAGCCGCTGGTTCGCCGCCGAGCACCTGTGGCCCGAGGCGGTGCGCCACGCGCTGGCCGCCGGCGAGGTGCAGCAGGCCGCAAGCTGGGTCGAGCACTGCGCGCTCGCGATGGTCGACCGCAGCGACGTGCGCACCGTGCTGGCCTGGATCGCCAAGCTGCCGCCGGCCCTCGTGCGCCAGCGCCTGCGGCTGCGCCTGGCCAAGGCCTGGGCCCTGGCCCTCTCGCTGCAGACCACCGAGGCGACCGAGGAGGTGCGGACCCTGACCTCCGACGCGGTGAGCGGCACCACCGGCCTGTCGCCAAGGACGAACCCCCACGGCGGCCCGGCGGGCGCCACCGACCCCGAGGACGACGACAGCACGCTGCCCGCCCAGGTCAACGCGGTGCAGGCGCTGATCGCCGGCCTTGCCGACGACAGCCCGCGGTCGCTCGAGCTGGGGCGGGAGGCTGCCGCCTCGCCCTGGCCGGCGCCCGCCTGGGTGCGGCGCTTCGCCGAGACGGCCCAAGCCTTCGGGCTGATCTACGCCGGCCAGTTCGAGGCCCTGCGCCGCATGGACGAGACCTCGCCGCTCGGGTCTTCCGGCGGGTCGGCGCCGATCTACGCGAGCGTCTACCGCGAGTCCATGCTCGGCCTCGGCGCCTACGTCCGCGGGCGCCTGCCCGAGGCGCTGCGCATCTTCGAAGCAGCGCTCGCGCGTGCCGAGCAGAGCGTGGGCCGCTGCTCGGCGGCGACGGTGCTGCCCGTCGGCTATCTGGCGGCGATCCACTACTAACGCAACGACCTCGCGCGCGCGAGCGAACTGCTCGCCGACCGCACCGCGATCGCGATGGAGGCCTGCCCGCTCGGCTCGCTGCTGCGCTTCTGCCGCACCGCCGCCTGCCTGTACGCCCGGCGCGGCGACCTGGGCTCGGCCCTGGTGATGCTGGAGGACGCACGCGAGACCGCCGCCGCGCGCGGCTGGCTGCGGCTGCGCGCGGGCTGCGACGCCGAGGCCGTGCGGCTCTGCCTGGGCCAGGGCAGGATCGACCAGGCGCGCCAGCTGGCGCAGGCCCTGCGGGACCTGATGCCGGCGAAGCCGCCCTGCCCGATGGGCAGTTTCCTCGAGACCTGGACCAGCCATTGCACGCTCCAGGCGCGGCTCGACCTGGCCGAGGGCCGACCCGATGCCGCCGCCGCCTCGCTCGCCGCCCTGCGCCTGCAGCTGGCCGAGGCAGGCATGGACCACGTCGAGGCCTGCACCGCGGTGCTGCAGGCGCTCGCGCAGGCGCAGGGCGGCGCGCACGCCGCGGCGCTGGAGACGCTGGGCCAGGCCCTCGCCTATGCCGAGGCGAACGGCATGGTGAGCAGCTTCGTCCAGGAAGGCGAGCCGCTGCGCCGCCTGCTGCTCGACTGGCAGCGCGACACCGCCGCCCCGTCGGGCGCCAGCGCCGCCCATGTCGCCACGCTGCTCGCCGCCTTCGACGCCGAGGCCGAGCCTGGCGCCACGCCGGGCCGCGACCTCGGCGCGGCGCGGGCGACGGCATCCGAGCAGCTCAGTGCGCGCGAGACCGAGATCCTCGACCACATCTCGCGCGGCCTGTCGAACAAGGAGATCGGCCGCGCGCTGCGGGTGGCGCCCGAGACGATCAAGTGGCACCTGAAGAACATCTTCGAGAAGCTCAACGTCGCCTCGCGCATCGAGGCCGTGCAGAGCGGCCTCGGCCTGACCCCGGCACAGCGCACGGACCCCGCCGCCCCGGACGGCCCGGCCACACGCGCCGCCGCGCGCGGCCGCTGAACCGCAGTTACGCCAGCAGCCGCGTGCAGGCGTGCAGCAGCACGCCGACCGTGCCGCCGACCAGCGTCCCGCTGAGGCGGATCGACTGCAGGTCGCGGCCGATCTCGGTCTCGACGCGTTCGCAGACCTCGTCGGCGTCCCAGCGCCGCACCACCTCGGCGATCAGCAACGACACCTGGTGCCGGTGCCGCCGCATCAGGCGGCCCAGCGCCTGGTGCGCCCAGGCGTCCAGCTTGCGTTGCAGCGCGGCATCCTCGCGTATCGCCTGCGCTGCGGCGTCGAGGAGTTGCACGAGCACGGCACGCACGCGCGAGTGGCGTGAGCCCAAGTCCGCGACCAGGCGGCTGCGCAGTTCCTCCACCAACGCGTGCGCCTGCTGGCCCGGCTGCAACTGCTCGAGCAGGGCCCGTCTGATCGCCTCACCGCGACGGCGAAACGACGGCCGCGTCTTCAGGTCGTGCACATAGGCCTGCACCGCGGCGTCGAGCCGGGTGCGCAGTTCGTGCTGCGGCTGCGCCGCGACCTCGTGCAGCAAGGCCAGCACGCCGTCGACGAAGCGGCCCGCGATGTAGGCATCGAACATCGCGGGCGTGTACTTCGAGCCCTCGCTGACCTTGGCCCGGACCAGGCCGCGGTTGGCCTGCAGCCACTCGTCCAAGGCCAGCAGCAGCCGGTCGAGCAGCAGTTGGTGCCGCCCCCGCGCGGTCAGCAGGTCCAGGCCCTCACCGGCGAGCTGCGCCAGGTCGATGCGCTCGAACTGCTGGCGCAGCAGGCGCTCCACCGCCGGGCGCACCTCGGCATCGCTCAGGCGTTCGAACAGCAGCGGCGCCCGCGCGCCCAGCCGGCGCGCGATGCGGCGCTGCTGCGCCGGATCGGCCAGCCACTCGGCGCCGGCCCGCGCGAGCGAGCCCTGCCCGAGGCGGGCCAGCACATGCTCGGGGGTCAGCAGGTGCTGCTCGACGAACTCGCCCAGGCTGGCGCCGAGGCGGTCCTTGCGGCGCGGGATGATCGCCGTGTGCGGCACGGGCAGGCCGAGCGGGTGCCGGAACAATGCGCTGACCGCATACCAGTCGGCGATCGCGCCCACCGCGGCGGCCTCGGCGAAGGCCTGCACCCAGGCCAGCCAGGGATGGGCCGCGCGGCCGGCGGCGCTGGCGAAGAGCAGCACGAGCATGCCGCACAGCAGCGCGCCGGCAACGCGCTTGGCCCGCCGCAACTCGCGCCGCTTGGCGGCGTCGCGGGCGGCGGGTGATGCAGGGAGGTCAGGCGTTGGCGGCACGCGGCCGATTCTCGGCTTCCTTCACGGCATCGTGCTGGTGGGTCGAGGCCGAACGGCTTTGATTGATGAAGGCGACGGCAAAGGCGCCGAGGACCGCCGCCACCGCGATGGCGTAGAAGTTCTGCTCGAGCGGCAGCTGCATCGCCACCAGGCTGCCGATGCCGATCGGCGCCGCGATCGCGCCGATGCGGCCCACGCCCGAGGCGAAGCCGAGCCCGGTCGAGCGCATCGCCGTCGGGTAGAACTGGCCCGCATAGGCGTAGAGCAGGATCTGCGTGCCGAGCGTCGAGGCACCGACCACGCCGACGACCAGGAACAGCGGCTGCATCCCCTGGCCCAGCAGCGCGAGCGACACCGCCGCGAGCGCGAACATGCCGACCGACACCCACTTGATGTTCAGCTTGTCGGCCAGCCAGCCGCCGCCGACCGCGCCGACGATCGCGCCCGCGTTGTAGGCGAGCAGGAAGTTGAGCGCCGAGCCGAGGCTGTAGCCCGCCATCGCCATCAGCTTGACCAGCCAGGAGCTGAGCGCGTACAGCATGAACAGGCAGGTCAGGTAGGCCACCCAGAACATCAGCGTGCTGAGCGCACGGCCGTCGCTGAACAGCTTGCCGACGGTGTTGCCCTCGGCGCGGTCCTCGGCAGGGACCAGGAACTCCTCGTGCGCCTCGAGCCGGATGTCGGGCCGGATCTTCTGCACCACCTCGCGCAGGTGGCGGTCGTCGTGCTGGCGGATCAGGTAAGGCAGCGACTCGGGCATGTACCTCAGGATGAACGGGATCAGCAGCACCGGCACGCCAGCCGCGATGAACACCGACTGCCAGCCGTGGCTCTCGATCAGCCCCTTGCCGAGCAGCGCCGCGAGGATGCTGCCCACTGCATAGCCGCAGCACATCAGCGTGACCATCACGCCGCGCACCTTCTTCGGCGCGTACTCGGTCATCTGCGCCGCGACGTTCGGGATAGCGCCGCCGATGCCCAGGCCGGCCAGGAAGCGCATCACGCTGAAGCTGACCGGGTCGCTGGTGAAGCCCGCCGCGGCGGTGAAGACGCTGAAGAAGAAGACGCAGATCGCGATCGTCCAGCGGCGGCCGATGCGGTCAGCCAGCACGCCGAGCACGATGGCGCCGAACATCATGCCGAACAGCGCGGAGCTGGCCATGAAGCCGGCGGTGGTCGCGTCGACCCCCATCTCCTTCATGATCGACGGCAGCGCGGTGCCGGCGACCGCCAGGTCATAGCCGTCGAGCACCAGGATGACGAAGCACCAGATCAGCACGCTCCAGTGGAAGCGGTTGAAGCGGGCCTCGTCGGCGAGCTTGTGGACGTCGATGCGATGCATGGTCTCCTCCTTGGTGGTGTTGGCGCGGTGGCGGCCGCCGGCGCACGCCCGCAGCCGCTTCGGCACGACGGGCCGATGGCCCAGCCGCCTGCGGCCGCGTCAGGCGGCGCCGTTCAACGCGCCCTGGACCGCGGGCCGGACGGCGGGCGCGCGTGCTTCGTCCTCGGCCAGGAACTGCCGCACCGCGGCAGCCGTCTCCTCGGGCCGGCCGACCAGGAACAGGTGGCCGTCGTCGACGACGTGCAGGCGCGCCTTGCGGATCAGCGCCGCCATCAGCTTGGCGTTGGCGAGCGGCACGATCGGGTCGTCGGTGCCTGCCATCACCAGCGTGGGCTGGCGCAGCAGGCGCAACCAGGGCAGGCTGCTCCAGCCCCAGCCGGCGAGCAGCTGGTACAGATAGCCGCGGCCGCCCGGCGCCCGCAGGTGGCGGCCGTGGTCGCGCAGCAGCTCGGGCCGGCGCCGGAAGTCGCCGCCATAGAGCTCGGGCCCGACGCGGGCGAGGAAGTCCGGGTCGGTGTAGCGGCGCGGGCCGACCAGGTGCTTCAGCACCGACGGCTTGCCCGGCAGCATCAGCACGCCGGGCGAGGTCGCGGCCAGCACCAGGCGGCGGCAGCGGCGCGGGTACTGGAACGCGAACTGCTGCGCCAGCGCCCCGCCCCAGGAGATGCCGAGCACGTCGAAGACGCCGTCGTAGCCGAGCTCGCTCATCATCCGGTTGGCCAGGCGCGCGATCTGCGAGAAGCGGTATGGCAGGCGCGTGGCCGGCGAGCCGCCCACGCCGGGCACGTCGAAGACGACGCACTCGATGCCGTCGAGCGCGGCGGTGAACGGCTCGAGCAGCTCAAGGTTGGCGCCGATGCCGTTGAAGATCAGCAGCGGCGGCCCTTCGGTGCGGCCAGGCCGCACGCCGGCGCGCAGCGACTGGCCGCCGACCTCGAGCGTGCGGATCTCCAGCGGGCGGGGGTCGGAGGGTGCGTCGGTGGGGGGCATCGGGGCTCCGGGGCGGCGAAGGGGCGAGGGTTCGACGTGGCGCGTGCGCGTGGCGTGCGCGATCTCAGGGCTCACGGACGTAGGTGCCCGGAGCCGGCTCGCGCGGGCGGTGCTGCGGGCTGCCCAGGCCTTTGCGCGCCGCGCGCTGCTTGCCCGATCGCTCGGCCAGCCAGGCGCGCCAGTGCTGCCACCAGGTGTCGGCGGAGGCCTGGGCGCCGGCCAGCCACTCGTCCGCGTCGGCAGCCGGCGCCGGGTTGACCAGGAAGCGCGACTTCGGGTTGCCCGGCGGGTTGATCAGGCTCTGGATGTGGCCGCTGGAGCTGACGACGAAGGTGTTGTCGCCGCCGAAGGCCCGCGCGGTGTTGAAGACGCCCTTCCAGGGCGTGATGTGGTCGGTCATGCCGGCGACGACGTACTTGTCGCAGTCGATGCGGCGCAGGTCGATCGGCGTGCCCAGCACCTCGAAGGCGCCCGGTTCGACGAGCAGGTTCTTCGCGAAGATGTCGAGCAGCTGCCCGTGGAAGCGGGCCGCCAGCCGGGTCGAGTCGTTGTTCCAGTACAGGATGTCGAACACCGGCGGTGGGTTGCCCATCAGGTAGTTGTTGACCCAGTAGTTCCAGACCAGGTCGTTGGGCCGCATCCAGGCGAAGACCCGCCCCATCTCCTGCCCTTCGAGCACGCCGCGGCTGCTCGAACGCTGTTTGGCCAGCGCGATGGCCTCCGGCGTCACGAAGGTGCCGAGCTGCGAATCGGCCCGGCTGTCGAGCACCGCGACCATCAGCGTCGCCGCGTTCACCAGGCGCTCGCCGCGAGCCGCCAGCAGGCCGAGCAACGCCGACATCGTCATCGCGCCCGAGCAGGCGCCGTGCAGGTTCAGGTCGGGCGAGCCGGTGATCTCGCGCACCGCGGCGATCGCCTCCAGCAGTGCGGCGACATAGGTGTCCATGTCCCAGTCGCGCTGCGCCGGCGTCGGGTTGCGCCAGCTGACGCAGAAGGTCTGGAAGCCGCTCGCCACCAGGAACTCGACGATGCTCTTGCCCGGCGCCATGTCGAAGACATAGAACTTGTTCACCTGCGGCGGCACCAGCAGCTGCGGGCGGGCATGCACCGTCGGCGTCGTCGGTGCGTACTGGATCAGCTCGAGCACCTCGTTGCGGAACACCACCGCACCCGGCGTCAGCGCCAGGTTGCGGCCGAGCTCGAAGGCAGACGTGTCCACCTGCGCCGGCATGCCGCGGTTGCGGGCGACGTCGCGCAGCAGGTTCTGCATTCCCTCGACCAGGCTCGCGCCGCCGGTCTCGAACAGGCGCTTGACCGCCCCCGGGTTGCCGAGCAGCGTGTTGGTGGGCGCCAGCGCGTCGCTCAGCAGCTGCACGACGAATCCCGCGCGCTCCTTGTTGGCGCCGTCCAGGCCCGAGCGCGACACCAGCCCGCCGAGCGCGCGGCTCCAGGCCAGGTGGCCCTGCAGCATCACGCGGTAGAAGGGGTTGCTGCGCCAGGCCGAGTCCTGGAAGCGCTTGTCGCCGGCGTCAGGCGCGAGCGTCGAGCTGCCGGCGGCGACCGAGATCAGGTCACGCGCCAGGGCGGCTTCCTGCTCGAGCAGCAGCATCGGCTGCTTCAGCGCCTGCCCGGCGATGTCCTTCGCGCCGGCCAGCAGGTCGGCGCCGCGCAGGCCGACGAAGGGGTTCGGGCCGAGCATGCCTTCGGCCGCACGGGCGGCGATCTCGGCGGGCGCGGCGTCGGCGTTCGGCAGGTCGCGTGGGCTCATCGGGGGCTCCGGGGCGCAGGGCGGGTCAGGCGAGCGCCAGCGAGAGCACGCGGGCGATGAGCGCCGGCTTCTCCTCGCCTTCGATCTCGACCGTGTTCTCGGTCGTCAGCAGCCGGCGGCCCTCGCCCTTGTCCTCCGCCGAGAGCAGGCGCACGCGGCTGCGCACGCGGGCGCCGGCCCGCACCGGCGCGATGAAGCGCGCGCGGTCGACGCCGTAGTTGATCGCGGTGGCGATGCCGGCCGGCCGGATCACGACCTCGAGCGTCGCCGGCCCGAGCAGCGACAGCAGCAGGTAGCCGTGCGCGATCGGGCTGCCGTAGGGGCTCTCGCGGCGCGCGCGCTCGCGGTCGACGTGGATCCACTGGTGGTCGCCGGTGCTGTCGGCGAAGGCGTCGATGCGCCCCTGGTCGACCTGTACCCAGTCGGTCACGCCGAGCTCCTGGCCGACGAGGCGGGCGATGTCCGCGAGCCCGGGGCTCGCCGCGGAGGTGGTCATCTCGCGTGCTCCTTCACATGTTCGGGTAGTTGGGTCCGCCGCCGCCTTCGGGCACGGTCCAGACGATGTTCTGCGTCGGGTCCTTGATGTCGCAGGTCTTGCAGTGCACGCAGTTCTGCGCGTTGATCTGCAGCCGCGGCGTGCCCTCCTCCCGGCCCACGATCTCGTAGACGCCGGCCGGGCAGTAGCGCTGTTCGGGCGCGTCGTAGTCGGCCAGGTTCAGGCGCACCGGCACCGTCTCGTCGCGCAGCCGCAGGTGCACCGGCTGGTTCTCGGCGTGGTTGGTGTTGGAGATGAAGACCGACGACAGGCGGTCGAAGGTCAGCACACCGTCCGGCTTGGGGTAGGCGATCGGCGCGCAGTCGCCCGCCTTCTTCAGCTGGCTGTGGTCGTCGTGGTGGCGCAGCGTCCAGGGCGCGCGGCCGCGCAGCAGGTAGGTGTCGACCGCCGAGTAGGCGATGCCACCCCAGAGGCCCCAGCGAAAGGCGGGGCGCACGTTGCGGGCCAGCCGGAGTTCCTCCCACAGCCAGCTCTCGCGCAGACGGCGCGGGTAGTCCTTGACCTCGCGCACCGTCTCGCCGGCGAGGGCCTCGGCCAACGCCTCCGCGGCGACCATGCCCGACTTCATCGCGGTGTGGGTGCCCTTGATCTTCGGCGTGTTGAGGAAGCCCGCGCTGTCGCCGACGATCAGCCCGCCGGGGAAGCTCAGCCGCGGGATCGACTGCCAGCCGCCTTCCGACAGCGCGCGCGCGCCGTAGGCGATGCGCTTGGCGCCCTCGAAGGTCGGGCGCACGGCCGGGTGCGTCTTGAAGCGCTGCAGCTCGTTGAACGGCGACAGGTGCGGGTTGTCGTAGTCGAGCCCGACGACGAAACCCACCGACACCAGGTTGTCCTCGAGGTGGTAGAGGAACGAGCCACCATAGGTGCGCGTGTCGAGCGGCCAGCCAACCGTGTGCACCACCTGCCCCGGCGTGCCGGCGCCGGCGGGCAGCTCCCACAGCTCCTTGATGCCGATGCCGTAGGTCTGCGGGTCGACGCCTTCGCGCAGGCGGAAGCGCTCGAAGAGCGTCCGCGTCAGCGAGCCGCGGCAGCCTTCGGCGAACACCGTCTGCCGCGCGCGCAGCTCGATGCCGGGCTGGTAGGCGGCCGTCGGCTGCCCCTGGCGGTCGAGCCCCATGTCGCCGGTGGCGACGCCGGCGACGGCGCCGGTCTCGTCGTACAGCACCTCGCTGGCGGCGAAGCCCGGATAGATCTCGACGCCCAGCGCCTCGGCCTGCCCGCCGAGCCAGCGGCAGAGCTGGCCCAGGCTGATGATGTAGTTGCCGTCGTTGTGCATCTGCGGCGGGGTCGGCAGGCGCCAGGCGCGGCTCGCGGTGAGAAAGAGGAAGCGGTCCTCCTTCACCGGCGTGTGCAGCGGCGCGCCCAGCGCCTTCCAGTCGGGCAGCAGCTCGTCGAGCGCGCGCGGCTCGATCACCGCGCCCGAGAGGATGTGCGCGCCGATCTCGGCGCCCTTCTCGATCAGGCAGACCGAGATCTCGCGCCCCTGCGCCTCGGCCAGTTGCTTGAGCCGGATGGCGCAGGCCAGGCCGGACGGCCCGCCGCCGACCACGACCACGTCATAGGCCATCACCTCACGTGACATCGCGCGCTCCGCCGGCTCAGAACTGCGCGTCGTCGAGCGCGAGCACCCCGCGCGCGCCACGGCGCACGGCGTGCTCGAGGCCGGCGACCTGGCTCAGCAGGTGGTCGACGTAGAACTGTGCGGTGCCGATCTTGGCGCGCATGAAGGCCGGGTCGCCGACCCCGTCGGCCAGGCTGCGCCGCGCCACCACCGCCGCGCGCCCGAGCTGCCAGCCGCCGAAGAGCAACCCCGCGAGCTTGAGGAAGGGCACGGCGCCTGCATGCACCGCGCGCGGGTCGGGTTTGGAAGTGGCAACGATCCACTCGACGCAGCGCTCGAAGGACGCGATCGCGTCGCCGAGCTGCGCGCGGATCGTCGCCAGCTCCTCGTCGCCTTCGGGCAGCTCGAGCAGGTCGGCCCGCATCCGGCGCAGCACGTCCTGCGCGGCGGCGCCGCCGTCGCGCGCGATCTTGCGGCCGATCAGGTCGTTGGCCTGGATGCCGGTCGTGCCTTCGTAGATGGTCAGGATGCGGGCATCGCGCAGGTGCTGGGCGACGCCGGTCTCCTCGATGAAGCCCATGCCGCCATGCACCTGGATCGCGAGGTTGGCGACGTCTATCGAGGCCTCGGTCGCCCACCCCTTGTGGATCGGCACCGCGAACTCGGCGAAGGCGTGGGCGCGGGCCCGCTCGGCCGCGTCGGGCGATGCATGGGCGTGGTCGATCGCCGCCGCGACGACGTAGCCGACCGCGCGCGTGGCCTCGGTCAGCGCCTTCATCGTCATCAGCATGCGGCGCACGTCGGGGTGGTGGGCGATCGCCACCGGCGGCCCGGCCGGCGCGCCGACGTCACGGCCCTGCACCCGGTCGCGCGCATAGGCCAGCGCCTGCTGGTAGGCGCGCTCGGCGATGCCGATGCCCTGCAGCCCGACCGCGAAGCGGGCCTCGTTCATCATCACGAACATGTAGGCGAGGCCGCGGTTCAGCTCGCCGACCAGGTAGCCGACGGCGCCCCCGCCGTCGCCGTAGCTCATCACCGCCGTCGGGCTGGCGTGGATGCCGAGCTTGTGCTCGATCGAGGTGCAGCGCACGTCGTTGCGCGCGCCGAGCGAGCCGTCGTCGTTGACGAGGAACTTCGGCACCAGGAACAGCGAGATGCCCTTCACCCCCTCCGGCGCGTCCGGCAGCCGCGCCAGCACCAGGTGGATGATGTTCTCCGCCATGTCGTGTTCGCCATGGGTGATGAAGATCTTCTGCCCGTGGATCCGGTAGTGCGCGCCGTCCGGCACGGCGCGCGTGCGCACCAGCCCCAGGTCGGAGCCGGCCTGCGGCTCGGTCAGGTTCATCGTCCCGGTCCAGCGGCCTTCGACCAGCGGGCCCAGGTAGCGCTGCTTCTGCTCGTCGGAGCCGCTGAGCAGCAGGGCCTCGATCGCGCCGCCGGTCAGCAGCGGGCAGAGCGAGAAGCCGAGGTTGGCCGACATGACCATCTCGTGCACCGGGCTCGCGACCAGCTTGGGCAGCCCCTGCCCGCCGAAGTCCTGCGGGAAGCCGAGCCCGTTCCAGCCGCCGGCGACGAACTGCGCATAGGCCTCCTTGCAGCCGGGCGGCGTGGTCACCTCGCCGTCCTGCCAGCGGCAGCCGGCGGTGTCGCCGGAGGCGTTCAGCGGGGCCAGCACCTCGGAGGCGAACTTCGCGGCTTCGTCGAGGATCGCCTCGGCGGTGTCGGGGCCGGCTTCCTCGTAGCCGGGCAGCGCGGCCACCTGCGACAGGCCGGCCAGTTCGTTGAGCACGAAGCTCATGTCGCGCAATGGCGGTGCGTAGGCGCTCATGACGGCCGACCCTCCGCACGAAGGCTCTCGCCGCGCGCCGAGGCACAAGCCTCGCGTGGGAACGTGTCGGGCATGCGCTTGCGCTCGCCGGCAGCCATTGGCCTGCTCATCGATGGTCTCCTTGTGCTGCTGTCGCCCGGAGGCGAAGGCCGCCAAGGCTAGGCGTCGACCCCGCAGGAGCCAGCCCCTCCGCCGGGGAGGTGCCGCGCGCAGCGGCAGGGGGGGCTCGCCGCAGCGAAGGGGGGCTGGGCCGGAGGCACGGCCACGGCTAGGGAAATCCCCCTCACGGCGACGAGGCGCCCCGGGTCGGGAAGCGTCAGCGCGAAGGCCGCGGCCCTCGAGCGGCCTGCGCGGCCGCGCTCAGCCGGCGTCGAGGCGGCGCGCCTGCAGGCCCTGGCCCGCGACCGCGAACAGCCCGGCGCCCAGGTGATGCAGCGTGTGCAGCGACGGGTTGTCGTCGCGGAACGACCAGCGCCCGTTCGCGAACACGCGCGTGTCGGCGCGCGCGCCGACCACCTCGCCATAGAAGCTGTCATAGGCCTGCTGCACATGCGGCTCGGGCAGCAGCCGGCATTCGAGCCAGGCCACGCAGCCATCGAGCCAGGGCAGGCCGAGCTGCGGGCTGGCCCGGGCCGTGAGGCCGAGGCGCTCGAACTTGTCATGCCCCGCGCCATCGGCCTCGCGGCCCGAGAGGCTGCCCACCGTGTAGCAGACGTCGGCCAGCCCCGCGCCGGGCACGCAAAGGGCGAAGCGGCCCGAGGCCTCGACGAGCTCGCGCGTGTAGGTGCTCTTGTCGATCACCACCGCGACGCGCGGCGGCTCGAACTCGACCGGCATCGACCAGGCGGCCGCCATCAGGTTGCGCCGGCCCGCATGCGCGGCGCTGACGATCACCGTCGGGCCGTGGTTCAGCAGGCGGCAGGCATGGGCGAGCGCGACATCGGCGATCGGCGGTGCATCGGCCGATGCGGGCACAGGCCTGGGCGTGGCAGTCGTCATCGCGAAAGCTTGCCATGCCGGTCTCCGGCCGCCGACGGCACGCCTGCCCGCCCTTGCGGCCGTCGCGGGTTCAGGCCGGCACCGACCCTCAAGGGCAGGCACGGTCGCCGGCGGAGGACAACGGCCGCGCGACGGCCTTGTCCCACGAGAGATCGGCGTGGATCATGTCGCCTCGCCGAGCGGTACGCTCCTCGAGGCCATCCCTTCTCCTCTCAACCGGATCCCTTCCGATGCAACGACGCCGATCCCTGGCACAGCTCGTCTGGCTGGCGACGCCGCTGGCCTGCGGCAGCGCGGCGCAGGCCACGTCGTCGATCGGACAGGGTCAAGGCGTTCAAGGCCAGGGCAAGGCGCAAGCGCAGAGGCAGCGCGGAAGCCGCGTGCGCCGCGCGACGGCATCCGAAGTGCAGCAGTGGCTTGCCAGGAACCCTCGCAAGCTGCTGAGCTTCCTCGGTTACTCCGGCGCCGGCTACCAGCACACCGCCGCGATGCTGGCCGCCGCGGCCGGCGAACTGGCCCGCCACGACCCGGCCCGCACGATCGTCAACATCGGCGCGACCGCCGAAGGCATCGGCGCCGTCTACGGGCTGGCACGCGCGCGCGGCTTCGCGACGATGGGCATCGTCTCGTCGCAGGTGCTGGCCTCGCGCTCGGCCTGGTCGCCGGACGTCGAGCAGGTGTTCGTGATCGAGGACGCGACCTGGGGCGGTCTCGACGCCGCCGGGCGCCTCAGCCCGACTTCGGCCGCGATCGTCGCGCTGAGCGACGAGATGGTGGCGATCGGTGGCGGCGCGATCGCCCGCGACGAGTTGCAGGCCGGCCGCCGCACCGGCAAGCCCACGCGCTTCATCCCCGCCGAGTCGAACCACGAACTCGCGCGCCAGAAGGCGCGGGCGGCCGGCAGGCCGGAGCCGACGGCGTTCTCGAGCGCGCTGGGGACGCAGGGCTGGTCGTCGCCCTGAGGGGACGCGCCTCGCCGACAGGCACCGATCGCACCGCGATAGGGCCCGACGGGGCCTGCGTGGCGATGGGAGCGCGTTCGACACCCTACGCGCCGGCACCCCACCCTGGAGGCACGAGGTGATTCGCCCTTCGCGAGCAGTGGCGTACACGGCACGGCAGGATCCGCCCCTTCCGCCTCGATGCCACCCAGATGCCGCCGCCGATGCCCACCGTCCCCACGCCGGTCACCCTGCGCCCCG
This sequence comes from Ideonella sp., assembly GCA_035911095.1. GTDB lineage: Bacteria > Pseudomonadota > Gammaproteobacteria > Burkholderiales > Burkholderiaceae_C > JAMHWF01. The sequence goes on along the minus strand of JAMHWF010000109.1, from coordinate 20,316 downwards.
GCCTCACGCTGCTGCTCGCCGCCGCCTGCGGCCTGATCGTCGCCAACCTCTACTACGCGCAGCCGCTGCTCGGGCCGATCGCCGACGACATCGGGCTCTCGCGTGCCGCGGCGGGGCTCGTCGTCACCCTGACGCAATGCGGCTACGGCCTGGGCCTGCTGCTGATCGTGCCGCTGTCGGACCGCATCGAGAACCGGCGCCTGATCGCGCTGGCCCTGGTGGGCACCGCCGTCTCGGCGGCGGTGGCCGGGCTGTCGCGGCAGCCGGCGGTGTTCCTCGCGGCCTGCAGCGCGATCGGCCTCAGCGCAGTGGCGGCGCAGGTGATCGTGCCCTACGCCTCCTACCTCGCGCCGGAATCCGAGCGCGGGCGCGTCACCGGCAACATCGTGAGCGGGCTGCTGCTCGGGATCATGCTGGCGCGGCCGCTGGCCAGCCTGCTGGCCGACCTGTGGGGATGGCACTCGGTGTTCCTGCTCTCGGCCGCGGCCACGCTGGCGATGGCGGGCTGGCTCTACGCGGTGCTGCCGCCGCGCCAACCACCCTCACCGCCGCCGTATGCCGCGCTGCTGCGCTCGATGTGGACGCTCTGGCGCGACACGCCGGTGCTGCGCCTGCGCGGCTTCTACCAGGGCTGCGCCTTCGCCGCCTTCAGCGTCTTCTGGTCGGCGGTGCCGCTGCACCTGGCCTCGACCTTCGGCCTCAGCCAGAGCGGCATCGCGCTCTATGCGCTGGTGGGCGTGGCCGGGGCGATCGCCGCGCCGGTCACCGGGCGGCTCGCCGACCGGGGCTGGAGCGACGCGCTGACGCCGGCGGCGATGCTGCTGGCCGCGGGCGCCTTCGCGCTCACGCTGCTGTGGCCCGCCGGTTCGCCGGGTGCGCTGGCAGCGCTGGTGGCAGCCGCGGTCGTGCTCGACATGGGGGTGGCCGCCAGCCTGCTGCTCGGCCAGCGCGCGATCTTCGTGCTCGGCGCCGAGTCGCGCGGGCGGTTGAACGGCCTCTTCATCGCGACGTTCTTCGTCGGCGGCGCGATCGGCTCGATGCTCGGCACCTGGGCCTACGCCAGCGGCGGCTGGCCGCGCGCGGCGCTCGTCGGCCTGGCGCTGCCGCTGGGCTCGCTGCTCGGCTGGCTGTTCCTGCGCAACCGGTCGCGGGCAGTCGCAGCGCCGACCTGAGGCGCCTGCCGACTACTGCAGCACGAGTTCGACCCGGCGGTTGCGCGCCCGCCCGGCTTCGTCGGCATTGCTGGCGACGGGGGCCAGCGAGGCGACGCCCTTGGGCACGAGCCGGCCGGCCTCGATCTTCGCCGCCACCAGAGCCTTGACGACGGCCTCGGCGCGGCGCTGCGACAACTCGAGATTGGCGGCCAGCGTGCCGGCGTTGTCGGTATGGCCGACGATGTAGACGGTCAGGGACGGCTGCCCGCGCAACAGCTTCGCCATCTCGTCGAGCGTGGCCTTCGAGTCGGGCAGGATCTCGGCCTTTGCAGTGTCGAACCTGACGCCGTAGACCGCGACCTTGCCTTCGGCCTCCAGGCCCTGCTTCAACGCCGCGGCGTCGAGCACCTTCACCTGGTCGGTCGCCATCGCGACGCTCGTGACCACCTGCTGGAAGACCAGCGTGCGCTCATTGGCCGAATCCGCCATCACGTTGATCAGGACGTGCACGGTGCCCTGCGAATCCTGGCGACGCGCCAGCAGGTAGCGGTTGCCGTCGCCGAAGGCGGCGTCGAAGTCCGGCGGCATGACGCGGCCGCTGTTGGCGACGAAGCCGTCGAAGTCCCGGCCGCATTCGGCGCCGTTGCAGGCGTACACGGTATTGAAGCCCTTCGCGGACAGCGCCTGCGCATAGTTGCGCATCACCTCGAGCGAACTGCGGTTGCCGGCGATGCGGTAGCCGGTGCGCTCGACCTGCCCCTCGACCGTCTGCAAGGAGCCGGGGGGAACGTCGCGCCCGTCGGCAATCGGCCCGACGATCAGCACCGCCTCGTCGTAGTCGATGCGCTTCTGGTCCTTGATCACCGCGCCCTGGAAGCGGCTGATCAGCGGATGGTCGCGGGTGCCTTGCGCGTCGCCGGCGGCGGACTGGGCGGCGGGCGCACTCGGCAAGAGCGCCGCCGCCAGGGCGAGGGGGAGGCAAAGGGCGTTGACGGACGACCGCAGGCGGCTGAACACGAAGACGAGGGGGAACGCGAGCTTCATGGCCACAGTGTCGCCGAGCCTCGGAGGTCAGCTCCGGCCAGTCGTGGCCTGCACGGACTCGGGTCGCCGACCCGGAAGCCCTCAGCGCGATCTTCGTGCTCGGCGCCGGCCCGCCGTCGCCTCGTCGGCCTCAGCCGGGGCATTCACACCGCGGCGTTCAAGCCGGGCGCGCGCCCTGTCGGCTTTGGGTCGCGCCCTCGCGTGGCCCTCCCCCTTCCGTCAGCGACCCAGTTGGCTCGTGCGAGCGGCCTCGACGATCTCGATCCAGTAGCCGTCCGCGTCCCGGATGAACGCGACGTCGCGCATCTTGCCCTGCTCGGGCCGCTTCACGTAGCTGACGCCGTGGCGGTCGAACCAGGCCACCGCGGCGTCGAGGTCGGGCACCGAAAAGCAGATGTGTCCGAAGCCCTGCGGCTGCGCGTTGCCGTCGTGGTACTTGAAGCCGGGGTCAGTCTCCGTGCCCCAGTTGTGCGTGAGCTCGAGGATGCCGCGCTGGCGGAAGGTCCACATCGTGCGCTCGCCGACGTCTTCGGGCGGCGCCTCCTCGCCCGCCTGCGGCTGGTGCAGGAAGTAGAGCGAAAACTTCATCTCCGGAAAGTCGAGCTTGCGCAGCAGGCGCATGCCGAGGATGCGGGTATAGAAGTCCAGCGCCAGCTGCGGGTCCTTGACCCGCAGCATGCTGTGGTTGAGGACGAAGCCCTGCGTGGCGGCATCGGGGGCCGGGTGCACGCCCGGCTGGGATTCGGTGTCGAAGCTCATGGCGGCGAGTGTGGCACGCACCGTCGCGGCGCCCGGGCGCCGGCCTGCGGCGCACACGTCGGTACGAGCCCGCGAGGTCGAGGCCTGACCGCGATCGCGCCCCGGATCATGACCATCAGGCGCTGCGCGACCTCGGTGTGGCCAAGCACCCTCCTCGTCGCGATGCTGCCCGGGCCAAGCAGCAGCCGGATCGCCAGCGGACGGATCGCCACGTTGCGTTGCCTGTGATCTCACCCCTGCACCGCTACCTCGCCCCGATCCTGAAATCGAACCGCACCGCCAGCCGACCTCCCTCGGCCTCGACCGACTGGATCGCGAAGGCCTCGAGCGTCGACTGCACGCCCGCCGACTTCCAGCCGTGCAGCATCTCCGCCACCGAGCCGCGCACGTCGATCTCGACGGCGCGCGGCAGGCGCGGCGCGAGGCCCGACTGCAGCGCGAGGCGCGCGGTTTCGTCCTCGACGTCGTCGATGCGGATGTTCTCGAGCCGCACCACGCCATCGCGCGGCACGGGCACGCCAGAGACCACCGTCCAGGCCGCCATCGGCACGCCGACGCACTGGTCACCGACCTCGACCCCGGTGTTCGATGACAGCCGCGAGCGGATGCGCACGCGACCGCCCTGCACCGTCACCGAAGGTTCGGCGAGCGTCGCGTGGCAGGGGCCCGGCCGCAGCACGTAGCGGCCCTGCTGGGTGAAGAGCGCCTGCTTCACCAGCTGGAGCACGGCCGACTCCTGCAGCACGATCTCGGCGGCCTGGGCCAGGCCGCCCGTCGCCGCGAGGGCCAGGGCAAGGGTCAGGCGGGCGATGGAACGAAGGGGCATGCAGGCTCCGGTCCGCCGGTGGCGGCAAGGTCGAGGCGGCGATTCTCGTCGCCCGCAGGGCTTGTCGGCGCCGGCGCGGGCTGACTGCCAAACTACGCGCAGCGCAGACCCACGCGGCGCGGGCTCGCAGGCCGGGCCGACGCCGCACGCACAACGAGGAGCACGCGATGCCGAGCAGCACCCGCAAGACGACAGCCCCCGCGAAGAAGGCCGCCCGCAAGGCCTTGCCCGCCACCGACCGCCGCGGCGCCGCGGCCCACTCCGGCGCCAGTCGCAAGGACAGCCAGGGCCATTCGATCCCGCCGCGCCTGTTCGCGCAGGTCTCGCCGCGCTCGGTCGGCGGCATGTCCATGTTCGACTACGGCGGCCCGATCGACGAGGAGGTGGTGGGCAACTTCCTCTCCGAGGCCGGCACCCTGCGCCGCGCCGCGCAGGCGCTGGAGGACGCGGGGTTCGAGGTGCTGCAGATCTCGCCCTACACGATCAACATCGCGGCGCCGATCGCGACCTACGAGCGCGCCTTCAAGACCGAGGTCGTGCCGCACGAGCTGAGGACGATCAAGTCCTTCGGCATCAGCGGCACCGCCACCTTCTTCAGCGGCGAGGACCCTTCGCACTTCGGCCTGCTGACGGCGGCGGGCACCCCTTTCGAGAAGCTGGTCGAAGGCGTCGCGATCGAGGAGCCGCGCTACTACATGGCGCCCCTGCCGCTGGCGCCGCGCAAAGGCTACTGGCACCTCGGCGTGCCGGGCGACGTGTCGCTGGGCTGCAATGCCGACCGCGCGCACCGCGGCGAGATCACCGGGCGCGGCGTGCGCGTCGCGATGGTCGACAGCGGCCAGGCGGCCCACCCCTTCTTCACGGCGCGCGGCTACCGGGTGCAGGCGGTGACGCTCGGTCCCGGCGCGAGCGACCCCGCCACCGACGACAACGGCCACGGCACCGCCGAGTCGGCCAACATCTTTGCACTCGCGCCCGACGCCGAGCTGCTGCCGGTGAAGATGAGCTTCACCAACTCGACCGGCGCCTTCAACGCGGCGGTCGCGCTGGCGCCGGACATCATCACCTGCAGCTGGGGCTCGGACGTGCGCCGCGGCCCGCTGAGCCCGGCCAACCAGGCGCTCGCGGTGGCGATCGCCGACGCGGTGGCGCGCGGCATCGTCGTCGTCTTCTCGGCCGGCAACGGGCACTTCGGCTTTCCGGGCCAGCACCCCGACGTGATCTCGGCCGGCGGCGCCTACATCGGCCCCGACGGCTCGCTGCAGGCCTCGGACTACGCGAGCGGCTTCGCCAGCCCGATCTACCCGGGGCGCAACGCGCCCGACCTCTGCGGCCTGGTGGGCATGAGGCCGCGGGCGGCCTACATCATGTTGCCGCTGCAGCCCGGCTGCGAGATCGACGCCGGGCTGGCCGGCGGCACGCACCCGAGCGGCGACGAGACGGCGGAGGACGACGGCTGGGCCGCGATCAGCGGCACCTCGGCCGCGGCGCCGCAGCTCGCCGGCGCGGCGGCGCTGGTCAAGCAGGCCTGCCCGCGGCTCGCGCCGGCCGAGGTGCGCGACGTGCTGGTGCGCACCGCGGTCGACGTCACCGCCGGCATCTGCAACCCGGCGTCCTCCGGCGCGGCGGCCGGGCCCGGACCCGACCTGGCGACCGGCGCCGGCCTCGTCGACGCGCATGCGGCGGTGCTGGTGGCCAAGCTGCGCTGCCTCGGCCCCGGCGAGCCGGCCCCGACGCCCGCGCCGGCTCCGTCGCCGGTGCCCACCGAGCCGGAGGACCCCTGCGCGCCGGGTGTGCGCATCTCCACGCTGCGACCCGCACGGGCCTGGCGGCCCGGGCACCCGCAGCGCATCGTCGAGGCCGCGCCGCCGCGGGCGGCGCTGCAGGCCACCGCGCACGCGCCGCACCGCAGCAGCACCCCTGCCGCCCTGTCAGGCGAGGACATCGCCGCGCTCGAATCGCTGGTGATCCGCGGCAAGCTCGATGCCTTCCGCTGAACGCCGAACGCCATGACCCGACCCGCTTCCTTCAGCGCCCTCGTCGTCCTCGCCCGCGCGCTGGCCAGCGGCCGCGCCGAGGACGAGACGGCACGCGTGCGCGCGGCCTTCTCGGCCCTCGGCTTCACGGTCGGGCCCTGCGTCGGCGACGCCTTCTCGATCGACGGCGCCGCCGACGACTTCCAGGGGGTGTTCGGCGTGCGGCTGCGCACGCGCAGCGGCGGTGGCGTGATGTGCGACGGCGCGCCGCCGCGGCCCCAGGGGCTGTCGCTGCAGAAGCTGCCGCCGAGCCTGCGTCCGCTGGTGGCGGCGGTGGTCTTCGAGGAGCCGCCGGCCTTCGGCCCCGGCGAGCTGCCCTGAGCGGCCCGCCCGTGGCCGCGGCATCGCCTTACGCGGCCAGGTAGAGCACCGTCGTCACGCCGCCGTCCCCAGCCTCGACGCGGCTGGCGCCGATCGACGGGAAGTCGCCGACCAAGCGCAGCGCGAGGATCGGCAGGAAGTCCTGCGCCGGGTCGCCCGCCAGCTCGAGGCGGCAGCTGCGCGAGCGGCACTCGAGCGACTGCAGCACCGGCGGCGCCGGCTCGCCCTCGGCGGGCAGCAGCGCCTGTTGGACGCGACCCTGCATCGACAGGGCCCATTGCGGGTCGATCGCCTCGGCGCGGAAGCGCGCCTCGCGCTCGGCAGCCAGCGCCTCGCCCTCCTGCCGCGCCTGCTCGCGCCGCGCGGCCGGGTCGGGCGCAGGCCCGGGCGTGGCCGGCACGGCCGGCGGTCTCGCGACCGCCGCGGCAGGGGGCGCCGCGGCCACCTGCCGCGCCGCGACGAGACCTCGGCGCAGCAGGTCGAGCTCGGCATCGTGGCGGCCGACGCGCTGCTGCAGCCGCTGCAGTTCGGCGCGCAGCAGGGCCTCGGGGCCGGCCAGCAGCGCGGGCCCGCCGGAAGGCGGCGGCGAGGGCGCCACGGCCACCGCCTGCCCCTCGGGCGCCGCTGCCGGCCACAGGCCCCAGGCGAGCGCGCCGATCACCGATGCGGCGGCCAGCGCGACCACCGCCACAAACCCACCGAACGACCCACGGGTGGATGCCATGGCCCGCCCCTCTCAGTCGACCGTCAGCACGCCGAGGACCTTGCCGCGCTCCAGGCTCGGCAGGCTGCAGGCGAGGCTCAGATAGGCGTAGCTCGGCGCCTCGGTCGCCGACAGCTCGAGCCGCTGGTCGAAGGTGGCTGTCTTGGCGACGAAGCCTTTGCTGGCACGCAGCTCGCCGTTGAAGTTGTAGCTGTAGAGCGTGCAGCCGACCGCCGCGTCCTCCGCCGCGCGGCCGTCGACGTAGACGACGACGCCGTTGCCGTCGCGCGCCCGCACCACCGGGCAGATGACCTTGCGGCTGATCGAGGCGTCGCGGTTGCCGACGCCGGTCTGGTTGACGCTGATGCTCGTCAGCGAGGCCGTCGACGGCTGGCCGAACGGGCTGCAGGCCGAGCCCGGCGTGCTGACGCCGACGGCCGCGGCCGGGGTCGAGACGGTGGTGCCGAGCGCGGTGACCGCGAAAGCGAGGCAAAGCGCCGGCAGGCCCGGCGAGAAGAGGCTGAGTTTCATGTCGAGGTTCCTGGGTGTCGTGATGCGCCCGCAGCACGCCGGAGCGGCATGCCTGCGAGCGAACGCAGTCTCGGCCGCCGGCCTGCGGCGGTCTTGAAGATCTGCGACATCCAGCCCCTGGCGGGGCGTGACCGCGCCCTCAGCCTGCCACGCGCGCCGCGATCGCCTCGCCCATCTCGGTCGTCGAGGCACTGCCGCCCAGGTCGCCAGTGCGCGGGCCTTCGGCCAGCACCTGCTCGATCGCCTTCACGATCGCATCGTGCGCCTCGCGCTGGCCGAGGAAGTCGAGCATCAGCGCACCCGACCAGATCATCGCGACCGGGTTGGCGATGTTGCGGCCGTAGATGTCGGGCGCCGAGCCGTGCACCGGCTCGAACAGCGACGGGAACTTGCGCTCCGGGTTCAGGTTGGCCGAGGGCGCCAGGCCGATCGTCCCGGTACAGGCCGGGCCGAGGTCGGAGAGGATGTCGCCGAACAGGTTGCTCGCGACGACGACGTCGAAACGCGTGGGCTGCAACACGAAGCGCGCGGTCAGGATGTCGATGTGCTGCTTGTCGACGGTGATGCCGGGGTAGCCCTTGGCGATCTCGTCGGCGCGGCCGTCCCACCAGGGCATGCTGATCGCGATGCCGTTGCTCTTGGTCGCGACCGTCAGATGCCGGCGCGCACGCGACTGCGCGAGCTCGAAGGCGAAGCGCATCACGCGGTCGGTGCCATGGCGCGAGAACACCGACTCCTGGATGCAGATCTCGCGCTCGGTGCCGGCGTAGAGCACGCCGCCGAGGTTGGTGTACTCGCCCTCGGTGTTCTCGCGCACGACGAAGAAGTCGATGTCACCCGGCCGGCGCGGCTGGCCCTTGGCGTCGACCAGCGGGCAGGGCACGCCCTCGAACAGGCGCACCGGGCGCAGGTTGACGTACTGGTCGAACTCGCGGCGGAACTTGAGCAGCGAGCCCCAGAGCGAGATGTGGTCGGGCACCGTCGCCGGCCACCCGACGGCGCCGAAGTAGATCGCGTCCTGCGTCGAGAGCTGGGCCTTCCAGTCGTCCGGCATCATCTGGCCGTGGGCCGCGTAGTAGTCGCAGCTCGCCCACTCGACCGGGGTGAACTGCAGCCCGAAGCCATAGCGCCTGGCCGCCGCCTCGAGCACGCGCCGGCCCTCGGGCAGCACTTCCTTGCCGATCCCGTCGCCCGGGATCGCGGCGATCTTGTAGGTCCTGCTCATCGCGTCTCCTGTCGTGGTGGCCCGCTCGCCGGTCGCGGCGGCAGCACCGCGGGGGCGGGCCTGGCGCAGGCGCGCCCGGAGGGCGGGGGCGCAGGATACGCCGAGGCGCCAGGAAGACGCGCGGAAGAGGCTGGGGTGAGCCGTGTGAGGCAGCCCCCTACGGCCGCTCGGCGGCCGAGGCCGGACGCCGGCGGCGCAGATGCTCGCCGGGGCCGGACGTCAGACGGTCGCGGGTCGCGCCGGCGCCCGAAGGGCGACGCGACCGGCAGGCGCCTCAGCGCTCCTGCTGGGTGTCGGGCTCCGGCGCCGCGGGGGCGGCGAGCGCGACGTCGCGCACGTTCTTCTGCACCGCCACCGCGGCGAACAGCGCGAGCAGGAACGACATCGCGTAGAAGCCCTTCTCGCTCGGCGCCAGCTCGGCGTTCCACAGCCCGACCACGAGCAGCATCACCGCCAGGCCCAGCGAGACCCAGGCCAGGGCGAAGTAGATGCCGGTGACCGGAATGCCTTCGAGCCGGTCGCGCACCGATTTCTGCAGCGACACCGCGGCGAACAGCCCGAACACCAGCAGCGTGAAGTAGTAGCCCTTCTCGTTGAGCTGCATCTGGGCGTTCCACAACCCGACCAGGTAGGCGAGCGCGCCGACGAAAAGTGCGGCCCAGGACGCGCCGACGAAGGCCCCGGTCGGGCGCTGCAGCTGTGGCTTCATGAGAGGGACCCGTGCGGATCGGCTGTGACGAAGGGCGGCAATGTACCGACGCCCTGGCGAGCCGGGGTGGCACTTCGCCACTGCAATGCGGGCGCGGGCGAACGGCGTCCCCCGGGTGATGGAAAGCGCCGCGGTACTTCTGCACGCTTGCCCCGCCTGCGGGTCGAACGGCGCGCTGGCGGTCCGCCTCAGGCCGGCACCGCCAGCGTCGCGACGCGCGCCTCGACGAAGCCACGCAACTCGCGCAGCAGCGGCGTGAGCTGCTGCCGGTCGGGCAGCACCAGGTAGAGCGGCGTCGGCTCGGTCGCCCAGTCGGGACACAGCGGCAGCAGCGCGCCGCGCGCCAGGTCCTGCACGACGTCGAAGCGCGACTTGTAGGCGATGCCACGGCCGAGCAGCGCCCAGCGGCGCACCGCCTCGCCGTCGTTCGAGACGTTGAGCGGCCTGACACGCACGCTCGCCTCCTGGCCGTCGCGCCAGAAGCGCCAGCGGTCGTGCACGCGGCCGGCCAGCATGAAGCACAGGCAGTCGTGCCCTTCGAGCGCCTGCGGGCCCGAGGGCACGCCGCGGCGCGCCAGATACTCGGGCGAGGCGCAGAGCACGCGCCGGTTGTCGGCCGCCACCGGCAGCGCGACCAGCTGCGAGGCCGGCGGCTCGCCGTAGCGGAAGGCGGCGTCCACCGGGTCCCGGTAGACCTGCGCCAGGCGGTCGGAGAGCTGCAGCCGGATCTCGACGCCGGGGTGCTGCTGCTGGAAGTCGTTCAGCCAGGGCAGCAGCAGGTTGCGACCGAAGTCCGAGGGCGCGGACAGTCGCAGCACGCCTTGCAGCGCCGCCTCGCCCTGCGCGAGCTGGCGGCCGGCCTGCTGGAGCGCGGCCAGCGCCGGGCGGCAGCGGGCGAGGAAGCGCTCGCCCTCGGGCGTCAGGCGCAGGCTGCGCGTCGAACGCACGAGCAGCTGCACGCCGAGTTCGGCCTCGAGCCGCTTCAATGCCGCGCTGGCAGCGGCGGGCGTCAGGTCGAGCGCGCGCGCGGTCGCCGAGAGGCTGCCGCTGTCGACGGTGCGCACGAAGATGTCGAGATCCTGCAGGGCCTTCATCGCGATCCGGGTGCCGCCGGCCCGCGCCGGCTCGCGGGCACTTTAAAGCGGCGTTTGAAAGTGGGTTCAAGCCGCGCGCGGTTTCCCCGGCGGTCGCCACATGGGAAGCTCCACGCCGTCATGCAATGAGGACCGCTCCATGAAAGCCGTTGGCTACCAGAAGCCGCAAGCGATCGGCGAAGCCACTTCGCTCGTCGACATCACCCTGCCCGAACCCGTCGCGACCGGGCGCGACCTGCTGGTCGACATCAAGGCGGTGTCGGTCAACCCGGTCGACACCAAGGTCCGCCGCAGTGCCGGCCCCGAGGCGGGCCAGGACTACAAGGTGCTGGGCTGGGACGCGAGTGGCGTCGTGCGCGCCGTCGGGCCGGAGGTCACGCTGTTCAAACCGGGTGACAAGGTCTGGTATGCGGGCTCGATCGCGCGGCCCGGCACGAACAGCGAGCGTCACCTGGTCGACGAGCGCATCGTCGGCCACATGCCGGCCTCGCTCGACTTCGCGCAGGCCGCGGCGCTGCCGCTGACCACGATCACCGCCTGGGAGCTGCTGTTCGACCGCCTGGGCGTCGCCCCGGGCAAGCAGCCGGACGGCCGCGCGCTGCTGATCGTCGGCGCGGCCGGCGGCGTCGGCTCGATCCTGACCCAGCTCGCCGCGCGCCTGACCGGCCTGACGGTGATCGGCACCGCCTCGCGGGCCGAGACGCAGCAGTGGGTGCGCGGGCTCGGCGCCCACCACGTGATCGACCATGCGAAGCCGCTCGCCGGCGAGCTGAAGCGCATCGGCTTCCCGACCGTCGACCTCGTCGCCAGCCTGACCCAGACCGACGCGCACTTCGAGCAGATCGTGGAGGTGATCGCGCCGCAGGGCCGCTTCGGCCTGATCGACGACCCGAAGGCGCTCGACGCGACCCAGCTCAAGCGCAAGGCGGTCTCGCTGCACTGGGAGCTGATGTTCACGCGCTCGCTCTACGGCACCGCCGACATGATCGGCCAGCACCGCCTGCTGGAGGAAGCCGCCGCGCTGGTCGACGCCGGCCTGCTCCGCACGACGCTGAACGAGCGCTACGGGACGATCAACGCGGCCCACCTGCGGCGCGCTCACCAGCTGATCGAGTCGGGGACGGCGCGGGGAAAGCTGGTGCTGGAAGGCTGGGGCTGAGCGGCGACGGCACGCCTGGGCGATTCAAACTGACAGCCGATCGAGCAGTTGCTGCAAGCGCTGGCGCACGGCCTCGTCGCGCACCTGGGCAACGCTCGCTCGCAAGTCGGCACGCAGGCTGTCGACCTCCCAGCGCGCGGGGCCCTCGTCGAGCACCTGGTCGACCAGTTCTTCCGCCTTCGCCGGATCGGCGGCGTTGAAGGCGGCGCCGAGCAGGGTGCGCCGCAGCCAGGGGTCCACGGCGCCGCGGCGTTGCGCCCGCTGGCAGGCGGCGACGACGAGGCGCAGCACCGTCTGTGCCTTCTCCTCGTCGCCGGCACGGCCGCGTTCGCGATACAGGTGCGGCAGGTTGCAGGCGCAGTAGTACTCGTTGAGGTCGAGCTCCATGCCGCGCTCGTAGTGGTCGATCGCCTGGCGCAGGTGGGCGGCGCGGTCCCTCGGCTCGGCCTCCTTGCTGTTGTACAGGCGCTTGTAGCGACCGCCGAGCAGGCCCAGGCGCTCCGGCGTCGGGCCGAACTCGTCGACGAGCGTCTGCAGGTCACGGATCGCCTCCAGATGCTGACCCGCATAGGAAAGCGCCATCGCGCGCTGCTCGCGCACCTCGGGCAGGGAGCGCACCGGTTCCTTCAAGCCATCGACGAAGCCCACGACGGCATCCCAGTCCCGCGGCGTGTCCGCACAGTCGGCCAGCAGGCGCATCAGCGAGAGCGCAGCCGCGCCGATCAGCGAGTCTCCGGCATACCGACCGGCGAGGGACAGCGCAGCCGCCATCTGCCCGGACGACGACGCCGATCTCACGGCGCGGATCTCGCCCTGCAGGGCAGCCAGCCCCGCCATCCGCGACTTCATCGTCAGGGCGTCCGCTTCGTTGACCTTCGACGGATAGCCGGGGATCGCCGCGTGCATCGGCGAGGCGCCGACCGCAAGCGCGGGAATGGCGCTGCGGATCGCCGCCTGGATCGCTTCTGCCGTCGCCGGCGTGATCTCTCCTTCCGGCAGCGGGTACCGCACGGTGCGCATCTGGGCGACATCGAACAACTGCTTCGACCAATCCGCTGCCAGCAGCACGCAGCCGGAAGACCGCGCCGCATGCCGTACGCCGATCTCGTAGTAGACGTTGCCGTTCGGGATCGTCATGTCGGCGAGCACCAGGTCGGCGAAGTACAGGCGCTCGAGCATCTCGGTGACGATCAGCGAGCCGGTGTCCTGGTCGGCGCGCACCGCCTCGTAGCCCAGCGACTCGATCACCGGCACGTAGGCCAGGTCCCAGAGCCGGTTGAAGTCGATCTCGGTCGGGCCGCTGCCCGCTTCGGCCAGTGTCGACTTGCGGCCGAAGGGCATGACCATGAAGCACAGGGGCCTGGGTACCGGCCCTCCCGCGGCGGCGGGCGCATCGCCAGCGCCCTGCCAGAGCTGCCTGGTGTCGAGCCAGTGCGTGCGCCCCTGGTGCCGCTGCACTTCCCGCATCAGGTGCTGCGTGCCGCCCGGCCCGTCGCCGCCCTGCCCGTTCCACAGGCAGACGAAGTCGACACGCTCGCTGCCGTGGCGGCCTGCTGCCTCCAGCATCCAGAGGTTGTTCGCCTCATACGGGTCGGCTCCTGCGGGCAGCGGGTCGCGCTCGCGCGGCAGCACATGCACCGCGACGGCGCGACGAGTGGCCTCGGCGAAACGCGCAGGCCAGTCGCCCCCGGCGAAGTCGACCGACTCGACGACGAAGGTCGACGCGTCGAACGGCAGGTAGAGCTCGAGCGGCGTGCCGCGCGCCAGCGCAGCCTCGGCGAACAGCAGGTCGCCGCCGCAGGCGCCGCCGCAGATCGCCAGGTCCTGCGGCCCGGCTTCGAGCGCGGCCAGGCACTGGCCGATCGCCTGCGCCGCGACCGGCTCCTGCGCCGGCGGAAAGCGCGGCTGCTTGCGCCCGGGCGCGTCGACCATGTGCCCGCTGAAGAGGAAGACCTTGCGCGGCGCCAGCGTGCTCTCGTTCATCGGCACATCGTGACGCCCGGCACCGGCGGTGGCAAGCCCGACACGCAAGCAAGGCCGCCGTACCGGCGCCGCGCGCCGCACGCAGAATCCGCCGCGCAGGGAGGGTGCGGCACTTGCACGCCGCGGCTCGCGACCCACGGGAGGAGACGACAGATGCCGGCCTATCGCAGCTTCGCGCAGCACCTCGACCCCACCGTCGGCCCCAAGCGCATCCTGTCGCTCGACGGCGGCGGCATCCGCGGCGTGCTGACGCTGGGCCTGCTGCGCGAGATCGAGTCGCTGCTGCGCGCCCGCTACGGCGATCCCGACTTCCGCCTCGCGCACTACTTCGACCTGATCGGCGGCACCTCGACCGGAGCGATCATCGCGGCCGGGCTCGCGATCGGGATGACGGTCGACGAGATCCACGGCAAGTATCTCGCGCTCGGCAACGCGGTGTTCAAGCGCAACCTGCTGCGCCTGGGCGTGATCCGGCAGAAGTTCGACGCCGACGACGTGCAGCGCGCGCTGCACTCGGTCTTCGGCGACCGGCGGCTCGACAGCCCCGACTTCAAGACCGGCCTGCTCGTCGTCACCAAGCGCCTCGACACCGGCAGCCCCTGGCCGCTGACCAACCACCCGCAGGGCCGCTACTTCGGGCGGCGCACCAATTCGCAGACGCTGCCGAACGGCGAGTTTCCGCTCTGGCAGGTGGTGCGCGCCAGCACCGCGGCGCCCTACTACTTCCGCCCCGAGAGCATCCGCATCAGCGAGGACGACCCGGAACGCAAGCTGAAGGCGGTGCACGGCGAGTTCGTCGACGGCGGCCTGACGACCGCCAACAACCCCGCCTTGCAACTGCTGCTCACCGCGACGATCGACGGACATCCGTTCCGCTGGCAGACCGGCGCCGACCGCTTGCTCGTCGTCTCGCTCGGCACTGGCCGCAAGCGCACGCCGATCGGCCCCTCCAGCGGGCTGCAGGCGGCGTCGGCGGCGCACGCGTTTCGTGCCCTCTCGGCGCTGATGGACGACTGCACCGAGCTGGTCGAGACGATGATGCAGTGGCTCTCGACCAGCCCGACTGCGCGCCCGATCGACCGCGAGACCGGCACCGTGACGCCGCCGCTCGGCGGCACGCCGACGCTCTCGTACCTGCGCTACAACGTCTTCTTCGAGCCCGACTGGTGCCGCGAGACGCTCGGCCTCGAACGCAGCGCGAAGGCGCTCGCGGCGCTGGAGGCGATGGACGAGCCCAAGCACATGCCGGCGCTCGACGAGCTCGGCCGCCTCGCCGGCCCGCGCCTGGTACAGCCGGCGCACTTCACACCGGCCTTCGACGTCGGCGTCGTCGTGAGCTGAGCCGCGCCGGCGACCGTTCAGCGGAAGTACTCGTCCGGCGACGCCAGGATGCGGATCGCGGCCACGCCGCGTGCTGCGCGCGGCGCCGCGAAGGACTGCTCGCGCGTGTGCAGCGCCTTCGGCAGCTTGAAGCCGATGCGCGCCTCCAGGTCGCGCAGCGCGATCCGCGCCCAGAGCCAGGGCTCGAAGTCCAGCCCCTCGGGCACCGCCAGCGGTGCGACGAGGTGGCGCTGCGTCAGCAGGAAGCCGAACACCTTGTCGCGCCGGTCGCGCGCGTCGCGGTAGGCCACGAGCTTCCAGAACTCGTCGGGCAGCAGGCAGGCCTCGCCGCCGGACGTGTAGCTGCGGTCGTCGCGGCCGAACACCGGTCCGCCGAGCAGCGACACGCGCAAGCGGTGCGGCTGCTCGGTGTCGAATACCGTGTTCTCCAGCCGCCCCCAGACGCCGCCTTCGGGGTCGTCGCTGCGGTCGCCGCTCTGGTTGAAGGCCGCGTGCTGCGGAACGATGTTGGTGAAGTGGAAGCTGTCGGCATCGCCCTGCCGCGCCTCTTCGACGCTGCCCCAGCACAGGTCGGCGCGGCGCGCGATGTGGCCGCGGTCGAGCGGGTTGGCGCGGTAGATCGCCTCGCCGAGCTGGAAGGTCTCGAGCCCGCCGCGGCGGTCGAGCTTGAAGCGGTTGCTGCGCGCCACCCGCCTGAAGCGGTCGCCGTCGATGTTCCAGGCCACGCACAGCGCGTAGCGGCGCGCCTTGCTGAGCCAGACCGAGAAGTGGCAGTACGGGATCTGGTGCTGGCCGTCGAGCTGCGCCAGGTCGTCGCGGCACGCCTTCGGAAAGCGCGGCGTGGTCACGCGGAAGGCGAGGAAGTCGCGGTCGAAGCCGCTGCGCCCGAGGTCATCGCCAGCGGGCGTTGCACCAGCGACGGATGCGGCGGGCACGGTCGCCACTGCAGCTTCCACCTGCTGCGCGTCCGCCGCCGAGCGGTGCACTGCGGGCGAGCGTGAACCCGCGGCCTTGCTGCTTTCCATCGCCTCCGTCGCCTCCTGTTGGTGCCTCGCGCCTCGCCCCGCCTGAGGGCGCGCAGCCGAGATGCAAGACGAGCATAGCGAGGGCCCTGCGGCTATCCCCAACATCGTCCCGGTCGGTCTTTCGCCGGTCACGCGGCGGGCGTACAGTGGCGGCCCTGGTGCGAAGCGAGCCTTCGCACGCGTTCGACAACGGGCACGCCACGCAGCGTGCCGAGTGCGGCGAGGGGGCGAGCCCGATGGCCGGTGCGGACAAGGTCTTCCTGCGGGCGTTCCGCTGGTTCAAGACGTCGGTCGACGCGCTCGCGGCGCTGGCGCCCGACGCGGTGCCCGACGCGATCCGCAGCCCGCTCGCCGACGCGCTGCGCGGCAGCCTCGGCCTGCAGCTCGACAAGGACCCGGCAAGCGTCGACCCTGCGGCCCTCACGGCCAGCCACGCGGTGGCCGATTCGCTCGCCGTGGCCGCACTCGTCACCGGCGAGAGCCTCGCCGCGCTGCGCCTCGTCGGCGAGGTCCTCGACGCGCTGCAGGCCGGCTCGGTGGGCCTGGGCGAGTTGGGCAAGGTGATGCAGCAGGTCGAGCGCATCGTCCACGCCTCGGCCGGCCAGCCGCCGACCGCCTACTCGCTCGCCAAGCTGCTGCTGATCGTCTCCGGCGACGCCGACGAGGACGAGGCCGCACCACCCGCGCGCCGCCTGGTGCACCTGCTGAAGGGCCGCGACCCGGCGACGCAGCCGCTGGCCGCGGCCGATGTCGCCGAGGCGCAGATGATCGCCGGCCTGGCCGTCATCGCGCTGGGCACGATCGCCGACCGCGCCTTCGCGAGCCTCACGCCCGGCGGCGTCGTGCAGCGCGGGCCGCTCGAGCTGCCGGCCACCGACCGCAGCAAGACCTTCGAGCTCGTCGCCGACGGCCCGAACCGTCTGCAGCTGACCCTCGGCTACGAAGGCAGCGCCGCGCCGCCCGCGCTCTACGCGAAGCTCGATGGCCAGCTCGGCGGCGGCGCGCCGGTCAGCGACGGCTTCCGGCTCGGGCTCGACGCCGGCGGCGCCTTCGTCGTGCGCTTCGCGCTGCCGCCGCTCGACCCGCTGCCGGCCAGCCTGCCGGTGCCAACCTTCAGCGGCGACATCGACCTCGGCCTCAGCTTCGGGCGGCGCAGCGCGACCGCGCCGCTGCGGCTCGGGCCGGCGGACGGTACCCACCTGTCGATCGGCGAGCTCAGCGGCAGCCTGCGCCTCACGACCGCGCAGCCGCGCCTCGGCTTCGACCTGAAGGACGCCAAGCTGGTGCTGAAGGTCGGCGACGACCCGTTCCTCGGCGCGGTGATCGGCGACGCGATCGAGGTCAAGCTGAACTTCGGCCTCGTCGCCGACGTCGCCGGCGGCCTGCGCCTGGCCGACGGCACCGGCCTGCGCGCGACGGTGCCGCTGGAGGCGATCCCGTCGAGCCCGGTGCAGATCCCCTTCCTGCACCTCGAGCTGCTGCCGGGGCCCACGCTCGACCGCCTGTCGGTCGAGCTCTCCGGCTCGTTCCAGGCCGCGCTCGGCCCCTTCGCCGGCTCGATCGAGCGACTGGGCACGCTGCTGGTACTCGACGGCCTGCAGGGCGGTGCGCCGACGGCGCAGTGGAAGCTGAAGCCGCCCACCGGCGCCGGCCTCTCGATCGACGCCGGCATCGTCAAGGGCGGCGGCTTCCTGCTCTTCGACGAGCCGCGCGGCGAATACGCCGGCATCCTCGACCTGAAGCTGATGGCGGTCGGCGTCAAGGCGATCGCGCTGCTGTCGACCAAGAACCCGGCCGGCTGGTCGCTGCTGCTGATCATCACCGCGCAGCTGCCGCCGATCCAGCTCGGCTTCGGCTTCACGCTGACCGGCGTCGGCGGGCTGATCGGCGTGCAGCACACGGTCAGCATCGAGGCGCTGTCCAGCGGGCTCACCACCGGCTCGCTCGACAGCTTCCTGTTCCCGCAGAACCCGGTGGCCAACGCGCCGCAGATCATCAGCCAGCTGCGCACGATCTTCCCGTTCAAGCCGGGCGGCTTCGTGATCGGGCCGATGCTCGAGCTGGGCTGGGGCACGCCGAGCCTGGTGACCGCGCGGGTGGGCGTGCTGGTCGAGGCGACGCAGCTGGTCTTCGTCGGCCAGGTGATCGTGCAGCTGCCGCCGCTGGTCGACAAGTCGCTGTCGCTGCTCTACCTGCAGGTCGACTTCGCCGGCGGCATCGTCTTCGACCCGCTGCAGATCTGGTTCGACGGCGTGCTGCGCGACTCGCGCGTGGTGTTCATCTCGCTCACCGGGCAGTTCGCCTTCCGCGCCCGCTTCGGCGACCGGCCGAGCTTCCTGATCAGCGCCGGCGGCTTCCACCCGCGCTTCACCGACCTGCCGCCGGGCCTGCCGGCACCCTTCCAGCGCGTCGGCGCGAGCTTCTCGATCGGCGTGATCGGGCTCGAGTTCAAGGGCTACTTCGCGGTCACCTCGGCCACCGTGCAGGGCGGCGCCTCGCTGCGCATCTGGGCCGACATCGGCATCGCGTCGGTCGAGGGCGGCTTCGAGTTCAACGCGATCATCTATCTCGTCCCGAAATTCCGCTTCGACTGCGACCTGCACGTCTACGCCGGGGTCGAGGTCTTCGGCATCGACTTCGCCAGCGTCGACATCTACGGCCGCTTCGCCGGGCCCGGGCGCTGGCACGTGACCGGCCGCGCGAAGATCCACACGCCCTGGCCGCTGCCCGACTTCTCGCTCGAGGTCGACGAGGCCTGGGGCGAGGAACGCCCCTCGCCGATGCGGCGCCTGCGGCTGGCCGACGAGCTGAAGGCCGAGCTCGAGAAGCCCGGCACCTGGTCGGCCGCGCTGATGCCGGGCGCCCAGGCCTCGGCCGCGTTCGCGAAGCTGCCGGCGACGCTGGAAGGCGGCCGCGTGCTGCTCGTGCACCCGGACGCGCTGCTGCAGTTCGTGCAGAAGCGCCTGCCCCTGGCCAAGCGGCTCGACAAGCTGGGCTCGGACGCGATCGAGGGCGAGCGCGAGGTCGCGATCGGCAGCCTCCGCTTTGCCGGCGTCGAGAAGGCGCCGGACCGGCGGCTGCAGGAATCCTTCTCCGCCGCGCAGTTCCTCGAGCTGAGCGAGGACGAGCTGCTCGGCAAGCCCTCGTTCGGCCTCTTCGAGGCCGGGGTCGAGGTCGGCCAGCGCGACTACCTGTTCGGCACCGCGGTGCCCGAGGCCTTCGACTACGAGGAGGTCAACCTCTCGTCGAAGACCACCCCGAGCCTGCTTGCGCAGGCAGGCCTGCTCGACGTCGCGGCCCTGGTCGCGCTGCATCACGGCGCCGCCGGCCGCTCGGCGCGGCGCGCCGCCGAGCGGCGGCGGCCCGAGGTGGAGGCCAGGCTGGAAGTCAAGCCGCCGCCGCTGGCGACGCTGAACCTCGACGCCGGCACGATGGCCGGGCAGGCGCTGGCCGGCGCCGCCGCCAGCTCGTACTGGCATGCCGAGGACGCGGTGCGCGCCGCGGGCGGCGCGATCCAGGTCGTCGAGGCGGTCGAGACGCTGTCGCTGTAGCGGCATCGCGCAGAGACCCACGCGGAGGACCTTCGATGCCGGTCAGCTACCAGTTCCTGCCCTGGGTGCGCCGCGGCCTCGCGGTGGCGCTCGATGCGCCCGACACCCTGGGCCCGCTGCCCGCGCGCGGCCGCGCGACGGTGGGCGTGAGCCTCGCCGGGGCGGCGGCCGGCACCGAGGTCGCGCCGCTGCAGCTGCGCCTCTACGGCCCGGGCGACGTGATCGGCATCGACCCCACGCTGGTCGTGCGCACCGACCCGCGGCCGGGCGCGACCAACTTCGAGCCGAACTACCTCGCGATCGTCGACTTCGACCCGCCGGACTTCCCCTGGCTGCTGACCCCGGCGCATGCCAACGGCGACGACCGGCTGCGGCCCTGGCTGGTGCTGGTGGTGCTCGACCGCGCCAAGGTCGCGGCGCCGAAGCTGCAGCCCGGTGCCCTGCTGCCGGCGGTGAAGGTCGCCGCCGCCGACGTCGCGACCGAGCTGCCGCCGCTGGGCGAGTCCTGGTCCTGGGCGCACGCGCAGGTGGTCAGCGCGGCGGCGCCCGGCGACACCGCCGGCCTGCAGCGCGACCTGCAAGGCACGCCGGCCTCGAACGTGTCGCGGCTGGTCTGCCCGCGCCGGCTGGCGCCGAATGTCGACTACGTCGCCTGCCTGGTGCCCGCCTTCGAACCCGGGCGGCTGCGCGGCCTCGGCCTCGTGCGGCCGGAGGACCCGGCGATGGAAACGCTGGCGCCGGCCTGGTCGCACCCCGCGGCCGGCGACGTGACGCTGCCGGTCTACCACCACTGGTCGTTCTCGACCGGGCCGGCCGGCGACTTCGAGTCGCTGGCGCGGCGCCTGCGCACGCCCG